>CAWFCI010000013.1:0-13996 GCA_963814305.1 uncultured Alphaproteobacteria bacterium
GCTTTGCGCCGTTCTGGTCGAATAGCATCGTTATCGTCGTTGGAATTGGCACGAACCGGTAGACCGTCACCAATGCGACGCTGGCGACCACGAAATACACGGTCCATTTAAACAGGAAAAAAGAAGACGGGCGGAAAACGAGCGCTTGGGTTCGGTCATCCCGAATTGCTAGCGCAGCTGTTTTCGCCCGTCATCCGATTTTTAGCGCTGATTAGCCAGCGATCAGCAACCTTTTTTCGCCCGCAATGCGCAGCATCGCCTTTTGCAGCTTTTCAAAGGCGCGCACCTCAATCTGGCGCACACGTTCGCGGCTGACATTGTAGACCTGGCTCAGCTCTTCCAGCGTTTTCGGCTCGTCGATCAGGCGGCGTTCGCTCAATATATGCTTTTCGCGGTCGTTCAGCGCTGTCAAGCGCTTCGGTCAGCATTGCATGGCGCATGTCGGCTTCCTGTGCCTCGGCAACGCGTTGGTCCTGCAACGGTTCGTTATCGACCAGCCAATCCTGCCACTGACCATCGCCATCTTCGCGCATCGGCACGTTCAGCGAGGTATCGCCGCCCATCGCCATGCGGCGGTTCATGTTCGATGACTTCTTCTTCGGAGACGCCCAGATCGGTCGCGATTTTGGTCAGGGTTGCCTGATTCAGGTCGCCATCCTCAAACGCCTGAAGATTGTTCTTCATCCGGCGAAGGTTGAAGAACAGCTTTTTCTGCGCGGCGGTGGTGCCGATTTTTACGAGGCTCCAGCTGCGCAGGATAAATTCCTGCATCGACGCACTGAATCCACCACATCGCATAGGTCGCGAGGCGAAAGCCGCGGTCGGGATCGAATTTCTTCACACCCTGCATCAGGCCGATATTGCCTTCGGAAATCAGCTCGGAAACCGGCAGGCCATAGCCGCGATAGCCCATCGCGATTTTCGCGACGAGCCGCAGATGCGACGTCACCAGCTGCTCGGCGGCCTTGGGATCGCCATGTTCCTGAAAACGTTTGGCAAGCATATATTCTTGCTCTGGCTTCAGGACCGGAAATTTGCGGATTTCGCTCAAGTAACGGTTGAGGCTGGCGTCCCCCCCAAGGGCAGGGATTGTTGCCGGAACATTTTTTGTCTCAGACATGTTTTCCTCTTTCATTTTGCTCCTCCGCCGGGCCTCATCAAGCACCCATTGGCAAAGCGGTTACCTTCGAAACTTATACTCGAAGCGCACTTAGCAGATCCTGCATATCATCTGGTAAACGGCTTTCGAAACACAGTTTTTCGCCGGTAACCGGATGAATAAACCCCAATGAAGCCGCGTGCAACGCCTGTCTGTCGAATTTGGACTGATTTGGTCCGAATTCTGTAAGGGCTTTTGTCGATTAGAATAAACGGAATCGCCTATCAGCGGATGGCCGATATGCGCCATATGCACGCGAACTTGATGCGTTCTGCCGGTTTCCAGTGTGCAACTAACCAAGGCTGTGGACTTGAACCGCTCTTCGGTTTTGAAGTGGGTGACCGCATGTTTGCCCTTGTTGTCGGGCAAGACTGCCATTTTCTTGCGATTGGTGGTCGAACGGCCGATCTGGGTGCGGACCGAGCCAGCAGGCGGGGCAGGGATGCCGCTGACAACCGCGAAATAGCGGCGTTCGATGTCGTGGGTCGGCGAACAATTTGGCCAAGCCTTCATGCGCCTTGTCCGTCTTGGCGACAACGAGCAGCCCCGACGTATCGCGGTCGATACGGTGAACGATCCGGGGCGCTGGACTCCGCCTATCCCCGACAATCTGCCCCGACAATGATGCAGCAGCGCATTGACCAGCGTGCCGTCAGGATGACCGGCGGCGGGATGAACGACAAGCCCGGCAGGTTTATCAACGACCAGCAAATGATCGTCCTCATAGACAATTTCGAGCGCGATGTTTTGCGGTTCGGCTTTGTCGGCGCGCGCTGCAGGCACCGCCAGTGAAAATGCCTTGCCAGCGAATTTTTTAGTCGAGCCGTCAATGACGGGTGCGCCGTCAACGGACAGCGCATTTTCGGCGAGGAGAGCTTGGACCCGCGCGCGCGATAGCTGCGGCAAGGCGGCAGCAACAGCGCTGTCTAAACGCCCTTCGCCAAGCACACCTGTCAGTATGGAATTTTCCCCGCCCATCGCCTAGGATGTGGGTGATGGAATTGCAGATATCAAGGACACAGCGGCAGCAATTGCTCGATTGGGCGAAGGCATCAGAGCCCGAGGAGTGCTGCGGCTTGTTGCTGGGCGATAATAGAGTGGTCGAAAGCGCCGTCTTGACGCCTAATATTGCCCTTAATCCGCGCAAAGAGTTCGAAATCGATCCTTCGGCGCTGATCGCGGCCGAAAGGCAGGCAAGGCAAGGCCGCCCGGCGATTTTGGGCTATTTTCATTCTCACCCCAATGGAGTCCCTGAACCTTCCGCCACTGATGCGCGAATGGCCAGCGCCGATGGACGAAACTGGCTGATAATAGCAAATGGCGACATCACCGCATGGCTGCCCGAAAGCGATGGCGCAGGCGGCGATGTCCGCTTCGTTCCCGCTAGCATTGTCTGGGGTTGAAACATGCCGGTAGTAAGTCCATTAGCGCCAATTAATTGCATTGGCCTGTTTGCCCGAAAGCCTTGATTCCATGACCGAGTCCGAAGTCGATCTTGCCAGCCTTCTCTGTTCGCGGCTTTGTCACGACTTGCTCAGCCCGGTCGGTGCAATGAACAACGGGCTAGAACTGCTCGCCGACGAGCATGATCCGGAAATGAAGCAACGCTGCATGGACTTGCTTGCCGAAAGCGCGAAGTCGGCGGCTGACAAGCTCAAATTTTTCCGTCTTGCGTTCGGTGCGGCGGGCGGTTTCGGTGCAGAGGTCGATCCAGTCGAGGCCAAAGCGGTAATCGAGCCGCTCGTCACGGCGAGTGGGCGCACTACGCTTGAGTGGGCCATTCCGGTCGGACTGATGCCCAAACGTGCGGTCAAAATCCTGCTGAATCTGGTACTATTGGCGAACGACGCGTTGGTGCGCGGCGGAACATTGTTCGTCGGCGCCGAAAGCCGCGATGGCGAACAGGAGATTGTCATCCGTGCCAACGGACCACGTATCGTTATGGATGCGGCGATCCGCGATGCGCTTGCAGGTAATCTCGACCCGGCAATGATCGATTCGCGGACCGCTGCGGCCTGGATGGCTCGCAATCTGGCGGTTCGCGGAGGCGGATTGTTGCAAATCGCAGAGCCCGATGCCGAGCATCTGGTAATCGGTGCAGTCGTTCGCGGCGGCTAAGGCGTAAACAGCTTTTTAACCATATCTTGCCAATGCTGTCCGACGCATATCCGGGACCGCTTGCATGGACGACTTACTCGAAGATTTTATCGCGGAAACGCGCGAAACGCTTGAGACACTGGCAAGCCAGCTTGTCCAGTGGGAGCGGACGCCGCAAGACCGCGCGTTGCTCGACAGCGTTTTCCGCTTCGTCCATACGGTTAAGGGCAGTTGCGGTTTTTTAGATTTGCCCCGATTGCTCCGGCTAAGCCATGCCGCCGAAGATCTTTTAAGCGGCGCGCGCGAAGGCCATGTGACGGCATCGCCCGGTCTCGTATCCGCCGTTCTGGCTGTCATCGACCGGATATCCGCACTCACCGATGCGCTCGAAACCGGGCAGGCGGTTTACGATAACGACGAAGACCTGATCGACGCTATGTTGGCCTTCATTCCGGCAGACTCTGAAAGCGTAGTATCGCCCGATACCCCATTGGATGACTTTGATAGCGAAGGCGACGACCTTGGCCCGCGTGCAAAGTCCAGAACGGTTCGAGTTTCGCTGGCCTTGCTCGACAAGTTGATGAGCGGGGTTTCCGACATGGTGCTCGCCAGAAACGAAGTTTCGCGGCAGTTGCGCCGCTCCGGGTCTAACAGCGAACTCGAACATTCATTCTCGCGGCTATCGGCGTCGGTTGCCGAGATGCGCGATGCGGTCGGCATGATGCGGATGCAGAATATTGATCGGCTGTTTTCGTCGTTGCCGCGGCTCTTGCGGGACATCAGCATCGATCTCGGTAAGGAAATCGAACTTCGTATCGATGGCAGTGAGGTCGAGGTCGATCGTGAAATGGTTGAAGCCCTGCGCGATCCGCTGAGCCACATACTGCGCAATGCTGCCGATCACGGGATCGAAACCGCCGAAGAGCGCCGCTCCGTCGGCAAGGATCCCGTAGGGCAAATTCGCATTAACGCGCGGCAATCCGGCAACCAGATTTTGATTGAAGTTGTCGATGACGGGCGCGGTATTAATCTGGAAAAACTTGGCGCTCGGGCGATTGCCGCCAAGCTAGTTACCGCCGCAGAATGGCCGAAAATGTCGGAAAAAGCGCAGTTGCGTACCATCTTTACGCCGGGCCTATCGACCGCCGATCACGTCAGCGCGATTTCGGGTCGCGGTGTCGGGATGGATGTCGTGCGTACGAACCTGCAAGCCATTGGCGGCACCATTGAACTGGAAAATTTCGAGGGCCACGGCCTAAAAATGACACTTCGCTTGCCGCTTACACTGTCCATCATCGCCGGTCTGTCGGTTCGCGCTGGCGAACATATTTTCGGCATTTCGCGGAGCTCGGTTGTGGAGATTCTCTCTGCGTCCAATGCCAATGTCAAAATCGAAAATCTTGGCGGTGCATCCGTTGCGTCCATCCGGGGTGAACGATTCCCTTATGCTACGCTCGAATCCGTGCTCGAGATCGACATGACGACTCGAGCTAACGAGACAAGCCGGACATTGATCGTCATTCGGCCAGCGGTGGGTTCCACTTTTGTGCTCGATGTGGCGAGCGTCATCGACAATGAGGAACTGGTGGTCAAACCCGGCGCTGCATTGGTCATGTCGACCGGGTTATATGCGGGGACTTCGTTGCCCGACAACGGCAAGCCGATGCTTTTGCTTGATGCCAGCGGGCTTGCTTCAGCGATTGGCGTCGATCTTCAAGAGCAACAACTTGGCCGCGATACGCCGACAACTACCGCAAAGGCCGTGAAGTCTGCGTCAGCGTTGCTATATGTCGCGTTAGACGGCGTGAAGCGTGCCGTCAGGCTTTCGGTTATCGACCGAATGGAAGATGTCGATGTCGCAAACATCAAGTTTGTCGGTGGAAAAATGCGCGCGGCAAATGGCGATGCGCTGACCGACATATTCGAATTGGACACCGTTCCTGCCGAGGGAATGGTCAAAATGCTGCGTTTGACCGACGGCGAACATTGCAAATATCTGGCTGTCGAGGATGTTCTCGACATTTTCAGCATCGACGGGGCTATTGTTCCAAGCGCCGAACCGCATTTGCATGAAGGCGTGATCGACGCGCAGGGCGAAATGGTCGAACTGATCAATGTCTTCCGCTATTTCGAAGCCGACGACAACAATAGGTCGGGCTTAGGCCAAAAGCCGGTGTGCTTCGTCGAGAGCGACGAAGAAGGAAACTGGGAACGCCGGATATTGGGGCCATTATTGACCGCTTCTGGCTATACTGTGAGTTTCGACCCAGCAGATCGAGGTACCGCAGCAATCGTTCTGAGCCGTGACGACGGGGCGGGTGAAACAATCGCCGACGATCCGCGCGTACTTCACTTGCGGCAAAACGGCCATCAACCCTTCGGCAATTTGCCAAGCATTTACCGTTATGACCGCGTCGGATTGCTGTCGGCGATTGAGTCCAAACTCGCGGGAGTTCGCTGAAATGGCTGCACTTTTCCTGATCGCACATATTGATGGCGCGCGTGTCGCCATCGACAGTTCTGTCATCGAATCACTCGTTCATGTGAACGACGTGATTTCCGTGCCGAAATGCGACCCGAGCGTTGCCGGGCTTTTTGCGCTGCGAAGCCGTGTGCTCACGCTGATCGACAGCCAGTATCTGGTGACCGGCAAGCAGCAACCATTGAAAAAGGGCGCGTTGGCGGTGGTCGCCGAGATCGCGGGCCATCACTACGGATTGCTGGTCGATTCGGTGGAAGATGTCGTGTCGATCCCCGAAGACCAGATCGAGGTGCATATCAATCCACCGGCGAACTGGGCACCTCTCGTGACTGGTATCGCCTCGGTTGGCAGCGAGATGGTGATGATCCTAGATGCTACTCAACTTATCAACGGCGAAGAAGCACTCGCGGCCTAAAACGCGGCGGAAAATGCCGCTGGCATTAACGTGTCGATAACGCGGTTCGGTTACGCTGTTTTACGAACCAGAATAAGGTGGATGTCGCATGAAATCCTGTTTGATAGTCGATGACAGCAAGGTGATCCGTAAAGTTGCACGCCACATCCTGGAAACGATGCAATTCGAGGTGGCGGAAGCAGCCGATGGCAAGGAAGCACTTGATCATTGCACGACGGAAACACCCGATGTGATCCTGCTCGACTGGAACATGCCGATCATGAGCGGGATGGATTTCCTGCGCGCCTATCCGCTCGACGATCGCGTCTCCCTCGGCCAAAGTCATTTTCTGCACGACCGAGAACGGCATCGGGCATATTCAGGCAGCGATCGACGCTGGTGCCGACGAATATGTGATGAAACCGTTCGATCGCGAGACGCTAGAAGCAAAGCTGCAAATCGTCGGCTGCATTTAAGCGGCGCCTGACGATGTCCGCACTTCAACCGCATCCCGGTAAGATCCAACGAAAGACGCTTCCGCCGATCCGGGTCATGCTGGTTGACGACAGCATCGTCGCGCGCTCGATCTTCGCTCGCGTGCTCGGACAGCACGTTGATATCGAGATTGTTTGCGAAGCCGAGGACAGCGAAATGGCGCTGGCTTGCCTCGACGATTATGTTGTCGATATCATCCTGCTCGACATCGAGATGCCGAAACGTTCCGGCCTTGATGCGCTCCCCGAATTCAGGCGAAAGCAAAGGGTGCGCGGATATTGGTGGTGTCGGCTTTTGCCGAAGAGAACGGCCCTGCTGCAATCGATGCACTGTCGCTGCGGCGCTTGCGACACTTTAGCAAAGCCAGGGCGGTCGGGTTTTTCAGGTCGCTTTTCGGAAATACTGATCGACAAGGTCATTCGACTGGGCCGGTCGGCGCGTGAGCGGAGCGATGCAGGGCATACTGCCAAACTTGCAGTGAACGAGAAACAGATCGTCCGGCCCGCATGTATTGCGATGGGGGCATCCACTGGAGGCATTCCGGCGATTTATGAAGTTGTGCGCAATCTGGATCCGTCGCTGGATTGTCCGATTTTCATCACCCAGCACCTTCCTGAAGCGTTTATGTCCTTTTTTGCGCGGCAGCTTGCCAGTTTGACCGATCGAACCGTCAAGGTTGCCGAGAGCGGCGAAATCGTTCTGCGCGAACCACATTTACGTGGCTCCCGGCGATGCACATCTGGTGTGTCGCAAAGAGCGCAGCAAGGTCGTCATTGACCATGTGCAGCATTACTCGGTCAGCCGCTATTGCCCGTCGGTAGACGCAATGCTCGAATCAGTAGCTGAGGTCTACGGGGCCGAGGCAATTGCAATTATTTTCAGCGGCATGGGCAATGACGGCGTTCATGGCGCGCGTCTTCTCGCAAAAAAGGGCAGCGATATTGGTTCAAGACAGCGACAGTTCGGTTGTCTGGGGGATGCCCGGAGCGGTCGCGCGTGAAGGGTTGGCGACGGCGATATTCGAACCGGCTCAGATTACGCAGCTCTTGAAACGGGTCGTACAATGACCGCAACTGGTGATGCGAGAGCGTACAAGGCGTTGTCGGCGTTGCTCGAAAAGCACACTGGCCAGACTCTGATGGCCAACCGGCACTGGCGGTCGAAATGGCCCTAAAGCCGGTGATGCGGCAAAATTCCATTCCCGATCTTGAAACTCTGGTGTCGCTGATCGAAATTGATGCGGAACCAAAGCTGACCAGCGAATGTGTTGAAGCGATGATCAATAACGAAACCTGCTTTTTCCGCGATCAAGCGAACTTCGCCTTGCTTACCGGACCGATGCTCGATGCGTTCCGCGAACAACGGAGCGCGACAAAACGGTTGAGGATTTGGTCAGCGGCGTGTTCGACCGGGCAGGAGCCTTATTCATTGGCCATGGACTTCGCTGAAAATCCGGAAAAATGGCGCGGTTGGCAGGTGCATATTCATGGCGACCGATGTGTCGAGGATCGGCGCTTGCTCAAGGCACGTAATCGGGCGAATATTCGCAGTTCGAAATCCAGCGCGGACTGCCCGTCATGCTGATGATGAAACATTTTGATCAAGATGGCAAAGATTGGAATCGAAGGACCATCTGCGCCGCATGGTTAGTTTTCGCGAACACAACATGCTTGAATCCTCGCTCAGCTTGGGATGTTTGACGTCATATTGTGCCGCAACATGCTGATGTATCTTTGCGATGATAAGCGTCGCAGGTTCTTGATGGAATCTCGCCGAGCGCTGGCGAGAAGATGGCATCTTAATGCTGGGTGCCGCCGAAACGGTGATTGGCCAGACCGAACAAATTGCGTGCCAGCCAAGAGTTTCGAGGATTTTACGAACGCAGCAAGCTGTCGGTTTCTCACGTCGCACAACGTCGGGCAGCAAGCTAATAACCCGATGAAATTGGCAAAAGCGCATAGCCTTATGCTTAAATGGGCATGACCATGATCTGGACACCTTCGCCCAACTTTGGCGAACGCACTCTGCCGGTAACGATGCTGGTACTTCCATTATACCGGCATGAAAACCGGCGCTGCGGCAATCGACTGGCTGGCCAACCCGGCATCGAAAGTGTCGGCGCATTATGTCGTCGATGAGGATGGCAGATCGTCCATATGGTCCGAGAAGAACAACGGGCGCAACATGCCGGCTTGTCGCATTGGCGCGGGATAACCGATTTAACAGTGCCAGCATCGGCATCGAGATCGTCAATCCGGGGCATGAATGGGGCTATCGTCCGTTTCCCGAGGAGCAGATGGACAGCGTTGACGCCGTTGGTTGCGGAAATTGTCGGAACATATTCAGTATCGAACCGCGCAATGTCGTCGGCCACAGTGATATTGCGCCTGCGCGCAAACAAGATCCGGGCGAATTGTTCGATTGGGAGACGGCTGGCGAAGCTGGGACTGGCGGTGCCGCGACCAAAGGAAAAGCTGATTGATCCGGATTGGACCGATGCGGCGTTTCTGCTCGCGCTCGAACGCTATGGTTATGGCATTGCCGATGGTCGCGCGGCGGTGGTCGCATTCCAGCGGCGGTTTCGTCCTGAAAATATCGACGGCGTCATCGACGGCGAGTGCCGCGCGATACTTTTAGCGCTGCTGCTTGGAAAACGAAGACGGCAACTGCTATAGCTGACCGCGCCAGAGGGTCGGGCGACCGCCGCCATGTGGGTAACCGCATAGGGGAGGAAAGTCCGGGCTCCAGCGAGGAACGGTGCCGGGTAACTCCCGGCGAGAGGTGACTTTAGGGAAAGTGCCACAGAAAACAAACCGCCTGCATTTCGAGCTGCGGTAAGGTCGAAACGGTGCGGTAAAAGCGCACCGCGCTTCTGGTAACAGACGCGGCATGGCAAACCCCACCGGGAGCAAAACCGAATAGGGACGGCATATGGCATCCTCCTGCCAGTCGTCCGGGTTGGTTGCTTGAGGGCGATGGCAACAGTGTCCCTAGAGGAATGGTCGCACATCGCGCTTTCGAGCGGAGGACAGAACCCGGCTTACAGACCCTCTGGCATTTTATTGTGAATCGGCGCGTTTAGCGCTTATCGCTATGGCAAATCCCAAGGTGCATCGCTAAGGCATCAATATGGTGCGCTACTCTCGAAATGATTGCGGTTTCCCCCGCTGGCGCGGCTATGGCGGCTCGCGTGAGGCTCAGCGGTGCGTCTGTGCGACCGTTATGGCTGCAATCGGCCGGGAAATGCCCCGCGCCCAAAATCACCCAACAACCCCGACCGCTGGATGTTCTGCGAGGAACATGCGGGCGAATATAATCGCGGTTGGGATTATTTCGAAGGCTTGACCAAAGAAGAGGCCGAACAGCGCGAAGCAAACGAGAAGCGGGACTTTTCGGGCTATAAGGAAGCGGCGCATTATGGCTGGGCGGGTTCCGGCGACGGTAGCCGGAGTCGCGACGAAATGCATGCGCTCGATATCTTGGGTCTGGACAGCGATTCAACATTCGAGGATGCGAAAAAAGCATGGCGACAGATCGCCAAGCTGACCCATCCAGATGTGAACCCCGGCAATGCTGATGCGGCCAAGGCATTCCAGGCGGGTCAGGCTGCTTACGACGTGCTGCGCGTGGCCGAAGAACGGCGTGAGTGGAAGGGCTAGGTCGCGTAACGCGAAGCGGTTGCGCGGATGAGCGATATCATATTGGGAAGTCCCTGAGTTCGCTTTGAGGTAAAGTGTTTTTCAAGATTGAATGGTGCAAGCTCTTTATCAATATCGGTCGACAGAATATCTTTTGCCGATTTGCCTTCGATAATTTTCAAGATTAACGCGATTATACCTTTTGTGATGCCAGAATTGCTATCAGCAAGAAACGTCAGATGACCATTCTCTTGGATGGGATAAACGAACACTTCAGAACTACAACCACGCACCATTGTTGCTGGCGTTTTCAGAGCGTCGGGCATAGGGCGCAGGTCTCGACCTAGATCAATTATTAGCGTCCATCGGTCATCTCGATCAATGAAGTCATATTCTTCCTGAATATCTGCAAGCGTCGTCATCGCGTCTGCGCTTATGGCCGCTAGGTTCAGATATCAATCCCTGCCGCGATAGCCTCAAGCTTTTTAACGCGTTCTTTCAGGTCGGCGACCTCAATACGCGATGCGGTCGATGGCACCGGCATCTCGCCGCCATTTTGGTGAGCCTGGAGTTCGGCGTGTTTCAGCGCAATCCAGTCGCGCCAGCCGCGCAGCGACAGCGTCGAAACGAGCGCGACACAGAGCAGCGCGAAAGCACCGATGATGATATAGAAATTGGGATCCTGTTCCATGTGGTTCCGTCCTTTCAACACATGCGCGCCTTAACGGTTGCGCAGTTCCTCGATTTGCCGGTTGAGATCGTTGGCAGAATTACTGTCGGTTGCGATGCGTTCGAGCACATGAATCCGCTCTTTCAGCGTCTTGATCTCGTCCTGCATTGCCTGTGTGTCGCTGTTGTTGAGCAAACGCTGCGTTTTGTTGCCCAGCATGTCCTCATCTTCGATGATGCCGTGCTTTGCCTTGTGCTTGCTCTGGATGATCTTGCCGATGGTAATGATCGCAATGATCGCCACAACCATTTCAAACGGACCCATAAAATTTCTCCCTTAAATCAGGTCTTGTTGCGGCGTCACCGGCCGGGCGGCAGGCTCCGCAATTCTTCGATTTCCTTCGCAAGGCTGTAGCCTTGGTCGGTGATGATGCGTTCCAAAACGGCGACGCGCTCCTCCAATATGCCTTGGTTCGATGCATATTGTGCGGCTTTCTCGGCGACATTTTGGGCGTTCAGTTCAAGCTGCCGCTGCTTCAGTTTGAAAAAGGGCAGGACAAAGACACCTCCAAAAATCGCAAGCAGTCCGCAGGATATGCCGAGGATTGGGATTATGATTGGGCTGATTTCCATCTACTCGCTCCTCAGTTCGACGGTCCGCGCAGCGCTTCGATTTCGGAAGTCAGGCGGTGGCTATCATCGACTACGATCTTCTCGATATTGGCGAGCCGATCTTTCACCGAACCGAGCTCGGCGCGAAGCTGTGCATTTTCCTGACTGAGCAGGCGAACGCGTTCGACGGCTTCCTGATCTGTCTTGGGATAAACGGCCTGTCCCCACGCGCCATCGAGCGGGTATCCGTTCTTGATCCGCATCCATGTCGTCAGCACCCAGCCAACAGAGATCGAGACAATGCCAATTCCGATCATCGGGCCGATTGTCGAAATGATTGCGAGTTTATCGGGGTCCATTTTTTTACTCCTTGATTGCGCTCAACGCAGATTTTCGATTTCTTCGGAGAGGCGACCTGCCTTGTCGGTGACGATCCGTTCGAGAACGGCGATGCGCTCTTCGAGATGGCCGACCTTGCCGTTCAGCGACTCATTCTCGTTGCTAAGCAACATGATTTTGCGCTCGGCATCCGTATCTATTTTGGCGGACTTGCCTCCCCATTCGTCTTCGAGCGGGTAGCCGTGCTTCGCCCGTATCCAGTTGTTCAGCAACCATCCGCCATAGAAAACTGCGATGATGCCGAGTACGACGACCGGGCTACCCCAGTTCATGAGAAATCCTTCCATGGCAGACGGCGTGTGACGGGGCGGATTTCGCTATTGCGAAAATCAACGCTCCATTTGCGCCTGTCGGCTTCGCGCTTTTTCTTGGCCAAATACCGGAAAGCGCACCAGCCAATCAGGCCTAATATGATCACCGTAAACATGCTTTGTCCTCCAACTCGCGGGCGTTTAGCGCAGGCTTTCGATTTCGTCGGCGAGCTGCTTGTTGTTGCTCACATAATAGAGTTCAACGTCGGCCAGCCGATTGTCGATTTCGCGGAATTTGGAACGGATATCGCGGGTGGTGCGGGCAGGCGACTGCCGGACGCCCTGCCAGAATTTTTTGTCATCCTGATCGACGTAGAGATGGATCGGCTTCTTGTTCGACCACCAGGCAACGCACCAGTAAGCGATCAGCGTCCACGGAAACCCGCCCATCAGCGTGAGCATGACCGCGGCCAGCCGGACCCAGAGCACTTCGACGCCGGTATAATCCGCAATCCCGGCGCAGACGCCCTTCCATTTGGCATTCTGCTTGTCGAGATAGAATTTTGTATGCGTGGTCATCTCAGCGGTTCCTTTCCAGCCGGCGGATATTTTCGGAGACATAATCTTCTGCTTCATGGTCGATCCGGCGCACGCTGAAGTTTGGATTGTCTTGGCTTACCAGCCGTTCGACCGTTTCCATGCGTTCTTCGAGACGTCGTGCCAGATCATACATGTCGCCGAGCAAACGCTCGTCGTCATTGGTCAGTGTCGCTGCGGTTTTCCACTTGGTGACGTGGTGCAGGATAAGCCAAGGTAGGCCGAGAAAAATGGTCGGAATGACGACCAAGGCAATTGCTGCGTCTTCCATGGTATCAGCCCTCCTTCGTTTCTTGCTTCATGGCTTTTTTCATTTCCTCGAGCTCGGCATCGACGACATCGAAGCTTTCGAGCGCGGCGATCTCGTCGCCCAAAGTGCGCGGTGCATCGCTGCCGATGGCCAGCGCGTCGGCATAGCCTTGGGCTTCGTCGACGCGGCGCTCGAGGACGTCGAAGCGCGAGAATGCTTCGCGGACCTTGTCGCCGTTATACATCGTGCGAAGCTTGACCTGGTTTTCGGCGCTCTCGAGGCGATTAATCAGCGCGTTCTGGCGGCTGCGCGCATCGGCCAGCTTCTTCTGAAGCTTGGCAATATCCATTTCGGATGCTTTCAACGCATCGTTCAGCACATCGATTTCAGCGGTGAGCTGATCGCGCATGTCGGTTGCCTTGCGCTTTTCGACCAACGCCGCCTTCGCAAGATCTTCCCGGTCTTTCGACAGCGCGAGTTGCGCCTTGTCGGTCCAGTCGGCCTGTAGCGTATCGAGCTTGGCGATATGGCGGCGAAGTTCCTTTTGGTCGGCAATCGTGCGCGCGGCTGAGGCGCGGACTTCGACAAGGGTTTCCTCCATTTCGAGGATGATCATGCGGATCATCTTTGCCGGATCCTCCGACTTGTCGAGCAGGTCGGTGACGTTGGCGGCAATGATGTCGCGGGTTCTTGAAAATATACCCATTGGGAAACTCCGGTTGTAACTTGTTTGGCGCGCGTATTGATTAAAGGGGGCGACCGGGGATGTAGGGGGAGCTGGAGTCCCCGGTCGCCGGCTGGACGTGTCAGGCAAGATAGCTGACAACGACTGGCCGATGGGAGGGTGAGTGTGCATTTACTTGGCTGTCTTCCTGATGATTGAACGCCGAAATCGCGTAGCTGGTGAAAATCATCGTCATCGACAATGCCACGGCTAACCAGAGGCGGCTTTC
>CAWFCI010000014.1:0-26224 GCA_963814305.1 uncultured Alphaproteobacteria bacterium
GTTGCTGCCAGCAGCAAGGCATGAACCAAAGGCAGCTTCCAACAAAAAGATCAGAACCCGCCAACGCCCCCTCTGTTGACGACTCCAGACTTGAGGGCTTGACGGGATTCGCGAAGTAGCTTGACCGACTTGCAGACCTAAGTGCTCCAAAACTTAATAGCCTTACGCCAGCATTGCTGGCTCTGCGCGACGCTTCGCTCTGCAAATTTTGCTGTTGCGCCGACCCACATTCCTGCCCTTTTGCTCTGCCTCGTTAGCCGGTCGCATCCTGACCGGCCCATTCAAGCGAGGCCCTTATGAGCGTTATCCCGATCCGGTCCGAACGTGCGTCGCGTGGTGCGCGGATGCTGCGGACGGCATTGGGAAGCGCGATTGCCGACTGGCTTGATGATCCCGTCGTCATCGAGGTGATGCTCAATCCCGACGGCCGGTTGTGGATCGACCGGCTGGGTGAAGGAATTTCCGAAACGGGCATGGTAATGTCTGCCGCCGATGGCGAGCGGATCATCCGGCTGGTCGCGCACCATGTGGCGGCTGAGGTGCATGGCGCTGCTCCGCGCGTTTCTGCGGAACTACCCGAAGGTGGCGAGCGGTTCGAGGGGCTATTGCCGCCTGTGGTGGCCGCGCCAAGCTTTGCAATCCGCAAGCCCGCCGTCGCGGTGTTCACCCTGGGCGATTATGTCGCGACGGGGATCATGACCCAAGGTGAAGCCGAACTGCTCGCTCACGCGGTTGCCGACCGCCGCAACATCCTAGTCGCGGGTGGCACCTCGACCGGCAAGACCACGCTCACCAACGCGTTGCTCGCCGAAGTAGCCAAGACACAGGATCGTGTCGTCTTGATCGAAGACACGCGTGAGCTGCAATGTGCTGCGCCCAACCTGGTTGCTCTTCGCACCAAGGATGGCGTTGCCTCGCTTTCGGATCTTGTGCGTTCGGCCTTGCGCCTGCGCCCGGACCGCATCCCGATTGGCGAAGTCCGGGGCGCAGAAGCGCTCGATCTACTCAAAGCCTGGGGGACCGGTCATCCGGGCGGCGTCGGCACGATCCATGCAGGAACCGCGCTCGGTACGTTGCGGCGGCTCGAACAGCTGATTCAGGAAACCGTCGTCACGGTGCCGCGCGCGCTTATCGCCGAGACCATCAACGTTATCGCGGTGCTTGTCCGCGACGGGACCGGACGGCGACTGTCCGAACTGGTCCGCGTCGATGGGCTGTCCGCTTCGGGCGATTACGCCCTCTCCCCTCTTTCTCTCCAAGCACAAGGAACCCAACAATGACCAATACCCTGTCCCGTCTGCGCGACCGCGCTTCCACGATTGCACTGGGTGCCTTCGTCGCCGTTGCAGTATCGACCCCGGCCCATGCGGCGGGATCGTCGATGCCATGGGAAGCCCCGCTCCAGTCGATCCTTGAATCCATTCAAGGCCCGGTTGCCAAGATCATGGCGGTGATCATCATCATCGCCACCGGCCTGACGCTGGCGTTTGGCGATACCGCAGGCGGGTTTCGGAAGCTCATTCAGATTGTCTTCGGACTGTCGATCGCCTTTGCTGCGAGTTCCTTCTTCCTGTCCTTCTTCTCCTTTGGCGGCGGAGCTCTGGTCTGATGGAACCCGCTGAAACGATCCCCGGCTATCATGTTCCGGTCCACAGGGCGCTGACCGAGCATATACTGCTGGGCGGCGCGCCGCGCGGCCTAGCTATCCTTAATGCCACTTTGGCGGGTGCAATCGGGCTGGGCTTGCGGCTGTGGATCGCCGGGATCGTCATCTGGGCCATCGGCCATTTGATCGCTGTTTGGGCAGCCAAGCGCGATCCGCAGTTTGTGGACGTCGCGCGGCGGCATCTGCGCTTTCCCAATTTCTTGAACGTGTGAGGCCGGCGGCGATGATGTCATTACGCGAATATCGGAACAAGGCCGACAGGCTTGCGGACTTCTTGCCCTGGGCGGCGTTGATTGCGCCGGGTGTAGCGCTGAACAAGGACGGCAGCTTCCAACGGAGTGCCCGCTTTCGCGGGCCGGACCTGGACTCTGCCACGCCTGCCGAACTGGTATCGGTGACGGCAAGATTGAACAGCGCGTTGCGGCGGCTGGGGTCTGGCTGGGCGATATTCGTTGAAGCGGCGCGGCAGACGGCACAAGATTATCCAGCGAGCGCCTTTCCCGATCCAGCGTCAGCATTGGTCGAGCGTGAACGCGCCGCGCAGTTCGCCGAGGAAGGCGCGCACTTTGAGAGCCGATACTATTTCACACTGGTCTGGATGCCGCCCGCCGAGGATGCAGCCCGCGCCGAGACCTTGCTGTATGAGGGTAAAAGCAAGAGCGGCGTCAACCCGCGCGAACTGCTGGCAACCTTCATCGACCGCACCGACAGGCTGTTGCAGCTGGTCGAAGGCTTTGTTCCCGAGATTGCCTGGCTGGATGACGGCGAGACGCTAACCTACCTCCATTCGACCGTCTCGACCAAAAGGCAGCGCGTCAGCGTTCCCGAAACCCCGATGCATTTGGATGCCCTACTCGCCGACGAAGCGTTGGTGGGCGGGCTCGAACCCCGGCTCGGAACCGCGCATCTGCGCACGCTGACCGTAATCGGCTTTCCGTCGGCAACCTTTCCCGGCCTGCTCGACGAGATGAACCGGCTCGCCTTTCCTTATCGTTGGTCCACCCGCGCGATCATGCTCGACAAGACCGACGCGACCAGACTGCTCGGCAAGATTAGGCGGCAATGGTTCGCCAAGCGCAAATCATTGGCAGCCATCGTCAAGGAAGTGATGACCAACGAGGCGTCAGTGCTGATGGATAGCGATGCCACAAACAAGGCCGCTGATGCTGATGCGGCTTTGCAGGAGTTGGGGGCCGATCATGTCGGCCAAGCCTATGTCACTGCAACGGTGACGGTATGGGATACCGATCCTGCACTTGCAGCGGAGAAGCTCCGGCTTGTCGAAAAGGTCATACAGGGCCGCGACTTCACCGTGATTGCCGAGGGCATGAACGCCATTGAGGCGTGGTTGGGTTCGCTCCCCGGCCACCTCTATGCCAACGTTCGGACACCACCGATCTCAACCATCAATCTGGCCCACATGATCCCCCTCTCCGCCGTGTGGGCCGGGCCGGAACGGGACGAGCATTTGCAAAGTCCCCCGCTGCTCTTCGGCAAGACCGAAGGCTCGACCCCGTTCCGGTTTTCACTCCATGTCGGAGATGTCGGCCATACGCTGATCGTTGGCCCGACCGGCGCGGGCAAATCGGTACTGCTCGCTTTGATGGCAATGCAGTTCCGGCGCTACGAGAACGCACAAATATTCGCGTTCGATTTCGGCGGCTCGATCCGCGCAGGCGTGCTAGCAATGGGCGGCGACTGGCAAGACCTTGGTTCCAGCCTTTCCGACGACAGCGCAGGTTCGGTTTATCTGCAGCCACTCGCCCGGATCGACGAACCCGCCGAGCGCAATTGGGCGTCGGAATGGTTGGGTGCGATCCTTGCCAGCGAAGGTGTCGCGCTCGATCCCGCCGCCAAAGAACATCTTTGGTCGGCACTGACATCGCTTAGCACAGCGCCGGTCGCCGAACGGACGCTGACCGGCCTTGCCGTGCTGCTCCAGCGCCACGAACTCAAACAGGCTCTTGGTCCCTATTGCATCGGCGGGCCGTTCGGACGGTTGCTCGATGCCGAAGCCGAACATCTGGGCAATTCCGGTTGCCAAGCGTTCGAGACCGAGGGGCTAACCGGATCGGCGGCGGCACCCGCTGTGCTCTCCTATCTGTTCCACCGGATCCAAGGGCGGCTCGATGGTTCGCCGACTTTGATCATCATCGACGAGGGCTGGCTCGTGCTCGACAGTCCGGCGTTCGCCGCGCAATTGCGCGAATGGCTCAAAACGCTGCGCAAGAAAAATGCCAGCGTGATCTTTGCGACGCAGAGCCTCGCCGATATCGAGACGTCGCCAATCGCGCCAGCCATCATCGAAAGCTGCCCGACGCGGATATTTCTGCCCAATGAGCGCGCGGTCGAACCGCAGATATTGGCGATCTACCGCCGCTTTGGATTGAACGACAGGCAGATCGAAATCCTCAGCCGCGCAACTCCAAAACGCGACTATTATTGCCAATCGCGACGCGGCAACCGGCTGTTCGATCTGGGGCTTGGCGAAGTCGCGCTCGCCTTCACCGCCGCGTCATCCAAGACCGACCAGCTCGCCATTGTCGAACTCATCGACACCCACGGCCGCGAAAACTTCGCGCGCGAATGGCTGCGCCATCGCGGCCTTGATTGGGCCGCGTCGCTCCTGCCCGATTCCATTCCCCCCGCCCCCCAAGAAGAGGAGTATGTAAAGTGAAACGTCCCCTGTCCAACCTGCTTGCCGCAACCGCTGCACTGATGCCCATCGCCACGACCGTTCTGGTTGCAACTCCAGCCCAAGCCCAGTTCGGCGGTATCGTTTACGATCCGACCAACTATTCACAAAATATCCTGACAGCTGCGCGCACGCTGGAGCAGATCAACAACCAGATCAAGCAGCTTCAGAACCAAGCGACCTCGCTGGTAAACGAAGCGCGCAATCTGACCACGCTGCCGCTGAATATCCTCCAGCCTTTGCAGCAGCAGATCCAGCAAACCCAGACGTTGCTCCGCCAAGCTCAGCGCATGGCCTATGACGTCCAACAGATCGAAACCCAGTTCGGCGCGCAGTACAAGAATATTGACCTGACCGCCTCGCAGCGCGCGATGGTCACAGGTGCGGAGGATCGCTGGAAAACCAGCGTTGCCGCCTTCGAGGATGCGCTCAAGGTTCAAGCCGGTGCCGTCACCAATATCGATGGCGCACGCGAAGCCGTTTCCAGTCTGGTGACTGCCAGCCAGTCAGCGACTGGTGCCTTGCAAGCAGCCCAGGCCGGAAACCAGTTACTCGCTTTGCAATCACAGCAGCTTGCTGATCTGACCGCCGTGGTTGCAGCGCAAGGTCGTGCGCAGGCATTGGACAGCGCCAGCGCAGCCGCAGCCAAAGCGCAGGCCCGCGAACAGCTCCGCCGGTTCTTGGCACCGGGGCGCGGATACGTTCCCGCGAACCCGCAGATGTTCCGGAACTAATCGGATGGACACCAAGCTCTTCGCGCGCGTCGGGGCGGTGGCGTTTGTCGCCATCGCGCTCACCATGACCGCCCTGACTTTGCGCGAAGGGCCGGAGGCCGCGCGTCCTGAAACGATCACCGTCTGGGAACCCGATGGCGACCCGCTCCCGGCGCAACTCAAAGCCTGCAATGAAATGGGCGAACTGGCTTTGTCCTCGCCCGATTGCCGCGCCGCCTGGACTGAAAAGCGGCGGCGGTTCCTCGGGACGTCCGGCGACAATGCTGTGGCGGACGCACCGGCAATCGAGCCGCGCGATGGCGTCCTTCCTCTCGTTCCCGCCCCAACTGCAAAGGATCAATAACATGGGTGGCACCGGCGTCGTCGACCGGTTTCTGGACGTCTTCTCGCGTTACATCGACAACGGCTTCGGGCTGTTGTCGGGCGAGGTGGCATTCGTTGCAACCACGCTGATCGTCATCGATGTGACGCTTGCTGCGCTGTTCTGGGCTTGGGGCGAGAATGAGGATATCATTGCTCGCCTTGTCAAAAAGACGCTGTTCGTCGGCATATTCGCCTACATCATTGGCAATTGGAACGCGCTCGCACGGATCGTGTTCGAGAGCTTCGCCGGATTGGGTCTCAAGGCCAGCGGCACCGGCTTTACTGCCGCCGAGCTGCTTCAACCCGGGCGGGTCGCGCAAGTCGGATTGGATGCCGCGCGCCCGTTGATCGAAGCCATCTCGGAACTGATGGGTTTTGTCAGCTTTTTCGAGAACTTTCTGCAGATCATCATACTGCTGATTGCCTGGGCTATCGTTATCATCGCCTTCTTCATCCTTGCGATCCAGCTGTTTGTGACGCTAATCGAGTTCAAGCTGACCACGCTCTGCGGCTTCGTGCTCATTCCGTTCGGCCTGTTCGGCAAGACCGCCTTTATGGCCGAACGCGTGCTTGGCAACGTCGTTTCCTCTGGCATCAAGGTTCTTGTGCTCGCGGTGATCGTCGGCATCGGCTCGACCATCTTTGGCGAGTTCACCAGCGCGATTACCGGCGAACCCACCATTGAGGACGCGCTGGCGATAGTGCTGGCAAGCCTTGCCTTGCTCGGCCTCGGCATTTTCGGCCCCGGCATTGCAAATGGTATCGTCGCAGGCGGACCCCAACTTGGAGCAGGGGCTGCCGCTGGCACTGCGCTCGCAGCAGGCGGGATGGCGGTTGGTGCCGCCGCTGCCACCAAGATGGCAGGCGGCGCGGTGGCCTCGGCGGCATCGGGTGCCGCGCATGGCACTTCGCGCGCGGCGGGCGGCGCGACCATGGCTTATGCTTTGGGTTCGGCTGGCAAATCGGGTGCGCCCGCTGTCGCTTCGGGATTGGGTGCGGTCGGACAGGCGGCGGCTGGCGCGGCAACTTCGCCACTACGCGACGCCGCAAACTCGCTGAAATCCAGTTTCCGTGAAGGCAGCCGCAACGCGGTTGGCAACACCGGCGGCAAGATCATTCCCTCGCCAAATGCTCCGCCGCCAGCGTCCGACGCTGGCAATAACGGCCAGCCCGCATGGGCTGCAGCCATCAAGGACCGCCAGACGCTCGCGCATAGCGCCAGCGTCGGCGCCCACACCCTGCGCGCCGGTGACAGTCACGGCAGCGGCGCTTCCATCGACACGAGCGAAAAGGACTGATCCCCATGTTTAGGCGCCCCTCAATCCGCTACGGCAATACCCCGGTTCCCGAAACACCCTACCAGCGTGCCGCCCAGGTCTGGGACGACCGCATAGGCTCGGCGCGGGTTCAAGCAAAGAACTGGCGGCTCGCCTGTTTCGGAGCCTTGGGGCTTTCGACTGTGCTGGCTGGTGGCATCATCTGGCAGGGCGCACGCGGCAGCATTGTCCCTTGGGTGGTACAGGTCGATAGGTTGGGCGAGGCACAGGCTGTCGCCCCCGCCAATGCCGATTACCAGCCGACCGATCCGCAAATCGCGTTTCACCTCGCGCGGTTCATCGAGCAGGTGCGGGCAATCCCCGATGATGCGATCATCGTCCGGCAGAACTGGCTGCGCGCCTATGAGTTTACCACCGACAAGGGTGCGCTAGCGCTCAACGACTATGCGCGGAACAATGATCCGTTCGCACAGGTGGGGCGCGAACAGGTCGCGGTCGATGTGACCAGCGTGATCCGCGCCTCGCCGTCAAGCTTCCGCGTCGCCTGGGCCGAGCGGCGCTACCGCGACGGCAGCTTGGCCGAAACAAGTCGCTGGACAGCGATCCTCACCATTACCGTCCAGCCCCCACGCAACCCCGATGCCTTGCGCAAGAACCCGCTCGGGCTGTTCGTCAACGCCATCAACTGGTCGAAGGAATTACAATCATGAAAACGCACCAACCCTATTCGCGCATCGTGCGCGCCGCAGCTCTTATGTCCGTAACCGCACTGATTCTGCCTGACTTCGCAGCGGCACAGCCCGGCAGTGCTTCGGCCCCGAACGAAGCTCACGCGGACATCCAAACTCCCCAAATCATCGCCGTCCCGGTGCCGCTACCGCTTCCCGGCCAACTCAAACCCCTTTCGCGGGCGCCCCTCCCCCCGCCTGCGAGCCGCTCCCGCCCGTCCCGGAGTCCCCCTGCTCCTAGGGATCGGGTGGGAGCGGCAAATGAGGCCGCACGTATCCAGCCCGACCGCGCCGGGTTCGTCAACGCGATCCAGCAATATCCCTATACGCAAGGCGCGCTTTATCAGGTCTATGCAGCCCCCGGTCAGGTCACCGACATCGCGCTGCAAGAAGGCGAGCAACTGGTGGGGCCGGGTCCGGTCGCATCGGGTGACACGGTGCGCTGGATGATCGGCGATACTGTGAGCGGGACAGGAACGCTTGCGCGCGTCCATATTCTGGTCAAACCCATCCGCGCCGACATCGCCACCAACCTCGTAATCAACACTGACCGGCGCACCTATCATCTCGAACTGCGCGCCACGCCTTCCACTTATATGGCGTCGGTGTCCTGGACCTACCCGCAAGACGAGCTCATCGCCCTACACCGGGCGCGTGAGGCCAAATCGGGCAATGCGCCGGTCGCAGCCGGAATTGCTCTCAATCAGCTCAACTTTGGCTACAGCTTTTCGGGCGACAAGCCCGACTGGCGACCGGTGCGCGCATTCGATGATGGCGTGCGGGTCTATATCGAGTTCCCGGAAAACATCGCCCAAGGCGAGATGCCGCCGTTATTCGTGATCGGCGCAGGTGGTGCCGCCGAACTGATCAACTACCGCGTTTCAGGGCGATACATGCTCGTTGATCGGCTGTTCAACGAAGCTGAACTTCGTATCGGCGACCGCAAATCGGAACAGCGAGTCCGCATCCGCGCCAACCGGCGGAGGGCAATGTCGTGAGCGACGAACCCCAATCCGAAGCCGAACCCCAACGCCCGACCAGCGACCCGCAAGCAGCGGTCAACTTGCGCAGCGACCCACCCAAGGTCATGCGCTTGTCGCGCAAGGCAATCGGGATCGCATCCGCCGTTGCCACAGCGTTTGTCGGCGGAGCTTTAATCTATGCCCTCAGACCCGAAGGCCAAAAAAAGGCAGAGGAACTCTATAACACCGACAGCCGAAACGCTGCTGACAGTCTGGCGAACGGCCCCAAGGATTACGGACAGGTGCCAAAGCTCGGGGCACCACTTCCCGGCGATCTTGGCAAGCCGATCCTTGATGCGCAAAACAAGGGTTCGATTGCGGCGATACCGCCCGTTGGCACAACGCCGCCGCAATCGCCCGAACTTGCCGCCCTGCAACGCGCCGAGCAGGAACGCGAGGCTGCGCGCCAGAGGCTCGAACAGGAGCGCGATTCCGCGCGCCAGGCCCGGGTGTTTTTTGGCGGCGGTGGCGGTGGCAGCACACCCGCGATCGTAGCGCTTCCACTCGGTGCAGATGCTCCTTCTTCAGCGGTAGCAACAGCACCACAACAAGCCGACAGCCGCCGTGCGTTCCTCGACCGCGCGTCAGACCGCCGCACGGCTTCGCCTGACCGGCTGAACACGCCCGCCGACGCGCATATCCTGCAAGCCGGGAGCATCATACCGGCGGCACTGATTACGGGCATTCGCTCGGACCTGCCAGGTCAGATCACCGCACAAGTGACCCAGAATGTTTATGACAGCCCAACCGGGCGCATCCTGCTGATCCCGCAAGGCTCTCGGCTGATCGGCGACTATGACGCCGATGTCGCGTTCGGGCAGAGCCGGGTACTGCTCGCTTGGACCCGGCTGATCCTGCCTGATGGGCGCTCGGTCATTCTCGAACGCCAGCCCGGTGCCGAGCCGCGCGGATTTGCCGGGCTTCAAGATCGCACCGATTATCATTGGGGCAGCGTCATCAAGGCTGCGCTGGTCTCGACCGTGCTTGGTGTCGGCGCGGAACTGCGTTCGGGCGATGACGGCAATCTCGTTCGCGCGCTGCGGCGCGGCAGCCAGGACAGTATCAACCGCGCGGGCGAGCAGATCGTGAGCCGAGAATTGAATGTCCGGCCGACCCTCACAATCCGTCCAGGATTTCAGGTCCGTGTTATAGTAACGCGAGATTTGATACTGTCGCCATCGGGAGGCCAACAATGACCCGGCTGAAACTTGCCGACTTAGCTGACGAGAAGCCCGTTCGCGTTACGGTTGAGTTGTCGGCGCGGCTGCACCGCGCACTTATCGCCTACGCCGTTGCGATCAACGGCGGCGAAGCAAAAGGCGCGCCTACTATCGAACGCATTGTTCCGCCCATGCTTGAGAGGTTCGTATCATCCGACCGCGAGTTTGCGAAGGTGCGGAACGGCAATCAGACTAGACCGATAGATGGGTAACCGACGCTGATCGCGGTAGCTCACCGCGCGTGCCGTCGTGACAAGGTTACCCAAAACGACAAGCTTGCCGTCGGTGGCACAATTTGATTCACTATTGGCGTATCGACACGTTCGAGACCGATTCTGGCGGGAATCGTTAAGGCCGAAAACTCAGAATCGCCACCGTCCATTCATTTCGGCAAAAATGGGCAGCTATCGCTAACAAAGCCGTCGTTCGACCGGCACCTGCACTTCCCTAATAACAGCCCTTCGTTCACGCCGGGTTGAAGGCCACAACAGTGCTCAGTGAGGAATGACGGCTTATTTATTGGGAGGCCCGCAAAGCCTCCGTCAGTAAAGCGAATTGCTTCGATCGAAAAGATAAGCAAGGCAACGCGAACGCACGGCCCCCGATCAAGGGTGCCATTGAATCCCGGCGGCGGCCACTCGGGCGTTGTGGCATAGCCGCGACACCAGTATTTCGGCGATCCAATGCCGCCCGTTTCGCCCCCACCTAGCATCAAGTAATGCGCGCCGCGGCGATCGACCCGAAAGGTTGCGTCGGCAGAACGATAGTGCGCGAACTTGTTTAGTGCTTCACGCACAGTCAGCTGCCCGCATCGTAAATCGCTCATATCAATTTTCCTAGCGACGATCATTGCTGTCTCCTCGGCAGTTGGGCAGGCAGGCAAACCCCGCACAGATGGGCAGTTTTAGCTTTGCTGTAGCAACTCGGACGCAATCAAGCTGGACGACCACCCTAGCTTCGGCAAGGGTTGCGGCATGGACGTTCTAAACAGCCGCGAGTGGGCCATCTTGATATGGCTGGCAATAGCTATCACCGCATTTGCGATCATGCCGTCGGTGCGTGGCTCAATGGGAGGCGTTGTTCATGCTTTCCTTCAATGGAAGATACAGGCCTCGATCATTAGTGCCACGCTGTGGAGCGCGGGGTGTGTGTGGGTGCTCTGGCGTCTGGGGCTTTGGCAAGATGACAATCTGAAAACGACCATTGTTTGGGGACTGACGTTCATGTTCGTCACCCTCATTAATACTGGCACAAGCAAAGACGGCATGAAGACGTTTCGCTCGCTCGGACGGCAAGCGGTAACGGTTGCCGTGGTGGTCGGCTTCATTGCCGAATTCTACACGCTTCCCCTGCTGGCGGAGTTGCTGTTGGTGCCTTTCCTTGTGGTGGTAGGTGGGATGATTGCCATCGCGGAGCGCAAGCCAGAGTTTTCGCAGGTCCATACCCTGCTGAACAGTTTGATGGCGCTGGTCGGTTTGGGGTTGCTCGGATTCAGCGTGTATCAAATTGCCGTCCATTGGCGGGATTTTGCTACGCTGGGGACAGTGCACGAGTTTGCTGTACCGATCCTCTTATCCTTCATGTACCTGCCGTTCCTGTATGCGTATCTGCTGCTGATGACATACGAGAATGCGGCCGTGCGGCTGCACTTCGCAGCTCCTGACAAAGGCCTTCGCCGAGCTGCTTTTTGGCGTGGGCTTTTCGCATTTGGGCCAAATGCAGAATTGTTCACCCGTTATATTCGCGCACTGAATGCAACGGACACGTTCGACAAGGCTCGGATAAAGGAGGCTATCGCCGAAGTGCGCCGCGTCCGCAGGCGAGAAAAAAGGCCACCGGCGGTGGATTGGTCGGCAGGCTGGTCTCCCTACGAAGCGCAGCACTACCTCGCGAAGGAAGGTCTTAGCACCAACGATTATCATCGCTCTTTCGATGAATGGTGGGCGGAATCATCGGCTGCCGAGATTGGCGGCGACTTTTTAAAGGACCGGCTAACTTATCGCATCGCTGGCACTGAAATCGCGGTGACAAAATTGAGCTTAGAGCTGAATGCCAATCGCCCAGGTGACACCGATTATGCCGACCGTCGCTTCTATGAAGCTGCTGAATTGCTTGTCGCGCAAGCGTTGGGCGACGAGACTGCCGAGCGTTATAGGGATGCCAGCCGTGGTGCCGATGAAGGGCAAATTGAGGCCGGTGCGCTGCTCATTACTTGGCGATATGACGAATGGGGCATCGGTCAGCGCGGCGGCTATGCTCGGGCTGTGAGCATCATGCATCAAACGCATCACGATGCGTACGGTTTCGTTGGGGATTAGTGCCGCAAACGAGCGGCAAGGTTTGCTACAACATCAAGGCCAGTATCTCGGGCCAGTTTCGCGCTTCCAAAATCCTCATAGGCATCAACAGAAAATCCGTCTGCGTTCGCTGATGGTGAGACCATAAGCATGTCACGCACACGGCCCCAAAGATGCCAAGCGTCGCCTTCTACTTCAATCCAAATGCCATGGGTGCTGCCCTGATAATGCGCCGCCAGACAGGTCACATAGACACGTGGCTTCAAGGTTTCTTTAGTCAAGTTTCCCTCCTCGGGGCTTAAGGTTCAGTGCTGATCTGAACCTCTGCCCTTCGGCGAGAATGGGGGTGCAAACGGAGCAAGCGGCTTCGCGGGGAACCGGCTGCAAGGAACGTAGTGGATGAAGCTGGGCGGAAGGCGCTTCGCAGTGCGCGGGGGCGAAGCCCCAGCAATTCATGTTCCTGTTTTGGTCTATCCGCAGTGTTCGGAAAGTGGTAAACCTCCGGCATGCAAACTACAGCTTTCCAGATTGAACTGACGCCCGAAGAATCCGTCATCGTTGGCGAGATGACGTTCGACCAAACCGCTTTTCAGAGGGACCGTGAAAGGTTCATCCAAAATTCGGAATTAGCTTATAAATTGAGTAATTCGCTCATCCAACGCAGCGGCATTCCACCTCATCGATTACGGTATTTCACTGACCCTGAGTATTTTGAGGGCGGCCGTGGCAAATCTCGACAACAAGTATATGAGCGGAATGGCACGTCGGGGGACGACATTCTCCGGCATCCGAACTTTCTAAAACACCTCCGCTACTTCATTTTCGGAACGGAACTGCCCGCTTCAATCACTAGTCCGTTTGCGAGCGCGGTAAAGGAATGTGGCATGGTTACATCGGGCGACATTGCACCTCTTGGGGCTATCGCTCGGCAACTGGCTCGCGCTCACGGTCTCGAACGGACGATGGCAGCCGACGAATTCTATAAGCTGTGTCTCGACTTAGGGTTGAGTACGATGAACGCAGGAAGCATTCGCTCGTCGGTGTTGCAGCTTCGGAACGCGCGCTGATCGATGCTCGCGAAACAACTCAGCCATGTCCTGACCCAGTTATGTCGTAGCAGCGATGTCACTACAGATAGCGCCGCCGACATGGAGGAACGGTTTGAATCTTTACGGGGATACGGGCGATTGCCGCGCGGGCGCGAAAATCGTGGGCTGGCGCTGACAGACAAGCAGATCACAGCAGGAATTTTGGGGCTAGTAGCCGCGCGTCCTGGCTGGGCGGGGCATGTATGTGCGGTCATTGAACGGCTTAAGCCGGTAGGCGGTGTGACAGAAAAATTCGGCGGTGCGGCAACGCTCTCCCACGCATTGAGCTACATCATTACCGATGAAGCGACCCGCGAAAGTCTTATCGCGGTACGGTTGTCCGTTGCCGAGAGCGGCACCAACAGCAACGGGTTGGGAGTGATCACTTATGAAGTGGATGGGGGACGCCAGATACTATCATTCGTGCGCAACGAGGCGGTGTCTCTGCTTCAGCCCAATGCCGAACAGCGTTTCGATCCTGAACGTCGTCACGCGGAAGCCAGTCGCGAACTGGTGCTTAGTCGGCGTTTCTTTCAGCGCTTAGCAAGGTCAATCGCTGATGCTCGCGCTTTCCCGTTACTGCCGATTGGAGACGGGTCAGAATATGACAAAGATGATGCCGCGAATGCACGTCGTCAGCGCTTGGGTGCAACGCCGTCGTCGCAATACCTAAATATCGGCGTCGATAATCAGGTCACATGGCCACGCGAAGAGACGTTGATTAATTTTGACCAGTACAAACTCGTTTTAATGCCAAAGACGAGAGAGCATGTGCAATCGATCCACATTGACTTGCACGCCAACAAACTAAGTATGGAAGATGCGATGACCTTGATCAATCGCTTCCTGAGTGTCCTTACATGGTGCGATGACCAGTTCGCCATCGCGCAGGATGGGTGGGCGGGCAACCCAATTCCCGTCGCTGTTCCGCAACGTAATCTCGCCTTCGCTACTACTCACCAATGGATATTCCAGCGGAACATTCCGGAATCCGAAGAAGCGCGGCGCGCACTTGCGTTGTATCGGGAGGCGCGCAACGCCGAACAAAACTTCATGATCAGCTATGCCGTTTTGAATTATTATAAAATTATCGAGATTCACCATCAGGGCTGGCCAGCATCGACAAGATGGGTAGCCGATAATCTTCCCGCCATCCTTGACGACCCTCATGATCAATATGGAATTCAGAAATTTCTAGCAGCATGTGGTGAAGAAAAGCCCGAAATGTACATATATGCTGCCTGCCGTGTAGCCGTCGCACATGTTAGCCCAAATAGACCATCAGACCCCGACGATTCCCGAGAGTTGCGACGTTTACACAATGCTGCAGATGTGATGCGGCGGCTAGCTCGGCGTTTCATTGCAGTGGAATTGGGTATTTCCGATCGCCAATTTGTACGAGAAGACGAAACTATTGAGCAGACGATTTAAAGAGAAAACATGCGTCTACTGCGGACTGGAACAGGCATCCAGTACGGGCGACCATGTTTTTGCTCGTGAATTTCTACCGGTTGAGCACCGAGCCAACCTACCACAGGTTCCAGCGTGCATTATATGCAATGGCGAAAAATCGAAGCTCGAGCACTATCTTCTTACCCTGCTGCCATTTGCTGGACATCATCCCGCCTCTTCTGAATTGCTGAGCAATGCAGTTCCGAAGCGGCTAGCGAAAAACCAAAAGCTCCATCGTCAACTTTCTGCCGGTCGTGGAAAAGCCTTCATAGAATATCGTGGAGTGATCCGACCGTCCATGACGCTACCCTTTGACGGGGAAAAACTGGCCAAGCTGTTCGTGCTTGTTGCACGCGGCATGACTGCCCATTCATTCGGCGCGCAAATTCCACAGAGCTATTATGTTGGCGCTGGAATCTTAACCGAACATGGTGAGCAAATTACCCGACCTTTACTCGCAGGTAACGCAAACGCGCGCGTGAAGGAAGCGCTCGGAGATGAACTCATTGAATATGAGGGCGCGCAAGCAATCGATAATGCTTGCCTTACCGTCTGGAAATTTCGGCTCTATGGCGGAATGATGTTCGATGACCCGGAAAGCAAGGGAACTGCCACGCCTAATATCTGGGCGGTCAGCGCACCTCGCTCACTACCAGGTTTGTTTGCCGGTTATTGATTGGCAGCATTGCAGATCGCATCGACTTACCATTCGCTTGCATTCAGCCTAACTTCCCTATCGAATGGCAAAAATGAGCATAAACTGCCCGCCTCTTTTACCGATTGCCGTCGTCAGCGACGATGCGAAATTGGCCGGTCAATTATCCTGCGCGCTTGCGGTTCGCGGGCGATACCTGCCAGTTCTAGACGGTCCAAGGCTCACACGTCCGGATGGCGATAACGAAGTGACGCGCCGCGTGAACGCGCTGGCGCGAATGAAAACCCAGCAGGTATATCTCGGCGGCTTACCGGAGGACGCAAATGCGGCGATGAGCGGCAAGCTGCCTCCAAACCGAGTAAGGCAGGTCGATGGAAGCAACATCGGTGCGTTGCTATCGCGACCCGAGCTGGCGAAAAACCCACCTCTGAAATGGGGCCGCGACCAAATAGGTATCGGCATTCTGAAGGCGCAATACTCTGGCCGACTGATCGAATTTGGCGATGAGCCCTCGCCGGTCGAAACGATAACATCGAAATTAGGTCATGTGGTGATTTGCGAAGCAGGCGAGAATCTTTCAGAGGTTATCGCTGCCAACTATGCTTACGCTCTGGGCGCTGGCATGCAGCTCATTCCCGCCACATCTGACGAAGAATGCGAACGCCTGCTCGAAGCATATTACAGCATTGATGCCCCAGGTAGCTCACCGCCAGAGGCGCGTGCCCGTCTTTATGCTCGATTACGGGAGTTGTGCGGCGACATAGAATTGCCGCAAGGAGGCTCGCTAACTTTCGTGACAAAACGGTTGCCCTTTGGCGTGGCCTTTCCTGAGCGGCCCTCTACCCACCTATTTGCCTATCCAGACCTCGGCGTTGCGGTCGCCAATGGCTTCGCCGCAGAACAGGCAGGTTCGCGCGGCGTGAATGTTGCCGTGGTGGTCGACCCCGAAAAAACTGCCGCGCCAGAAATTGAGGCGGCGAAGAAGCTACTTCCCGCGCGAAGAATCTTTTTGAGGGGGTACAGCGGCGTAGCGGCCAGCGTCCGACGCGTTACGGAAATGGTCGAACTGTTTCCATACGATTTGCTTATTTTCGCGACGCATTGTGGCGACGCTTCTGGCTACCGCTGGACTTACGAGTATACAGATAGCGATGGCAAAGTAAGACGGCTAGTTGTGGACATCGCAATCGGCGTCGCCGATACTGATGATCCAGACCTACTTCACGTCTCGCAGTTTATGCGGCATCATTCGTTGGATGGTGTTGACTGGAATGATCCCCAAAAGGACGAGAAGATTCATGTCGGGACAGCGATTAAAGACTTTTACGACCAACATTCAGGCGGCGATAAATTAGAGCCGGTGGTGAAGGAACTGATACCGCGAGTGGCGGGGTCTGCGGCCATGCAAATGTTCGATCATCACTATATAGCAATGCCTCAATCTCTTGCCGATGAGGGAACGCCGATCATCATCAACAACGCCTGCGTATCATGGCATGAGCTGGCTAGCAGATTCACCTTTGTCAACGCGAGGGCCTATATTGGTACGCTCTATCCGGTAAGCGATGGCGAAGCCGAGGCAATCGTTGTTAAACTGTTGGACAAGTTTTTCGGAAAGCCCTTGGCCCACGCCTTGTGGTCTGCGCAGAATGCTACTTATGGCGCTAACAGCGACCGGCGACCTTATGTTGTTACAGGCGTTTATCCTCAACGATTACGCGCAACGCGTGAAGATGTTCCGAAGAGAATTCTTCAGAAGTTGCGCAGCGCCCATCAAATGTGGAAGGGACGCGCGGAACAGCAACCTGATGGCCAAGATAAGCGGGCCAGACAACTCCAACAAAACGCAGATTACTTGAAGGCAGAGGCGGATGCGTTTGCTAAACGGTGGTTCTCACCGAGCGACAAGGCATGATGAAAATTGAATCCTCGATCAATCCAGCCAGCTAAAGTGTTCGGGCTGACCTCCCCACTGGGAATAAAGGTGTCTGCCATCCCAGTATCTTACTTGGCCGTGCGCATTAACCGAGCGTTTCGCACGAAACACACTATCAGCTTTCAGCATTGGCAGGCATGTGTCATCCAAATGCGGAACTTCAAAGCCTACTTGGCCATGGCCGTCATCAGAAGTTGTCATTCGTGGCAAGCTCATCAAAAGGGCCGCGTGATTGGTTTCTTTCAGCACCAATGCGAACTTGTTCAAAATCATGGTAACACCAGAATGAGCGTGAACAACGCGGGGGTCACGTGGACTCAACTGCTGAAGCAATGTGGATAGCTGAACAGGCGAGACCAATACCGACTTATCTTGTATGATTCCGTGAGTGGCATCCCTGCACCAGCGCATGACGTCGTCAGAAGCGGCAAGCTCAAGCGCGCCTGACGTTCTGCTGGCAAAGCCTTGTGCAACGGGCAAGTATGCCGATGTCGTGACAAATAGACTTTTTTGAGCGCCTTCTACCGTCGCTATTCCATGCAACGCGGCGACCGCTTCAAGCCCGATTTTCCGCTTGGGCGCATATTTTCTAGCTTGTACCAATGTCATCATGTCACCAAGAGGATCGCGTTGAAGAAGGCGAATATCTACGCCGCCATCGCCGGTGCCTGGACCAAGCTCCGCCTGAAAGCCTTGGTTCTGAAAAATTCGGAACAGCAATATCTCAAAATCTCGCCAGTGAAGGCGATACAAGTCATCGGGCCGCTTCGCAAAATGGGCGTAAATCTCGTCATACACATCGGCGATGTCGGGCTTTAAAAGCCCACAAATCCACTGCCAGCGCACAAAGTCGCTAAACGGCTGTAGAAGTGGGCTTTCGTCTAGGGGATAAATATGGATGCTTACGCCATCGTCGCGCTCATACCAAAAACCATGCTGTTCGAGCAGTTCGTTGAACTGCATCTCTAGGCCATCATAATATCCATCGAGCATTTGGCCGAATGCTCCGTCAAAACAAAGGATGGTTACAACCGGTGCTAGTGGCTCGCCATCAACGCGATGGGCGTAGGATTGAAAGCCACAATCATCCCAGATTTCATGGCGAATAGCCCACTGCTCTATGTCAAACTGGAGCTTTTTGATGATCGCCAGAAGTTGTTCGTCACGAAGTTTGTGTGATGGTGCAGTGGTCATATCATCAGCAGCGGCGTGGGATTAGTATGGGAAACAAGCAGCGTCAGGCTTTGCGTGCCGCGACTAATTCCAACGTAGAGCTTAGCTCGCGCAGCAGGCGTGCTGGTAAAATGGTCGCGGTCACATGCTGCTATGATGACGTTGGGAAACTCTAGTCCCTTTGCCTTGTGGATGGTGCTGATGGCTTTGGCTGGCAGCGCAACACGCCCGTGCGATCGGCGGCGAGCCATTTCCGCTAATCCTTCGTCAGCGTCTTCATAGCGACCTAGCTGTATTGCGTCATTTAACTCGCGGCTGTGGTCGATCTTAATGTCGCCAAATGCCGCATCTTCCTTAGTTAGGGCACGCAACCGAGTCAGAAACGTGGCCACCCCGCGATGATCCGGTTGCTCTAACAAAATGCGGGCAAGGGCTTGCAGCGTGGCGGGCTTCTTTGTGCAGTTGGCAACGCACCCTCCCTCAATTTCTTAAATCATTCGATTGCTGAAGTTGGTTGCCGTAAAACCCGTCGAAACTTTGCTGGCAAAAGCCACCGCCGCTTTTCCAGTTTCCACGGGATTGCCTTTGTTCTGCCGTACGCCATTACATAGCTCATCCAGCGCCTCCCTTACATGGCCCTCCCAAATCGGCATGGATCGATTGAAAAAAGGACGCAGCGAAGTAACCGTCGGATTCTGCGAGGCTAGAATCAGGACCGAGTTTAACGGCTGCAGATGCTGGTTAAGGGGCGCGCGTTGTTGGGGCGTTATTCGATATTGGCCGCGCGCACCGACGTTGTCCGCCCGTATCACACGCAATCCATCGAGTAGAGCTCCGCGCAAATCAATCTGGCCACCATCACGGAGTGTGCCGCGAGCCTCAAGAATCCACGCCCCTAGCGCAGGATTAGAACCGGCCCAGCGATGCGGCGTATCGAGCTCCTCGAATTCACCGGCCTCCGCTTTAAGGTCCGTCCAGCGCTTGATTTCCGCTGCAATGTCGGCTGCTCGTCGGCTACCGAAGATACGCTGCATTGGGTCAGCAAAAATTCGCAAATGCGCGCCTGCTTTATGGAGAATGAGAATGATTTCATGTTGAGCTTGAGTAGAGTCTTGATGCTCATCACAGACAATAAGCGGATAGCGCCGTGCGAGAGCCTTTGCGACCATCGGCTTTGCCGCGAGAAAATGAGCAACCTTCGCTGCCACCTTATCGTAGCCATTTTCGTTGACGCGCACCCAGACCCCAATGTCTGCCGGTAGGTCCAGCACGATATGATAGGCCGTAGCAACCTGGCCTATCAGACTATCGATTGTGCGGATTTCGACCTTGCTACCCGAAGATTGGGTTCGCGATGCGAACACGTCACAGGCGGCATGGGTGTGAGTAAGAATGAGAATTCGGCCCTCCGCATCCTTTGCCATATCGGCCGCATAGTGGGCACCTTGATGGGTTTTGCCACACCCGCCTGGCGCTTCAATAACAACTAAGGAAGCGGCGGATTTCAATGCAGCTGCGACAGAAGCGTCACTCATGGTAGGTGCGTGATTGCCTCCAGCTTGACGGCCTTCCGAACGGCGTTCAAGAACGGGAGGAGTTGGGCTTCAAGTTTTGGCCAAATCCCAAAATCCATCATTTTTTTGCCTAGTTCACGACCGCCCTCGACAGTTTTGAACCACGTTTTCCCGTGGCTTTTCCACCTTTTCTGTTCGTCTTTGTCTAAGCCTTCCGGCACAAAGCCTGTGGCGGCTTCGGTCATCAGCTTGCGCACAGCCGCCGGATCGCCAGCGGCTGCGAGGATATGAGCGTAGCTTTTCTCTTCAATGCCAAGGCGCACGGCCAAAGTGCGCAGCCGTTGCCCTGACTCGCCTTCGGTGTCTGCGATGAACTTTTCAAGATCGTTATCGGCAATATGCGCCATGATATTCTCTTCAAGGCAGCCTTTCGGCCATCGCAGAAGTAAATCTCCCAGCGCCAATTTAAGCTTGGCCCAGCGCTCCGGCGACCGGCCTTCATCATCTGCAAATCCCGCAAATTGCAGGCCGCTTTTTGCGAGGCTTTCCAGCAACTGCAACGTCGCGTCGTTACCACCGCCGTCCGTTGGCCAAATTCCGTGGGCCATCGGATGGTCAACGGCTTTTCTTAGCAGGAATTGCACGAAACCGATTTCAGTCGCGCCTTCGGCAACAATCGCAACTTTCGATAGGAATGCGTCCGGGTCCTTCAGTACGTGCCGACCGCTGTCATCGGCCAGCTTTCCAATTTTCGGTTCACCGTTCAGATACCAGATGCTTGCCTTTGTAGCTGACTTTATCGCTGCCGCGCTGTGCGTAGTGATGAACGCCTGCGTCGGCGCAGCCATTAATTCGTTTATCAGCACATATTGACGGTATGGTTCGAGCCCACGCTCAACCTCATCGACAATAGTAATGGGGAGCTCGCTGTGATTGGACGCCGCAATTTCAAGGGCTGCAAGGCGTCGGGTGCCCGATCCCCAGCTGCTAAGCGGCAACTTCACGTCATGCTTTTTGGCGGTAAGTCCGATCAGGGCGTTAAGGGAAAACCCCTGTCCGCCGACAAGACCGAGGCCAAGGTCAGTTGGAAGCGCTCGGTCGCCAAACTGCTTTTCCAACTCCTTCAGCTTTTCTTTCGACGGATCGGCGAGCTCATCATCGACGTTCTTTTCGCCAAGCTGCTTTGCGAGCTTAGCCCTCAATGATTTATCCGCAAGCATCCGGTCAAGCGCCGAGCCCTGTATCAGCCGCAAATCCCTGTCGTTTCGGTCGTCGCCTCCGAGCTTTACGAGGCCGATTTTGCGGCGAACGGTAACGGAAAAATGGTCATGGTCGCCGTTGGGCTGGCAAATTTCATATGCAAGATCGCACTCTGGCGTTCCTCGAACGCGCACCACATAAACTTCCTCTTTCGCGGCTTCGGACTCGTCGTCAGGGTTAGGTACAACCGGTTTTTCGCCATCCCATTCCCATGGCCAGCTCGGCTTTTTGAGATCGTTGACACCGGTCGCTGGCGGCAATCGCAGCACGGCTTCGATGGTAAATTCGGCTTCGGGCGCGCGCTTCCAGTAATCCGCGTCGGAGATAACCATAGAGTTCGTGGGGCTTAAAAGCAGGCCAATGGCGTCAAGGATGGTTGTTTTGCCAGTATCTCCCCCGCCCAAAATTACGTTGACGCGTGGGTCGGGCAGCCAGGTTAGCAATTCGATGCCACGAAACCGCTCAATTTTGATGCGCAGAATTGTTGGCGCGTCGGCTGGCTCTAGTACTGCCGCTTTAGGTGAGGCATTGGCCGGAGCGGCCATTGCCATCGGCGCTGCCATTGCCATCGGCGCGGCCATCGCCATCGGTTCCTCTGCTGCTTTTTCGTCTGTCATCGCCCCTCACTGCAACAAACACTAGCACCGCGATACGGCGGCATTCAACAAGTGTGTTAGGAGTTCCGCGTCGAATCCTATGGGTTCTCATCGCTTGCCTCGCGCATCATCGCGAGCAGCGGGTCATTCTCGCGTCTGAGCCTGTTAAGATGCGTAACCTTCTTTGGAGGAAAATATCTGTTGATGTCGAACATCCTGCCGCAGCTTTGATGCAATTTGGATATGCTTGGGCATTTACAGCTTTATCAGGAAGATCCGGACGGCAAAATCGGAACGGATATAACTGCATGAACGAATGGCCGGAATTCGGCTTTGCAGCACTAAACCCGGACAGTCGGCACCGTTGTCTAATTGTTTCATTCACGGTTTTCTCCTTTTCGGTTTCCCGGTGAGCCAATGGTTGTCTTCGAGGTCATCGGACGGCTTTGGTAAACCTGATGTCCGAGCCTTCATGATCGCGGCCGGGCGAGATAGGGTGGGCGTCTCTGTGTCCAACTCGAGGTTGTAGCCTCTACGGTCCTGACGAGATCGCCCTGGCATGGCTGATCGGGAAGAGCGTCGCTGGCGTCATGCCCAGCGGAACTCCGTCTCGTTCAACCACAGCCGATGAAGTAGCACGGCGAGCTTGCGGGCAACTGCGATCCTTGCGCGCTTGTTGCCTTTGGCTTCGGCGATCCGCTGCCCCCATATCTGAAGAGCAAAGGGTCGCTGGACGCGCGACAGCATTATGTTCGCAGCCTCGAAGAGCGCTCGTCGCAGCATCGGATCACCGGCCTTCGATATATTGCCGCGAACATCACGCTCGCCTGACTGGTTCCTCCGGGGCACCAACCCGGCATATGCGCCAACATCCTCGCTGCGGGCAAAGCGGTGCGGATCCTCGACGGTGGCGGTAAAGGTCAAGGCGGTTATGGGGCCGACCCCGGGCACACTCATAAGGCGGCTGCACACAGCATCTTCAGTTGCGCGGCCTTCCAGCAGCTTGTTGGAAGCGCGCAGTTGCTCTTCGATCGCCTCCATGGTCGCGACAATAGGAGAGAACAGCTGCGCGAGATCGGGCCGCTGTTGGTACAGTGCGTGCAGTCGCTCGCGGCGCTTGCCCGGTGTTCGGGCAGAACCCAAGCGTAGCCCGAACAGCTTCAAAAGCCCGCGCAGCTGGTTGCCCAGCGCCACCCGCGTCCCAATCAGTTGGGTACGGATACGCAGAGCAGCACGGTCAATATGTGTAGCAGATGCCTTCATGTGCACACGCTTGAACCAGCCTGTACGCGCAAGCTGCGCCAGCCCTTCGGCGTCATGAACGTCGCTCTTGTTTACACGGGTCGCCAACACGCCTTTGGCATGACGCGCGCAAATGCAATCGACCGGAATGCTGCGCTCTATCAGGCCGTGGTACAGGAAGGTCGATAACGGTCCCGTCTCCAGCACGACACGGATTAAGCCCGGGCAATGCTTGCCAAACCATTTAGCGATCACCTCCGGATCGCTGGCCACGACGTCGCGCTTAAGCACCACGCCATCTGCATCGACCACACACAAATGGGTGGTCTTGTCACTCACATCCAATCCTGCATAAATCGTCATCGGTCACTCTCCTTCGTTGAAGCGCTCATGCGACTTCGTATCACATTGGAGAGTGGCTAGAACAATTACGCGGTGTCCAACCATTCGGTCCTAGCCAACACGCTCTTGCAATCGCTGATCCCAAGCTTCAAGTGCGGCACGCTTTTCCGGTTCATACTTGTAGCGGTTATAAATGCCCGCAACCCCTGCCCGCGTGCCGCTGATATGGTTGAGTACAGCTTCTGTAACCTCGATCGGAATGCCCAATGCCTGCAAATTGGTTGCGCCAGTTCTCCGGATATCGTGCAGTCGCCATTCTGCAATTGAGACAATGGTAACACCCCCTGTCCCCGTTCGCTGGCGTTCCTTCATGACAGCCGCCATCTCTGTGTCGAGAGTCCGCTTGGCCTTAGAAAAGCCGGATACCGCGGTCTTGCCGGTGGTTGTGAATATGAGACCATTTGCCTTAGGCTGCATTGCATTGAGCTGATCGACGGCAAGATCTGTGAGCGGCACGATATGGGCTTCGCCATTCTTGGCGCGTTCGGCGGGCAGCGTCCAAGTCTTGGCCACCAGATCAATTTCAGACCAGTCCATTTCGGCAACTTCCTGACGTCGCTGCATCGTCAAGATCAGAAGACGCACATAGGGACCCCAAGGCCACCCCACCTGATCGCATGCCTTCCACAGGCACACCAATTCCTCCTGCCCCAGCACACGGCGGCGCGAGGCAACCGCCTTGGGCGCTTTCATTCCATTTAGGGGCGATACTTCGATATCCTCACGGTCGACGGCCCAGTTGAACATCTTGCGAAGGAGGGAATGGACATATTTCTTGCGGCCGGGCCGATCGGCATATTCGTCCATCAGCTTCACCATATCGGCCCGCTTAAGCGACAGGAGCGACCGCTTGCCCCAGCGCGGCTTTACCACATTTTCCAGCGTTCGCATCGCCTCTGGCCACGTATCGGGCCAGTGCGGCTGGAGGTAAAGATCAACGAAAAAATCACAATAAGCTGCGACATTGAGGGCTTTTTCCCTTCGCCTCGCTTCACGCTGGGCTTCGACTGGGTCGATGCCCTGTCGCACGATCATGAGCAGTCGTTCCGCTTCTTTACGTGCTGTTTGCGTAGTCCACGGGCTACCATGAAGACCAATAGTCTTTCGCCGAGCCGGGCCACCACTGACCCGATATTGCAGGACATAACTCTTCACGCCATTTGGCGTAACGCGCAAACCAAAGCCTCGCAGGTTTGTATCCCAGGTATAGACATCGCCTGTGGGGCATGGTTTAATCGCGTCGATTGTGCGGATTGTGATGGACCGATTAGACATGAGGAGCGCTCTTTCACGTAATCGCCACGTAATCATTTGTCGGAAAACCGTGGCGTAGGTTAAGGTAATCCACGGCCGATTTATTCCAACCGTTTCAAGACCTTGAGCGTAATCTGGAGTAGCATTGCCAAGTATAGAAAAGCCCCTATAGGGCCACTCTTAATCATCGGGTCCACGGTTCGAGCCCGTGTGCGTCCACCATTTTTCCGGTAAGTTGCCCCCCTCTATTTGCCCGGTAAATTCCAAAGAATTGATGTACCGCGTTTCCGGCCAAAACCACCAAGTTGACACCTAGTTGACAAGATTGACGCCTATTTTGACATTTATCAGCAGTCCGGCGTAATATAATTACCAACAGCGCAGTCACGCTGGTTTGTTCCGCTGCTCCAGAATGCCGCTGCGATCTTGCTGCAAAAGCCGCTTAACATGTCAAAGAACCCGCCCGATAAATGCAGGCAGACGCTCGTTCCCAAAACAAATCCTACATTGCAAGCGAATTGACACAAGCGTCGACTGAAGCGGTAGCTGTTTGAAGCAAGAACTGCGATTTGTGGCGTTGGCAACCTCGTAATTACCAGCCCTACGCCCGCCCTATCAATGGTTGGTATACCATCATTGTCGGTTGACGTTGGCGGCGCTCTGCCTAACTGTCATTTAATTTTCACTGGAGATCTTATCATGCTGATCCGCCGCAAATTCATATCGGGCCTTGCCGCGCTTGGCGCGATGTTGTCGACATCGGCGTGCGGAGAGGCGGCGAATGAGGCGATGGGCGGGGGAAAGCGCTATCCCGATTACCGTTACCGGCTGACCGTGGAGGTCGAGACGCCGGAGGGGTTGAAGACCGGATCGAGCGTGATTGAGGTCAGCACGATGGTATCGGGTAAATACGCGATACCCGATCCCGGCAAGCTGTTCACGCGCGTGCGCGGTGAGGCGGTGACAGTTGATCTGGGGCAGCGCGGCGTGATGTTCGCTCTGCTGCGTTCTGAATACTCTGTGGACTGGGCAGCGGGGCCGTTGTTGTTTTTTGTGCCGAATATTCCTTACAAGGATATTGAGCATATATATGAAAAGGAAAACCGGGACCCCCGTTTCGATATGCGAATGACACAACTATATAAGCTGCGCGGCAAATATGCGCTGCCACGGCATTACCAGACTGTGTTGCATAAACCCAACGAGAGCGACACACCGACGGCATACCCCATTCTGGTCACCTTCGCCAACATGGCCGATCCCAAAAGCGTGGCCAAGCTGGACCCCGACAAGCTCTCCGCCCGCTTTGGCAAAGGCGTAAAACTGAAACGCATCACCGTCGAGCGGACGGACGATGATGTGACGAGCGGGATTGAAGGGCGGTTGACGTGGTTGGTCGGCATCCAAGGGTCGCTTACAAAACAGCCTCGTGATACCAAAACGGGACAACTTGTACCTATAAGTCAAACAAATTTAGATGTTCAGCTAGTCGATAGCGATTTTAGTCAGGGAGTAAAATAATGCCAATGAACTCAAATGTATTCCAAGCAATTCTAGCCATGGATTCCTATAATCGTGGTTACGGTGCGAATATCGAATATGATGTTGGCCCGACTATTGGCAATGCTACATTTCTCACTGATAGGGATT
>CAWFCI010000015.1:0-37816 GCA_963814305.1 uncultured Alphaproteobacteria bacterium
AACAAGCTTTTATTAACCTTGTTTCCCTAGCCTGTTCATGATTTAACAGACGGGACCACTGGGCATGGAAGCAATTATGGCGGGTATTCGCAAAACGCTGTATACCAAAAGCATCGCCGCCGTTGCGCTGCTCGAAAAGTCGTTGCCGCAAATCATGCTCGGCTGGGTGGCGTTTGTGACGCTGGCGGGCGTATTGCGAACGATATTTGCGGTTTCGCCGATCAATAGCGGCGTCAGCTTCCTGCAGACGATAACGCCTTATATCCTGCTCGGCGGTGCGCCGATTGCCGGTTACGTCATCGCCAACCAGCTCTTTCCGCGCGGCGCTTTGCTGCAGCAGCCTGAAATCCGGCTGGCGCGTTATGGCAAGTGGCGTTCGGTCAACGTGCTCGACGCGCGGAGGCATCCGATGTTCGGGCCGACCGGCATGATGGCATCGTTGCTGATCGGGATGCTCCTGAACGTACCGGTGCGCAGCCTAGAGTTTCTGGCGGCGATCCCCGCGATGAACGGCAACGCGCCGTTGTGGGGTCAGGTGTTGTTTGCATCGATGACCGCCGATGTCGTGCTCATGAACTTCCTTTATGTGATATGCTTCGTCGCTGCGCTGCGCTGCGTGCCTTGGTTCCCGAGGCTGCTGGTGGCGGCATGGTGTCTCGACATTACCTCGCAACTGGCGATGGCGCAGGTTGTTGGCGGGGTAAGCGGCCTGCCGCATGGCGTGGGCGAGCAATTCGGCACGCTGCTCGGCGCAAATATCCAGAAGGTCATGATCAGCATGACGATCTGGATGCCCTATCTGATTTTGTCCGAACGCGTGAACCTGACCTATCGCAGCCGCCTCGCGCGGGAGAGCGCTGCTTGATCATGCCCGCACGCGACCGGGATGTCGTCATCCTGGTGGCTGTGATTATTGCGATATTTTCCGCTTGCCTTGCAATGCAGGAGGTCCGGGTGTTCCGGATCGATTCCTATCTCGGCAATCTTGTATTCTATGGCTATGTCATTTTTCTGTTTGCCGCGTTCCGGATAGTCAGGCTGGCTGTCGTCGACCGGCCCGACCAATTAACGAAAGCCATTATCGAGCGTGAACTGAATGCCGAGCGGAGGCAGCTGCTTTATGCCGCCATCCCCGCGCTGATCTGCCTGATCATCTTTACGCCCGCATTTTCCGGAATGAAAAGCGCGATACCCTTATTCACCGAATTCACCTGGGACCCGTATTTCATCGCGCTGGACCGGCAGATCCACGGGACCGACCCCTGGCGGTTGCTGCAACCCGTGTTCGGCTATCCGATCATCACTTCGCTGTTGTCGATGGCCTATCATTTCTGGGTGCTGCTGCTCTATGCCTTCGGGCTGTATTTCGCATTCCGCTCGTCCGATCAGGCATTGAGGCAGCGAGCCTTTATCGCGTATTTCCTGTGCTGGGCGGTTGTCGGGGTGCTGATGGCGACAGGTCTGGCGTCCGCAGGCCCCTGCTTTGCCGAGCCGATTGCGGGGCGAAGCGACTTCCTGCCGCTGCTGGACTATCTGGAAAGCGCCAATAGCCAATATCCGGTCATGGTGCTTGAAGTGCAGGCGTCCTTGCTCGAAGGCTATCGCACGGGCAATTACGGTCTTGGGCGCGGGATTACCGCGATGCCGTCGATGCACGTCAGCATTGCGTTTCTGTTTTTCCTGACGATGCGGCATGTATCGAAGGCGGCGGCTCGGGTGGCGGGGATATTCTGTGTCATTATCATGATTGGGTCGGTGCATCTGGCCTATCATTATGCGGTAGACGGCTATGTCGCGATCCTGGTCACGGCTTTAATCTGGAAGGCCGCAGGCTATTGGAGCAGCAGCAGCCGCTACGCCGACACCGCCCCGATGGGAACACCGGCAACCGCCACGTAAGATTGCGGCGAATAACGACGCGGCAACAAACCTTTGCAGCGAAGCCCGCAGAAAACCGATATATCCCTTAACCTAACGGGGTTATATAACTTTAGTAAGATATTGTGATTCGGTGCTTTTTTGGCGAAATGATGCAAATCTGCACCATGGTTAACAAAATCCTAATGCAAAACACTGTAAACAAAGGGTAAATTTTACCCGTTGACGATGACCCCCTGTTTGACGGACTTTCCATGTGTCCCGGGGGGGACCATCGCGAAATTGAACCGGACGCGAGTTCGGTTAAAAAAAATAACAGGGTCGCGTCTGGTTTCAAAATCGCCCCACCTCGGAACAGTTCCTGACCGGCCGGATGCCGGAATGGAGATTGCTAACTTTCGAACAAGGGGTTTGATTATGGTTAAATTTGTTAAGTCGTTCATGATGGACGAAAGCGGTGCTTCGGCAGCGGAATATGCTCTGATCCTCGCGATCATCGGTTCGCTGATTGCGCTTGCAGCAATCGGTCTTGGTGGCGAAGTCCAGGAAGCACTGGTCCGCGCTGAAAGCGAACTGAACACTGCAAACACTGCTGCGAAAGCGGGTTACACACCTGACTAATTGACTGAAAATCAACCCGCTGCATCGGGCGACGATGCGGCGGGTCGATCATTTGTTGGTATTCAGGGGGCAAGATTGCAATGCTGGGAAACCGGAATTTATTGATAGTGGCAATCGCTGCGGTGATCGGCATATTTGCCGTTATCATCGCCAACAGCTATTTGTCGGGCGTCGAAACGCGGCAGGAAAAGGCCGCCGAGCAAGGTCGGCTGGTGCAAATCGCGGTTGCGCGCGTGCCGCTTGAATATGGCGTTGCGTTATCCTCCGAAAATATCCGTATGGTCAGCTGGCCATCGACTTCGGTCCCGGCTGGTGCCTTCCAGTCGCAAAAAGGCCTTTATGGTGGTGAGCCGCGCATTGTGCTGCGCCCCATCGAAGCAGGCGAACCGATATTACCGGGCAAGATTACAGGCTTTGGCGGCAGAGCCAGCCTGTCTGAACTGCTCGACACCGACATGCGCGCCATTTCGATCAGTGTTGGTCCTGTATCCGGTGTTGCAGGCTTTGTCCTCCCCGGCGATCGCGTCGATGTCCTTTTGACCCGCACGCCCAAGCTTGATGGCGAGGTCGGGGAACTCGACCCCGTAACCGACGTGCTGTTGCAGAATGTCCGCGTGATCGCGGTCGACCAGCGCGCGAGCGAAAAGAACAACGAAACCAAGGTCAGCAAGACGGCAACGCTCTCTGTTGACCAGCAAAGCGCGCAGAAGCTGGTGCTGGCCGGACAGGTCGGCTCGCTATCGCTGGCGCTGCGCAATGGCGCGAACATGGACGAATTTGCCGCAAACACCGTTGGCACCCGTGACCTAGGCCCCGGTAATACCGGACCGAGCCTGTATGCAGGTGCGGGGCGGCGTCGCGGTGAGGCACCTGCCTTTGCCGCCAATCCTTTCCCGTTCCCGATGGTTCCGGGTGCTGCCGGGCCCCGCGCCGCTGTGGTTGCAGCCCGCCCGCCGCGTCCGGCCAATTCGGTTGCGGTCGAAATCGTCCGCGGCACGACCAGTTCATCATATGATGTTAAGCGCCACAGGGGGTATTGAGCGCATGAAAAGCAAAACCATCACGACAATCGCGGCGCTTGGACTTTGCGCAACGCTGTCGGTGGCAATGGCCCCTGCTGCTTTGGCACAAGGCTATTCGACCTCATCCGACGCGGGGCTGCTCGCGGGGCAACTCGATGTGCCGCTGAACAAAAGCCAGGTCGTCACCGTTGACCGCCCATTCGGCAAGGCGATGGTCGGCAATCAGGACATTGCCGATATTGTACCGATAACCAACCGCTCGCTTTATGTGCTCGGCAAGAAAATGGGCACGACCAGCCTGACGATTTACGACAATAACAATATCGTGATTTCGGTGGTCGATGTTGCGGTCGGCCCCGACATCGTCTCGCTGCGGCGGCAAATGGCCGAACTGATCCCGAACGAACCAATCGGTGCGCGTATTTCGAACGATGCTGTGGTTCTGACCGGAATCGTGTCGAACGGCCCTGCCGTGGACCGCGCCATTGAACTCGCCAAATCCTATGCGGGTGACAAGGTCATCAACATGATGTCCATCGGCGCCAGCCAGCAGGTGATGCTGGAAGTCCGCTTTTCAGAGATAAACCGGCAAACCGGCAAGCAAATCGGCTTTAGCGGCTTCACCGGCAGCGATGGTGGCACTTTTGGTTCGGCCACTGGCAATGGCGCCGGGCTGATCCCCGATACTGCCAACCCGGGCGGCATATTGCGGCTCGACTCGATCACCAACAGCTTTGGCGTGTTCCGCAAGGCGTTCGGTGCTTTGGGACTTAACATCAATGCGACGCTGGACGCGCTGGAGCGCAAGGGGCTGGTAAAGACGCTCGCAGAACCCACGCTGGTCGCGCTTTCGGGCGAAACTGCTTCCTTCTTGGCGGGTGGTGAATTTCCCATCCCGGTCGCTCAAAATAACAACGGTAATGGCGGCGGCGGCGGCGGCGGCGGGATCACCATCGAGTTCAAACCATTCGGCGTCAGCCTCGCCTTCACGCCCACCGTGCTGGCCGACGGCATCATCAACCTTCAGGTTGAACCCGAAGTCAGCTCGATCGATCCCAGCGCGTCGATCACTGTGAATGGCTTGACTGTACCCGGCTTGCAGACGCGCCGGGCAAACACTGTCTTGGAACTGCGCGATGGAGAATCCTTTGCACTCGCTGGACTTATCCGCCGGGATTTTGCCACGACCGTGCGGCAGGTGCCTTTATTGGGCTCGATCCCGATCATCGGCACGCTGTTCCGTTCGTCGGGCTTCACCAAAGGCGAAACCGAGTTGGTCATTGTTGTCACCCCGCGCATCGTGCAGCCGGTGAAGGCGGCCCAGATCCAGCTTCCCACCGACCGGGTTGAAAACCCGAGCGAAGGCGAGCTGTTCCTGATGGGGCGGACCGACAAGGCGGTGGGCATCAACCCACTCGACCCGAACGAGCCGCCACCCGAAGGCAAGACATCCACGACGACCAAAAAGGGCGGCGATTATGATTATTAAACGCATCATTGCTGTCGCAATTTCGGCACTTGCGGTTTCGGCCTGCACGCCCAACGATATCGGGCTGGGCGATGCCGCCAAGGCCAATTACGCCGCGCATATCGTCGAACCCGACCCCGCCTATGACGGCCCGCAGGTCGCCAACGGCAACCAGACCGCAGCGGCGCAGGACCGCTATCGCAAGGGCACAGTCAAAAAACCAAGGGGCGTCCGGACCACGACCGGCTCAAGCAATTAACAGGACAGGAGGTTTGTTTTCCCATGAGGTCACCGGTTAAAAGCATATTGCGCGACGAAGGCGGGGCCATCGCGCCGCTCTACGCGCTCCTGCTGCCTGTGCTTATCATGTCGGGGGGCATCGCCTTTGACTATACGCGGCTGACCGCGATGGACACCGAAATGCAGAACGCCGCCGATCAGGCCGCGCTTGCCGCCGCAAGCCAGCTTGACGGTCAGACCGGTGCCTGCGACCGCGCAATCAACGCCGCGCGCAACCTGCTGCGCAGCGACGCGCTGGTCGAAGGCGACAGCGGCAATTTCACCGTTTTCTCGAACGCCGGAACCGGCCCTTCGGTGACGATTGGCGATCAGGGTGGCGGATGTGCGGCTGCCGACACTGACCCTATCCGTTTCTACACCACCGCCGACGGCAGTGACTTGGCGACCAATGACGAGGCTGCGAAGTTCGTCGAAATCACCGTCGCGGCGCGGACCGCACGCTATGCGCTCACGCCAATCGGTTCGCTGGTCAATCCCGATGGCGTCGCCGATGGCACAGCGCGCGCAGGTCTGGGCAGCGCGGTCTGCAAGGTTCCGCCTTTGATGATCTGCAACCCCGACCCGACGCAGCCGTTTAACGCAGACGGCCGGCGCGGCTGGGGCATCATGGTCACCGGGCACGGCAATGACCGTTCAGGACCGGGCGGTAATATCAGCGCCTGGGCACCCGGCGATTTCGGGTTTCTCGAGGCCGGAACCGGCAACAATGCAGACCTTTTAAAGGCGCTTGCCTTCCAAAACCCCGCGATCACTTGCCAGCAGACCGAAACAGGCGAGGTAAATACCGGCAACCCGCAAGGCCTGTACGACGCCATTAACACGCGTTTCGATATTTACGATTTTTCGTCGGGTAACGGTACCACGCTCAATCCCTGCTTTTCCGGATCATGCCCGGCTGCACCGAATGTCACCAAAGATCTGGTGCGAGGTACCTCGGGCGGCGGCGGTGGAGGCGGTGGAGGCGGCGGCGGCGGTGGCAATCCCAACGCCTGCAAAATCCACAACAACGGATGGAAGCTGCCGACTAACCAGTTTGTGCCAGGCCTGGCGGGTGGTGGCGGCAGGTTCGATGCCAATGGCGTGGATGCAATGGGGCTTCCACGCGATAACTGCCATTATGCCAGCTTCAGAACCGCTGGTGGTTCTGAGTGTAACAATGATGATGAAGACCGCTTCGGCAACGGCAGCTGGGCCAGGGCCGATTATTTCTTCAAATATCATAATACGCGGACGGTCAGTTACACCTTCGACGACCCGGTTTCCGGGACCGAGATCACCGAAACTTCGTCCAACATCACGCGCTACAACACATATTTGTGGGAACTTGCCAATAGCTATATTCCCAACAACGTTTCTGCTGGCGGCAGCCTGAGGCAATATGGCCTCCCGGTTTGTTCGACCGGTGCCATCGAACCCGGACAGGATCGCCGCGTGTTGTCGGTTGCCGTCGTCGATAACTGCACCGCACTGAGCGGCGGTTCACGTGCTGCCGTCATCGGCGAGTGGGTAGACATGTTCCTCGTCGAACCGACGATGGACACACGCGGCAACGGGTCAACGCGCGACCAGATCTACATGGAAATCATCGGCGAGTCGCGCGCGGCGGGCAATGGTTCGGTCGATGCGCAAACCTATTACCGCTCCTCCCCGTTTCTGGTGCGCTGAGATGTTTGGCTCGCTCCTCAACAGATTGCGCAAAAGCGAAAGCGGTGCGGCGGCGGTCGAAATGGCGCTTATGCTGCCGTTGGTCATGACCATCATGTTCGGTGGTTATGAAATGGGCCATTATTTCTGGAACCAGCATATCGTGGTGAAAAGCGTGCGCGACGGTGCGCGTTATGCCGCGCGCCTGCCGTTCAGCAAGTTCGATTGCGACAATGCCGATTTGCTGGTCGGCAATGACGATCCGGCCAATGCGGGCAACGTCGATAATGATACCATCGCGCAGATCAAATTGCTGACCCGCACTGGCCAGATTGCCGATCCTGACGCTGCGCCGAAAATCGATTATTGGGGCGACGATACGGTAACCGTGGCCATTTCCTGCCCGACCACGGATTTTGCCACCGGGCTGTACGACAATTTGCCGAATGCGCCGCGAGTCACCGTTTCGGTGTCCAACCTGACCTATCCGTCGCTGTTTTCGACGCTCGGTTTCGACACCAGCACGGTGACGCTCGAAGCATCCTCGCGCGCGGCGGTGATGGGGCTATGAAAATGCTGCGCGCCTTCTGGAATGACGATGCGGGTGGTCCGGCGGCGGAATTCGCCTTGGTGCTGCCCATCGCTTTGATGTTCCTGTTCGGCATCATCGATACCGGGCGCTACATGTGGGAAGTCAGCCGCGCCGAAAAAGCGACGCAAATGGGCGCACGCTATGCAGTCGCGACGCAATCGGTAGCCACTGGCCTGACCGATTATGACTTTGCCATCGAATGCGACATTCCCGGCGGCAACAAGGTCGGGCCGGATGAATTTCCCGGAATGGTGTGCACCGCCAGCGGCAGCGCCGATGCGCCGACGGCAACGTGTGTTGCAGCGGCCAGCACCTGCGCGACCGACCTTGATGAGACTGTCGGCGCCGACGGCAATCTAGCTCTGGAGAACATCCTGGCCCGGATGCGGATGTTCAAGAACGATATCGAGCCGTCGAATGTGACGATCCGTTATGCCTATTCGGGCCTCGGCTACGCGGGCGACCCGAACGGCATGGACGTCGCCCCAATCGTGACCGTGCAAGTCCAGAACCTTCAGTTTAACCCGCTCCTCCTCAGGCTTTTCGGTGGCTCGGCCAATTTCCCAACTCTTAGTTACTCGCTCACCATGGAAGATGGCGCGGGTTCGGTTTCAAATTAGGTAATATGAACATGGGCTATTCCGAACAACTGCACGCTTTACCGGAGGACTGGGTTTTGGATCTCGATCGGCATTCGGTACTCTTGGTCCTGTCCGAAGCCGAAATGAGCGCGGCTCAGCTCGACGCGGTTGATGCCGGCAATATGCCCATCCTGCTGAGCACTTTGGCGGCCGACGCCGAGATTCCCGTGCACATGCTAGCAAGCGCGAGCATGGTCGTGCTCGAAGTGTCGCCCGGCTATCCCGCTTCGCTCGAACGGCTTGCGGCGGTGCGCGACCTTTATCCGCAGCTTCCGGTGATCGCCGCCGTGCGCGATGCCAATCTGCCATTGGTGCGCACATTGCTGAAACAGGGCGTTCGCGATGTCGTCGGCTTGCCATTGCCTCACGCCGAGCTCGTCGAAATTCTGAAGGAAATTTCTGCAGAACTGCAAGCCGAATTGTCCTCTGACATTGCGCAAGGGCAGCTCGTCACGATCATGAAAAGCATCGGCGGCGTTGGTGCGACGACGGTAGCGACGCATCTTGCCAGCGAACTGGCGGTGCGCAATACCGGACGCGGTGTCTGCGTATTCGACCTTGACCTGCAATTCGGCGATGCTGCCTCCTATCTCGGCCTCTCAAACCAGCTTTCGATTGCAGACCTGCTCGATGCCGGATCGCGCATCGACGGCGACTTGCTGCGCTCGGTTGTCACGACGACGCCTCAGGGGCTGAACGTGATTGCGGCCCCTGCCGAAATGATGCCGATCGAGGCTGTGAATGCCGACCAGATATTGCGGATCATCGATCTCGCGCGGCAGGAATATGATTATGTCGTCATCGACCTGCCGACCAACTGGACGAACTGGGCGTTGTCTCTGGTAGCGCGGTCTTCGGCGATTTTCCTGATTGTCGAACTGTCGGTGGCAAGCCTGCGTCAGGCAAAGCGCCAGTTACAGCTACTGACCAATCAGGGCATAAGCGGTGGCCATATTAACGTCGTCGCGAACCGCGTCGAGAAGCGCATGTTTCGCACAATCGATTTGGATTCCGCCGCGCACGCGCTCGGGCATCCTGTGGAACTAAGCATCCACAACGACTATCCGCTGGTGCGCGCCGCGCACGATCAGGGCGTGCTGATCCAGCAAATCCGGGCAAAGAGCAAGATTATCGGCGACATCGCCAACTTCCTGCCGCGCCTCGGTGTGGACGCCTAAGCCATGTGGCAGATAAAAAAAGGCGATGATATCACCAGAAAGACGTCGGCCAGTGCCGAGGTCGCCAACGATCTGCGCACAGAAACGCTCGATTATATCAATCTGAAGGTTGATCTGCACCGCCGCTTGCTCGATTTGATTAACCTGTCAGCGCTGGAAAAGATGACCCGGCCGCAGATTGAGACCGAAATCGGCGAGCTGGTGCACGAACAATTGGCGCTGCAAAAACATGCGCTCAACCAAGATGAGCGAAAAAAGCTCGTCGCCGACATACTGGATGAATTGCTAGGCCTTGGGCCGTTGGAGCCTTTGCTGCAGGATCATTCGATTACCGACATATTGGTAAACGGTCATGACGTTGTGTTTGTCGAACGTAGCGGCGTACTCGAACGGGTTGAAACCCGTTTCAAGGACGAGCGGCACCTGTTGCGCATCATCCAGAAGATCGTCAGTGCGGTGGGCAGGCGGGTTGATGAATCCTCGCCATTCGTTGATGCACGATTGCCCGATGGCTCGCGCGTCAATGCCATCGTGCCCCCGCTGGCCGTCGATGGTTCGCTGCTCTCGATTCGTAAATTCGCCAAGATTCCGATCAGCATGGCAAAGCTTGCCGAGTTTGGCAGCGTTCCACCCGCAATTGCCGAAGTTCTCAAAGGCATTGTTCAGGCACGCCGCAACGTCCTGATTTCGGGAGGCACCGGTTCGGGCAAAACGACGCTGCTTAATGCGATGTCGTCGTTCATCGACGAGCGCGAACGCATTGTCACCATTGAAGACTCGGCCGAACTTCAACTGCAGCAGATTCACGTGGCACGGCTCGAAACCCGCCCGCCCAATATCGAAGGCAAAGGCGAAATCGGTCAGCGCGACCTCGTCAAGAATGCGCTGCGTATGCGTCCGGACCGCATTATCGTTGGCGAAGTGCGCGCCGGCGAAGCGTTTGACATGCTGCAGGCGATGAACACCGGGCATGACGGATCAATGACCACCGTCCACGCCAATACCGCGCGCGATGCTCTGTCGCGTATCGAACAGATGATTGGCATGAGCGGGATCGAAATTTCCCCACGTTCGGCGCGTGCGCAAATTGCTTCGGCGTTGCATGTCGTGGTTCAGATTGGCCGTTTGTCCGACGGTCGTCGCCGTCTGCTCAGCCTCTCGGAGATTGTCGGCATGGAGGGCGAAGTCGTCACCATGCAGGAAATTTTCCGCTTCAAAATGCAGGGCCGCGATGAAAATAACGAGGTTATCGGGCATTTCGAAGCCACCGGTATACGGCCAAAGATGATGGAAGACCTGTCCGCCCACGGCATCAACCTGTCGCCCGAACTCTTTCGCCCTGACAGGGTGATCGTCTGATGAACCCGACAATTATCCGGTTGATCGTGCTGATCCTCGTCTTTGTGGCGGTATTCGTCCTGGCTGAATTCGCCATTTCCGCCTGGCGCCGCCGCTCAAGCGGCACGCGCGCGGTAAACAAGCGGTTACGGATGATCGAAGGCGGCATGGACCGCGAAATCGTGACGTCCAAATTGCGAAAGTCGCAGCCGATGGAATTTGCCAATGGCAACGGCATAATCGGCAAAGCGCTTCAAAGCATCCAGCAATCGGTGGTGGCAAGCGGTGTTGCCCTGCCTGCGCACCAGATCATGCTGGCTATGGCGCTGGGCTCTGCGCTCATCACGGTGCTGGTGATTATCGGCGCGGCTTTGGCTGGTTATGCCGTGAACTTCGGCATCGTCCAGATGGCATTGGCGGTCGGCCTTTGCGTCGGCCTGGGTATACCGCTGATCATCTTGTCGCGCATGGCATCGAAACGAACGCAAAAGATGCAGGAACAATTTCCCGTTGCGCTCGATATCTTCATTCGTGGGCTTCGCTCTGGACATCCCGTGTCATCGGCACTCGATTTGCTAACCAAGGAAATGGAAGACCCCTTGGGGTCGGAATTCGGAATGGTGCTCGACGAAGTCGCCTATGGCGCTGACCTTCGCGATGCATTGCAGTCGATGGCGAACCGCTGGGGCATCGAAGACATCCAGATGTTTGTCGTGTCGCTTTCCGTGCAGAATGAAACCGGCGGCAATCTCGCTGAAATTCTCGCAAACCTTGCATCGGTAGTCCGTGAGCGGGCGAGCATGTACATGAAAGTCCGGGCGCTCAGTTCGGAGGGACGGATGACTGCCACAATCCTTACGGCACTCCCAATCCTCTCTTTCACGGGCCTGTTTATCGCCAGCCCGAAATTCTATTTCGATGTCGCCCAAGATCCGATCTTTGTGCCAGGATTTGTCGGGTTGATTGTCCTGTATTTCACCGGGTTTTTCATCATCCGCCGCATGATAGATTTGAAGGTCTGACATGTTTGACGGCCTGACCCTTAATGGACCTTTGCGGCTGGCGTTGCTGGCTTTGGTATTCATCATCGTTGCCGCGATGGTCATGCTGTTCTCGAATTCGGTCGTCCGCCGGGCCGCGACCCGTGCGCGCCTGGATGAAGTACGCGGAGAACAGACAAGGCTGACCGATTCTGCCAGCCTTCGCGGCGATAATCTGGCCAAAGGCTGGCGCAGACTCACCGACTTTATCGAAAAGTCGGGAATTTCGCTGGTAGACACACAAGGCGAAAGCCTTCGTGCGCGATTGATCGCAGCAGGCTATTCGTCACCGTTGGCACCGAAGCTATTTACGGCTTTCCGCTTGGGATTGCTTGTCCTGCTGCCTGCAATATTTGTAGGAACAATCTTTTTCAGCGGAACGCAGGTTGCGCCATTCAAGCTCTATCTGGTCGGCGTCGCGCTGGCGATTTTCGGGCTTTATGCGCCAAACCTGTTTATCTCTGCCAAGGCAGATCGCAGGCGCGAGGCAATCGTCAACGGCTTTCCCGATAGTCTCGACCTTATGCTCGTTTGTGTGGAAGCCGGTCTTGGTATGGAGGCGGCATTCGACCGTGTCGGGCGCGAAATGCTGAATTCGCACCCGCTGGTTGCCCAGATGCTGTCGGTCGTGACCCTTGAACTGCGCGCTGGTTCGTCGCGTGAAGAGGCGTTGCGCAACATGGCCAACCGGACGCAGGTCGGAGAAATACGCTCGTTCGCGACATTACTGATCCAGTCGGACAAGCTCGGCTCGAGCATTGGCGAAACACTGCGGGTTTACGCATCTGAAATGCGCGAAAAGCGCCGGATGCGCGCGGAAGAAAAAGCACACCGCTTGCCGGTTCTGCTTTCCGTTCCGCTGGTCGCGTGCATGTTGCCCGTTATGATCGGGGTGCTGATGCTGCCCGCAATAATCCGCGTGATCCGCGAAATGCTTCCTGCACTAAATGGGGGATGAGATAATGCATAGCTCGATAACAAAATGCGCGCTGGCGGGATGCGCTACGATCCTGGTCAGCGGTTGCGCGATGCAGCAAAACGCAGCGCCCGAATATCGCCTTTCATCCACCGCGCCAACGGTCGTACCCGGTGCCTCTATGCTGCAAAGGGGGCGTGCGCAGCTCGATGCTGGCCTGAATGCGCTGGCGATCGAAGCCTTTCGCGCGGAAATCCGGTCCGATCCTGACAGCGCAGATGCCTATAATGGCCTTGCGGTTGCCTATGGACGGATCGGCCGTGACGATCTCGCGCAGCGGTATTTTGAAACCGCGCTCGCCAAAGAGCCGACCAACATCAAGGCGCAAACCAATCTGTCAAAGTTGACAGGCAACGCCGTTTCGGCTGTCGAGTTTGTCCATGTCAAAATTCCGGCAATCGTCAGTGAACCGCTATCCGTCGTGGCTGTCCTGCCCGAGGACCCGATCGGCGCGTTATTTGAAAGCTTAGAGATGCCTGCAGTGGCATCGTCATTTACTCCGCCGTCAGATGACGAACGCGGGGCGGCACCAGTCTATACGCTCGCCAAGCAGGGCGTTCTCTCAACGCGGTTTGCCATGGCGTCGGCGAGGTTTGCGAGCGTCGCCGCAGCTGCAGACGGCGACCGTTCATGGACTCCGGATAAGCCAGCCGAGCCGCCGCAGTTGCCAGAACCGGCACTGCCAAGCGGATATCCGCCGGTAGACTATCGTGCGGGCGGCAACCGGCTGGTGCGTGTGTCGCTTGGCGAAGTTCATCTCGTGACCCGCCCTGAACCCAAAGCAAATTTGGCAAGAAGGCAGCGCGATTTCGACACCTTCGGCAATCGGCTGGCCGCATGGCTGCCGCAGTCCATAGCAATGGAACAAGTCCGTAGCCGGAATTATGCCAAAGATAGTGCTGTCCTGATGGCCGCAATCGAACGAGCCGAGCAGGGTCACAAACTCGCGTTAGCCAACGACACGGTTTTACCCGAAATGCCCGAATTCGCTTATTTGTTCTTCGACACGGATGAGGAAACAGGCAACGTCTGACCGGGCCATGAAGTTCATCCTTTTATTTATCATGCCATTGATTCTGGCATCAACAAGTCTTCTGGCACAGGAGAATGTTGGGGCGCTTGTCGATCCGGCGTCGTATCTGCAACAGGCGGATCTTGCTTTGCGCGACGGTCGCCTGACGCAAGCAGCACAAATGATTGCTGCGCTGGAAAGCACCGGCGCGAAGGACTCACATGATGATGTTGCGTTGCTTAGGGCAGAATATGCCATTGCCAGCCACGATGTCCCGGGAGCAGAGGCTGCAATCAAGACCATCGGCAATTCCACGAGGAACATATGCCGGTTGCAGACGGCGAGGGGTTGGGTGTCGGCTAATCATCAAGCCTATGACGATGCCATTATTGCCCTTGCCGAAGCAGGCGACGCGTGCCCGGAAGATGCAGGCATCTGGAATTTGCTGGGCCTCGTATTAATGCGCAAGGGCGAGAGCGATGCTGCCGCAGAGGCGTTCGGGCGGGCTCGCGAACATGCACCCGACGATACCGGGATATTGAACAACCATGCAATGGCGCTGTTGCAACGCGGCGATATCGATCTTGCTATGCAGCAACTCGACCTTGCCGCGGCAACGTCTCCGGACAATGATATGGTGGCCGCAAACCGCGATTTCGTGTCCGGCATGCTCGGCTTCACACCTGCGCGCGGCCCGCAGGACAGTGACGCGGTCTTTAGCAAGCGTTTGGTGAATTACGCGCAAGGCGCAAAGGCCGCAGCCAATGAACGCCAAGCCAATACGCTTTTTTCACGCGCTTTATTGGCTATGGACCGGTTTGACCAAAAAATCTGGTCGCAGCTCGAACACAAAGAAGACCGGCGCTGATGGAACCAAATTTTGCAGTAGCAGTAATCTGGGGTGTGACCCTTTGCGCCGCTGCGCTGTCGGACCTGCGTTCTTTTCGCATTGCCAATGTTTTTCCGGCCATCCTCATAATGCTTTTCGTTGGTGCGCACAGCTTGAGCGGGTTTTCTGGAACTCTTTGGGCGAACCTGCTTCATTTCCTGCTGGCACTGGTCGTCGGCATGGTACTTTTCAGCCGTGGCTGGGTTGGCGGTGGCGACGCTAAATTATATGCGGCTGCCGCCTTATGGTTTAACTGGACGGACGCCGCGGCCTTGATTTCCCTGACGGGCGTCGCCGGGCTGTTGCTCGCATTCGTGTTCATGGGTGCCCGCATCACTGGCTTGCGAAAGAATCTGTCGAAGGAAGACCGGCGCATTCCTTATGGCGTCGCGATTGCAGCAGGTGCCATCATGGCCGCAAACTGGTGCGGCTGGCGCGCTATCTTTCCAACATTCAATTTATAGCGGGCGTCCTCTTTTTAGACGAACGCATACCCTCGCGGTTCACGATCAACTCGGCACGCGATGCGACGCCCAGCTTGCGGTAGATGCTGTTGAGGTGAATTTTGACGGTGCCCTCGGTCAAATCACACCGATCAGCAACTTGCCGGTTACGAAGCCCCAGACAAACCAGCTCGACGATTTCCAGCTCGCGCTTGGTCAGCAAATCGTCCGACCGAACATTTCCGGTCGGCTTCTCGATCGAATATTGCAGCGCCGGTTCAGTGACGCCGCTGGCGAACCATTTTCCGCCTGCCAGCACGGTGTTCATTCCGTCAATGATAACATCGGGATCGCTGTCCTTAAGCGCAATCCCCTTGATACCCAGCCGCATCGCTTCGATGGTTTGTTCGGGGTCGATATGCACGGTCAGGAACATGGCCGGAACGTTCGGATAATGTAGCCGGAGATAGCGCAGCACGCGTAATCCACCGCCCCCGTGCATCGTCACGTCGAGCATGGCAAGATCCGGCCGCGCGGCGTCTATCTTGGTAATTGCCTCGTCGACTGAGAGCGCGGTATCGACCTCGAATTCGCTTGAATCGCCAAGATACTGGCTGAATCCATGCAGAAAAAAAGGATGATCATCGACCACCAGAATATTATGCATCGTCCACCTGCTGCATGGGAATCCGGACCGACAACAGCGTTCCTTTACCCAGCCCCTCTGCATATGCCTCACCGTTCACGAGTCTCAAACGATCGCGCAGCGAAGCAGATTTCAATGTTAATGCAGGTTTTTCAAATCCCTGCCCCCCCTCAGACAACGGGTTCAAGTCTGAAACCGCCATCATCAGGGCATCTTGCTTGAGTGACAGCGATACTGTCAAGGAATTGCTTTGGGCGTGGCGTACCGCATTGGCGATGACTTCGCGCAACAGATGCTCGATATTGAGCGCGGATTCGGGGTCGACCGGGATGGCGGGTTCCTCCGAACTGAGTTCGACGTCGATGCTCCATTGTAGCGAAATGCTGCGCGCGCATATGTCGAGTTGGGACACCAGATTGATCGTATGGTTGGTGCTCTGGTCTGTTTCTAATATTGCGCGCAAGCGTGATTGTTCGAGCGTAAGAATATCGACGGTCTTGCGGATTTCAAGATCTACTGCGCTTTTCGCGACATCCTTTCGTTTGGTAATAAGCATCAGCCGCATCCGCAGCGCTGCAAGCGACTGCAGCACGCCATCATGCAGGTCGCGGCGCGCAACATCATGTGCATCGGCAATGAACGCGCGTTCGGCTGTCGCGATCCGGCTAAGGAAGTCGGACATGTCACTGACGTGTTGGCCGAGATGAAACAGCTCTGCAATCTTGGCAGCATCAATAGGGCGGCCGAGGGCGCAGACCAAACCGCCGCGGGCTCGGTCGATCTGCATTGGCTGGACCAATGCAGCCGAGATGTCCGCGCGGCGCAGGATAGTGGCGAGCCGATGCTCACTCTCGTCAAAAGCGCGCCACTTTCGTTCGCCTGGCGGATTGATGCGGTTATGTTCACAATCAAACAGACTGCAACCATTCGGCAGCTCAGCGAACGCACGCATCAGATCACTGCGCTGCGAATCATTCAGCCAAGCATCAAGATTATGGTGATAATAGCGGCTAGGCGCACTTTTTACCGGAGAGGTCATCAAACATGCAGCGCGTGCGGGACGGAATAGCAGGGCGAACTGTTCGGTCCAGGATTGCAGGTCAAAATCGAACGACCTTTCGAGAGACAGCATACGCAGCGATGAAAAATCGTTGGTGAATTTCTCAAGCATATATCGTCTGTTGGCCCACAAAATAAGAGCGGTTACCGAGAGTATCTGTAACGCCGCGCTGATCAATTCGGGGGCAATTGTGTCTAAGTCGTTCCGCCGAAATTCGACGCGGAATATGAAGACAGCCGCATCGCGCAAGATAAACGCGACCGGCAACATTGTAATAAGCCAAAATATCTGGGTGCGACCGACCCGCAGGCTCAGTCCGAATACGACGACGCAAACCGCGAAAGCGATCGTTGCCCCGCCTTCGCCTTTCAACGCTGCAATCGTGACCATTGCAAGCAGGGCGTCTACGCCGACAACAAAGCGGCACGTTCCGAGCCGAACGGGCTTGCCCGCCAAAGCCGCCGCTGCGGTAACGGCACTCCAGAAAGTCCAGATGAGAAGAAAGGTCCGGACTAACGACGCGTAAGTCGAACCCGCCGGATAGGCAGAGCTTGCCCACAGATAAACCAGCCCGCACATCAACAGACGAGCAATCGTCATGATCCAGAACACCGCTTGGCCGGCGATGATGCCGTAGCGTCTTAGACCGTTGTCTGTCTGCACCTGCACCGAAATCCTTTGTCTATATCGAACAATATACAACTATAGTTATATAATTGAATTATATTGGTAAATTTCCGTTAACAAGCTTGCGAATCGATTGCCGTTGGTGGTTACTAACGCGGTAACGAATTGGTTTTCACCATTCTAGGGTCGCCCACTGGAATGGCAAACCTGCCAGCCTGAAGATTCAGGCTGCAGCTTTGCACATGAGGGATCAGGGGCACCATGATTAAGTATCGCAGTCTGAATTCTGGGCATTGTCCCTGCGTCGAAGCCGTTGCTTCGCCTGCGCTGTCCTGCGGCATCTCTCTATTCGATTTAGCCAATTTTTTGCGCGGGCCATGCGGCGCCGGCGCGTCATTTTGCATAGGAACGCATCATGGACTTTAAGAACAGCGACATCACCAGCGGCTCGGTCATTGCGGACCTCGGCAGCGCCGATGCAGCCGTAGCGCTCGAAGCAGCGGCAACGCTCGCGGTGGCCCTGCAGGGTGGTAATATCCTGCCATTGACTGCGGATGGCCAGCTCGTTCTGCCCGCTGGCGTCGGTCTTGACGATATTAAGGTCGTTGGGCGCGATCTGGTCATCCAGATGCCCGACGGGACTCAGATGATCGTTCCTGACGCTGCAGTGTTCGTTCCGCAAATTGTTGTCGACGGCGTGGCTGTTCCTCCACTCAACATCGCGGCGTTGCTGATCGGGCAGGAGCCGCAACCAGCCGCTGGCCGCCCGCAAAGCTCGGGCGGTAATTTTGCCGATCCGGTCGGCGATATCGGCGATCCGTTCGCGCTTGGTGACCTTTTGCCGCCGACGCAGCTTGCGTTCCCCGAACCCGAAGAACGCGAAATCATTCCCGAACTGAACGACGAAGAGCCGACCACGATCATTGTTACGCCTGACCAGCCAGCCGGTTCGGTCAGCGCGACTGCCTCGGTCAACGAAGCGGCATTGCCGGCTCGCGGAACCGAGCCTCCCGGTTCGAACGAAAGCTCGAACGCGGAAACCACCACTGGCAGCATCGTCTTTGAAGCGCTCGATGGCTTGGCTTCGATCACATTGAACGGCGTTGCCATCACCGCAATCGGACAGGTTTTCGTAACGCCGCTGGGTAGACTGACGATCACCAGCATCGCGCCGGGCAATATCGGTTACAGCTATACGCTTACCGACAACACGACCAATCCCATTTCCAACGACATGTTTGCGGTGGTGGTGACCGACAGCGATGGCGACACCGCCATTGCCAATCTCACCATCAGCATTATCGACGACGCGCCCACCGCGCGCAATGATACCGACAGCGTTCCTGCGGCAAATTACACTGGCCAGACGGGCAATGTCATCACCGGTGTCGGCACTACCAGCGGCAATGCGGGCGCAGATACGCAAGGTGCCGACGGCGCGGTCTTGTCCGGAATCCGTGCTGGAACGGGCGCAGGCACATTTGCCGGTGCGGGCACGACGATCAACGGCCAATATGGCACGCTGACAATTGCGGCGAACGGCAGCTACACCTATACGCGCAACGCCGGGACTCCGGGCGGCGTCAATGACATATTCACCTACCAGATCACCGATGGCGACGGCGATACTTCGACCGCAACGCTAACGATATCGATTGCCGACAGCCCGGTAACGATCACTTCGGTGCCGACCACAGGGGCTGGCACCGTTGTCGACGAGGCAGGCCTGCCCGCGCGCGGCACCGAGCCTCCGGGTTCGAACGAAGCTGCGCCGAGCGAAGCGACCAGCGGAACGATAACGTTCACCGCGCCCGACGGCATTGCCAGCGTCGCGATCAACGGCGTCAATATTACCGGCGCTGGGCAGGTTATCACTGTGCCGACCGGAACGTTGCTGATCACTGGCTATAATCCGGCAACAGGAACGCTGACCTACACCTTCACGCTCACCGACAACACTTCGGGCGACGCAACCACGCAGGTGTTCACGATTACGGTCACCGATACCGATGGCGATACGGCGACCAGCCCGTTCACGGTGCGCATCATCGACGATGTTCCGACGGCACGCAATGACTCGGGCACGCAGACTGCCGAGAACGCACCTGTGACTGTCAATATCATCGCAAACGACACGCAGGGCGCTGACGGCGTGAATTTGGCCACCGGTGTTGCCCTGGTCGCTGGTTCGCTCAGCGGCACCGGCACGCTGGTCTATAACGGAAATGGCACGTTCACCTACACACCAGCCCCGGGCGAAGAAGGCGTCGTCACCTTCAACTACACCATCACTGATGGCGACGGCGACATTTCGACCGCGACGGTAACGATCAGCCTGCTGGCAGACTCCACACCGACGCTCGGTATCGCAGGCGACTCGGACGTCAACGAAAGCGGCCTGCCCGCGCGCGCTGGTGAGCCTGAAGGCTCCGATGCCGCTGCGCCAAGCGAGACCGCAGTTGGCACGATTACCGTCGGCACCGGCGGGGACAGTGTTGCCTCACTGGTCATCAACGGCGTCAATGTGACCGCTGGTGGAACCGTAACCACCGCGCTCGGCACGCTGGTCATCACGGTTTCGGGCGGCGTGTACAGCTACAGCTACACGCTCACCGACAACACGCTTGCGGCAACCTCAAGCGATACTTTCACTATTGTTTTGACCGATAGCGATGGCGACACCGCCAGCTCCAATCTGGTCATCGCGATCATCGACGATGCGCCTACCGCAGTTGCCGATACCGACAGCATCGCGGCAGGCAATTATGGCCCAGCGACCGGCAATGTCATCAGCGACAGCGAAGGCGACGGCGGCAAGGATGTGCAGGGCGCGGATGGCGTCACGGTTACCAATGTCACCGGCGCGGGCGGCTCGGGTGGTGCTGGCACCGCGATCAATGGTCTTTATGGCGTCCTGACGCTCAACGCCGATGGTAGCTACAGCTATGTCCGCAATGCAGGTTCGCCCGGCGGCGTGTCGGACGTTTTCACCTACACGATAACCGACGGCGACGGCGATACGTCGACCACTACCTTGACCATCGCAATTGCCGACAGCCCTGTCAGCCTGACCTTGCCGGTAACGGGCGCAGCTGGAACGGTGGTTGACGAGGCAGGCCTGCCTGCTGGCTCAAACGCCGCTTCGGACAGCGAAAAGACCAGCGGCACAATCGCTTATGTCGCAGCAGATGGCCCGGCAACGGTAACCATCGATGGCGTCGCAGTTACGGCTGTTGGCCAGACCTTCACCGGCAGCTTCGGCACGCTGAAAATCACCAGCATCGCCAATGGCGTTATCGGTTACGAATATCTGCTGACCACCAACACATCCGGCGATGCAACGTTCGATGATTTCGCGATTGTCGTTACCGATCAGGATGGCGACAGCAGCAACGGCACGCTGGTGATCGATATCGTCGATGACGTGCCGACCGCACGCGCCGATGTCGATTCGGTTACCGAAGATGATTTCAGCGGCGACAATGAGACTGTCTCCGCCGATGGCAATGTTCTCACGGGCGTTGGCGGCAACGATGCCAACAGCACCGACGGCGTCGCCGACATCAAGGGTGCCGATGGCGCAAGCGTTACGGCTGTCGCCTTTGGCGCTACCGCAGGCACGGTCGGCGGTTCGACCGCTGGCGAATATGGCACGCTGACGCTGAATGCCGATGGCAGCTACAGCTATGTCCTCAACAATTTCGACCCAAGGATACAGGGACTTGACGGCGACGAAACACTGACTGAAATCTTCACCTACACGATTACCGACGGCGATGGCGATGCGCGCACAACCACACTGACCATCACAATCAACGGATCTGACGATCCGATCACGATCAATGGCCTCAATATCGAGGGTCCGGAACTGGTTGTCGATGACGATGATTTGCCCGACGGCTCGTCGCCGAACGCGCCTGCGCTGACCAAGACGGGCAGCTTTACCGTCAATGGCGTCGACGGCATTGCCTCGATCAAGGTTGGTGGCACCGAAGTCTTCGTTGGCCAGACGATCACGACAGCCAGCGGAACGTTCACGATTACGGCGATTTCGTCGCCAGCCGATGGCAATGCGAACAGCATCACGATCAGCTACAGCTTCACACTCAACGACAACACCGCGCACCCGATTGGCGGCGGCGAAAATTCAATTACCGAAAGTTTCGAGGTTGTCGTAACCGACACCGACGGATCGACCGACACCGACTTCATCGATGTCCGCATTATCGACGATGTTCCGACAGCAGTAAACGATACCGACTCGATTGCCGCAGGCGAATTCGGTCCTGCAACGGGCAATGTCATAACTGACGCAGAGGCCGACGGCGGCGCGGATACAAGCGGTGCCGATGGTGCGAGTGTAACCGCGATTGTCGGCGCTGCAGCCGGAACCGTTGGCGGCACCACCGCCGGGCTTTATGGCGTGCTCACGCTTAATGCCGACGGCAGCTACAGCTATGTGCGCAACGCCGGAACACCCGGCGGCTTCAGCGACGTTTTCACGTACACGATCACTGATAGTGACGGCGATACCTCGACCGCGACGCTGACCATAGCAATTGCCGATGCGAAGCCTGTGACAGCGCCAAACGCCGCAGTGCTGCTCGACGATGATGCGTTGACCGGCGGCAATGCCGATGGCACCGGCGACGATGTCGATGCAGCCAACCTGACCGGCACGCTCGCCGCTTCGGGTGGCGACGGTCCGCTCAGTTGGGCCTACACGCTCGTTGGCGCACCGGCAGGCTTCAATTATGTTGCCAATGGCAGCGGGATCGACGTCTTCCAGGGCGCAACCAAGGTGCTGGCGATCACGCTGAACACCGCGACGGGCGCATATACCGTTACCCAGCTCGCACCGATCGTTCATGCGGCAGGAAGTGCCGAAAACAATCAAGGCTTCACAATCAGCTATAATGTGACCGACACCGACGGCGACGCTTCGTCGGGAACGCTTAAGATCAATGTCGATGATGATACGCCGACAGCAGCCAACGATGTCGACGAAATCGTCTCGGGCAGCAACGCTCCGGCAACGGGCAATGTCATTACCGACGCCGAAGGCGACGGGGGCAAGGATTCGGTTGGTGCAGACGGCGGCGCGGCGATTGTTGCAATCACTGGCTTTGGCGGTGCTGGCACCGTCGGGGGCGTCACCAATGGCCAATATGGCAAGCTGACGATCAACGCCGATGGCAGCTACAGCTATGTCCGCAATGCTGGCACGCCGGGGAATGTCGAGGATGTGTTTACTTACACGCTGACTGATGCCGACGGCGACACGGTTACCGCGACGCTGACGATTTCGATTGAGGACGCGCGTCCGATTACCGGACTGAATGCGACCGTCTTGCTTGACGACGATGCACTGGCTGGCGGCAATGATGGCGGGACTGGCGACGATGCCAACGCCGCCAATCTGACCGGCACGCTTGCAGGGTCTGGCGGCGACGGCGCGCTGACCTGGGCGTACCAAACCAGCGGCAATCCGGCTGGTTTCAATTATGTCGCAAATGGTACCGGCATCGATGTATTCCAGGGCGCGACTAAGGTTCTGGTTATCACCCTCAACAGCGCGACCGGTGCCTACAGCGTGGCGCAGGTTGCGCCGATCATTCACGCGAATGGTGGCGACGAAAATAATCAGGTCTTCACGATCAACTACACCGTTACCGACGCCGATGGCGACGCTGCACCGGGCACGCTGACGATCAATGTCGACGACGATAGCCCGACCGCGACCGATGACGGCCAGATAACGATCGAAGGCGCGCCTGCCGTCATTGGCAACGTCCTTTCTAACAATTCCGCCGGTGCCGATATGCCCGGTGCGGTCACTTTTGTCGGGGCGACTGCGATTGGCGCGAACACCGTCATTGTCGGTACTTACGGCACGCTGACGATCAGCAGCAACGGCAGCTACAGCTATGTGCCGAACGCATCCGTGCCGAACGGATCGATCGACAGCTTCACCTACACGATGCGCGACGCCGATGGCGACACCGCCGTGGCGACATTGAGGTTCACCTTCGAAGGCGATGCCAACCGTCCAACCGCCGGAGAAGTCAATGCCAGCGTCGATGACGATGCTCTGGGCGGCAATGCTGATGGAACAGGTGATCTGCCCGACGGCAATGCCGATGGCGACAATAATCAGGCAACTTTCAAGGGCGTCTTGCCGAACAATTTTGGCCTCGATGGTGCGGGCAAGATAAGCTTCTCGCATCTTGAAGGACAGTTCATCATCGTCGGCACGGAGTCTGTGCAGCTAAGCTGGAACGAAGGTTCAAGCACGCTGACCGCAACAGGTGGCCGAGGTGTTCTTTTCACGGTTGTCGTCAATCAGGCCACCGGAGCCTATACCGTGACGCTGCTCGACAATGTCCTGCACAATGGCGGCGCCGACGAAAATAATGCGACCGGAATACTGACCTACCGCGTGACCGACAGCGACGGGTCAATAGCCGATGGTACGCTCCGTATCGATTTCGATGATGATACACCCACAGCAGCCGCCGATACCGACGCGGTTACCGAGGACGGCACCACGACAGCAACGGGCAATGTCCTGACCGGTGTTGGAACTGACGGTAACGCGGCTGGTGCAGACTCATTCGGCGCGGACGGTCAGTCGCCCTTGGGTGCGGTTACTGCCGTCACCGGCGGCTCGCTCGGTGTAGCCATTGTGGGCACCTATGGCTCGCTGACGCTCAATGCCAATGGCAGCTACAGCTTTGTTCTGAATAATGCTTCGGCGGCGGTGCAAAGCCTCGACAGCGGGGAAACCGCGACCCAAGTCTATACCTATACGATCCGCGACGGCGACGGCGACGAAACCACCGCGACTCTGACGATCACGATCAATGGCACCAACGATGCGCCGGTGGTCAATGCGGACACGAACTGGACCATTGAAGATGCGGCTGCCGCGATTACCGGCAATGTGCTGAACACGGTTGCGCATAATGGCGCGCCCGATGCGTTGGCGCGCGGCGATGTTGCCGACACGGATGTTGATGTCGAGACGCTGACCGTCACGACGACGGGCGCAATCAACGGCCTGTACGGTATCCTGACGCTCAATGCGAATGGCAGCTATAGCTATGCGCTTTACACGCAGGCGCAGAACGCCGCTGCTTATGCGCTGATTCAGAGCCGCGATGTGGGCGATCCGCCGTTGAACGACGTGTTCAACTATACCGTGACCGACGGTACAGCTCCGGTTGGCTCGACGCTGACCATCGCGGTGTTCGGCGCGAATGATGCGCCTGTTGCCAATCCGGACTCGAACTGGACCATCGAGGATGCGGCGGCCGCAATCACCGGCAATGTGCTCAACACAGTTGCGCATAATGGCGCGCCTGATGCTCTGGCGCGCGGCGATGTTGCCGACACGGATGTTGATGTCGAGACGCTGACCGTCACCACGACGGGCGCGATCAATGGGCTTTACGGCATCCTGACGCTCAATGCCGATGGCAGCTATAGCTACGCGCTTTACACACAGGCGCAGAATGCGGCGGCTTATGCGCTGATCCAGGCGCGAGATACCAACGATCCACCTTTGAACGACGTGTTCAACTACACCGTGACCGATGGCACAGCACCGGTTGGCTCGACATTGACCATCGCCGTGTTCGGAGCGAACGATGCTCCCGTTGCCAATCCTGACTCGAACTGGACTATCGAGGATGCGGCGGCCGCGATTACCGGCAATGTGCTGAACACGGTTGCGCATAACGGCGCACCCGATGCTCTGGCACGCGGCGATGTTGCCGATACCGATGTCGATGTCGAGACGCTGACCGTCACGACGACGGGCGCGATCAATGGGCTTTACGGCATCCTGACGCTCAATGCCGATGGCAGCTACAGCTATGCGCTTTACACGCAGGCGCAGAATGCGGCGGCTTATGCGCTAATCCAGTCGCGAGATACTAACGATCCGCCATTGAACGACGTGTTCAACTACACCGTGACCGATGGCACAGCACCGGTTGGCTCGACATTGACCATCGCGGTGTTCGGCGCAAACGATGCGCCTGTTGCGCTTGCGGATACCAACTGGGTGGTTGACGTCGCGACGGGCCCCAACCCGACAACAACTGGCAATGTGCTCCAGACACTGGCGCATGATGGCGCGCCTGATGCGCTGACACGCGGCGATGTTGCCGATACCGATGTCGATGTCGAAACGCTGACCGTCACCACTGTTGGTTCATTTGTCGGCACTTACGGCACGCTCGTCCTGAATGCGGACGGCAGCTATACCTATACGCTGAACGCCAATAATGCGGCGGTGAACGCGCTCGATATCGGTGAAAAGCTGTTCGACACGTTTAACTATACGGCATCGGATGGTACTTCCTCAGCCGGGGCGACGCTGACCATAGCGGTGTTCGGCACTAACGACGCGCCGGGCGTGAACGCGGACACCAACTGGACGATTGAGGATGCAGCGGCACCGATAACGGGCAATGTGCTGAACACGGTTGCGCATAATGGCGCGCCAGATGCTCTGGCACGCGGCGATGCGGCTGACACAGATGTCGATGCTGAACCGCTGGTGGTTACCACCACCGGACCGATCAATGGCCTGTATGGCATCCTGACGCTCAATGCCGAATGGTAGCTATAGCTACGTGCTATACACCGAGGCGCAGAATGCGGCGGCCTATGCGCTGATCCAGGGCCGCGATATCGGCGATCCGCCGCTCAACGATGTGTTCAACTACACCGCCACCGACGGCACCACTCCAGTTGACTCGACCCTGACCATCGCCGTGTTCGGTGCAAACGATGCGCCGACACTCGGCACCGCAACCGTGTCGGTGTCCGAAGAAGGCCTTTTGGGGGCAAATCCGGATGGCGCGGGCTCGCCCGACACGACCGATGTGGCGACGATTGGTGGAACCATTACCGTTGGCGATGTTGACGGCGAAGCGCTGACGGTGACCTTGGGTGATCCTGGTCCCGTGCTGACCGCTGATGGCTTGCCTGTCACATGGTCGGGTATGGGTACCGGCACGCTGATCGGCTCGGTCGGAGCAATTGAAGTGATCAGGGTGACGATCAACAACAGCGGTGCGTTTACCGTGACGCTGTCCCAATCAATCGATCATCCGCTGATCAATGTCGAAGACCTCAAGACCATCACAATTCCCGTTTCGGTTTTTGACGGAACAGCAACCACCACTAATCCGACAGCACTGACCATCAATATCGAAGATGACAGCCCGGTGACTTTCACGACGCAGCCGGTGACCACTGGCTTGAACAATGTGGCTGGTTCGACCGTCACCCGCAATCTGGACGGCGACGGCAATATCAACAACAATGTCGGCGCGGATCAACCCGGGAAGATCCAGTTCAGCAATATTGTGAATGGCCAGGATACGCTGCTCAAATCGGGCAGTGTGATGATTGAGCTGTGGCTGTCTAATGATGGTCAGACTTTGCAGGGCCGGACGGGCAGCACAAACGGAACCGACGGCACGCTGATATATACGGTTCAGCTCAATCAAGCGGCCGGCACATATACCGTGACCATGGCCGCATCTATCGACAATGGTTCGGGTGTTTCCTTTAATGACCTGTCCGGTGGTGATGCGGGCAACCCGTCGTTCAAGATTATCGAATCGACCTCGGCGGATAGTCTCGAACTGCTCTTTACCCCGATCAATGGCGGCTCGATCAATAGTGATACCGATGACGTAGGCGTTGACGGCCAGTTCATCGACATCACCAATCCGGATGCTGGCCTGCGTATCGATTTTGGTAGCTTCACCTTCCACCCGAATGGCGGTGGCGGAAGCGATGACCGGTTCTCGATTGGCGCGCACACGTTGGTCAACGGCTTCAAGTTCATGATTGACCAGATTTCTGGCGGTACGACCGCAGATATCCGTCTGGCTGCGATCAACGCCGACGAAGACGGGGGCCTCCAACAGCTGACCCCCGATCCAACCGGCGACACGATCCTCGTTATTTCCAGCGTAAAGATTTTCAATGCAGCCGGTGTGCTTGTCGGCACTGCTACCCGGGTTGGTGCAGCTGGAGGGGACACGAGCTTTGGCGCCATAACTGTGGACTTCGAGGCTGGCGGCACCGTGCTGCTGTCGCAACTTCCTTCAGATTACAGCATCCAGACGTTTACCGTTGGCGCTGGCTATGACCGCATCGAAATCACCAACGCTGGCACCTCAACGGGCGGCAGCACCGATGGTAAATTCTCGATCAGCACGTTGCAGGTAGAAACCGTTGCCACCGGCAACCCGGTCAATCTGGCTTTCGACTTGCGATTGACCAACTCCGACGGTGATTTTGTCAATGGGTCGCTTGCTATCACGGTGAACCCGGCACCCCCCCCGCTCGCACCGCTATTTGGCGGCGCTGACCTGGTGGCACTGCCAGGCGAGACGATGTTGTTCGATGTCGAGCAGGAGCCTGAACAAGCAGGCGCTGGCTCCGATATGTCTGCGCAAGAAACTGCGTCCCCGGCGATTGCATCGCTGGTGGCAAATGAACGAACCGCTGAACAGGTCCGCAACAACACGAACGTCACCGCGACAGTAATAGCGGCATCGCTCGTCGGGCTTCCGGCGATTGCTGATGCGTTGGCGGCACCTGCCCCCGATGATGCAAGGCTTGCGATGCTGCCGGATCAGGAAACGGCAATGCCCGACCAGGCCGATCTGGTTAGCGACGACAATGTTGCGAATGAAGGCGAGGCAGGTCTGTCCGCAGATACGGAAACGACCCGCGTCACCGATGACGAAGACAGCAGCCTGCAAGCAGCGGATGACGAAGATGTGACTGCTGCATTGGACGCGCAGCCTTTAACGCCACTGTCTGACGGGCTTAGCGGTGGTGCGGACTCGGTCGATATCGCCGATATCCTGCCTACGGCATCGCCGATGGGTGGTGATGCGGTCATGCACAACATCCTCGATCTTGCCGCCGCCGGATTGACTGCGGCCAGCAATGACAATCCCGTCCAGCTCGCGATTGAGAATGTCGTCGATGAGGCTTTGCCCGACAGTATGATCGACCGCCTGGTCGAGGCGTTCGAGGCCGATGCGGACGCCCCAGTTGTCAGCGGCGACAGTGCGTCAGACAGCAGCGGCTATCTGGTCGAACTCATCAACCAAAGCGTCAGCAGTTCGCCAGACTTCGCGACAATCCATGTCGATCCATTCGGTTCGCAATATAACGACATGGCAAACACAAATAACGGATAATAAACAATAAAATATATGCTTCGGAGGTAAAGGATCATGAAAAGATCACTAATAAAGGCAATGGCAACGGGGGCGGCAATCTGTGTTGCCCAGCCCGCATTGGCACAAGTCGATTTGACCGCGATGAGCGTCGGGGAATTGCGCCCCGAAGTGCAGCGGCGCTATGATGAGGCACTGTCCGCAACGACCAACCCGGCCGTGCTGGCCTCGCTTGGCAGCAACTATATGTATGCGTCCGAGGCCAAGGTCTGGTGCGGCATCGCGAGCGGTTTCCTGAAAAATTCGATCCGCGACAAGGAAAGCCTTGTTCGCTGCGAAAAATATCATCGGCTCATGAATGGACCCGCACCCGCGGCTCCTGTGGTCGCCATGCCCGAGCCACCTCCGCCGCGCCCCCGTACGGCGGCGTGTGACTCGCCATTGGCGGCCACCTTGTTCTTCGACTGGGATTCTGTCGTGCTGCCGGCCAACGCCGACGAAACGCTGGCCTTTGTCTCGGAAAACAAGGTCGCCTGCGGGTGGAACAGCTTCACGGTTGTTGGCCATACCGACCGCTCGGGTTCGGATGGCTATAATGACAGCCTCTCCCGCCGCCGCGCCGAAGCGGTTGCCGCAAGATTGCAGGCAACCGGCCTAGCCGCATCGGCACTCACCGTTTCGGGTCGCGGCGAAAGCGAACCCAAGGTTGCGACCGCCGATGGCGAGCGTAATCCGACCAATCGCCGCGTCGAAGTCACGGCCAGTAATTGAGGGGGAGAAGAACAATGAAAACCCGTAACATCCTGATGTTCACCGCTTCGGTGACATCGCTTTCATCCATTTCAACCGCCGATTCCGACAATATCGTGACGCTCGAACAGTCGGTCCCAACCGAAGCTGCGGCGCCTTTTGTTGCATTGGCCGTCACGCCATTGATCGAGGCGGCGGTCAGTGAACCTTCGGCATCGCCCGCAATGGTTCTCGAAACCGTCCTTGCGGCACTTGCTGAACCTGAGCCCGCTGTCGCGTCGGCAATATCCGCCGAAGACCTGATTTCGGAAACGACTATCGATTTTGTCGATATGGCACCGGCGGCAATGGCGGTCGATTTGCCCGCAACTTTGACAGTCGAACCGGTCGAGGCCGTTGTGCTGCCGACGGAGGCCATTGAAACCGGCACCGCAATAGCAAGTCCGACACCCGAAACCTTTGCCGAAATAGTTGCTCCTGCCCCGCAGGCAGTGGTGACGCCGCCGGTTCCAACCGAAATCGCTGCTCCTGCGACGACGATGGAACCGGTGGCCAGGCTTTCCGAAACGGCTGTGGTCGAGGCCGTTCCATCGGTACAATCGGCGGTTGGCGGGAATGCGCCTGCGATGGCTACCGTCACCGTTCCCGAGGCGCCGCAATATACGTTCTTCGATGATGCCGCTGCTGTGGCCCCGGTTGCAGCGATGCAAAGCGCTAGCGTCGATTATTCGGGAACGGTCACGCTCGACCAGGCGATTGCCGCTGCGCTCGAAACCAGTCCGGAAATAAACCAGGCGATCATGAACAAGGAAGCAATCGAGTTCGAACGCGAACAGGCACAAGGCCTGTATTTGCCGCGTGTCGATATCGAGGCATCCGCCGGTATCCGCCGTCTGGAAAACCCGACGCGGCGGACCTTGGGCATCGAGGAAGATGAACTCTATCCGCTCGAAGCTGGCATCACTGCCGAGCAGACGGTGATCGACTTCGGTCGTCGCCATGGCGAACTGATGCGTCAGGCAGCACGCACCGATGGTGCTGCGCTGCGTGTCGCCGAGCGCTCGGAAAACACCGCATTGCTCGTGTCGCGGCAGTATCTCGATATCCTGTTGCAGCAGCGTATCGTTGCGGCTGCCGACGACAATGTGACCTTCCACCGCAATCTGGTGGGCGATCTGGGCCAGGGCGTCCAGCAGGGCTCGATCAGCATTGCCGACCAGCAACAGGCGCAGGAACGCTTGCAGGCGGCCATCGTGCGCAAGACCGAGGCCGAAGAGTCGCTGGTCAACGCACAAATCCAGCTGCAAACGCTGACTGGCCTCAGCATCGGCGGCGCTGCAATGCCGCAATCGATGCGTGCCGCAGTTAGCCCTACCTTGGGCGAAGCTGTGGCCGAAGCGCGGCAGAACAACCCGAAGGTCAAGGAAGCCCAGGCCGACGTCGATGCGGCGCACGGCATGGTCGAAAAAGCCAATGGCGATCTGTATCCGACCATCGGCGTCGATGCACGTGGCCGTGTCGGTGAGGATATTGACGGCTTCAACGGTAAGACCAACGACATGCAAGCGCGCGTCGTGTTCAAGTGGAACATCTTCGACGGCGGTATCAACCGTGCGAAATATCAGGAGATGGTACGCCGCGCGAGCGAAACACGTTTCCGCCTGCACGAACTTGGCCGCTTTGCCGAAGAAGATGTGCGGCGGGCGTGGAACAGCATGTCGACGCAGCGCAAGGTGTCCGAAGAGCTTGGCACGCAAAGCCGTGTGAGCGACGATCTGCTGCTCTCCTATCGTGAGCAGTTCAACGTCGGTCGCCGTTCGCTGCTCGATGTGCTCGATGCCCAGAACACCCGCTATAATGTGCAGGTTCGTCTGGAAACCGCCAAATTTTCCGAACAGTTCGCCGAATATCAGGTGCTGGCGGCAACCAACAAGCTGCTGGCTTCGATGAATTTGGCGACGCCAACAGGGGCGACGTCTGACGCACGCAGCCGCTTCGATTATGGCCCGCCGCCGCCTGCGGAACTGCAGCGGAGACGCTATCCGCGCTGATGCGGATAGCCGTCTCGACCAAATTCGGGGGAAGTTGTGTACGAGCGTTTTGAAACTGAAGTGGCAGAAGCCCTTGAAACTGTCGGCACAAAAATGCCCGACACGATCATGGCGGCTGTCAGGAGGCTGGCCCGGGAAAATGAGCTTCCCGACCCGGGCAGCCTCTTTCAGACGTTGCCGATGGACAGCAAGGGGCGCTTGCCCTTCCATCAGGCGGAAAATGCGCTCGAGCTTGCGGGACTGACCACGACCCCGCTGTCGGGCGCGCGCTTGCCTAAAAAAGCCGAGCATCTGCCTGCGCTCATTCGTTTGAACGACGACAGCGTGGCAATCATTTACGAGACGACCAAGGAACAGGCGCTTGTCTGGAAATCGGAAACGGCCGATCCGGTCTGGACCGACCTTGCGGACCTGGAAGGCCAATATGTCGGCCAAGCCATCCATGTGAGCGGCAATGCGGGCCGTCTGCGCAGCGGCGACGAGGGCTGGGCCAAGGTTACGCGCGACAACTGGTTCTGGGGTGAATTGTCGCGAATGAAGCGCGATTTCTATCCGGTTTTCGGGGCCGCATTCCTGATTAACGTGTTGGCCTTTGCGCTGCCGCTGTTCTCGATGAATGTTTATGACCGCATCATTCCCAACCGGGCGGTGTCGAGTCTCTGGGTGCTCGCTATCGGCGTGCTACTGGCCTTTGCAGTCGAATTCGCGCTTCGAATGGCGCGCTCAAACCTGCTCGACGAATTGGGTCGCAAGTTGGATCTGAAGCTTTCCGAGAAGATTTTTGGAAAGCTCATCAATCTGCCTCTGTCCGACCGTTCGGGGGATACCGGACGGTTGGTGCGGCGCGTCTCCGAATTCGAAATCGTCCGCGATTTCTTCGCTTCGACAACGGCGGTCTTGCTAGTCGACATGCTGTTCCTTGTGGTGTTCGTGGCCTTGATTGCGGTGCTCGCCGGATGGCTGGCGCTGGTGCCGGTCGTGATTATCGCGATCATGTTTTTTGCGGGCAAAATCCTGCAAGGCAAAATGACCGCCGCGACGCTCGATGCGCAGGCCGACGCCGGGTTGCAGCATAGCCTGCTCGTCGAGGCGATCAGCGGCGCTGAAACGCTGAAATCGACGGCTGGTGAAGGTCGGATCATCGGTCGCTGGCGCAATCTGGCTCGGATGAGCGCGCTGACGCAGGAGCGCCTGCGCCACCTCAATGCAACAGCGGTGACGCTCGCCAGCGTCTGCCAGCAGATAACCAGCATCGCTTTGGTCATCGGCGGATTTTACCTCTTCGATGCTGGCAAGATTTCGATGGGTGCGATCATCGCGATCGTCATGCTGGCTGGCCGTTCGCTCGCGCCAGCAGGACAGCTCGCATTCCTGATGACTCGCGGGCGGCAGGCGCTGACCGTGCTCGACAGCTTGGGTGGCCTGATGGAGAAAGCGGACGAACGCTCGTTCGGCAGCAACAGCGTCATTCCGACGGTACGCGAAGGCCATCTCAAGCTCGAAGACGCCAGCTTCGCCTATCCGCAAAGCAGCCGCGAGGCGCTGTCAGGCATCAATGTGGAAATCAAACCGGGCGAGAAAATCGCGATCATCGGCCGGGTTGCATCGGGCAAATCGACTTTGGGCCGCCTGCTCTGCGGGCTATATTATCCTGATGAAGGTGCGGTGCTGGTCGACGGGCTGGACAACCGTCAATTCCGCCCAATCGACCTGCGCCAGCAACTGCGTTTTGTCGGTCAGGACGCCGAATTGTTCAGCGGTACTATCAAGGACAATCTGCTGATGGGTGCGCCCAATGCCGATGATGAAGCGCTGATCGACGCTCTTCGCCGCGTCGGTGCGGACGAATTTCTCGGCCGCGACGATGGTGGTTTCGACCGTGGCACCGGCGAGCGCGGGCGCAACCTGTCGGGCGGGCAGCGCGGCTTTCTCGTGCTGGCGCGTGCGCTGGCCTCGCCATCGAAAATGCTGTTTCTCGACGAGCCGACGGGCGCAATGGATATGCGTACCGAGGCGACTTTCGTCGAACGACTGAAAACCGCCGCTTATCCCGGACAGACCTTGATCATCTCGACGCACCGCCATGCCGTATTGTCGTTGTGCGACCGTCTGATCGTCATGGATCGCGGCAAGATCGTCGCCGACGGACCGCGCGACGAGATCATGAAGCAGGCATCGGAAAAGGAGCGGTGGCATGATGCACGATTATCCCGACCGGCTCGATGCCTTTCGCTTGATGAGGAAATACCGCCGCAGGTCACGGCAACGAGGGCTTGGCAAAGTTGTCCTGACGCTCATCGGCCTGAGCATTGCCATTGCGGTGCTCGTGTCACAGATCGACTGGCAGGAGGCTTATGATCAGGTATTCCCTGCAAAGGTGGCCACCGCGCCTATCCGCACCAAGGAGCAAGTAGCGCTGATCGCGGCGACGCAAGCGGACCAAAGCAAGGTCGCAGCCGAGGGTGAGGAAGCAGAGGCCCTCAACGAAGCCATCCCGCTTGGTAAGGGCCCCATCGAAACCGCGTTGCCTTTTTACATTACCGACACGAGCATGACCAACAGCGAAAAGGCACTGCGTTGCATGACGCAGGCGGTGTATTACGAAGCCGGGTTCGAACCCGTTGCTGGCCGCTATGCGGTCGCGCAGGTTATCCTCAACCGGATGCGCCACCCGGCTTTCCCCAAGTCTGTGTGCGGCGTGATCTATCAGGGAAGCCACCGCCCCGGTTGTCAGTTCAGTTTCGCCTGCGACGGTTCGCTGATGCGCGCGCCGGGGGCCAAGGCTTGGATCGAAGCGCGCCGCGTTGCTGAAGACGTGCTGTCGGGCACGGTTACTTCGACCGTCGGCATGGCGACGCATTATCATGCCAATTATGTATCGCCTTATTGGGCACCCAAGCTGCACAAGATCACCCAGATGGGCGCGCATATCTTTTACCGCTGGCCTGGAAACTGGGGCAGACGCGTGGCGTTCAACGGCGCCTATCGTGGTGGCGAGTATATCCCGGCTGTGTCCAGCCTTGCCAACATGAACGCGGGCACGACCGGCGAACTGACCGACGAATTGCTGGTAGCCGACGCACCCGTGCCGGTACGTGAAGTAACTGACCGCCGTGCCGACAACGACGTCGGCGGCCGGATCGATACCAGCAAAGGCTGGCGTCTGACCATGCCGATGGGCAAGGAAACGCGTAGTTCGACCGATCCTGCGGCACCAGCTCATCTCCCCGCCCTGGAGGCGACACAATGAAGTTCAAAACTTGGTTCGCGCGATTGAATGCCGCCGAACGGATCATCTTTTTCAGCGCGGTTGGGCTGTCATTGTTCATCCTCTGGGCGAGCCTTGCACAAGTCGACGAAATCACCCGCGGGCAAGGCCGGGTCATCCCATCGTCGAAGGTTCAATTGGTTCAGGCCGCCGAACCTTCGACCATTGAGGAAATCTTGGTTCGTTCGGGCCAGACTGTGCGCAAGGGCCAGCTGCTGGTCCGCTTCGACGACACGACGTCGTCCTCCGAACTAGGCCAATTGCAAACCGAAACCGAACGGCTAACGGCAAGTTCCGCGCGCCTGAACCGTGAGGCAGGCGGTGCGGGCGGATGTATCGGCGAAAGCTGTGCCGATGAAGCCCGGTTGCAGGCGGCGCGCCAATCCGCCCAGCGCAGCCGCGTCGGCGCGCTAAGCGCTGGCGTCGAGCAGCGGCGTCGCGACCTGAGCGAGGCGCAGGCGACGGTGTCATCGCTCGAATCCAGCATGAAGCTGGCGCAGGATCAGGTCGATATGGTTCGGCCCCTTGCGGAGAAGAAGATCGTTCCGCAAACCGATTTGCTTACTGCACAGCGCGAGCTGCAGGACATTCGCGGACGGCTTGCTGCGGCGCGGGAGGGTGTTTCGCGCGCCTCCGCAGCTATCCGAGAGGCGCAGGCGCAAGTATCTGAATCGCAATTCCAATATCGTCAGGAAGCGCTCAACGAACGGTCGCAGATCAACACCAAGATCGCGGTCAACGAACAGACCATTCGCGGCGCTCAAGGGCGACTAAACCGTGCCGAAATCCGCTCGCCGGTGAACGGTATCGTCAATGATGTGCAGGTCACGACCGTGGGCGGGTTCCTGAATGCGGGCGAGAAGATCATGCAGATCGTGCCAATGGGCGACAAATTGCTCATCGAGGCGCGCGTCGCACCGGGCGATATCGCGTTTATCAAGGTTGGCGACCGTGCCAATGTAAAGGTTACCGCCTATGATTTCTCGATCTATGGCGGGCTGTCGGGGAGGGTCGCGCAGGTTTCCGCCGACAGCATTTATGACGAAGTCGAGCGGCAGGCTTACTTCACGGTGATCGTCGAAACCGACCGCGCCTTTCTGCTAAAATCGGGCAAGCGCCTGCCGATTACACCCGGAATGATCTGCGATGTAGAAATTCTCACCGGTCGCAAAAGCGTGCTCAGCTATCTGCTCAAGCCCGTGATAAAAGCCCGTTCGGAAGCACTAACGGAACGCTGAGCAAGGCTATCGAAAGCACTGGCATTTCGGGTTCAGCGGTGACGGTGAGCACATCGGCTAGTCGTAGCGCCGCAGGCTGCAGGACCGGAGCCGCTGATGCCATCCGAACAGGCTGCGCTGGCTGTACCGCATAACCATGCACCCATTTGGTGTTCTGGCTGAACGACATGATCGGGCGATAATCATTGGCTAGGCGCGCATCGAGCAGACGGTCGGTCATATTATCAAGCATGACCGCGCCATCGGCCAGCGTCACCACCAAAACGGCATGATCGGCATTGCGGACCAAATCGCGCGCCACGACCAGCCGCATCTTGTCCCGTCTGATCCCAAGCGCCGAGAGCAGTTCCATCTTTGCAATGGCATAATCCTCGCAATCGCCAACACCGCGCTGGAAAGTTTCACTGGCAGTTGCCCAGTAATCGGCGCGACCGTAAATGTCGCGATCTTCGCCAAATTCAATTTGCCGGTTCACCCAGCGGTTGACGGCCTCAACCTGCTCCGTAGCGTTGGACGAATTGCGCGCACCGGTGGCGGTCAGAAGCCGTGCTACTTTTGCGCCACCCCGCTTTGCGTTGATGACCGACCATTTTCGGTCAAGCGGCGTGCGCGCTATGGCAATGGACATTGAGCCGAGAATTGCATTTGCCGGCGTGGCAATTGATGTTGTTGTGTCTGAATGGAGCGGGTCATTGGCGCTAGGCTCACATGGATGGGAAGTGTCATGCGCCAGCCCCGACGACCTGCCGGACGCAGTCGGTGTTCCAGCTAAACCTCCGGAGGCTTGAGCGAATCGCATTTGCTCTAATTTGCTCATCTGGCCGCCCAGAATAGCCTCGGCTTTGCTCGCTGATTGTGGGCCTGCACTTGGTTCAACGTTGCCCAGCGTTGCCATTGCCATCTGGGCGCGTAGACCAGAGGGCTGATCTCCACAGCTTCGGAATATCGGGGCATTCGCTGAATGATCCGTTGACTGCGCCATCAAATGGCTCGGCATGACCATGGCAGCCACAGCCGCAACGAGCCCGCCGATTGTTTTCGGACGAGCGCACCATAGACAGCTGTTGCGCGGGCGAGGATAAAACGTAGCCATCCGCAGCATATGCGCCGCAAGCTACAGCCATCCGGTATCCGCACTTGGTTAATAACAAATCGCCGCAGGTTAACGCATTTGATAAGATGTTGAATGCTGCAGAGAATATTGGCTGCGATTGAAAACATGACGTTACACGTTCAAATTTGGTTGGCGACCCGTAGTGTCGTTGGCGCCAACAGCCAAATAATACTCCGCATCTTTTTAAAGCGACCTCGCCAACAAGTACATTGGGATCGCCTGTACTCATTGCAGATTCCCTGCAAAACAGCGAAATCCAACGGAGACGGGTTCACATCTGAAAGCTTCCATCGACAGTGCGTTAAATTCTTGCAATACAATGTTAATATTACCGACATTCGACTTGATCAACTCATTGGCCCACCGCGTCTCCGATGTGCTTGGGATCGGTTGCTTCTGGTAATTTTTCACGTTTTGCCGAACGAACAAAGTCGCCTGCCGATGCGGTGAATTCATCGGTAAGCTCGATGCGAGAGAGAACGGACAACAGTCGATCCGGTTTCACGCGTGGCAGATAACAGATCATAACGAATACAGGGCAGTTGATCATGGCCCCGTTCTATCTGGACCACCGATCTGCTTTTGTATGTACCATTTACTGAAGACACCCCACCAAAGCCTTGGAAAAACCATATTCATCTTTGTTGCCGATGAACACGGCAAGCGGCTATGGTGATTTGTTACAGCGGTCATGTAAATATATTTTATCTTTTATTGAACCAAAAAATAGGATTGACGTCTGTCAAATAAAAAGCAATTTTGGATTCGATAGATTCAAGAGAGGGCAACGTTATGACAAAT
>CAWFCI010000016.1:0-14196 GCA_963814305.1 uncultured Alphaproteobacteria bacterium
GCGGCAATCATTGGGGTGATGCGATTGCCTTGCTGAAAACCAATGCCCGCAGCCCCTATTTCTTCAATTTCCACAAGGGCGATCTCGGTCATACCCTCATCATTGGGCCATCGGGCGGCGGCAAGACAGTGCTGCTCAACTTCCTGATGGCGCAGACCGAGAAGACCGGCGCACGGCAGATATTCATCGACAAGGATCGCGGCGCGCAAATCTTCGTGCAGGCAAGCGGCGGCACATATCTCGCCCTCCATAACGGCGTTCCGACCGGCTTCTCCCCGCTAAAGGCGCTCGCCAATCGCGCAGAGGACAAGAGTTTCCTGTCGCTGTTCATCCGCCAGCTCGTCCGCGCTGACGGCAAACCGATTTCGGTTCAGGAAGAACGACTGATCGAGGACGGCATCAACGCCGTCATGAAGCTCGACGTTGCGGATCGTTCGCTTAGCGCGCTCCGTTCAATGCTTGGCATGAAGGATTCTAGCGGCGTCGGTGCACGGCTTGAGAAATGGACGTCTGAAGGATCGCTTGGCTGGGTGTTCGACAATCCCGCAGACTCAATGACGCTTGATGCCCGGTTCATCGGCTTCGACATGACCGACTTTCTCGACAATGCCGACATTCGCACGCCGGTCATGCTGTATCTGTTCCACCGCATTGACCAGCTTCTGACGGGCGAGCGGATGGTGATCTGCATCGACGAATTCTGGAAGGCACTTGGCGATGAGGCGTTCCGCCGCTTCGCCCAGGACGGCCTCAAAACCTACCGCAAGCGCAATGCCGTGCTGGTGTTCGCCACGCAATCACCTGCCGACGCGCTCAAGAGCGACATCAGCCATTCGATTCTCGAACAGGTCGCCACCAAGATCATGCTGCCCAATCCGTTCGGAGCGCGGCGCGATTATGTCGAAGGATTCGCGCTGTCCGAAGCCGAATTCAAATTGGTGCGCGAAGAGCTTGCGCCGGAGAGCCACAAATTTCTGGTCAAGCAAGGCCATGACAGCGTGGTGGTCGAACTCGATCTGGCCGGTCTCGATGACGAACTGGCGGTGCTGTCGGGCCGTGCGGAAACCACCGCCGTTGCCGACGAGAGTGATTGCCGAGGTGGGGAATGATCCCGCCGTCTGGCTGCCCGCTCTTCCAACGTCGGAGGCGTCCTAGCTGAACTGAAAGAAAGGTAAGTCGATGAAGAATTTGAGCAAAGCCCAAGTTGGGGCACTATGTGCAACATTGCTGTTCGCAGCCCCATTGCCTGCATTCGCACAAGGGATGCCTGTCCATGACAGCGCAAGCCTGGTCCAGCAAATCAACGCCGTCCGGCAGGCGCTTCAGGTTGTCGCTCAGGGCAAGCAGCAAATTGCCGAGGCGCAGAAAGCTCTATCAGGATTTGAACAAGCTCACCGACATTCCGGCGCTGGCACAGCAACTCAAATCCGATGCGCTGCGCGAACTCGACATCTCGGGCGGCTCGCTCGAAGGCTTTGGCAACGGCAATCTCGATGTAGTCGGCGCGGGCCGCGCCAAAGCTGACGCGGTGTATCGCGATCTGCTTGGGCAGTTGGGCCTTGCCGGCTCCGACCAATCCCGCGCGGCTTTTGATCTCAACGCCCGCAACATCGGTATCAACGCCGGCCTCGCCGAGAATATGGGAACCGCCGTCACATCGCGGGCGCAAGGTCTCGACCAATTGCGCAGCCGCTTAGGCAGCGCGGTAACGGCGAAGGAAGTGGCGGACCTGACAGCGCGGCTGAGCCTCGAATCGGCTGCGATGCAAAACGATCAACTCCGTTTGCAGGCCATCGCGTTGCAGCAAGAAGCGCAGGAACGTCAGCGCGCAGCCGAAGGGCAGGCGGCCCTTGCCCAGAAGCTCGATGCAGCAAGTCGCTACTATCGGGGGCAATGATGATGCGATCAGCGATCATCTGCACGGGGCTAGCGTTGGCGGGGTGTGGCACGTCCACACCCCAGGCCGACATTCAGCCAAGGGATTGGCGATATTATGTCGCCAATCCCGGCGAGATCGAACCGATGCAGAAGATTTGCCGCGAATGGGCGGGATCGACTGCCCCCAATGACAGCGAACCCGCCGTCGTCACGACAAATTGCCGTGCGGCAGCTTTCGCCAAGTCGCAGCTTCAAATCACCAACTGACCCAAATGCTCAAGGCCAGATGCACAAGGCCAAATACTTAGGGAATGAGTGCCGGATATGGATTTCAGCGATCATGTTTTCACGACGATGTTCGAGGCGCTTAACAACGCGCTTGCGGCCATCGTCGGGAAATACGCGGCGGTGATCGGCATCGTCTCCCCGGCGCTGCGCATCGGAATCGTGATCTATATCTCGCTGCTCGGCTACGCGATCATGCGCGGCGCGGTGCAATACCCATTCCGCGAATATGCCTATCGCGGCTGTCAGCTCGCCTTTCTCTATTTCGCGGTGACTTCGCTCTACGGCACGCAAATCGGAATGTTCGCTCTTGGTGGATTGCCCAGTCAATTTGCCAGCGCGCTTGGTGGCTCCGATGTGGGCGGTCTTGGGGGATTTCTACGACAAGCTCGCAGGAACGGGTTTCGAGACGGCCAACACGATGCGCAAAATCGCGGCCGATTATCAGCAAACCCAAGGCACGCTGCCCGACATAGGATATGCGGTCTTTTCTGGATTCCTCGTGGTGATGGTGATTATCGCCACTCTGCTTTGTGCTGCCATCGGCTTCGTGATCAGCGCCTTCGGACTGTTTGCGCTTGCCCTGCTGTCGGTGGTCGGGCCGCTGTTTGTCGCGGCCCTCCTGTTTGAATCCACACGCGGCTATTTCTTTGCCTGGCTGGGTGCCTGCATCAATTATCTGATGCTGATCGTGTTCGCGCTCGTGCTGACATTGTTCCTGACGCAGACCGGCGATGCGATCATCGCCACCATCTCCGAAAATGACGAAATCGGCATGGCCGCGATCAAGGCGCTGGCCTTTTACGCGCTCGGCTTCTTCTTTCTTCCTGCAAATTCCGATGCTGGCCGCCTCGCTTGGCGGCGGCGGGCCTGCACTCGCCAATCAGTTTGCATCGGCCATTGCAGCGGCGGGCGGGTTCGTCGCCGGACGCGGTGCGACGGCTACGCAAGCGACCAGCCGCGCCATCGAACGCGGCTTTGCCCGCGGCATCGCGCGGATGCGGACGTCTGGCTCGGTCAGCCGTGGAACAACATAAAAGGACAGGATCATGGGTAAGCGTATCATAGGCATCTTGGCGGCATTGGCGCTGCTCGCGCCGGTCAATCCCGGCATTGCCGCGTCGAAATCGCCAAAACTGGCCAAGTGCGATGGCAAGCAGCGCCGCCCGGCCAATCCCTATGGTTCGATCCTGCCAAGCGTCGATCCTTTGGGCGGGACTTCGACACCGGCAGGCCAGACGCCAGAACGCAAGGGCGTCGAGGTGTTCCCCGGCAACGCCCCCGAGGCACCAAAGTCCGCAAAACCGGATGGCAGGCCGGAGCGCCAAGTGCCGCCGATAAGCAGCCTGTCCCCATCAACCTCCAATCAGAGCTGCTAAGCGTCATGGCGGGCGGCGTTACCGACAAGGATGATCTCAAAGCCTATTTTGCGGAAGCCGCAAGCTGGGATCACGACCGCCTGATCGCGGCCAATCGCTCGAAGAGGCTGGCGTGGATGGCTGCGGGGGTCGCAAGCGGCCTTGCCATCACCGGGGTTGCTGCTGTGGCGATGCTCACGCCGCTCAAGACCGTCGCGCCCTATGTCATCACCGTCGATAAGGCGACCGGCGCGAGCGAAATTACCTCTCCGATGTCGGGCGATAAGCAAATCACCTATAACGAGGCCGTCGCCAAATATTTCCTCGCCGATTATGTCCGCAACCGCGAAGGCTGGATTCCGCAGGCACGCCAGGAATTCTTCGAGGGCGTGCTGGCGATGTCGTCACGCGACGAGCAAGCGCGGTGGACGGCCTTCTACAGCAAGGACAATCCGAAATCCCCGCAATCGGTTTTCACCGATCTCGATACGGTGTTCATCGCGGTCAAGTCCGTCACCTTCGTTTCTGCGAAGGTTGCGCAGATACGCTTCACCAAGACGCTACAGCGTGGTTCGACTGTTACCGACACCCCGGCCATTGCGACCGTGACTTACGACACCACAGATACGCCAACGACCGAACAACAGCGGTTCAAAAACCCCTTGGGACTGGAGGTGCAGACCTACCGCGCCGATCTGGAGGTAACACAATGAAACCAATAAGCTGCCTCACGGCGATAGCGTTCCTGTTGACCAGCGCACCGGCGCTACCGGCCGAAACCCCGCACCCAACGGCGCAGGACAATCGCATCCGCGAAGTGATCTACAGCGACACCCAGGTTTTTCGCATCGTCGGCGTGTTCCGCTCCGCAACCCAGATCGTGTTTTCGCCCAGGGAGCGCGTCGAGCATGTCGCACTTGGCGACACCGTATCATGGGAAGTCGCTCCGGCAGAAAACTCGCTCTTCATCAAACCACGCGAGCTGGCAGGGGCTACCAACCTGATCGTCATCACCCGGTCCAACACGGGAAATCGCACCTATACATTCGAGCTGTCAGCGCGGCGCGGCGCCATCGGTGCGCGCTCGGCTGACACCTTCTTCAAGGTCGTGTTCCGCTATCCGCGCGAAGAAGCCGCCGCCGCACAAGCGGCAGCGACGCAGGCCGCCTACACCCAGGCGGTTGCACTGCAATCGGGCGCGATCCGTTCGGCGCTCGATCTCGCCGTTCTCGAAGGCAAGCGGAACTTGAGCTACTCGGTGCAAGGTTCGTCGGCGATCCAGCCTTCCGAAATCACCGATAACGGGCAGTTCACTGCGCTGCGCTTTCCCAACCAGCGCGAACTCCCTGCGTTCTTCGCGGTCAATCCCGATGGCAGCGAAAGCATCGTGCCTTTCGATGTCCGCGACGAATTTGTCGTGATCCACGGCGTATTTGCGCAGCTTCGCTTGCGGCGCGGCAAAGAGGTGCTGTGCGTTTTCAACGAGGCGAGGGATTTTTACGGACGCGACCCAAAGACCGGCACCGCATCAAGCATCGTCGAACGCACGCCAAATCAAGGAAATGGGGAGACGAAATGATGACCGAGAAAGCCAGCGGCGAACGCGCAACCGTCGATCAAACCCCTGACCCTCAGGATATTGACCGCGCTCCGGCCACCGAGCGTGCCAGCAAAATGCCGTCGATCCCCGGCACGACAATGGACCCGAAAAAGATGATCGGCTTTGCCGCTGCTGCCGGAGCCATCATGTTCACGGTGCTGGCGCTTGGGACCGGCCTGACGGGCAACTCCACGCTTCCTCCGGTCAAACCCAAACCGGCGCTCGAACCCGCGCAATATGATCCCGCAAGCGTTATCGCACCGACGCTCGCGGGTGCAGCGACTGATCCAAATGCACCAATTGCCTTGGGAGAACCGATTGTTCCCGCAATTGGAGCCGGGCCTGGGCCGTCGCAGATTTCTCCGCCCGCCGCACAGCAAGCCCGCCAGCCATCGCAAGCCGAAGCGCTACGCGAAGCGGCGCGGCGATCATCGCTGATTGCCTATGGCGGCGAACGTGACACTGGCAGCGCGGGCGTTCGATACAGCGATAATGGCGGTGCGGCGATATGCCGGACGCCAACCTTCGCAGCCTTCAACCAATCTCGATACGCTTCGTCAGGCATCGGCAATCGGGCAGGCGCAGGCCCGCCCGCTCCCCGATCGCAATTTCCTGATAACGGCGGGCAGCTTCATCCCCTGCGTCCTGCAATCCGCGATGGACTCAAGCCAGCCCGGCTATGTGAGCTGCATCGTCCCGCGCAATATCTACTCCGACAATGGCCGGGTCGTGCTGATGGAAAAAGGCACGAAGATCGTTGGCGAATATCAAGGTGGCCTCAATCGCGGCCAATACCGGCTGTTCGTGCTGTGGACGCGAGCCGTCACCCCGCGCGGCATCGCGATTGATGTGGCTTCGCCCGCTACCGACGCACTCGGGCGTGGCGGTATGGATGGGCGGGTCGATAATTTCTTCTGGCAGCGTTTCGGCACGGCGCTGTTGTTCAGCCTCGTGGAAGATGCCGCAACCGTGGGATCAGAGGCCGTTGGCAACAGCGCCTCCAACACAACCCGCGTTCCGTCCGATGCGGCTTCGACGATCCTGCAACAGAACTCCCAGATCAAGCCGGTTCTGCGCAAAAATCAGGGTGAAGATGTCGGCATCACCGTCGCCCAGGATTTCGACTTCTCGACCGTTTACGGCCTTGCGCTCAAATAATGGCGGCTCCGGGCAAAAACACCGCTGTCCTCGACAGCGTGACAGCGCCCTTACGCAAATATCTCGATGACGCGCGCGTCACCGAACTCGTCATCAACCGCCCCGGCGAAGTCGGCATTGAACGGCGCGGCGGATGGACATGGGAAAGCGAACCCAGTCTCGATTTCAAGAATTTGATGGCGATGGCGACGGCCGCGGCCGCATTCACCATCGCAAGACGTCACGCGCGAAAACCCCATTGTCTCGACCATCTTTCCGACCGGCGAACGGGTGCAAATCATCGTGCCGCCCGTCGTTCCCGATGAAACGGTGTCGATCACCGTGCGCAAACCTTCCACGGTCACGATGACGCTGGCGGATTTTGAAGCAGCGGGATTGTTCAAGGACACGCGCATCGCCGAAAAGCAGGTGTCGGCTCAGGAACTGGGCTTGCTCGCGTTGCTCAAGGCGGGCCGCCATGTTGAATTCTTCGACGGCGCAGTGAAGGCGCGGCTCAACATCCTGATCTCCGGCGCGACCGGATCGGGAAAGACCACGCTTTCAAAGGGATTGATCCAGCTCATCCCGCCAGAGGAACGGTTGCTGACGATCGAGGACACGCGCGAACTGATCGTCCCGCACAAGAATGTCGTCCACATGCTCTATGCCAAGGACGGCCAAGGCACCGCGAATGTCACGGCCAAGCATTTGCTCGAAAGCGCGCTCAGGATGCGACCAGACCGCATCTTGCTCCAGGAACTGCGCGACGGGACGGCCTTCTTTTACCTGCGCAACGTGAACTCGGGCCATCCCGGCTCGATCACGACCATCCATGCAGACTCGGCGGAACTGGCGTTCGAGCAACTGACCTTGCTGGTCAAGGAAAGCGAAGGCGGCTCCGATCTGGCGCGCGGCGATATTCGCGCGCTGCTCAAAATGCTCGTCGATGTCGTCGTCCAGACCAAGAAAACCGATGGCGAGTTTCGCGTGACGGAGATCTATTATGACCCAGAAAGCAGGCACCTCGCCTGACGGTGGGGTAGCGCGATATTTGATCGCCATCCCGCTCGGGGCTTTGATCGCGCTTGCCATTGCCAGCATGATTGGCTGGGTGGTGCTGGGCCTTCCGGTGGCGGCATATGACCCGCTCAAAATGCCGCAATTTGTTTGGTATTATCGCGGCGATCCCCGCGTTGTGAAAGCTATGGCAGGCGGTCTGGTGGCCGGCCTCACGCTGCTTGTCGGGCTGGTCTATGCCCTTTGGTCGCGCGGCGCGCCACTCCACGGGTCTGCACGTTTTGCCAATGAACGCGAACTTAAACGGCATGGTTTCCGCTCGACCTCCGGCATAGTCGTCGGACGCAAAGGGGGACGTTTCCTGACCTTCGGCGGCAGCGAGCATGTGCTGGTCGAAGCACCAACCCGCTCGGGCAAAGGCACTGGCATCGTCATTCCCAATTTGCTGACATGGCAAGGATCGGTGGTGGTTCTCGATGTAAAGCGCGAGAATTACGATGCGAGCGCCGGGTTCCGCGCGAGATACGGGCAGGACGTGTTCCTGTTCAACCCGACCGACCGTGAAGGCCGGACGGCGCGATACAATCCGCTGGCCTATATCAACCGTGGCGATCCCGATGACGTGATCATCGAACTGCAAAAGATCGCGACCATGCTGTTCGTTGCACCCGAACGCGGCGAAGCCTTTTGGGCAAATGGCGCGCGCACCGGCTTTGCCGGTGTTGGTGCATGGCTTGCGGAAACCAGCGACGAACCGCTGACGATGGGCGCGATCTATCGCCATCTGACCGAAGGCGATGCGCGCAGCTTCTTCAAAAAGGAACTGGCCAATCCCAAACTCAGCCTTTCCACGGGATGCCGAACGGCGCTGGCCGATTTTGCCGGTGGTTCGGACAACAGCTTTGCCGACATCAAGAAGACCATCACCAACGTCCTTGGCCTCTGGCTCAATCCACTGGTCGATGCGGCAACGTCCGCGAGCGATTTTGATCTGCGCGATCTGCGTAAGCGTCACATCTCGATCTATCTCGGCGTTTCGCCCGATGAACTCGACCGCATCGCGCCGCTCTACAATTTGCTGTTCCAGCAACTCATTGATCTGAATGTGCGGGAATTGCCGAGTGAAACGACGCCGGTTCCCGTGCTGGTCATCCTCGATGAATTTGCCCGGCTTGGCCGCGCATCGGTGATCGCCAGCGCCTTTTCTTACGTCGCGGGCTACGGCATCCGTCTGCTCCCCGTGATCCAGTCACGTTCGCAATTGCGCGGTGTTTACGGCGAGCATGTCGCCGATGAAATCGTCGCCAACTGCGGGGTTGAAGTCGCCTTCACACCCAAGGAGCTGCGTGTTGCAAACGAGCTGTCGGAGAGCATGGGCTATGTCGGGCAGGACAGCGTCACCAAGTCGCTCACGATCAATGGCTGGCTCGCCAACCGGTCAAAATCAATTTCCGAACAGCGCCGCGCGCTTGCTGCTGCCACAAGAGCTGATGCAGTTTCCGCCGGATAAGCTGATCCTGCTGCGCGGCGGCATCCCGCCCATCATCGGCAGCAAGATTTTCTATTTCAAAAGCCGCTTCTTCAAGAAGCGGGCGTTTCCTCCGCCCGTGGTGCCGCCGCTCGAAAAGCAAACTCGCATTGCACTTGCTCCCACGCCGTTCCGCGACATGACCGACGAAGAGGCAGAGGGAAACCCCGCACATCCGTTGACGCCAGACGACATCCGCACCGAAGACTATCCGAGCTTCTGTGCCGATCTGCTGACGCTGGATCGTCACGGCAACGCAAGCATCATCATAGAGGAAGGCGATGAAAATGGCTGATGAACTTGAAGGAGACGCGCCTTCGGGGCGCAGCCGGTCAAATAAGTCGAAGCAGGCCAAGCCCAAGCCGAACACGGCCAAGGCTGCCCCGGAAAAACCAAAGCGCAAATCCGAGCCGCCCACAATCACCGACGACCTGACCGGCAAATTTCTGCGCGTCGGTAACAAGCTCTATCGCACCTCCGACGACAAGACCCCGATCGTGCGGATCGCGGGCGACCGGCTCAAGACCAGCAATATCGACGCCCTTCCCGACATCATACGGATTGCCAAGGCGAATGGCTGGACGTCGATCAAGGTGGGTGGCGGTGACAAATTCAAGAAGGCGGCATATCTTGCTGCCGCCGCGCAAGGGCTGGCGGTCGAGAACTATCGTCCGTCCAAGTTAGTCCAGGCCGAAGCCGACCGTCTCCGCGAAAGGATAGCCGAACGGGAAAAGCGCCGCGAGGGTCAAGAAGGCTGGCACGAAATCGCCGCAAACCGAAGATGAACTGAGCAAGCTAAAAGCCCTCTCGGATCGGTTCCTGCGCCAATCCCACGCCGAGAATGCCCGTGACCCAGACCTGCGCCGCGCGCAAAGTCTGGTCGCCCAGACCATCTCGATTGCTCGCGCGAAATATCCTGACGATCCGGTCAAGGCATCAAAGGAAGTTGAGGCCAGACGCCAGGAGGTCGCGCTCCGCATCGCCAACGGTGACAAGATCGCCGTCATTCAGGTGCGGAACCAGCAGGCCCAGCGGGTGCGCGACATCACGCAGGAACAGGTATTGCAGCGCGATGGACGTGCTCGTTAGTGCGACCTGCTACCATCTGACACCAAAATGCTTTGGCTGCGGCACAGGAATGGTTAAGCGTGAGCCGTCTGTTTTCTGACCAATTCGGAGCGCTAAGGCCAGGAAGTTGTCACCTCCGAAAATTGTCATGAGAATCGACGACTTACGCTAACAATGCTGCCGTTCACTAACTCTGAACCTAGTCGTCAAAACCGGGCGTTTGTTCAGCAAGAATGCTGAGTCCGGGAATGATCGGTTTCTGGGTTGTTCACCACCCGATTGTCGGCTGGATGTTGTGGAGTCCAGAATGTTGAGTTTGAGTTTGAGAAACTGTTAGAGCGGAAGCCAATCAAAACGCTTGCGAAGCTCTTGGGACGCGTTTTCTCGAAACCACTCACCATGCGAAATAATCGCTTGAGCCGCACCCCATTCTAGCATTGCGTTCACCGACCGAGCGCCTGATGCCTTATCTCGCATTCCGAGACGGTAAAGAAGCGGCGTTCGACCGTCGGGATATGCGACACCCTCGATGCGCGCAACTAGGCGTCCAATTCTCGATTGATTTTCGAGGCGGAGATTTACGATCAAATCTGTGAGTATCGCTGTTCGTGATGCGCGGTGGAAAAATACATGCTCGTCGAACGCACGGCTACCTGTGAAAACAACCCGATCAATCTCATCCGACCACGGGTCCTGTTCCAATTCATCAAGCACGAGTGAGAACGAAAGATCGGGGCGTTTAAAAGGTAAGCCGTGCGGCCCGACAAGCTGCGCATCTGGGTAACGTTCCTGCCACTCTCTCAGGAAAAAGTGATGATAGACGTTAGGTGCAACCAAATACCGAATTGGTCCGATCCGCTCAATCTCACGCGCAAGCTCGGCGTCGAAAGCAATCGGCGAGTGTATCCAGACGCTTCCGTCGACGAGACGAACAATCGTCGTGCGTGTTCCCAAGAGCAACCCTAGAAACTTAATTTCTGTTCCGTTCGCAACCCATATATCGGGGCCGATCGATTCCAGTTTCATTGCCCTTCCTTCCGCATTAATGCTGGACTATATCGCTCCACTCTTAGGTCAGGTTTCAAGCGTCTGTAACCGCAAGGCGCTTGACGCTAAGCTGCGATCTCCATATCACGTTATATAACATGATATGGAGATCGCAATGCGTGATGTTATTGCCGATATGGGGCCATCGTTTCTGGGTAGCAGGTTGAAGCGGCTGGCCGAACGAATGCAGGCCGGTGCGATGAAATCAATCGTCGATGCTGGGCTACCGTTCCAGTCAGGCCACATGGCCGTGTTGGCCGCGCTGCGCGGCGGAGCCATGACGATCGGACAACTCGCAGAGGCGATCGGAATCAGCCAACCTGGCGTTACGCGCAGTGTTGGCCAGATGGCAAAGCTGGGGATGCTCGCCGATGTCCGCGCTACCGATCAGCGCACGCGACTTGTCGAACTTACTGCTGCCGGGCACGCCGCAGCCAAGCAGACCGCGACTGACTTGTGGCCGCGCATCGGCATGGCCGCAGAGGAGCTTATGGGCGGTTTTGCGAGCAATTTTATGGCCCAGATTGCCGTGATCGAACGTGAATTGGACAAAGCCACGATTGCAGAGCGTGCCGCAGTGGCGCAGCCGGGCGGTCTCGGATTACGCGAGTTCGACGATGCGTTGGCGCGGGACTTTCATGACATCAACGCCCAATGGATTAGTTCAATGTTCACGCTGGAAGCGACTGACCGCGAAGTGCTGGAAAACCCACGCGCGCGGATCATCGAGCCAGGCGGTGCGGTTCTCTTTGTCGAATCCCCGGGCCTCGGCGTGGTCGGGACTTGCGCATTGCAAAAGACTGGCGATTCCAGCTTTGAGCTAACCAAAATGGGCGTCCGCGAAAGCGCACGTGGACTAAAGGCCGGGGAATTCCTGTTGGATGCCATGATCGACCGGGCATATGCCATGGGCTCCGAGCAACTCTACCTACTCACCAACAAAAAATGCGCGGCGGCAATTCACCTTTACGAGAAACGGGGCTTTGTCCATGATCCGGAGATCATGGCCCGATATGGCGCGCGGTACGAGCGATGCAATGTGGCGATGCTTCATGTTGGCGACGGACGTTAAGGTAGGCATATCCAGAACGCTTCCAGAAATGGCGCATGAACCAAGGGCGGGTCCAAGCGAGCGCTTTGGGGTAGTGGAGGTCGCGTTTATTGTCGAGAGCTGGCATGCCGGTTTTTAAAGACTGCCCATAGGCTTAGGCGACCCTAACGTTGGGGGGAGGAGACTGTCCGGTTTTGGCCAAAGCGGCGCGTTTCCGGACACCCGAGAGTGCTTCAATCAGTCGTCTCGTCCAGATGGTTGTTCGACTAACCGCAAACTGATTAGCACGAAAGGTGCTACGAACATGCCCATCAATCCGGCAACTGAGTACGCAGCATATCTGACCCCATGGCCAACTGACGAGTCTATCGGCACGAGCAAGTGTGCAAATAAGTCATAAGTGAGGATGGGCAGCATTATTAGCAAAATGGTGATCAAATAGCGTCCGATCTTCTGGATCGTCGATCCGCTGCGAGGGACGAAGTTCGCAAAACGCCGCTCGAGTGGGTGGGCCGCCACGATTCGGTCAGGAACCCCAGATACTCGACGAAGAGCAGAGGCTGTTGCGCCGTCGCTCCGTCATTTGCCCAGAGAGTGGCCAGATAGATCGCGACACTCAACATAGCGACGGTCACAAGTTGCGCCGCGGGAACAAGCCTCGCCCATCTATTGCCAAAAGCTGGGCCGCAGCGAAACGCGAGAATGGCGAATGCGAGGCCAACGACCCAACCGAGCAGTATGTCTTCGAAGTAATGCACTCCAAGGTAAGGGCGCGATAGTCCTGTGCACAGCACAGTCAGAATTCGCGGCCACGCGGAGCGCACAGTTGCGAGCGCCGAACGCGAGATAGCTGTAGAAGGCCGATGCCGACATTGCATGTCCCGATGGCGTTGAAAATTCCGAAGCCAGTTCAGTCATATTCTCAGGGGAAACGGCCCATTTTTCAGTGAAACTTCCGTCGGCGACAAAAGGGCGTGGGTTACCGATCAGAATTTTGAGAAAATGATTGAACGTCATCGCCAGCAGAGCAACAATCGCAAGTCGGACTGCGAGGTGCTTATCGAAGCAAACGTAGATGAGTGCTACTACAAGCACATAGCCTTCGACTTCACCAAAGAGTGACGCGAATTTTGCAGCTTGAAGGAGACCGTCTGACCGATGCTCGAATAGAAATTGCACCCACTCGGAGCTGAATGGCAGCTCCCTCACCGAAAACCGCGCAAATAACAACAAGGTCAAGGCCCTTCACGTGCATGATAACGTCTTAACTGTGTGGACTGGTTTGCGCTAGGTGAGTTGAGTACCCTTCGATTTTGGCGCTTAGCCATACGCCGTGTCCTCCACGAACGGTCGCTTTCAAGCAGTGTTGGTGAGGTCTTGTACGTCCAAAACCTTGTCGGCTCCTTCCGGTTCATCCTGCAGCCATCGCATCTGGCCGATCAAGATCAGCGCAATGAGTCGAAAGGAGTACGTCATGATCCGATTCTTCAAGCCATTTGCCGGGGTACTATCCGTTGCAATGATTGTTGGCCTATCCGCCCCAGCTGATGCCCGACGCGGTCGCGGTAGTGACGATCATGTTTACGGACACCGCTCTGGTGACCATCATGTCAGTCGGAACCATGGCTGCCGTAGTGGAAAAATATGGAGCCGCAAGGCACAACGCTGTGTCTGGATCCGACGCCACCACCATGACGATGGTCACCACCATAATTGGTCAAGACATCACTGATGAAGCGCGCCAACGTCGTTTGGTAATACTGGAGGTATGCGCGCGTTCAGTTTGACGGCGTTTCGCGCGATTTGGGATGACCACATTTGGAACCGAGAATTTGGTCGCCAACGACCGAAAACTTGTCGTTAGCTGTCACTCTATCGCCCAAACTGAAATCCCCATCTTCCGGGCTTAATCGAAAAGGTTGGCATTGATGCCAATGTCCGGAGATGCAACCTCAGCCTCGGGCAACATTTCAAGCAACCAATTGTTGCAGTGGAATAGGGCTGTCTTTTTAAATCGGTGCCCGTTGGGCGGGAGCCGGACGTGAGCGCGGCTGTCGTTATTGCTGATGACCGGGCTGTCTCGGATTTGGAACACTGTCATTCAGGCGCGTTGATTCATAGTTCCGGTTTGGAACTAACGGTCTAATTAAACTCCTATGTTTGCATCGGAGTCTGATACCATGTCTTCAAATGGAGCCAAAACAAAAGGGATTGATCATGTCGGCCT
>CAWFCI010000017.1:0-31344 GCA_963814305.1 uncultured Alphaproteobacteria bacterium
GGCAGGAAGTGCCAGCGGCAATCATTGGGGCGATGCCATCGCCTTGCTGAAAACCAATGCCCGCAGCCCCTATTTCTTCAACTTCCACAAGGGCGACCTCGGCCATACCCTCATCATCGGGCCATCGGGCGGCGGCAAGACCGTGCTGCTCAACTTCCTGATGGCGCAGACCGAGAAGACTGGCGCACGGCAGATATTCATCGACAAGGATCGCGGCGCGCAAATCTTCGTGCAGGCCAGCGGCGGCACCTATCTCGCGCTCCATAACGGCGTTCCGACCGGATTCTCCCCGCTCAAGGCGCTCGCCAATCGCGCAGAGGACAAGAGATTCCTGTCGCTGTTCATCCGCCAGCTCGTCCGCGCCGATGGCAAGCCAATATCAGTCCAGGAAGAACGACTGATCGAGGACGGTATCAACGCCGTGATGAAACTCGACGTTGCCGATCGTTCGCTGAGCGCGCTCCGCTCGATGCTTGGCATGAAGGATTCCAGCGGCGTCGGTGCGCGGCTCGAAAAATGGACGTCCGAAGGATCGCTTGGCTGGGTGTTCGACAATCCGGCGGATTCAATGACGCTCGACGCCCGGTTCATCGGCTTCGACATGACCGACTTTCTCGACAATGCCGACATTCGCACGCCGGTCATGCTGTATCTGTTCCACCGCATCGACCAGCTTCTGACCGGCGAGCGGATGGTGATCTGCATCGACGAATTCTGGAAGGCACTTGGCGACGAGGCGTTCCGCCGCTTCGCCCAGGACGGCCTCAAAACCTACCGCAAGCGCAACGCCGTGCTGGTGTTCGCCACGCAGTCGCCTGCCGACGCGCTCAAGAGCGACATCAGCCATTCGATCCTCGAACAAGTCGCTACCAAGATCATGCTGCCCAATCCGTTCGGCGCGCGGCGCGATTATGTCGAAGGCTTCGCGCTGTCCGAAGCCGAATTCAAACTGGTGCGCGAAGAGCTTGCGCCGGAGAGCCACAAGTTTCTGGTCAAGCAAGGCCATGACAGCGTGGTGGTCGAACTCGATCTTGCCGGTCTCGATGACGAACTGGCCGTGCTGTCGGGCCGCGCGGAAACCACCGCCGTTGCCGACGAGATTATTGCCGAGGTGGGGAACGATCCCGCTGTCTGGCTGCCCCTCTTCCACAGTCGGAGGCGTCCTAGCTGAACTGAAAGAAAGGTAAGTCGATGAAGAATTTGACCAAAGCACTGAGCGCAACATTGCTGTTCGCAGCCCCATTGCCAGCATTCGCACAAGGGATGCCTGTCCATGACAGCGCCAGCCTGATCCAGCAGATCAACGCCGTCCGACAGGCGCTTCAGGTCGTGGCCCAGGGCAAGCAGCAAATTGCCGAGGCGCAAAAGCTTTATCAGGATTTGAACAAGCTCACCGACATTCCGGGGCTGGCACAGCAGCTCAAATCCGATGCCCTGCGCGAACTCGACATTTCGGGCGGCTCGCTCGAAGGCTTTGGCAACGGTAATCTCGATGTAGTCGGCGCGGGCCGCGCCAAGGCCGATGCGGTGTATCGCGATCTGCTTGGGCAGTTGGGTCTTGCCGGCTCCGAACAATCCCGCGCGGCTTATGATCTCAATGCTCGCAACATCGGCATCAATGCCGGTCTCGCCGAGAATATGGGCGCTGCCGTCACGTCGCGGGCGCAAGGGCTGGATCAATTGCGCAGCCGGTTGGCAACCGCAGGAACGGCGAAGGAAGTGGCTGACCTGACGGCGCGGCTACAACTTAAATCCGCTGCGATGCAGAACGACCAGCTCCGCTTGCAGGCAATTGGCTTGCAGCAAGAGGCGCAGGAGCGCCAGCGCGCAGCCGAAGGGCAGGCAGCTCTCGCCCAAAAGCTCGATGCCGCAAGCCGCTACTATCGCGGGCAATGATGATGCGATCGGCGATCATCTGCACGGGGCTAGCGTTGGCGGGGTGTGGCACGTCCACACCCCAAGCCGAAATGCCAGCGCGGGATTGGCGATATTATGTCGCCAACCCCGACGAGATCGAACCGATGCAGAAGATTTGCCGCGAATGGGCGGGATCAAACTGCCCCCAAGGACACCGAACCCGCCGTCGTCACGACAAATTGCCGTGCGGCAGCTTTCGCCAAGTCGCAGCTTCAAATCAGCAACTGACCCAAATGCTTGCCAGGAAAGGAATGAGTGCCGGATATGGATTTCAGCGATCATGTTTTCACTACGATGTTCGAAGCGCTTAACAATGCGCTTGCGGCCATCGTCGGGAAATACGCGGCAGTGATCGGCATCGTTTCTCCGGCGCTACGCATCGGCATCGTGATCTATATTTCGCTCTTGGGCTACGCGATCATGCGCGGCGCGGTGCAATATCCATTCCGCGAATATGCCTATCGCGGCTGTCAGCTCGCATTTCTCTATTTTGCCGTCACCTCGCTCTACGGAACCCAGATCGGAATGTTCGCGCTGGGCGGTCTCCCCGGCCAGTTTGCCACCGCGCTTGGCGGTTCGGACGTCGGCGGTCTTGGCGGGTATTATGACAAGCTCGCAGGAACGGGTTTCGAGACTGCCAACACGATGCGGAAGATCGCCGCCGATTACCAGCAAACCCAAGGCACTCTGCCCGACATAGGTTATGCGGTCTTTTCCGGCTTTCTCGTGGTGATGGTGATTGTTGCCACTTTGCTCTGCGCGGCGATCGGTTTCGTTATCAGCGCCTTCGGACTGTTTGCACTCGCCCTATTGTCGGTGGTCGGACCACTGTTCGTGGCGGCTTTGCTGTTCGAATCCACGCGCGGCTATTTCTTCGCCTGGCTGGGTGCGTGCATCAACTACCTGATGCTGATTGTGTTTGCGCTCGTGCTGACATTGTTCCTGACGCAGACCGGCGATGCCGTCATCGCCACGATTTCCGAGAATGACGAAATTGGCATGGCCGCGATCAAGGCGCTGGCCTTCTACGCGCTCGGCTTCTTCTTCTTCCTGCAAATTCCAATGCTGGCCGCCTCGCTTGGCGGCGGCGGGCCTGCCCTCGCCAATCAATTTGCATCGGCCATTGCAGCGGCAGGCGGGTTCGTCGCCGGACGCGGCGCGACGGCGACGCAAGCAACCAGCCGCGCCATCGAACGCGGTTTTGCGCGCGGGCATCGCGCGGATGCGGACGTCAGGCTCGGTCAGCCGCGGAACACAATAAAGGGAGTAAGGTCATGGGTAAGCGTATATCTGAGTATCGCGGTGGCATTGGCGCTGATTGTGCCGGTCAATATTGCCACCGCAGGCGCCAAAATCGCCAAAGCTGGCCAAATGCGATGGCAAGCAGCGCCGTCCGGCCAATCCCTATGGTTCGATCCTGCCAAGTGTCGATCCGCTCAGCGGAACATCAACGCCAGCAGACCCGGCGCAAAGTCAGGAACGGGAACGCAGAGGCGTCGAGGTGTTCCCCGAGAAAAATCCGGCTTTACCAAAGCCCGAAACGCCGAATGGCAAGCCTGAGCGCCAAGTGCCGCCAATCAGCAGCCTGTCTCCGCAAATTTCCAACCAGAGCTGCTGAGCGTCATGGCGGGCGGCGTCACGGACCGGGCAGGATCTCAAAGCCTATTTTGCGGAAGCCGCAAGCTGGGATCACGACCGGTTGATCGCGGCCAATCGCTCGAAGCGGCTGGCATGGATGGTCGCCGGGTGTGGCAAGCGGACTGGCGATCACCGGGGTTGCAGCGATGGCGATGCTGACGCCGCTCAAGACCGTCGCGCCCTATGTCATCACCGTCGATAAGGCGACTGGCGCGAGCGATATCACCTCGCCGATGTCGGGCGACCGGCAGATCACCTATAACGAGGCCGTCGCCAAATATTTCCTCGCCGATTATGTCCGTAACCGCGAGGGCTGGATACCGCAGGCGCGCAAAGAGTTCTTCGAGGGCGTCCTGGCAATGTCGTCACGCGAAGAGCAGGCGCGGTGGACCGCCTTCTACGGCAAGGACAATCCCAAGTCGCCGCAATCGGTTTTCACCGATCTCGATACGGTGTTCATCGCGGTCAAATCCGTCACCTTCGTTTCCGCGAAGGTCGCGCAGATACGCTTCACCAAGACGCTCCAGCGCGGTTCGACTGTCACTGACACCCCCGCCATTGCGACCGTGACTTACGACACCACCGATACGCCGACCACCGAACAGCAGCGGTTCAAAAACCCGCTCGGACTGGAAGTGCAGACCTATCGCGCCGACCTGGAGGTGACGCAATGAAACGAATTATCGGCCTGACGGCAATTGCGTTCCTGCTCAGCAGTGAACCGGCAATTCCAAGCGAAACGCCCCGCTCAATGCCTCAAGATAATCGCATCCGCGAAGTGATCTACAGCGACACGCAAGTTTTCCGTATTGTCGGCGTTTTCCGCTCGGCAACGCAGATCGTGTTTTCGCCCAGCGAGCGGGTCGAGCATGTCGCGCTCGGCGATACGGTATCGTGGGAAGTCGCCCCGGCCGAAAATTCGCTGTTTATCAAACCCCGCGAGCTGGCTGGATCGACCAATCTGATCGTCATCACCCGATCCGGCACGGGCAATCGCACCTATACATTCGAGCTGTCGGCACGGCGTGGGGCCATCGGCCCGCGTTCGGCTGACACATTCTTCAAGGTCGTGTTCCGCTATCCGCGCGAAGAAGCCGCCGCTGCACAAGCGGCGGCGACGCAGGCCGCCTACACCCGGGCCGTCGCGTTGCAAGCAGGCGCGATCCGCTCGGCGCTTGATCTCGCTGTCCTCGAAGGCAAGCGGAACTTGAGCTACTCGGTGCAAGGTTCGTCGGCGATCCAGCCCTCCGAAATCACCGATAACGGTCAGTTCACTGCGCTACGATTCCCCAACCAGCGCGAACTCCCGGCATTCTTCGCGGTCAATCCCGATGGCAGCGAGAGCATAGTTCCCTTCGATGTCCGTGACGAATTTGTCGTGATCCACGGCGTCTTTGCGCAGCTCCGCTTGCGTCGCGGCAGGGAGGTTTTGTGCGTCTTCAATGAGGCTCGGGATTTCTATGGCCGTGACCCTAAGACGGGAACAGCATCCAGCATCGTCGAACGAACGCCAAGTCAGGGTAATGGGGAGCCAAAGTGATGGCCGAAATGTCAAAAGGCGAACGCGCTACCGTCGATCAAACCCCTGACCCTGACGATATTGACCGCGCACCGGCCACCGAGCGTGCCAGCAAAATGCCGTCGATGCCCGGCACGGCAATGGACCCGAAGAAGATGATCGGTTTTGCCGCTGCCGCTGGTGCCATCATGTTTACGGTGTTGGCGCTGGGAACGGGGCTGACCGGGAACTCTACCCTTCCCCCGGTCAAACCCAAACCGGCGCTCGAACCTGCGCAATATGATCCGGCAACCGTGATCGCACCCACGCTTGCGGGTGCAGCGACTGATCCAAATGCACCAATCGCCTTAGGAGAACCGATTGTTCCCGCGATTGGTGCCGGGCCTGCGCCGACACAGATTCCTCCATCCGCCGCACAGCAAGCCCGCCAGCCATCACAAGCCGAGGCGCTTCGCGAAGCCGCGCGGCGGTCTTCGCTGATTGCCTATGGCGGCGAACGTGACAGTGGCAGCGCGGGCGTTCGCTCCAGCGACTACGGCGGCGCGGCGAATGCCGGACGCCAGCCATCGCCGCCGGCCACCAATCTCGACACGCTCCGCCAGGCATCGGCAATCGGGCAGGCGCAGGCCCGGCCACTTCCTGACCGCAATTTCCTGATCACGGCGGGCAGCTTCATTCCCTGCGTTCTGCAATCCGCGATGGACTCAAGCCAGCCCGGCTATGTGAGCTGCATCGTCCCGCGAAACATCTACTCCGACAATGGCCGTGTCGTGCTGATGGAGAAAGGCACGAAAATCCTCGGCGAATATCAGGGTGGACTCAATCGCGGCCAATACCGGCTGTTCGTTTTGTGGACGCGGGCCGTTACCCCGCGAGGCATCGCAATAGATGTCGCTTCACCGGCAACCGACGCGCTTGGGCGCGGCGGCGTGGATGGGCGCGTCAACAACTTCTTCTGGCAGCGTTTCGGCACGGCCCTGCTCTTCAGCTTGGTTGAAGACGCGGCCACCGTGGGCGCGGAAGCTGTCGGCAATAGCGCCTCCAATACCACCCGTGTTCCTTCCGACGCAGCTTCAACGATCTTGCAACAGAACGGCCAGATCAAACCCGTGCTGCGCAAAAATCAGGGTGAAGATGTCGGCATTACCGTCGCCCAGGATTTCGATTTCTCGACCGTTTACGGCCTCGCGCTCAAATAATGGCGGCTCCGGGCAAAAATACCGCTGTCCTCGACAGCGTGACTGCGCCCTTACGCAAATATCTCGATGACGAGCGTGTGACCGAACTCGTCATCAACCGACCCGGCGAAGTCGGCATTGAACGCCGTGGAGGCTGGACATGGGAAAGCGAACCAAGTCTCGATTTCAAGAATCTGATGGCGTTGGCGACGGCTGCGGCGGCGTTCACTTCGCAGGACGTTACCCGCGAAAATCCCATTGTATCGACAATCTTCCCAACCGGCGAACGGGTGCAAATCATCGTGCCGCCCGTCGTCCCAGATGAAACCGTGTCGATCACCGTGCGCAAACCTTCCACAGTCACGATGACGCTGGCGGATTTTGAAGCGGCGGGTTTGTTCAAGGACACGCGCATCGCCGAAAAGCAGGTGTCATCTCAGGAACTGGACTTGCTCGCGCTGCTCAAAGCCGGCCGCCATGTTGAATTCTTCGACGGCGCAGTGAAGGCGCGGCTCAACATCCTGATCTCCGGCGCGACCGGATCGGGAAAGACCACGCTGTCTAAGGGATTGATCCAGCTCATCCCGCCAGAGGAACGGTTGCTGACGATCGAGGACACGCGCGAACTGATCGTCCCGCACAAAAATGTGGTCCACATGCTCTATGCCAAGGACGGCCAGGGCACGGCCAATGTCACGGCAAAGCATTTGCTCGAAAGCGCGCTGCGGATGCGCCCCGACCGTATTTTGCTCCAGGAATTGCGTGACGGGACGGCGTTCTTTTACCTGCGCAACGTGAACTCCGGCCATCCCGGCTCGATCACGACCATCCATGCCGATTCCGCCGAACTGGCGTTCGAGCAACTGACTTTGCTGGTCAAGGAAAGCGAAGGCGGCTCCGATCTGGCACGCGGCGACATTCGCGCGCTGCTCAAAATGCTCGTCGATGTCGTCGTCCAGACCAAGAAAACCGATGGCGAATTTCGGGTGACGGAGATCTATTATGACCCAGAAAGCAGGCACCTCGCCTGACGGTGGGGCGGCTCGATATTTGATCGCCATCCCGCTCGGGGCTTTGATCGCGCTCGCCATTGCCAGCATGATTGGTTGGGTAATTCTGGGCCTTCCTGTGGCAGCTTATGACCCGCTCAAGATGCCGCAGTTTTTCTGGTATTATCGCGGCGATCCCCACGTCGTGAAGGCTATGGCAGGCGGTCTGGTGGGCGGCGTCACGCTGCTTGCCGGGCTGGTCTATGCCCTTTGGTCGCGCGGCGCACCACTCCACGGGGCCGCTCGTTTTGCCAATGAGCGTGAACTCAAGCGGCATGGTTTCCGCTCGGCCTTGGGAATTGTCGTTGGACGCAAAGGCGGGCGCTTCCTGACTTTTGGCGGGAGTGAGCATGTCCTTGTCGAAGCGCCAACCCGTTCGGGCAAGGGCATCGGCATTGTCATTCCCAATTTGCTGACATGGGCTGGCTCCGTCGTCGTTCTCGACGTTAAACGCGAAAATTTCGATGCGAGTGCGGGGTTCCGCGCGCACTATGGCCAGCAGGTCTTTCTATTCAACCCGACCGACCGGCAGGGACGCACCGCGCGCTATAACCCGCTCGCCTATATCGACCGCAGCGACCCCGACGACGTGATCATCGAGCTGCAAAAGATCGCAACGATGCTGTTTACCACGCCCGAACGCGGCGAAGCATTCTGGGCAAACGGCGCGCGCACCGGCTTTGCCGGTGTCGGAGCCTGGCTCGCGGAAACCAGCGACGAACCGCTGACGATGGGCGCAATCTATCGCTATCTGACTGAAGGCGATGCGCGCAGCTTCTTCAAAAAGGAGCTGGCCAATCCCAAACTCAGCCTGTCCACAGGATGCCGAACGGCATTGGCCGATTTTGCCGGTGGTTCCGACAACAGCTTTGCCGACATCAAGAAGACCATCACCAACGTCCTTGGCCTATGGCTCAACCCACTCGTGGATGCGGCAACGTCCGCTAGCGATTTTGACCTGCGCGATCTGCGTAAGCGTCACATTTCAATCTATCTCGGTGTTTCACCTGACGAACTCGACCGCATCGCTCCGCTCTACAATTTGCTTTTCCAGCAGCTCATTGATCTGAATGTCCGGGAATTGCCGAGCGAAGCGACGCCAGTTCCCGTGCTGGTCATCCTCGACGAATTTGCCCGGCTTGGCCGCGCATCGGTGCTCGCCAGCGCCTTTTCTTACGTCGCGGGCTACGGCATCCGTCTGCTCCCGGTGATCCAGTCTCGCTCGCAATTGCGCGGTGTTTATGGCGAGCATTTGGCCGATGAAATCGTCGCCAACTGCGGGGTTGAAGTCGCTTTCACACCTAAGGAACTTCGTGTTGCAAACGAGCTGTCGGATCGCATCGGTTATGTCGGGCAGGAGAGTGTCACCCGGTCCCTCACGATAAACGGCCTGCTCGCCAACCGATCAAAATCAATTTCCGATCAGCGCCGCGCCTTGCTGCTGCCCCAGGAGCTGATGCAATTTCCAACGGACAGACTGCTACTGCTACGCGGCGGTATCCCGCCGATCATCGGCACCAAGATTTTCTACTACAAGAGCCGCTTCTTCAAGAATCGGGCATTTCCGCCGCCTGTGGTGTCGGCGCTCGAAAAACAAACTCTCGTGGCACTTGCTCCCACACCGTTCCGCGACATGACCGATGAAGAGGCAGAGGGAAACCCCGCCTATCCGCTGACGCCGGACGACATCCGCACCGAAGACTATCCGAGCTTCTGTGCCGATCTCCTGACTTTGGATCGTCACGGCAACGCAAGCATCATCATAGAGGAAGGCGATGAAAATGGCTGATGAACTTGAAGGAAGCGTGCCTTCGGGGCGCAGCCGGCCAAATGAGCCGAAGCAGGCCAAGCCCAAGCAGGTCACGGCGAAGGCTGCCCCGGAAAAACCAAAGCGCAAGTCCGAGCCGCCCACAATCACCGACGACCTGACCGGCAAATTTCTGCGCGTCGGTAACAAGCTCTATCGCACCTCCGACGACAAGACCCCGATCGTGCGGATCGCGGGCGATCGGCTCAAGACCAGCAATATCGACGCCCTTCCCGACATCATACGGATTGCCAAGGCGAACGGCTGGACGTCAATCAAGGTAGGTGGTGGCGACACGTTCAAGAAGGCGGCATACCTCGCCGCCGCCGCGCAAGGGCTGGCGGTCGAGAATTATAGGCCAACCAAGGTAGTCCAGGCCGAAGCCGACCGTCTCCGCGAAAGGATCGCCGAACGAGAAAAACGTCGAGAGGGTCAGAAGGCTGGCACGAAACCGCCGCAGACCGAAGGTGAACTAAGTAAGCTCAAAGCCCTCTCGGATCGATTCCTGCGCCAATCACACGCCGAGAATGCCCGTGACCCAGACCTGCGCCGCGCGCAAAGTCTGGTTGCCCAGACCATTTCGATCACCCGCGCGAAATATCCTGACGATCCGACCAAGGCGACAAAGGAGGTCGAAGCCAGACGCCAGGAGGTTGCCCTTCGCATCGCCAAGGGCGACAAGATCGCCGTCATTCAGGTGCGGAACCAGCAGGCTCAAAGAGTGCGCGACATCACGCAGGAACAGGCGTTGCAGCGTGATGGCCGATCCCGCTAGGCCGCTGAATATGCCGCCGGGCAAGATTGATTGTTCCTTGCAAATCAAAATCAATGGTTTTAATCTGCAAGGATGATCGAGCGATACATTATTCCCCGTCTGAACCAAGCCCTTGGCCGTCAGGCATCGGTGGCCTTGATCGGACCGCGCCAAGCTGGAAAAACCACGCTGGCCCGTGCGATTGGTGACAGTCGGCCATCGGTCTATCTCGATCTTGAAGCAGAGCGAGATCGCGCACGGCTGGCTGATCCTGATGACTTTCTCAAACGCCATGCCGATGAACTTGTCATTCTCGATGAAATCCACCGGATGCCCGCGTTGTTTGAAGAGTTGCGGGGGATCATCGACGAAGGCAGGCGCGCGGGCAAACGAACCGGGCGATTCCTCATGCTCGGGTCAGCGGCCATCGACCTGCTCCGCCAGTCGAGCGAGAGCCTTGCGGGCCGAATCGAATATGTCGAACTCGCCCCCATTACTGCCATCGAATGTGCTGACGACTTAGGCGTCATGTCGCTGTGGTTGCGCGGTGGGTTTCCTGACAGCCTGCTTGCCGCCAGCGACTCCGACAGTCTCGCCATTCGCCTGAGCTTCATTCGCACCTATCTTGAGCGCGATGTGCCGATGTTCGGTCCGCGCATCCCGGCCGAAATGCTCGAACAATTCTGGAAGATGCTTGCCCATGTGCAGGGCAGCTTGCTCAATGCGTCGCGTCTGGCGTCGAGCATGGCAATTTCTGCGCCTACGGTGACGAGCTATCTCGGGCTGCTGGTCGATCTGCTGCTCGTCCGCCGTCTGCCGCCCTATCATGTCAATGTGGGCAAGCGGCTGGTCAAGTCTCCCAAGACCTATATCCGCGATAGTGGCCTGACCCATGCCCTGCTCGGCATTGAAACGCTGGACGATCTGCTTGGCCATCCCGTCGCGGGGCCAAGTTGGGAAGGCTTTGTCATCGAGAGCCTGCTTGCCGTCGCCCCCATTGGCACCCGTGCGAGCTTCTACCGCACGTCTGCGGGGGCGGAGATCGACCTGATCCTTGAAATGGGCGCGCGTCACGGCACCTGGGCCATTGAAATCAAACGCACCCGCGCACCACAGGTCGAAAAGGGGTTCAGGATCGCCCTTGATGACATCAAACCAGACCGTGCCTTCGTCGTCTATGGCGGCGAAGATGGGTTCCCGATGGGTAACGGTGTCGAGGCTGTCAGTGTGCGTGGGCTTGCGGCGACCCTTGCGGCGCTTTCGTAAACGCGCACGACCAAAGCCAGAAGCAATTCAAACCAATGAACGGCGATATATTCCATCCGTCTCTCATCGTGATCGCGCCCACAATGTATCGGTGCGATTGACGGCGAGTGGCCCCTCCCACGGCCTGCAAAGATCGAGCGCGTCAGGCATCTCCTGCTCCAGCCATGATGCGTGATCGGCAATGGCAAGGATAACCGGCATCCGGCTATGCACGGTTGCGGCCTCACCCGCTGCCTCGGTCATAATCATGCTGTAGCAATCGCCCCACTCGGCGCTGGGCCGCCAAATGCCTGCCACAGCAAACAGGCTTTCGTCTGGCATAGTCATCCACGCCTCGGTCATGCTGACCCTTTTGCCCGACCGCTTCGGCATAGGCGCGAACGGGTATCAGACAGCGATGGGCTGGTTCGGTCCATCTGTTCCAGAATCCGGTGGCGAGCTTGTCAGTCCGGGCATTGTTCACTGGCTTGGGTTTGACCTGCACCCCTTTCGCCTTTGCCCGCTCTCTCGCTTCTGCAAGGATCAGAGGGAAACCCCAGGTCATGTTCGCAAGCACGCGCTGCCCGTTGACCCGCTTCACAACCAGCCCCGGCGACTGCGGGTGGATTATGTCGCTACCCACATTGAACGGCGTTTCGATGATCGCGTTGAGTGCGTCTTTCGCTTCCTGAATCGCGGCCTGTTGATAGCGGTTGCACATAGGCATGGGATTATGGCGGAGCGCGATGGAGTCAATCAGCTTGCGTAAATGTTCTGTTTATGTTCTTTACGCGACCCCTCCTGATTCGACAATGTGATGCGCAAACCAGATACCATCGAACATCTCTATCTCGACTTCGATGGCTTTTTTGCCAGTGTCGAACAACAACTTAACCCACGGCTCCGTGGACGACCCATCGGCATCGTCCCCTATGAAGGTGGCAAGACCTGCATCATTGCCTGTTCGCGCGAAGCAAAGGCCGCAGGCGTTAAAAACATCATGATGGTCGATGAGGCACGGCGGGTCTGCCCCGACCTCGTGCTGATCCCGCAACAACCGGCCATGTATCGCCGTGCCCATAATGCGCTGGTCGCAGAAATCGACAGCGTGGTGCCGGTGGATGTGGTCAAGTCGATTGATGAGCTGGCCTGCCAGTTGGACGAAGGCCAGAGGCAAGACCCGGAAGGCTTGTCGGCGCGGATCAAAGCCGGGATAGCCGAGAATATCGGCCCGCACATCACCTGCTCAATCGGCTTTGCCGCCAACCGGCATCTCGCCAAGATCGCCTGCGCCATCGACAAGCCCAACGGGCTGACCATCTGGCATCCTGCCGATATGCCCGCGCCACTGCTCGCTGTGCCGATGGATGACATTCCCGGTGTCGGCAACCGGATGAAGGTGCGGCTTGGCACGGCGCGGATATTCAGCACGGAAGATCTCTACAATACCCAGCCCAAACAGCTTCGCGCGCTCTGGCGCAGCGTCACCGGCGAACGGCTCTGGTATGCGCTGCACGGCTATTCGATCACAGCACTCCCAACCGGGCGCGGCATGTATGGCCATGCCCGCGTCCTGCCCCCCGATCAGCGCGGCATTGCTGATGCCGAACAAATTGCTCGACTGCTGTTGACCAAGGCCGCGCGGCGGATGCGCCGGGCCGGATTTTACTGTGCAGGGCTTTGGCTCTGGCTGCGCTTCTATGAGGGTGGCTGGAGCGTGCAGCACAAATTGCCGGTGGTGCATGATGACAAGGCGCTCCTGTCAGCATTGTCGATGCTGTGGGCGGATATGAAGCGAGGCCGCTCAAGCCGAACGCGGGTATTGCGCGTGGGCGTGACCCTGTTCGACCTTTCCCCCGCTGGTCAGCGCCAGCTCGACTGGCTTGAGAATGACGATCTCGACCGGCAACGGTGGGAGCGGATCGGAACAGCGATTGACGGCCTCAACGGTCGCTATGCGGCTACCGTCGTCAGCATCGGACCGTGGGCGCCGCCCAAGGGCGGCAATGTCGGTGGCAAGATCAGTTTCACCCGCATCCCGTCCGCCGAAGATTTCTGGTGAGGCGATGAACTGGAAAACATCGCTTCGGGCGGGCGACGTGGGCGCGGATCAGCGCATCGAATTGTCGTGCCGGAAATGTGGAGCCGTGCGCTATCTGGAACCGGCTGCGATTTTGGCACGGCGGGGAGGCGATCAACTTTCGCTGGGACAGGTCGAAGCCCGCGCCCGCTGCACTCAGCGCGGTTGCAAAGGCATGATGCGGATGATGCTTGTCCGCAAAGGGGAAGCCAGCGGCTTTGTCGGCGGCCTGGCCTAACCTTCTCATCGCCCTCGTCCGTGATCTTTGGGCGGTCGATCAGGTGCAGGCAATGCCGCCTTGCTTTGGTCAGCCGCGATTATCCGGGCATGGTGTGCCGCAAAAACTTCTGGCGTGGCATTCATGCCCTGATGCTTGTCGAGGAACGTGCGAACATCCTTGGCAAGCTCCCGGTCTTCCGCTTGCCCGGTGGCGTCCAGCGCATCGGCGGTTTGCTCATAGGCACGGCGTATCTCTTGCCAGCGGAATGTGCCGGCTGCGATGAACGGCGGCAATTGATCCTCGCCCTTGCGCGACGGCGATGGCCTGCTCGTTGGTGCGGCGGTCGGATTGGGTAATCTGGCGAGTCCCCTCGGTTCGCAGCCGCGCCCGCAATTTGACCAGCGCCATGCTCGATCCGGCAATCCCCTGTCCGCGCGCCCGTCTCGGCGTTGCTTCGGCGGCAACGCCCCGCGCGCGCAGTTCACGGGCAAAGCGTTCACGGAAACGATTGAGCTGAACCGGTCGGGGATTGAACCGTGTGCGATCCAGCCCCTCGGCCTGCACCGTCAGATGAACATGGGGGCGCGGCGTATCGGTATGGAGGGCCAGAACATAATCGTGATTGTCGCTCAGCTCGGCATGGGCCAGCGCGCGGACGGCTCCCAGCACTTTGTCGGGGTCAGTGCCTTCGGGCATCGAGAAGATCAGCGACACCGACGACACCGTAGGCCGCGACCGCCATTGGAGCGTGTCGCTCCACTCTGCCGCGCGCTCGGCAACGTCTTCCTTGGTTGTCAGGATTTCGCCGTCGCGGGTTTCGATGTCCACTTCGCCCTTGCGCCCGATATAGTCGAGATGGGCTTTGACATGGACTCCGCCCCGCTGGCGACCCGTGACCTTGACCACCACCTCGGGTGCCTTGCGAACAATCCGCGCCAGCTTGGCCCGCGCCGTCGGGCCGGTGGCAAAGCCGTAACTGGCATAGAGCGGAACGCGCGGCGTGCTGGTGGGGTCATGGATATAGCGCACCCGAAACGCCGGACGGGTTGCTTCCCACAAGGCGGATTCCAGGCCCATCAATCCGCTACCGTCCAGTAGCTCGCATCGCCGCGCATGGCATCGCCAACGGCTGTCACCTGCTCGGAGATTTCCATCCGCATGTCGGCGATCCGTCGCAGCTCGGGTTCGATCTGCTTGTCGCCGGTTTCGAGCATCGACGCATTGGCGGCTTTCATCGCCTGATTGAGATTGCGGCCGATACGCAGCAACTGCATTCTGATCGGCGCAAGTTCGGCCAGCAGCCCGTCATCGACCCGCGATTTCAGCGCGAGGTGGCGGCGCACCAAGGCCTTGATCCAACCGGCGCGATCGGTCGAACGCTGCGCCGCCCGAACCTCGATCACGGCGATCTCGACATCGGTAAATCGCAGCGAAACACGATTGCGCGCGACTCCATCGGGACGGTCAATGAAGGGACGATCTGCGATCTCCCGCACCGTCTGTTCGATCATCTGCCGCAACACTGCACTTCGTCCGCCACGACCGACCGCGAAGCTGTCGAACGCCGCGAGCGCATCGGCGTCAAGCCGAATGGTGAGCGTCGCGCTGTTCGATAGTGGATTTGTCGCCATCAATCATGCCCGGTGAAACGTCAGTGAAACAGGGGCAATGTAAGACAACACGCGCCGCTAGGCATATCCTGCATTAAAGACAAATCAGACAAACCCCCTAAGACAAGCGCACCCAAAGCGGCTTTCTACTTCTGACAATAAGGAGCTTTGGGTGCGCTTGGGGGTTTGAGGTTTCAGGCTGGATGTGAAGCGCTGCTTCCCATGCGGGCCGAAGATCGCCGGACGATTTCATGCTGACGGCTGGCGGTCGCGCTCCCCCATTCGGCGATCTCGCCAAGTGTGCGACCGCAGCCGGTGCAGACGCTGGCACTAGCGATCCAGCGTGCAAATATCTTTGCAGGGCGATGGTGCGAAGCTTCCGTCAAGTCTTCTGCATTCAGTCATCGAACTCAGGATCGTCATTAGCTGTGCAAAGTGACCGCTTGTCGCACTATCATCAGTGCTCAGCCGTCATCTCGACGGATGCTTCCATGAAGCGATCAACGTCGTCACCTCGGCGAAGAATTCCGTGGAACTACAGCTTGCTGCGAACACGCTGGCGTCGAAAATGCAAGCCGTCATGCGCTGCGATCAACTTCACAGATCGTGTCTCAGACCTGGAGCTGTCGCATGCCGTCGACGCAATGATGACGCTACCGCTGCTTCGACCGCCGTGAACTGATCTAGCGTCGACCAGATGCTCGCCGCAGTCCGCATGAGCTAGGATCGACTCGCAAATGCCGAGGTGGCATGTCCGACGTCCGATCGCACTTCGTTCGCCACAGCAAAGTCGGGCATCATCGTCATGACGCATCTGACGCCGATCAGCGATGACAGCGCAAGCATCAGCTCATGTGCGATCGGCATCGCGTCAGCTTGAAGACGCAGCAATCGCATACGATCATCGCCATTGCGGCGAAGCGAGTCAGCTCGACCGTGACATGCGTGCATCGATCAATGATTTGCCAATGACGCGTCGCCGATGCAGCGATCTGGACTGCGACGCACTCAGATTCGACAATGCGTCAGATCGTCCAGAAGATCGTCCGACAGTGTCGAGTAATGACACGTCGACTTGCAGCGAGCTGCTAGATGCATCCATGGATAACGCATGCGTTCTGCATCGCTTCCGATAGTCGAGCGACGGCATATTTCATTGGAATGCGTGGTTGACAGATCGCAAGCTGAACCGCTTCGCCGAATTCGAGCAAGCACCACAAAGCCCCGCCCGGCAGAACCGGGCGGGGCTTGGGTGCGGTGGTCAGTTGCCGTTCGAGGTGCGGGCGCGTGACCAGATCAGGTTGAAGGTCTTGCCGTCTTCGTCGGCGAACAGGCTGGCGAAGATCGGTGCGTTGAAGCTGGGATCGTCGAGCTTGATCGAAAGATAGTCGCGGCCTTCCTTGCTGGTCTTGGTCCAGGCTGCCCCGATTTCGGCCTTCGCCACGAACACCCGGTGCGAGGGGGCGTTTTCCTTCTCGCTCGCTTCCTCGGCGACGATGGTGACGTTCTTCTTCTGCAAGCTCATCGTGACGATTTCGCCGGTGTAGTTGGTGTCGCCGGACTTTTTGAATGTGCCGATATTTGCCATGATTCAGTTCCTTGTGTTGGTCGAACCCCGCGCTCATTCGCGGCCTCGATGGCTGGTTAAAGGCAGGGGCTTGCCCTGCTGCACCCGCAGGGTCCCCAAAGTAGGGGGGCCGCAACGCAGTGGAGGACGGTGCAGACCGGGGTTTCTTGGTTCCGCGAGGAATGGGCGCAGCCCAGGGGAAGAAACTTCGGGCCAACCGTTGCAGCAAGGGGCAAGAGGCGCAGCCGTCCGCTGCCAACCAAAGCCATTGACGAGGCCGTGGGTGAGCGCGGTTCTGGCAATCGGACGCAAGGATATTTGGCAAATGTGGATGCGCGCGTTCAATGTCGGGGCGATTGACGCAATCCGCCAAACTGCCAGCATGGGCTTGCCGAACCTGAACGCACAGTCTGCCGGTGAGCGACGAGGATGCACCGTCGCAGCGAAGCTCGTGGCTGATGCCAATCGGAAAGCTGGCCTACCACCACAGCGCAGGCCGCGAACCATCCGGCCAGAATGACGACCGGCCATGCGCCGATCTGCCAGATTGTTCTCTGGCGGCGACTGGTATCACCTCATCTGCTCTGGTTGTCGCCTAACCGGACTGCGGCTGACAATGCAGCCAACCCCGTCCGGCATTGCCGGTCGGGGCTTTGTGGCGCTCGGAATGAAAACAAGCGCGGGCGGCTCAAAGCCGCCCGCTCACTCGTCACGCGGCAAGCCGCTGCTCTTCCATGTCCTCAATCGCTTCGGCTTCGTCGGCATCGCCGCCCTCGACCGCCTCCGCCGCAACGGCGGCGGGGTCAGGGTCAAGCGGGACTTCCGGTTCCGCCAGCCATGCCGCACGGCTGGCGGCGGCAACCGTCGCCACGCCGCCGCGCTGCGTGTAAGCCGATGGCGGGAACGCCATCCAGCGCGGCACCCATTGCTCGACCTTGGCGCGATCATTGCTGCCGGTCAGATAGTCATTGATGACAGACTTGATCGTCTTGCCCTTCTCGGTGGCATGGGCCTGCGCCACGGTATCGCCGCCAACCTCGCGCAACACTTCGGTCAACACCTCGCGGTCGCGGACAAGGCCATAAAAGGCATCATCGGCCACCCAATAGTCGGCCATCTTGACGCCAAGGTGAAGGCCGATGGTTTCGATAAGGCCGGTTCCGCTTGCCAGCGTCTCGGCCATAACGACGCCAAGAACCTCCATGACAACCGCGTCGGGCAATTCCAGCAAGCGCAGGAACAGCCCGCTTGACCCATTCCTCGGTTCATGGCCCAAAGTGACGCTCGGCTCGTCGGGGTCAAATCCCAACACGCCAAGCACCGCGCGGCGGCGCTCGTCGAAACGGGCTTCGGCAACGCTGGTTTCGATGCTCTCGGTAATCGCTTCGTTTCGGCTGCGCTGATCTTGAACCCTCACGCCCCACAGCGGCGAACCGCAAATCGCGTGGGCAACCATGACGCGCAGCGCCACGCCGGTATTGGCGGCAAGCGCCGACCGCACCGCCGCATGGCGGTGCAGGTCGATATAGCTGGTCATGGCTGCGGTGATTTCGGGGCGGGTCGCTTTGGTCTGTCGCTTCGGGCGCTTCGCCCTTGGCGATGCGCTTTGCTTCGCGCTCGGTCAGATAGCCCTCGTGAAACGCCACCTCGCCATTATGGGCAATGGTCACATAGACCCGCCCGCCTTTGCGCTTCGGCGTGGCGGCGAACTCGTAGCGATGGAAGTATTGCCCATCGGGCAAAACGACAACATCGCTCCACCCGTCCGCGATATAGGCAGCCTTGCGCTCCTCGATGGCCGCGCGCTGCGCGTCCTCGAACTCGCGCACATCGCCGAAATAGCCGTCCTTCTCGAACAGGTCTTTGACGATACGGCCCTGATAGGTTTCAAGGTCGAACAGCGCGACACTGGTTGATATGGACGCGCCGCCGAACAGCCACGCTTTCAACTGGTGGCCTTTGGGGATGGACGATTGCGGGTCGTCATAGAGCGCCAGCCATGTTTTCTGCTGCGCTTTGGTCGCCAGCGTCAGATGGCGAACGCTGGTCGCGTCGATCTCCTCGGCGCGGTAAAGCTGGCGGATGCGCGGCAGCAAATTGCCAAGCGCCAAGATGCGCTTGACGGTCAGTTCGGGCATCCCGAACGTCATGGAGATTTCGTCGGGCGTCCGGCCTTCCTTGACCAACCGCGTGAACGATTCCCACTGCGTCACCTCGTCGGGCGCAAGCCGCGCAAGGTTCTCGATCAACGAGGCTTCGAGCGCGGCGGCATCGTCGCCCGCCTCCATGATCGCGCAGGGCAGCGGCTCGGCAACGCCGTTCTCGGTCGCCACGGTCTGCGCGGCGAGAAAGCGGCGGCTTCCCGCCACAATCTCGAATGTGGTGTCGCTGCCATTGGGCCGCACCAACAGCGGCATGATAATGCCACGCGCGCGGATGGATGGCAGAATGCCGCTAATGTCGGGCGGCTTCTTGCCGCTCCGCATATTGGCGGGGGAGATTGAAAGCCGGTCAAGGGCGATATGGTCAAGTTTCATGTCACTTACTCCGTTGGGTGGCCCCATCCTCGGGGCATCTTGGGGGGCGGTGAGGATGGGGCCGGTTGTCCACGCGGGAGGCTCCCGCGCGGGTTCTGCCGCAACCTTGGGGTCAAGGTGGCGGAAGCTCTGAAAGTTCGCTGGCGCGGGCGACGGCTGCGGCCTCAAGCCGCGCCTCGTCCTCGGTGATGCTGCCCGCCACGCGGGCGGCATCGGCATAAATGGTCAGCGGGAAGCGCCCTTCAAAACAAAGGTCGCGCTCGATGGTGAGGCCGAACGGCAGCGACACCGCCGCAATCTCGGCAAGGCTGGCCGAACCCATTTCGGGGCAACCGAAACCAAGGTCGCAAAGCCCGAACAATATGTCGCCGTCCTCGTCCAGTTCGGAAAACAGCCAAGTGGCCAGCGCCAACGGGATTGAAGAATTTGACGACTGGCACATGATCGCCACGGCTTTGGCCGTTGGCGATGAGGCGGGCGCGCTGGTCTTGGGTAAGCAAAAGCATGGGGATTCCTCCGTCAAAACATCTCGATCTGGTTGCGGGCGTTGGTGTCGAACAGGCCATGATCGGCGGGACGCTGCGCCTTGCGCGGCTCCAGCGGCGCATTGGCGCGCATGGCGAGACGGTCGCGGGGCGTGATCGGCGCAACGCCGTAAACAAGCGTCTGCTCACCGATGGGGGTTTGCTCGGACGCCAGCCGGTCTTTGAAGGGGAGCGCGGCGCTCATGCCGCGCGCGCCAAGGTGGATTCGCTCTCCCGAACGAACGCCAACAGAAAATCCGCTGCCTTGCTGGCTTGCGATGCCGCCTTGAAAATGGCGCGATTGTCGGCGCGCAGCACAGTAAGCCAAGAGCCGAGATAATCGGCATGGCGGACGGTGGGGACGATACCAAGCGCCGCGCAGAGATAGGCCGATGCCAATTCGGCGCATAATTCCTCGCGGGCATAGAGCGCGGAACCGAACCGCCCCGACTGGTCACGCGCCAGCCGCTCCTTGCTTCCCGTCCAGTGGCCGAGTTCGTGCAAGGCCGTCCGGTAAAAGTCGATCTGGTGGGTGAACGCCGGTTGCGGCGGAACCTGCACATAATCGCCGCCAACATCATAGAAGGCGCGCGCGCCGCCGATGCGGAAATCCGCACCCGTCGCGGCAATCAAGCGCTTCCGCGCTGTCATGCTGTTCGCGGGCCGGTAACGGCGTGGGGTCGGCTGTCAGCCGCTCGGGCAGTCCGTCACACTGCGCCGCATTGAACACGACAAAGCGTTTGAGGAACGGAATCGAGCGGGGTTCGCCTTCCGGCGTATCGCCGCCCTCGCGCCCATCTGTCGGGCGTGAAGCGGTCGGCATAGAAAATCGTATGCCCGCGCTCACCCTTGCGAACGCATCCGCCAGCGGCCAGCGCCTGCCGGAAGGTCAACCAATCCTGCGACGGGTAGCAGCCCTCAATGACCGCGCCCCACAGAATGAGAACATTGACGCCCGAATAGGGACGCCCCGAAACCGCGTTGCGCGGGAGTCCCGGCACTGCCGCCGCCGAACTCCACGGCTGCGCCCAAGGAAAACAACCCGCCTCAAGCTGGGCGATGATCTTCGCCGTCACCTCGTCATAAAGCGAAACGCGCGGGCGTATCGCCACCGCGCGCGGCGCGCAGCGCCGCCTTGCCCTTGCCGCCAAAACCACGTTTCCGATTGCCAACCGCCATCACAGCCTCCTCGCCCTAAAAACCACACCGACCCCGGAGAGGGGGGTGGGCGGCAAAGAGCGACCAAGAGGCCCGCCGCGATCAGGCGCACCTGTAAGGCTGTAACAGAGTGAAAGACCCGCTTGCGGGTTGCGCCTGAGCGCGGCGGGCCTAGCCGGAAGCGCCGCCCATCCCCCTCTTCGGGGACGGCCACAAAAACGCCGGCGCACCCGCGCCGTCCAAAATCAGTCGAATATCATTGAAAGAATATCGCCGCGCAGCGGCCGAACAAGAACGGCACCCTTGCACGGCGCGACGCCAGCCGGACGTCCTGCGCGCGGGCCTGTGGGCCAGCGGGCGTCCGGCCAGGAGAGAGGCAAGAGCGCCTGCGGGTCAGCCCAAAAACGCCGCACCCTCAAGGAGCGCGCAGCGCGGGAAAGAGTGCGACCTTAGAAAATCCCGCTCATTTGCAGCGGGCCGTCAGGACCGCCCTTGCGCCATGCGATCGTCACCGAAGGCCGAGACGCGGCTCGCGGCTCGGTGGAGCAAGCCGCGCAGGCGGGGTTGCGTAATAGAGCGCGGTGCGCAGCGCCGATCATGCTAAAATAATATTTTGTGAATGGTCGGAATGCGCCATTAAGATTCTTGGCAATGTGGTGATAGTGACTGAAGGCCGGACGACAGTTAGAGGCATAGGATAATTCAAGCAAACGAGCTCATAAACCAAGCAAGTGGCGGAACGCTGCATAGGTTCATTGTCGACAATTATGAGCGTGGTAATGACGCAGATGATGCTGCCTTTGTAACGCTGGCGGTCGATCTGCATAACAATGGTACGCTCGATCTATTGGGCGTTTTGACGGCTGAGGCGCTCAAGCCAAAGGCTTTCAATTTTTCACCCTCCAGCAATTCTATTGCTCAGCTATCACGCGCCTCGAAGTCGAACCGAAGCCGCTCATGGTTGCTGTGTCGGCACTAGTAACGGCAGGCGGCGATGACGGGGCCGCATATCAGCCCAACACAGCGTATCGGGATTGGTGCGCGGCACAACCTGATCGTCCTACGCTTGCTCTGGCGCTCGTCGAAGACCGGTGACGCGGACGCAAAGGATTATCTGTCGCTGACACTCGAAGCCGGAGCAAAGCTGGACCTGCGCAATTATATGGAATGCGCAATCGCTTTTGTGCGCAACGCGCCGGAGTTGCGCATGGGCGCGCTAACGGCGCTGTCGAGGATTGAAAGCGGCACGGCAATCGACCTCGCCCGCAAAGCGCTAGCGTCACTGGGGGAACTGGTCGTAAGCGAAACAGACGATCTGATCCGCACGCATATACTTGCAGCGACGCTAGGGCTGTATGCTCAATCCCCAAAAAGCTGCACAAGAAGGCCTTGGTTCTGATGTCCAAAGCCGTCGAGCTATACGGCGAACGGGTTCTGCATCACTGCGCCTCGGCGCTTTTCAGCCATCGCGAGCATTTGAGCGACGCCATGCTGGAAGTGCTGCTAGAGGCGTTGGAAGACGTGAAGCCTTCAAACCATGGCAGTATCAAATCAGTGGATGTCGGCCTGTCGCAGTTGGTGAAAATGGGAAAAGGCCAGCGCGTTAGAGTTTCTGGAAGCGATCTTCCAAGCCAATCCCGACACGCTCAGCTTCAAGCAATTCGATAGCGTCGGTCATGCGCTGACAACGAAGGACCGCGCTCTCGCAGAAGACATGGCCGTGCGTTGGCTGATGAGCGGCAACCAAGAGCTTGCCTCGCATATGTCATCTCTGCTGGGCGGGTCAGCGCGCGAGCCGACCATTTTCGAGGTCGATATCAGCACGTATGCACTCAGCGACAATGAAGCGCTGTTTCTTGCGCGCAAAGCGGTGGGCTGGTTCTTCTTCCACCCGATAACGGCGGCGTCGCTCATCATTTGCGTATTGCGCTCGGTAAAAAGTGCGATGGCAGAAACGATCGGCGATCTCCTCTTCGAGCCGCTGCTGCTCAACTATTCTGGCGAGCTGCGCGATCATCTGTCTGCCCGCGTCAAAGGCCCGAAGGATCGCGCCAAGCCGCATATCCACCGCGCGGTTGCGAAGCTGGACGCTTATCTCGATGACCTGCGCGCCGTCGGTTTTGTAAAAGAACTTGAACCTTCGGAAAGGGGTGCGATTGATCGAGCGCAAGCAACAAAGCAACGAATGCGTCAGAATCAAAAGCAGGCCGAACAAAGCTCGGTCCTGATGTCGCTAATCTCAAAGTCGATCATCCTGCACGGCAATGGTTCGATAAGCTATCAGCGCGGGGCGGACGGCAAACTCCACCGCCACGCAATGAAGATGGGCGGCTTCAGCACAAGTTGGGAAGCGCCGCGCCTGCAAGCGATTGACCCGTTTGGCGTCGAGATGCAGCTTCGGCGGCTTCATTCTGAAATCGCTTGCCGCATGAAGCTTGTTATCAAGGAATATCTGGCCTCGCTGAAAGAGCGTGAAGAGCTGGATGCGATGCTGCCCGATCTCCTGAGCGAGATGGGGTTCACCGTCTATTCGCGTCCAGGCAGAGGCACTCGACAATATGGGGTGGATGTCGCTGCGGTCGGCGCAGCCGATGATGGTCAGCGCAAAATCTATCTTTTCTGGGTCAAGCAGGGCGGACCTGAACCGGCAGGATTGGGACGGCACGCCGCAGGCGCTGCGCTCGTCGCTCAATGAAATCCGCGATGCCTATATACCGACCTGTATTCCATCCGAGTATCAAAATCTCGGGGTGGTCATCTGCCTCGTGTTCGGCGGCGACATCAAGGAGGCCGTGCATCAAGAGGTCCGCGGCTATATCCGGTCGAACACGACGACCAATGTGTCTTACGAAGAATGGAACGGCGACCGTCTGGCTGACCTGATCCTGAGCGGCATCCTGCGCGAAGATATGTTCACTGGCGACATGCTCTCGCACCTTCGTAAGGCTGCGGCGATGGTCGAAGAGCCGGACATCGCCTACGCCCATTTTCAAAAGCTGGTCGATGCGATTGTTAAGCGGCCCGCAAAGAAACAGGTAGCAAGGATATCCAAGGCCCGGGAAATTTACATGTGCCTTTGGGTGCTGTTCACTTGGGGCCGCGAAGCTAACAATGTCGAAGCTCCCTACCGTGCGAGCGAATATGCGGTTTTGCGGGCATGGGAATTGTTGAACGGCATGATAGGCAAGAAAGGCCGCGAGGCGGTCGATGCCGGTATCGTGTTCAACGATCTGGTCGAACTTCATTTTGCGGTTTGGGACGAGCTGGCGAGCAAGATACTTCCGCATGTTGACAAGCGGCACGCGATTTCTGCGACCGTTCCATCATTTTCAAGCCTCGACATCAACCTCAAGACGCATGAAATACTGGGACGTATAGCCCTTCGCGGGCTTTGGCTCGCTTGGACAAAGAGCCAAAGTGCGCTACCAGAGCCGCTGGAAACCACCGAAGATGATCCGCTGCATGTCATCGCCATGCAGCTATTCGGCCTCATCGACAATAATCCGGCGCTGCAATCGCCGATTAGCGATGAACAGGCGGTCGACATCGCTTTGGCGCTGATGCTGCTCGGCGTTCACGGGGGTCTAAAAAAGGCGATTGGTTCGTGGCTCGATGTGCTGGTGGACCGGACTTATGCTGCGTATCGCACGCATGGTGCATATCCAACATGCAAATGGTCTTATTGGGATTTGGTCGAACACCCGACCGAAAAGACCGATGAATATCGCAAGGAAGCTACAGGCGGCAGCACCCTCTTCCCGCTTCTGGCGTTATGGGCTGGCGGATATCGCAGTGGCAATGCGCTGGCGACGCTCGCCAAGTTCAAGAACAAGCATCTGGAACATTGCAACTTCCAACTGTGGTTTCCCGACAGCGACAGCGAGGCTGGGCTTTATCAAGGAAGTGACCGACATGGCGACATGTTGTCGAATATTCCCGTCGATGCCGAAGGCGTCGAGACGAGGGAGTATGTCGATACGGAATGTGCGTCGAACGACAATTTCAGCAAATTGTCGGCTATCCAGCTTGGCCATTGGCCGATTGTCCTGTTGGCGTGCCGACATTACCGCCTGCCGGTGCCTCCCCAAATCTGGCTCAGCCTCGTACCGTGCGCGGACAGCGAGGACCAAGGCACTTAGCTTGGCAAAGGCCAACCTGCTTAGCACCTGGAAACCATCGCCTATCTATAGATCGGAAAACGGTTCCAGCTTCTTCGGACTGATCGTTGTCTCTTTCGGCAATTCGGCAAGCAAGCGACGCGCGAAATCGCCAAGAGCATCGGTCCGGTCGCGGCTGACATTGACCAGCCATGCAATTGCTATGCGGGCGGAGCCGCTGCGGTTCTTGCGGCTACCTTTTCGGTCGGTCAGCGCCATTCGCCCACCCTTTTTCGGCCACGCTCAGTTCGATTTGGCTGAGAATGGTCTCAAAGGCTTCCGGTGCGACGTGTCGACACAACCGCAGGAACAACAATGTGATCGTCGAAGAAGAACTGGACTTTCCTCCGAAAGAGCCTTCGCCATCAAGGCAGGGTGATCGCCAAGCAGTGGCTTGAACCAGCTCTGGCCGATGCTTGTAAAATTCCGCCAAGACGACCGCGCCCAGCTGCCAGCGCACAGACAGAGTGACCTGAGCACCCCGTTCAATCTGCCGAAACGCCGCTTTCGGCGCCATCAACGCGAACCGCGCATCGAGCTTGTCGATTTCCTCGATATGCGCTTCTATCAGGCGGGCGACTTCCTTTCGCCCGACTATGTTCGCATGGCATTGGGCAATGAATATGTCCGCATCGTGCGGCAGCTTCGACCAATTGTCGCCAATTGCTACCTCAATTGCCTTCCAGTCAAGTGCCGCGACCGCCTCGTCATAGATATTCCCGCCGAGATGCGCGCAAGATATTGAGGAAAAGGTTCCCGAGCCGCGCGCCTTGGAAATCCGCGCGCAGTCAGTTGCGAAAATTTGGCTGCGAGATCCTTCGGCTCCCACACCGAGCAAAGCTGGGTGGCGATTGCCCGCGACCGCGCGGTCGGTGCCCACTTGCCCTTGCAACTCCCCAATGGATCGAATACGCGCAGAGTGCTTCCGAAGATGTCGTCCAACTGCTCAATGGCGTCAATCGGGTCGGCCCGCATCCGCTCAGCGATCGCCGGTGCTAAAGCTTCAACGCAATCGAACCCGAACTCCTGCTCCAGGTAGGTGAATTGTTCGCAGAACCACGTCGCGTGATAGATTGGGCTTGAAGCCACATTGGCAATGAACTTCAAGGCCTTCGCACGATCGACGCGGGCGAGGTAGCGGGCTGTTCCATTCTGGCGTCAGCGCGCCGGAGTTGACTGCGATACCATTTTCGCGATCTCCGAAGCAAAGCCCGCCGATGCCGGTTCCATGGCCAGATTCATTGCCTCGGCGATTGCTTCAGGATTTGAGGCGCGGATGATCGCGCGACCGAAGCGCCGATTGCGGTAGGTGCCGTTGATGAAAGCCCCAACCCGATATGTTAGCGCCTCGGGCATCGGGCGTGCTAAACCAGCGGGCGACCGTCTCAATTTGAGCCTTGGTCGGGTGCTTGAAATAGTCATCTATGTAGCTGTCGATCTCACGCAGCGCGCTTGCTGGCCGCAGCGATGTCGGCAGGAGATTGCGCGTTCCAGCACCGGTCAAGAAAGGGTCGAGCAATTCCCGTCTGATGAGCGGCGTCCAAACGATGTTGCGTCGGCTCATCCGGAACTGCGTAAGAAGGCTGTGGAGGCCCGTAAGGGACATCGCCGGATCAGCGAGGGCGTTCCCCATCATGGCGGCAATCTGTTCGCGCCCGGTTTTGTCCTGATCCGTCAGGATCGGATCGAACACTTCGGCGGAGAAGCGTTGGTGGGGGCAGCGCAGGTCGTTGGCCGCTAGAACCAGGCGCTGCGCGACGAGCCAGGCGATGGCGCGCTTTGCGGTGTCCGGTGGAATTTGCGCAGCTTCGAGAATCGGCGCAAGATCGCAGGCGTCTGCCCTCGCATCGCGCGACGACGAGTTGGTGGATTGCGACGGCTCCAAGCACGACGTCAGCGTCGGCCGCGCGGGCAGACGCGACGATCGATCGCACGCGGCGCCAACCTCCACTGAGCACGAAACAGAATTGCCAAGCGAATTCACTGGCAGCTGCGGCATTGAGCCGCCATTCAATGCTCTCTTCGCCCAGCCCATCGCCGATCCGATCATCAACCGTGCGAACCGCCGCCAAGGTCTCGTCGCGCCGGGCGCGCAACTCGTCAGCGATCACCCGAACCGCGCGCTTGGCATCGAGATGTATCGTGCCAGGCCGAGTGCCAGCGCCGTCAACGGTGGTGAACGTCGACAAGAGCAGCTTGGTGGCGCTCGCGCATTGTTCGGCAAGCGCAAGCCCGGGAGCTGAAGCAAGATGGGCGTCATCGATAAGGTGGACAGTCGGCACGTTATCATCGGTCAGCTGGATCCGCACAACTTCAGGATCGGACAACCGCAGCACGCGATAGCCGTTGCCCGCCAAGGTCTCGGCTGCCTGGAGCGCGCAAACCGACTTCCCCGCGCCTGGCACGCCTGCAAGCCTCGCCGAGTAGCTTGCCGTCAGCTCCCGAATGAGGTCCGCAGCCTCGGGTAATCGCGGACATTGCATGGCGTCAGCCGGGCCGAGCGCTCGACCAAGCAGCGCCGGACCCAAACCACGAGCATGGTCGAAGTGGACCGGTTGCCAGATGGCGTTTGCGCCCGCCGAAGCGACGTTGGACGCAACGGTTATTTGCTGGAACATAGCGAGCAACTCTTCACGGCGGGGCAGCGCGCGCACCGTGGCAAGCAGCTCCTGCATATGACCGCCATGCTCAGGATAGAATTGCTCGATGACATTGGGGTGCTCACCCATCAATGCGACCAAAGTTTCCCAGCCAAGGACATTGACCGGAAAGGCACCGCGCGCCTCACGTTCCGCCGAACGAACCCTGGCGTGCTCCTGTAGAGTTCCATCGTTAGGGGCAGTGGTTCGAGGATCCAATCACGGGTTCGGGCTGGAAATGCCTTTTTTGGCAAGCTCGGCGTCGAACTCGGCGAGGGTAGTGACCTTTCCCTCATAGGTAGCGTCTTTGCCTTTGCATTGAACGGAGTGCGTGCCAGAATAGCCTCCGCTTGCCTGTCCCCAGACGTCGACGCCGTGCTGTGGTTGACCCGCGCGCCCGTTTTTCTGGGTGTAAGGATCACCCCATATCGCCGCAAACAGGCAGCGGCACAGGTCTTCAAATCGGCTCCAGTCCTTGGGCGGGCAAAATCTGTAGGGCAGTGAATTCCATTGCGTGCGACCGGATCAGAGTTTTTCGGGCCGGGAAAAGTCCGAGACGCGCCGGACGACGGTTCTGGTGCCAATCATCGGCGCAGGGCCATGCGCGCTTCAATACCATGCAGCAAGTGCATCGACCTCATTTAAAGCCTTGGTCAGGCCGTCCGCGCTCACTTTGAGAGTTGGCATAAGCAACGAAGCCAGCGAGCCTTGCTCTGAGGTGCAAACGGACATTTCGTCATCGCCGATGAAGAATGGCCGAGGATGCTTCTCGATCATAGCCGCGTCGTAGCGAACGTCAAAGGACGTGATGTCTTCGCTATGCTGGCCACAGTTGCGAGCAAGAACGACCTGTTCGATCAAGTCGCGGTCAACCGGGCAATCACTCCAATCTGTGTCCAAAATCTCACCCAGCGCCGCGAAATAGGCCGGGACGAAGCCGTCGCGAAAGGCCGCCTTCCGGTTTTCGAAGGTAAATCGGATGACGCGTTCTTGCAGCGTCCTGAAGTATAATTTCAGACTGTCGGAAAGCATTGAGATGCAAGCGATGCCGAGTACTTCCCGAGCGGTTTCGGCGTCCAACCATTCCGACAAATATGGAGGCTCAGCATCTTCACTGTAGGGCGGGTCGTCGAACGGCGGCATCCCGTTCTCGATCTGATATTTCACGTCCGCAAACCCCTTCGAGCCCTCTAGTAGAAAATCAAATAAACTCCATTCCTGCTTTTCAAGAAGTAAAATGCATCCATGCCCTTACTACTCGCGCGTTTTGTCTCAATTCAGCAAGCACGAAATCACCGTATTCAATTGTTCGCTTAGCAGCGCTTACCGGTGAGGATCAGTGCGTGATCGATAGAGTGCCTTCCTATCGATCATCACGAAGCATGATTGTGGCCGATATCCCGATGGCCAAACCCTCCGCACCCCTTAAACCCCAAATAGTTGCAATAATTTGTGCTTAAGTCACAAAAAGTTGCAATCTGGTCAAAGGAGGTGCTTAATACCCAAACTTTCTCGAAATCTTGCCGGAGCATCCGCATCAACCACGGCAATCAAATCTGCGGTGTGGCGGCCGCTCGCGCTGGGAAGCCCACTGATCGCGGCTCGTGACCTTTTTTAAGAGTGCTTACTTTAGCATTTCAACTAATAAACAAAAACCGATATTGCTTAAATAACACTCGCTTGAGCCATTCTAGAGCTTGCTGAACAGTGTTACCGTTGAGGCCGCGCGATAGCGATCCATCGTTTGCTCAAAGGTTTCGTCGATCTGACCGGCCTTGAAATAGGGCAGTAACTCTACGTAGTGCCGGTGCAGCAACGCGAATACAAAGCCAGCCTGCTTGATGTAAAGACAACGGCTTGTGGGTGGGGCCCGCCTACGCGCAGCTCCAGACTGTGCAAGCGTAATAGGGATGGGGATGTCCTCACCATTTTGAGCCGCAAGCAAACGTGCAGGCAAGCCTGCCACGAACGCAAAGTCCGGCACGATACGAAGCACAAAGTCCTCAAACACTCGCACTTCGCAGCATCTTCTTTCAATGTGATGCCTCGATAGCACATTGAGCGGCAAGCGGGCCAGCCATTTCCGAAGCATTTCGATTATTACGGGTAAGGCAAATGCACCCCTTTCCTGATCGGATACGAGCTTGTTGTAATCCCCTGTAAAAAGTCCTTCGATGTTTTCCGGCCTGACCAGCTCCAACAGCTTGGCAGGATTCGCTGTCAACCAATCCGTCAATGTCGTTATGGCTGCCTCGGTTGTCTGGAAATTTTCCGCCGTGCTGAAGAGCGCGACAATCTCGCGGAGAATCTTCAGCGGACACACCGGTCAAACCTGATACCCGATCAAGCCATTTCTCTTCGCCTTCAGGTTCTGTTATCTTCGTGCTGCAAAAGCTGCGGCAATGCGGCTTTCGACCCAATCCTTGTCGCCCTTCTGCCTTGCCCGAAATGCGGCGAAAGAACGGGATATTACATTCCTGATCGGCGCGTCGGTTCCGTTCTCGTCGGATGCTGGCAGGCGGCTAAGGAAATATGCTGGCATACCTTGGTCAAATGCACCTGCATGGATTTTGTCGAGGAGGATGGTGGTCGGATCGTCGATGATGAGGCATTGGTCACTTTGTAAAAATAGACTGCAACGTCATCCAGTGGGCATTGATAAGGTTGGATTGATTATCGAACTCGACTACGCGGCTTGGGACCACTAGCACGAACCCTTGTGAACTTTCGCCTGCGCGACCTGCACGTCCAGCGGCATTCAGCAATTCATGCGCTTCGAGCTGGGCCATCTTGTCAACACTGGGATCGAACCTGCTGTCCCCTGAAATTATCACCACTTCGCTGGGAAGGTTCATTCCTTGCGCCAGGGTCGACGTTGCGAAAAGGACGTCGATGCCATCCTTGCGCTTGAAAAGTGATTCGTGCAGCAGCCGTTCTTCACGCAATAGTAGAGCGTGATGGCTGGCCGCTCCGATGCGGAAAGTGCCATTTGCTTTCGGTGTCAGGTAGCAATATGCGGCTCCGCCCATTTCCTCCGCAGCGAGGCGATGCAGATTCGAGACCATCCTCATTGAGTTTGACTTTTTGGGGCGTCGAGCAAATTAGGAAAGTCTCTGACCGATGCCTCGGCCAGCACGGTGGACTGCACGAACACAAGCGTCTTTAGACCGCTTGAAGCGGCGGCGGCGGCGATCGATGCGCTGGTATGATTCCCGTTCGGCGTCAAATACCATGCTGCCGCCTTTCGACCTTCCGTCGGAATGATGGTGAGCTTCATCAAGAAGCGGTTGCAGGGTGTAATCGTCTCGATCCTGACTGGCCCACGTCTGCAAGAGGCTGAAAAATCCGAACGGCTGCGCAACCATTTCACGTGAGACCGCGACAAGTAGATATCTATACTCAGATTATCGCTGCCGTGCTTGCCGAAGATTGTCCAGTCAACCCCTTGATAGTCTCGGCGGGATAAACCACGCTGCCGCGTACCTGTTCGGGTTGGTTTCCATGCCAAGCTGAGGGCAGAGACAAGCGCGGCCTGTCAAGGCCTGCATCCATTGAGCGATCTCGTCCGCATTTTTCATCATGGCCGATAGCAGGAGCAAATCTGCTTCGGGTGCTGCGATGGTCAGATTGAGGATTGCGAGCATCGCATCGACACTGCGACGGCTTCGCTCGGCATCGCGCGGGTGTAGCAGGTGGCATTCGTCGAAAACGATGAGGCCTAGATCGGCGAAAGCGTCGGGCTGGG
>CAWFCI010000018.1:0-89897 GCA_963814305.1 uncultured Alphaproteobacteria bacterium
GGGCCCTGCGAGACATCGGGGCGGCCCATGTGATCAATGACGACGGGAACCGGAATGGCGGCGATGAAGGCGCGCATTTCCTCCAATATGTCCGCCTCGAAATAAATGACGACATGCCAGCCTTTGGGCAAACGCGCGGCGACATCGAGGAATTTGTCTTTCGGCGCGTCGTCGACGAGGCGTTTCAGGAAGTTGAAGCGGACGCCGCGCATTCCGCCTTCGTGCAAGGCCATCAGTTCGGCATCGGATATCGCCGGATCGACGACAGCAACGCCGCGCGCCATGCCGTTGGATTTGGCGATGGCGTTCAGTGTAGCGCTGTTGTCAGTGCCGTGACAGCTCGCCTGAACAATGACGTTGCGGGCAAATCCCAAATGGTCGCGCAGGGCAAATAGCATGTCCGGCCCCGCATCCTCCGGCAGATATTTCGCCTTCGCGCTGAACGGGAACTGCGCCATCGGGCCGAAGACATGGCAGTGGGCATCGACCGCTCCGGGTGGCGGGGTGTAGCGTGGCGTGGACGGGCTGGCGTGCCAACTTACAATCCGATCTTGCTGAGCCTGTCGAAGCATCATCCGAAAACCACTCCATCCATCAGTTTGCGCGCGGTGCGGAGTAATGCCGCTGATTTGACCGCGCCGTCGTCGCCGAGTTCAAGAACACAGCTCATTTCGCCGGTCGGGTGCTCGACAGAAAGCATCTTGCGCGGGCCATCCGGTATCGCGGCAACTTCCGCAGCGGGAGAGCCTGGTATCAGGCAAGCGGTCGCCACGCTGACCGCACCCAGAACGCCAATGGTTGCATGCGCACGATGCGGGATGAAGCTTCGAACGGTTACCGCGCCGCCGTTTTTGGGCGGGGCAACAAGCATCATTTTGGGAACCGATTTATCAGTAACATCGCCAAGGTTCATCCGGTCGCCAACCGCCAGACGGATTGCCTCGATCGTTGCCTTCAATTCCGTATTTGCATCAAGGGTATCACGGTCCTCATAACCGGTAATCCCGACATCTTCGGCCTTCATCACGACACAGGGCATGCCGTTATCGATCAAGGTGACAGGCACTCCGTTGACCACATCAACCGCGTTGCCGGTAGGCAGCAATGCGCCGCAACTTGATCCGGCAGTGTCGCGAAACTCTAACGGGATCGCGGCGTGACTGCCGGGCACACCGTCTATTTTTGCATCGCCTTCATAGGTGACAATGCCGCCCGGCGTTTGCACATTAGCGACCGCAATCTGGCCGGTATTATCCATATAAATGGTGACGCTGGTTTCTTCCCCGGTCGCCGCAATCAGCCCGCGTTCAATCGCGAACGGGCCGATGCCAGCAAGGATATTGCCGCAATTCTGCGCGTCGGTGACTATAGCCTGATCGACAAAGACTTGGAGAAAAAGATAGTCGACATCTACCCCGACGCGGCTTGATTTCGAAACCACCGCGACCTTGCTGGTTAGCGGGTCGGCACCGCCCATACCGTCAATCTGGCGCGGATCGGGCGAACCCATCACGCCGAGCAGGAAAGCGTCGCGCTCGGCAATATCGGTCGGCAGATCGTCCTTCAGGAAATAGCCACCTTTGGACGTCCCGCCGCGCATCCATATGCAGGGCGCAGATTTCATATGTACTTAAGCCCCATTTCAGCCAGCTTCTCGCGCATGTTGTACATATCGAGGCCCAACTCGCCCGAAGCCAGACGCGCACGCTTGTCACCTTCATTGGCTTCACGCGCCTGTGCAGCCTTCAGGACTGTTTCAGCATCGGCGCGCTTTACCACGCAGACGCCGTCATCGTCGGCAACGATCACATCACCGGCTTCGATATGCGCTCCAGCACAATTCACTGGCACATTGACCGAACCTAAGGACGCCTTAATCGTGCCCTGCGCAAACACAGCCTTTGCCCAGACCGGAAACTGCATTTCGGTCAAGTCGCGGACATCGCGGATTCCCGCATTGATGATAAGCCCGCGGCATCCCCGCGCCTGCGCCGACGTCGCCAGCAGGTCGCCAAAATAGCCATCTTCGCACGGTGAAGTGGGTGCAATGACCAAAATGTCGGTCGGCTTCAATTGCTCGATAGCGACATGCACCATCCAGTTGTCCCCCGGAGGAGCCGAAATCGTGACGGCGGACCCCGCTATGCGCGCGCCCGCATAAATCGGACGCATATAGCTGGCAAGCAAGCCTGTCCGACCCTGCGCTTCGTGCACCGTCGCCACACCACATGCACCAAGTCCGTCGATGATATCGGCAGCGGCGCGCTCGATATTCTGGACAACAATTCCGGTCATTCGGCACTCCTGTATTTGACTGTTATCTGCGGCAACCGGACGGGGATATGCAAGACGGAATGGTGGCCTTATTATAAGTTTCTGCTAATCGTGCCTGATATGCTGATCTGGAATCTCAATCTCCGCCATCTTCGCGCTCTGGCAAGTATCGCGCGTTTAGGCAGTATTTCTGCGGCCGCCGACGCGATTAACCTGACTCAGCCCGCAATCACCCAAGCGCTCGCAAAACTCGAAATACAATTGGGTCAGCCTTTTTTTGAACGCCGTGCAAATGGCATGTCCGCAACGCCGGCAGCATCGTTGCTGACCCCGCGTATCGAGCGCGCGCTGGCCCACATCGCCAGCCAGCGCGTCACCATGGCCCAGATGCGGGCGCTTATCATGCTGGCCGATAGCGGCAGTTATGCCGGCGCCAGTGCCGCGACCGGCCTTGCCCAACCATCACTGCACCGCGCGATTGGCGACCTGTCGGTAGCACTGAAACGGATATTGGTCGAAAGGCGCGGCAAAGGCATCATGCTAACCGAACAGGGCAAGCGCACCGTTCGCACTTTCCGCCTCGCCCGCGCCGAACTGGAGGCGGGCCTTACCGAACTCGCCTCGCTGCAAGGCGTCGAAACCGGGCGCATTACAATTGGCGCGATGCCATTGTCGCGCGCACGGCTGTTACCTTCCGCCGTCACCGCCTTTTACCGCAAATATCCCGACGTCCGGATCAACATTGTCGAAGGGTCTTTTCAGGAATTGATCGAGCCATTGCGCGATGGCGAATTGGATTTGATAATCGGTGCCCTGCGTGCCCCCTCACCGGGCGAGGATGTCGTGCAACATGCCCTGTTTGCCGACCGTCCAGTGGTTCTTGGGCGTATTGGACATCCACTGGCCCAAACTTCTGCCAGCATAGCAGACCTTGCCAAATATCCATGGACCGTTCCTGCTCCCGGCACGCCGCTGCGGGTACAATGGGAAAAGATGTTTACCGACGCTGGCTTTGAGGCACCGTCAGTCCCCATCGCATGCGGCTCGGTCATCACCATTCGCCAGATATTGGTCGATAGCGATTTTCTGACTTTATTATCACCCGATCAGGTCGCGGTGGAACTGGAGGCTGGCTGGCTCACAAAAATTGCCGACACACCCGACGGATTGACCCGCACAATCGGTATGACGACGCGGCAAGGTTGGCGGCCAACGGGTATGCAAAGCGCTTTCATCGATGCGCTAAATGAAGCGGCATCACAGAGCTGAATTCGTCAAAACTTATAGCCCAAGCGCCCTTTGTATTGGTGCCACTCAGGCGGCCAGCGTAGCTTATTTTAATGGCGCAGACTGTGACTCTTATTGGCTATGGAGAGGCCGGACGGACATTTGCCCGTGCGGCGGGGTGGGAAACTCAGGCGCAGGTTTTTGATATTAAAACCGGTGAAGCGCAAGCACGCGAACAAATGCTGGCCGATTATGAAACCGATGGCGTGTCGGGGTTCGAGAATTTGGTGACGGCCTTGGACGGCAGCAGCGCGATACTTAGTCTGGTTACCGCCGATCAGGCTTTGGCCGCCGCGAATAATGCTGCGCCGCATATTGTGCCAAAAGCGCTCTATTTCGATATGAATTCAGTTGCGCCCGGTACAAAGCGTGAAGCGGCAAAGCTGGTCGAAGATGCAGGTGGCCGCTATATCGACGTTGCGGTGATGGCGCCTGTTAATCCGGCGAGGCTCGCAGTTCCGTTGCTCGTATCGGGACGATATGCCGGCGAAGGCGCGGCGACATTGACGTCGATTGGATTCACCAATGTGCGTGTAGTCGCCGGCGACGTTGGGCGGGCATCCTCCATTAAAATGATCCGGTCAGTCATGGTCAAGGGGCAAGAGGCGCTGACCGCAGAAATGATGCTCGCGGCACAGCAGGCAGGTGTCGTCGATGAAGTTCTCGGTTCACTTGGCGATGGCTGGGAAGCGAAAGCCGAATATAATCTGGAACGCATGCGAACGCATGGGGTCCGGCGTGCTGCCGAAATGGAAGAGGTTGCCAAAACCCTGACCGCCTTGGGCATCGAACCGCTGATGACGAGCGGCACCATAAAACGACAAAGGGAGATGGCCGAATGACCCTCATCATAGATTGCCACGGCCATTATACGACTGCGCCACCCGCGCATGACAAATGGCGGCAGGCGCAAGTTGCCGCTTTCAAGTCTGGCGAAGCGGTGCCGCCCTACCCTGCAATATCCGACGACGAAATTCGCGAGACGCTCGAGGCCAACCAAATCCGCCTGCTGAAAGAACGCGGCGCAGACATGACGATTTTCTCGCCGCGCGCGTCGGCGATGGCACCGCATGTCGGCGATGAAAGTGTGGCGCTGCAATGGGCGCGGGTGAATAATGATCTCATCAAGCGCTGCGCCGATCTCTATCCCGACATTTTCGCGCCCGTCTGTATGCTCCCGCAATCACCCGCTGCGGACATGCAAGGCAGCATCGCCGAACTTCAACGCTGCGTCGATATGGGCTTTATCGGCTGCAACCTGAACCCGGACCCCGGCGGCGGGCATTTCAAGCATCCGCCGCTGACCGACCCATTCTGGTATCCGTTCTACGAGAAAATGGTCGAGCTTGGACGTTCCGGCAATGATCCATGTTTCGGGCAGCTGCAACCCGGCAATGCACGCAACCGGAGCTTATTATATCGCCGCCGACACCATCGCGTTCATGCAGTTGATCGAAGGCGATCTGTTCAAGGATTTCCCAAGCCTTCGCTTCATCATCCCGCACGGCGGCGGCGCTGTGCCCTATCATTGGGGTCGCTATCGCGGGTTGGCGGATATGCTGAAACAGCCTGACCTATCAACGCATGTGATGAACAATGTCTATTTCGACACCTGCGTCTATCATCAGCCCGGCATCAATTTGCTGGCCGACGTAATCGACAACAAAAACATCCTGTTCGGCAGCGAAATGGTTGGCGCGGTGCGCGGCATTGACCCCACCACCGGCCATTATTTCGACGATACCAAGCGCTATGTCGACGCGCTGGATATTAGCGCTGACGAAAAACACATGATTTTTGAAGGCAATGCGCGGCGGGTCTTCCCGCGGCTTGATGCGCAACTGAAAGCGAGAGGCAAATGAAGCAGGACATCCACGAATATCTCGCCGAGCTGGAGGATATTCCCGGCACCCGCGTGTTCACCGCAACGCGCGCGCGCAAGGGCTATCATCTCAACCAGTTCGCGATGAGCCTGATGAATGCCGAAAACCGCGAACGCTGGAAGGCGGATGAACGCGCCTATCTCGACGAATGGCCGATGACGGAAGAGCAAAAGCAGGCGATCCTCGCGCGTGATTACAACCGCTGTCTTGATCTGGGCGGCAACGTCTATTTCCTCGCCAAGGTCTTTTCGACCGACGGTCTGAGCTTTGCCGAAGCGGTGTCGACCATGACCGATATGACCTTCCCCGAATATCGCGACATGATGCTCGCTGGTGGGCGGTCGGCCGAAGGCAATCGCTCGATCAAAGGAGGCTATTGAGATGGCACGCATTACCGCTGGTGTCGGCTCAAGCCACGTGCCGTTGCTCGGCGTGGCGGTCGATCAGGGCAAGTGGCAGGATGATTATTTCGGCCCGATCTTCGCAGGCTATGAATGGACCCGTGAATGGGAAAAGACCGAAAAGCCCGATGTCGTGATCCTGGTCTATAACGACCACGCCTCGGCGTTCGACGCTAACATCATCCCTACCTTCGCGATTGGCTGCGGCGAGCGTTACAAGCCCGCCGACGAAGGCTGGGGACCGCGCCAGGTTCCCGATGTCGAGGGCCATGCCGACCTTGGCTGGCATATCGCACAAAGCCTGATCCTCGACGATTTCGACATGACGATCATCAACGAGATGGACGTCGATCACGGCCTGACCGTGCCATTGAGCATGATGTTCGGGCAGCCCGACAAATGGCCGGTAAAGGTCGTGCCGCTCGCGGTCAATGTCGTGACCTATCCGGTGCCCTCGGGCAACCGTTGCTGGGCGCTGGGTGAGGCGATTGCCCGCGCGGTCGAGAGTTTTCCCGAAGACCTGAACGTGCAAATCTGGGGCACCGGCGGGATGAGCCATCAATTGCAAGGGCCGCGCGCTGGGCTGCTCAACCGCGAATGGGACAACAAATTTCTCGATCTGCTGGAGTCGGACAATGACGATGTGCGGCGCATTCCGCATATCGAATATCTGCGCGAAACCGGCAGCGAGGGCATCGAAATGGTGATGTGGCTGATCATGCGCGGTGCGCTGGGCAAGAAGGTCAAGCGCCTGCACCGCCACTATCACATTCCGTGCAGCAACACGGCCATCGGCCATATCGTATTGGAGCCAGAAGCATGAGAATAGCCTTAGCAGGTGCCGGAGCGTTCGGCGAAAAGCATCTCGACGGATTGAAGCTGATCGACGGTGTGGAAATCACCTCGATCATCAGCCGCACTGGCTGAACAGGCAGCGGCAGTTGCCGCGAAATATGGCGCGAAGCATAGCTCGACCGAATTGGCCGATGCGCTCGCCCGCGACGATGTCGATGCCGTTATCCTTTGCACGCCGACGCAAATGCACGCCGAGCAAGCCATCGCCTGCATGAATGCCGGCAAGCATGTGCAGGTGGAAATTCCGCTCGCCGACAGCTGGGCCGCGTCGCAGGCCGTGCTCGACAAGCAAAAGGAAACCGGGCTTGTTTGCATGGTCGGCCACACCCGCCGGTTCAATCCGTCGCACCAATATGTCCACAACAAGATCGTCGCGGGCGAATTCAACATCCAGCAGATGGATGTGCAGACCTATTTCTTCCGCCGCAAGAATATGAACGCAAAGGGCGAGGCGCGGTCCTGGACCGATCATCTGCTGTGGCATCACGCCGCGCACACGGTGGACCTGTTCGCCTATCAGGCAGGGCCGATCGTGAAGGCCAATGCGATCGAAGGGCCGATCCATCCCGAACTGGGCATTGCGATGGATATGTCGATCCAGTTGAAGGCGGCTTCGGGCGCGATTTGTACGCTTTCGCTTAGCTTTCAACAATGACGGGCCGCTCGGCACGTTCTTCCGTTATATCGGCGACAGCGCGACCTATCTCGCGCGCTACGATGATCTGTTCACCGGCAAAGAAGAACAGATCGACGTTTCCAATGTCGATGTGTCGATGAACGGCATCGAGTTGCAGGACCGCGAATTCATCGCCGCCATCCGCGAGGGCCGCGAACCCAATTCGAGCGTTGCGCAAGTACTGCCCTGCTACAAAGTGCTGCACGATCTGGAGCAGCAGTTCGGGTGAAAACACAGGTCGCGATAATCGGCGCTGGACCAGCGGGACTGTTGCTCGGCCATTTGCTGCGTGCAGAGGGGATCGACTGCGTTATCGTCGAGCGCGCTGCGCCCGATTATGTGCTGGGCCGCATTCGTGCCGGCGTGCTGGAGCGGACAACCACCGATTTGCTGCACCGGCTGGGCATCGATGCCCGTTTGAACGCGGAAGGGATGCTCGAAGAGGGCTTTGCGCTTGCCGATGGTGAACGGCTGATCCGGATCGACACGCTTGGCCTGACCGGCAAGCATGTCACGGTTTACGGCCAGACCGAAGTGACCCGCGACCTGATGGATGCCGCACCAGAACGCGGGCTGGAGGTGATCTACGAGGCCGCCGACGTTGCGCTGCACGATGTCGAGAGCGATGCGCCATTTGTCACCTACAACAAGGACGGAGTCGAGCCACCGCATCGACGCTCGCTTCATTGCCGGATGCGACGGCTATCACGGCCCATCGCGCCAAGCGATACCGAAGAGCGTCGCGCGCGAATTCGAGCGCGTTTATCCGTTCGGCTGGCTCGGCATATTGGCCGATGTGCCGCCTTGCCACCATGAATTGATCTACGCCAATCACGAACGCGGCTTTGCGCTCGCCTCGATGCGGTCAAAGACGCGCAGCCGTTATTATATCGACGTGCCGCTGACCGAAAAGATCGAGGATTGGTCCGACGACCGGCTCTGGGACGAACTCGCGGTGCGGCTTGGCCCCGAAGCCGCAGCCAATATCACGCGCGGTCCGGCCATCGAAAAGAGCATCGCGCCTCTGCGCTCTTATGTGTTCGAACCGATGCGCCACGGCAGCCTGTTTCTCGCTGGCGACGCCGCGCATATTGTGCCGCCGACGGGTGCCAAGGGTTTGAACCTTGCAGCATCGGACGTGTCTTATTTGTCAGACGCGTTGATCGGCTATTTCAAGCGCAGCGACAATGACGGTATCGCGGGCTATTCCGAAAAGGCCCTCGCCCGCGTATGGAAGGCAGAGCGCTTCAGCTGGTCGCTGACCAAGCTGATGCACCGCTTCCCAGATGACGGCCCGTTTGAACGGCGGATGCAGGTGGCCGAGCTTGACTATATCGCATCATCGGTGGCAGCGCAGACAGCAATCGCTGAGAATTACGTAGGATTGCCACTTTGAACAAGCGCGCGATCAATGGCCGAGCGGTCAACCCGGTTGGCCTCGGTTGCATGTCGCTCAGCTGGGCGTACGGCGTTCCGCCATCGCCCGAGGATGGCGCAAAGCTGCTGCACCGCGCGCTTGATCTTGGGCTATAATCATCTCGACACGGCGCGGATTTACGGGCTGGGCAAGAACGAAGAGCTAATCGGCCAAACGCTGAAAGGCCGGCGCAACGAGTTCTTCCTCGCCTCCAAAACCGGCATAATTGTCGATGGCGAAAAGCGGCGCATTGACTGCCGCCCGGAAACGATCCGCGCGGCGTGTGAGGAAAGTCTAAAGCTGCTCCAGACCGACCATATCGACCTCTATTATCTGCATCGCCGCGATTTCGACACACCGATAGAAGAGTCGGTCGGAGCCTTGGCGGAACTGGTGAAGGCCGGGAAAATCGGCGGCCATCGGCCTGTCCGAAATGTCCGCCGACACGCTGCGCCGGGCATCTGCGGTTCATCCCATCGCCGCGATGCAGACCGAATATTCTTTGTGGACCCGCAATGCAGAAATCGCCGTGCTCGACGCCTGCCGCGAATTGGGCACGACCTTCGTTGCATTTTCTCCGGTTGGACGCGGCGTATTGGCAAATGGTGTGCACGACACGGCGGCCTTTTCCGAAAACGACCTGCGCCGAAACATGCCGCGCTTCAATGCAACCAATTGGCCCAAAAACCTTGCTCTGATCGACGCATTTAATGCAATCGCGTTCGGAATATGAAGTGACACCGGCTCAACTTGCGCTCGGCTGGGTCCATGCCAGGGGAGAGCATATCGTTTCAATCCCCGGCACAGCCTCGATCCAGCATCTGGAAGAAAACATCTCCCGTTGGGACTGGGTTCCGCCTAAAGCATTAATCGGTCGATTAGATGCGCTAATAAATCAAACAACGGTTGCCGGTCCGCGCTACGGCGATGCAATGCAGAAGACGATTGATACCGAGGAGTTCTGATTTTGGCGGAAGCCCTGACCGACATACTAGACCGGCATGCGGGGCGCGAAGGTGCGTTGCTCCCTATATTGCATGACGTTCAAGCCAGCGCTGGACATGTTAGCGAGGACGCCATCCGTAATATTGCCAGCGCGCTCAACCTTACCCGTGCTGAAGTGCACGGCGTTGTCAGTTTCTACCATGACTTCAAGACTGTGCCCGATTCCCGGCCGGTCATCAAATTATGCCGTGCAGAAGCGTGCAAGGCGCGCGGCGTTGAGGCGATGGTGGCAGGTGCCGAAGCCATTGCGGGATCACGCGTCAAGATCGAGACGATTTACTGCCTGGGATTATGCTCGGTCGGCCCGGCTGCGATGGTAGGCGACCAAGTCTATGCGCGGCTGACACCCGGCAAAGCTTGCAGAACTGGTCGCGCAGTCATGATTGTCCGGATTTCCGACGATGCCGTTGCGCTGGCATGTGGTGCCGATGCCGTGGCCGCAGCATTTGTTGCCGCTGGTGCCGAAGTAGAGCGCGTTTCCAGCTGGGGCATGCACTGGCTGGAGCCGCTGGTTGAGATAGACGGCGTCGGGTACGCCAATGCAGAACCTGACAATGTCGCCGCTATCCTGAACGGCAGCGCTGCCAATATCGGGCGTATCGAAGACCATCCGTTTATTGCTGCTCAAACGCGGCTGACATTCGCCCGCGCTGGTAAAACCCGCCCGCTCAGCCTTGAGGATTATGCGGCAACCGGCGGCTGGATCGGGTTGGAAAAGGCGCGAACGCTAGGCCCGGCGGCTACTATCGAAACCGTCCTGAAATCCGGCCTTCGTGGTCGCGGTGGGGCTGGTTTTCCCGCTGGCATCAAAGTGGAAGACGGTTGCCGATGCAGTTGGCGACCGCAAATATATCGTCTGCAACGCCGACGAAGGCGACAGCGGCACCTTTGCCGACCGGATGGTGATGGAGGGCGATCCCTTCATGCTGATCGAAGGCATGGCGATTGCCGGGTTCGCGGTCGGGGCGAGCAAAGCCTATGTCTACATCCGCTCGGAATATCCGCACGCGATTGCCAAGATGGAAGCGGCCATCAAGCTGTCCGCGCATCTGGTCGCCCCGTTTGAAATCGAAGTTCGCGTTGGCGCAGGCGCTTATGTTTGCGGCGAGGAGACCGCCTTGCTCGAAAGCATCGAAGGCAAGCGCGGCGAGGTTCGCGCTAAACCGCCGTTGCCTGCGCATGAAGGGCTGTTCGGACAACCGACCGTCATCAATAACGTGCTGACGCTGGCGGCTGTCCCGTGGATATTGGCAAACGGTGGCGATGCTTATGCCGCATTTGGTATGGGCCGATCAACGGGCACAATGCCGATCCAGCTTGCGGGTAATATCAAGCATGGCGGCTTGTTCGAAGTCGCGTTTGGGATCACGCTCGGCGAACTCGTTTACGACATTGGCGGCGGCACGGCATCGGGGCGTCCGGTGCGTGCGGTGCAGGTCGGCGGACCGCTCGGTGCCTATATCCCGCCCGAACAATTCGATCTGCCGTTCGATTATGAAGCCTTTGCCGCAGCCGACGCGTTGATTGGTCATGCCGGGATTGTGGTGTTCGACGACACCGTCGATATGGCCAAAATGGCGCGTTTTGCGATGGAATTTTGCGCGGTCGAAAGCTGCGGCAAATGCACGCCTTGCCGGATTGGTTCAACGCGCGGTATGGAAACGCTCGACCAGATTATTGCAGGCAAGAATATCGAGGCCAATGTCGCTTTAATCGCCGATCTGTCCGAGACGATGAAATTCGGTTCGCTGTGCGCGCTGGGCGGGTTCACGCCTTATCCGGTGATGAGCGCGATCAACCACTGGCCCGAAGATTTCGGATTACCGCAGGCAGCAAGCGTTGAGTGAAGCACACCAAAGCATCAGCGTGAACCGGATTGGCTTAGGACAACCGGGCGACAGCTTAACCGACCGCCAAGTCCCTATCGAGGTACCCGTCGCGCTGGAATATTGCGGCTTAGGCTACGCCGTGATGATGGCATCGCCCGACAATCTGGAAGACTTCATCGTCGGCCACGCGGTCGCCGAGGGTTTGGTGCAGATTGCGGCAGACGTGACCGAAGTTGACGTCGCGCAAGTCGAAGGCGGCTGGATCGCACGCGCGCAATTGCCCGAAGCGGCGCGCGAAGCAATCTTCGCCCGCGCCCGCACACGCGTTTCCGACAGCAGTTGCGGTCTTTGCGGTGTCGAGAGCATATCAGAAGCGTTACGCCCGTTGCCGGAAGTTACCGCGACCATCAAGACAAGCCGCAAAGCCATCGCGCGGGCTTTGGCGGGTCTTTATGGCCACCAACCGCTGAACCTTGCCACGGGTGCAGTCCATGCTGCTGCCTTTTGCGATGCTGACGGTCAAATCCTGCATGTGCGCGAAGACGTGGGTCGCCACAACGCACTCGACAAATTGATTGGCGCGATGGGCCGTAGCGGCACAGAAATGGCAGATGGCTTCATCCTGTCTGAGCGCAAGATGCAGTTTTGAACTCGTCGAAAAAGCCGTTCGTTCGGGCGCGCCGATGCTGGTGACGATTTCGGCACCGACGAGCCTTGCAGTTGAGCGTGCAAAGGCCGCTGGCCTGACGCTGGTTTCGCTCGCGCGAGCCGATAGTGCTTTGGTCGTCAATGATCCGCACGGGTCGATATCATGAGCGTGCTCGGCGCAATCTTGGCGGGCGGCAAGGCTACACGTTTTGGCAGCGACAAGGCGCTGGCCATGCTCGATGGCCGACCGTTGATCGACCATGTTGCATCATCATTGGCGAAGCAATGCGACGCATTTGTTGTGGCTGGCCGAACGCAGGATGGGTATATTTGCGTCGATGACCGCCCTGCCCCGGACATGGGACCGCTGGCCGGGTCTTGCAGGCGCGCTGGCTTACGCGTCCAGTAACGGTTTTAGCCATGTTTTAAGCGTCGGCGTCGATGCGCCGGGCATCCCGGATGATTTGCGCGCGATGCTTGAGCCTGCCCCCGCTTATGTGGTAAACCAACCTGTCATCGGATACTGGCCGGTCACCGCGCTTGGCCTGCTTGACGAGATTTTGGCCAGCAACGAGCGCCATTCGATGCTGCATTTTATCGAGCGGCTTGGTGCACGCGCGGTCGCACTGGAAAACTCGCCTGCCAATATCAATACGCCTGCCGATCTTGAGAATTTGGAACGTCCATTATGACTTATCAGCCGCAAGCCGATTTCGGAACGCCAGCATCGAAAAGCACGGAGATGGTGACGCTGACCATTGACGGCCGGGAAGTGACGGTACCCGCCGGAACCAGCGTCATGCGCGCCGCCGCGGAACAAGGCACTGAAATACCCAAATTGTGCGCGACTGACAGCCTGAAGAGCTTCGGTTCGTGCCGCCTGTGCCTGATCGAGATCGACGGACGGCGCGGCACGCCTGCCAGCTGCACAACGCCTGCCGAAGCAGGGATGGTCGTCCGCACGCAAACGCCGCATCTGCAAAAACTGCGTAAAGGCGTGATGGAGCTCTACATCTCCGACCATCCGCTCGATTGCCTGACCTGCGGCGCGAATGGCGATTGCGAGTTGCAGGATCAGGCGGGCGCGGTTGGCTTGCGCGATGTGCGATATGAGGTTGAAGCCACGCATCTGGGTCAGGAGAAAGACCACTCCAACCCTTATTTCGATTTCGACCCAAGCAAGTGCATCGCCTGTTCTCGCTGCATCCGCGCCTGTGACGAGGTTCAGGGAACGCTTGCGCTGACGATGCAGGGACGCGGGTTTGACTCGATGATTTCGGCAGGGCTGGAAAGCGATAATTTTCTTGGGTCCGAATGCGTCTCCTGCGGCGCGTGTGTTGCGGCCTGCCCGACCGCGACTTTGATCGAAAAGAAGGTCGTCGAAATCGGCACGCCTGAGCGCAGTCGTCGTCACCACCTGCGCCTATTGCGGCGTCGGCTGCACCTTCCGCGCGGAAATGCGCGGCGAGCAGGTGGTGCGGATGGTCCCTGAAAAAGCGGGGAAAGCCAATCGCGGGCATAGCTGCGTCAAAGGGCCGCTTTGCCTGGGGCTATGCCCAGCATCAGGAACGCATATTGAAGCCGATGATCCGCAAAAACATCAGCGACCCGTGGCGCGAAGTCGAATGGGATGAGGCCTTTGCCTACACCGCGTCCGAACTGAAACGCATTGGCGATACATACGGAAAACAGGCGCTTGGCGGAATTACCTCAAGCCGCTGCACCAACGAAGAAACCTTCCTCGTGCAGAAACTGGTGCGCGCCGGTTTTGGCAACAACAATGTCGATACCTGCGCGCGCGTTTGCCATTCTCCGACAGGCTATGGCCTTAAAACCACCTTTGGCACCAGCGCGGGTACGCAGGATTTTGACAGTGTCGAGGATAGCGACGTCATCCTGATCATCGGTGCAAACCCGACCGACGGGCACCCGGTATTTGCCGTCGCGCATGAAGCGGCGGTTGCGTGCAGGGGCAAAGCTGATCGTCATCGATCCGCGCCGCACTGACATTGTGCGCTCCCCGCATATCGAGGCGCAATATCACTTGCCGCTGCGTCCCGGCACCAACGTCGCAGTGCTGACCGCCATGGCGCACGTCATCGTGACCGAAGGTCTGGCCGATGAAGCGTTTATCAAAGAACGCTGCGACTGGGATGAATATCAGGATTGGGCAGCGTTTGTCTCGCAGGCGCGCAATAGCCCCGAAACATTGGCTCCGGTCACGATGGTCGATGCGGCAGACTTGCGCGGCGCCGCCCGTTTGTTTGCGAACGAAAACAATGGCGCAATCTATTACGGGCTTGGTGTCACCGAACATAGCCAAGGCTCCTCCACCGTCATGGCGATAGCCAACCTCGCGATGGCCACCGGCAATATTGGACGGCGCGGCGTCGGTGTGAACCCGTTGCGCGGACAGAATAATGTCCAGGGCGCGTGCGACATGGGCAGCTTCCCGCACGAACTATCGGGCTATCGCCATGTATCGGACGGCGAAGCACGCGCTTTGTTCGAGGCCGATTGGGGCGTACCGATTGATCCCGAACCCGGCTTGCGCATTCCCATCATGCTCGACGCGGCGGTCGATGGCGTTTTCAAGGCGCTGTATGTGCAAGGCGAGGATATCCTGCAATCCGACCCGAATACCAAGCATGTGTCGGCGGGACTGGCGGCGATGGAATGCGTGATTGTCCACGACCTGTTCCTCAATGAAACCGCCAACTACGCGCATGTCTTTCTGCCCGGATCGACGTTCCTTGAAAAGAACGGCACCTTCACCAACGCTGAGCGCCGCATACAACCGGTGCGCAAGGTCATGTCGCCGATGAACGGCCTTGAAGACTGGGAAGTGACGCAGCGGCTTGCGCAGGCAATGGGGCTGGATTGGAACTATACTCATCCGAGCGAGATCATGGACGAAATCGCGCGGCTGACGCCGAGCTTTGCCGGCGTGTCGTTCGACCGGCTCGACGAAGCCGGCTCGCTGCAATGGCCGGTCAATGATGCAGCGCCCGATGGATCGCCGATCATGCATGTCGATGGCTTTGTGCGCGGCAAGGGCAAGTTCGTTGTCACCGACTATGTGCCGACCGATGAAAAAACCGGCCCGCGTTTCCCGTTGCTGCTCACAACCGGCCGCATATTGTCGCATTACAATGTCGGCGCACAGACGCGGCGGACCGAAAACGTCGTCTGGCACCCCGAAGACTTGCTCGAAATCCACCCCAATGATGCCGAGGATCGCGGTGTCAAAACCGGTGACTGGGTCAAACTCGCCAGCCGCTCGGGCGAAACCACCTTGCGCGCCACCGTGACCGACCGCGTTGCGCCGGGCGTTGTCTACACAACCTTCCACCATCCAGCCACGCAAGCCAATGTCGTGACCACCGAATTTAGCGATTGGGCCACCAACTGCCCTGAATATAAGGTGACGGCGGTGCAGATCAGCCCGTCCAATGGGCCGACCGACTGGCAGGAGGATTATGACGCCTTGTCCGAACGGGCGCGGCGGATCGAAACGGTACTGGCCGAATGAGCACGATCGACCGGCTGGTGATGATGGCCAACCAGATTGCGGCCAATCTGGCGACCGACGATAATCCGGTCGCGGCGACGGCGGAGCACATCCGGTTGTTCTGGGACCCGCGCATGAAGCAGTTGATATCAGTGTATGATGGCACGGCGTTATCGGCCACGGCAGCAGCAGCGGTCGTGGCAATCGCGGCGGGTGCTTAGTGACTCTCCAACTTTGATAGATTCTGTGGCAGCGGAGTATTCGCATGAGTCTTAACGCTGAAATCGCCTATGCCGCCCGCTCCATCCCACGACCGCGTTATTATGCCAATGACCATAGCCGCGACGTGCTGGATATCGATCCGCAGCCGATGCCGATTACGGATGCGCGAAACATGAATGCGTCAGTCGATGTCGAGGGTTTCGCATTGGTGTCGCATCACAGTGCAGTTGCGGATTTCAGCGACGCGGCGGCAGTCATGGAGATCCATCGCGCCGAAATTGCCGAGTTGATCAAAACAATCAGCGGCGCGGACGCGGTGCAGGTCAACGCGTCAGGCGTGCTGCGGTTCAGCGAAAAATCGCCGCGCGCGGGGACGCTCAACAATTCGATGCCTGCAAGATTTGCCCATGTCGATATCACCGATGGCACGGCGGCAGGTTTTGCCAAAGGCTCTGCCCCCGCCGACCGGCTGATCCGGCGGCACGCGCATTTCAATGTCTGGCGCGCCATATCTGCGCCGCCGCAGGATGTCCCGCTTGCGGTGTGCGATGCGCGTAGCGTCGAAACGGGTGACCTCATCGTCGCCGACGCGGTCTTCGATGAAGCCGGAAAGCCCGAATGGTCGTTTGAAGGCTGGGTCGTCGCGCATAATCCCGCGCATCGCTGGCACTGGTTCAGCGACATGACCCGCGACGAAGCATTGATATTCAAAACCAACGACAGCGACGCAGCGTTCGCCACCTGCGTCCCGCATGTAGCGTTTAACCATCCCAACTGCCCTGCCGATGCCCCTGCCCGCGCAAGCATAGAGATGCGGGCGATTGCGTATTGGTATGGTTGAAGCGACGATCAATTATCTCCGCCCCGGCGGACCACCCAATCGGCGGTTTGTCGCGCCGGGGGCCGAGATGAATACGGGGATTTATGATCCCTATCCGGTCGAGATCGCTGACGCCCGTCCGATTTCGCCAACATTGGCGAGCCACGGGTTCGAGCTTGTCGATCACAAAAGCGCAATCAACGATTTCATCGATGCCGACGAGGTGAACCGACTATATTATGCCGAGGCAGATGCGCTGATCCGGCAGGTAACTGGCGCTGACCTCACGATCCCGTTCGGCTGGATGCTTCGGACCAGCGGCCCGATGGCGGATGGAACACAGCCACCCGCAGCTGAGGCGCATGTTGACTTGACCCCGGAACGCGCCGAACGGATCGGTGACAATTTCCTGATCCGCGAAGGGCATGATCCGGCAAATTTTGGGCGCCATCTCATCGTCAGTCTGTGGCGCTGCTTCTCTCCACCACCGCAGGATTGGCCGTTGGCTTTATGTGCGGGATATTCGGTGCGCGATGATGAGGGCACGCCCAATCTTATGGTCCGCGTCGACACGCTACCAGAAGGCGAGGCCGCGTTCGCGCCGCTGGAGGACGAGGCGCAATATCCGGCAGCGAGTGTTTTTAGGTTCAGCCCCGAACACCGCTGGTTCATGTATCCCGACATGAACCGCGACGAAGTAATCATCCTGACATTTTTCGATAGCGCGCGCGGGCCAAACTGGCGGGTGCCGCATACGGCCTTTCAAGATGCACGCGTTTCATCTGGTGCGCCGCGTCAGAGCATAGAATTGCGTTCCATCGCTTACTGGGCGGTTTAATCCGCTTGCATTGCTAACGATTGTTAGCGATGCTGACCCTAACAATTGATAACAATTGAATTGGGGAGTGATGGAGATGGGATATCCTGCCACACCGGATTTTTCCGGGCTGAATGAGCCGGTCGGCAAAGAGGTCAGCCTGAAAGGCCTGGCCGTTGAGGGTGCCATTCCGTCGGAAATCAGAGGTGCCTTTTACCGCGCCATTCCCGATCCTGCTTTCCTGCCCAAATTTGAAGATGACACTCTGCTGTCGGGTGATGGCATGATCTCGAAGCTCCATTTCCATAATGATGGCAGCGTCGATTTCGATATGAAGTTCGTACAAACCGCGCGCCACAAGGCAGAAGTCGCGGCGGGCAAGTCGCTATTCGGGCGCTACCGCAATCCGTTTACCGATGATGCGGAGGTTGCAGGCGTTGATCGCACCGTCGCCAACACAACACCCGTTTGGCACGCGGGCAAGCTGCTGATGGCCAAAGAAGATGGCCATGCCTATCGTATCGATCCGCTCACGCTGGAAACGCTCGGCAGCTATGATTTTGATGGCGCGCTGAAATCCGAAACGATGACCGCGCATGTCCGTGTCGACCCGGTTACGGCTGAGATGTTCTTTTACGGCTATGAATGCGATGGCCTTGCTTCGACGAAAGTGGCCTATTGTATTGCCGATCCATCGGGCAAGCTGGTTAGCGAACAATGGTTCGATGTGCCTTATTGCGCGATGATGCACGACTTCACGATTACCGAAAATTACGCTTTGTTTCCGGTCTATCCGACGACAGCGGATATCGACCGGTTAAAGGCGGGCGGCGATCACTGGATCCACGAACTGGACCGCGACAGCTGGGTCGGGGTGATGCCGCGCTACGGTGACGTCTCCGAAATCCGATGGTTCAAAGGGCCGAAGGGCGTGTCCTGCTATCATATGATGAACGCGCATGAGGATGCCGATGGCCTGATCCAGTTCGACCAATGCCTGTCGTCGGTAAACGCTTTTCCGTTCATCCAGCGCGCGTCGGGCCTCAACATTCCGCCTTGGGAAATGAAGGGCGGACTGACCCGGTGGACCATGAATTACGCGGCAAATGACGGCGCGATAACCGAAAACCTGATCGGGCCGCCGGGTGATTTCCCGGTCATTCCCGCCGCAGAGCAAGGCCGGCCCTATACGCGCGGATGGATGTTGAGCATGAACCCGGAAATGCAGGGCCCGCCAGTCTTTGGTGGTCCCGTAGGCGCGATGTTTAACGCTTTGTTGCGGCTCAACCTTGCGGGAGGCCCGCCGCAGGCGCTCGCGCTGCCGCCGGCGCATTGTTTCAACGAGCCTGTGCATGTGCCTTCGTCAGAGGCAGGACATGACGGCTGGCTGGTTGCCATCGTGGACCAGCAGACCGGTGCGAACAGCTTCGAACATGCCGCATGGATCATCAATGCAGGCGACGTCAGCGCTGGCGCAGTGGCAAAGATTGCCATCCCCACGCGCCTTCGCCCGCAAGTTCACGGCTGGTGGGTAAACGCGGCGCAATTGGCTGCCGCGTAGAAGGCTCTAGAAATCCAGACTGCCGCGCCGTTCGGTAAAACGCCATCCATCGGTAGTGCGCTCAAACACGTCAGCATAGGACCCGACGAGAGGGAGTTTATCGGCGGCGGTAAAGAGCAAAATCTGGCTGGTCGCGCTAGCGCGAGACTTCACTCTCAATTGTCACGCGGATATTGGCACAGATATGGCGTGTAACGCGCGGCGGACGCGACTTGAACGCAGCCAGTATCGCATCGCGTCCTTCGATAAAATCGTCGGGGGCGGACGGACGGCTCATCCGTCCATGCGGTACATAGAGCGCAGCAACGGCTTCCCAATCACCCGCATCATTAAGCGCCGCATAATCAACAATCAGCCGTTCGCAGGCGCGTTCGGCGATCAGCCGTTCAAGGTCAGTCATATTCCACTCCCAGACTTAAAGTTCTTGCATCGAAGGCCAAGACAGTTTTGTATGCATAGCATACGATTGGAGAGAGCATGACCACAATTATCGAAACAACTCATGTCGGCAGTCTGCCACGCGGAAACGAACTTGTCCCCCTGTTGCTCGCGCGCGATCATGGCGAGCCTTACGACGTCGATGCCTTTGACGCGCTTGTGCAAAAGGCTGTGGATGATGGCTGTGGAAAACCAGATTGCGGCTGGCGTTTCGGTGGCCAGCGACGGCGAACTCGGCAAGGTTGGTTATTCAACCTATATTACCGAACGGCTGTCGGGCTTTGGCGGCGATGTGCCGCGCAAGCCCGCGCTTGACCTCGCGCCGCTCCCCGAATTTCGCGAGAAGCAGGCAACGATCATGGGCGCGCAGGAATTTGTCCGCGCGGCTTGTTCTGGCCCGGTCAAGCTGGTCAATCTGGAACCGTGCCATGAAGATATCCGGCGTTTCACTAAGGCGATGGAAGGTAAGCCCGTAAAAGGCTTCCTGAACGCCGCCTCGCCAGGCCTGATCACGGCGTTCCAGCCGAACCAATATTATCCTAGCCACGAGGACTATCTGGCGGACTTGGTCGAGGCGATGCGTCCCGAATATGAGGCGATTGCCGCCTCGGGCTTCCAGCTACAACTCGATTGCCCCGATCTCGCTATGTCGCGCCATACCGGCTATCAGGACGCCAGCGAGGAAGAGTTTCTGAAAGTCGCCGAGGCCAATGTCGAGGCGCTCAACGCCGCAACCGCGAACATCCCGCCCGAACAGATGCGGATGCACATCTGCTGGGGCAATTATGAAGGCCCGCACGACCACGACATTCCACTCGAACGCGTGATCAACATCATCCTCAAGGCCCGCCCCGCAACGATCCTGTTCGAAGGCGCAAATCCCCGTCACGAACATGAATGGAAAGTATGGGCAGATGCCAAGATCCCGGATGAAAAGAAGCTCGCTCCGGGCGTGATCGACACCTGCTCCAATTATGTCGAACACCCCGAATTGATTGCCCAGCGCATTGAGCGTTTCGTGAATATCGTTGGCGCTGACCGGGTGATTGCATCAACCGATTGCGGCTTTGGTACATTTGCGGGCTATGGCAAGATCGATCCGATCGTAACCTGGAAGAAGCTCCGCGCGCTGCGCGAGGGTGCGGATATTGCTGCGGCACGGCTGTGAAAATACTGATCACTGGAGCATCGGGGCATTTTGGCGGAGAGGCGACGCGCCTGCTGCTTAAACAGGTCGCGCCATCGGATCTGATCCTGATGACCCGCAAGCCCGAAAAGCTCGCCAGATTCGCAGAGCTCGGCTGCGCCGTCCGCTATGGCGACTTCGAAGACCCCGCCTCGCTCGAAAGCGCAGCTCAGGGTGCTGACAAGATGCTGCTCATTTCGGGCATGATGGTCGGCTACCGCGTGTCACAACATGGTCGCGCAATTGACGCGGCAAAGGCGGCGGGTGTCGGACACATCGTCTATACCAGCTACATCGGCGCAACCGCCGACAACGGAGCGATGATTGCACAGGATCATTATGGCACCGAACAGCTGCTGATGAAGAGCGGCGTGCCGTGGACCGCATTGCGCGACGGGATGTATATGGACTCGATGATCGAGGCCGCGGCACCCGTTGCACTCCAGACCGGACAATGGCGTGCGGCGGCGGCGGACGGCCAGACCAGCTTTATCGACCGCAGCGACTGTGTGGAATGCGCCGTCGCCGTGCTGACCGGCAGCGGACTTGATAACGTCGTATATAACATCACTGGCACTGACCTCTGGTCATTCCGTGATGTGTCACAACTGATCGCCGAAGTGGCGGGCAAGCCAATTGATTATGTGACCATCACGGATGACGAACTCTACGCCCATTTCGACAGTCTCGGCATCCCGCGTGACGCGTTGAAGGAATTCAACGTCGATGGCTATGCCTGGTGCAGCGACGATATGGTCAGCTATGAACGTGCGATGCGCGAAGGCCATTTTGCGGTGGTCTCGGACGACGTCGAAAAACTGATCGGTCGCAAGCCGAAGGGATTTCGCGATTTTGTGCTGTCGCGCGCCAACGAACTGCGCGCGATGGCATCAGGTTAAGTCGCCAAAGCCAATCACATTTCCCGCCGCTGCCGCCCGGTTGCCCTCGCGCCGCAACCGCTCGATCTCGGCGCGGCCTACGGGGATAGGCTCGTCGGGTAATGCCGCCATCGTCTCGCGGTAAATATCCTCGATGTCTTCGGCATGATCGGGGTGGGTGAGGATCAGGCCTGTATTTGCGGTCATTCCGGCCAATGTTTTTTCCCCTACCTCCAATGGCTCCATCCCCAATTCAAAGGCAGTCCCGAATTGTTCAAGTTCGACCCGGTCAGGCGCGGGGAAGCCTGACGCTGCGAAACGGTCAGGACGCTTTAGTGCGCTGTCCCAGGCATTGGTTTTGGTGAGGCCCGGACACATCAACGATACGCCGATATTATAGGGTGCAAGATTGTATCGCAGGCTTTCGGTTAGGCCGCGCACCGCGAATTTGCTCGCGGTATAAATCCCCGCCTGCGGCCCCGCGCAAAAGGCGGCCATGCTGGCGACATTGACGATATGCCCGCCCTCTTGGTGCGCTTTTATTCCAGGTAGGAAACTCACAAGGCCGTTGACGACACCGCCGAAATTGACGCCCATGATCCAGTCATAGTCCGCATAGGATGCCTCGTCAGTCGGTCCGAATACACTCACCCCGGCGTTGTTGACGAGTACATGGATTTTACCGACCTGCTCCGCCACTTCGGCAAAGCGCGCGCGATCTGTGACGTCGAGTTGAACATATTGCTGCGCAGCATAACCATTGTCCGCAAACCAGCGCGCCGCCCTCTCGCGATACTCTTCGTTGCGGTACGACAGGATAAGCCGCATCCCGGCGGCGGCAAAAGCCTGTGCTATCCCAAAGCCGATGCCCGACACCCCGCCGGTGATAAAGGCGGTCTTTCCGTTCCAGTCCATGCGCGCTTTTCCTCTCGCTTTCTTGCTAACAATTGTTAGTCTTGCATACAAAATGAGGAGAGTCGATGATGAGCGATATTGAAAAGCGCCTGGCTGCGCTTGAACAACAGGTTGGCACGCTGGAAGACATAAACGCCATCCGACGCCTGCACTGGGCCTATGGCTATTATATCGATTTTAACCGTTCCGACGATGTCGCAGAACTCTTTTCCGACGACGGCGCAGTGGTTTTCCTTTCAGGCGAATATCTCGGCAAGGAAGGCGCGCGACGGCTCTACGGAACATGGTTCCAGACATTCTTTACGCAAGGCAAAGTCGGTCCCATCGACGGCTTCTTGCTCGATCATTTCCAGATGCAGGACATCATCACCGTCGCGCCAGACCGCAAGACCGCCAAGGGACGCTTTCGCGGCATGCTCTTCGGCGGCACGCACGAAAGCAGCAAATACAAGCCCGAAGGCTTGCCGCTCCAGTTCATGGAGGCCGGGATTTACGAGAATGACTATGTCCGCGAAGACGGCGTGTGGAAGATCAAGCGGCTCGATTATATGATGCAGTGGCAGTCCGATTATGAAACCGGCTGGTCGAAAACCGTCGCGCATCTTCAGCCTTTGCTCGAAACCTTTCCCGAGAATCCGTTGGGGCCAGACCGCCTTCTGCCCGAAAGCCAGCGCCGCCAAACCTGGCCACACCGGCAAGATGTGCCGATGCATTTCGCGCACCCTCGTTTTGGCGCGGTGCTGGCGAAATAATCCTTACGGGTGCTTCAAATGGGTTCCGGCATGATATTGCTCAAACCAGTCCGCCATCCTGCCGATCACCTTGTTCGAAGCACGCGCCATAACAGCGCGCTCATTTGCCGAGAGCGTTCCCAATAGATAATCTGCGACTGCTGCAACACTGGGCTTCATTGCATGATGTGCTTTCCATCCTGATTTGCTCAGCTGCACAGGCTTGCGGCGGCGATTGACCGGATCGACCGCAGGCTCAATCCAACCGCGTTCGAGCAACGTCGCCAATGCCCTGCTGACATTCATCGGCGAAATCGCCATGATATCGGTGATGTCGTGGCCGGCAAGCGCGCCCTCTCCACCCAAGCACATCATGATCTTTAACTCGTTAAGCGAGATCCCCGCTGCCTCAGCAACACCATCCTCCATTGGACGGTTGATCAGGCTCGAAAGCTTGAGCGACTGGACAAGCAACTGCAGGTTGCCATTGTCCTTGTTTGTCGCCTCTGATCCACTCATACACCCACCCTATCCTTTGTTGCAGGCGACATAGCGGGTCACCAAAGGTTCGGCCACCCTAACAATTGTGATTTTTTTGCATCGCTTTTGCGCGATTTGAAAGTTTGATGCTAATCCGGCTTGCAATCGCTAATTTTGTATGTCTTACTAACAATTGATAGCGTTCATGCGCTTGAAAGCAGACTCGGAACAGGGCCGTATAAACGGCAGCCGGCGGGTCAGCGTTGATCAGGGAGGGGAATACCGATGTCGACCATTTCACGTCAGAAAACCATTTTTCGTAACATGTTTGCGCTGAGCGTATCGCTGGGCGCGCTTTGCGTGGCTGCACCGTCTTATGCTCAGGAAGCAAACGAGGACGAGGAGGCAAAACGCGAGATTGTTGTTACTGCACAGTTCCGTGAACAGAAACTTCAGGACACGCCGCTTTCCATTACCGCTGTAGATTCGGCTTTGCTCGAAGCGCGCAATCAAACCGACCTGGCCGCAATTGCGGGCCAAGCTCCAAACGTAACCCTAAACTCAATGGGCGGGGCCTATGGCGCCTCGCTCGGTGCTTCGATCCGTGGCATCGGCCAGTTCGACTTTAACCCGGCCTATGAACCCGGCGTCGGCATGTATATCGATGACGTCTATTATCCGACATTGACGGGCGCGAACTTCGACCTGCTCGACCTCGAGCGCGTAGAAGTGCTGCGCGGTCCACAAGGGACGCTGACCGGCCGGAACTCGATCGGTGGTGCCATCAAGCTGATTTCCAAAGACCCAAGCGCTGAAACATCAGGCACCGTTGAGGCCACCTATGGCTCGCGAAACCGAATGGATATTCGCGGCAGCGTGAATTTTGCGATTGCCGACGGTCTTTATGCGCGTGTTTCGGCGGTGCATAAGGAACAGGACGGCTATGTCGGCCAATATGACTATGGCTGCGTATTTCCGGGCAACACACAGGGCATTGCGTCAGCCACGGCTTCGCAAAATTGCCGCGTTGCCCGATTGGGCGAGAAAAACTATTCCGGCCTTCGCGCCGCAGTTCGCCTCGAACCAGCCGACAATATCGATTTCACGGTGATTGCCGATTACTCGAAAGAGAACCGGACAAACGCGGCCGAAGTGGTGACCCGGACCATAGCGGCAACGGCCGACTTTCGTTGCGGGCGCTTGTGCACTTTCGCCAGCTTCAGCCTTCCCGCCGGCGGGCAGATCGGTGCTTGGTCGCCTGGCAACAAAACGAAGTTTACCGGGTGGGGCGTTTCAGGACATCTAAATGTCGACTTGTCCGACAACTTGAAACTGCAATCGATCACCGCTTATCGCGAATATAATAACACATGGGGAACCGACGACGATTTCACTCCGCTCGCTGCTCGTGGTGCGCAAGGCTTCAATGATCTGGACTTCTGGTTCGTCAGTCAGGAATTGCGTTTGAACGGAAAAATCGGCGACAATGTCGAATTCACCGTCGGCGGTTTCTACTCGGACCAGCGCAGCACTTATTATACGCGGCAGGACATCCGCTACATCGCACCCGGTCTGAACTTCCAGTTTGACGGCAATGACCCGATCAATGCCGACAGCAAGGCTGTATTCGGTACGGTGATCGTCCGTCCGACCGACGCGATGACCATCACTGGCGGTTTGCGCTACACCAAGGAAAGCAAGGATTACACCTTCGTTCGCCTGAACTATAACGGCACACCTTCGGTCTTTCTCGGCGCACTCAACGGTTTGACCGCGACATATGCGGGCGACAAGGTCGACTGGCGAATTTCGGCTGACTATCGTTTCTCGCCCGAAGTACTTGCTTACATTACGGTAGGAACCGGGTTCAAAGGCGGCGGCGTTACCGCGCGTCCGTTCGATGCGGCACAGGCATTGAATGGCAGCTTCGGTCCTGAAACCGTCACTGCATATGAATTCGGCCTGAAAACAGACCTCCTTGACCGCCGTCTGCGTTTGAACCTTTCGGCGTTCAATAATGAATATAAAGATGTGCAGTTGCCGCTCATCACCTGCGCTTCCTTGGGTTCGCTGGCTCCTTGCGGTGCACGGCAGAATGCTGGCGACGGCAGGATCAGAGGCGTCGAGGCAGAGGTTGCGCTAAACCCTGTCGACGGCTTCGACATCGATGCATCGCTGAGCTATTTGTCGGGCAAATGGAAGACAATCGACGCACGCGTCGGCAACGCTATTCTGCTCACCGATCCGCTCGCAACACCTGAGTGGAAATGGAGCATTGGCGCGCAGTATAAGATGGATCTCGGGAATTCCGGATCATTCACGCCGCGTGTCGACGCCAATTATACCGGCAAAATATCCGCCGGTCGCACGGTGGGTGGCGGCCCGATCGAGTATTTCCCAAGCTACACGTTGGCGAACCTGCGGATGACCTGGAAAAATCCCGACGAAGACCTCGCAATTTCGTTCGAGGCGACCAATTTGTTCGACAAATATTACACGCCGTTCCGGTTTGCTGCGGTCTTCGGGTTCTCGGGCACGATCTACTCGCAAGTCGGTCGTCCGCGCGAATGGGCGATCTCGGTCAAGAAAACATTCTGATCGCTTAGATAGATGGAATGAGTGCAAGAACTTTGGGGCGGCTTCGGTCGCCCCTTCTGTTGGCCCGCTCTCTTAAATGACTCGATGCAACAATGAGGATAAGCCAGCGTGAAACTTACCCTGCCTCCGCGCACTAGCCCGGCTCAATTCGATGCCGCGCTCAAGGCTTATGCGGGCGTCGTCGGCAAAGACTGGGTGATGGCAACCGACGCCGACCGCGATGCCTATTCCGATATTTACGCCCCCGGCTCGGAAGAAGAATGGCCAGCCTCCGCCGCGGTAGCGCCCGCAACTACCGAAGAAGTGCAAGCTGTCGTCCGCCTCGCCAACGAGCACAAAACGCCGCTCTGGCCTGTCGCACGCGGCAAGAATCTTGGCTATGGCGCGAGCGCGCCGCGTATGCCGGGAACGATCGTCCTCGATCTGGGCCGCATGAACAAGATTCTAGAACTCGACGACAAGCTCGGCTACTGCGTCATCGAACCTGGCGTCGGCTTTTTTGATCTGTACGAACATATCCAGCGCGAAAAGGCCAATTTGTGGATGTCGGTTCCCGGCAACGCTTGGGGTTCGGTGATCGGCAACGCGCTCGACCACGGCATCGGCTACACCCCTTACGGCCAGCACGCGCGCAATCTGTGCGGTATGGAAGTTGTCATGCCCGACGGCGATGTCATGCGGACGGGCATGGGGGCAATGAAGGACAATCCTGCCGCGCATTTATTCCCGTACGGATTTGGCCCGAGCTGGGACCAGATGTTCACGCAGTCCAATCTGGGCGTCGTCACCAAGGCCGGAATGTGGTTGATGCCTGCACCTGAAAGCACATTGTCACTTACCCTCGATATCCCGAAGGAAGAGGATATCGCTTGGGTCATCGACACGCTCGCACCGCTGAAGATTAGCGGGCTGATCGACCAGTCGATTTTCGTTCCGAGTTGGCTCGGTAAAATTGTCTTGAAAGGCCAGCGCAAGGATTTCTGGGACAAGCCGGGTGCTATTCCCGAGACCCGCGTTCAAGAGTTGCTTGAGGAACATAGGCTGGGCTATTGGACCGCAAGTGTGCGGCTCTACGGCCCCGACAATGTGAACAAAGCGAAAGCCGAAATCATCAAGGCGGCATTCAAACAGCATATTGATACGCCAATGAAAGAGGAGTGGTGGCACCCCGGCGACCCGATCATTTCGGTCGATCCGACAATGGGCGTTCCATCGGCAATCGCGCTTCAGATGGGCGATTGGGTCGGCGGTCGCGGAGCGCATATGGGCTTCTCGCCCGTCCTTCCGGCAAACTCGAAACATGCGATGAGCCAGCTTAAACGTAGCCGCAAGATTATCGCCGACCATGATGTTGATTTCTATGCCAGCTTCACCATTGGCGGACGCTTCGCCAACAACATCAACATGCTGATGTATGATCGCGACAATCCTGAACAGGTCGCAAATATGCGCAAGCTGTTTGCGGCGCTGGTTAAAGATGCCGCCGCCAACGGCTACGGCGAATATCGCACCCATCTTGGCTGGATGGACGCGGTTGCCGACACCTTCGATTTCAACAACCATGCCCAGCGGCGGTTTAACGAAAAGATCAAGGACGCGCTCGACCCCAATGGCATACTAGCGCCGGGCAAGCAGGGCGTCTGGCCCTCCGCCTATCGCGATATGGCGGACAAGGGAGTGCCGGACATGAAGCGGGTGCTTTTGCTTTCGTCCTTTCTCTTTCGGCTTGCGACCCTGCCGAGCAATCGCCATCGGCTAAGGATGGGCCAACGGGTCCACCGCCAGCCGCGTTGCTTTATCAGACCCGAGCCGAAGCGCCTGCGGGCGAACGACTGGCATCGGGACGTGATGGGACAGCCCTGTTTTCCAACAAATGCGGCTATTGCCATTTGACGGGCGGCATGGGCACCAACCTTGTCACCAAACAGCGCGTGGCTCTCGGAGAAGAGCCCGAGTTGGGGCTACTTGTAAACCGAAAAGACCTGACGGCGGATTACGTCAAATCGGTTGTGCGGTTAGGCAAGGGCGCGATGCCGCGCCAGACCAAGGTCGACATCACCGATGCCGAACTTGACAGTGTCGCGCAATATCTTGGAAAGGCAGATCAATGATCGTTTCGCGCCGTTCAATGTTAAAGGCAGGAGCAGCGGCTTCTGCTGCGATCACCCTACCGGCTTTTGCCGCCAGCCAAGTTTCAACGCTCATATTGTTCGACAGCCGTATTCCGGAATCGCGCGATTATGCTCGTACCGTTAGCGGCGTGATGATCGACCTCGCAGAAGTCGAGACAACGAAATGGGCAGAACTGCGCGCGGACTTTGCCGGGAAACACCGAGTTGTCGGCCTGACCGGATGGAGCGACTGGGTCGTTGCTCGCGGCTTCCTGGAGGAACGCGGGCTTCGACTCACGTCGGAAACTTCGGTCCCCGCGCCGGTTTCCGGCAAAGCACATCTGTTCCGTTGGGAAATGGCGAAAGCCTAATCCCAGACTAGCGGCAGGCGTCCAACGCCGTGGACAATACCCGTCACCATCACCGGCGGGTCGGATGGATCAAGCCGGAAATGCGGGATGCGCTTCAGCCATTCTTCCATGAAAATCTTGATTTCCTGCACCGCAAGCGGAGCACCGATGCATCGATGTATGCCCTGGCTGAACGTGCAATGCTTGTAACTGTCGCGGCGCTTGAAATCGACGGTCCACGGATCATCGAACACGCTTTCGTCCAGAGCGTGCATGCAGCTGGATACGAGTATTTGCTCGCCCGCTTTCAACTGCGCCCCTTCAAATTCCATATCCTCGCGCACTACGCGCGCGATATTACCAATGGAAAAACGCCGCATCAATTCCTCGATCGCTTTCGGAATACCTGAAGGTTCGTCGATCAACTGACTGCCGATGCTCGGGGTTCTCCGCGAGAAACATAGCGATCCACGCCATGGTCGCTGCGACAGTATCCAGGCCCCCGCCGAGCAGACCGGCGGCTAGTCCCTGCGCCTCCACAACATTCATGCTGCCGACCACCAATATCGGCTTTCAGGGCATTGCTTAACAGGTCGTCGCCGGGGTTCGCCATCCGGTCTTCAACCAACGCGTTGATATAGCCGTTCATATAAGCCCGCCCGGCCACCCTGCTCTCTTCAGACGTCGGTCGCAGCGTCGAGTTCACGGCGTTCAAAAGCGGAAGGCGATCCTCCATCGGCAGGTTCATCATTTTGAGGAAGATAATGATCGGTAATTGCTGCGCAAAATCTGCAACAAATTCGCATCCTCCATCGGGCTTGAAGCCTTCGACCAATTCAATCGTCAACCGCCGTGCTTCCTCCGACCAAATCTTGACCGCAGGCGGCGTAAAGGCTGGGATCAAAGTCTTGCGCAGCGGCGCATGTTCAGGCGGATCATATTCGAGCGGAACGCCTTTGGGCCGGTCCATTTTCGGAATGAACGCGCTGGCCGATGAAAAGCGCTCCCAATCGGTCAGAACCGTCTTGATGAGTTCGCCGCGCGTAGCGATCCAGTGGCCGCCATTGTGCGGTGTCCAGACAACCGACGGCCCATCGTGCAGCTTCGTCCAGGCAATAAAGGGATCGCCGCCCGGTTCGCACGGTTTGTAGAAATCGAAATCGACCACGCGGTCGGCTGAAACATGCGAAGGAAGCGGCAAATTATAAGACATCCAAACCCCCAAACCGCGCATCTGCGTCCATTGCACAGACGCTGGATTTATCTGTAACGCCTATTGACGAGGTGCGCCACATATTCGTATGTCTTGCATACAAGTGAGAGGAACAGAAATGGCCGACGTCACGCTCTATCATTGGGAACCCAACGCCAATTCGGGAAAGCCGATGCTGGCGCTGATGGAAAAGGGCGTTGCGTTCGACAGCCATTATCTCGACATGCTGAATTTCGACCAGCACAAGCCGGAATATCTCGCGGTTAATCCGCAGGGCACGATCCCCGCGATGACGCATGGCGACCGCGTGCTCGTGGAGAGCACCGCGATAATGGAGTATGTCGATCAAGCGTTCGATGGCCCCGCGTTGATGCCATCCGATCCGCAAGATCGCTGGCGGGTCCGCTGGTGGATGAAGTTCATGGACCAGTGGCTGGCCCCCAGCTTTTCGATGTTCGGCTGGAAATATTTCGTCGGCCCGAATGCGATAAAATCGCACGGCGAGGAGCAGTTGGAAGCTGCGATCAATCGCATCCCCCTGCCCGAACGACAGGTTGCCTGGCGCAAGGCGGTTTACGGGTTGTTCAGCGACGAGGAAATGGCCGAATCGGGTCGCCGAATCGAAGTCGGCATCCAGATGCTCGAAGCCGAACTCGGCAAACGCGAATGGTTGGCAAGCGACCAGTACAGCCTCGCCGACGTCAACGGATTCAATCTGGCTTATGCGATGCCGCTGTCGCAGCCGCATCTGTCGAACGATGAGGTGACCCCCAACATCATGCGCTGGCTGCGCGCAATCTATCGCCGCCCGGCGACGCGCGAGTGCTGGAAGCTGGGCCGTACGCAAATGGCGAGCCGCGTTGCCATTCTCGAAGAAGATTATATCCCGCCTCGTGACGAGTCCGAGGGTATTTCGAGCGGAGTGCGCTGACATGGACGCTATCCTTTATCACGGCGAACCCAACGGCCCCTCGTTCGCCGTTCTCGCTGCGCTGGGCGAATCCGGCCTTGCCATCGAAACCCGCTTTATCGACCTGCTGGCTGGCGAGCGCCACACATTGCCCGGCGTAACAAGCCTGTGGCGCGCGACATGGGCGTGGAGGGTGAAGGCCCGGTGCTTGTCATCGATGGCGAAGCGATGACTGAGTCGGTGTTCATTGCCCAATATCTCGACGAGGTCGGCGCTGGCACGCTCCAGCCAAAAGACGCCTATGAGCATTGGCAGATGCTGATGTGGTGCCGCCGGGTGACCGAACGGTGTGCGCCCGCCGCTGCGTTTTTGGGCTGCCGTGCTTATTCCTCTGGTAAGCTTGGCTTCCCCGCAATTGCGAGCGAAGACCTTGCGTCACGCTGGCAGGCGATACGCGCCGGAAACTTCCCCGAAGAGCAGGTCAGTGATTCCATAAGGCATGTGACCGCAACCGCGCAGATGGTCGAAGACCAGCTTGCCGACGGACGCGAATGGCTAATGGGCGCGATGACTATTGCCGATTTCGAGACGTACGCTTGGCTTGCCGGGATGGTGCATGTTGTGCCCTACGCTTTCGAAGACAAACCGAATTTGCAAGCCTGGCTCGAACGCGTTGCCGCTCGGCCTTCGGTGCAGGCGGCGTTTGCCCGCGCCACCGTGGCCGAACCGCTCAATTCATGGGCGCCCGGGCCTGAAATCAATCGTTGGGGATAATCGATGCGCGCAATTGACTATTTTGACCGGGGCCATGATCTCGACCCCAATCGCACCGCACTGATCGACGCCGATCTCGGCACCGAGCAAAGCTTTGCCGAGGTCAAAACGCTGACCGAGCAGATTGCGGCGGCGCTTCAGGCGCATGGTTTCAAAAACCAGCAACCAGCCGCTTTATACGCGCCAAACTCATCGCAGCTGATGATCACATTGCTCGCCTTCTGGCGCGCCAACGGGGTCTGGATTCCGGTTAATACGCGCAACGAAATTGATGCCAATGCGGCCTATCTGAATTATGTCCGCTGCGAATGGATGTTCTATCATTCCAGCCTGGGCGATGAAGTCAGGCAGATTGTGGCACTTTGCCCCGGCATGACCAAGCTGGTTTGCCTCGACCGTGACGATGGCGATGTGCCGTCGCTCGAAAGTTTTATCGGGACAACTACCGCCGATAACTTCGTAATCCCCGAAATCGACGCATTCGGCAATTTGGGCGATCTGGTAGGGATCATCCCAACCGGCGGCACTACCGGTCCATCAAAGGGCGCGAACGTCACCAACCTTGGCTGGGGCACGATGATCGAAACCGCCGCCGATGCGATGGGCGGACGCACCGACAATCCCGTTGCGCTTGTTTCCGCGCCGATTACCCATGCGGCCGGACCAATTGCGCTTTCCACGCTCAGCCTTGGCGCAACGCAGGTGATCCTGCCGGGTTTTGACGCCGAACGCGTTTTGCGGACCATAGAAGAGCGCAAGATCACGCACATGTATCTGCCGCCGACGGCGCTTTATCAGCTGCTCGCGTCCCCCGAAATTGCCAAGCATGATTACTCTTCATTGCGTATCTTTATCTTGGTCGGATCAGCTGTATCTCCTGAAAAACTGCGGGTCGCGGTCGAAACATTCGGCCCATGCATGTGCCAGGGCTATGGACAGGTCGAGGCACCGATGATCGTCACCTGGCTGCCGCCCGAGGTCGTCGCTGCGGCGGCGCGGGGTGACCATCCCGAACGCCTCGCCAGTTGCGGCAAGCCGACGCGATCGGTGCAGGTCGGCATCATGGATGATGATGGCAACCTACTTCCCCCCGGCGAGTCCGGAGAGATTGTCGTTCGCGGCGCGCTGGTGACCCACAGCTATTTTGAAAAACCCGAAGCCACAGCCGAAGTCCGGACATTTGGCTGGCATCACACCGGCGACGTCGCACGGCGCGACACCGATGGATTTCTGTACATCGTCGACCGTAAAAAGGACATGGTGGTATCGGGCGGGTTCAACGTCTTCACCACCGAAGTTGAAGCCGCGATTACCGAATTGCCCGAAGTCCGCGAATGCGCGGTCATCGGCATTCCGCATGAAAAATGGGGCGAGCAGGTGCACGCCATCGTGGTTGCAGACGGAATTGACGCCGCCGCCATCATCGCCCATGCCAAGGCTCGGCTGGGCGGCGTCAAGGCACCGAAGTCAGTGCAATTTATTGACTCGATTCCGCGCACCGCTGCGGGCAAGATGGACAAGAAGGCGCTCCGTATCGAACATTGGGGTGAAAATGCGCGGATGGTCAATTAGGCCGACGCTTCGGGAGAGGAAACAAGATGAAATCGCGTATTATTGCACTGATATTGCTTGCCGGATTGAGCGCATGCAAACCCGCCGACAGCACCGGAACGCCTGGCGCCGTCAATGCCGAACGGCTGATGTCAGCGGCGGGAAATACCAGCGACTGGCTAAGCTATGGCCGGACCTATGACGAGCAACGGTTCAGTCCGGCGGACGCTATCAATCAGGATAATGTCAAAGACCTCGGCCTGACATGGTTCGCCGATATGGACACCGCGCGCGGACAGGAAGCGACGCCGCTGGTCATCGACGGCAAAATCTATGTGACGACCGCTTGGTCGAAAGTGAAGGCCTATGACGGCGCGACCGGCAAGCCATTATGGGATTTTGACCCCGAAGTGCCCGGCGAAACCGGCGTCAAAGCCTGTTGCGACGTGGTCAACAGAGGCCTTGCCGCATGGGGCGACAAGCTGTTTTTTGGAACGCTCGACGGGCGCTTGATCGCGCTCGACCGCGAGAGCGGCAAACAGGTCTGGAGCACAGTCACGGTCGACCAGTCCAAACCTTACACAATCACCGGTGCCCCGCGCGTTATCAACGGCATGGTGCTGATCGGTAATGGCGGCGCGGAACTGGGCGTGCGCGGCTACATCACCGCATATGACGCGGAAACCGGCAAACAGAAATGGCGATTCTACACCGTTCCAGACAAGCCGGGTGCGAACAAGGAAGAGTATCTCAAAAAAGCCGAAGCCACGTGGAAAGGTGAATATTGGAATATTGGCGGCGGCGGCACGGTTTGGGATGCCATGGCTTATGACCCCGAACTCGACCTTCTCTACATCGGCGTCGGCAACGGCAGCCCCTGGAATCAGGCGTACCGGTCACCTGGCGGCGGAGATAATCTTTATCTGTCGTCGATTGTCGCCATCAAAGCGAAATCCGGTGAATATGCCTGGCATTACCAATCAACACCGGGCGAAACCTGGGACTTCACGGCCACTCAGCATATCATTCTGGCCGACATGGAAATCGCGGGTGCCAAACGCAAAGTGCTGATGCAAGCGCCCAAAAACGGCTATTTTTACGTGATTGACCGGACCAACGGGAAATTCATCTCTGCGAACAATTATGTGCCAGTGAACTGGGCCAAGGGTATCGATCCCGCAACCGGTCGCCCGATTGAAAATCCCGAAGCGCGCTATGACAAAACCGGCAAGCCGTTTATCGGCACACCGGGAGCTGCCGGGGCGCATAACTGGCACCCGATGGCCTATGATCCCAAACAGAATCTGGTGTTCATTCCTGCGCAAATCGCTGCCTTCCCTTATTTCCCGGAAAAAGACTGGAAGCCTGCAAAGCTTGGTTTCAATATCGGTATCGATCAGGGCGCGGCGTCGATGCCTGCCGACAAAAAGATGCGTGATGCAGCGCGAGCTGCAACAACCGGCGTCTTGATCGCGTGGGACCCGGTGGCGCAGAAAGAACGCTGGCGCGTAACGTATAAAGGTCCGTGGAATGGCGGCCTGCTCGCAACGGGCGGCAATCTGGTATTTCAAGGTACGGCAGCTGGCACTTTCAACGCGTATGCGGCTGACAGCGGCAAACAATTATGGACCTTTCCCGCACAAACCGGCGTCGTGGCAGCGCCGATAACCTACACCATTGGCAAGGACCAATATGTCGCGGTGCTCGCCGGCTGGGGCGGCGTATGGGCCGTCGCGCCGGGCGTATTGTCCGACTTGTCGGGTCCGGTTCGCAATATCAGCCGGTTGCTGGTGTTCAAGCTTGGCGGGACAGCGAAATTGCCGCCAATGCCCCCGCTCAACAAGATGCCGCTAGACCCGCCTTCGCAGACAGCATCTGCCGAAGTCGTTACACGCGGTGGCTATAACTACGGACGCTATTGCGGCGTATGCCACGGTGACGCGGCGGTTGCCGGGTCGATCATACCCGACCTTCGCCACAGCGGCACGTTGGCCAGCGCGGACAACTGGAAGCAGATCGTCCATGACGGCGTGCTGAAAGATAATGGCATGGTCGGTTGGAAATCGGTGATGTCGGCTGCAGAAATCGATGGCATTCGCCATTATGTGATCAAGCGCGCAAATGAGGACAAAGCGCTTGAGGCAAAAGCTGCCAAGTAGATTTGTCGAAGTGAGCAGTCTCGGTGGAGGATTCCACCGAGACTGTAGATTTTAGACCCGCTCGCCGTCCCGGGCTATCACCATATCTTCGCGGTTGTTTTCAAAGTCGCTAGCGTCATGCCGCTCACGCAACTGGCTTTCAGGTTTACCAAAGGTGCGGTTGACCATCCGCCCGCGCTTTACTGCTTCGCGCGCGCCGACCAGAGTGACCCAGCGGTCCAGATGCTTATATTCATGCACTGACAGGAATTCTTGGCAATTATAGGCCTCGCGCATGATCGAGCCATACCAGGGCCAGATCGCCATATCGGCAATGCTGTAGTCGCTTCCGACCATAAATTCATTGTTCGCCAAATGCGTATCGAGTACGTGCAATTGCCGCTTGGTTTCCATCGCAAAACGATTGATCGGATATTCCATCTTGAACGGTGCATAGGCATAAAAATGGCCAAGCCCGCCGCCGACATAAGGCGCGGACGCCATTTGCCACATCAGCCAGTTCATCGTCTCGGTTCGTTTGTGAATGCCCGTTGGCAGGAACTCACCAAATTTTTCGGCCAGGTAAAACAGCATCGATCCGCTCTCGAACAACCGGACCGGCGGATTGACCGAATGGTCCATCAATGCCGGAATCTTCGAGTTGGGATTGATCTCGACAAAGCCGCTGGAGAATTGATCGCCCGCGCCAATCGCAATCATCCAAGCATCATATTCCGCCCCCTTATGCCCGAGCGCCAGCAGCTCTTCGAGCATGATAGTGACCTTAACCCCATTGGGGGTTCCCATTGAGTAAAGCTGCAACGGGTGCTTGCCGATTGGCAGCACCTTGTCATGGGTCGCGCCCGACACCGGGCGGTTGATGTTGGCAAACTGCCCACCGTTCTCGCTATCCCACGTCCACACCTTTGGCGGCACATAGCCGGGAGGCTGGTTGTTCGCGCCATCTTCTGTGTCGGCCATGGTGATGATCCTTTTTTAGCTATTGTTCCTAAGCAAATGCTTTTGCACCTTGCCCGATGCCGTGCGTGGAATGGCCTCGGCAATCTCCACAAACACCGGAACTTTAAACCGCGCGAGCCGGACGTTACAATGGGCGATGATGTCACCCGGTTCGATTTCCGTACCAGACCGGAGGATAATGAAAGCCTTACCCACTTCGCCCCATTTTTCATCGGGCACGCCAATCACCGCGCATTCGGCAACGTCGACCAATTCGGCAATCGTCGCTTCGACCTCAGCCGGATAGACATTCTCGCCGCCCGAAATGTACATGTCCTTCTTGCGGTCGACGAGGTAGAAGAACCCGTCCTCGTCCTGCCGCGCGGCGTCGCCGGTTTTGAACCAGTCGCCTTCGAACGCTGCCGCAGTTACCTCGGGCTTGTTCCAATATCCCTTGGTAATGCTCGGTCCGCGCAGCCACAATTCGCCAGTTTCGCCGTGTGCGACGTCAATGCCTTCGTCATCGACAATCCGTGTTTCGATGCTGATATAGGGCAGCCCGCATGATCCGGCCTTGGCGACCAGTTGCTCCTTGTCGGCCACCGGCATCCCGAAATTGGAGCCCGTTTCCGACATGCCGAAACCTTCGGACATGTTGATCCCGGCCCGTGCAAACCGTTCGATCTGCGCTGGCGGATTGGGCGCACCACCGGTCGCATATACCTGAAGACCACGCATCATCGCCGGATCAAATCCGGGCTGGTTCCACAGCATCTGCGCCATTTGCGGCACGGAGAAATAATGCGTGATGGCAAGCGAAGGATCAGCGATCCGCGTCAGCGTTTCTGCCGCATCAAAACCCTTGCTGATCCAGACCGCACCGCCTGCGCATAACGGAACTCGCGTGGCTGCGAACAGCCCGGCGGTATGGAACAATGGCATGTCGCACAGGAAAACGCTGTCCGTCCCGACATCATTGCCAAGGATGAAGTTGATATTGCCCCAAGTTGCATTTTCTTCGGACACCATCACACCCTTGGGCACACCGCTCGTTCCCGAGGTATACAGCAGCGTCGAAGGCGCGCCGAAATCACGGCGCGCATTTGAGGGCGGTGTTGCCGGTGCGTCTGCGCAAATGTCCAATAGATCAGAAAGCAATATGAGTTTGCAAGCAAAGTCCGACACGTCAAAATCGGCATCGTGAAAAAGCAAAGCAGGAGCGGCGTCGCCTTGCAGAACTGCGACCTCTGCCGTCGCCAGGCGCCAGTTGAACGGTACGAAAATCGCCCCTGCCCGGATACAGGCAAAATGCAGAATGACCATGTTCACGTCGTTGCGCGCCAGTGTCGCGACCCGTTCACCCGACGCGGCGCCAAGCTCACTTACCAGATAAGCAGCAACGCGATTTACTGCAGCATTAAGTGCAGCATAATTCCAGCGCGCGCCCGTTTCGGCATCGCCAATGGCCAGCGAATTGGGCCGCGAAATCGCGTAAGTTGCTATGGGGTCTACAACGGTCATCATGGTGGCTACGCTAAGCCGAATTTTCCGCGATGCGCCAAGCAAATTTTGTATGCAACACTCACAATTATTGCTACGCTTTGCGCCAAAGCAAGATTCGATTGAGAGAGGATGACCCATGAACGAGATGACCAAAGTTTCGCTGGCGCAACGTGCTTATTCGGAGGCCGCCAAAAAAGCGTTGGCGCGCTCGCCTGCTCTGTTCATCAACAACGAGTGGGTCAGCTCATCGCACGACGTAACGCTGGGCGTCGAAGACCCGTCCAACGGCAAAGAAATCAGCCGGATTGTTGACGCTTCGGACAAGGATGTTGACCACGCGGTCGCCGCCGCTCGTGCAGCGTTCGATGATGGCCGCTGGTCAAACCTGCCCCCCATGGTGCGCGAGCGGACGATGAACCGTTTGGCTGACCTCATGGAGGCTCATGCGGGTGAACTCGCCGAGCTCGAAGCAATCGATAACGGCAAGGCCGTGAGCATGGCGGGTGCGGTCGATATTCCGGGTGCGATTAGCCAGCTCCGTTTCATGGCAGGCTGGGCTTCGAAGGTCGCAGGCGAAACCACCGCGCCCTACACGATGCCTGCGGGCACGGTTTTCAGCTACACCGTCAAGGAACCCGTCGGCGTCTGCGCGCAGATTGTACCGTGGAATTTCCCGCTGCTGATGGCCTGCCTCAAGATTGCGCCCGCCCTTGCGGCCGGTTGCACTATCGTCCTGAAGCCAGCCGAGCAGACATCAATCACCGCATTGCGTCTCGCCGATCTTGTGGCTGAAGCGGGCTTCCCCGCTGGCGTGCTCAACATCATTACCGGCAACGGCCACACCGCTGGCGACCGGATGGTCAAGCACCCCGATGTCGACAAGGTAGCCTTCACCGGCTCGACCGAAATCGGCAAGGTCATCAATAAGAACGCGACTGATACCATGAAGCGCGTCACGCTTGAGCTTGGCGGTAAATCGCCTGTCGTTGTCATGCCCGACGTAGACGTCGCCTCAACCGCGCCCGGCGTGGCTGGCGCGATCTTCTTTAACGCTGGTCAGGTCTGCGTCGCCGGTTCGCGGCTGTACGCGCACCGTTCGGTGTTCGATCAGGTTCTCGAAGGCATGGCCGCAACCGCCCCGTTCTGGGCACCGCGGCCATCGCTCGACCCCGAAGCGCATATGGGGGCGATCATCAGCAAAGAGCAGCATGACAAGGTGATGGGTTATATCGAAGCCGGCAAGCGCGATGGCGCGAGCGTTGCGATGGGCGGAGACGCGCCGTCGAACGGTGGCGGCTATTTCGTCAACCCGACGATCCTTGTCGATGTGAACGCGCAAATGAGCGTCGTTCGCGAAGAAATCTTTGGGCCAGTCGTTGTCGCACAGCGCTTCGACGATCTTGACGAAGTGGCGAAGGCCGCCAACGACACCTGCTTCGGTCTCGGCGCGGGTATTTGGACCAAGGATGTCGCGACGATGCACAAGCTTGCCGCCAAGATTAAATCGGGCACCGTCTGGGGCAATTGCCACGCGATGATCGATACCGCATTGCCATTTGGTGGTTACAAGCAATCAGGCATCGGCCGCGAGCAAGGCCGCCAAGGTGTCGAGGCCTATCTTGAAACCAAGACGGTTATCATCCAGCTTTGATGCTGACGGCATAAGGGTGGAGCAAACATGACTATCGATATCTCAAAAATCACAGCCATCGACATGCATGTGCATGCCGAAGTGTCTTGCCATGATCCCGAAGACCCGGTCATGGGCGCCTTCTTTGACGCGGCATCGGCCTATTTCAAGGCGGACCGCAAGCGGCCTACGATACCCGAGACGATTGAATTCTACCGCGAGCGCAATATCCCCTTCTGCCTGTTTACAGTCGATGCCGAATGCGGCGTCGGGGCGAAACGGATCAGCAATTACGAGATTGCCGATATTGCCGCAGAGCACACCGACATCGTCATTCCGTTCGCCTCCATCGACCCGCACAAGGGCAAGCTCGGGTGCACGCGAGGCGCGTGATCTGATCGAAAATCACGGTATCAAAGGCTTCAAATTCCACAATATCATGCAGAATATCCATCCCGCAGACCGGATTGCCTATCCGATCTACGAGGTGATCGCCGAGTATAAACTGCCTGCGATTTTCCATACCGGTCATTCGGGCATGGGCACCGGAATGCCGGGCGGCGCCGGACTTCGGCTCAAATGGGGCCAGCCCATGTTGTTCGATGATGTCGCGTGCGACTTCCCCGACATGAAGATGATCCTCGCCCATCCGTCATGGCCGTGGGCCGATGAGAGCCTGTCGATGGCGCTGCACAAGGACAATGTGTTCATCGACCTGTCGGGCTGGTCACCGAAATATTTCCCGCCGCAAGTCATTCAATATGCCAACACCCAGTTGCGGCATAAAATGCTGTTCGGGTCGGATTTTCCGCTGATCAAGCCGGAAAAATGGATCGAGGCTGCAAAGATTGCGGGTTTCCGTGACGAGGTGTTGCCGATGATCCTGAAGGACAATGCCGTCAAACTGCTCGGGCTTTCATGAATTTTAGCAGGCGGCATATCCTGATTACCGGCGCGTCGACCGGTATCGGACGGGCAACCGCAAAAATGCTGGCGCGCCGGGGGGCGCGGGTTTCGATGATCGCGCGCAGCGAAAGCGCGCTCGCTTCGGCTGCCAAAGAATTCGAACGCGACGGCGGTACAGTATTTTTTACAACCGCCGATGTGTCTGAGAGAGCGTCATTGCTTGCTGCGATCACCAAGGCGGAAGGTGCGCTTGGCCCCATTGACGGCCTGTTCGCCAATGCCGGAATAGGCGGCGAGTTTGCGCCATTCACCGAATGTAGCGATGAAAATTGGGACAATATCATCGCGACCAACCTGACTGGCGTGTTCACTGCGGTGCGCCGTGTGCTGCCCGGAATGATCGCACAACGTCGTGGCAGCATCGTCCTGACCGGCAGTCTGGCAAGCGAGCGCGGGATGGAGAACAACCCGGCCTATGTCGCCTCGAAGCACGCCGTTCTCGGGCTTGCACGGGCGGCGGCGGTCGAAAATGCTGCGCACAATATTCGCGTCAACTGTGTTTTGCCGGGTTTGATTGAAACGCCGTTGCTGCACAATATTGGCGGAGACGACATTCCAGCCGCGATGGCAGCGATGGGCAAAAACATACCCTTGGGCCATGTCGGCTCGGCTGAAGAGACCGCCGAGGTCGTGGCGTTTCTGCTGTCCGACGTCGCGAGCCATGTGACCGGCCAAGGGTGGGCGGTCGATGGCGGAATTCTTGGTACTCTTAAGCTCGGATAGGATCAGATATGGCACTTAAATATTATCATGCCGAACCTCTCGCCAATTCGCTCAAATCCATGGTCCCGCTATTTGAGAAGGGGCTGCCGTTCGAGAGCATTTATGTCGATTTGCACAAATTCGAGCAGCATGAGCCGTGGTTTGTGGCAATCAACCCCGAGGGTCAGGTACCCGTTCTCGATCATAACGGCATCATCATCACACACACAACCGTCATCAACGAATATCTTGAAGACGCATTTCCCGATACGCCGCCGCTGCGCCCCGCCGACCCCGAGGGCAAGGCGCGGATGCGGTATTGGAACAAGTTTGTGGACGAGCATGTAACCAACCACGTCTCGATGCACGGATGGCACCGCATGGTCGGCGTCATCGCGCGCGGCATTGAGGGCGGCGCGTTCGAGGAGCTGATGGCACGCATTCCCCTACCCGACCAACGCAAGAAATGGATGGATGCGCGCTCAGGATTTTCCGACGAACTGCTGGCGAACGCCACTGCAAAAATCGAATATGCGGTCGCCAAGGTGGAGGCGCAGTTGGCCAAAACCGCTTGGCTAGCGGGCGATATGTACACGCTCGCCGATATCAATTTCTATTGCCATTGCGGCATGATGGTCGAGCGGATGTTCCCCGAAATGGCCATCGGTCCTCGCCTCATCGAATGGCGCGACCGGATGACCGCGCGGCCCAAGGTTGCAGAGGCACTGGCTATGCCCGATCATACCAACCCGGCACTACGCACGTGGTCGGGGCATGTGCGGTAGGCGTTTAATCGCCCCAGAAATTGAGTTCCAGCAGTACGCCGTTGGGGTCCATGGTAAAAACCTGCCGCAATCCGACGGCTTCAATCACATTGACCTGCCGGTCCATCGCGCGTGCATCCAATCTGGCAATCACGTCGTCATATCCGGAGCAGTTCAGTGCGATATGATGAATTGATCCGGTCGGGCCCGGCGTAACTTCCCTTTCGTAAGTCCGCACGCAATCCAAGCTGTTGATGTGGATGATTGCTCTCCCCGCATCGTCATACATCCATTGCGCAGTTTCGGGCGTCAGCGGTGACGGACCGGCGCGGGCTTCCAGCTCGAACATCTCGCTATAAAAGTTTGCCGTGCCGTGAAGGTCGGCGGTGATAATGTTGATATGATCGAGCGCGTTGACCTTCATGGCACAATTCCTCAGCTCTTGAATACGACCGTCTTGTTGCCGTTCATCAACACGCGGTCGGCGAGATGCAGGCGCACTGCCTCTGCCAAAACGCGGCGTTCGATATCGCGTCCCTTGCGCACCAGATCGTCTGGCGTATCGGCGTGGCTGATAACCTCGACATCCTGATGGATAATCGGTCCCTCGTCCAAATCCGCAGTCACATAATGCGCCGTCGCGCCGATCATCTTTACGCCGCGCGCGAATGCTTGATGGTAAGGCTTGGCGCCTTTGAAGCCGGGCAGGAAGCTGTGGTGGATGTTGATGCAACGCCCCGACAAAAAGCCAGCCATGTCGTCGGACAGGATTTGCATATAGCGCGCCAGCACCACAAGCTCGGCACCGGTCGAGCGTACGATTTCCTTTATCGCAGCCTCTTGCTGCGGCTTGGTGTCTTTGGTGACCGGCAGATAATGGAACGGGATGTCGCCTATCATAGAAACCTGCAACGCCTCGCGCGGATGGTTGCAGACGATACCGACGACCTCCATGCCGAGTTCACCGATGCGGACCCGGTACAGCAGGTCGCCGAGGCAATGGTCGAACTTCGACACGAGCATAAGCACGCGCCGCTTCTCATTGGCCGAACGAATTGACCAGTTCATCTTGTGGCCGTCGCCGAGCGTCGCAAACGCCGACTTCAGACCGTCTGCATCGGGTGCGCCTTCCAACAGGTCAAAAACCACACGCATGAAGAACTGCCCGTCTTCGGTATCGTTGAACTGCTGCGACTCGAGGATATTGCAACGCTGGTCAGCCAGAAATCCAGTAACCGCAGCCACCAATCCGGGCCGATCATCGCATGAAAGCGTCAATATATGCGGATTAGTCACGCGCAAACTCTCCCTGTTTTTCGCAACCTAGCGTGAGTTTGTCCCAATCGCCAATGTCCACGATTCCATTTGCATAACATAGTATTTATAGTATGTGTTGCATACAAATAAAAACTTTCGGAGAGCAGACATGACCGCAACCAATCTTCAGCAAGTGCTTGACGGCGCCGATAACACGGTCGACCTGCTGCGTAATTCGCAGATTGGTGCCTATGTTTACCCGGTTGTGGCGGCGGAATTCAGTAACTGGCGTGCGGAGCAATGGGCGTGGCAACATACTGCCGTGCTGTTCGATCAGTCGCATCACATGGTCAACCTCTACCTGCGCGGAAAAGACGCGCTGAAGCTAATCAGCGACACCGCGATCAACACGATGAAGGGCTGGACCGTCAACAAGGCGAAGCAATATGTGCCGACGACACCTTATGGTCATGTCATCGGCGATGGCATCATCTTCTGGCTGGCCGAAGAAGAATTTGTCTATGTCGGCCGCGCGCCTGCATCGAACTGGCTGCGTTTCCACGCGGAAACCGGTGGCTATGATGTTGATGTCCAGTTGGATGATCGTTCGCCGATGCGTCCGAACGGCAAAGCGGTCACGCGTGAATGCTGGCGTTTCCAAATCCAAGGGCCAAGTGCTTGGCAGATTATCGAAAAGGTCCACGGCGGACCGCTTGAGCAGCTGAAATTCTTCAACATGTCGACGATGAACATTGCCGGCCGCGAAACCCGCACCTTGCGTCACGGCATGGCAGGTGCCCCCGGACTTGAGCTTTGGGGTCCATATGAAGAAGCCGATGAGATTCGCGCCGCCATATTGAAGGCAGGCGAAGAGTTTGGCATCGTCCAGTGCGGCAGCCGCGCTTACGCGTCCAACACGCTTGAATCGGGCTGGATACCCTCCCCACTCCCGGGCGTTTATACCGGCGACAAATTGCAGGCATTCCGCGAATGGTGCCCCGCCGATGGCTATGAAGCCAACGGCGCAATCGGTGGCAGCTTTGTTTCCGACAATATCGAGGATTATTACGTCAATCCTTGGGAACTGGGCTATGGTCCGTTCGTCAAATTCGATCATGATTTCCATGGCCGCGAGGCGCTCGAAGCGCTCAAGCCCGAGGAACAGCGCAAGAAGGTAACGCTCGCCTGGAACGGCGATGACATGGGCAAGATACAGGCATCGCTGTATGATCCTGATGCCGAGCATTACAAATTCTTCGACCTGCCCAACGCCAATTATGCCCCGCACAATTACGACCGCGTTGTCGATGCGGGCGGACGCACCGTCGGCGTGTCGATGTTCACCGGCTACAGCTACAACGAGAAAACAGCGCTCAGCCTCGCCACTATCGATCCTGAAATTCCGGTCGGCACCGAACTCCGCGTCGTGTGGGGTGAGGAAAATGGCGGGACGAAAAAGACGACTGTTGAACCGCACAAGCAAATCGAAGTCCGCGCGGTCGTCAGTTCGGTGCCTTATTCGCGGGTCGCCCGTGAGACCTATCAGGAAGGCTGGCGCACCGGACGCGATTGATTGGTCCGGAATTAATGGCGCGTCCGCAAATCCACCCCAATTGGGACCGGAAGCCCGAAGGAATTACCGAAGGCTTTTCGCTGGAGATTACGGCAAAGGACGTTGCTGCGCTGCGTGAGGCTGCACCGCTTATTCCGGCGGAGACGCCCATCGCCATTACCTTTTTGCCCGGCGAGGCAGCGGCGGACAGGATCGCCGCAGCGGTCGCTGTGCGCGAACTCGGCTATGAGCCAATGCCGCATTTTTCCGCGCGGCGAATCGTTTCGCGCGAACAGTTTGAGAGTTATCTGGAGGCAGTGGTTGCCGAAGCAGGGGTCCGTCGCTGCTTCATCGTCGCAGGCGATCCTCCCGAACCACAGGGGCCGTATGTCGACACAAGCGCACTGATCGCGACGGGTGCCTTCGAAGTCAATGGCATTACCGCCATCGGCATCGGCGGCCATCCCGAAGGCCACCCCAATATGACGCCCGAGCAGGCATGGGCGATCCTTGACACGAAAGTCGCCGAGATCGAGCGTCGCGGCATGGCACCGCTGGTTGTCACCCAATTCGGCTTCGACCCGGACGCGTTTCTAAACTGGCTGGCCCAGTTGCGGGAGCGCGGCATACAAACGCCCGTCCGCATCGGCATTCCGGGCCCAGCCGGAATCAAGACATTATTGCGGTTTGCAACGCGTTGCGGCGTCGGTGCCTCTGCCAGCGTCATGGCCAAATATGGCCTGTCGATCACCAACCTGCTCGGCTCGGCTGGCCCCGACAAGCTCGTCGATACCTTCGCTGCGCGCTTGGGCGACGAACATGGCCGCGTGCGGCTCCATTTCTATCCTTTTGGCGGCCTGTCCAAAACGGTCGAATGGATAGCAGACTACCGACAGCGCAACGCCTGATTGGCGGACAGGGCTAAACCGCCTTGTTCGCCGCTTCTCGTGCTGCTTTGTAACCGGCGCGGCGCATCGCCTCGATCTTGATGCGATCATCAAAGCCCGGATCTTGGGGATAATCGCGGTAGCAGCCGAGCACTGCCTCAAATTCTTCCGCCAGCTCTTCCTTGTGATCCGGCATCGGGAAGATGTAAGTCTGGTTCTCGCGCATTCCCTGAAGGATACGCGCGGCGATGACGTCGGGCTCCATGCCCACTTCGTGCATACCCGCCAGCCGTTCGACGCCTTCCTTGTTGATCGGTTTTGCCCCCTCCATCAGCTCCGCCGGGCGGATGTCGTCGGATGCATAGATATAGCTTTTGACAAGGCCGGGACAAACGCAAGACACGCCAATGCCGTGCGGCGCGAGCGAATAGCGCAAGGACTCGCTCATTCCACGAACCGCAAATTTAGTCGTATTGTAAATACCCGGGCTGCCATTGGCGAGCCAACCCGCCATCGACGCGGTGTTGACGACAAAGCCGCCCTTTCCGTTCGCGATCATCCTCGGAACAAAGGTCATCACGCCGTTGACCGGGCCATGCAGGTTGACCCCCATCAGCCAGTCCCAATCGGCGTAGCTTGAGTCTTCAATAGTCTGGAACAGGTTCACGCCTGCGTTATTGAACAGCAACGTAACTGGCCCAAACTTGGCCTCAACCTCGTCCGCCGCCGCGGCCATTGCGTCGCGCGACGATACATCGACCTGAACGCCCATGACTTCATTGTTGTCGAGCGTGGCCAGTGCTTTATCTATCGACTCCTGCCGGATATCGGCAATCGCCACTTTGCAGCCCTCGGCGAGCAAAGCGCGGACCAATCCGATGCCGACACCATTCGCGCCGCCGGTGACAAAAGCTGTCCGCCCTGCAAAATCGATCATGCCTTCAACTCCGTCTGGCGTTCAATTTCTGCCGCCCAGATCGGCGAGTTGAACAGCATTGCGAATGACTGCTTATATTCTGCGTTCTCAGGCAGTTTTGCAGGCACCGACGCGATCATCGCATTGGCGCGGTCGCTTACGCCTGCAAGGAATTCGCTATGCGTCAGGATGTAGAGCTCGTCGTTCAATATGCCTTGCAACACGCGCTGCCCGACCTCTTCTTTGGTTTGATAGAGATGGAAAAAATTCCCGCCATTTTGTCGGCGTTTATCAGCCTCCGCATAGCCTGAATCGGCAAGTTCAGCCGGCCGCGTTTTGCTTGCTTCGGCGATATTGGATTGCACCGCGCCCGGGCAGAAGGCCGAGCAAATCACACCGCGCGGTTCGAGCTCTGGACGCATCGTTTCCATCATCGTCAACACAGCGGCTTTGGCGGTTGAGTAAATCGTCGTCCCGCCCACCGGAACCATCCCGGACATCGATGAGGTATTGACGATATGGCCGCCTTCTCCATGCTTCAATATGCGGGGTAGCAACGTGGTCACGCCGTTGATGACGCCGCCCAGATTGACACCCATCACCCAGTCCCAATCGGCAAAGGTTGCAATCTCGGTCGGGCCGACCACGGCAACGCCAGCATTGTTGCACAGGATATGGATATTGCCGAACTTCGCCTCGGCAGCGTCCGCCGCGCGCGCATAATCGGCGCGGTCGGTGACGTCGAGCTTGACCGCCAACACCTTCTCGCCGCCTGCCAGTTCTTCGGTGGCCGCAGCGAGATGATCATCGCGGATGTCGGCGATCACGACATTCATCCCAGCGCCGAGCAAAGCCTTTGCGATTCCCAAACCGATCCCCGAAGCGCCGCCTGTGACAAACGCGGTTTTTCCCGGCAAATTCTGCATATTTCTTCCCTCTCCTGCGTCCGTTCACCGATTTATCTGGACAAGACGCTAACAATTGTTTGTATCTGTTGCATACAAAATTGCACGCAAAAAGTGCAAAGAGGAGCGAGAGGAATATGGCAGCCAGTCCAGGCGTAGTTCCGACGGTCGATCGCACAGGTACGGCATCGGCGCATAGTCAGCCATCGGCTGGTGCCGCCTATTTTGCTCTGTTCGCGATTATCTTCGCGACCTTCCTGACTTTTTTCGATGCCGCAGTCTTTGGCGCTTTTGCAGGTAGCATCAAGAAGGACTTTGGCCTTACCGACGACCAACTTGGTTTTTTGGCAGGCCCCGCAACGATCATCTGCTATTTCTTCATCGGTATACCGTTGGCCCGACTGGCGGATACCTATCCCCGTAAATTTGTTCTATCCGCCAGCGCCGGTATCGTTGGCGCCTTGATTGCACTTGGCGGAGTGGCGCAGAGTTTCACGCAGTTTGTCGGCAGCCGCGTTTTTCTGGCGGCAGGCGGATCGGCCCACGCCCCGGCATCCTATTCCCTGCTCGCAGACGCGTTTCCTCCAAAGACTTTAACACGGGCATTTGCTCTGCTTCAATTTGGTTTCATCGGCGGCATGGCACTTGGTCCGTGGGCTGGCGGCAGACTTGCTGAATGGACCCAAGGAATGGGAAAAGTTGCGTTCGCTGGTTTGGAATTATTCAGTTGGCAGGTCGTTTTTCTTTTCATGGCGCTACCATCGCTGCTGGCTGCAATCTTGTTTCTATTGGTTAAAGAGCCAGAGCGTAAAATTACCGTTTCCGGCGAAGCCATTATCCCGGAAACAGGGTCGATTGGCCGCAATGTGCTGACCTTCATGGGGTGGGATGCGGCAAAAGCGATCCACGCCAATGGCCGTGTCTATTACCCTTTGTTTGGCGCACTGGCCTTAAGCGCGGTCGAATCCTTTGGCATCGCGTTTTGGCGTTTTGAATTTATGGCGCGCAGCTATGGGTGGACGCCAAAAGAAATCGGCAACGCTTCGTTCTGGGCGGTCATCATCGGTTCGGTCACGGGTTTGGTTGTCGGCGGGGTCATGGCCGAGTGGCTGAACAAGCGGTATAAAGATGCGAATGTCCGCGCCGCTTGCATCTGTTTTACCGGGACAACTTTCAGCACGATTACCGCTTTAACCGCGCCCACGGGTACCGTATCCATGATTGCTTCGGGCTTTGCGATGATGTTCGCCATTGCCGGTGCCGTTCCACAAAACGCGGCGATACAGCGGGTCGCACCCAACGCTATGCGCGGGCAAGTGACCGCCTTTTACCTGTTCATGTTCACATTTTTCGGTGCAATGGGCAGCTGGTTCATCGGACTGGTTTCCCGCTTTGTCGTTCAGGACGAAAAACTGTTGTGGGTGTCGTTATTGATAACTGCAGCGACGCTCCTGCCTATTGCCACATTCCTGATGTTCAAAGCCATCAAACCCTACCGCCAAGAGGTCGAGCGCCTCGAACAACTTGAAAAGGACCAAGCCCATGTCTGAAGACCGTATCGCCGCGCTTGAAGCGACCGTCGCCGGATTGACGAAACGCGTCACCGTCTGTGAGGACGAACAGGCCGTTAAAAAGCTGCAATATCTCTACGGCTATCTGATCGACAAATGCCTGTATAACGAGGTTGTCGACCTGTTTACGCCCGATGGTGAGGTCCATTTCTTTGGTGGCATTTTCAAGGGCCAAGCCGGGGTCCGCCGCCTGTATGTCGAGCGGTTCCAAGCCAATTTCACCTACGGTAACAATGGCCCCATCGACGGCTTCCTGCTCGACCACCCGCAGATACAGATGATCGTCAATATCGACGCCGACGGCAACACCGCGCATGTTCGCGGTCGTTCGATGATGCAGGCTGGTCGTCACAAGGACTACACTGGCGACACCCCGATGCTCCAGGCACGGCAATGGTTTGAAGGCGGCATTTACGAAAATACGTATAAGAAAATTGACGGACAATGGCGCATCCATGTCCTCAATTACATGCCGCAGTGGCACGCCGATTATGAAACCGGCTGGGCGCACACGCGCGACAATTATGTGCCGTTCCTCTCGACCACTTATCCGCAGGATCCGACTGGTCCTGATGAATTGAAAGCGGACGTCTGGCTGTGGCCGACAAACAAGTGGGTGCCATACCACAAGCCGCATCCTGTTACCGGCAAGGAGATTGTGGCACAACGCTGGCAGGGCGATATCGACCGGGAGAATGCGAAGAAGTGACCGGCTATCCTACACTTGCACATGATCATCGACGGCGAGAAAATTCCCGTCGGCCACCGGCGAACGCATAAGGTTATCAATCCGGCGACCGAAGAGGTGCTCGGCGAATTGCCGCTCGCCGATGCCGCTGATCTGGACCGTGCCCTGGACGCCGCGCAGCGTGGTTTCCGCATCTGGCGCGAGTCGACAGCGCAACAGCGCGCCTCCGTGCTGCAAGGCGCGGCGCGGTTGATGATCGAACGGCAGGAGGAGATCGCCCGCATCGCGACGATGGAGCAAGGCAAGACGCTTGCCGAAACGCGCATCGAAGTGATGATGAATGTCGGGCTGTTCAACTTCTACGCTGGCGAATGTCAGCGCACATACGGGCGGCAGTTGGTTCGCCCGGCGGGTATGCGCTCAACGGTCATATATGAACCCGTCGGCCCGGTTGCGGCCTTCGCACCGTGGAATTTCCCGATCGGCAATCCCGGACGCAAGCTCGGCGCGCCAATTGCGGCAGGATGTTCGGTTATCCTGAAAGCAGCCGAAGAAGCACCCGGTTCGGCGCTCGCGATCCTGCAATGTCTGCTCGACGCAGGCCTGCCGAAGGAAGCGGGGCAAGCGGTATTCGGGGTGCCCGACGAAGTGTCGCGCCACTTGCTCGCTTCGCCCATCATCCGAAAATTGAGCTTCACCGGCTCGACCGTCGTTGGCAAGCATCTGGCAAAGCTGGCCGCCGACGACATGAAGCGCACGACGATGGAGTTGGGCGGACATGGGCCTGTGCTGGTGTTCGACGACGTCGATGTCGATCACGTGCTTGATACGATGGTCCCCGCCAAATATCGCAATGCCGGTCAGGTCTGCGTCTCGCCGACGCGGTTCATTGTACAGGAAGGCGTGTTCGACAAGTTCCGCGATGGCTTCATCGAACGCGCCAAGGCGATCAAAGTCGGCAACGGCCTTGAAGATGGCATCCAGATGGGGCCGATGGCGAACCCGCGCCGTCCCGATGCGATGGAGCGGATGATCGGCGATGCTGTTTCGCGAGGTGGCAAACTTGGCTGCGGCGGTGAGCGCATCGGAAATCAGGGCTATTTCTACGCGCCATCGGTCCTGTCCGAAGTGTCGCTCGATGCCGAAATCATGAACGAGGAACCGTTCGGTCCGGTCGCAATCATCAACCCCTTTGGCAATGAAGCAGGACATGATCGCCGAGGCCAACCGCCTGCCCTATGGCCTCGCGGCCTATTCATGGACCAACGATGCCAAGCGGCAGAAGCGCCTTGCGCGCGAGGTAGAAACCGGAATGTTCTGCGTGAACACCACTATGCTTGGTGGGCCAGACACGCCCGTTTGGCGGGGTGAAATGGTCAGGCCACGGACATGAAGACGGGCCGGAAGGCCTGATGGCCTGCATGGTCCTCAAAACCGTGCATGAGGGGTGATCGATGACGCATGAACTGAAAACTGGCGGGGATCGTGGCTATCTGCGCATCGCCACCGAAGAAGCCTTTGCCACTCGCGAGCAGGTCGATGTTTATCTGCGGATGGTTGCCGACGGCACGGCGGACAAGGGCATGGTTTCGCTCTGGGGATTTTACGCAAAGAGCCCGTCAGAACGCGCAACGCAAATTATCGACCGGCTGCTTGATCTGGGCGAACAACGCATCCGGCATATGGACGAAACAGGCATTGATGTGGCGATCCTCGCGCTGACTTCGCCCGGGGTTCAACCATTTCTGGATGTTGATGAGGCCAAAGGTATAGCCACCCGCGCCAATGACTATCTGGCCGAGGCGGTCGCCGCGCATCCGACGCGTTATGTCGGAATGACCGCAGTTGCGCCGCAAGACCCCTTATGGTCGGCATGCAGAAATCAAACGCGGCGCAGCGACTGGGCTTCAAGGGCGTGCAGATCAACAGCCACACCCAAGGCCATTATCTCGACGAGCCGCAATTCGACCCCATCTTCCGCGCGCTCGCCGATACCGGCCAGCCGCTTTATGTCCATCCCGCGACGCTGCCCGACAGCATGATGGGCGGGATGATCGACGCTGGGCTTGACGGCGCAGTTTTCGGTTTTGGCGTGGAGACTGCCTATCATCTGTTGCGGCTGGTGACGTCCGGGCTGTTTGATCGCTATCCCGATTTGCAGGTGATGGCGGGCCATGGCTGCGAAGCGCTGCCTTACTGGCTGTACCGCACCGATTATATGCACAAAGCAGGCGTGCGGTCGAACCGGTACGAGCGCATCAAGCCGCTGAAGCACGACCTGTTCCATTATATGCGTCACAATTTTCTCGGCACGTGCAGCGGGCTTCCGTTCGAGCCAGCGGTCAAATTGATGATCGACGTCATGGGCGAAGACCGCGTGATGTACGCGATGGATTATCCTTACGAATATGTCGCCGACGAGGTCCGCGCGATGGACAATCTGGACGTCACGCCGGAAGTCAAAAAGAAATTCTTCCAGACCAATGCCGAACATTGGTTCAAACTTTGACTGAAAAAGGACTGCCGCGCGGCGCGAAATATGCGCTGGTGCTCGTTGCGCTGACGCAAGCGATGAGTTTGCTCGACAGGCAGATTCTCGCCATTCTTGCGCCCGCAATAAAGGCCGACCTGAAAATCGGTGATGCCGAAATGGGCCTGCTGTTCGGTACCGTCTTTGCTCTGTTTTATGCGCTTATTCTCTTTGCCGCTAGGCCGTCTCGCCGATGGCTGGACGCGGACTCAGGCTGCTGTCGATTTGCGTGGTCTTCTGGTCAGCCGCAACGGCGCTCGCCGGTTTTGCTTCCAGTTTCGGGATGCTCGCGCTATCGCGGCTTAGCGTTGGCATTGGCGAGGCCGCGGCGCAGCCCGCCGGTTACAGCCTTGCCTATGATTACTGGCCCAAACACCGGCGTGGCTTCGTGATGGCAGTGATGGCATCCGCCGTTGCGCTGGGGATTGGCGGGTCGCTAATCCTTGGCGGAGTCGCAGCGGGGTGGTGGGATAAAGCCTATCCGGTCTCGACATTCAGGGGATGGCAGTTTGCCTTTCTTGTGGCGTCTGCGCCCGGATTTGTGCTGGCGGTATTTCTCTGGTTTCTGGCGGAACCCGAGCGCGGCGCGTTGGACGGCATTCCAACGCCGGTCGATCCGCATCCCTTCCGCGCAAGCGCTCAGGTGCTAGTTTCGGTTCTTCCGGGTCTCAATTGGGTGAGCCTGAGCCGCTTCAAAGTCGGCAGTAGTATCTGGCGCGACAATCTGCTCTGGCTTGGCGGGATTGTCATCGCAATGGCCATGTTGTTCATGGTCACATCGCATATTTCCCCACGACCAGCGCTCCACTTTGGCGCGGTCAGTATCAGCCCGCATTTGCTGCAATGGGGCGTTATCGGCTTCGGCTTGTTCGTACTCGTCAACTTCATGCAGAATATGAAGGTTACCGACCCGCAGGCCCACCGCGTCATCACCGGATCGCCAACGCTGATGATGGCGTTCGCCGTCGGCTCGCTGCAAAGCGTAATCAATTACGGCATGATGGCATTCAACCCCAGTTTTCTGATGAAGCAATACAGCCTGTCGATGGGCGAGGCTGCTCTGCAATTCGGGCTGGTGGCGGCGAGCATGGGAATAATTGGACCGCTGATTTGGGGGCCGCTTTCGGACAGGCTCAACCTGCGTTTCCCGGGTTCGGGCCGTGCGTGGGTCGGGCTTTTCGCGATGGGGCTGTCGCCAATCATGTCGTTCTGGGTGTATTTCGCGCCCGATGCAGCAAGCTTCTACTTGCGCTTCATCCTCTATAGCGTGGTGCTGACCGGGTGGATGCCGCCGCTTTACGCCATCATGTACGACCAGGTTTTGCCAAGGATGCGCGGTATCACCACCAGTGTTTATTTGCTGTCGATGACGATTATCGGCTTGGGCACCGGGCCTTATCTGGTCGGGATGATTTCCGATGCGACCGGCGACTTGCGCACCGCGATGCTATGCGTCAATGCAGCCGCGATACCGATTGTCGCTCTGATGCTGCTGATTGCCAAACGCGCGCAACGCGATGAAGCCGGGCTGTTGGCGCGTGCCGGACATGCCGGGCCCGCGACTTAAGAATTTTCTGATTCAACTTGAGGCAAATAGTATAATGACCGAAATCGCCAATGACATCGCGCGTGTTTTCGCAGCCCAGCAGGAGCATCAGTGGAACGTCAAAGCCTCGACTGCCGCCGAGCGCAAGGCGAAGTTGGCGAAACTGAAAGCCGCCGTCGAGGCCCATGCCGATGACATCGTTGCCGCCGTGCTGCAAGACACCCGCAAACCCGAGGGCGAAATCCGCGTTACCGAGGTGATGAACGTCACCTCCAACATTCAGCGCAACATCGACAATCTCGACGCGTGGATGACACCTACCGAAGTCACGCCGTCGATGAACCCCGACGACAAGGCGCAGATCATGTATGAGGCGCGCGGCGTATGCCTGATCCTCGGTCCGTGGAATTTCCCGCTGGGCCTCACGCTAGGCCCGGTTGCGGCGGCCGTTGCGGCGGGCAATTGCTGCATGGTCAAGCTCACTGACCTGTGCCCGGCAACGGCGCGTGTCGCGGTAACGATTATCCGCGAGGCGTTCGACGAAAATGAGGTGACGGTGTTTGAGGGCGATGTCAGCGTGGCGACAGCGCTGCTCGAACTCCCGTTCAGCCATATTTTCTTCACAGGCTCCACAAGGGTCGGCAAGCTGGTCATGGCTGCCGCCGCCAAGCACCTAGCGAGCGTCACGCTCGAACTGGGCGGCAAGTCGCCAGTCATCGTCGATGAAGGCGCAGACATTGACAAGGTCGCGGCGCAGCTCGCCAATGCCAAGCAGTTCAATGGCGGTCAGGCGTGTATCTGCCCCGATTATGTGTTCGTGAAAGAGGACCAGAAGGCAAAGCTCGTCGAGGGCTTCAAAACCAATGTCGCCAAAAATCTTTATGGCGACGACGGCAAAATCAAGAAAGAAAGCATCGCGCAGATCGTCAACGACGGCAATTTCAACCGTGTCAAAACGCTGTTCGACGATGCTGTCACCCAAGGTGCGACGATTGCTGCTGGAGGCGAGCTCGACGCTACCGATCTTACGATCCACCCGACGATGCTGACCGATGTGACGCCACAAATGAAGATCATGCAGGAAGAAATTTTCGCGCCTGTCCTGCCGGTCATGACCTATGACACACTCGATCAGGTCATTGGCTACATCGAGGCGCGGGACAAACCGCTCGCGCTCTATATCTACAGCAATGATGAAGCGAACGTGCAAAAGATACTTAGCCGGACGTCGTCAGGCGGCGTGACCGTCAACGGGGTTTTCTCGCATTATCTGGAAAACCAGCTGCCCTTCGGCGGGGTCAACCAAAGCGGCACCGGCAGCTATCATGGATATTTCGGGTTCAAGGCATTCAGCCACGAGCGGGCCATTTACCGCCACCTATAAGCTTCGGGGGACTTTACGCTGCCAGTCCAATCTCGCTGGCATCGGCCCAATTCCCATGCAGGCCAAAACGTAACCGGATCGGTATCCGGATCGTCGCAATCGGTCCTTTGTCAACTTCCAGCGCGTCGAACAGCAGCAGGTCGCTACGCTGCTCCTCAAGCCGGTTGCAGACCATGACGATCCAGCCGTCGCCTTCTGCTTCGCCGCGCGGAATGAAGCAGGGTTCCTGCAAGCTCGACACCGGGCCGCACCAATAATGCTGTTCTTCGCCGGTCTGGTGATCCTTGAGGAACAGGCAGTTCATCAGCAATCCGCCAGCGCTTCCGCCCTTCAACTCAACAGGGCGGCGCATGTCCATTTCGAGCATCCAGCCGTAACGGTAGGGCAGGCCTGCGCGGCGGTTATCGATCCGGGGGAATTCGGCAGCGGTGTCGGTAAGCCGCGTAATGCTGTCAAACGCATCGCCGTTCGACGCCATATCGACCGTCCAGCGAGTCAAATAGGACATCGCTTCCATGCCGTTAAACGGTTCACCATGCACATCGGGGAAGAACGGAAACATATTGTTCTTGGCCTCGGGCGTGTCAAAATGGATTCTGGTGCCTTCCTGAAATGCGTTCATCACGTGGCTGGCAAAGCAATTGTCGCGCTTGAACCATCGAATGTCCTCGGCTGTCGATCCTTCTCGCCTCGGTAGCACCCCGAGATAGACCGGAATCGTCGTATCAAAGCCAAAATGCGGCAGGCCTTTTTCAAGTCGCTCCATATTCCCGATGCTCGGCACAATGTGAAACAGGGCATAATCGGGCGTGATCGCGAAATCGTGCATCATGCAATAATAAGGTGCCTTGAACCACAATTCGCGGATCAACTCGCCGTCAGGACTTATCTCATAATAAGTAACATCATCGGTGCAGATACCCTTCGCCGCATAGCCAAAGGCGATCATATTGCCGGTGACAGGGTCAACCTTGGGATGCGCCGTAAATGTCTGCCCCGTTATGCCTTCAAAATCGGTATAGCCATGCGTCTCCATCGTCACGAGGTCCATCGCGAGTGCGGGGCTATCCTCCTTCAACGCGTAGAGCTTGCCGCCGTAAACAAAGGCGTTGGTGTTCGCTGTTCCCCTGATCTTGCCGTCAACTGCCGGATCATCGGTCAGCGGATTGCGGTAGGCCCCGAACAAGCCCTTGCCTGCCTCGTTTTCCAGCTTCCATTTGTCGGTCTTCGCCCAGCGTTGCTTGAAGTGGCATCGGCCACCTTCAAAGCGGAACATGGCAAACATTCCGTCGCCGTTAAACGCGATGTCATCTCCCAAGCGCGGGGGGAATTGCGGATCGGGCTGAACGCGGTAAAAGGCGCCGTCGAGCTCTGCCGGAATCGCGCCCACAACATCAAGGTCGGCAATGTCGGCTTCGATCCGGCTGGGCGTGTTAAACCCGGTAAAACTGGGCGTGTCGGGAAAGTGGACCATTCAAGAGACTCCTCGACATTGATTGTATGTAAGGCTAACAATTTTGCAAGGGCGAGAAAATGACAAGGGGAAATGATCTGGACGCGATAACAACTGCTCCAGGCGACGATGGTGACATTGGCCAAATCAAGGAAATCCTGGGTTTCCACATCCGCCTTGCCCATGGCACAGTGTATCGCCATTTTTCCGAAACGTTTACCGACATTGATCTGACGCAAAAGCAGGTTTCGGTGTTGTGGCTGGTCGATGACCATCCGGGGATTGCCCAGACCGACCTTGCCCTGCGCCTGCGAATGGACCGGGCAACGACGATGGCGATCATCAACCGGTTACAGGCGCGGCATTTTCTGCGCCGCGACAAATCTCCGACCGATGGCCGCAAACAGGCATTATTCCTGGAGCCCGAGGGGACGAAGGTGTTGGCCAGAGCGAAAGATGCCATCAACGCGCACGAAAACTGGCTGAAGGCCCGCTTTACGGCGAAGGAAATAACCCAGTTGATCGAGATGCTTGCCCGCATCCACGAATAATCGGCGAAAGTTGAGGGAGAGAGTCGATGAGTCCGAAAGAGATTATCGACAGCGGCAAGATGCATCCCAGGCAATGGCTGGCCGTCGCAATCATGATCGGGCTGAACGCGCTTGATGGTTTCGACGTGCTGTCGAGCGCGTTTGCCGGTCCTGGTATCAAGCAGGAATGGCAGCTTGGCCCCGATGGCCTGGGTATTGTGCTCGCGATGGAGCTTATCGGCATGGGCGTCGGCTCGTTGCTGCTTGGCAGCATGGCTGATAAATATGGCCGCCGACTTACTATCCTCGCCTGTCTTGCACTTGATGGCTACAGGCATGTTTCTGGCGGCGGGCGCAGCCTCTCCGCAATCGCTGTCTTCGTGGCGCTTTATGACCGGCATCGGTATCGGTGGAATGCTCACCGCAATCAACGCCGTGACCAATGAATATTCCAGTGCCAAGGGCCGCAGTTTTTCGATGGCGATCATGGTCATCGGCTATCCCATCGGCGGATTTATCGGTGGTCTGGTCGTCAAATATCTGCTGCCTGCCAACGACTGGCGCGCGATCTTTGAATTTGGCGCATGGGCAACCGTCGCTTTCCTTCCTTTGGTCTGGTTTTTCGTTCCGGAAACGCCGTCCTTCCTCAACATGCGCCGCCCCGCCGGAGCACTTGAGAAAATCAACAAGACGCTGGCGAGCTTTCGCCTGCCGGTTCTCGACAAGCTGCCGCCGGTGGAGCCAGCGCACGAAAAGGCCAGTATCGGCGATATCTTCAAGTCGCCTTATCTGAAGACGACGATCCTGCTGTCATTGGGCTACTCGTTTCACGCGCTGACTTTTTATTATATCTTGAAGATGGCCCCCGCGATCATCTCCGATCCGCAGTTTGCCGGACAAAGTTTTTCCAAGGCCGAAGGCGCTGGCGTTCTCGCTTATGCCAATCTGGGAGGCGCGATAGGTGGAGCGGTGTTCGGTTATTTCATGCACCGGTTCGGGATCAAGCGGGCAACGATGGTCGCGCTGGCCATATCGGGCGTCATGGTCGGCTTCTTTGGCATGGGACAGTCTTCGTTGATGGGCTGGACGCTGGCCGTGTTGTCGGTCGGGTTGTTTACAAACTCGGCTATCGTCGGCTTCTACTCGGCATGGGCCATAGCCTACCCAACGCATATCCGCGCAACGGGCACCGGCTTCGCGCTCAGCGTCGGGCGCGGCGGGGCGGCGTTGTCGCCGGTGTTGGCGGGTATATTGTTTGCGGCAGATTTGGGCCTGATGGGCGTTTCGATCGTCATGGCGATCGGCTCGTTTCTGGCGCTGGGGATGTTCTCGATGCTCGATTTGAAAGACGCCGAAGCCAAAACTTAGGCTCTGACTGCACCAAATCCTGCTAACGGCCCTGCTCCAGCTATGGCTTCATTATGGAACGGCACGGCGCGCGCAGCAATGCGGTCAAGCCAGTAGCGACCGGCTGCGCGCATCTTGTTCGTCGCTGGTGTGTCGCCCTCTATTTTGGTCAATCGTGCGGCAATCCATCCGGTTGCGGCAAGCCCCGCAAGATAAAGAAATGCCGTAGCGCCCGCATCAATATCGCGCGCGTCGGTCATCGCGCGCAGCTTGGCCCCGGCATCTTCGAGCAAATCGAGACATATATGCAGCCCAGCGTCGTCGCTTTCTGCACGCGCCACCTCCAGAAACGCGGCCAACCCGTCACCGCGCCGCAAACGACGATGCACGAGGTCAAGCGCCTGGATGCCTGTCGTGCCTTCAAACACTGCAAGCACGCGCGCATCGCGTACTGCCTGTTCGGCTGGCCATTCACGCGTATATCCCGCGCCGCCAAGCACTTGCACAGCGCCGCTCGCCACGTCGAACGCAGTGTCGGCCCCAACGGTTTTGACAATAGGCAGCAGCCATTGAAGCAGCAATTGCGCTTGGCCATCGTCCCCGGATATCTCGGTCAGATTGGCAACCGCAAACACTAGCCCGCGCAAGACTTCGACCCGCGACACCATTTCGAGCAGTTGCCTCTGCACATCGGCATGTTCGGCGATAACCAAGCCGCCGCCTTGGACGCGTTCCTCCGCATATTTGAGCGCGAGGTCAGTACACGCACTGGCAATGCCAAGCCCCATCACGCCAACCGCAATCCGCATCTGCGTGATCATGACGAACATCTGCGACAGCCCGCGCCCTTCGGCACCAAGCATCACGCCAGCCGCACCCTCGAAAACCAAGCGCGCAAGTCGGCGACCCATGCAGCCCCATCTTGTGTTCGATCCGCCGGACCGCAACGGCATCGCCCTGCTCGCCTCCGCCCGGAACCAGAAACAGGCTAATCCCCGCGCCGCCGGGCGCAGCATCCGGTGTCCGCGCCAATACGCAGTGCCCGATCCGCGGCGTCAGATCATGATCGCCAAAACTGATCCAGCATTTCTCGCCGGTAATCGACCAGCGCCCGTCGCCGAGCGGCATCGCCATCGTTCGCATACGTCCGGCATCGGAACCGGCATCCACTTCCGAGATGCAGATGGTTGCTCCCCATTCGCCTGATGCCAATTTGGGAAGCCATTCCATCTGCGTTGCGTCATCACCATAAGCCGCAATCAGCTTTGACGCCGCCCGTTGCGGCACGGCTAACATCCCGAATGCCGGGCAATTACGATCAAACATTTCCTGCACCGCCGCCGCAACTATCAACGGCAAGCCTTGCCCGCTCGATGCCTCTGGCTGATCAAGCGTCGGCCAGCCAGCGCTAACATAGGCATCCCAAACCTCGACGATGGCCTTGCGCGGTCTTGACGCGGCCGTCTTCCAACCGGCAGCCATCCCTGTCGGCCGCATCGTTCAGAGGGGCAAGATGGCGGTCAGCAAATTTCGCCGCCTCGCCGACAATTTGCTCGACCGTTTCATGCGTTGCGGCGGCAAAGGACGGCTTGAGTGCCCGTACCCGCTCGATGCCGAACGACAGCTCGATATGCGCCGCGATCAGCGACGCGTCAGCGACAGGGAAATGCGCGCGGATTGGATTTATCCCTTCACTTTGCTCGCATCGAATGTTTCCAGACCAGGCTTGAACGTCTTGTCATCCAGAAACTGTTTGGTCGCCTCCTTGCGTGCCGCGGCACCGCCGAAGCTGTGCAACGCTTCTTGCGCGCGGATTTGATATTCGAGGCCGTTGTCATAGGTCATGTCGACCATACGCCGCATCGTCCATTTCGTCGCGCGCAAGGCATGGCTGTCTTTCTTCTTAAGCACCTCGGCGATTTCAAGGACGCGGGCCAAAAGCCGGTCGGCGGGCACCGCCTCTGTCACCAAGCCCTGTTCCTCAGCCTGTTTGCCGGTCAGATTCTCGCCCATCATCGCGTGATACATGGCTTTGCGGAACGGCATCAGTTCCTGCGCGACCTTCGAAGCGCCGCCGCCGGGCAATATGCCCCAGTTGATTTCCGACAGGCCGAACTGCGCATCTTCGCTGGCAATTGCGATGTCGCAACCGAACAGTGGGCCATAGCCGCCACCAAAGCACCAGCCGTTGATCATCGCGATGGTGGGTTTTTCATACCAGCGGATTCGTTCGAACCAGCCATAGGATTCGCGTTGCGACTGGCGGATCGCGCCAAGGCCCTTTTCCTCATTCTCACGGAAATACTCCTTGAGATCCATGCCAGCAGTCCAGGCATCGCCCTCACCCGTTAGCACCAGAACGCGGACGTCATCACGGAATTCGAGCTCTTCCAGAACCTTCTTCATCTGGCGGTTGAGCTTCGGACTCATGCAATTGCGCTTTTCAGGGCGATTAAATTTCACCCAGGCAATGTCGTTTTCAACCCGAAATGAGACAGTGTCTTCCTCGGTACGTTCGGTCGTCATATCAAGCTCCTTTGCGAATTATGGTATATTACATAGCAATCTATATTGCTATGTGCAATAGCATTCTTAGAATGGGCCAATGGACGATATTCTCGCCGATTTACCGGGCTACGCCCTTCGCCGCGCTTCTGCAGTCATGCAGGCTGATTGTACCTCCTTGCTCCATCGCCTGCACCTGCGACCGACCGAAGCGTCGATGTTGCTTCTCATTGGCACCAATTCCGGCATCACCCAACGCGCACCGCGACCATCTTGTCTCCGCATTGAAGGCGTTGTGGCAGAGTTAGCCGATTACTTCTGGCGCGCCGAAAACGCGAAGCTGACGGCAACGGCATCTGCAATTTGATCGGTCGCAGCCCATTCACCCGAGCCGACCCCAAAGCTGGTCCGGTTGAGCCGCGTTGATCCCGAAACCCGTGCCGCACCGCCCTTGATATCGAGCGTGAAATCGAGCGACACAGGGCGGCTTGCCCCGTGCATCGATAGTGACCCCGAGGCCCGATAGCGGTCACCGCCCAGATGCCGCATCGACGCCGCGCTGAACACTGCGTTGGGATGTGCTGCGACGTTGAAAAAATCGCTGCCTTGAAGCATATCGTCGCGCTGGCTGTCCGCTGTGTTGGCCGAGGCCAGATCGACCTCAACGCGAATATTTGAGTTTGGCAGATCGTCCGGGCTGAAACGTACAGTGCCCGTCCAGCGACCAAAGCTGCCATTGACCGCATCCCCATTCCACTGCGCAGTGAAGCCAAGACGTCCGCCGGGTGCAATTTTCCAGTCGGCCAGCGGCTGGCTCGCTTCCACTATCGCCGCTTCCGATTCTTCTTTGGCCTTGGCCTCTGCGTCAATTTTTGTTGCGTCTTCAGCAACGTCCGTTTTGCCAACTTCGGGTGCGATGGCGGCGGGCACTGCAACAACCTTGGGCTGCGACGCTGGCGTTGAAAAACTAATCGCATCCCCCGCAACATAAGCGGCACCGGTGGCCGCGACTGCCAGCGCAGCCGCAAATATGGCCGCCGTGCGCGAGACCAGAGCCACCGGGATCATCCGCGCCAGAATATTTTCGTCTTTGACAAACTGATGGCGAAGCGCGCCGAGTACATGAAGCGCCAGCAGCGCGACAAACGGCCATGCCATCGCGGCGTGCAAACCTTCAGCCGGTTCGTGCCATCCATTGGGCACCGGCAAATGCGGCCAGGGGACAACGCCGAACAGCAATGTCGGAATTTGCACTTTTCCGGTTGAAACGATGATCCAGCCGGACAGAGGCCCGCCAATCATCACCACATAGAGCAATGTATGGACCAACTTTGCTGCCCACCCGACCCATACCGAGTCGACGAAAGGCTGGCGGCCTGCGGTGCCAGAAGCGGATAGCCAAACGCGCCAGGCTGAGCAGCAGTATTGTTATCCCGAGCGACTTGTGCAGCTGGTATCCCGAGAACTGCGCCGCGCCACGCGAAAGACCATGCAATTGCCAGCCAAGTGCCAGCTGAAATGCGAGCAACAGCGCCAGCCCCCAATGCAACAGCATGGCACTGCGTGAATAGCGGGCCGCGCGCAATTCCGCCGGTTGATCAGCCAACTTCGAATACCTCGACTATCACATGGTCTGGCTTGCGGATGCCGCGTGCGACAAACACGCTGCGGCGCAGCCATGCGTGCGGCCCGGCCGCTACCTCGAACACCGGCGTCGTGCGGAAATAATAGAGCGCCGGATCAACATCCTCGCCAGCCGATAGGCGCGCGATAACCTCGGCGCTGGCGACACGCACGCCGGGATTGGTGATGGCGATAACCGTGCCGTCGTCAGCCTTCATCGAATAGCGCGCAAATATTTCGGTCAAACCGTCGGCATGGATCGACTGCCAGTCACCGCCGCCGGGCAATACCACGCCATTCAGCTTCGGGCCTTTGATAGTGCCACCGGTGATGGGAATGAAACGCTTGCGCTTGCCATCGACTGTACCCTGCTCAATCGGCGGTGCCAGTGTGATGCGCGCTTCAAATGCAAAAGTCAGCTTTGGCGGATTGGACTCGGCCTTACCGGCAATTCCTGTCGTGGCGACAAGCGCGATTGCACCTGCGAGCATCATGATACGGCGCGTAAACATCGGCAGAAATCCTTCTCATCAGGCAGCGCGAACGACAGGTGCGCTTACAAAATCGACAAAGCTCTTCTGCATCCGGTTGCGGTCGGCATGCAAGCCGGTAAATATCTCGAACGCGCCTGCCGCCTGATGGATGGCCATGCCGCTGCCATTCAATGTCTGGCACCCGCGCTGCTTTGCCTCGCGCAGTAACTCGGTTTCCAGCGGGAAATAGACGATGTCGGCAACCCAATGGCGCTGCTCGAGAAGGTCCGCAGGTAAAGGCAATCCCGGCAATTTCGCCATACCGATCGGGGTCGCGTTGATGATGCCATCGGCGGATTTGACAGCGGTTCCAATGTCGTCGCCCGCCCCGACACGGTCATGTCCGAAATCGCTCTGCAATTTGGTCACAAGGCCGTTCAATCGCGCGGCATCAGTATCAAATATAATCAGCCTCGTTACGCCCGATTCCAGTAATGCCTGCGCCGTCGCCGACCCCGCCCCGCCTGCACCAATCTGGACGGCACAGTCGGTCGCCACATCGGGCAGGCCTTTCGTGAAGCTTTCGGCAAATCCAGTCACGTCGGTATTATATCCTGTGCGCTTGCCGCCAGCGAACGACACCGTGTTGACCGCACCGATCCGCCTTGCACCTTCGGAAAGATCGTCAAGATGCGCGATGACTGCCTGCTTGAACGGAAAAGTGACGTTCACACCTGCGAAACCCACTCGCTCTGCTGCCTCTAGCAATCTGGGCAGGTCGCCGTCGGTCCACTCGCGAAAAGTGAAATCAAACAGGCTGTAAATCAGCCGAACGCCCTGCGCATCCGCCTCCTGCTCGTGCAGCCAGGGCGACCGCGACGCCAATATGTCGCGGCCTACCAGACCGGTCAGGAACCGTGTATCCTGCGCGGCGAAAGGAGATGATGAGTTATTCAATGAAAACTCCGCTAAAATATTTGGCAATACGGTGCGACCCGAAGGGCTTGCCTCTTCCCGCTGGGGAGCAAGGAAGAGGCAAGCTTATTCGTCCAAACTCGTTAAAACCCGAACTTTACGCCCATGTAGAATGAGCGGCCAATCACATCATATAATGCCGTATCGGTTTGGACCTGATTACTGGCGACAATTGGCAAGCCTTTGTCGAACAGATTGTTTATGCCCGCACGGAACGACATATTTGCATTGACCTTGGCCGTGGCGAACAAATCCCACAAATTGTACGGATCAACGCCAACCTGAACATTGTTTGGCGACGTCACGAAGCTGGAATCCTTCAGCGACCCCTGATGACGCCAGCGCACACCAAATCCAAGCACGTCCGACTTATAGCCAAATGTGGTCAGCGCTTTCCATTTTGGTGCTGCACGGGGAGGCACACTGCCGGGGCCAGCACTGCCCGAGCTGATACCCGTATAATCGAGGAACGCTGTCCCAGGGAGCAACTGGATCTTGTAATTGTTCAGATAGCCGACTGCAGTGTCGATATAAAGCTTACCGCTATCCGCGATAAAGCGCGCTGGCACACCCCAGTGCATCTGGATTTCAACGCCATCCGTTTGCAGCGCGCCCAGATTTAGAAACGGCGTTGCAACATTCACCAATTGGCCACTCGCTTCACGATTGATCAGCGTGCAGAATTCATTAGCGGCACTGTACGTCGGGTTACTGCCGTCAAGGTTATAGCATTTGGATAAAACGGTCGCACCGGGAACGCCTGAAATGACGTCGCTGATCTTGATGTTGTAATAATCAACCGAAAGCGAGAAATCGCCGAGGAAGCCGTCGCCTGCGGGAGCGTTGAAGACCGCCCCCACATTAAACGTCTTGGCTGTTTCGGGTATCAAATTCAAATTGCCCGACACAACTTGCCCTGTTGCAGTCGTCTGGAACTGATAGGAACTGATCGTTCCTGCCGGAATGCCCTGTGCAACGCATAGTGCCGCAACTTGAGCGCCGTTCGCACCCGTGCGGGCGGACGAACGGACGTCGCAGGGATCGCCAAGCGCACCCGGAGGTGTCCCAATTGCCAGCTGCTGGCCCTGTGGCGGCGAGAACAGCTCGCCGATATTAGGTGCCCTTACCGCACGTTGATATGAACCACGGAACAACAGCTCGTTGACCGGACGCCAGCGTGCATCGACCTGATAGGTTTTCGTGCCTCCGACGGTAGAATAATCGGAATAGCGGCCCGCCGCGCCGACCGACAATTCCTTGAAAAAGGGCTTGTCAGAAATCAGCGGGATATCGAACTGGACAGCAATTTCCTTAACCGAAATGCCCTTTTTTGCGAGGGGCAGCGTGTTTACGACCAACTCGACATTTCCGCCCGGGGCAAAGCCGCTTGCAGCCGTGTAATTAACGTCCGGATCGAAAGCGTAGGTGTTCTTGCGATAGCTTCCAAGCAACGCAACCTGGGCCGGGCCTGCCCCAAGATCGAATAATTCGCCGTTTACCTGACCCTGAAATTGCGTCTGGGTAAGATCTTCATTGTTGACCGCATCGGTGGTTATAAAGGCCAGACATGCTGCCGAAAGCGACCGTGCGTTGGCGTCACCGAATGGATTGAAGCCGCCAGCACACAAAGACCGGCCACCGTCCGCCGCACTCAGCAAGCGCTGGACTTGTGATTTGAGCACGGCAAAGCGGTTCGTCAGCGTATGTTCGGTCTTGTCGTAGGACCCGAACAGATCGTACGACCAATTGTCCGACAAATCACCGCGGAAGCCCAACTGATATTGCTGCACCTTGTAATTTTCGTCGAAAATCTTGTCCGGAACGCCGACATACCGCGCGCTCCAGTTAAAGTTTGCAGTTGGGTTTGTTCGCGACGCGAGGATCGTCCGCAAATCGGTGGGGATAAACGGATTACTGACCGGTATGGTGGTCAGCGTGGCGAACTGAGTAAGGCTGCTGCCGCTTTCCGACGAAACGGTAAGATCGACATACAGCGCCTGCCCATAAACCGTGACCGCATCGGAAAGCTCATAGTCGCCTCTGAGATACGCTGTTTTGCGCTGTAGCGAGTTCAAAAACTGGATTTGCTGGCCGACTGGCTGACGGACATTGCCGCCAACAACAGCGTAGCCATCGGTGCCGTTCGGCCCACGATAGTTGAGCGCGCCGGTCTGGGTAAACAACGTGCCATCGTTATTAAAACCGAGATTTGATCCCAACGGATTGCGCGTGCCAGCGATGCCATAGCTATTGAACAAAGCTGTTACAGAGGCAGCGCTTGGCGCGTTGGTGGCGCTGGGAACAAAAGCACCGAAGCCGATGAAACCCGATGGCACCTTGTTCGCGAAAAAGGCACGCCTGCTACCCTGCAACGGGTCCTGGTCAGCGTAGCTGACCGCCGCCAGAATATTTCCGCGGCCGCCGTCAAGCTTTGCGCCATAGGCAAGCGATGCGTTAAACTTGGCGGCGTCGCCCCGGCTGCTGATATTATATTGGGCGTCCGCCGCCAGTCCTTCGAAACCGCGAACCGTTTTAAAGTTCACAACGCCCGAAATTGCGTCCGAACCATAGACCGCTGATGCACCGCCGGTTATGACGTCGATCCCGCCGATGATCGATTCAGGGATGATGTTTACATCAACATTGCCCGAAATATCCGAAACCGGCAGGCGCTTTCCGTCAAGCAGCACAAGGTTGCGGTTCGACCCAAGGCCATGCAGGTTTATCGTCGCCCGACCGCCAGTGCCCTGACCACCGGTTGCGGCGTTGCCTGATGTGGTAAAACTCGGAACCTGGTTCAACGCGTCGTTAAGGTTGACCGTACCACTTTCATCGATCGCGGCTTCACCAACGGTTACGATAGGGCTGACAGCGGTATTGTTGGCACGACGGATCAGTGACCCGGTAACGACGATTGTGTCGTTTGACGACGCTTCTGCTTCTTCTTGTGGTGCGACTTCATCTTGGGCATCCTGAGCAGCAGCGAAGCTGCCGGTCGACAATGCAATGGCGACCAGTGATGACCGGACAGCAAAACGGCTCAATTTCAGCATGACATTAACCCCTCCCTTTGCGCGGTGAGGTCCAACGACCCTCTTCCGCATTATGTACTAACTGGTACAGTTGATGTACTATCTAGTTCATGTCAAGGCTGCTTCCGCATCGTGCGCAAGTTTGTTGCTAAATTTCCCAGATTTTTCAATTCTTGTTGCAACGATGCAACAAGTTTAGTCATTTTTCGATTAAGTCAGCCGCGCTATATCGTCATGCTCGCCAAGACAGTTGTCAGTCGCGAATCCGCCCTGGCACGGACGGCGATGGCACGGTGCTTTGTCCTTCGGTCAGCAAAGGCAAGGCCCTGACATTGGGCCAATCGATCGTTTGTCCGTCGAGATCGAAACGCATGAGCATTGGCTTTTTCAGATCGAATGCCGCCCATCCGGGATTGCCGGTTCGGGCAAACTGCACAATCGCGGCCGACATGATGTCGGACAGGGCCCGGTCGCCAGTGCCCCACTCACGGGTCTTGCGAAACAGGTTCAGGCTTTCAAGCGACCGTAAAAAATACGGCACCTCGCCGGTATGATAAGCGCCAACCATTGCCGGATCATGGTCAGAAAAGCTGGTTCCAACGACATAAGGCTGCCGCCTGGTGAAAAAATAACCATAGGCCGGAGCCTTATTTGCACCAGCCCATGCAAACATCTGCCGTCCGACCGACATATCACGCATCAGATCGACCAACGCCCGCTGGACGCCAGCATCGTCTCTGGGCAGGAAATGCCCTCAACACAGCAGCGGCGTTTGCCGGGAAAGCCCGTCGCACCACCGCCTCATATTCGGCAACGGTCTTTGCCGGGCCGAGATTGGCAAATCGCTCGTCGCGGGTGAAGCCGACCATTACCGGCACGTCGATCTGCTTTCCCGCCGCGAAAATATCCGCTGCCGGGGCGATGATGTGCTCGCCATCGATGACCGTCGCGCGCGGAGCGGTTCCGGCTGCTGCCAGTATCCGGTCGCCCGCCATATCGCGCATCGCTTCCACCGAACGCGCGCCTAACGCCTTTTGCAGCGCAACGCCCTGTTCTTCGCCGAGGTGCAGCGGCGCAGGCCCCATCGTCCCGCCATGTACGCTACCACTCATGCCGACTGCTTTGTGGAACAGTCCTTTGGCCTTTTGGTCGATCTGCAAAAGCGAGACCGAGATCGACCCAGCCGATTGCCCCATAATCGTGACATTGTCCGGATCGCCGCCAAAGGCCGCTATGTTGCGCTTCACCCACTCAAGGCCCGCGACCTGATCCATCAGGCCATAATTGCCCGAATGGCCGCCGCCTTCCTTGCTCAATTCGGGATGGGCGAAGAAGCCCATCGGCCCGACACGATAGGCCAGGTTCACGCGGACCACACCCTTTTCGGCAAGGCCCTCACCCGAATAATTCGCCATACTGGCCGAACCGACGGTGAAACCGCCACCGTAAATCCAGACTACAACCGGCAGTTTTTCGCCTGAGGGCGGAGCCCAGACGTTGAGGTAGAGGCAATCCTCGCTGGTCGCTTCGGTGCCGAAATAATGGTTCATCGTTCGCCCACGGCCCGCCTGCAGGCACATGGGTGCGAAGCGATCCGCATGGAAGACACCATCCCATTTTGCGCTGCGTTGCGGTGGCTTCCAGCGCAGTTCGCGCACCGGCGGCGCAGCAAACGGAACGCCGAGCCAAGCCCGCACCCCCGACGGCAACGTCTTGCCCTCGATCTGGCCAGTGTCGACGGCAACCGGCTGCGCCGCCACCGGAGACGCAAGCATCACCGCGAGCAGCGCGAGCAGGCGCTTCACCTGCCGACGCCTTTCAGCGTTCGGTGGAAGAAATCGAAAGTCGCATTCGTCGCTTTCAGGGTCGCCGCTCGCGTCTCGGCGGCAGTTGCACCGACGAAGCTGTGATCGACGCCCGGGATATAAATCGCCTCGACCGTCATTCCCGCAGCATTCATCTTCGCTTCGACGTCCCGCGATTGTGCGACCGGAACCACCACATCGGTCTCGCCGTGGATCAACAGAAAAGGCGGATCTTTGGCATCGACATAGCTTGATGGGCTGACCGCTTTGATTGCCTGCTCGGTGCAATTTGCGGGTGTACAGCGAAGCAGCCCATTCTCGGCGGTGCTGTCAACACCGCGCGCCAGCATCGATTTGAAATCGAACACGCCATACCAGGTCACCGCCGACTGAACGCATTCGCTGCCCGGTGCGGCGGGCGCGGGGTCAAGGCTGGTGTCGCCACAGCTTAGCGCCGTCAGTGCCGCCAGATGCCCGCCGGCCGAACCGCCCCAGACGCCGACCCGCGCCGGGTCGATGCCATATTGTCCGGCATTGGCCTTCAAAAAGCGGATGGCCGCGCGCGAGTCCTGCAACTGCGCCGGAAAGGGGGCCTCGCCAGACAGGCGATACTCGAGGCTTGCGACGACAAAGCCCTCGCTCGCCAGTTTTGCCAGAACCGCAGGAAAATTGCTGAGCGCGCCCGAATGGCGGGTATGCCCTGCCACCCAACCGCCGCCATGGATATACATGACAAGCGGCTTCGGCCCGCCCTTTTTCGGTGGCATGTAGATATCGACCACCATCGGCCGGAACCCGGGTAGGGTGGAGTAAGTGACGTCGGCGTTGCTGGTCACACCGTCCGCCCATTTTGTGACACGGGTCGGATATACATCAGTCAAAGCTGGTTTTTCAGAGGTCGCAAACTGCCGTTCCTTGGCGGCCACAGGTGACATTGCGGCTAAACCGGCAACCAGCGCCAGAAATGCGGAAAGGCTCCTACGCATCCTCTTTCTCCAATTTCAGCTATGTGAACTATTTCGTACACACATCGCGCGAAACTTGGGCAAGGTCAATAGTTGCTCAGCAACGGACCCAGGCGAGAACGATTTCGGTTATCTGCGCGCGCCGTTTTTTGAGCGATTTCGCCGAAGACATGTCCACGCCGAAATTGCTGGCAAAGGTGTACCGGTTGGAAACATTGTAAAAACACAGCGCACTGATCGACATGTGCAAATCGACCGGATCGATTCCGGCGCGAAAAATACCGGCAGCGACTCCCTTGTCGATTATCGCCGTCAGCGACTCGATCACACTTTTGTTGCGTTCTTTCAGTCCCTCGACATGGCCGATATGCGCGCCGTGATGGATGTTTTCGTTCATCACCAGCCGCACGAATTCCGGATGTTCGACATGATAATCAAAGGTGTGCTCGATCTGGGCAATCAGCGCCTTGTCGGCAGGCAATGTTTCGAAACTGGCATCATCTTCGCGCGCACGGATTTGCCCATATGACCGCTCAAGCACCGCACGATAGAGCTCATCCTTGCCGCCAAAATAATAATAAATCATGCGCTTTGAAGAAGCAGTCTTCTCGGCAATTTCGTCTATTCTGGCGCCGGACAGGCCTTTGTCCGCAAACTCGCGGGCAGCCACCTCAAGGATGTTGTTCCGCGTTTCGTCAGCGTCATTGAGACGATTTTCTGCTTTGGTGCGTCGCGATGTCGGCAAGTTCGTTCCCCGGTCGATGACTTCGTTACACTAAAATAGTGCAATGGCTATTGTCAGGCGATTGCGTCAACCTTGAATTGCGCTTTGAGGCTATCGTTTTGACCGGCAGCGATCCGAACAATAGCGCACCTCATCCCAATCCTTTGCCCATTTCTTGCGCCATTTGAACGGCAGACCGCACGCGGCGCAGGTTTTTTCAGGCAGGTTGGCCTTTTTGACCATTTTCGGCATGGGCTAACCCCCTAATTTTACAGCGCTATATTCGTTACCCGGCATAACAATATCGAAACCGCTTTCCTACAACTAACCATATTGGTTATTTTGATTCGCGAAAAGGAGATTTGCGATGTCGGAAAGACAGGATTGATGAGCTCATTGAAGACGTGATCGAGCGGGAGGGTGATTATGTCAACCACCCGGCCGATCGCGGCGGCGCGACGCGGTGGGGAATCACTCAGGCCGTTGCCCGCCGACAAGGCTATATGGACGACATGCGCCATCTGCCGCAAAGCGACGCTGCGGCTATTTACAAGCGGCTGTACTGGCTGCTCCCGGCTTTCGACAAGGTTGCCGAAACTGCACCAAAACTCGCGGCAGAGCTGTTCGACACCGGCATCAACATGGGCACTGGGACGGCGATCGGCTTCCTGCAACGCGCGCTCAATGCACTCAACCGCGAAGCGCGCGATTATGGCGACCTGACCGTTGATCGTCGCATCGGACCGGCAACGATTCTCGCGCTGAACGCTTTCCTGAAAAAGCGCGGTAGTGGCGGCGAGGATGTATTGCGCAAAGCTGTCGAGGCCTTGCAGGGCGCGCATTATCTGCGCCTTGCCGAAACCCGTCCATCGCAGGAAGCCTTTCTTTATGGCTGGCTAGCGAACCGTATCGGATAGTATTTAAGCGCGCCAATGGGCTGAACTTCACTGAACTTTGCAAATCCGGAAGAAAGGAATATCATGGCAATTATCGAGAGTATCATCGGCCCGATCGCGAGCCTGATCGACAAAATCATCCCCGACCCAAAGGCCCGCGACGCGGCGAAGCTCGAACTGGTCAAATTGCAGGGCGGTCAGGAAATGGAGGCCCTGCGCACCCAATTGTCCGCCATTCTGGCCGAAGCGCAATCGAACGACCCGTGGACCAGCCGGGCGCGACCCAGCTTCCTTTATGTCATGTATGCCATCATCCTGTGGGCGATTCCCATGGGCCTGATCGCCGCGGTGCGCCCCGAGGCCGCTGCGCAGATCGCAACGGGCATGAATGCCTATCTGAACGGCCTCCCCGAACCGCTTTATGCGCTCTTTGGCACCGGCTATCTCGGCTACACCGCCGCACGCCAATGGGGAAAAGCCAAGGGTATCGAAAAATAGGACAAATATCACCTTAGCACAGGTGATTGACTTCGCACTAATACTTCGATAAATTGGAGACATGGGGCTTGCTAAATTTAACTCTTTTTCAATTTTGCGCCGAGGCCTTTGGTGATCTGCCGAAATGTACTTTATTGCCCAGGTTGCAGACGCGTGTGGACTTACGGAAGGGGTCTATTTAGCCATTACGGACCATCTTTTAGCCTATGTGGTGATAGCCACTACAGTAAGCGCTCTTTACGACCTGATTGAGGTAAGCACCCGCCCTGATCTGGCTCTCAAAGGGGGAGGGGCTTGTATTGATGATGCACCGATGCTATCTTTTGAGGAGGAAAAATGACTACATTGCTTATCTTTGTAACAGCATATTTTGCTCTTTTGGCGGTTTTGTCGCTAGTTGCTCAATCTTACCGTTTGCGGCTTAAAGCGGCCTGCGAACATCTTTTGGACAAAGCGTCGCTGTGCCAAGATGATGTAAAGATGGTAGAAGCCACCTTATCGTCAGCTTATTCAATTCGAACGGCACCCATGCTGCTATTGGTGTTCATGACCGGCATTTTGCGCTCAGGCCAGCAGATTGACTCGGACGCCGATAGGTTTGACAAAGAGCACCCAACCTTCAATGAGCACCTTCTTGTTTGGCATGAAATGCTTGAAACACATATGGTGTCGGCATTTGCCGTGAATCCGATTTTTGGTTCCTTAGCGTATATTGCTAAGTGGATTTTTCGCGCCAAAGCGCGGGCATATATTTGCGCGCACAAGGCAGGCAGCAAAGAGTGTTGATTTTTATGAAATCAAGGCGGTATTGGCCTGATAACGCTTAAAGAAGCCTGCCAGAAAGGCGAACTTGGCTATCTCGGCAACACCGCCGCACGCCAATGGGGAAAAGCCAAAGGCATCGAAAAATAGTTGCGTTGGGCGGCCTTCATCCGTTACGCCGTCGTTCCCGCTAGGGGTTATGGGAATCAGGAGAAGAATAATGAAGAAATTAGTCGCAACCGCCGCCGCTTTCGCACTCACCGTCTCGCTTGGCGCGTGCGGTCAGGCCGGCGAAAAGGCAGCTGAAGAAACCGCTGAAGCAGCAGACGCAACCGGCGAAGCTGTCGAAGCCGGTGCCGAAGGCGCAATGGAAGCCGCTGAAGGCGCTGCCGATGCAACTGCCGAAGCCGCAGGCGAAGCAGCCGACGCGACCGCAGACGCCGCCAAGGACGCAACCGCTGCAACCGGCGCTGCTGTCGAAGAAGCTGGCAAGGACATGAAGGAAGCCGCGAAGTAATTCGCGCACCCTCACGAAAATGAAAGGCCCGCCCTGCATCCGCAGCGGCGGGCTTTTTTTTGGTGCACCCAACTGGATTCGAACCAGTGGCCCCCAGATTAGGAATCTGATGCTCTATCCTGCTGAGCTATGGGTGCGCCGCGCGTTGCCATAGCGGTGCGATATTACAGGGTCAATTTTTTGCCGCTGGCGGGATGACCGGAAAGGGCAGCGGCGCAACGTTGATGCCTTCCTCGGCCAACGCTTCGGCTTCATCGGGGCTGGTCTCGCCATGGATCAGGCGGTCGGCCTCTTCGCCATAATGGATGGCGCGCGCGGTTTCGGCAAAGTCGCGGCCGACCCAGTCCGAAGTTTTCAGCATTTCGGTCTGCGCAGCGGCCAGCTTGTGCATCATTTCGAGCATCGCCGGTGGCAGCGCCGGAGCGTTCACGACCTCACCGCTCGCTTGCTCGGCAGGCGCTGGCATATTTGCGGCAGCAGAACCGACCTGATTGCCCTTGCGTCCGACATTGGGCACCGACAGCGCCTTGTGAACGATGGCATCGTTGCACACCGGACAGGCCAACAATCCGCCCGATTGCTGCCCGTCAAAATCAGACGAAGAGGCAAACCAGCCTTCGAATTTGTGGCCGCCGCTGCATTGCAGGTCGAATGCGATCATCCGGACCGACTGTCCGCCAGCATGTCATTCAACCTACCCTGACGATCCAGCGCATACAGATCGTCACTGCCGCCAATCGCCACGTCGTTAATGAAAATCTGCGGCACCGTACGGGCGTCCGGCGCGCGTGCGATCATCTCGTCACGCGGCGCACCACCCATCGTCACATCATGTTCGTCATAGGCAACGCCCTTGTCGTCGAGCAGATGCTTTGCCCGCACGCAATAAGGGCAGGCAAATTTGGTGTAGATTTCGACCTTGGCTGTCATACACCTGAAATGGTGGTGCGGCAGTCGTTAGTCAAGCGTCTAGCATAACAGGCTGGCTTTCCGGCAACGCCTCACCGCGCAACGCCCTCGCCCAGCAGAAGAGTTGCACCCATGACGCGCCTGATTTTTTGAGGGTCTTGATACAGCCATCGCTGGTGGCGCCCGTCGTGAGCACGTCATCGACAAGGATGATTTCGCACCCGCGATGGACTGCAATCGTGCCGGATTTGCCACAAATGCCTTGGCTACGGACTTTCGCCGCTCTTTTAGCGAAAGCCCGCGCATACTGGGCGTGCGCCGGGTTCGCAGCAGCAGGTCGGGGGAATATTCGATCCCGCCGAGCCGCGCGAGTTCCTGCGCGATGAGAGCAGACTGGTTGAAACTGCGTGACCACAGCCGCGTCCAATGCAGCGGCACAGGGGCGACAATTACACCCGACCGCTCATCCGGCAAGTGCCGCACCAGCTGCCGCGCGACCAGTTTGGCAAGTCCGATCTTCCCGCCATATTTCAGCCGCAGGATGATTTGTCGCGACAGATCGTCATAGGCAACCACGGCGCGGATACCATCATGAAGCGGCGGATTGGACAGGCAGGTCGCACAGAGTGCGCCTTCATCCTGCTCATAGGCAAAAGGCAGCGCGCAGGCGGCGCACCAGGGCGGATTCATAAAGCGCAATCGGGGCCAGCAATCGGCGCAGAAATTCGTCCCGTCGGCGGTAATCGCGCCACATGCCGGGCAACGCTCCGGCAGCGCGAAATCCAGCGCGGGTTTGACGATTTGGCGTAGCGACAGCATCGCCCTCTTGTCTGCGATGCCTTCAATCTCCACAAGACCGAAATGGATCACCGGTCCAGCCCCCAGAAATCTTCGACCGGCGACGGCGGCGCGCATTGCGGGCACGCGCGATGGCGCGTAGCGGCGACCGATTTCTGTGGCGATATATAGCCGGAGAGTTAGCCGAGCGACTCGCGCTGGTTACCCGCCACTTTGAACATGCCCTTATCATTGGTCCGATGGCGAGCCACGCAGCGGAAATCATGGGAGACCGGCAAGCTCGGCATTTCATGTGCATGCCTGAGTGCCGCAGAACACGACGATGCAGTTATAGCCGAAGAGGACCGCCTGCCCTTTGCGCCGCACAGCTTCGACCTTATCATCGCCGCGGGAACGCTGGATAGCGTCAACGACCTTCCCGGCGCTTTGGTTCAGATCAGGCGCGCCTTGAAACCCGACGGCCTGTTCTTGGGCCATATGTTCGGAGTTGGCTCGCTGGCGACGCTCAAATCGCTGATGATGGCTGCAGAGGGCAACGTCGCAACTCCTCATATCCATCCGCAGATCGACCTGCGCAGCGCCGCTGACCTTTTGTCGCGCGCAGGCTTTGCGCTGCCGGTGGCTGACAGCGATACCGCGCGTGTACGCTATGGCGACTGGCGGTCGATTGTTGCCGACATCAGAGATGCAGGGATTGGTAATGCCCTTGCCGGGCCGAGACACTATCCCGGGAAGAGCATGATTCCACGCCTCGATGCGATATGGCGCGAGCGCGCGGACGGCCTTGGCAAACTGGAAGAGCAGTTCGTCCATCTGTTTCTCAGCGGCTGGGCACCATCGCCCCAACAGCAAAAGCCCGCGCCGCGAGGAAGTGGCACAGTTTCGCTGGCATCGGTTTTGTCGCCATCGGAAAGGCGCTAGCCCTGGTCTTGCAACGCGCGCACCAACGGCACATCGGCGGGCGGCATTGGCAGGCCGTCCATATCCGCTGGAAGCAGCCAGCGCAGTTCTGGACTATCGAGCGCAACGGTTCGCCCTGCCATTTGGTGCACCGGTATAGCAGTAAAAGCAGGTTGCGGTCGCCCAAAGGCTCGCTTGCGAACGTGATCGGGACCAGATTTTCGGCCAGAACGTCGATCCCCAATTCCTCCTGAAGCTCCCTCACCAATGCCGATTCGGGCGATTCGCCGACATCGACCTTGCCGCCGGGGAACTCCCAGAGGCCGGCCATCTGCCTCCCCTCGGGGCGCTTTTGCAGCAATATTTCACCATCTTGGTTGGTTAATGCAGCGGCAACCACGAACAGCATTGTCGGATTTTTTTCCATTTTCTAAACGCCTTGCAAGCTTTTGTTAATGCTTTTGTGGGAAATCCTGACTGCTCGCAACCAGGGAATGAAGTGGGGCCAGAGATGTTGGAACTAATTCGGCGCATCAAGCGATGTGAACAGGGCGCGACAGCAGTGGAGTATGGTTTGATCGCTGCAATGATCGTCATCGCAATGATGGCAGCATTGCGGAGTACTGCCGATGCCAATTCGAATATGTGGAATTTCGTTTCAAACGAAATCATCACAGCTTCGGAGTCGACATGACCGGCCATTAACCGGTTGGTAGTATTTCAAAGGTTATCAGGCCAGAGTCGGATATTTTAAGTTGAAGAGATATCCGCTCGGGTGAATTGAACAGCAACAGGAGACCTAAGATGAGCAAGATCGACATGATCAAGAATTTCTTCAAGAATGAAGAAGAAGGCGCAACTGCAATCGAATACGGCCTGATCGCCGCTTTGATCGCTGTCGCAGCCATCACTGCAATGGGCAGCCTCGGCAACAACCTGTCGAACACCTTTAACAAGGTCGGCAACCAGCTTGAAGAAAGCAACAAGGCTTAATAGCCAAGCTGCTTGAAATCAGACCGGTCCTGAAAACCGATCTGAACAACTAAAGAGGGCGGTGACTTCGGTTGCCGCCCTTTTCAGTGCGCGATCAATATGTAACGATTTTCACTTTCTGGCCGGTCGTCACGGCAGCATTTGCCGATAATCCGTTCAGTGCCAGAAATCGTTCGGTCTGAAGCGTCGTATACGCCATCCGTTGTGCAAGCGATGCCACGCTGTCTGCCCTGCCCACTGTCACCACGCGCAACTTACGCGGCTTGACAGCTGCGGCTTGCGAGGCGGTCAACCGGGACATGCTGCTGTACATGCCGGCAAACGGATCGGTGCCCGGCGCGGTTATCGCAATGAAATGATAACCGACATTGCCGCCCCATTCATAGGCAAACACCGTCACCTCGCGCTGGCCTTGCTGCGTAGTGACCACGGCGGAGGAATAGAAAGCCGGAATTCCGTTCACGGTGGTCTGCCGGATCTCGCCCGCAGGAATCGTCTGATTCTGACCCGATACCGATTTCAGCGCCGCCGCGACATAGGCCGAACGGTCGCCAGTGAAATTCGCTTGGCTGAAAATCGCCTTACCGCTGTTGCCGTTGATCGAAATCGCGTCGGTGCCGTTCTGCATTCCGAAGCCGGTCGGCGCGGTGAACTTCATCTTGATGTCCGGATGCAGGAAATCCTGCCCTTCAACGACGCCTTGCGCCGGGTCGTCGCCGTACAACATCCCGTTTATCGCCGCCATATGTGTGTCAGCCTTGCGGTTATTGCTGACCGGATAGGCTTTCGCGCCGTTAAGAGCCCGAACGACTCGCTTGGCGGGATCGGGGTGCGTGCTTGCCCATTCGGGAACACGGTTATCGCCCATCCCCGACGCGCGCGCATCGACCGACGTTTGCAAGGCAAGCGAGTTCAACATGGCCGACAGCGCCGCCGGGTCATATCCCGCCTTACTCAAATAGCGGATACCGAGGTCATCAGCCTGTTCTTCCTGCCCCCGCGAATATTTGAGGCTGAAAACTTGCGCCAGCGTCCCAGAATATTGCTTTAGCCCGCCGCCAACGGCCCCCAGAAGTCCGCCGCTGTCACCCAGCACAGCGCCAAGAATGGTGCCGCCCACACCCAATATATTGGCAATGGTCGATTGCTGCTGCCGCTTCTTGCTGTGCCGCGCCGCAGTGTGGCCGACTTCATGCCCCAAAACACCGGCCATTTCAGCCTCGCTGTTGCACAATGCCACCAGCTGCCGCGTGATATAGACATAGCCACCGGGGATTGCGAAGGCGTTGTTCACCGAGGAGTTCAGCAAGGTCACGTTGAAATCGCTTTCGGCATTACCAAGTCCAGACTGCACCGCGATATTCTTGCCGACTTCGAACGACGTAAGCGGTTTGCGGGCTTTGCATCGGCCCGCCAAATTCTTTCAGGATTTCTGGATGAAATTTCGCACCTTCGGATTTCTCCTGCGCGGTGAACGGCTTTGGCGCGGCGACCGCCTTACTTTTCGATTGGGCATCTACCGGCGCACTCTGATTGACAGCCGATACCGTCACTGCCGCTGCACCCAGCATCATCCAAAATTTACGGTGGTTCATTCCTGCTCTCCCAAAATCGTAAAACGATGTTTACCACGATTTGTTGCGAGCAAACGTAAAATTTCGACTTCAAGCCAATGGGTTAAGCCCCCATGGCCAGGAATTTGGCGCGGCGCTGTTGCAGCAGCTGTTTCGGCGAGAACGCCGCCAATGCATCGAGCTCCTCCCCTATTGCCTTGGCCAGCGAAGCACTCGCCAAGGCATGGTCGCGATGCGCGCCGCCCATTGGCTCCGCCACAATCCGGTCGATAACCTTCAGCGATTTGAGATCTTCGGCAGTCATTTTCATCGCCTGCGCCGCATCCGCCGCTTTGTCGCCGGTACGCCAAAGTATCGACGCGCAACCCTCAGGCGAAATCACCGAATAGACCGCATGTTCAAACATCAGGACGCGATCGGCCGCAGCCAGTGCAACTGCACCACCCGAGCCACCTTCGCCGACGATACAGGCGATCATCGGCACGCCGAGTTGCAGGCATTTTTCGGTCGAGCGGGCAATTGCCTCCGCCTGCCCGCGCTCTTCGGCCTGGATACCAGGAAAGGCCCCCGAGGTATCGACCAGGCTGACGACTGGCAGGCCAAAGCGATCAGCCAGCTCCATCAAGCGGATGGCTTTGCGATATCCCTCGGGCTTTCCCATGCCGAAATTATGGTGCAGGCGGCTCTGCGTATCGTCGCCCTTTTCGTGGCCTAGCAGCATGACTTTCCGGCCATCAAGCGTTGCAAGGCCACCTAATATCGCCTGATCGTCGGCAAATGCACGGTCACCTGCCAGCGGCATGAAGTCAGAAAACATCGACGCGATGAAATGCTTGAAATGCGGGCGCTCAGGATGCCGCGCAACTTGTGTTTTTTGCCAAGCCGTTAGCCGGGCATAAGTATCCTTAAGCTGCTTGTCCGCCTTGTCGCGAAGCTTGGCGATCTCTGCACCCACATCGACTTCGCTTTCGTCGGCGGCCTCTTGCAGTTCGATGATGCGGGCTTCCAGTGCCGCAATCGGCTTTTCGAAATCGAGGTAAACAGTCATTGCGGCGGGTTAGAGCGTGTTAGCGCCTCGGGTCAACTTACGCTGTGCCAGCGGATGCCGCTTGTTCACAAGTTCCACCAATCGGCTGGCATCGACATGCGTATAGATTTGGGTGGTAGCGATATCAGCATGGCCAAGCATCGCCTGTAACGCCCGCAGATTCGCGCCGCCGGCTAATAAATGCGTGGCGAACGCATGGCGTAGCACGTGCGGACTGACCTTGGTCGGATCAAGCCCCGATTCTGCTGCCAGCGCCTTGATGATCTGGAACAGCCGGATGCGGCTGATATGGCCGTTGCGCGACGGGAAAAGATAGCGTGCTTCCTTAGGCACGTGAGCTTGCCAGGCGGCGACAGCAAGTCGTGCGCGGTCAGAGATAGGGACCAGCCGCTCCTTGGAACCCTTGCCGATCAGGATGATGAACGGACGGTCCGAAATCACCGATGCGCGCGGTAACGCCACGAGTTCAGTGGCCCGCAGGCCCGAGCCGTAGAGCAGCTCAACCAGCGCCGAAAGCCGGATATCGTTGGCAGATGGAGCTGGCTTGGCGAGGCGTGCCTCTATGGATGCAAACAGCAGATCAACCTCATGCCGGTCCAGAATTTTGGGAAGTGCGCGGCCCTGCGTCGGCTTGGGCAACGCAGCCGATGGGTCGTCGGCACGCAGGCCTTCTTCGTGGAGGAAACCGTAGAACCGGCGCAGCGCGGAGGCTTTACGCGCCACCGAACTGTTCGCAAGGTCGCCCCATTGCCCTGCGAGCTTCGCTAATATTGCAGCGTCGGCATCCGCGAGCTGGCCGCCGATCAGGCGCGACGCCGCCGCAAGATCGCTCTGATAGGCCGAGATCGTGTTGCGTGCGACCCCGCGCTCCGCCGCCATCATTTCGAGGAAGCGCTCGATCAGGTCGGCATCTGGTGATGCCATCGGATCAGGCGAAGGTAACGGCTTCGGCGGCGATCATCCGCGCCTCTGCTTCAAGCCCGACCTGACGCAGCGAGCGGACGATGTAAAAGAGATGATTCGCCGGAACCAACGCCCATGAAGGTGCCTGCAAACCTGCAACGGCCATCAATGCTACCGTTCCTTGTTCGCCGCGTGATGCAGCCGCCGTAATTGCCCGGGTCCAGTCGGTCTGCCGGGCAATGTTGACTTCGAGATCACCACCAAAATCAGCCTGCGCTTCGGCATCGACGCGGCCAAGGCCTGCCAGCCCAGCCAGTAAAAGTGCCGATTTATGCGCATTTTCACTGTTATCATTGCCAGAAAAATCGTCGAGCGGGCCATATTCGACCGGCTGGCCCAAACGCGGCGCACCCAACGCAATAAGCGCCCATCCAAGCGAGCCTTCACTCACAATATTGGCCCAGGCAACGGCGCTGTTGTCGAGTCCCCCCGTCATCATCGCCGCGACCAGATTGTCTGCTGCCGCCGAATGGGCATCGTCAGCGCGGATCAATGCAGCGGCGCGCGCGGTGGTCACAAGCGCAGCGTGATAGTCTGCTCCCGCCGTTGCGCCGGTCCACAGTGCGGACATAGCACTGACCTTGGCCGCATCGCCCGACGCCGTATAAGCCGCCTGCAAACCTTCGGCACGTGCACGCAACGCGTCGGGGGCCTCGCTGTCTTCCAACACCTGTCCGTATAGATCGACGATGTCGCGGTTAGAATAAACCCCAAGCGCCGCCGCACCGGGCGCCGATTTCGCCCGGATTGTCGGCGTAAACATCGGCAATTGCACACGCCAACCGGCGATTTGCCGACCGCTGCTCGCAAAAAGGGTTTCAGGTGGCTCCAGGCCCGTCGCCGCCGACAGACCAAACCGCCAGGGGTTCATGCCTGCGGCACCATCCCAGTTTATTTTGACCGAACGGCGGCCATTGATGCCTGCACCAACCGCTTTTTCGGTGAGCCGGTAATCGACGCCCCTGACCCAGCCTTGGTTGCGGCCTTGGTTGAGAAAAGCGGTGGCACCGCCTTGCTCACCCGAAATTGACGCGCAAATCGCGCGCGACATTTTCCAGCGCCCGTCGTTGACCAACCGCACGCCGCTTTCGGTCAGTGGGCACATGCCCGACAGGTCGCCATTGGCGAGAAAAGCCTGCATCGCAACCTGATGCAGGCGTTTGGTATAATTGCCTGCATCGACTTCTTGCACCAGTTGCCGCGACGTGATTGCATCGCCCATGCGCAGCAGCAACCAAGCGCGCTCTGCCGCCCAGTCCGCGCCGTTGACCCCGGTCGGGGTGTTTGTTCTGCTGGCGAGCAAGCGGCGCGCCATGATCGTGCCCCAACGCGAGGCAATGGGACCCGTCGTCCGCGCTGCGACCTGCTTGAGAAACATGCCATCGGTGGTGCCAAACGCTTCGGCGGGAAAGCCGCCGGTGGCCGCTGACATGATGCCGATGGCCTTTAGCGACCGGCGCGCGGCTGGCGGGACATCATAACGGATAACGAGTTCTTCCTCCTCATCCTCTTCGTCGTCCTCGTCTTCCTCATCGTCGTCGTCGCTCTCGGCGGACGAAGGTTCGCTTGTTGTCGAAGGTCGCGGGGGTGTTGGCGTACCCGGCTGGCTCGGCGACGTTACCGGTGGCCGGGTGGTTGTTGGCGCAGGGGGCGGAGGCGGGTCGCCGAAGCCTTCGGGCAACAACGACTCAGGGCCCTGCTGGCCCAATGCGGGCAAGGCAAAGACCATTGCCAGAGCCCCTATCGCCAGGAATCCCGTTTTTGTTTTTCCGTCACCCAAATCGCGAACCCCGAATGATTATGCGCCTGCGGCAAATTGCTTTCCGGTTACGCCTAGCCGATATATAGGCCGCATCGCAATGGGGTCACACGAACATCAACGAAGCGCAGGCAGAAATTCGAAGCCGATCGACCGGCCGGTGGTGCTGGTTGGCATGATGGGCGTCGGAAAAACGAGCGTCTCGAAGCAGCGCTTTTCGCGGCCTGCGTCCTCAGTTACCACGGGTTTCCACTGCTGCGTCATCAGCTTCGAGTCGGTTGACAAGCTCGATCATGTGATCTTCGTGTATCGCGAGAACGGACGGTGGGGCGCGATCGCACGGTCGCGCGATCCGGGCCTGCACGGCCGGCTTCCCCTGTTTCCATCTGCACGCGCCCTGGCAGCGAGCTACGTCGACCCCTACGTCGACTTCACCGGCCGGGTGACAGCATTCGCCGTCGTCGACCTCGACCGGCTGCTGGGCGACTACGACTGGCGCCTGTCAACGCGCAACGTGTGGAAGGTGGAACAGGTGCTCATCGACTACAAGCACGCCCCCCTCGGCATGAGCGATGCTCGCTACGCCCGGCTGCATCGGCGTTACGTCGCCTTCCGCGAAGCGAACGCCGATCGCAAACCCGTCACCTACTATTCGGGCCGGCAGCGATGGGCGCCGCTGCCGAACGACAAGACGTGGGAGCGGGTGACGACGTCGGCAATGCCGGCGCGCCGCGGATAGTCACCTTCCGGGAATCGCTGGTAGGAACGGCAGTCGTCAGTCGAGGTCGAAGTCGCGCGTCGGCTTCGAAATCGGCTCCGTGTGTGCCTGACGCAACGCTTCTTCGAAGCGGCGCGCCAACGCGTCGCCGCGATTCTTCTCGGCGTCAACCGACTGCTGAAAGATCGACTCGCGGCGGGCGGCCTCCTCCGCGAGGATGCGCTGCGCATTGCTCAATTCAGGTTTATTGCCGCGCTCAGGCTCGTGATGAGAGACGACGCGGCCGAGATTGAGATCGATCACGAGAATCGACTGGCAGCACGGGCACGTGACTTCGAGTTCTGACTTGAGGCGAGCCATGTTGCGCGTCCCTTCGGCGGCCGATTCGGGATGAGCCCCGACCGAGCGGTCTATCATAGCGTAGTGACCCACGCGCCCCGCACGACGCTCCGCATCGTCACCTACAACATCCACCGTTCGCGCGGCATGGACCGACGCACTCGACCGTTGCGTATCGCGGAAGTGCTCAGGGAGATCGACGCTGACGTCATCGCGCTCCAGGAGGTGATCGGCGCCGGGCCTCACGATGGCGGACACATCGAGCAGATTGGCGCGGCTCTCGGCATGGCCTGGATCATGGCGCCGACGCGGCAGCTGCGCGGACACCAGTTCGGCAACGTCGGTACTGAGCCGCTTCCCCGTGTCGTTTCACACCCAACACGATTTGTCGTGGAAGACGTGTGAGGAACGTGGTCTGCAGCGAGTGGACGTCGACGTGGCGGGCAAGACACTGCACGTCTACAACGTCCACCTTGGAACGGCCATTCTCGAGCGTCGCCATCAGGCGCAACGCGTCGCAACGCTCGTTTCGGACCGCCATGTGACGGGACCGAAGATCGTCCTTGGCGATTTCAACGAGTGGATGCGCGGGCTGACCACTACCCTCCTCAGCGCGCGGCTGAAGAGCGTCGACCTGAGTCAGTTCATGCGGCGTCGGCGCACCTATCCCGGGTTGTTTCCAATCCTCCACCTCGACCACGTCTATTACGATGGTCCGCTCGAGGTCACGCATATTCAGGTCCAGCGCACCCGCCTGTCGCTGGTCGCCTCCGATCACCTGCCTCTGGTCGCCGACATCCGCTTCTAGCAACGCGGCCACAGCATCGTGTCATCGCGAGATTGCCCAAACAAAGGTATTGCGGCGCGCCTGCATTTGCGTCACATTGCGCACGCCACCGGCCCATGCCATGGATGTCGCCGGTCACAGCGCCACACGCAGACGCCTGGCGAAATGACCGGACTCGGAGGGAACAGATGACGCGATGGAGTTTCACGGTGTTGGCCGCCGGTCTGCTGCTGGCGGCCGGCGTGCACGCACAGTATGGGGCGCCCGCCAGCGGCGAGTGGCCCACCTACGGCGGCGATCTCGGCCAACACACGCTACTCGCCGCTCGATCAGATCACCGCAGCCAACTTCAACAAGCTGGAGGTCGCATGGCGGTTCAAGACCGAGCAGTCTCGGCCCGCGCCCCGAGTACAAGTTCGAGTCGACGCCGCTGATGGTCAACGGCGTCGTGTACTCGACCGCTGGCACGCGACGGGCGGTGGTCGCGCTCGACGCGGCGACCGGCGAACTGCTGTGGATGCACAGCGAGCACGAAGGTGCGCGCGGCGAGGCCGCGCCGCGACAGCTGTCGGGCCGCGGCCTGGCGTACTGGACCGACGGCAAGCAGGAGCGAATCCTCTACGTCACGCCCGGCTACCGGCTCGTCGCGCTCGACGCGACGACCGGTGACCCGTTCGCGGCTTCGGCAGAAACGGCATCGTCGATCTCGAAGCAGGATTTCGATCAGCAGATCGATCTCGGACACGGCGCGCGTCGGGCTGCACGCCACGCCGCTCGTCGGCGAAGGACGTGGTCATCGTCGGCGCCGCGTTCGACACCGGCGCGAATCCCGCGCAGCAAGACGCAACGTCAAGGGATACGTCCGCGGCTTCGACGTGCGGACCGGCAAGCGGCTGTGGATCTTCCACACGATTCCACGGCCCGGCGAGTTCGGCAACGACACGTGGGCGAAGGACTCGGCGTCGTACACGGGCAACACCGGCGTGTGGGCGCAGATGTCCGCCGACGAGGAGCTGGGCTGGCGTATCTGCCAATCGAGTTGCCGACGCACGACTACTTACGGCGGGTATCCGTCCGGGCAACAACCTGTTCAGCGAGAGCATCGTCGCGGTCGATCTGCAAGACCGGGCAGCGCAAATGGCACTACCAGCTCGTGCACCACGGCATCTGGGACATGGACATTCCGTGCGCCGCCGATCCTCGCCGACATCACCGTCAACGGCCGCACGGTCAAGGCGCTCGCGCAGCCGACCAAGCAGGCCTTTCTGTACGTGCTCGAACCGCGAGACCGGTGAGCCGATCTGGCCGATCGAGGAACGGCCGGTCCCGAAAGGCGACACGCCGGGCGAGTGGTATTCGCCGACGCAGCCGTTCCCGACCAGGCCGCCGGCCTACGACGGCCAAGGACTCTCGGTCGACGACCTGATCGACTTCACGCCGGAGCTGCGCGCCGAAGCCGTGAAGCTCGTGTCGCGCTACCGGCTCGGCCCGATGTTCACGCCGCCGTCAGTCAGCCGGCAGGAAGGTCCGATCGCGACACTGACCATGGGAGCGCAGGCAGCAGCATCGAACTGGCCGGGGGGCTCTTACGATCCGGAAACGCACACGGTGTATGTCGCCTCGCAGACGGCGGTCGCCACGCTGGGACTGATGCCGGCTCCGGCCGGACGTTCGACGATGCCGTACTTTCAGGGAACCGTGCTGTCTGGAGCGCGACTCACCGGCGGTGCGGGCTCAGACGCGGCCCGGCGACCGGCGGCGCGCCGCGGCGCCCGGGCAAAGGCGGCGGCTCTGACGGTGCAGGGACTGCCATTGGTCAAGCCGCCCTACAGCCGCATCACGGCGATCGATCTGGACACGAGGCGATTTCGATGGCGGGTGCCGTTCGGTGCGACGCCCAACAGCATCCGCAATCACCCTGCATTGAAAGGGTCTGAACTTGCCGCCACTCGGGCGCCCGGGCAACAACTCTGGCACCCTGGTCACCAAGACGCTTGCTCGTGGCTGGCGAGAGCAACTTCGGGCCAACGCCGAACGGGCAGCGTGGGGCCATGCTGCGCGCCTTCGACAAGGCCACTGGCGCCGAAGTCGGCGCAGTCTACATGCCCGCCCCACAGAGCGGCAGTCCTATGAGCTACGCCGTGAACGGGACGCAATATCTCGTGGTGGCAATTGGGGGCGCTGGGCACCCAGGGGAGCTGCTGGCGTTCAAAGTCAGCAAATGAAGCAGCGCAGCGCGCCATACGCATGCGGCCCTGAGGGCTGCTGACCGTCGTTGCGCGCTCGCACGACCGCGTGCCAGCACTGACCGTTGGTCCGTGAGTCAGTCGCTGACTCAGTCGATGTCTTCGGCGAGTTCGAGACCGACGGGGCCGCTCTCCTGAATGACGCTCATCGATGGATTCGCTTTGCGCCGCGCCTTGGTGGCGCGGGCTTCCGATAGATCCGTTCAGGCACCGGCTGCACGTTCCACGCGAGGCCGACAGCCTGCATCAACCGGATCACGTACCACGTCGGGTCGAATTCCCACCAGTAGAAACCGTTCCTTGCCGAGCGCTGATAGCGGTGATGGTTGTTGTGCCAGCCTTCACCCACCGCAAACACCGCGGTGATCGGGTTGTTCCGTGATTCGTCGATGGTGTCGAATCGGCGGGAGCCAAAGAGGTGGTTGATGGTGTTGATGGCGAAGGTGGCGTGGGCCAGCGTGACTGTCGGCACGCAGAAACCCCAGACCAGCCAGGGGAAACCGCCAAGAGATACATCGCCACGGCCAGCATGACTGGCGGCACGAAGAATACGTGCTCAGCCAACGGATTTCCCAGAACTTCGAGAAATCGCGAATGACGGGGTTGTTGGCCTCGAGCGTTCGTGCTTCGTGTCGTTGAGGAACCAGCCGATGTGCGCGTAATAGAAACCGCTGACCATCGGGCTGTGCGGGTCGCCATCGCGATCGGCGAAGCGATGATGGTTGACGTGGTGGCCGGCCCACCACAGCGGGCCCTTCTGCATGGCGGCGGTTCCGATGAACGCCCAGACGAACCGGGCGACGCGATTCATCTGAAATGCGCGGTGCGCGAAGTAGCGATGAAATGCGAGGGTGAGGCCGATAGCGCGAATGAAGTGGGAGGCGGCGAATAGGGCGATCAGCGCGCCGGTCGGAGGGAACGACGAAGGCGAGCAGGGCCGATGCCTGGACGAGCCAGAAGATCGTCTGTATGAAGCAGTGTCATGTCGCGGTCAGGCGACGGGCGGCGGCAGGCGGCTACCCTTCCTCTTCGTACTCTTCTTCTTCAGGTGGGCCAAGCCGGGTCGACGGCCGCAGTGCCTCGCGATGGTCGTAGAGCGGCAGATCGCGCACGTGCAGCGTGAGCGGGCAGCCCGGAGACTTCTCGTCGATGACGACGGTGACCGGACTCCCTTCGACGCCTTCGCGAAATCCGATGCGGCAGCCGCAAGCGAGCCGGGCGTGGGTGAACCCTTTCAGCATCCAGGTTTCATCATAGCAGTACGGCACGGGCTGCGCAGGGCATCGCGAGGCGGCGCGCAATCAGGCGTTACCAGGCAGGTTCCGGTGGGGTGTCGACCAGGCGGCGCGCAGGCCCGCGCCCTCACAAGAGCGCGGCGATTTCCTGTTCGAACACGTCTTTCCCGGTGAGGCCGGTGTGAGTCGCACAGATTTTTCCGTCACGCGAAATCAGGACGCTGACCGGAATGCCGAGAATCGGACCGTAGGCATCCTGTACCTCGTCGTGCCCGAGGCCCTGCAGCACCGGATAGTTCATGCCCATCTCTTTGATGTACGGCGCCAGCTTGTCTACCGGGTCGTCAACCGAAATGCCGACAATCTGCAGCCCTTTGCTGCCGACTTATTCTGGAACTCGATGAAGTGCGGAATCTCGACCTTGCAGGGGCCGCACCAGGTTGCCCAGAAATCGATCAGCACAACTTTGCCTTTGAAACTCGCCAGCGACACGTCGCGCCCTTCGACGTCTTTCATCGTGAATTCCATGTTGGCGGGCTTCGCATCGACGGGGCACGACAAGAAGGTTGGCGCGCTATTGTCGCTTGGCAGCCCGTTTGTCGCCCGCACCATCTCCGGATGCGATTGCGTCAACCATGGCATCTGCGTCGTAATGGTGACGGCCGCGAGTGCGATGACAGCGAGCGTCGCAATGGCCCAGCGAATCTGCATGTACTTCTCCTGAACGGCCAAAGGCCAAAAACCTGTTACGGCGGCCAGATTACTCGAACGCCGACTCGAACATCGACGCCATCGTGTCGAGCGGCACGCGTGACTGACGCGCGACGAGCACGAACGTCCGATCACCACGCGACCAGATCCGGCACTGATGCCCGAGCACGTCGACAATCTGCGCTCGTCTGGTTTCGTGCGGCAGCATGAACAGCGAAACCGGCTCACCATCGTGTTCGAACATCAAGTGAGCGGCCATACCCTCGCCATAGAGACACGGACGCGATCCGACGACCGAGACATCCTGATGCGCCGACAGGTCGGGAAGCCGCATCGGCCATCCGAACCGGCTCGACATCGACGACTGGACCACCTGCGGGGAATGATTCGTGTCAGCACGCGGTTGAGGGCGAAGCACTTCTCGTGATCAACGGCAAGCTCAGCGGCCAGGAGCCGTGTGGACTGCTTGGTCGCAACGAAGACGAGCGTTCCAACCACCAGCAGAAGCGATGCAGCCATCGCCAGCGGCCGAACCCAGTTGAACCGTGACGGGACGCGGGAGACCGGCAACGGGACTGGCGGCGATATGGTGGTTGGCGACGCGACCGTGGCGAGCGTCGCACAACGCGACTTGAGAGATCCCGGCGCGCGGCGGTCGCACAACTGGGCTCGTCTGGCGCCGAACAGGGCACGAATCGACCGTTCCGATGACACCTTCGAGTAGCAGGGCACAACTGCGCGATGTGGGCTGTGACCAGCGCCGCGTCGGCCCCCGACAGCTCGCCGTCGACGAAGGGCGTCACGAGCGGTCGATTCGTGAACATTCATGCATGGCTCGTTCTCAGCGATTGGAGGCGATCGAAGAGCAAGCGGCGACCTCGCGAAATGCGCGACATCACCGTGCCGACCGGCACGTTCAGGACTTCTGCAATTTCGGCATACGAAAATTCTTCCACGTCTCGTAGCCAGACTGCCTGTCGAAAGACATCCGGGAGCTCGTCGATGGCAGACTGCAGCTCCGGGGTCAGCGTCTGGGCAATCAGCGCGGACTCGGGCGTCGCGGGCACGGCGCTGCCCGGCAGCAGCGCAGCGGACTCGGCCCGGTCGACGGCTTCGCTGTCGACCGTCACCCACTGCCGCGCCAGGTCGCGGGCGCGGTTACGGGCTGTGTTATGGAGGATGGTAAACAGCCAGGCCCGCAGGTTGGTGCCTGGCTCGAATCGATCCGCCGCGCGAAATGCTTTCAGATATGTTTCCTGCACGAGATCTTCGGCATCTGACGGCGCACGTGTCAGGCGCAGCGCCGTACGGTACAGACTGTCAACCAGCCCGAGCGCGTCGGACTGAAAACAGCCCGACTGCCCGAAGACACACCAGGCAATGCGGTTCTGGACTGGTCCATAGGCAGGTCACCGGCGTGTTACGGATCAAACCCTCCGACCCGCCGCTTTATTCCCATATGGTATTCGAGCCGGACGGCCCTGTCGCCTGCAGGAGTCGCCGGCTGGCGCGCCGGGAGGACAGCTTACCGCGCCAACAGGGCGTTTGTACCGGACCGCTGTTTGCAGGTGC
>CAWFCI010000019.1:0-315154 GCA_963814305.1 uncultured Alphaproteobacteria bacterium
GCTGCCAGCAGCAAGGCATGAACCAAAGGCAGCTTCCAACAAAAAGATCAGAACCCGCCAACGCCCCCTCTGTTGACGACTCCAGACTTGAGGGCTTGACGGGATTCGCGAAGTAGCTTGACCGACTTGCAGACCTAAGTGCTCCAAAACTTAATAGCCTTACGCCAGCATTGCTGGCTCTGCGCGACGCTTCGCTCTGCAAATTTTGCTGTTGCGCCGACCCACATTCCTGCCCTTTTGCTCTGCCTCGTTAGCCGGTCGCATCCTGACCGGCCCATTCAAGCGAGGCCCTTATGAGCGTTATCCCGATCCGGTCCGAACGTGCGTCGCGTGGTGCGCGGATGCTGCGGACGGCATTGGGAAGCGCGATTGCCGACTGGCTTGATGATCCCGTCGTCATCGAGGTGATGCTCAATCCCGACGGCCGGTTGTGGATCGACCGGCTGGGTGAAGGAATTTCCGAAACGGGCATGGTAATGTCTGCCGCCGATGGCGAGCGGATCATCCGGCTGGTCGCGCACCATGTGGCGGCTGAGGTGCATGGCGCTGCTCCGCGCGTTTCTGCGGAACTACCCGAAGGTGGCGAGCGGTTCGAGGGGCTATTGCCGCCTGTGGTGGCCGCGCCAAGCTTTGCAATCCGCAAGCCCGCCGTCGCGGTGTTCACCCTGGGCGATTATGTCGCGACGGGGATCATGACCCAAGGTGAAGCCGAACTGCTCGCTCACGCGGTTGCCGACCGCCGCAACATCCTAGTCGCGGGTGGCACCTCGACCGGCAAGACCACGCTCACCAACGCGTTGCTCGCCGAAGTAGCCAAGACACAGGATCGTGTCGTCTTGATCGAAGACACGCGTGAGCTGCAATGTGCTGCGCCCAACCTGGTTGCTCTTCGCACCAAGGATGGCGTTGCCTCGCTTTCGGATCTTGTGCGTTCGGCCTTGCGCCTGCGCCCGGACCGCATCCCGATTGGCGAAGTCCGGGGCGCAGAAGCGCTCGATCTACTCAAAGCCTGGGGGACCGGTCATCCGGGCGGCGTCGGCACGATCCATGCAGGAACCGCGCTCGGTACGTTGCGGCGGCTCGAACAGCTGATTCAGGAAACCGTCGTCACGGTGCCGCGCGCGCTTATCGCCGAGACCATCAACGTTATCGCGGTGCTTGTCCGCGACGGGACCGGACGGCGGCTGTCCGAACTGGTCCGCGTCGATGGGCTGTCCGCTTCGGGCGATTACGCCCTCTCCCCCTTTCTCTCCAAACACAAGGAACCTCCCAATGACCAATACCCTGTCCCGTCTGCGTGACCGCGCTTCCACAATTGCACTGGGTGCATTTGTCGCCGTCGCGGTATCGACCCCGGCCCATGCGGCGGGATCGTCGATGCCATGGGAAGCGCCGCTTCAATCGATCCTCGAATCCATTCAAGGCCCGGTCGCCAAGATCATGGCGGTGATCATCATCATCGCCACCGGCCTGACGCTCGCGTTTGGCGATACCGCGGGCGGGTTTCGGAAGCTCATCCAGATCGTCTTCGGGCTGTCGATCGCCTTTGCTGCGAGTTCCTTCTTCCTGTCCTTCTTCTCCTTTGGTGGCGGAGCGCTGGTCTGATGGAACCTGCCGAAACGATCCCCGGCTATCATGTTCCGGTCCACCGGGCGCTGACCGAGCATATCTTGTTGGGCGGCGCACCGCGCGGCCTTGCCATCCTCAATGCAACGTTCGCGGGCGCAATCGGGCTGGGTCTGCGGCTATGGATCGCCGGGATCGTCATCTGGGCCATCGGCCATGTGATCGCAGTCTGGGCAGCCAAGCGCGATCCGCAGTTCGTGGACGTCGCGCGGCGGCATATGCGCTTTCCCAATTTCTTGAACGTGTGAGGTCGGCGGCGATGATGTCTTTACGCGAATATCGGAACAAGGCCGACCGGCTTGCCGACTTCTTGCCCTGGGCGGCTTTGGTCGCGCCGGGTGTGGTTCTGAACAAGGACGGCAGCTTCCAGCGGAGCGCACGCTTTCGCGGGCCGGACTTGGATTCTGCCACGCCTGCCGAGCTGGTTTCGGTGACGGCACGACTCAACAGCGCGCTGCGGCGGCTGGGGTCTGGCTGGGCGATTTTCGTCGAAGCGGCGCGGCTGACGGCGCAGGATTATCCGGCAAGCGCGTTTCCCGATCCAGCGTCAGCGTTGGTCGAGCGCGAACGCGCGGCCCAGTTCGCCGAGGAAGGCGCGCATTTCGAGAGCCGATATTATTTCACACTCGTCTGGATGCCGCCCGCCGAGGACGCGGCACGCGCCGAGACCTGGCTGTATGAGGGCAAGAGCAAGAGCGGCGTAAATCCGCACGAACTGCTAGCGACCTTCACCGACCGCACCGACCGACTGTTGCAGTTGCTCGAAGGCTTCGTTCCCGAGATTGCCTGGCTGGATGACGGCGAAACGCTGACATACCTGCATTCGACCGTTTCGACCAAGACACAGCGGGTCCGCGTTCCTGAAACGCCGATGCACCTGGACGCTCTGCTCGCCGACGAAGCGTTGGTCGGCGGGCTCGAACCCCGGCTCGGAAACGCGCATCTGCGCACGCTGACCGTAATCGGTTTTCCGTCGGCGACCTTTCCCGGCCTGCTCGACGAGATGAACCGGCTCGCCTTTCCTTATCGCTGGTCCACCCGCGCGATCATGCTCGACAAGACCGACGCGACCAGATTGCTCGGCAAGATCAGGCGGCAATGGTTCGCCAAGCGCAAATCACTCGCCGCCATCGTCAAGGAAGTGATGACCAACGAGGCGTCGGTGCTGATGGACAGCGATGCCACCAACAAGGCCGCCGATGCCGATGCGGCGTTGCAGGAGCTGGGTGCCGATCATGTCGGCCAAGCCTATGTCACCGCGACGGTGACGGTATGGGATGCCGATCCCGCGCTTGCGGCGGAGAAACTCCGGCTGGTCGAAAAGGTCATACAGGGCCGCGACTTCACCGTGATCGCCGAAGGCATGAACGCCATTGAGGCGTGGTTGGGTTCGCTCCCCGGACACCTCTACGCCAACGTCCGGACACCACCGATCTCAACCATCAACCTCGCCCACATGATCCCCCTCTCCGCCGTGTGGGCCGGGCCGGAACGGGACGAGCATTTGCAAAGTCCCCCGCTGCTCTTCGGCAAGACCGAAGGCTCGACCCCGTTCCGGTTTTCGCTGCATGTCGGCGATGTCGGCCATACGCTGATCGTCGGTCCGACCGGGGCGGGCAAATCGGTACTGCTCGCTTTGATGGCAATGCAGTTCCGGCGCTACGAGCAAGGCACAAATATTCGCTTTCGATTTCGGCGGCTCGATCCGCGCGGCGGCGCTCGCAATGGGCGGCGACTGGCAAGACCTTGGCAGCAGCCTTTCCGACGACAGTGCGGGATCGGTCTATCTGCAGCCGCTCGCCCGCATCGACGAACCCGCCGAGCGCAATTGGGCGTCGGAATGGCTGGGTGCGATCCTTGCATCCGAAGGCGTCGCGCTCGATCCCGCCGCCAAGGAACATCTTTGGTCGGCGCTGACTTCGCTTTCGACAGCGCCGGTCGCCGAACGGACGCTGACCGGCCTTGCCGTGCTGCTCCAGCGCCACGAACTCAAACAGGCGCTCGGCCCCTATTGCATCGGCGGGCCGTTCGGACGGTTGCTTGATGCCGAGGCCGAACATCTGGGCAATTCTCCGGTTCAGGCGTTCGAGACCGAGGGGCTGACCGGATCGGCGGCAGCACCCGCTGTGCTCTCCTATCTGTTTCACCGCATCGAAGGGCGGCTCGACGGTTCGCCGACTTTGATCATCATCGACGAGGGCTGGCTCGTGCTCGACAGTCCGGCGTTTGCCGCGCAATTGCGCGAATGGCTCAAAACGCTGCGCAAGAAGAATGCGAGCGTGGTGTTTGCGACCCAAAGCCTTGCCGACATCGAAACATCGCCAATCGCGCCTGCCATCATCGAAAGCTGCCCGACGCGGATATTCCTGCCCAATGAGCGCGCGGTTGAACCGCAGATATTGGCGATCTACCGCCGCTTTGGCCTCAACGACCGGCAAATCGAGATACTGAGCCGGGCGACCCCAAAGCGCGACTATTATTGCCAATCGCGACGCGGCAACCGGCTGTTCGAGCTGGGGCTTGGCGAAGTCGCGCTCGCCTTCACCGCCGCGTCATCCAAGACCGACCAACTCGCCATTGCCGAACTGATCGAACGCATGGCCGCGAAAACTTCGCGCGCGAATGGCTGCGCCATCGCGGCCTCGATTGGGCCGCGTCGCTCCTGCCCGATCCCATTTCCCCCGCCCCCCAAGAAGAGGAGTATGTAAAGTGAAACGTCCCCTGTCCCACCTGCTTGCCGCAACCGCTGCACTGCTGCCCATCGCCACGACCGTTTTGGTCGCGACGCCAGCCCACGCCCAGTTTGGCGGCATCGTTTACGATCCGACAAACTATTCGCAGAACATCCTGACCGCTGCGCGCACGCTCGAGCAGATCAACAACCAGATCCGGCAGCTTCAGAACCAAGCGACCTCGCTGGTCAACGAAGCGCGCAATCTGACCACGCTGCCGCTGAATATCCTCCAGCCCTTGCAGCAGCAAATCCAGCAGACCCAGACCTTGCTCCGCCAAGCCCAACGCATGGCCTATGACGTGCAGCAGATCGAGACCCAGTTCGGCGCGCAATACAAGAATATCGACCTGACCGCCTCGCAACGCGCGATGGTCACAGGTGCCGAGGATCGCTGGAAAACCAGCGTTGCCGCCTTCGAAGATGCGCTGAAGGTTCAGGCCGGTGCGGTTGCCAATATCGATGGCGCGCGCGGGGCGGTCACCAGCCTAGTGACTGCCAGCCAGTCAGCGACAGGAGCCTTGCAAGCAGCCCAGGCCGGAAACCAGTTGCTCGCTTTGCAATCGCAGCAGCTTGCCGATCTGACCGCCGTGGTTGCAGCGCAAGGCCGCGCGCAGGCATTGGACAGCGCCAGCGCAGCCGCAGCCAAAGCGCAGGCGCGCGAACAGCTCCGCCGGTTCTTGGCACCGGGACGCGGTTACGTTCCCGCCAACGCGCAGATGTTCCGGAACTAAGCGCATGGACACCAAGCTCTTCGCGCGCGTCGGGGCGGTGGCGTTTGTCGCCATCGCGCTGACCATGACCGCCCTGACTTTGCGCGAAGGGCCGGAGGCCGCGCGTCCTGAAACGATCACCGTCTGGGAACCAGATGGCGACCCGCTCCCGGCGCAGCTCAAAGCCTGCAACGAAATGGGTGAGCTGGCTTTGTCTTCGCCCGATTGCCGCGCCGCTTGGACCGAAAAGCGGCGGCGGTTCCTTGGGGCATCCGGCGACAATGCTGTGGCGGACGCACCGGCAATCGAGCCGGCGATGACATCGCGCCGCCCGTTCCGGCCCCAACAGCAAAGGATCAATGACATGGGTGGCACCGGCGTTGTCGATCGGTTTCTGGACGTCTTCTCGCGTTACATCGACAGCGGCTTCGGGCTGTTGTCGGGCGAAGTGGCGTTCGTTGCAACCACATTGATCGTCATCGACGTGACGCTTGCTGCTTTGTTCTGGGCCTGGGGCGAGAATGAGGACATCATTGCCCGCCTTGTCAAAAAGACGCTGTTCGTCGGCGTATTCGCCTACATTATCGGCAACTGGAACGCGCTTGCGCGGATCGTGTTCGAGAGCTTTGCCGGACTTGGTCTCAAGGCCAGCGGCACCGGCTTTACCGCTGCCGAACTGCTGCAACCCGGGCGGGTCGCGCAAGTCGGACTCGATGCCGCGCGTCCGTTGATCGAAGCGATCTCGGAACTGATGGGTTTTGTCAGCTTTTTCGAGAATTTCCTGCAGATCATCATACTGCTGATTGCCTGGGCAATCGTTATCATCGCCTTCTTCATCCTGGCGATCCAGCTGTTTGTGACGCTGATCGAGTTCAAGCTGACGACGCTCTGCGGCTTCGTGCTCATTCCGTTCGGATTGTTCGGCAAGACCGCGTTCATGGCCGAGCGGGTGCTTGGCAACGTCGTTTCCTCTGGCATCAAGGTTCTGGTGCTCGCGGTGATCGTCGGCATCGGCTCGACCATATTTGGCGAGTTCACCAGCGCGATTACCGGCGAACCGACCATCGAGGATGCGCTGGCGATCGTGCTGGCGAGCCTGGCCTTGCTCGGCCTCGGCATTTTCGGCCCCGGCATTGCCAATGGTATCGTCGCAGGCGGACCGCAACTTGGTGCAGGGGCCGCCGCTGGCACCGCGCTTGCCGCAGGCGGGATGGCGGTTGGTGCTGCCGCTGCCACCAAGATGGCAGGCGGTGCGGTGGCCTCGGCGGCATCGGGTGCCGCGCACGGCACTTCACGCGCGGCGGGCGGCGCGACCATGGCCTATGCTTTGGGTTCGGCTGGCAAGTCGGGTGCGCCCGCTGTCGCGTCAGGATTGGGTGCAGTCGGACAGGCGGCGGCGGGCGCTGCGACTTCGCCGCTCCGCGATGCCGCGGATTCGCTGAAGTCCAGTTTCCGCGAAGGCAGCCGCAACGCGATTGGCAACACCGGCGGCAAGATCATTCCCGCGCCAAATGCTCCGCCGCCAGCGTCCGACGCTGGCAATAACGGCCAGCCCGCATGGGCCAAGGCCATCAAGGACCGCCAGACGCTCGCGCATAGCGCCAGCGTCGGCGCCCACACCCTGCGCGCCGGTGACAGCCACGGCAGCGGCGCTTCCATCGACACTAGCGAAAAGGACTGATCCCCATGTTTAGGCGCCCCTCTATCCGCTACGGCAAAACCCCGGTTCCCGAAACACCCTATCAGCGCGCAGCCCAGGTCTGGGACGACCGCATCGGTTCGGCGCGGGTGCAAGCAAAGAACTGGCGATTGGCCTGTTTCGGCGCGCTCGGGCTTTCGACCGTGCTGGCCGGTGGCATCATCTGGCAGGGTGCGCGCGGCAGCATCGTTCCCTGGGTGGTGCAAGTCGACAGGCTTGGCGAAGCACAGGCCGTCGCCCCCGCCAATGCCGACTATCAGCCGACCGATCCGCAAATCGCGTTCCACCTCGCGCGCTTCATCGAGCAGGTGCGGGCAATCCCTGATGATGCCATCATCGTCCGGCAGAACTGGCTGCGCGCCTATGAGTTCACCACCGACAAGGGTGCGCTTGCGCTCAACGACTATGCGCGAAACAATGATCCGTTCTGCGCAGGTGGGCCGCGAACAGGTCGCGGTCGATGTGACCAGCGTGATCCGCGCGTCGCCATCGAGCTTCCGCGTCGCCTGGGCCGAGCGGCGCTACCGCGACGGCAGCTTGGCCGAAACCAGCCGCTGGACTGCGATCCTCACCATCACCGTCCAGCCCCCACGCAACCCCGATGCCCTGCGCAAGAACCCGCTCGGGCTGTTCGTCAATGCCATCAACTGGTCGAAGGAATTGCCATCATGAAAATGCACCAACCCTATTCGCGCTTCGCGCGCGCCGTCGCTCTGCTGTCCGTAACCGCACTGATCCTGCCCGACTTCGCAGCGGCGCAGCCGGGCAGTGCTTCGGCCCCAGACCGAAATTCACGCGGACATTCAAACTCCCCAAATCATTGCGGTCCCCGTGCCGCTCCCACTTCCCGGCCAACTCAAACCAGCTTCGCGGCGCCTCCCTCCCCCCGCCGCGAGCCGCTCCCGCCCGACCCGGAGTCCCCCTGCTCCCAGGGATCGGGTGGGAGCGGCAAATGAGGCCGCACGTATCCAGCCTGACCGCGCAGGGTTCGTCAACGCGATCCAGCAATATCCCTATACGCAGGGCGCGCTCTATCAGGTCTATGCAGCCCCCGGTCAGGTCACCGACATCGCGCTGCAGGAAGGCGAGCAACTGGTCGGGCCGGGTCCGGTCGCATCGGGCGACACGGTGCGCTGGATGATCGGCGATACCGTGAGCGGGACAGGAGCGCTTGCGCGCGTCCATATTCTGGTCAAACCGACCCGCGCCGACATCGCCACCAACCTCGTCATCAACACCGACAGGCGCACCTATCATCTCGAACTGCGCGCCACGCCATCGACTTATATGGCGTCGGTATCCTGGACCTACCCGCAAGACGAGCTGATCGCCTTGCACCGGGCGCGTGAGGCCGAAGCGCGCAATGCACCAATTGCTGCGGGTATCGCGCTCAATCAGCTCAACTTTGGCTACAGCTTTTCGGGCGACAAGCCCGACTGGCGACCGGTGCGCGCGTTCGATGATGGCGTGCGGGTCTATATCGAGTTTCCCGGAAAGCATCGCCCAAGGCGAGATGCCGCCTTTGTTCGTGATCGGTGCAGGGGGTGCCGCCGAACTGGTCAACTACCGCGTTTCAGGGCGATACATGCTCGTTGATCGGCTGTTCGCCGAAGCCGAACTTCGGATCGGCGACCGCAAATCGAACAGCGCGTCCGCATCCGCGCTAACCGGCGGAGGGCAATGTCGTGACCGACGAACCCCAAGCCGAAGCCGAAGCCGAACCCCAACGCCCGACCGGCGACCCGCAAGCAGCGGTCAATCTGCGCAGCGACCCACCCAAGGTCATGCGCCTGTCGCGCAAGGCTATCGGGATCGCAACCGCCGTTGCCACGGCGTTTGTCGGCGGAGCTTTAATCTATGCCCTCAGACCCGAAGGCCAGAAGAAGGCAGAGGAACTCTACAACACCGACAGCCGGAACGCTGCAGACAGTCTGGCGAACGCGCCCAAGGATTACGGCCAGGTGCCCAAGCTCGGGGCGCCGCTTCCCGGCGACCTCGGCAAGCCGATCCTTGATGCGCAGAACAAGGGCGCGATTGCAGCGATGCCGCCCATTGGCACAACGCCGCCGCAATCGCCCGAACTTGCCGCCCTGCAACGTGCCGAGCAGGAACGCGAAGCAGCAAGGCAGCGGCTCGAACAGGAGCGCGATTCCGCGCGTCAGGCCCGAGTGTTCTTCGGCGGCGGTGGCGGTGGCAGCGCACCCGCGACCGTTGCGCTTCCGCTCGGCGCAGATGCTCCGGCTTCCGCCGTCGCCAGCAGCAGCCACAACAGACCGACAGCCGCCGCGCATTTCTCGACCGCGCGTCAGACCGCCGCACGGCTTCGCCCGACCGGCTAAACGCGCCTGCCGACGCCGCATATCCTGCAAGCCGGGAGCATCATACCGGCGGCACTGATTACCGGCATTCGCTCGGACCTGCCCGGCCAGATCACCGCCCAAGTGACCCAGAATGTTTATGACAGCCCGACCGGACGCATTCTGCTGATCCCGCAAGGCTCGCGGCTGATCGGCGACTATGACGCCGATGTCGCGTTCGGGCAAAGCCGGGTGCTGCTCGCTTGGAACCGGCTGATCCTGCCCGATGGGCGTTCGATCACGCTCGAACGCCAGCCCGGTGCCGACCCGCGCGGGTTTGCTGGATTGCAGGATCGCACCGATTATCATTGGGGCAGCGTCATCAAGGCGGCGCTGGTTTCGACCGTGCTTGGTGTCGGCGCGGAGCTGGGATCGGGCGATGACGGCAATCTCGTTCGCGCGCTGCGGCGCGGCAGCCAAGACAGCATCAACCGCGCGGGCGAGCAGATCGTGAGCCGAGAATTGAATGTCCGGCCGACCCTCACTATCCGACCCGGCTTTCCGGTACGCGTGATCGTAACGCGGGATTTGATACTGTCGCCATCGGGAGGCGGGCAATGACCCGGTTGAAACTTGCCGATTTGGCCGACGAGAAGCCGGTCGCGTGACGGTCGAACTTATCGGCGCGGCTGCATCGCGAACTTATCGCTTATGCCGTTGCGATCAACGGCGGCGAGGCAAAAGGTGCGCCTGCTGTCGAGCGCATTGTTCCGCCCATGCTCGAACGGTTCGTGTCATCCGACCGCGAGTTTGCGAAGGCCCGGAAAAGCCATTAGCCGGAGGCTATGCTATGCAGCCCCTTGCTTCACTAGCGCCTGTGCGCAACAACAACGGCGGGAATGTGAACACAACTTAATTCCAGAGTTCAGGAATATTGTTACCTGTCAACTGAATGATACGCTTCAACACGTGCTTCATTTCCGCGATTTCGCCTGCCGGAAAATTGTCAAGCAGATCGTCTTCGAACGCTTTTGAAACTGAAAGTGTTTCGATGAACATGGTTCGCCCTGTCCCTGTTAGGACCAGTCCGTTATCATGCCGTTCAATTAGTTTGCGTTCGAGCAGAGACTTTATGCTATCCTGTGATGGGGCATGGCCGGTATGCGCTAGGCGTTCACAAATATCTGTATCGGCCAAAGGTGCGCTCATGCCTAACAGCGTGATCGTTAGATAATCTGACTGGCTTAAGCCAAATTCTTCGGTTTTCCGGCGTGTCACAGCAGATGTTTGGAAATGCGCGCGAGATAATAGGTATAGGAAAAAGTCATCTGTAAATCGTCCTTCCTCAGGCTCGACGGTTGGCACTCCATCCTGTTTAATGCGCGGACGGGCCTCGGCATATTTGCCGCCGTGAAATACTAACGGTGCGTGATCTCGCTTTTCGAAAGCGACGACTTGTCCCACAAAAATGATGTGATCACCGCCTTCATATTGATGGAGGGTGCGACATTCAAATTTAGCCGCAAATTCACCTAATATGGGTGAGCCGAGCTGCCCGGGGCACCAATCTACTTCACCAAATTTGTCGGCACCAGATTTGGCAAAACTGTTCGATAAGTCTTCTTGCGCAAAGGATAATATATGAACCGCAAAATGCCCACTATCTCGAAACGCACCTAGCGACATAGACTTTTTGGCCAGCGACCACAGTACCAAAGGCGGATCGAGCGAAACCGAGTTAAAACTGCTGGCGGTCACACCCACAGGAATTTCATCCTCCGTCGCAGTCGTAACGACGGTTACGCCCGTGGCAAAGGAACCAAGGGCGGAGCGAAATTCTTGAAGGTCAACTGGCTCGGATAATGTCATAAAGCGGCTCTTGCGGTGAGTATTGCAGTAAAAGTTTAAGCTGCATCTTCCCAAGGATCGCGAGACGTTCCGCGCGCAATATAATGGCCGTTAACACGCGCTTGATATTCACTCGCACGCGCGCGGTCGTTGAAGAATTGCTTGTACCAAATGCGAACCTTATCAAAGGGACCATCGCCCTTAACCATCATTGGGTGAATGCAAGGGCGCTTATTGCCCCAAATTTCAAAATCCTGAGCGAAAGCTTCTGCTCCTGCTTCTTCATATGCGCTCGCAACCGCAAGATCATCAACCGTCGGCGTTTCGTTTGGCGCTTTGACGAGCAGACCATACCATACCTTAACCACGCCGTCTTCGACGGGCGTATGCGTTATCAACATGTGTGATGGATAGTCACCCTCCATCGTAGATTGCAATATGGCAGGACCGGTGTACCAGGTGTCGTTGGTCATCCCTTCTTCCTTGCTGCTCAGCGTGCGATGCCCTGCCTTCAAGATTTGCCAGCAAACATGATTATCGAAGCGGCTTTCAAAAATTTCTAAATTCTCGCTGCCGTGCACCGGAATCAGATGACCTTTATCGGCAATATTATCGACGATTTCTTGCGGGTGGCTGTCGAGCTGCCCAACCATTCGAATATTCCAGTTGACCCAGCTTGGCGCATCGTAATTTTCAAACGCCGGCAATTCATAATCGGGCTCACCCCCTTCTGCATCATGCCAGATCCACAGGCAGCCGGCCCTTTCAGTGACTGCCCAGTTTTTCAAACATGCTTTTTTTGGAATAGGTCCGGGCGAATAAGGAATGTCGTTGCACTGGCCATCAGGGCCAAAACGCCATGCATGATAGGGGCAACGGATATTATCGCCTTCGACATGATTATGATCTCGCACCACGTAAGAGGTCGTATTTTTCGCCAGATGGGTTCCCATATGCGGGCAGTAAGCTTCGACAAGAAAAACCCGCCCGCTATGGCCGCGATACAGCACCATATCCTCGCCGAAATAGCGCACGGCCAATGGTGTCGTGGTTACTTCGTTCGATCCTGCAATCATGAACCAACCGCGCGGATAGGTATGTTCGCCGAGTTTATAGTCTGCCGTAGTCGCCATCATTGCTCTCCAGATCAACAGGTGCGGAGGAATGTACATCAAGCGCAATATATTGGCAAGAATTATTCGATTTTAAGATATAAAAAGCGAATAATATAGCTTTATGCGTATTTTATGAATTCACTTTTTACGCATCACTATCCATCAACTCGGCATAGTCGGTCTCAGTGATCCGGACGATCCGGCTATTATATTTTAGGGTTTTTACGGCGATCGAAGTTTCGACATGGTGAACGCCAGGTAGGGCAAGGATCTGCTCCGACGCGATGTGATACAGCTGGTTCAGATTTTCAAACAAGCAAATCGCCAATATGTTGAAACGCCCCATCGTTATCAAGGTACCGGTAATGCCCGGGATTTCTGCAATCTCTACTCCAATGCGCTGCATATTCTCAATGTCGGTCTGCACACCAATAAAGGCGAGTGTAACCTCATTTTCCAAATCCGGACTGGTAATCGCTGTAAATGCGATAAGCCTTTCTTGCTGCAGCTTCTTTATCCGTCCGCGCACGGTTCCTTCGGTTACACCAAGCTCGTTAGCAATTTTACGGTTTGAAAGTCGCGCATCATGCGACAGAATATCGATTAGCTGCATGTCCAGCTCGTCTAGCACCGGAGTCGTCATAAACCATCCTTTGACGTGATTGGCGCGATGTCGAATTTATATTTAATCACGTCGACGGCGATCGCTGGGACCATTGAATGAATGCCGTTAATGCCCGACAGTTTCTTCAACAAAAAGTCTTGCAAATCGTTGAATTCGCGCAACGCTACCAGCAAGTCGATGTCATAGCGTCCGGTTACAAGATGGACCGCAAAAACCTCTGGCAATTTTGCAAGTTCGTTAGCGACTTGCGAAGCGGGACGACCATCAACTTCGATCGCAATTTCAAGCAGCACATTATATCCGTGCGCCCTGAAATCTGAAACCGCAACAATGCGTAATTTATTAGCCTTTTCGAGCCGCTTGATCCGCGTTGAAACGGTCGCTGCGGTCAATTTCAGATGGTCGGCTATCTGCTGATTGGTGGCCCGCCCATTCTTTCGCAGCTCACCGATGATCGATTTGTCGATGTCATCAATTTCAAATTTTTCAGTCATTGCAGACCTTTGTTTCATTTTCATTCCAGAATCAACTCTGCCGAACGTGTGAATGGGCCTAAAATCTGCATGCAGGCATGATTTGCGTAATATTTGCTGATGCTATTGTATAAAAATGATGAACTACTGACCATCGTGCGCAGCTTCCTCATCTGCCAAAGCGACCCTATCCGCCTCAAGATGACGCACACCAAGGAATGCAAGCAATGCTCCGACAATTCCCGTTGGGATGATGACGGAAAGGGCATAGCGCAACGATAAGCTGCCTTCGCCGAACCATTCACTAAGCGCACCCACTGCCCATGGGCCGACCACGAAGCCGAGCAGTGTGGTTACCATTATGAATAATGCAGTCCCCGTGGCGCGAAAACGATCTGGCAGCAAATATTGAAGCGAAGCCATAATACCGACTGCCCAGCCTCCGCCAAGCAGTCCAGACGGAATTGCCAGCATTTTTGCTACGAAAAAACTGTCGCTCCATGTCACCAGTAAAATACAAACCGATGCCGCCAACATCGCTGCGGCAGCCAAGATCAGCGGTCTGTGAAGGCCTCCTTTTGCTACTTTGTCGGCAACATAGCCGAATAGCAGGGTACCCGTCAGCCCCGCTATACCGAAATATAGCCCAAAGGCACTGCTCGCTTGCGGGAGGGGGACATCATATAAACGGTGGAAAAGCGTCGGTCCCCAAAATCCAAAGCCAACGCCGGACAGGGTTGCCAGTCCCATCCCCAGCATCATAAAAACAAAGGCTCGGGCGCGAGATAGACGACGCATTAAGGGTAGCAAAGGAAGCTGGTTGATCGTCGTTGTAACGTGGTTGCGAACGGGCTCCCTTATGAGCAACCAAGCAATAGCCGACAGAACAATACCAGGAACAGCCATGACATAAAATGCCATCCTCCAGTTATATGCATCGGCTATCGCAGGTCCGGCAGAATATCCGGTGATTTGGCCAAAATAAACAGCCAGGCCCAATGTCGCAAAAGCGATTCCGCGCTTTTCCGGTTTGAAATAATCCGATAGCACCGAGTAAGCGGGTGCGACAAATGCCGCTTCGCCCACTCCAACGCCCACACGCGCCAAGGCAAGCGTCCAGGCGTCCACGGCAAGGCCAGAAAGCCCTGTAAAAACACTCCAGATCAGACAACCTATACAGATAATATTGATGCGAGATGATCGGTCAGCAAGCCGCGCGATCGGAATTCCCGCCGTGGTATAGAGCACCGCAAACGCTGGCCCCATCAAAAGACCCATAAACTGGTCACCAACGCCAAATTCGGCTTTGATTGGATCGACCAGTCCTGAAATCAGGTAACGATCCGCATAATTGAAAATATAGATGAGCAAGAAGACACCCAGCACAAGCCAGGGATTTGACTGCCGTATCACGGGAGACGGACCACTAGTGCTTGCAATCATGAAATTGTTTCCGTTCTAAAATCCTTTGCACGTTCAATCGCGCATTTGGGTGCCACCATTGACGTGATAGACTTGGCCATTGATCCACGCGCCATCGTCGGAGGCCAGAAAGGCGACCATGGCTGCGATGTCTTCGGGTTGGCCAAGACGGACATGGGGCACGGCCTTTTTGCCCATTTGTACCTGTTCCTCGGTCATGTGCTGCTTGACTGCCTCTGTCAGCACAAGTCCCGGGCAAATGACGTTGGCGCGAATGCCCATCTTGCCCCATTTCGCCGCGACATGGCGGGAAAGCGCATGGATCGCATTCTTCGTCATTGGGTATGCAACCTGCCACGGCGATCCGCCCGACGCTGCCCCTGAACTGGTGTAGATCATTGCGCCGCCTCCATTTTCCAGCATGACCGGCAGCGCTGCTTGAGTTGCAATGAAGTGGCTCTTCGCGTTTATCGCGAAGGATTTCTCGAGCACTTCAATCGAGCAATCGAGCGCATTCACGTCGCCCTGCGTCCCCCCTGCCAGGTTGGAATGAAAGAAATTAAGCCCGCCAAATTCGCTGACCGCGCGCGCGACAATCGCGTGCTGCAATTCTTCAGATGTGCCATCAAGATGTACACCGATCGCAGTCCCACCAGCTTTTGTGATTAAGAGAGCAGTTTCCTTGGCCCAATCCTCCATGATGTCGCCAATCACGACCTTAGCGCCTTCGTCGCATAGCCTGCGGGCTGTTGCAGCACCTATACCGCGGCCGCCACCTGCCACAATTCCCACTTTGTCCTTTAGTCCGCGCACGATGCAATCACTCCCCTTTTTTCATATTTTCAAGCTCAGCCCGTGCCATAGAGGCCGCGGCAAGATAAACCGTTGCCTCCTGCAGCGGCATGTCAGGTTCGCTAATGCGAGCCATATATACGTCGATGAAAAGCTGTTTTGCCTGCTTGGATTCGGCGTCACCAAAATAGGCCCAATCGGCAATCCGCGCTGCAAGCAGAGGATCTTCATTCATCAGCGCGCGCGCGCGCCTATCTAGCGCATCGACACCGCCCGCCAGCGTGACTGCTTCCGCCGCTTCTTTTTCAAACACCATCGGTGCGAAATGCGACGGAATGTCATCCCACCATCCAGTCCACCGCTTCATAACCATGCGGGCAATGTCAGCTGGCCGATTATATTGCGGATCGAGCAAAGGGTGATTGGCAAAGCGTTTGGGCCAATCGATTGTAGCGGCAATTTCATCTTTGCGCCTGCCCTCATTTAAGCCCTGAATCGCTTGATCTCTGATATAGGCCATCGCATCGGCTGTGGTGCCCAGCGCATCAGAAATTCCAGCATTGCCTTTGAGAGCGGCGCCATGCATCGGCAGCAGCAGATCGGGTTTCAACGCAACCATGTTACGCATTGCGGCAATCCATTCTTCGACATAGCGCTGCTGCCGCTTGCCATTGCCTGCATTGGGAAGAAATCCTTGATAGTAGTCGCCCGTGACCAAAGTTTTGTGTTCCGGAATCCAGACATAGTGCTGCCCTATGGTTTCACCCGGCGCATGAATGAACACGAATTTTTCCCCGCCAATCTCCCTTTCCAATTTGTCTTGAAAAGTGATCGTTGGCACGGGAAGTTCAGTCGTTTTCGATGGCTGATTGGCAAGGCTCTGGCCATTATGTTTGGCAATCGAGCCGCGCAATTCGACATCGGATGCAACCTCGTCCAAATAAGCGTCTGTTGCGATGATTTGCGCCTTGGGCCATTTTGCCTGCAAAGCAAAAGCACCATAAGCATGATCGACATGGCTATGCGAAATGGCGATTGCCAAGAGTGGCTTGTTAGACAGCGTCGGTATCAATTCTGCGAGCACTGGTCCAATGGCAGCATAGCCGCTGTCGAGTAATACCAGACCATTTGGCGTTTCGACCAAAGTGACATTTACATAGGGAAAACGAATATGCCAAAGGCCGCGACCTTCTTGGGTGCGGTAATTCGTCACCGTCATTGCTGCCTTGGCAAGAGCGACCAATTCGGGCGACCGATCCTGCATCCGGTTAGAAATTTTCGGTGATGATGGTCCACCAAAGCCATCATTGCGCAAGAAGTTTTTGAACACCTCGGGATATTCCCAAATCAGCAAACTGCGGCCAAGCTGTGTCATTTGCTCACGATGCGTTGCAGCAACGTCTGCGGGGCTCGCGGAAACAGATTGAGCAGTCAGAACAAGGATTGCTGCACCGACAATTATCTGACGCACAATATGTGTCACCCCAATGGCCCTGCGGTGCTACGCATCGGTTTAGCTCCGCTTCAATGCTGGCTGAGTCCGATGTCCAAGCGACATTTTGTTCCACCAAGGCGCTGCCTTTTCAATTTGACCAGCCAAGCGCAGCAGACTTGCCTCCGCGCCATATCGCCCGCTCATCATCACCCCGATCGGCAGTCCAGTGGCTGACATCCCTAGTGGCAGCGACATGCTTGGTTGCCCGGTTATATTGAACAAACCGGTGAACGGCGTGAGCTGCGACACACGGGCTCCCCATGTCTGGATATCTTCAGGAGAAAGCCCCAATATGCCGACCTTCGGCGGTGGTTCGGCTAAGGTCGGAGAGAGAATGATGTCGTAGTCCTGCATAAAAACAGCTAGATCATAAGCTGTTTGCTGGAACACGGTATGCGCTCGCGCCACCGACATTCCATCCGTTTGCTTACCCACGCCATAAAACATGAGCGTGACTTTTTCGAGAATATCTGGGCCGGGCGCGATGCCAGTGATCTTTGCTCGGTCATCAATATCGGCAACCAAAGATGTCGAAATCACCGCAAAATTGGCTTTGCCAATCGCGCCCATATCTACTCTGGGCTGTGCCTCCTCCACGTGGTGGCCCAGGCTTTCGAGTAGCCTGGCCGCATCCCGCGTGGCCGCAATACATTCGGCATCAACCGGGCTGCCCGCTGGCGGCGTAAGCACCAGCGCGATACGCAGCTTACCAGGTGACTTTTGGAGCTGAGACAGGAAGCTGCCAACCGGCGTTGGCGCGCTGTAACGTGAGCCGGGTTCAATACCATGGGTTGCATCAAGCAAGGCGGCGGAATCGCGGACAGAGCGGGTCAAGGCATGATGCATCGACATGCCACCCCAACCTTCAGTGCGGTTTGGCCCCATAGGAACGCGGCCACGACTGGGTTTCAAACCGAAAAGCCCGCAGCATGATGCCGGAATCCGGATCGAGCCGCCACCATCGGTTGCATGCGCTGCCGGCAATACACCTGCGGCAATCGCCGCGCCCGCTCCGCCGCTGGAGCCACCCGCGATATGCTCGCTATTCCAAGGGTTGCGCGTGATACCAGTCGCGGTTGATTCCGTTGTACCGGATCAGGCCGAATTCCGGCGTTGTAGTCTTACCAAAAATAACAAATCCAGCAGCCTGATGCCTTTGGACCAATTCGGAAGTATAGCCTGCAATATAATCATTATATGATTGGCTGCCCTGTCCGGTGCGTTCGCCTTTAATATGTGTGTTCAGATCCTTGAGGAGCCAAGGTACGCCGCGGAATGGCCCTTCCGGTAGCCCCGCAGCGATCGCTTTGCGCCCGTAATCATAGAGTTTTTGTGCCATAAAATTATAGCGATGATTGGTTTCTTCGGCCCGCGCGATCGACATTTCCAGAAGCTCTGACGGCGAAACCTGACGTTTGCGAACCAATTCGGCCAGTCCAAGAGCATCATGACTATCAAGCACATTTGTAGCCATTTTTGGTAATGCCTTTGCGATGGTGCTCTTCGTGGCGGTCAATGCGGCACTGGCAGCACCGGCGGCGAGCAAAGTACGGCGCGACATGCTCATGCCTTTGCCTTGCCAAGCGACCCGATCATTTCGGCAACCGCTGGATCAGCATAATAACGCGAATAAAATTTGCGGAATTTTGGTATCGGCCCATCGCCTTCGCAAATTAACGGTGTGGGCAGAAATTTCATACGATCCCAAACCACTTTATCCTGATCCATTTGCTTATTCACGTCGGCAATAATCGCGCGCGCAAGGCCAGCCATCGGGCCTTCGATCTGGGTTTTCGGTTGCGTGTAAAGGTAGCGCACTTCCAATTTGTCCTGATCCACTGGAGTGATGCAAGCTAACAATAATGTTTCGCAAATCCCCTCAAAACGTACCCAGTTTTGGCCGGGGCCATTGGAGGTTGCGGTGATTATTCCGTCAACCAAGCCTTTGGGAGTACCCATTTTTGCACGCACAATGCCTTTTCGGCCCCATTCGCCCCATTCCAGTTCAGACTCGGGCGGGCTGGCCACGCCGTGAATATAGGTAAAGTGTGCGAAATCGACACCGTTCTCCGCCAGATTTTGAATGCTGGTGTAAACTGTCCAAGCGCATTCATAAAATTCCGACCATTCTGGATCGGTTGCTTCGGGTAATATGGTAACGTCATATTTGGGTGCATCGCCATCAGGGTGATACCACATCCAGATTAAACGGTTTGCCTCCTGCATCGGCCAGGTTTGCGTACATTTGCGTTTCACTTGCGGCGGAATTGAGCGCGAATAAGGAATTTCCTTAACTACGCCTTCATTGCCATCATAGCGCCATGCGTGGAACGGGCATTCCAGCAGATTGCCGTGCACTTTTCCGCCATGCCCCAAATGCGCGCCCAAATGTTTGCAATAGGCCTCGATCATCCGGACTTCGCCATCCTCACCGCGCCAAATGGCAAGCTCCTGCCCAAAATAGCGCGCGGGTTTGACCTCGCCGATGGCAAGCTCATTGCTCAACATGACGGGGTACCAGCCGAATGGGTACCCATTTTCAAGATTGCGTTCCGCAGCCGAAGGACGGCCCGGCAAATCGGCTATGCGCCAAGCGGCAAGTTCTTCCTTGGTCATTTTGCCAAGTACCTGTTGCGTGGCCACCGGCGCGGTGCGGGCATCGGTTTGAGCATCCATCATAAATTTTCCTTCAATATCAACCATCCCTGTTTAGGGATGCTGTTTGGCCGTCTGGGTTGTCTTGGCGGCGATGTCGATTATCAAACGGGGAGCAGACTTCCCAACTCCCATGGGTTAAAGTTTAAACAGCTTCTTTGCGTTTTCTCGCAAAAACTTGGGCCAAACTTCATCTTTGAACGGCACATTTTCCATGTCAGAAAAAATGCGATCAAGGCTGAGACCCATTGGAAAATATCCAGCATATATGATTTTGTCCGAACCGCGCGTGTTCGCGTATTCGATAATCGCCTTAGGATAATGTTTGGGGGCAAAGGCGCTGGTCGAATAATACAGGTTTGGCCATTTCAGCATAAGCTTGACCGCCAGAGCCTCCCAAGGTTCCGCCCCATGCCTCATGACGACTTTCAAATCGGGGAAGAACCAGCAAATTTCGTCAAAATGTTCGACCCGCTGCGTTTCCATGGGGATGCGTGGGCCGGGGATTCCGGCGTTCAGCAATATCGGGATATCGAGTTCAACCGCGCAAGCATAAAGCGGGAACATATATTTGTGGTTGACCGCAACCTGAGGGTTTGTGCCAGCCGGAAAGACGCTGATGGCACTAAGGCCGACTTCGGCATGAATGCGTTTGATCCGGCGCACTTCGTCCATGCCGTTATTGGGGTTGCAGGGAAGATCGAAGAAAAAGCGGTCAGGATATTTTTCTTTGGCGCGGCGTGATGTCGCATTGTCATTCCACCCGACCAACGCTGTTTCAATATTGAACCTGTCCATTTGTTCGACGGTCCATTTGACAAAATCGTCAGCTTTGCCGGTATCGGGAATATCCTTGAACATATATTGCGCAGGCATTTTGAACAATTCGCGGCTCTGTTCATCTTTCAGAAGCGGTTTGAAATTTTCATACCAATCGGAATGATCTTCTGTTTCAGGAATACCGAGCATACAGTCGATGATCTTGATATCTTTGGGATAACCCATTTTCATAATCCTTTTGTAAGCTCGGGCCACTGGCTGCGAAGTTCTGCTTTTTTGATTTTACCCACATCGTTTCGCGGCAAGGGCGCGCCGTAGAAAGCGACAACTGCCGGGGCCTTGTACCGAGCCAGTTTCGCAGCGACATTTTCGATGATATCGTCGGCACTAAGATTTTCGCACGGCCCCAATACGGCGACCAAAAGCTCGCCCAACCGCTCGTCAGCTATCCCAAATGTGGCGCATTCGCTGACCCCAGCCATTTCACCGATAATGCGTTCGACCTCAGCGCAGTAAATATTTTCGCCACCTGAAATGACCATGTCTTTTTTGCGGTCGACGATAAACAAATATCCTTCGGCATCAACATATCCAACATCACCGGTTTTCAGCCAGCCGTCCTCTGACAGCGTTTGCTTGGTTTCTTCCGGATTATCCCAATAGCCAAGCATTGTTACTGGCCCGCGCACTACGATTTCGCCCGGCTCACCAAGGGGCATTACTTCTCCGTCAGCGCCTTCGATCCGCATATCGATCATCGAAGATACGCGGCCCGCTGCAGCGCGATTGCGGATGAAATCATCGCCCACGGCCATGGCCACGCTGCCAGATGTTTCGGTCATCCCGTAACCCGTTCCCATGACCGCCGCCGGACAGGTAGCACGAATTTCATCAAGCAGATTGACAGGCAAGGCTTGCCCACCAGTGGCAATGTTGCGCAAACTGCTCAAATCCGCGCCGGTTGCCTTGGCGCCGCGCAGCATATCCCACATCATCGTCGGTACGCCGGAAAACATGGTGATCTTTTCATCGTCGATCAGCCTTGTCGCATCTTCGCCGTTCCAGCGGCGCATCATCACGATTTTTGATCCAGCACATAACGGGTTCAGAAACGACGCGCCAAGCCCGGAAATGTGGAACAAAGGATTGACCAAGAGCGATCCCTGCTGCGGCAAATTAGCGATGATATCCTGCACGTTCAGCCCGTGCGCATTCGCCATATTGTGCAACACCATCTGACCCGAAAGCTGCACGCTCATCAGACCGTTGATGAGATTGCGGTGCGACAGAACGGCACCTTTTACGCGGCCGGTAGTTCCCGATGTAAACAAGATAACACAAGGATCATCGGCGCTTGCAGGCACCAGAGCGGAAATAGCCGCGCCCGAAGTTGGAAAATCATCAGCCTCCAGGATAGCTCCTGCATAACCACCGTCGCGCAGGAGAGATGCCCGTTCAGAATCCGCAAGCACCAAGATCGGCGTTACATCCTCAACCGCAGCCCGTAACTCTTCGGGCGCGCCCCGGCTGTTTACCAACGCTGCAATTCCGCCAGCACGAATGACAGCAAGGAATGCCGTCATCCATTCGATGCGATTGCGCATACAGATGGCGACACGATCACCGCGGTTTATTTCCAGCTTTGCTACCAAGGCATCGCGAAGTACAAAAAGCTGCTCGAAAGTGACGCGCCGATCGCCTTCAACGGCAAAAATTTTATCTCCATGACAACGTGCCGCCTCAACCAATATGTTAATATCGGCGGGTGCGTTGATGAATTGACGCATGCCCTCACGCTCGCCAATTTCAAACGCAGTTCCAGGCTTGGTAAGTGCCGCAAAGACGGGATCAATCTGCGTCATTGGGCGCGAACAAACCCCGAAATACGCGTTACCAGATGCGCCATAGAATTTTTCCTCTCAAAAAACCGCAATTTTTGGAGATATTTGTCCCCTCTCAATTAATTGCGTAATATATATTCGCATATTCTACGCAAAACGGCAAGAGATTAACGAACGCACAGCGATCTCAATATACAGCCGCAGGATTGGACTGATTGGGATTACCTAGCATATTGCGATATGAAGGCCGTTCATGTCCGCGATCCGTTATGCCCAAATCTTTTGCCACTTCCGCAGCAATCATTGTGCGGCCCGACAGCGCCGCTCCTTCGGGTCGGCTAGCCAGTGCGTGAATGATATGGCCGGTGAATTCAGGATTTTCCGCTGTTTCAATAAAATCCTTATATTGTTCAGGATTGGTTTCCGCGGCTATTTTGGAACGCTCGGTAATCAGGGGTCCCATCCAAATGGAGGCGGTGCGCACCCCGGTTTCACGCAGATCAAATTCCATATCATGAGCGAATTTATCGAGACCGGCCTTTTGCGCACCGTAAGCGGGTCCGTGCATATAGCAGCTCGCGCCAAAGGAGGATCCGAAAGCAATCATGCCCGATCCCTGAGGCACCATGATCTTTGCGGCGTGCCAGCTAGCGACATAGGCTGAACGCAGGCCGACATTCAGAATATCAACCGCAGCGATTTCTTTCTCCCAAAACGGCATTTTTTCAATCAGCTGATGATGGATGAACGCTGCATTGTTGACCAGTATATCGAGCCGACCTTGTTGCATCCATAATCTGCCTGAACAATGCTTCGACCTGCGTATCATCGCTGTGGTCGCACATGACTGGAATGCCGTGGCCACCTGCATCGGTGACGGCTTTTGCGGTTTCGCTGACAGTGCCTGGCAGAACGGTTCCGTCCCATCCCTTTGCATCGCCTGGCGTGACCGTTCGACCGGTTACATACACCGTCATTCCCAGTTCACCCAAACCGCGCGCGATACCCGCACCTGCGCCTCTGCTTGCACCTGTAACCAACGCTATTTTCGGTAATGTCACGATCGTCTCCTGTTCTAATTATGTTAAGGCTCATGCCCTGAAATTATATTGGCTTGTGGCAAATACATCGATTTTGCCGTCGGCAATAAATTGCGCACAGCTTGCCATCATCAAGCCAAGATTGTGCTGGAATTTTTCGGCATCGTTTTGCGCATCAAAAAAATGTTGATGGTCTGTCAATGCTTCCAGAGGAAAACATTCTTCGACTATAGCTACATATTCAGGCGCATCGTCAGTCAGGCTTCTGACCACCGCGTTTTGGATATAGGCAAAATTGGATTGTGTATCGATTGCCACCTGCGTGTGGCTATCCTGCCATTTCCTTATCCAGTCAGCATGGCTCATGTGATCGGGCTTGGCTATCAAGGCAATTTGCGCCCACCCAGGTGCACGTACTCCGTCGCAAGAAATCAGAGAATCCGGCGGAGAGAGGATTTCGGATTCAGCAACCGTCCACGCGGCGAAGCGGTGGCAATAATCCTGAACAATATTATCAAATGGTTTGCGATAAGCATGATGATTGGATGGTAGCCAAAATTGCAAAATGGCATCGGGCTGGGGCTGCTTCCATTTTTGTCTGATACTTGCGCCCGCACTGACTGCCGCGTCTTGAACATTCAGGCGGACATCTTGCGCGCCTGCCGATAACAGACGATTAGGCAATTCCGTCAGCAGCGCGCAATTGAAGGCTTCGATGCCGTCATCACCCAAATGCCATAGCGCATAGATAACTTTTTCCAAAACGGGCGCCTCTCAGCTTAGTCGAAATTCGCTTGGCCGCCATCAAGCGGAATTGTTGCCCCCGTCAAATATCCCATCTCTGGGGAGCATAGCGATACAACGGCATCGCCAATGTCGCCTTGCAATGTGCCAATTCGGCCAAGCGGAATGGTGCGGAAAAAGGCTGCCGCCTCTTCCGGATTATTCTGCGCCCACCCCTTTAATCCAGGTGATTCAGCATGAGGAGCAATGTTGAGGACGCGGATATTATCAGAGCCCCATTCCGCCGCTGCCGCGCGGGTCAACGACTGAATGGCATGTTTGACCGCAGCATACGCGCCGTAACCCGTCATATCCCAACGCTTCATTGCCGATGACACCAGATTGACGATCACACCGCCGCCACGACCAGCCATGTGCGGCTTAGCCAGTTTCATCAGGCGAAAGGTTGCAAGTGGGCCCGATTCAAACCCGGCAATGAATTTTTCGTCGCTCACCTGATCTATCGTTCCCATTGGAACTTCCTGTGCATTATTCACCAATATGTCTATTCCGCCAAAATGCTCGGCCGCCTGTGCAACCATTTGCGTGAGTGATTCGGGCGATTTGACATCACAGGCAATGCAAAGCGCAGAGCCTTTATTGCCTTCATCAATCAGGGCTTTTGTTGCCTCTAACTTCTCGAGCGTCCGCCCAACAAGAACGAGTTTATCGCCGCGCGCCGCAAAAGATCGCGCGATTCCCTGACCTATCCCTTGCCCAGCGCCTGTGACCAAGACTATCCGTGCTTCTAGCTGCCTCGCCATATATTGCCTCTATTCGTAGAATATGATAACTTTATTTACGCATCATGTTGACATGGAAACTAGTAAGGCGTCAAATGCGTTTTTTCGGTGGTGGAAGGAGAGCCAGATTGCAACAGGGGAAAACCTCCGCTTTTGAAAGTTTTGCAGTTGGTCCGCTGACACTGAAAAACCGTTTTGTAAAAGCGGCGACCAACGAGGGCATGGCCAAGCATGGAATCGTAACCAAAGGCTTGTCGCTGTTCCATCAACGGATGGCAAAAGGCGGCGTCGCGATGACCACTGTCGCCTATTGCGCGACGAGTTCGGAAGGCCGCACATTCGTTGACCAAGCAGTTATGGAGCGCGCATCGTTTGCCGATTGGAAGGCAATGGCGGACGCTGTCCATAAAGAAGGCGCTGCGATCTGCGCGCAATTAACGCATGCAGGATCGTTCACCTTTTTGCCCAGAGACGTGCTGGATGTTGATAAACCGATGAGTTCAAGCGGGGGCTTTAACAAAGTCGGCTTGTTCTCACGCCGGTTTTTCAAGCGCGCCATGACCCGCGCCGAAATGGACGATGTCGCAAAGCAGTTTGTCGATGCGGCCTTAATCGCTAAAGACGCCGGCTTTGATGCGGTCGAACTACATATGGGGCATGGCTATCTGCTCAGCCAATATGTCTCACCGATTTATAACAAGCGCCGCGATGCCTATGGCGGGTCTATTGAAAAGCGGATGACATTTCCCAACGAGGTTTTGTCCAAGGTGTTGGATGCAGTCGGCAAAGACATCGCCGTTATCGTCAAATATAGCATGACCGATGGAAAACGCGGGGGCAATACGATCAACGACGGCATAGCAGTTGCCCGGTCATTGCAAGCGACAGGCGCACACATGGCTGTTCTGTCGAATGGATTAAATGTCGAATCGATCACTGCGATGTTTGGCTCTTCGTTGCCCCCCACCCAAAGCAAACCGGCCAATCCCATCATCGGCCTTGGCATGAAAATTCAAGCGATGATGGAACCCAAAAATGTGCAGTTCCATGAAAATTATCTGCGCGATAATGCGCGGAAAATCCGTGCCGCCGTTGAAATGCCGCTGGCCTATATCGGCGGTATTCAATCCATGTCCGGCGTAAACGTGGCGCTATCCGACGGGTTTGATGCCATAGCCATGGGCCGTGCGCTAATTCATGACCCGCAACTGATCAACCAGTGGCAGGACGGTACAGCAGAAAAATCAGGATGCATCGCATGCAACCGCTGCGTAACCATGATGTATATGCCTGAAGGCACGCACTGCATTCTCACCGGCGCGCAAGAAGCGGGTCTCAACCAAATACCTGCTGGAGCATGAATATGGATAAGCCTTTTGAGGGCCAGGTTGCCATTATTACCGGCGGCAGCGATGGCATTGGGCGGGCCACCGCACGAATGCTTGCGAAGCGCGGTGCGACCGTTGTCATCTGCGCGCGCCGCAAAGAAAAGCTGGATGCGGCGAAGGCGGAAATCGAGGCGGCGGACGGTATAGTTGAAACCGTTTCACTCGATGTATCGGATAGCGATGCTTTCGTGGCCATGATTGAGGATGTAGCGATGCGCCATGGCCGTCTCGACATGCTGGTTAATAACGCAATGTCGGTACATTATGCGCCAATATCGAAATTGAAATTGGAACATTGGCGCAAGGATTTCGCCGTGAATGCCGAAGCGGTTTTTGTCGGGACCAAAACAGCTATGAAATTTATGACGGCGGCGGGCAAAGGATCCATCGTCAATATTTCGTCCACTACCGCTATTCGCGCTGCGCCTTTTATGTCGAGCTATTCAGCGTCAAAGGCTGCCCTAATTCAATTTACCGCTGTCGCCGCAATGGAGGCGGCGCGGTTCGGCGTGCGGATCAATGCGATTGTGCCGGGACAGGTGCAAACCGAAGGCAACCAAGTTTTTGCCGCCAAAGCGCCCGAGATTGCTGCTAAAACCGAGGAAGCGATTCCGATGGGGCGTGGAGGCAATCCGGATGAACTGGCCGAGGCTATTTTATTCCTGCTATCGGACGCTTCAAGCTATATTACTGGTGTTGCACTCCCAGTTGACGGCGGCAAAGCGGCGCAACTTTATTTGCCTTCGTAAGGACGAATGTGACGAACGCACAAAGCCTGTTAAAAGGTCGCATCGCGATCATTACAGGCGCCAGCAGAGGCATTGGCGCAGCTATTGCCAAACGCTTCGCCGCGGAAGGAGCAAGGGTTGCCCTGGTCGCGCGCACTTTGGAACCACAGGAGGACATTGCCGGATCACTGACCGAGGTTGCCGAGGCGATTAAAGCTGCTGGCGGTGAATGCTGCATGATCCAAGCCGACCTTACCAATTCGGAGCATCTCGCATATATTGTAAATGAGACTGTCAAACAGCTGGGTGGTGTCGACATCTTAGTTAACAATGCTGCCTGGTGCCGATTTCCAGCAATTTGGGAAGTTACAGCAAAACATATGCAGTTGGCCTTTCAGATGAATGTACATACTCCCAATATGTTATCCCAATTGGCTTATCCCTATCTGAAAGAAAAAGGCGAAGGCTGGATTTTGAATATTTCCAGCGCCACAGCAGATACACCGCCTGCCACTCCGTGGAATTTTGACGAACGGTATTTGCAATATAATCGGGATAATCATCCGACCGTCTATGGCACGTCAAAGTCGGCTCTGGACCGATTGACCGTTGGCTGGGCGCTTGAAATGTCGGGTAGCGGGATTGCGGTCAACGCCTTGGCCCCGGTTGGTGCGGTTGCCAGTGAGGGCGCGATGGCTGTCGGCGGATGGGACGCAAACGATCATCTGGAACCTGTAGAAGCAATGGCGGAGGCTGCATTGCAATTATGCCATCGCCCCGCCGCCGAATGTTCAGGGCATGTCGTCCGAAGCATTCCGCTGCTGAAACAACTGGGTGTAAACATACGCAATCTGGATGGTTCTGTACTGACAAAATAGCCAGATGACGGGCAAGGAGGCCTGTGGACGATGTGGGATAAAGAGGTAGATATATTGGTCGTAGGATCAGGTGCAGGCGGTTTGCTATCTGCGCTGGTCGCCAGTGAACATCATGCCGATGTGCTGGTAATCGAAAAGGAAAGCGAGTGGGGCGGAACATCGGCTACATCGGGCGGCGGCATCTGGATTCCGGCGAGCGATCAGGCGCGCGAAGCGGGCTTTGAAGATAGCGTTGATGATGCGTTCAAATATGTCCGCGCACTTTCCAAAGACAATGTGCCCGATGCCAATATCCGCGCCTTCGTAACGCAGGCCGCGCCGATGTTGCGCTGGATGGGGGAAAAGACCGACATCATTTATTGCGCCTTCCCTTATCCCGATTACCACGCGGAAAATCCCGGTGGCAGCCCCACTGGATATCGCACACATATGCCGCTGCCGATGGATGGCAAAGTGTTAGGCAAAGATGTTGAAACATTGCGCTTTGCCTCGCCCGCCGCCAGCCTGTTTGGTTATCTCAATTGGCATTTTGATGAAACTTACATCATTCTTTTCCGAGCGCCGGGTTGGTGGTGGCATTTAACCAAAAGCCTTGCGCGCTATTGGTTCGACCTGCCCTTTCGTTTTAAATCGCGCAAGGACCGGCGGCTGACCTTGGGCAATGCATTGGTCGGCGGTATCCGCATGGCGCTGAATAAGCGCAATGTTCCGGTTTGGTTGAACAGCCCGATGCAGGAATTGATCGAGGAAAGAGGGGCTATCACAGGAGCCGTCATCAGCCATGAAGGCAAGACGGTCCGTATCCGCGCGCGAAAAGGCGTGATCCTTGCTGCAGGCGGCTTTGACAAAAACGCGGCGATGCGGATGGACAATGCCCCGCTTTACCAAAACACGCTCTATTCCGGCGGCACCGCAGGCAATACCGGCGACAGCATTCGTGCGGGCATCGGCGTTGGCGCAGAAACAATGAACCTGCAGTCGGCATGGGCCGCGCCGGTGTTCTATGTCCCGGGCGAAGATCGCGGACGTCTGTGCACGATTGAACGCGCACTTCCCGGTTGCCTGATGGTCAACCAAAAGGGCGAACGGTATCTGAACGAGGCCGCATCCTATCACATTGTCGGCCAGCAAATGGCGAAGCGCGCGGCGGAGCATAATGACGCATCGCCAAGCTGGTTTGTGTTCGACCATGAATATCGCCACAAATATCCTGTTGGCCCATTAATGCCGATCATGCCCGATTGGTTTCAGCGCGGCGAAGTCCAGAGTGTCCTGAAGAAAGGTCGGACGCTGGACGATTTGGCGCAAGCGATGGGTGTCGAGACCAATGCGCTATCCGCTACTATACAGCGCTATAATGATAACGCAGCCAAGGGCGAAGATCCTGATTTCCATCGGGGCGAGGCAGCCTATGACAAAATGTACGGTGACCCGCGGGTAACCCCTAACCCGTGCCTGCGCCCATTATCCAAGGGGCCGTTTTATGCTATGCCCATATACCCCGGCGACATTGGGACGAACGGCGGCCTCCTGACCGATGACAGAGCTCGCGTGATGGGTACCAAAGGCAAGCCGATCCCTGGCCTATACGCCATCGGCAACAATGCCGCGAGCGCGATGGGCGAGAGCTATCCCGGTGCGGGGGTGACGATAGGGCCAGCGCTGACCTTTGGGTACATTGCCGCGAGGGATGCGTTGGGCGTTAATTGAGGGGTAACCGTCATAGCAGACCATCTAATGATCTCGCGAGGCGCGCACTTTGATAGATCACGCGCGGAAGCGTCGCCAAATTCAGGCCATGAAGTGCACGGGATCAGCCATGACGCCGGCGTTTCTTAAATCTGGGTACCGCTATTTTTGGTCAGAACGCGCCAAATGGGTTTTTTAAGGAGAATTCAAGTGGGATTGAGGGGAATTAACCGCGTTATGATCGCGGTCCATGATTTGGAGAAGGCGAAGCGTCAATATCGCGACCTGCTGGGCGCAACTTTTTTGGATGCCGACTGGACAGGGGAGCCGTGGGGCATCAGCGTCTCGATCGCATGGGACGCAGGAATTGAATTGTGCGCACCACTTCCCGGTAGAGAGAAAGATAGCGCGGTGTCGCAATTCCTTTCCCACCGTGGCGAAGGTGTCATGAACGTTTTCTTCGGCGTCGACGACGCCGACAGGGCAATGGAGCGAGCCTCGGCTGAAGGCTACGGATGTATCAACGCGCTCGACTATACGCAGGAGGACATCGACCAGCATCTTGGAGGTCTGTTCAACAGATACCAGGAATTCACCCTGATTCTGGTGCCAAGTGCGGCTTTGCAATAACGCTCGCTCGGATCGACGAAAAAAAGCCTCAAGCCTGAGCTTGCGGACTTTACCGCTCAATCTCGCCCCTAAAAACTGCGAGTCGATCGTCGAAACGGTCTAGATCGGCACACTGCGGCAAAGACCCATAATCTATGCTCGCGGAGCGTGTCGTCGTCCATGCTATCATGCGCCACTGGCGCAAGCAAAAGCGCGCCCTTCCCTGCCGGTCAATCCGCTCTGACTTTCACCTTGGGCGCATTGGTTCCTCTGCGCATCTGGGTGAGAAATTGCTCTGCCGGGGCTGGTGCTGGCACGGGGCCTTCAGGTGCGCCTTCTCTTGCCCAAAACTCGGCGTAGCTGGGGAAGAGCTTGTGGAAATTGCCCTCTGCCCAATCGGTGCTGGGCCAGCGCATTTTATTATCGCCAAACGGTGGTTTGCTTTGATCGGCCGCATACCAATAAAGTGGCAGACGCCTTGCAAAATACCACCGGGGGCCGTCCGGACCATCGCTGCGGATGTAGTCATCGGCATACATCATGTGCATGACGATCCATTCGTCAGGGCCGTCTGCTACTGGAGTCTCATGCTCGTTCTTTGAATAGACTATGCCATGCGCCTTGGTGGGGCCTTGCGACTGATCTGCATCATCAAACTCAATGATATGCCCACCGATATGATGCGATGTTCCCGTGAACGGCGAGCGCAACGTGCGGTCCATATAGGAGCGCAAGGCCGCCCGACCGCTTTCCGTTTTGCCCACCCGGACATCGGAGGGGAACAGCGACACCATTGCGTCCATATCGCGCATATCGAGCGCAAGAGCATATTTGGCTGGCAATTGGCGGATGGCATCAAGCGCTTCGAGGCGGGCAATACGATGCTCCAGCGTGTAGTTTGGCATAGATGTTTCTTTCCACATTATTTTTTAAAGGCATATATAATACGCAAATGATATTAAATCTTGAATAAGGATTACACTTTGCGTAAATTTATGCAATGATAGATACGTTATGCTCTCTAAAGTGATATAAAAGGGAATGCGGGAATGAACATGCAATTGAAATTATCGGTCGGCATATGCGCCTTGGCCACTGGCCTCGGTTTTGCACCAGCATACGCGCAGCAAGTTGACGGGCAAAGCCCGGACGATGTTGATTCGAACGTCATCATTGTGACCGCTCAAAAACGCGCGCAAAATGTTCAGGAAGTTCCTATCGCTATTTCCGCCATTACCGGCGACTATCTGACCTCGCGCGACATTACCTCCATTGACGGCCTAGGCGCCATCGCCCCGAATGTGAAGTTCGAACGCGGCCCTGGCAGCACGACGATTGCACAGATCGCAATTCGCGGTTCGGTTACGATTAACCCAGCGGTAACGTGGGAACCCGCTGTTGGCCTATATCTGGACGGCGTGTATATCGCCAAAAATCAAGGTGCTATTTTTGACGTTGCCGATTTGGCGCGTATTGAGGTCCTTCGCGGCCCACAAGGCACGCTTTATGGGCGTAACAGCTTGGCGGGGGCGGTCAATCTCGTCACGGCTAAGCCAAGCGGTGAATTCGGCGGCAAACTGGAATTGAGCTATGGCAATTTTGATTACAAACGCGCGAAGGCGGTTTTGAACCTGCCAGCGCTTGGGCCATTGTCGATCAAGCTTTCCGGCCAACTGGCCACACGTGACGGTTTTTACAAAATCGTCAGCAACCCGTTTCCAGCGGCCGCCCCGTTTGTTCAACCCGCAACATCTAAAGATGCGCAGTCACTTGATAGCAAAAGTTTCATGGCTCAGGCCCGGCTCGAGGCGAGCGACAACCTGACGTTTGATTATAGCTATGACTATAACAAGAATAAGCAGCGGCCAGCGCCTGGCCAGTTGCTCAGCGTTACGCCCGGCAGTATTTTTGACCCCACCAGCGCGGCCTATATCGGCATCCCGCTTGCACTATATGCTAATCCTAATCGGCAAGATACGCTCAGCCTGAACGCCGATCCATTCCAGGAACAATCGCGCACCTATGGTCATGCGTTGACCGCGACACTTGATCTGGGTTCGGCGGAATTGAAATCGATCACTGCCTATCGCGATTTGCACTTCATTGATTCGTTGGAGCTCGACGGTTCGCCAATCGACATCGCGACCACCACCCGCGACACGAACATGAACAGCTTTAGCCAGGAATTGCAACTGACCGGATCGGCTGTGGATTCCCGGCTAAACTATGTGCTGGGCGGATTCTATTATCGCGAGAAGGCAGGCACGGTGAACCCGCAGCGGTTCTTCGGTGTCTTTGGCCCCGGCGCCAGCCAGTTTAAGTCGAGCTATGCGTCCAATACCACTGCCTATGCTGCTTATGCTCAGGCTGATGTTGCCGTCACCGATGCTTTGAAACTGACGCTCGGCGCTCGCTACACCGAAGAAAGCAAGAATATCAGTCGCCAGTTGCTGGTGCTTGGCGGACCAACACCGTTTGTAGTCGCAGACGTGAAATTTGGCGATTTGCCCAAGGCGAAATTCAACAATTTCAGTCCGGCGGCCACGCTGGCTTATCAGATCAATCCTGACGTCAACGTCTATGCGCGGTTTGCCAAAGGATATAAGTCGGGCGGCTTCAATGGCGAAACGAACAACTTCGTCGCACCGACCGCCGCTTGCCCCACGGGAACGCCGGAGCTGTGCACTCCCTATCGCCCTGAAAAGGTTGATAGCTACGAGCTTGGAATCAAAAATGTGCTGGCCGACGGCGCGCTGGTCCTAAACATCGCGGCATTTTATGATAAGCACAAGGACATCCAATTGTCGGTCTTTGACGCAACAGGTGCTGCGGCTTCGACGGTGCTGAACGCGGCTAAGGCAACCATAAAGGGTATCGAAGTCGAAACCGTTATTCGGCCTTCGGATAGCTTCACCGTCAATGCATCGTTCGCCTATCTGGATGCGAAATATGATAGCTTTTTGGATGGCGGCGTTGATGTGTCTAACAATCGTGCCTTTCCGCATACGCCGAAATACAGCGCCGCCGTTGGCGTCGATTGGCGCGCAGCGGAAGGTGACTGGGGCCGTTTGAACATCGTTGGCGATTTGAATATGGTTTCGAAATACTATGCCTTCCCTTATGCGTTTCGACCGGAAGCTGTTCCCGCGCAACTGGCGGGCAATAGCCAAGCTCCGGGCCGGGTAACGGCAAATATGTCGATTACTTTGTCCGAGCTAAATCTGGGCGGAACAAAAGCACGGATTTCGGGCTGGGTCAAAAACCTGACCAATGAAAATGCTCTGACCAACTTCATCGATTTTGGTCCGGGATTTGGTGGGTTACTTCTAGGATATTTCAACGATCCGCGCACCTTTGGCTTGACCATCGGTGCGGAGTTTTGACGGCAGACGATTATTTCGCGATCCAGCGGCTTATCAATATTTACTTCGCCCTTGTTGATGGAGGAGATTTTGAGGCCGCTGGCGCGTTGTTTGATCGGGCAGAAATGAACTATCCGATAACAGGACGGCGGATAGATTGTGATGGCAAAGCTGTGGCAACGTTGATGCGCAGTTATGTAAAGCTACACGGCCCAGATCACCGCGTTCTCACGCGGCACCATAGCGGTAATCTTATTATCGAACCGGATGGCGTTGATGCAGCAACGGCAAGCTGCAGCGCGATCATTTTTCAGGCAACGACTAGCCTTCCCCTTCAACCAATTGCCGTGGCGAGTTATCATGACCGGTTTGCCAAGCAAGATGGTGTCTGGTTCTTCACCCGGCGCGAAATGCAGATGAACCTGACCGGCAATTTAAGCGAACACCTGTTGCGTCCGGCCTGACCGTAAATTATCCACTATGTTCCGAAATTCGCTGTCATCGCGCCCATAACCGCAACGATCGGCCGACCATCATCCGCGACGCTGTGCACTAAAGCGCTGGTACGACGCGAACGCGTTTGGGCGATACGCCAACTGCCGTCACTGCCCTTCACATAGCTGTCTTCATATTCGACGCCCATTTGCGTCAGCGTCCGTGCCTCCAGATTGATATTGTGGAACAGCAACGACCATTGGCCTGATGCGTTGTTATCGCCGTCAAATTTGATAATACCGTTTGCGCCGTGATGAATGTCAAAGATGCCGGCGACACAAGCCATTTGCGTATAGATCGCAATAAAAGGATCACGTGCATCAAAGCTCGGAAAACCTTCAAAATCAATAACGGCATCGACAATGAAGCAATCGCGTATGCCCTCTACATCTTTGCCATCTGCGGCGCGTAGATAGCGTGCCTTCAAATCGCGGATGGCGCGATCATCTTCCAGTATTTGCAAGCGTTGCTCGAAATCCATTGTCGTTCCCTGTTGCGTAGTCATATGATACATATATTACGCATAGTAATAGCCAAGGAGTATATTCATGTCATTTGCGAAAAAACATGTCGTGGTAACGGGGGCAGCGTCGGGAATTGGCCGAGCGGTGGCACTTCAATTTGCGGCCGAAGGCGCGTCTGTAGTGATCGCCGATGTAAATGCTGCTGGACTTGCTGACACTGCGCGTATGGCAAAGGGCGACGTGACAGTGCAGCATTATGACGCGACCGACCTTGCTTCATGCGGTGCTCTAATCGAGATAGCGGCGCAAGGCGGCATTGATGTCCTGTGCAATATAGCAGGATTACTCGATTGGGGGCCAACACTGGATTTTGACGAGGCTCGGTTTCAGAGGGTGATCGCTATCAACCTGACTAGCGTGTATGCGCTGTGCCGGGCTGCACTTCCGCATCTGATCACAAGTGGCGGCAACATCGTCAACATGGCGTCCACGGCGGGCGTCCAGGGCACGCCTTATTCAATTGCTTATGCAGCCTCCAAGCACGGTGTGGTCGGCATGACCAAAAGCCTTGCGGTGGAATTTGCCGCACGCGGCGTGCGGATCAATGCTGTGTGCCCCGGCCATGTCGATACGCCAATGACCCAGCGCCCTCCGCCAACAGGCGATGTCGATTGGGCCCTCATGATGCGCAACGCGCCAAAGTTGACCAATGGCGTTTGCGCACCAGAGGATATTTCTGAAATGGTATGTTTTCTCGCTAGTGACAAGGCGTCCAAAATTACCGGCGCAGTCATCAATGTCGATGGCGGCCAATTGGCAGGTTAGCCTAAACCCCCAGCAAATTCCGCGCTGCGCCATCGCCGTTCAAAGGGCGGTTACGGCGATGCTGCACGCGCCAGCCAATATCTGTGCGCACGAGCTCCCACCGATTGGCCGAAACGCGCCATGCCTGATGACAGTCCCCTGAATTGCGAAAAACCACGCTGTGGTTGATGGCAACCGCGCTATCTCCTGAAAGTGTGATATGCGGAGCGGTCAGAATATGGCCGCATCCTGTAGCCAGTAACTGTTGATGGGTATCGGACTGGATTAATGCAGCAATGTGTTCCCATCCCTTTGCTTCGCCAAAATCGCCAACGCTGTAGCTGCCGTTTTCTGCCCAAAGTGCCGCAACGCCTTGCGCATCACCGATATCAGCTAACGGGCCATAGCTAGCGATCAGATTTCGGATCGCCTCAGCATCCTCGAGCCTGCGAATACGATCATCTGTGCTATTCGCGCATGTGCGGCCTTACGCCCCGCTTGCCGCCCGAAAAAGGTACAATCGGCCAGGCTCAGGCCAGAGCTATATCCATGCCCCCAAGCGGGCAGTCCTGACGTGCACCGTCCGGCGGCGAACAGACCCGCAATGGGCGTTCCACTTCGATCCAGTACTTCGCCATCGGTGGAGGTTTTCAGACCGCCCAGCGTAAAAAAGCTGAAATAGCTGGTTTGAAAATTGAGTTCCAACGCAATGAACGGCCCTTGATCGAGCGGCTCCAAAATGGGCGTCCGCTTTCCAAACAGCGGATCACATCCTTTGCGCGCGTGCTTATTATAGAATTTCATTGTCGCGGTGAGCGTGGCCGCAGGCATGCCAAGCTCGCGCTCAACTTCTTCCCAATCGTTGCCCGTTCCGGCAATCGACATACGTGCAAATTCGAACGGCGCGCTATAATGCGCACTGTCGAGCAAGAGATACACCCTGTCGCCCGGCTGGTCGATCATGCTGCGAGATACCCGGCCATGGTAGCAATCTTCATTGATGAAGCGTTGCCCGTGCATATTCACGAAAACGCCGTTCGCATGGGGTTCAGGTATCGTCCACGGGCAAGTTACAAAAAACTGGTCCATATGGATCGCATCGCCGCCCGCGCCAACGCCCAGATTGATCCCCGATCCATCATCCTTGTCACCGATGGGATCGTTGATCAGGAATGTCTGCGGGCAATATTTGCGGCGCATGCCTTCGTTCATCACAAAGCCGCCGGTGGCGAGAACGACGCCCTTGTGGGCGCGCACGTAGCGGTTTGCGTTGTCGATCCGGACAACAACACCGACGATCCGGCTATTGTCCTCGATCAGAGCCACTGCACGGGCATCGACCTCAATCTGAGTGCCCAGATCACGCGCGCGTGCTTCCAATATATCGACAAGTTTGCGACCGCCGCCCCAACCCTTAAATTGAATGACATGCCCCCGCGGTGCCGGGGTGGCGGAATCGCAAAAGGGTGCTGCGGCCTCGCTGCCCGACCAAATAAGCGTATCATCGCCGATTGGTTCGATATGTTTGCCGGGCAAGTAATTGCCTTTATACGGAACGCCTTGCGCCTTTAGCCATTCCCAGTGGTTTAACGCTTCGCGGCCATAAGCCTCGCATTTGGCGTCGTCAGCGCATGGTCCGCCGGCCATCTTCAAATACGCAGTGAACGCGTCGGTCGTATCATCAAAGCCCGCGGCGCGTTGCACCTCTGTGCCGCCATTGCCGCCGATATAGATTTCGCCGCCCGATAATCCCGACGCGCCGCCGCTGCCCGAATTCCGCTCGAACAAAATGACGTTCGCCCCTGATTCACGCGCTTCGATGGCTGCACATGCCCCCGTCGCACCAAAACCGACAATCGCGACGTCGGTTTCAAAATCCCAATGCGGCACATCGGCGATTGGCATCGGACGATGAAGGGATGGTGCGCGCATTGTGCTATCCCGCTCTGGCTTTGACCATGTCCAATGCGACATCGACGATCATGTCTTCTTGACCACCCACCATTTTTCGGCGGCCAAGTTCGACCAAAATCTCACGGGTATCGAGGCCATAATCTTCGGCAGCTTTTTCGGCGTGCAATAGGAAGCTCGAATATACTCCGGCATAGCCCAAAGCCAATGTCTCGCGGTCAACGCGCACAGGCCGCACTTGCAATGGCCGCACCAGATCTTCTGCGGCGTCCATCAACTTCATAACGTCGCAGCCATGGTTCCAACCCTTGCGCTCGGCTGCTGCAATAAACACCTCTAGTGGAGCATTGCCAGCCCCTGCCCCCATGCCTGCAAGGCTCGCATCAATCCGCACCGCACCTTCTTGTGCGGCAACGATGCTGTTGGCGGTGCCAAGTGACAAATTGTGGTGTGCGTGCATGCCGCGCTGGGTTTCGGGTTTCAAAACCTGGTCATAGGCGCGCAACCGGTCCCGCACGCCGTCCATATCGAGCGCACCGCCGCTATCGGTGACATAGACGCAGTGCGCGCCATAACTTTCCATCAGCAAGGCCTGCTGCGCCAGAGCGTCCGGCTCAATCATATGGCTCATCATCAGGAACCCGCCGACATCCATACCCAGATCACGGGCGATACCGATATGCTGTTTCGATACATCGGCTTCAGTACAGTGCGTAGCCACGCGAACCGATCGCACCCCAAGATCATAGGCGCGGCGCAGTTCTTCCTCTGTGCCAACGCCGGGCAGGATAAGCGTTGTGAGCACCGCATTTTCCAGGACATCTGCTACCGCCTCCAGCCATTCCCAGTCCGTGTGTGCACCAAATCCATAGTTGAAACTCGCGCCATTGAGGCCATCGCCATGCGCGACCTCAATCGCATCAACGCCTGCGTCATCCAGCGCTTTCGCAATGCTTCGGACATGGTCGATGCCGTACATATGCTTGATGGCGTGCATGCCGTCGCGCAAGGTGACGTCTTGAATGTAAAGTTTTTCTTTGGAAACATCGAAGCTCATGCTGCCATCCTCCTCTTGGCCAGCAACTCGCCAGTGGCTTTGGCCGCAGCTGTCATAATGTCGAGATTTCCCGAATAGGATGGCAGATAATCTCCAGCGCCCTCGACCTCCAGAAATACACTGGTCTTAATGCCCTGAAAAGTGCCGAGCCCGGTATCGTCAGCGGGTTATTGTCGCCAAATCGTTCAAACTGGACCTGCTGTTTCAGCCGATATCCAGGCACATAGCTTTGCACCTTGGCGACCATGGCTTCAACCGACGCACGGATGGCATCTTCATCTCCGCCTTCGGAAAGTGTGAAGACGGTATCGCGCATGATCATCGGCGGTTCTGCAGGGTTCAGAATGATGATCGCTTTGCCCTTGGCCGCCCCGCCAACCACTTCGATGGCGCGTGCTGTGGTGCGGGTAAATTCGTCGATATTGGCGCGCGTGCCGGGACCAGCTGAGCGTGACGATACAGACGCAACAATTTCTGCATAATGCACCTTGGCCACCTGGCTAACGGCAGCCACTATGGGGATCGTCGCTTGCCCGCCGCATGTGACCATGTTGACGTTGGTGGCATCCAAATGTTCGTCTGTATTAACAGGCGGGACGATGAAGGGGCCAATGGCAGCGGGCGTCAAGTCGACGACATGTTTGCCATCAGCGCGTAATGCCGCATCATGCACTTTGTGCGCATAAGCTGATGTCGCATCAAACACGATTCCGATCTCGGGATAGCAATCAAGCTTTTTTAGCCCTTCAAGTCCTTCATGAGTGGTCTGCACGCCATGCTGGCGCGCCATCGCCAAACCTTCACTATTGGCGTCGATCCCAACCACGGCGACCAATTCCATGTTTTGTGGATATTTGATCATCTTGATCATCAAATCAGTACCGATATTACCGGAACCGATAATTGCAGCCTTCACCCTCGTCATATCCATTCCTTAAATTAAATCGGCTTAAACAAATTTGGCCACACAACTGCCAATGCCGTGCAGCATCATTTCAAACACATCGCCCGCCACCGCATTTTCGAGCGGAACAAGTGACCCTGATAAAATTATATCTCCCGCATCCAGCGTGACGCCATAAGTACCGAGCGTATTGGCAAGCCACGCCACCGCCTCGGCTGGATTGCCTTGAACCGCCGATCCCAAGCCTTCTGACAAAGGTGCGCCATTTTTGGTGACGGTCACTTTCAGACTGGGCAGATCGTGCGCGCGCGGATCGGCGCGGGAATTGCCGAGCACAAAAACGCCGCAACTGGCATTGTCTGCTACGGTATCGATGATAGAGATGTTCCAGTCATCTATGCGGCTGTCGACAATTTCAAAGCAGGGTGCGATGCTTTCTGTTGCATCAATCACTTGCTGGGCGGTAACGTTCGGGCCTTGCAAGCTGTCTTTCAATATGAAGGCGATCTCGGCCTCGGCGCGCGGCTGGATTAAACCTGCTTGTGCGATGCTGATGTCGCCTTCGATAAACATCCTATCTGTCAGAAAACCAAAGTCGGGCTGAAACACTCCCAACATATCCTGCACAGCCTTTGACGTAACGCCGATTTTTTTACCGACAACGCGCTCACCGTCCTGCCGTCTGCGCGACAGAAAATCGAGCGAGATGGCATATGCATCATCCATCGTCAGATCCGGATGATCGCTGACGAGTGGCGCGATGGTGCGCCGATCACGCAGCGCATCATATAGCTTTGCACCGTATTTTTCAGCGATGCTCATTGAGGAAGCCTATAGAGTAGAGGTTAAATTCGCGCTGTCGTTCCAACTGCACCCAGTGACCAACCTTATTAAATGTTATGCAGCGCACATCTGCACATGCCTCAAAGAAATAATCGATGCCGGTGAGCGGCATGAATTTCTCATCGCGCCCCCAAAAAAGTAATATCGGAACATTCAAATTAGCGAGAAGAGGACGCACATTGTGGGTCTTCATGCGGGTGATGACATCCTTGGGTTGAAGCCGCGCGACCTCGAACCGTTCGGCAACCAGCGCATCTGTCACATGTACCGGATCATAAACAAGGCTCTCGATCAGGCGGCGCTGGTCGGCTGGTCCGAAATCCGGACTGCCGAACGACGAGCGCATATTGGCAATCCCCGGCATCGCAAAATAGATTGGAAGCTCTTCGATACAACCAGGGGCCATCAAGATGAGGTTGTGGACGAATTCCGGATGATCCGCTGCCATCTGAATGGCGATGCCGCCGCCCAGCGAATTGCCGACCAACGTTGCCCGCTCAATACCGTGTTGACGCAAGGCATCATAAATTGTGTCGGTAAAAAGGGTGAGCGTGTAGTCGATCTCTTCGGGCTTCGATGACGCACCATAGCCGATCAGATCCGGCAGAATGACGCGAAAACCGGCGTTTGCAAACGCATCTGCATTTCCGCGAAAGTTTGATGTGCCCGACGCACCTGGACCGCTGCCATGCAAGAACACAACAGCAGGCCCTGATTTCGGCCCCGTTTCTGCGATATGGATGCGATATCCGCCAGCAACCTCATAAAATTCTTGTGAACTGATCGGCATATTTCTCTCCCAATTTTGTTTGCGCGGATTTGACGCCGCGAAACAAACCGAATCTCGCTAAAACAAGATAATTCGTAATTATATCTTATCTAGAATACGCAAATCGTCAATGAAAAAGCAATTCAGCTTGCATTTCATTTTTGTTTCGGGTTTTATATGCACTTGATTCTAGATAATGATGGATATGGGAGGAACTGGCGCTGCTGCCTGCGATAAATCTTGAAGGACAGACAGCCCTGGTAACCGGGGGAACCCGGGGTCTTGGTTTGGCGGTCGCTCTTTGTCTGGCGGAGGCCGGTGCACGGGTAACTGTATGTGGCCGCACTGAGCCTAAGTTGCTGCCTTCGATCCTCAGCTACGTTTCGGCCGATATCCGCAATCCTGATGCGGCGCGTGAAATGGTCCAATCTGTTGCCCAGGCTAACGGCCGTTTTGATATTCTGGTCAACAACGCAGGTGGCTCGCCGCCATGCCCAGCCGAAGAAGCGTCACCGCGCTTCATTGATGCAATAACGAAACTAAACCTCTTGGCGCCGCTTTATCTCGCGCAAGCCGCTTACCCGCATATGGCGCGGCAAAAGAGCGGGTCGATTGTGAATATCGCCAGCGTTTCTGGCATCCGACCGTCGCCTGGCACCGCTGTCTATGGCGCAGCAAAGGCGGGCCTACTGAACCTCACGCAATCGCTGGCGCAGGAATGGGGCAAGGACAACATCCGCGTTAATGCGGTCATCGTTGGCCTAGCCAAAACTGAAACGGCAGAAGCAACCTATGGCGACGCAGCCGCGCAGCAGGCCGTTGCCAACTCATTGCCGCTTGGCCGGATGTGTGAGGGCAGCGACGTTGCGCAAGCCGTCGCGTTTCTCTGTTCCCCCTTTGCCGCATATATTTCGGGTGCACGCCTGAACGTCGATGGCGGCGGCGAGCGACCCTATTTTCTTGATTTGTTACGCGGGAGTTAGCGACATGACCCAGAAACCGACACACAGGCTCGCTGTGCAATCATTGGGCTATGTTGTGATTGAAACGACAGATTTGGCAAAATGGGATGCGTTTCTCCAAAACGTCGTCGGCGCAATGCCGGGTGGAACAGGCGCGGATGACGCGGCGCTTTACCGGCTGGATGATCGGGCCGCTCGTTTCCGCGTTCAACTCGGGACGAACGACAGACTAACCATCGCTGGATGGGAGCTTTCGGACGCATCAGCTTTTGACGCGATGGTTGCTGCATTACGTGCCGCAGGCCACAAAGCCGTTATCGGTGACGCTGAAAGCCGCGGTGTCGCTGCGCTTGCCAGTTCCGAGGATCCCGCTGGCAATCGATTTGAAATCTTTCACGGTGCAGCGCAGGCCGGCTCAGCTTTTGTTTCTCCTGCGGGCGTTAGCGGCTTTGTAACAGGCGATATTGGCATGGGGCATGTTGTGTATGGAACGCTCGCTTATGCCGAATGCCATGATTTTTACCGGAACGTGATGGGCTTTGGCGATACCGACCTTCCAGAGATAGAGGCAGGCCCACCTGGTTCCCAAAAATGGGCGTCGCCTTCATGCATGCGGCGACCGGACGTCATCACAGCGTGGCGGTGATTGAAATGCCCGCAGAATGATGCAGGCTGTGTACATGTCATGGTCGAGGCCAAAGAACGTGCCGACGTTGATGCCGCATATGATCGTATGCATGCGGCAAACGTGCCAGTCTCAGCAACATTGGGTCAGCATAGCAACGATGAAGTCATCAGTTTCTATATGCAATCACCCGCCGGATTTGACGTCGAATTTGGCTGGGACGGATTGATCGTCGATCCCGATACGTGGGTGCCTACTGCGCATACCGAGGTCAGCAAATGGGGTCACGAATGGGCTTGGCAAAAAGCGATGGCTGAACAGATGGCGGCAGACGCAGGCGCGACAGAAAAGGCAAATCTAAATGCTTGATAAGAGGATGACGCCGGCAGAAATTGTCGCGCAATTGAGCGATGGCATGACCATTGGCATTGGCGGATGGGGCCCACGGCGCAAGCCAATGGCCTTGATCCGTGAGATAATGCGGTCTGATTTAAAAGATCTGACCATTGCCGCATATGGAGGGGCTGATGTCGGCATGTTATGTGCTGCTGGCAAAGTGAAAAAGTTGATTTTCGCGTTTGTCTCTCTCGACGCAATTCCGCTGGAGCCTTGGTTTCGCAAGGCGCGAGAGGCCGGCCAGATTGACGTTCTCGAACTTGACGAGGGCATGTTCCAATGGGGTTTAAAAGCGGCGGCTTTTGGTTTGCCCTTCCTGCCGACGCGCGTCGGCCTTGGCACTGACCTTGCCCAATTGGGCGGCCTGAAGACGGTAACCTCGCCTTATGATGACCGAGAAACGTTGATCGCAATGCCCGCAATGAAACTTGATGCGGCCTTGCTTCACGTGAACCGCAGCGACCATCGCGGCAATGTTCAGCTGTTTGGCCCTGATTTTTATTATGATGAATGGTTCGCCAAGGCGGCGGCAAAAACCTATGTATCATGTGAGGAAATGGTCGACAAAATTGAAGATCATTTTGCGCAGGATGTGCAGGCGAACGCCTTTGAACGCTGTTTCGTCAGCGGCGTAACGCACGTACCCTGCGGGGCGCATCCATCATCTATGCCGCCGCTTTATGGACCGGATATGCGCGCGTTAAAAGCCTATGCCGGCGCCGCCAAGGAGCCTGGCGATTGGGCATCGGTTGCCGCGCAATTTGTTGGCACCAATGAAGCGGAATATCTAAAATCTGTGGGCGGAAAGGAAGCGGTTATGAACATTCCGCTGGCGACTTATTGATGAGCGAAATCACCCTTGCTGAACTGTGCATCTTTGCTTGTTCCGAAGCATTCCGCACACCCCGCGAAATTATTGCAACCGGCGTTGGTCCAATCCCGCGGCTGGGCGCTAGCCTAGCCAAATTGACGCACTCACCGGGATTGATGATGACCGATGGCGAGGCCTATCTGGTTGAAGAACCAATACCGATGGGCCCTCGCGGTGATTACAAACCAAAACTGTCCGGCTATTTGCCATTTTCGCGCTTTTTCGATAGCGCGGTATGGACCGGACGGCGTCACGCGATGGTCACGCCGACGCAGATTGACCGATTTGGTCAAACCAATCTCTCGCAGCTTGGTGGAACACATAAGCAACCGAAAACGCAAATGCTGGGCGTCCGTGGTTTTCCCGGCAACAGCATCTATCACGCCAACTCGATGTTCATTCCGTTTCATTCGGCACGGACGTTTGTGAATGGCGAAGTCGATATGGTGTCTAGCGCTGGTTATAATCCAGCCAAACGCATCGCGGGCGGCAATTACGACAGTATCGATCTCAAACACATCGTCACAAACTTGTGTGTGATGGATTTTGGTGGCCCAGATCATGCCGTGCGGGTCATTTCGCTACACCCCGGCGTTCGATTTGAAGACGTTGAAGACGCCACCGGATTTGAAGTGATCGATGCGATAAAAGGCGAAACCGCAATGCCCGATGCTGAAGCCATCGCAATCATCAGCCGCATGGATCCCCACAATATCCGCGCAACCGTTATCAAGGATAATCCGATCGCTCGGGGCGCATAATGCACTCTGCGCTGTCCACACCACTCAACCAGGCCCTGGGTTGCCGCGTACCGGTGATCCAGACAGCGATGGGCTGGGTAGCAAAACCCGCATTGGTTGCAGCGGCCAGCAATGCAGGTGCATTCGGGTTTCTGGCAGCAGCGGTTATGACTCCTAAAGAAGCAGCGTCGGAAATTGGCGCCTTGCGTGAAATGACGTTGCATAATTTTGGTGTAAACTTTCATAGTTTTCAGCCCGGTGCCGCCGAAATTGTCAGATATAATATTAGAGCATAGGGACCGCATTCGCGCGGTCAGTTTGGGCGCGGCCCCGATGCCAAGATGATCGCACGCTTCAAAAATGCGGGCATATTGTGTATTCCAACCATAGGCGCAGTTAAGCATGCGCAAAAAATGGAGCAATTGGGCTGCGATATGGTCACCGTGCAGGGCGGTGAGGGAGGCGGGCATACTGGCTCTGTCGCAACTACCGTGTTGCTGCCCCAAGTGATGGACGCGGTAACAATTCCTGTGATTGCCGCAGGCGGCTTTTCCGATGGCCGCGGATTGGCAGCGGCATTAGCATATGGCGCAGTCGGCATCGCGATGGGCACGCGGTTTTTAATGACCGCTGAAAGCCCGGTCCCGGCGTCCACCAAATCGCTATATGTGAAAGCAGGCACAAGCGACATCGCGGTAACCACTAAGGTCGACGGCATCCCGCAGCGGATGATCCTGAACGCGGCGCTGAAACGCATCGAGGCATCGGGCAAGTCGGCGATGTGGTTGCGTGCGTTTGAGGCTGGCCTGGCAATGAAGCGTCAGATCGGGAGCCAGCTGGATGGACATGATTAGATCCGCGCGCGGAATGACCGCGCATGGTCAAATGGCGTTGCCCCAAGCCATGCTGGCGGCCGCCGCCCCAATGTTGATTCAGCGCGCCGTTGAACACGGCGATACCGAAAACGGCATTATGGCCACTGGTGTTGTTGGCGGCAGCATTGGTGATTTGCCGACCTGCCAGGCGCTCATCGAAACCATCATTGCCGAAGCCGAAGCCCGGCTAAACACGCTGGCAGCATAGGAACCGAACATGCCCATTACTTGCACCGTCGCCAATAAAATTGCCGAAATTGTTTTCGATGTTCCTCCGGTAAACGCTTTTGACAGCGAAACTTGGATGTCTTTGCCCGCCATAATTGGTGAGGCCGGACGCAACCCCGATGTAAACTGTATCCTGATCCGGGCAGAGGGCAGAGGTTTTTGCGGTGGCGTGGATATCAAGGAAATGCAGGCCCATCCTGAGCGGATTACCATCCTGAACCGTGGTAATTACCTGACGTTCAAAGCCATTCGTGAGGCAGAGGTGCCGTGGTCAGCGCGGTGCATAAATTCGTGATCGGGGGCGGTATTGGCATTTGCGGAGCAAGCGACACGATCATTGCGGCGGATGATGCCTATTTCTCCCTGCCCGAGGTTGATCGCGGGGCAATGGGCGGGGCGAGCCATTTGTCGCGAATGTTGCCGCTGCATAAAGTTCGCGCGGCATTTTTCACCGGCGGCAATATTCCGGCCAGTGAAGCATACCGGCTAGGCGCGGTTGAAAAGGTCGTGCCGCGTGCCGAACTGGAGAGCGAAGCGCGCGCCTTCTGCGCCATAGTCGCTTCGAAATCCCGCAAGGCGCTTGTCATCGCAAAGGAGGCCTTGAACGGCCTTGAACCGCGCGATGTTGATCGCGGCTATCGCTGGGAACAAGGTTTCACGCTGGAAATGTACATGCACGAAGACAGCCAGAAATCGCGTGATGCCTTTGTCGAAAGCGGAAAGGCAGCAACATTCTAATGCAGTTGAACTACACACCCGAGCAACAGTCATTTCGCGCCGAAGTCCGCAGTTGGATGGAAGCTAACGTCCCGAAGAAACCACTTGTTACGTTGGAATGCCGTGAAGGATATGACCAGCATGTTGCATGGGAGCATAAGCTCGCCAGCGGCAATTGGGGAATGGTGACATGGCCTGAAATATATGGTGGACGCGGGCTAGACCTGATCCAGTGGCTGATTTTTGAAGAAGAATATTTCCGTGCTGGCGCCCCGAACCGCGCCAACCAAAATGGCATTTTCCTGCTTGGGCCTACAATCATGGAGTTTGGCACCGAAGAACAAAAAGCCCGCTTCTTGACGCCAATGGCCAAAGGCGAAGTGATATGGGCGCAGGCATGGTCTGAACCCGGTGCAGGCAGTGACATGGCGGCAATCACATCCAAGGCCGTTCGCGGCACTGATTCGGAAGGCGACCATTACATCATCACGGGTCAGAAAACATGGAGCAGCCGTGCAGCGTTTGCCGATTGGGGTTTTGGCATTTTCCGTACTGATCCCGAAAGCAAGCGGCACAAGGGCCTGACATTCATCCTGTTTGATATCAACAGCCCCGGCATCACCCGCCGTCCGATCCGTCAGCTTCACGGTGACACTGGATTTGCTGAATTGTTTTTCGATGAAGTGCGCGTGCCCGTGCAAAATTGCTTGGCTGGCGAAGGCGAAGGATGGAATGTGGCGATGGCAACCGCTGGTTTTGAACGCGGTTTAATGTTGCGCTCGCCCGGACGGTTTCAGGCAACGGCCAAACGGCTCGTTGAATTGTATCAGGCTCACCAAGCCGATGCATCGCCGGCCGCGCGCGAAGCGGTATTGCAAGCTTGGATGGCGTCGCAAGCCTATGCCTATAACACATATAGCGTAGCTGCAAAAATCATGGCTGGCGGAAAGATTGGCGCAGAGGCCAGCTTGAACAAGATTTTCTGGTCAGAACTTGACCGGTCGATGCACCGCACTGCCATGCAGTTAATGGGTGCGGCAGCGGAGTTGAAGCATCTGGGCGATGGGTCCGTCAATCAATGGCTTGAGGGGTATATGTTCTCCCTCTCTGGCCCGATTTATGCCGGATCAAATGAGGTGCAGCGCAATATTACAGCTGAACGATTGCTTGGTTTACCGCGTGTGGGAGCAGGCTGATGAATTTCTTGTTCTGTGAAGATCAGTTGGCGCTGGTCGAAACCATCCGAGATTATCTGTCCGGAACGCATGGGCCAGAAGTACTGAGGTCGCTAGACAGCACTAGCGGGCGTGACCCCGCCATTTGGCAAGGTCTGACCGATATGGGTTTACCTGGCTTATTGGTCCCTGAAGCGCAGGACGGCCTTGGACTGGGCCTTGTCGATGCGGCGCTTATCGCAGCTGAATGCGGGCGTTTCTGTGTTTCCGAACCCATTGTCGATACGGCATTTGTCGGTGTGCCGTGGTTATTGAGCAAAGGCGAAACATCGCAGATGGCCGATATTGTTGCAGGTAAAGTGAAACTGCCTTTGCCCCATGCGATAAACCCTTGGGTGGCGGATAGCGATGGTGTTGCCCTTGCCAGCGTCGACCCGTTGCGCGTTTTAACCAAAGGCAGATGGCGAGGATGACGCGCATCTGTTGAATCTCGCGGCACTCATGACAGCGGCTCAGCTTGTCGGTTTGGCCGACGCTATGCTGCATCAAGCCGTCGAATATGCCAAAATCCGCACACAATTCGGACAACCCATTGGTGCGTTTCAGGCGATCAAGCATCAGCTTGCATCCTGCGCGGTAGCGATCGAATTTGCCAAGCCGGTTGTCTGGCGCGCCGCAGCGGCAATGCAGGACAAGCTGGATACTGCGCCAATCCATGTCAGCCACGCCAAGGTTGCGGCGACCGACGCCGCCATCCAGATGGCCGAAACGGCGATCCAGGTCCACGGCGCCATGGGCTATACCTATGAGGTTGACCTGCATTTCTGGATGAAACGCAGCTGGGCACTTGCGGGCGCATGGGGCAGCCGTGCCTTCCATATGAAACGAGTAGATGATGCAGTGCTTGGCGGCACGCTCGAAATCGGCCCGCACCGGACATTTGGATAAGGATATATTATGACGCAAGCCTATATCATCGACGCAGTGCGCGCGCCAGTTGGACGCAAAAAAGGATCGCTTGCCGCGCTTCATCCCGCCGATCTTGCCGCTCACCCTTTGCGCGAACTGTTTGTTCGCAACGATGTGGATCCAGCGGCGGTTGAGGACGTCGTTTGGGGCTGCACCGAAACGATTGGCGGGCAAGCAGGTGACATTGGCCGCACGGCGTGGCTGGTCGCAGGATTGCCAGAGGAAGTGCCGGGCGTAACGATTGACCGGCAGTGTGGATCAAGCCAGCAATCGATCCATTTTGCCGCGCAAGGCGTGATGAGCGGCACGCAGGATTTGGTCGTCGCCGGCGGCAGTCAAGCGATGAACCGCATTCCGATCATGGCGGCGATGACAGCAGGCGCAGTTTATGGTTTTGAGAGCCCTTTTACAGGTGCCGTTGGTTGGGACGCGCGCTACGGCGACGCGGAGGTAAACCAGATCAAATCGGCCGAAATGATCGCGGAGAAATGGCAACTAAGCCGCGAAGAACTCGATGCCTTTGCGCTCGCCAGCCACAAGCGCGCCCACGCCGCGACCGAAGCCGGATGGTTTGCCAACGAAATTGCGCCGCTAGCGGGCCTATCGCAGGACGAGACAATTCGACCCAACACCACGCTGGAAGGACTAGCGGGGCTCAATCCCGTCCGCGAAGGCGGGCGCGTAACAGCGGGCAATGCCAGTCAGAACAGCGACTGCGCCGCTGCGCTGCTAATCGCGAGTGAGACGGCAGTCAAAGCACATGGCCTGAAACCGCGGGCGCGTATTCACCATTTGTCGGTGCGTGCCGATAATCCTGTCTGGATGCTCACCGGGCCAATCCCAGCGACACGCTATGCTTTGGAAAAATCGGGCATGACGCTGGATCAAATTGACCTGTTTGAATGCAATGAGGCCTTTGCCAGCGTGCCGATGGCGTGGATGAAGGAGCTCGGCATCCCACATGAAAAAGTTAATGTGCAGGGCGGCGCGATTGCGCTGGGCCATCCGATCGGGGCGACTGGATCAAAGTTAATGTGCACGTTGCTCAATGCGCTGGAACGCACCGGCGGACGATATGGGTTGCAGACGATGTGTGAAGGCGGCGGCCAAGCCAATGTTACGATAATCGAGAGGCTATAATGGGAATTTGCGATAACCGAACCGTCATCATTACTGGCGCCGCGCGCGGCCTTGGCCGGGCCTATGCGCTTGGCTTTGCAGCACAAGGCGCAAATGTGGTGGTCAATGATATAGGCACATCACTTGGCGGCGAAGGGCGTGACACTAGTGCCGCCGACGACGTGGTGGCGCAGATTAAGGCCGCTGGCGGAAATGCCGTGGCCAATTATGAAGACATTACCGATTGGGACGGTGCAAAGCGCATTGTCGATGCAGCAATTACGGCCTTTGGCGACCTGCATGTTGTGGTGAACAACGCAGGGATCGTGCGTGACCGGATGTTTGTTTCGGCAACGCTCGACGAATGGGATGCGACGATGCACGTCCATTTGCGTGGCCATTTCTGTGTTGCGCGCCACGCTGTGGATTACTGGCGCGCCAAACAAAAGGCAGGCACCAATCCCGACGCACGGATCATCAACACGACATCAGGTGCCGGGCTGCAAGGCAGCATCGCGCAGGCGGCATATTCAACCGCTAAGGGAGGCATTGCTTCACTGACGCTAGTACAGGCCGCCGAACTGGGCCGGTACGGTATTACCGCCAACGCGCTGGCCCCATCGGCGCGAACCCGCATGACGGAACAAGCTTTTGCCGACAAAATGGCAACCGAGGGCGATGCGTTTGATGTGATGGACCCGGCCAATATCGCTCCCACTGTCGTATGGCTGGGTTCGGCGCAGTCCGCCGATGTTACCGGCTGCATCTTTGAATTGGAGGGCGGGAAAATAATGTTGGAAGATGGATGGCGTGAAGGGCCGGTTGTGGATTCCGGCCAACAATGGGACCCAGCCAATGTCGGGGAAGCAGTCGCTTCGCTGCTGCAACAACGAATGGCCCCGCGCAAAGTATGGGGAACCGCATAATGGAATTTGCCTTTACCGACGAACAGGCGATGATTGCCGAAACGGCGCAACAATTCTTTGCCACAAATGCTACGAGCGAACGCACGCGAAAGGCCATGGCCGGCGACGGAATTGATCGGGAATTATGGGGGGCATTTTGTCACGAACTTGGGTTAGCTGGTGTGGCCATTGACGCAGACCATGGCGGAGCCGGTCTTGGCCAAGTTGAATTTGCTTTGCTCGCTGAAGCAGCTGGCGCACATGTTGCGGCGCTGCCGATGCTCGGGTTGGCGATGGCATCGGGCGCAATCGCAGCTGGCGGCAGCCCCGAGCAAAAGGCGCTATGGCTACCCAAACTTGCATGTGGCGAAGTCGTCGCCGCGTGTGCGGGCACGCACGAGCTGGAGGCGAACGGCAATAAACTCAGTGGGCGATTTGAATTTGTCGCCCATGGTGGCATCGCCAATATGTTTGTGCTGGGCGACGATCGCGGCGCATGGATCGTCAGCACCAGTGCGGCAGGATTGAAGATAGATAAACACACCACAATGGATCAAACGCGTCCGTTTGCGACGCTGACGCTGGACAATGTTTCTGGTGAACCGCTCAGCGATGGACCAGCGGCCATGCAGGCCGCGCGCGATGCCGGTTGGCTGTGTATTTCTGCAGAGGCATTGGGCGGCGCCCAGGCGGCGCTGGACCGCACAATCTCGTATGCCAAGGAACGAGTGCAGTTTGGCCGGGTGATTGGATCATTTCAGGCCTATAAGCACCGGCTTGCGGACATGATGATCGAAATCGAACAGGCCCGCTCTGCGGTATATTGGGCGGCTTGTGCGGTGGATGAGGGCTCGGATGAAGCACCCCTCGCGCTGCATGCCGCAAAAAGCTTCTGTGCCGATACCTACTTCATGGTCGCGGGCAATATGATTCAGCTGCACGGCGGCATCGGCTTTACCTGGGAACATGACGCGCATCTCTATTTCAAACGCGCCCGTGCCATCCAATCGATGTTGGGGAACGGCAATTGGCACCGCGAAGCGGTGGCCAGCATGATATTAGGAGAAGCAGCATGAAGCTCGGATTTTCAAAAGCCGAAGAAGATTTCCGCGCCGAATGCGCCGAATGGCTGACCGCGCAGATGGCAGGCGAATTTGCCGACATAAAGGGTATTACTACGCTGACGGCCAAATCTGAACGGCGCAAGGAATGGGAGCAGCAACTGGCCGCGCATACATGGTCGTGCATCGGCTGGCCCGCAGAATGGGGCGGCCGCGACGCCAGCCTTGCCGAGCAGGTTATTTTTGCCGAAGAATATGCGCGTGCAGGCGTGCCCGGCCGGGTTAATCATATCGGCATCGAACTTGCCGGTCCGACCATATTGACCTTCGGGACCGACGAACAAAAGCAGCGTTTTCTACCTGATATTGCGGCAGGCAAAACCATATTCTGTCAGGGATTTTCCGAACCCGGCGCCGGATCTGACTTGGGAAGTGTGCGTACCAAGGGGCGCCTCGAAAACGGATCATGGGTAGTCAATGGCCAGAAAATCTGGACCAGCCTTGCCCATATTTCTGACTGGATTTTTGTCATAACCCGCACCGAAGAAGGATCAAAGGGACCAAAGGGATTATCGTTCCTGATGATGCCGATTGACCAGCCAGGCATCGACATTCGAGGCATTAAGCAGATCAACGGCGATGCCGAATTCAACGAAACTTTCTTCACTGACGCCACATGCCCGGAAGACAGCATGATTGGCGCGCCAGGCGAAGGATGGAAAATTGCCATGGGCCTGCTCGCGTTTGAACGCGGCGTTTCGACTTTGGGTCAACAGATGGCATTCCGGCTGGAACTGGATGAAATTATTGCAGCGGCCAAAGTCAATGGTTTGGCGCAAGATCCGCTGATCCGTCAACGCATTGCCAAAGCGGAAATCGGCCTGCGCCTTATGCGCTACGGAGCGCTAAGAATGCTGTCCAACACCGATCATTCAAAAGTGGATGGTGCTGCGCTTACCTACAAAATTCAGTGGGCGACATGGCGGCGCGGTTTGGGCGAACTGGCTATGGATGTGTTGGGTCAAGGCGGGGAAGTCACCGACAAGGACATGTATGAATGGGATTTTCTGCCCAACTTGTTCCTATTTTCGCGTTCAGATACGATTTATGGCGGAACGAACCAGATCCAGCGTAACATGATCGCCGAACGTGCCCTTGGCATGCCGCGCGAACCACGCGGGGATATAGCATGATGCCCACCTATCCCGAACCACGCGGCCTGTTAAAAGGAAAAACAGTTGTCATCACGGCGGCCGCAGGGACCGGCATTGGTTTCTCAGCTGCAAAGCGCGCCACAGAAGAAGGCGCGGTCGTTCTGATCAGTGATTTTCATGAACGTCGATTAGGTGAAGCCGCCGACATGATCGCTCAGGAAACGGGCAAGCGCCCCGAGACATGCGTATGTGATGTCACTCATCAGGATCATGTCGATACGCTCCGCGACGCTGCCATCGCTACGCTGGGTCATGTCGATGTGCTGATCAATAATGCGGGCCTTGGCGGCGAAGTGAAGGTTGTCGACATGACCGACGATCAATGGAGCCGCGTTCTCGATGTCACCCTGAACAGTGTGTTTCGCATGACCCGTGCATTCTTGCCGCATATGCAGGATCGCCAAACCGGCAATATCGTCAACAATGCCTCTGTACTGGGTTGGCGCGCGCAAAAGGGACAGGCACATTATGCTGCCGCCAAGGCAGGCGTGATGGCCTTTACCCGATGTTCAGCCGTTGAAGCAGCAGAATATGGGGTCCGTATCAACGCCGTCGCGCCGAGTATCGCGATGCACGCATTTCTGGCGAAAGTAACGACCGACGAATTCCTGGCGGAACTATCGCAGCGCGAAGCATTTGGTCGACCTGCCGAAGTGTGGGAAGTTGCCAATGTCATGATGTTTCTTGCATCGGACTTGTCGAGCTACATGACGGGCGAAGTCCTGTCGGTTTCGAGCCAGCGGGCATGACGCAAGTTTACGATAGTCCCGTCGCTATGATGGGACAGGAAGGTGCGTTGCTTGGTCCAACAGATTGGCTGTTGATTGATCAAGACCGAGTAAATGGATTTGCCGAAGTCACAGGTGATCATCAGTGGATTCACGTTGATCCCGACAAAGCAAAGGATGGGCCATTTGGCGGCACGATTGCACATGGCTACCTAACGATGAGCCTTGCCAATTTCTTCTTGCCTGATTTGATCGAAGTGCGCGGGTTCAGCCATGCCGTCAACGTCGGGGCGGACCGGCTTCGGTTTCTATCCCCTGTAAAAGTCGGCAGCCGTATTCGCGCTGCGGGTGAAATCATGACGGTTGAAGAAATCAAGGGTGCTGTCCAGTCGGTCGTGCGCGTAACGATCGAAATCGAGGGCAGCGAAAAGCCGGCTTGCGTCATTGATACGATCAGCCGCTATTATCCGGAAACTGCATAATGCACATCAAAGCTGACGCAAAAATTCGCGCCGTCCAGACCTATGTTGCTGGCTACGCCGCGGAGGATGTGGACACCATATTGTCTATTTTTGCCGAAGATGCTGTTTTGGAAGATCCGGTTGGGACGCCAGCGCATCAGGGCAAGGCAGCCCTGCGCGCATTTTTCTCGGTCGGCATCGAAATGGAAGCAAAGCTTCTTATGCTCGGCGATGTTCGTTGCGCGGGAGACAGCGCAGCCTTTGTCTTTGCCGTCGAGTTAAAATTTGATGGCGCGTACAAACGGATCGAGGTGATCGACGTGTTCCGTTTTGACGATGTGGGTAAGGTCACAGAAATGCGCGCCTATTGGGGGCCTGAAAACATGAAAGACGCCTGAGACATTATGAATGACCTTCCCCCGACAATACCCCATTTGGCCCAAGCGGCAGCCCAGCGATTTGGCGCTGCTGCTGCCATATTGGAAGCGGGCGAGACTTGGAGCTATCAGCAGCTTTGGGACAAGGTTCGTCAGGCCGCGTCCGCACTGTTGCGAGCCGGGATAACGCGTGGTGACCGTATTGCCATTTGGGCCCCAAATCGCAAAGAATGGATCGTTGCGGCCATTGCCTCGCAATTGGCTGGTGCAGCTGTTGTTCCGCTTAACACCCGGTTGAAGGGCGGCGAAACAGGCGACATATTGCGGCGCACTTCGGCCAAAATGTTATTCATGGTCGATGCGTTTCTTGGCACCGATTATCCTGCGCTGATCAAGAATGAGGATTTGCCTGCTTTAAAACGCATCATACATTTTGAAAGCGATTGGACCGATTTTTTGGCCGAAGGCGATCTTTCTGACCACGAGGTTGATGCAGCACTGGCGCAGTGTTCGGCCGATGATGTTAGCGACATCATGTTCACATCCGGAACCACAGGTATTCCCAAGGGCGTGCTGACAACGCATGGCCGGATTTTGCCGATGTTTGAAAACTGGACCAAGCTGGTCGATCTGCGGCGGGACGATCCGTACCTGATCATCAATCCGTTCTTCCACAGTTTTGGGTTTAAAGCCGGATGGGTGGCCGCGATGATTGTCGGCGCAAAGATTATTCCGATGGCGATATTTGATGTCCAAAAGGCGATTGACCATATCGAACATGACCGCGTTGCTTTCATACCCGGCCCACCGACAATTTTTCAGGCCTTGCTGGCTGAGCTATCGGGTCGCAAATTTGATAGCAGCTCGTTGCGGTCAGCGATGACCGGGGCGGCGACTGTTCCCCCTTCCCTGATCCACCGGATGTATGATGAACTCGGCTTTGAACGCGTTCTGACAGCGTACGGAATGACCGAATGCACGAACATAACATCCTGCATGCCCGGTGATCCGCCCGAATTGGTCGCTAATAGCTGCGGAAAGGCGGTTCCGGGGCTTGAGGTACGGATCGCTGATAACCAAGGCGGAGAAGTAGCCCGCGGCGAAACTGGAGAGATATATGTGCGCGGCTATGGCGTGATGTTAGGCTATCTCGATGACCCAGAAGCAACGGCCGAAGCCATCGATCCCGATGGCTGGTTACATACCGGCGACGTCGGCACTATGGATAGCGCAGGCTATGTCCGCATCACGGACCGCAAAAAGGATATGTATATTTCAGGCGGATTTAATTGCTATCCTGCCGAGGTGGAAAAGCTGCTCGCCGCGCATCCTGCGATCGAAATGGTCGCTGTGGTCGGTATGCCCGATGAACGGATGGGTGAATTGGGCAAGGCATTCGTCGTCAAACGGCGCGGAACCGAACTCGATGAAGCAGGCCTGATCGCATGGGCACGCGAAAATATGGCCAATTATAAAGTTCCGCGTTCCGTCAGCTTTGTCGACCGCCTGCCGCAAAATGCCGCAGGCAAAGTAATGAAAACCGAATTGCGGGCACAAAGCTGATTAAGCAATAGTCGCTCCTCCATCTATCACCAATGGATGTCCCGTTACAAAACTCGCCTGATCGCTGCACAGCCATAATACGGCAGCCGCGATTTCTTCGGGTTGCCCCATGCGGCCAAGCGGCGTCATGCTCTCCATTTTGGCCAGATATTGGGGGTTGCTCGACACCATTTCAGTCATCGCAGTTTCAATGACACCTGGGCAGACAGCATTGACGCGGATATTCTGCTTCGCCCATTTGAGAGCGCCATGACGGGTCAATCCAATGACACCATGCTTTGTCGCGACATAGGCAGGCTGCGAGGCATTGCCGGTAAAGCCATTGATTGAAGACGTGTTCACAATCGCGCCGCCACCGCTTAACAACATCGCATCTACCTCGGCACGCATGCAATGCATCACGCCTGTCAGGTTAATCGACAGCGAGCGGTCCCATACATCTTCGTCCCATTCGCTGGACTGGATATTGGTAATGCCTGCATTATTATGTCCATAATCCAGCCTGCCAAAGGTTTTTAGCGCTTGGGCCACGACATTGTTGACCGCATCGGCATCCGCGACATCGCATGCGACGAAGATAGCCTTCCCGCCGGCCTGCTCGATCAAGGCGACCGTTTCCTCGCCGCCCTTGACGCTGACGTCACTGACCACCACGGATGCGCCCGATTTTCCAAAGGCGATTCCGGTCGCACGACCAATGCCGCCGCCTGCACCTGTAATAAGAGCTACTTTCCCGTCAAAATCATAATGCACGGCACTCTCTCCTTGTAATGCGTAATAATTTGCATAGACTATAACGCAAATGTTGGTCAATATAACTAATAAGGTCGATAATTCGTATGCTTGATATTTTGCATCAACCCGTTGAACTGGGTGCAATATCGCTTTCCAACGCCATTGTCATGGCGCCTATGACGCGTGACCGGTCCGGCCCGGGTGATGTGCCAAGCGATTTGATGGTCGAATATTATCGTCAGCGTGCCTCTGCCGGTTTGATCATCACTGAGGGAACCCAACCAAGCGCAGCAGGAAAAGGATATTGGCGCACGCCCGGGATTTGGTCGAAAGAACAGGTTGCCGGATGGCGCAAAGTCGCTGATGCGGTGCATGACCGCGGCGGCAAAATCGTCATGCAATTGATGCACTGCGGCCGTGTCTGTGTGATCGCCAACAAACAGGATGCCTCTGACGTCGTGGCACCCTCAGCAATACCCTGTGCTGATCTGGTTCCTGGACCCGATGGTGTCCCTGTTACAACCGCCAACCCGCGCGCACTAACGCTTGACGAGGTGCGCGGCGTTGTGGACGAATATGCTCAAGCAGCTAAAAATGCCCGAGAAGCAGGAATGGACGGAGTTGAGCTGCACTGTGCCAGTGGCTATCTTCCCAACCAGTTTCTCAATCCGCATAGCAACAAGCGGACCGATCACTATGGCGGGCCGGTTGAAAACCGGATCCGCTTCGTCATCGAGGTGCTCACAGCGATGTCGCAGACCATTGGCGCGGGCCGCGTGGGCTTTCGCATTTCTCCGGGAAACCCGTATAATGACATGATGGATGAGGACCCCAAGGCAAGCTTTGGACCTTTGCTGCGCGCTGCGGATACACTTGGATTGGCGTATGTTCATTTGGTCGATGTGGGCGATATGCTGGGGTTTGTGCGGGACAATTGGAAAGGATCGATCATAACAAACAATAATTTGAAAGCGCAAAGCGCTGCCGAAATTTTGGCCTCAAATATTGCACAAGCCGTGTCCTTTGGCCGCCCGTTCATCAGCAATCCCGACTTTGTCGAACGCACCAAATACAAAGTAGAGCTCGCCCGCGTTGACAGGGACCATATTTATACCGGCGAGGCAGTGGGCTATACCGACTATCCCGCCGCAGCCATCTGATTATCAAAGGAAAATAGTATGAAAGAAGCCGCAATTATCGCTACTGCCCGCACGCCGATTGGCAAAGCCTATCGCGGGGCATTTAACATGACGGAAGCTCCTGCGATGTCAGGTCATGTTGCAAATGCGGTGATTGAACGCAGCGGAATTGATCCTGAACGGATTGAAGATTTGTTTCTGGGATGCGGCAACCAATGGTTGACCCAAGGCTATAATCTGGGTCGTTTGACGGTGCATGCAGCGGGATTAAGCCAAAATATCCCAGGCTTTGTCCTCGATCGGAAATGTTCGTCTGGCCTGAATGCAATCGCGCTCGCGGCACGCTCGATTATCGCGGGCGATCATGATGTCCTTTTGGCGGGCGGCGTCGAGAATATCTCGCTCACGATCCACAAAGATACGCCGCGCTATCAAAATCAATCGGTCAAAGCGCATCAGAACGACGCCTATATTCAGATGATTGAGACCGCTGAGATAGTCGCCGAGCGTTATGCAGTAAGCCGCGAGGATCAGGACGCATTTTCCGCGGAAAGCCAAAATCGTGCCGCCGCCGCCATCGAAAACGGACTGTTCAAAGACGAAATCGCACCGATGGTCGTTGTAAAGCAGCTTTACGAAAAAGACGGTAGCAAGTCAGGCACTGAGACGTTGACGGCTGACATGGACGAAGGTGTGCGTGCGGGGACGACCGTAGAAAAGCTCTCAGCGCTGAAGCCTGTTTGGAAAGACGGCGAGTTTGTAAAGCACGGACAGTTTGTTACGGCGGGCAATGCCAGCCAGCTTTCTGACGGAGCATCGATGCAGCTTCTTATGGATGCCGATATGGCGCGCAGCGAGGGCCAGCAGATTCTGGGGCTGTATCGCGGATTCCAAGTCGCGGGCTGTGCCCCGGATGAAATGGGCATCGGGCCGGTATTCGCAATCCCAAAATTGTTGGATAAAGCAGGGCTGAAAATTTCGGATATCGGACTGTTTGAAATCAACGAAGCCTTTGCCAGTCAGGCGATTTATTGCCAGCGTAAGCTCGATATCGATCCAGCCAAATTGAACGTTAATGGCGGCGCGATTGCGCTTGGCCACCCCTTTGGCATGACCGGAAGCCGCCTAACGGGACACGCCCTGATTGAAGGCAAGCGGCGCGGCGCGAAATATGTCGTCGTGTCAATGTGCGTTGCGGGTGGGATTGGTGCGGCCGGGTTGTTTGAAATAGTCTGACCTGGGGGCACGGACACTTAAAACAATTAGATAATATAGTTTTTTGGCGTCGCTGCCGGCAATCGCGATAAACGCAACGTCAAGCTGTCACCTCGATAGATGGCCGGGTGAATTGTCCAAACAGCGTCTCTGGTTTCGGTCCTATAGCTGCGCGCGGAGAGCTGGAAGCGCGTTTCCTAATCATCATTTGGCATGACCACAGGGTAAGGGCGTTTGTTATGCCGGTGGAGATAGCAGTGCCCGGACCGGTTGGCAGATTCGGCCAGGAGGTCGAAAATAGGGCATCGACAAATGGATATCGGATAACAGGGAGCGCTGAGGAGCGCGCTGCGGACCAGCGGTTACTCCTGCATTGGAACCGCTGCGGAAAGCGCTTCGCAGCGGTGTTAGTCGGCTGTCGCAATCTGCACTAACTGGAACCGTTAGGGCTAAAGCTATGGTTCCCCAAGCACAGGCCATTAATCGTTTTTAGCAAAAATGGCGTTGCCCCATTAAAGCAAGTGGGGCGCCGCAACGATCAAAAGGAACTGTCGTTCGCCATTATTCGATCTTTGCGGCGCCACTTGTTTTTGATCAGAACTTCATACCTACAGTGACCCCATAGGTGCGCGGATCGGCATAATATCCGCCAGCATAGCCCAGCGCGCCGAAATCGATCCCACGGATAAAATCATGCGCGTTGGTCAGGTTCTTTGCCCACAGCATGATCCGGCCTTCGCCGCCGCCAAAGTCGAGTTTTTCCAAGGACAATTGGGCATCGACAATATCGCGAGGATCTGTCTTGATCTGTTCATTGAATGGTGATGACAGATTGGTGCTAAAATTATAGCGGCTGTCTTCATGCGTGTATCCGACGCGACCAACCAGTTCGGTTCCACCACTGCCAATCGGGAAACGTGCATTGAGCGCGACGTTGGCGGTCAGTGGTGCAGTATAGGTTGGACGTACGACCGAGGCGATATCTACGATAGCGCCACCGAGTGTTGCAGGCTGCCCTGCAAGGAATGACTTTGTCTTGATATCGACATAACCTATTGTGCCATCAATCGAGAAATTGTCGGTTAGACGCGCTTGCATGTCAGCTTCGATGCCAGTGTATGTCACCTTGCCTGCGTTAACGATGCGGGTCAGGAATGTACCTGGCGTCGCATTTGGCACAGGGACCGTGATGGCCAGATCATCGTAAGTGTTGTAATACGCCGCGATATTGAAGCGGACGCGGCGATCAAACAATTCGGTTTTCAATCCCACTTCGTAGGAAGTCAACGTTTCCGGCTTAAAGTTAGGAATTGTCGATGATCCTGCGACTACCGGGTCGCCGGCGTTAAACCCGCCCGAACGATAGCCCGTCGCTGCACGCGCATACATGCTAATGTCTGGCGTGAATTCGTAGCGCGCCATAGCATTCCAGGTGAATTTCTTGAAACTGTCCGAGCCGGTTTCAATGACAGCCAGCGGAGCTGCGCCATTTTGATAGCGTGACATTTTCTTGTTGTCCCACGTATAGCGCGCGCCCAGAGTCAGGCTCAGCGCGCCATCGCGTCCACCGGGATAGACCGTCGTCTGACCGTAAATTGCGCTCGAATTCGTTGGTTGCGGTATAGCGAAGAACGGCTGGGGTGATGACTGCCCGATAACGCGCCGGATTTGCGGCCACGAACGACGGACCAAGCCCGCCGAAGTTGGCGAGGAAAATCGAGTTCGTATCCAAAACGAACCCACTGGCTTGTGGATTATTCTCCGAGCCTTTCTCGGCAAAATAGAAGCCACCGACGACCCAGTCGAGCAAATCGTTGTCGCCCGAAATTTCCAGCTCTGTGCTGAATTGATTGTGGCGCTTTTCATTGGTGGTTTTGAACAAGTCCAGTGTCCCGGTGGGGACTGCGGCAGCTGAAATGAAAGGTCTCGCAGAGGCTGGGATCGTCGGAATGAAGGCGAGCAAGGATGCGGGCATGCCGTTAAACAGCGTCGCGTTGGAGAAAGTCGCTCCCCGGATCGTCCCCAGACCGTCCAGATCGCTGCCTGTGTTCGAGCTGCGATATTCGCGGTATCCGCCTGTCAACTTGAGCCGGAAGCCGCCAAAATCGTTTTGGACCTGAAGATTGTGACCCCAGTTTTTGTCGGTCGTCTGCGCATCGGAATTGAGGCAGAGCGTATCACGATAGCTGCGCGTTGGCGCCGACAGCGCAGCGCAACCCGGTTCAACAATAGTTGAGGCCGCCAGATATTGCGCCACAGGCGCCTGCTGCGTCACTGCGACCAATTGGCCATTTATCGTCCGCGGGGGATTTGCCGCGCCATTGGACACATTGGTAAGCTGGAAAGCACTCGGGTTTCCGCCGATCTTGCTCCAGTCGAAAATATACTGGATGCTTCCGGTGCCGCCCAATTCGGCCAATGCTGCGAAGCGGAAGGAATCAGATTTGCGTGAGCCCGGATCGCGCGAATTTCTGGGCTCTAGAATGTTATCGACGACGCCGTCGCGCTGGCCGTGAGCATAACCAAAACTGGTTTTCAGACCACCGAACAGTTCGCCGGAATCAACTGTAATCTTGCCGTTCCAGGCGTTGAAATTACCATAGCCGGCTTGGGCACTGACGCGGAATTCCTCCGACGGCTTGCGTGAAACAAAGCTGATCGCGCCTCCAGTGGTGTTGCGGCCAAACAACGTTCCTTGAGGCCCGCGAAGCACTTCGACGCGCTCGATATCCATGACGTCCATGCCCGCTGCACTCGAACGTGCAATGTAGACACCATCAACATAAGTGGCGTTTGCCAGATCGATGCCAAAGGTTTCGGTGGCGCCGGACGGAATGCCGCGGATCGAAATGACTGCTGCTGTGTGGTTGGTGGTTGGCGTCGTTACCGTCAAATTCGGGGCAAGGCCGCTGAGATCGCGTGCATCCCTAATCTGCAATTGCTCCAATTTCTCAGCGCCGATGGCGCTAATGGCGATAGGAACATTCTGAAGGTTCTGCTCACGCTTCTGTGCTGTCACAACGATCTCATCAAGTCCGACATTATCACCTGCGGCTTGGTCGGCAGCGTCAGCCGTTTGCGCCAAAGACGGAGTTGCAAAAGAGGCGATACAAGTGCTCGCTAAGAGCGCAGTCGACAAACGGATAAATGGCGTCATGAAAACCTCCCTAAAATTATTTTTTTGCGCGATCCTACACGCGCTATTGGCCGATTTGCATTAAAGCGTAATTTATGTCAAGCATTACTACGCAATTTGCGATTTACATGGTAGATAAAGCTATGATATGCGTATTAATCGCACCTTTAAAAACGTGACAACGGCTATCAAAGGAACATATCCGTATTTTTCGCACCCAGCGTTATCGCTCCCAAATTGCGAGCGAAACCGGTTGGGTTGTTGGCAACATGCGCGCGCCCAATATGGATGTCGTGCCAAAGCTGCTGTATCGGTGAGCCTGTGTAAACGCTGCGACCGCCGGCGACATCGAAAAGCAAATCAATTGCATTGATCATTTTTCCAATCACCAAACTGGCTTGGTAACGATAGAGAACCCGGTCTTCGATCTTTATGGCGTCGCCCTTTGCAATGGCCCCAGTCATTGCATCGAAATTTGCGAACATCACTGTTTCAACTTCGCTGATGAGATTGCGCACCTCTGCCAACCGGCGGGTGATGTCGGGATCGCCCTGCAACTTTGTTGGATCGGTGCTACTCGCCGACGAGTTTTCGACGAACACTTTGACCGCCTTTTTCATCGCGCCGATTGCGGCGGACGAAACCACGCGGATAAATACCTGCGCCCAAGGCAAATCGTAATACGAACTTTCCTGCTGATGAACTCCGTTAAAGCCATCCAGTTGCTTGTGGGTACGGTAATGCGGCACAAATACGGGCTTTTCGATCACAATGTCATTTGACCCCGTGCCCTGCAGTCCCATGCTGAACCACGTATCGTCTATCGTGTAATCGCTGCGCGGGACAAGAAAGGTTCGATACCCTTCGCCAGGAACAATCGCACCAAGTAAGCACCACGTGCAATGGTCTGAACCAGAACTCCAGCCCCAGCGACCCGAGAGCATCAACCCACCCTCGGCGTGCTCGACCTTGCCGCCGACCGGGTTGTATGAACTCGAAACACATGTGTCCGGATCGTCCCCAAATACATCAATCTGGGCTTGATCGTCCATTAGAGCTATCTGGAAAGGATGTACTGCTATGATGCCGCCTGCCCAGGCTGTACTCATGTCGGCTTCGGCAATGCGGATATGGGCTGCAAAAAATTCCTGAGGAGACAGTTCAAGCCCGCCAAGCTTTTTGGGCAACATCGCGCGCATAAAACCTGCCTGTTTCAATGCCTCGATATTTTCATCAGCAACACGGCGTCCCTCGCGGGTTTTATCAACATTGGCTGCGATGATCGCCAATGCATGGTCGAAGTTTTTCAGACCACTGGCATGCGCTTGCCCGGCGTCAATCGACAAAACGGCACTTCCCATTGCGACTCTCCTATTCAGACATGGCAAAGTGACACGAGATTGCATCTCTGTAAACACTATTCGTAAAATAAATGTAGATTTATTACGCATTACGTGATTAATGGCGTTCAAGATGGCTGATATACGGTTTCCTTGACGCCCATTCGCAACCACTGGTTCGGGTGAAGCATCAGATCCAATTAACCCAGCATTTGAAAAGAACCGTGAGAAAATGAATTTTGACATACTGATTGTCGGTGCGGGACATGCTGGGGCGCAAGCGGCCATCGCGCTACGTCAGCTAAAATATCCCGGCTCTATCGCGATAGTGGGCGATGAACCGGAGCTGCCTTACGAACGGCCGCCATTGTCCAAAGAATATCTGGCTGGAGAGAAGCCTTTTGAAAGGCTGCTATTGCGCCCGGAAAAATTCTGGGCCGAGCGCGACATCCAAATGCTTCGCTCTACTCGCATAGTATCTGTCGATGCGAGCCGCAAAATCGCAATGACTGAGACCGGTCGTGCTTTTGGCTATTCCCATTTGATATGGGCTGCTGGTGCATCTCCGCGCAAACTGAAGCTTCCGGGTTTTGATCTTAATGGCATTCACTATGTTCGCAACAAGGCTGATGTCGTCGCGATAATGCGGGATTTGCCCGAAGTTAAAGAAATAGCGATCGTCGGCGGTGGATATATTGGCCTTGAAGCAGCGGCCGTTTTGAAAAAGCTGGGCAAAATTGTTACAGTAATTGAAGCATCGGATAGAGTGCTCGCTCGCGTCGCTGGAGAACCCTTATCGCGTTTTTATGAGCGAGAACATAAGGCGCAAGGGGTCGATATACGATTGTCACAGAACATCAAGGAAGCCTGCGGCAAGGATGGACGAGTTCGCGGATTAAGGATGTCCGACGGATCGGAAATATTAGCGCAAATGATAATAGTCGGAATTGGGGTTGAGCCTTCCGTCAAAGCCCTTTTGGAAGCTGGGGCTTCCGGAGATCCGGGCGTAGATGTTGACGAATACTGCCAAACAACCGTTTCCGATATTTACGCCATTGGCGATTGTGCAACGCATCGCAATGCATATGCCGATAGCAAATGGATTCGTCTTGAGTTTGTCCAGAATGCAAATGATCAGGCAAAAGTCGTGGCGCAGAGGATTTGCGGCAATCCGGTGAGTTATGATGCCGTCCCGTGGTTTTGGTCCAATCAATATGATTTAAAACTTCAGACCGTGGGGATTTCATCCCATCACGACGATCTCGTTATTCGCGGCGACCAGGCGACCCGCAGCTTTTCTGTCGTCTATTTGCATAAGGGGCGCGTGATCGCGTTGGATTGTGTCAATGCGGTCAAGGATTATGTTCAGGGACGCAAACTGGTTGAGCAAGGTTGCGTTGCTGCAAAAGAACTGTTGATGCATTCGCCGACCTTGAAGGAACTCGTCGGATAGAATGTGGCTCTAAATACAAACTAAAATGAATGTTGACGGAGGATGATATGAGCGATTTAGTGAAGCCCGCTGAGGCAAGCATTGTGTATGAAACCGAAACCCCGGTTCTTTATGAAGTTCAGGAACAGGTAGCCTGGATCACCATAAACCGTCCGGAGTTTCACAACGCACAAAATGGGCAAATGACCTATGCCCTTGATGACGCATTCCAACGTGCAACAAAAGACGACGACGTGCGGTGCATTGTGCTCGGCGGCAGCGGCAAGCATTTTTCCGCAGGACATGACATTGGGACACCAGGCCGCGATTTATTGAAGCAATTTGATAACCGGTTGATGATTGCTCCGCATATCAACAAGCCTGCCGCTGAATTGTTGTACACGCGGGAACAGGAACAATATTTGGGCATGTGCCGCCGCTGGCGCGACGTTCCAAAACCAACAATCGCGATGGTACAGGGGGCATGTATTGCGGGCGGCTTGATGCTCGCATGGGTATGCGATCTGATCATCGCGACTGAGGACGCATTTTTTCAGGACCCCGTAAATCGGATGGGCATTCCAGGCGTCGAGTATTTCGCGCATGCTTTTGAACTCCCCCCGCGTGTAGCAAAAGAATTTTTGTTGCTCGGTGAACGCATGACTGCGCAGCGCGCAGAGCAATTCGGCATGGTCAACCGTGTCGTCCCGCGCGATCAATTGCGAGAAGAAACCGCAAAGATGGCCGCCAAGCTCGTTGCGCAACCACGCCTCGGTAACTGGCTTACCAAACAGGCAGTGAACCACGTTGAAGAATTGCGCGGAAAACGCTCCGCAATGGATGCGCAATATCACATGCACCACTTCGCCCATGCGCAAAATGATCTCGTGCAAGGCAATTCGATTGGTGGACTTGATGCAAAGAAAATGGCGGCTGCAAACAAGAAAGAGGCAGGCGAAGGTTAGTGGTCTATGTCGCCATAGCAGGCCACGCTTGATGCAGGCACCGAACGGCGGCAGTCATCGCGTTGGGCGTCTACCGGCACGATTGGCTCTGGATCATATCACAGTTGTTGACGCAACCCCGCTCCAGTTAGCCGACGCGGCATTTCAAGCTGGCTTCGCGGCGATTTGTCCATTCCTGCATTCACTGGATGTGATGAGCGCGATGCCGGCCTATGATATGGTAACCGATCTAGCACTGCGCGCGCTGTTCATTGAACAACTGGAAACGCTGAATTTGCAAGTCGATGTCGCCTACCCGTTCACATTATCCAAACGGACAATCGTGTCGGAGTTCAAGGAGACATTGGCTTGTGCAAAAGAGGTAAAAGCAAGTTTCGCAAATGTTCTTCTATATGACCGCGACGCGGAAAGCCGCCAAAGTAACTTCGCCCGCTTTTGTGATCTCGCCCAAGGCTTTGGACTGCGTACTGTGGTGGAATTTTATCCCGCATCGCAAATCCGTAACTTAGAGGAAGCCTTCCAACTGGCAGCATCAATAGGTGATCCAACTGTCGCGGGTATCAATGTCGATATTTTGCATGTGCTTCGCTCTGGCGGCGCGATCGCCGACATCTTAGCAATTCCACCCGAATATATTGCCTATGCCCAATTCTCCGACGGCCCGGCACACTGCATGCCTGATTTGCTCGAGCGCGAGGCGTCCGAGGAAAGGATGCTGCCGGGCCAAGGCGATTTCGACCTCCAAGCGTTTCTAGGTGCCCTGCCAAACGAGTGCCAAATTAGCATCGAGGTGCCACGTAATTCAGATCTTGCACGCGGTGTTTCGCTACAGGCTCGAGCCGCCGCCGCTGCACGAGCAGGTAAGGCAGTTGTGGCTGCCCAAGCTTAGCGCGCGGGGCGGTAATGACGTACCTGGATTTTGAAAGTCTTCTGGCAACCTAGGTTTCGAGGTGAAACAATTTGGGGGTTTGTGGCCTTCGATAATTCCTTAAATGCCAAATCCGGTGGGTCCCTGCGAGCACCTCTTCAGGACTAGTTGGCATAGAATATTCCTGGGCAATTCCCTTATCGTTAAGCGGCTGGAACATCCGCCACATGCGAGTTCCCATCATCGAGCCACGACATTGTCCAAGGGAAACCTGATGCGTCGTACGAACCGAACGCCACTACAAAGGCAAGATACGAGTTTCTTTACCAAGTGCAGAGGCAGGATATATCAACCACACTGTGAACGCGGCATGATGCAATCTGTGCTAGCCGTTCGCTATCACCTGCAGTCCACTCACATCACATAATTCAATCCGGCCGTAACTTACCCGAATTAAACCTGCCCGCTCGAACGCGGACAAATGATAATTCACGGTTTTGCGCGTGAGGCCGATCATTTCGCCAAGCATTTCCTGGCTGATAGTAATGACCGGAGTTCCGCAATCTTGACCGTGCTTGGCGGTTGCGAGCAAGCGCGCAGCAATGCGTTCGCGCGGGCGAAGGGAGATAACCTCCGCCGACATACGCAGCGCGCTGCGCATATGTGCATATGCAAAGCCGGCAATGGCACGCCATATCTCGGGCGACTGAACCGCCACCCGATCGATCGCTGCTTCGGAAATTTCCAACAAAATGGAGGGCTCCACGCAGATTGCAGTTACGAGCCGCGGCCCGCCGCTGTAACGTGTCGCATGGCCGAGAACAGTCCCGGGTTCAGCAAAACCGATCATGACCACTCTATCACCAGGCGCAGCGCAATAGGAGTGCAGCAAGCCATCTATTACAACGAATAGACCATTTCGCGTGTCACCTTCAGCCTGAGCCCATTCACCGACGTTTAGCCGAATCAAAATCCCTTCAGCCAATAGCCTTTCTGCCAGCTCGACTGGATATTGTTTCAACCAATCCGCCTCCCGCAGCACCTTCAGCGCCATAGCTTGCTCATTTCTTTTCATCGATGAACTGTAACTATGGTGACAGTTAGCTGCAATGTTATCTGTATCGTTGCCCCATAAACAAATAGGGAGCGGACAGATCAAGATGGCGAGCGCAAGCCAGGAAAAGGTGATCCGGATAGGCGGGGCTACAGCATCCTTCTCCGACACAGCACTTTCCGTGCCCCAACTGCTCTCTGGCGGGCAGTTGGACTATCTGATCTTCGATTATCTCGCCGAAGGATCTATGGGCATTTTTGGCCGGATGCAGGCCGCGGACCCGTCAGCCGGATACGGCGCGGACTTTCTGACTGTGCATGTCGGGCCGCATCTTGATGAAATCGCCTCACAAGGATTGAAAGTCGTTGCCAACGCGGGCGGAGTCAATCCGGCCGGCCTGGCATCTGCACTCGAGCAGATCATCAAGGGAAAAGGGTCTGACGTTGAACGTGGCCTATGTCGAGGGCGATGATCTGCGCGACCGCATTGCAGAATTGCGGGCGGCCGGGCATCGGGACATGTTTACAAACATGGCGTTCCCCGACGGTGTAGTGAGTGCCAACGCATATCTAGGTGCCTTTCCGATCGCTGCGGCGCTCGCAAAAGGTGCGGATATCGTGATCACCGGGCGCGTTGTTGATAGCGCAGTGGTGCTGGGCCCGCTCATTCACGAATTTGGCTGGGGTGTCGACGATCTGGATTTGCTCGCAGCTGGGACGCTGGCGGGCCATTTACTTGAATGCGGCGCGCAGGTGTCTGGCGGGACCTTCACCGACTGGCGCGACGTACCCGATTGGGCAAATATCGGATACCCGATAGGTGAATGTCATTCCGACGGCTCTGTGGTGATCACAAAACCCGAAGGTACTGGCGGGCTCGTGTCGATTGGAACGGTCGCAGAGCAAATCCTATACGAAACGAGCGATCCCGCCGACTATATCGTAGCTGATGTACGGTGTGACTTCAGCCAAGTGCACTTGGAGCAAATCGCCCCCGACCGCGTACGAGTGAGCGGTGCCAAAGGGCGGGTGCCAACCGATACCTACAAGGGATGCATCACATTTGACGGTGGCTGGCGCACGGTCGCCTATCAACCGATTATTGGCGAAGATGCTGCCGAGAAAGCCGCCCGTCAGGCGGAAGCCTTGTTCGCTCGAGGCCGGGCACTGTTGCGCGCGCGTAACCTCGCTGATTTTACACTGACCGAAAATGTGTTGATTGGTGGTGAAGCCAGTTTTGGCGCGCACGCAAACAATCGTGAAACGCGTGAAATAATAAGCAAGCTGGTTGTGGATCATCCAGAGCAAGAAGGCGCGGGCATATTTGCGCGCGAACAATGGGCGGGCATCTCGGGGATGTCGGTCGGCACTTCGATCAATCTGGCTACAACTGTAATGCCGATGACCGGTGTATTCCTGTTTCTGCTCGACAAGCAGAGCATTACGCCAAAGATGACAATGGCGGCGTCACACTATGATTTAGCAAAGGCCGAAGGATTGCCGCCGTCCGCAGGTGCGCCCCTTCGCCCGAAGACCAAAAAACAGTCTTACCAAGAGTTCGCTACAACGGTTGATCTGGTTCGGCTGGCTTGGGCACGTAGCGGCGACAAGGGCCATTTGTTCAACGTCGCTGTCATTGCGCGCAAGCCAGAATATCTGCCTTATTTGAAGGCCGCACTAACCCCTGAGGCAGTGGGTGAATGGTATCGCCATCTGGGGCCGAACGGACAAACTCCGCGCGTCGATGGTTACGATGTTCCCGGGCTTCACGCGCTGAACTTCGTCATTCACGACGCTCTCACCGGCGGCATCAATGCCAGCACCAGACTCGATCCGGCAGCAAAGGGAATGGCACAAATGCTACTTCGTTTCCCGGTTGCTGTTCCGTCCGAACTTGCAGATGAACTCTTAGAAAGCACCCGTTCCAATGGATGACAAAGCGCCCGATTATTCCTATCTGATGCAGGGAATTCAAAAGGTTTCCACGCAGAGCAGTGTTCTTGTCAGTTCATCAAAATATCTCAACGATGCGCGTGTGCGTGATTGGGTTTCCACGCATCTGTTGCGAAGAAACGGTCCGGATGTTCCGACGCCATCGGATTCAATCCAGCTCGTACAGATTTTGCGTGAGGTTCAAGACATCGATCATATCAACGATCTGATCGCCTCCGAACGAGCTAAGAATCCTGAACTTGACGCCTGGTTTACTGAACGTTTTATATCCGACTACAGTCTTGAAGATTTGAAAGAATATGGACCCGACACTGTGGGAGGGATATTCTACAGTCAGCTCAGCAACAATGCGCTGGATGTGAATATCGTCCCGCCGTTCACACCCCGCAATGATTACGAGTACTTCAGCCTTCGCGCCGGACAGACACATGATCTGGAGCACATTCTAGGCGGCGGAGGATTCGATTTCATCGGTGAACTCGTTCCCTATTATATGCGGCTGACCAATTTGTTCGTCCACATGAGCCCCGAACTAGCCGGCGAACTGTCCGCTTTCTCGATTTTCGGGTCGACACGCATCATCACGCGTGCGGTTCTGCACTATCCGCAAACCTGGTTGATCACACAAAATGCAATGGAGCGCGGGGCAAAAGTCGGTCGGGAATCCAGGCCACTTTATATGATGAAGTTTGAGGATGTCTTCGCGATGACACTTGACGATGCGCGCGACGCCCTTGGAGTTCACGGTGTCGAAACGGTGGATACGGCCGCTGCATCGGCACAATGGAATTGAGATAAGGAATATTGAAATGTCCGCTCCAAAAAGAAGCAACCCAATTCTCCAAAAATTAGCTCCAAGGCCGGGTCGCTATCCGTTGATTCCGGAACTGACATCGCGTCAGGAATTGGCGCTGCTATGCCGAGCATTGCACCGTGAGGGATATGACGATCACATTGCCGGACACATAACCTTTGCTGAGCCAGATGGCACCTATCTGATCAATCCCTGGGAACTGGCGTGGGATGAAATCACCGCTGACGATATTATACGTGTCGGTGGCGATGGTGCAGTGATCGAGGGAGAATGGAACGTTACGCCAGCTATAGGGCTGCATCTGGCGGTTCACCGGCGTCGACATGATCTGAAGGTAGTCCTTCACAATCATTCACGATGGGGGCTGGTTTGGTCTGCATCAGGTCGCGTACCGCCCGTCTATGACCAAACATCGGGCCAGGTTGAGGGCGATCCTATTTACTATGATGAATATGCCGGAACGGTTGATGGTGCTTGCGAAGCGGAGGCTGCAGCTGCTGCACTGGGCGACGAAAAATGGGCAATCCTGAAAAACCATGGCGTGTTCGTCGTCGGAAAAGATATTCGCCAAGCACATTTGCGCGCCATCACACTGGAGCATCGCTGCCGCCTTGCTTGGCATGTTGAGGCGATTGGTAATGGCCATCCGATCATCGATCCTGAAACGTTGCGGGTGGCGCAAATGTCTGACGATCTTGGTTTCCCCTTCTTATGGGAAGCAATGGCGCGACGAGAAATCCGTCTGGACGCACGCGTGCTTGGCGAGAACGCGGATTAGGACGGGGCTAGCCCGATTAAGGGAACGAAGATGAAACTTTTCAAAATACCCTATTCCGTTTTGCAACAGCCATGAACGTTGCAGTAATCACTGGCGCGGCGAGCGGCATCGGAGCGGGATTGGCGCGGCATGCAGCGTCGATTGGCATGAAACTGGTGCTTGCGGATTGGGACGAGGGTTCGCTGAAAGACTTGGTGGATAGCCTGCCGTGCGATGCCGTTGCGGTTCCAACTGACGTCCGCGACGAAATAGCCGTTCAATCGCTTGCCAAGAAGGCTTACGATCGCTTTGGCCAAGTAGATCTGCTGTTCAATAATGCTGGCGTGCTCTCCAGCGGACTAAGTTGGGAAATTGATGCCGCAACCTGGCAACGATCGCTGGATATCAACATAGTCGGCGTGCTGAACATCATTCGGGCTTTTGTACCGCGTATGATTGCTGCAGATCGGCCTTCCCGAATTATCAACACATCCTCGCTGGGCGGATTCCTGACATCTCCTTTCATGGCTCCCTATTCGGCAACGAAATTTGCCATCGTTGCCATTACCGAAGCAATGGCGGGCGAGCTTTTTGCACTAAGCAGCAAGGTACAGGTATCGCTGCTAGCCCCTGGCCCAGTGAAGAGCGCAATCATGGATGCGCACGCGCCTTCGCAGACTGCCGAATTCATGGATATGTTGCGCAGAATGAATGATGAAAATGGCATGACTCCCGATGAATTTGCACCGCTTGTTTTTGAGGCGGTTGAGCGCGGCGAATATTGGATCGTGCCGCAACCGGAGATGCTCGACACGGGGCTGCGGGATCGAACGGAAATGATTCTGGCGCGAAGGGCACCGACAAGTTTTGGCCTTGTAGATGGGAATAGGAACTAAAATGGCCGAACAACCGCAAAATTTAGATATCGTCATCATTGGAGCCGGTTTTTCAGGACTCTACGCGGTTCACAAACTTAGCGAGAAATACAATGTGGTGTGCCTTGAGGCGGGCGACGGTGTTGGCGGCACCTGGTATTGGAATCGCTACCCGGGTGCGCGCGTAGATATCAAAAGCGTCGAGTATTCCTACGGCTTTGACGAAAAGCTTCAGCAGGAATGGAAGTGGCCGGAGTATTTTTCCGCGCAGCCCGACTTGGAGAGATACGCAAATCACGTGGCGGATCGTTTTGACCTGCGCAAAAATATTCGTCTCTCAACGGCGGTGAAGTCACTTCGTTTCGACAAAGACGCCAATCGCTGGCACGTTCATTCGTCAAACGGTGAACACATCATCTGCAAATACGTTATTGCCGCAACAGGAAGCCTTTCCGCGCCGAACATGCCGAATTGGCCAGGCCGGGAAAATTATCAGGGCGAAATTTACCACACAACCCAATGGCCAATCGGGCCCCTGGATTTGAAAGACAAGCGCGTCGGTATTATCGGTACCGGCTCAACGAGCATTCAGGCGGCTCCGCTTCTCGCTGAACAGTGCAGGCACCTGACTGTTTTTCAGCGTACTCCTGCGTTTAGCATGCCATCCGGCAACCGGCCCATGGATGATGACTACGAACGGTCGTGGAAAGAAAATTACAGCGAACGGCGCGCTCAAATGCTCGACACTTACGGAGTGTCTTTAATTGATTATGGTACAAAATCAGCGAGCGAATATACATCCGCTGAACAACAAGAAGTGCTCGAAGAAGCTTGGAATTCAAAAAGCGCCTTCCAGATGATGGTCTCCTTTTCCGATGTCATGACCGATCGCAGCGCCAATGAAGTGGTTTGTGAATTCGTCAGGGGCAAGATCCGCGATATTGTTGATGATCCCGAAACGGCAGAGAAATTATGCCCGAAAGACTATCCAATAGGTGCCAAAAGACTGTGCATCGATAATGGGTATTTCGAAATGTACAATCGCGGCAACGTTTCGTTGGTAGATGTAAAAAGCGCGCCGATAACCGCATTAACTGAAACTGGGCTTAAGACTGCCGATGCAACATATGATTTGGACGTGATCGTCATGGCTACAGGTTTTGACGCCGTGACGGGGGCGCTCAATCGTATCGATGTCGAAGGCGTGGACGGTATAAACCTAAAAGAAAAATGGCGAGACGGTCCTACCAGCTATTTCGGATTTTTGGTGGCAGGTTTTCCAAACCTTTTCATGATTCACGGACCACTTTCACCAGGAGCGCTTTCGCAGATGATTTCATCGGGCGAGTGGCAAGTCGATTTTACTGCGCGCATGATCAATGATCTGGAGAATGATGGATACTCGCGGATCGATACGACCGAGCAAGCGGAACTGAATTGGGCCCAGGAGGTCAACGGCGCCGCGTCCCACACCGTTCACAACTTCGCCGATTCTTGGTATAACGGCAAAAATATCGAGGGTAAAAAGGGTGGATTCATGATCTATGTTGGCGGCTTTCCGAGATATCGTGAGCTTAGCGAAACCGCGATACGCAACAATTATGAAGGTTTCGACAGAAGCTGATCAACCGAATTTTGCATATTACCAACATTGGAGTGCTGACGAGCAGGAAACCCATCAGGCTTACGCTGTCGGTACAACGCTGAGACGCATGAGGCGCCGCTAGCCCATAGGAAGAAGGACAATTACATGATCGATCCTATCATCCAGGGAATGTTGAATGCGATGGCAGACGGCGGTTTTAAACTGCCGGACCCACTCGAAGCAGCATCTCTTCGTGCGACGCTGGACTCACCGATCCCCGCTCCGCCGGTTGAAATAGCTGAGCGGCGCAACATATTGATCGAAGAAGGAGATTCTGGTGCTTCCAGGACGACTGTTATCACCCGAGCCTGATGAGACGCTGCCTGTTGTGTTGTTCTTTCACGGCGGGGGATGGGTGCATGGAACGCTGGATACGCATGACCGGCTGTGCGCCGCACTCGCAATTAAGGCTCGATGTGCGGTGGTTTCGGTAGACTACAGGCTGGCACCCGAAAATCCGTTTCCTGCAGCGTGGGAAGACGCCATTACATCACTCCGCTGGATAAAGGATCATCACCGGGAGTTAAGTGTCGACGCATGCCGTATCGCTGTCGCCGGCGACAGCTCTGGCGGCAATCTTGCCGCAGCATTGGCACGGACGGCAGCTGGCGATCCTGCGATTGTTCATCAATTGCTCTTTTACCCTGTGCTTGACGGGACCTGTGCATCGCCATCTTTTGCTGCCAATCATACTGGATTCCTGTCTGCCACACAGATGCGGTGGTATTGGGATCAGTATGCACCAGGCGATCTCCGCTCCGATCCGCGCGCCTCCCCGACCGCAGGGCCAATCGCGACCGGGACCGCGGCGGCGACCATCATATTGGCTTGCAACGATCCCCTGCACGATGAAGGAGTCGCCTATTCCACTGCGCTGGATCTTGCTGGCGTGCCAGTCGCCCTTCATGATTACCCCGGCGCCATCCATGGATTTGCGAGTCTGTTCGGTATCGTCCCGCTAGCTGATGACGCGGTTTCAATCGCAGCGTCAGCACTGCGGGCTGCTTTTGTTCAATACCCCCCAGAAACGGCGAGAGACGATGATAATGCTCCGATTGAATATAGCGATTGAAAAGGTCCGTCCGCATCGGCGAATGGTTTGAATGTATCAAACATTGCCAATGCGCTGCGATGAACGAATGTCAGCTTTTCCCTGTTTGACACTCAAAAGCTTCCTGTCGGCAACGTTCAACCTTTCGGCCCTAATCGACAAGCTCTTGCAATCGCTGATCCCAAGCTTCAAGCGCGGATCGCTTTTCCGGCTCATATTTGTATCGGTTGTAAATGCCCGCAACCCCTGCCCGCGTGCCGCTGATATGGTTTAGCACCGCTTCGGTCACCTCGACCGGTATGCCCAATGCTTGAAGATTGGTTGCTCCGGTACGTCGGATATCATGCAATCGCCATTCGGGAATAGCGACAGGATTTTCGGTCCCTGCCCGTGCGCTCTGGCGTTCGTGCGCAATGGTAATCATCGCTTTGTCGAGCGCCCGCTTGGCCTTGGAAAAGCCGGAAACCGCCGTCGTGCCCGTCGTTGTGAATATCAGTCCGCGTTCCTTCGGGCGCATCGCATACAACTGATCGATTGCAAGATCGGTGAGCGGGACGATGTGCGCCTCGTTATTCTTGGCGCGGTCTGCGGGAAGCGTCCAGACCTTGGCTTCAAGATCGACTTCGGACCAGTCCATCTCGGCAACTTCCAAGCGTCGCTGCATCGTTAATATCAACAGACGCACAAGAGGACCCCATGGCCAGCCGACCCTGTCGCAGGCGTGCCAAAGACAGACCAGTTCTTCGTGCCCTAGAACCCGGCGGCGAGACGCAACGGCTTTGGGCGCTTTCATTCCAGCTACCGGCGATACCTCTATGTCCTCGCGATCAACCGCCCAATTGAACAGTTTGCGAATGAGCGAGTGGACATATTTCTTGCGTCCGGGCCGGTCGGAATATTCATCCATCAGCTTCACGATGTCGGCCCGCTTTATGGATAAAAGCGACCGTTTACCCCAGCGCGGCTTTATAACATTTTCAAGCGCGCGCATCGCTTCTGGCCATGTATCGGGCCAATGCGGCCGGAGGTAAAGGTCGACAAACAGGTCGCAATAGGCCGAGAAATTGAGCGCCTTTTCTTTGCGCTTCGCTTCACGCTGCGCCTCGACGGGATCGACGCCCTGCCGCACCACCGTCAGCAGTCGCTCGGCTTCCCTGCGCGCTGTCTGCGCTGTCCACGGACTGCCGTGAAGACCAATGGTCTTGCGCCGAGCCGGGCCGCCGTTCACCCGGTATTGCAGGACATAGCTCTTTACGCCCTTTGGCGTAACACGCACTCCAAACCCTTTCAGGCTGGTATCCCAGGTGTAGACATCGCCGGTGGGAGATGGTTTGATTGCGTCAATTGTACGCAGGGTGATTGGCCGATTAGTCATGAGGAACGCTCTTCCACGTAATCGCCACGTAATCATTTGCAGGAAAACCGTGGCGAAGGTTAAGGTAATCCACGGCGGATTTATTCCAACCGTTTCAAGACCTTGAGCGTAATCTGGCGTAGCATTGCCAACTAACGGAAAGCCACTATAAGGCGTCTTTTAATCAGTAGGTCGCTGGTTCGAACCCAGCAGGGCTCACCAAAATATCTATTTATAATAGATATTTGTCTGAATAGCTCAGATGTTCGCTCTGCGGTTTGTTTAGATAGGCCGTGCAGAGCGTTTCGCGCAGAGTTTCGCAGAGGCCGCCGCTTGCCAATAGTCCGTAACATCTCAATTTCCAGCATCACCGAGACACCCAGAAGGGATGCGATGACTTGCCCCAACTCATATTCCGGTCGCATCGAGCCCAGTCGAGATGCCGTGAAGTCGCGCGCCCGCGACGGGTGTCTCGACGAGGCTTGACACGAACGGGTTGGGGAGGCCTGCGCATATCCCACCCCTTCACGCCGCCATTTTCTCGCCGAACCAGGCATCGCGGACCTTGGCGGCGGCGTCGATCCAGGGTTGGCGCGCACATGCCAGCGCCGCCAGATGCGCGGCTTCTTCGGCTGTCGCTAAGCGTCCGCTCATAATCCTCATCGCCGAAAAAGCCGGTTTCGGTGACCAAATCATCCTCCTCGCCATCGGCTTTGGGGAAATTGGTCCGCCATTCCTGCTCGTCCTCGTCAAACCACACGCCCAGCCGCTGCGCCGCGACCTCGGGTTCCTCGTCGAGCATGTCGGGGATGGCCCCGTCAGCCGCAGAAATCCTGTCAAGTTCACAGTCAAACGGCCTTCGTGCTCTCGACCGGATCGGGGTCGCGCGCCGCAAAGAACAAAGCCGCCTCGCTGCCCTTGCCGCCGCGTTCGATCAGGTCGAGAAAGCTTTCGAAATCCTGGACGACCAGCATCACCTGCGCATTGCGGCTGCCCTTGATCGCCTGCGCCTCGGCCATCCGGTCTAGCCGGCCCAGCAGGCCCATACCCAGCCGGTTGTCGAAACTTGCCCGCGCATCGTTGTGCCATCGTCAAGCTTGCTGGTCACTTCCTCATAGCCATTGACCGCGCGGTCCATCAGCATATCCTGAACGACATCGCGCGATACCAATATCGCCGCATCCCACCCCAGCCGGAACGCCGCGCCGTCGCGGCGAAAGCGCAAGTCATAAGCCGAGCGCGGCGACTTGTTGACCTCCTTCGCCGCGCGCATGACACTGCCGCCAAAGGCCAGCGCCTCCAGAAACGCCCGCTGGCACTGCGGGCGTCCAGCGATAATCATTGCGGATAGCGGTCAGATCTGGGTTCGGCTCGGCATAAGCGTCCGCCCCGCACACGCCATTGTTCGCCTTGCTGTTCTGCCATTCGTCGGTCATCGTCTTTCTCCTTTTGGAATAAAAGACGAACTATAATGTACCATATAGGTTGTAGGAAAGCGGTTTTTGATTCTTGTTAGGGACTATCCCAAATAAGCGGTCCAATGGCAGCTTTGTTGGGGTTAGCAGCTGCTTGCTAGCGAGCGGCAATCTGCCTACTTCATGAATCGCTGCCACTCTTGTGATCGGTAGTATGTGCAGGAGGTAGAAAGTTGGCCGACGTTTCTGTAGTAATCGGAGCAGGTGGTATCGGCCTCGCAGTCGCCCGGCGCATCAGCAGCGGTCGCCATGTATTGGTTGCAAATCATACCAGGAATCGTCGGATGAAGCGGCGGATGTCCTCAGGAGGGCCGGGTTCGAAGCTACGGCGATGATGGCCAACGTTGCAGATCGCACGATGATCGAGGCTGTGGTGGCAAAGGCGCAGGAATTAGGGCCGATCAAGGCGCTGGTGCACGCAGCAGGCGTCTCACCTTCTCAGGCGCCTGTCGAAACTATTCTGAACGTCGATCTCTACGGCACTGCAGTGGTACTTGAGCAGTTCGGGGCCGTGATGAGCGAGGGCGGCGCAGGTGTCATAATTTCCTCGCAATCCGGCTATCGCATGCCAGCATTGACGGCTGAGCAGGACGCGTTGTTGGCGACCGCGCCTCCTGAAGAGTTGCTTGACCTCGATTTCGTCAGAAACGTGCGTGACACGCTGCATGCCTACCAATGTCGAAGCGCTGCAACTCACTGAGGGTGCGGGGTGAGGCGGTCAAATGGGCGGAGCGCGGTGCCAGGGTTAATGCTATCAGCCCGGGGATTATCGTTACGCCGCTGGCGCATGACGAACTTTATGGCGAGCGGGCTGAGTTTCACCAAGCCATGCTCGCCCGGATGCCTGCAGGTCGCGCCGGAACTCCCGACGAAGTGGCCGCGCTCGCCGCACATATCATGGGTTCGGAGGGCGGCTTTATTTCGGGCAGCGATTTCCTGATCGATGGCGGTGCGACGGCTGATTTCTTTTATGGCGCGAAAACTGGCTGAAGTCAGCAACGTTGTCGAAACCTGCCATCGGCAGACAACTCCTACAAAGCTCCCTGTCATCCTAACCCACCCACCAAAATTTTCCGGTTGTAACAAACTTTTCAATCGAGAATTATGCGTCGCACACAGCATAAGCGTGCAGAGCGAACTGCCGGAGCCAGATGATGAAACTTGAAAATGACCCCCTTGCCGCATTCTGGATGCCGTTTACCGCGAACCGGGCGTTCAAGGCGACGCCGCGTCAGCTGACATCCGCCAAGGATATGCATTACACGAGCGATGACGGGCGGCAGATATTGGACGGCACGGCGGGTCTGTGGGCGGTCAATGCCGGTCACTGCCGCGCGCCGATTATCGAGGCGATCCAGAAGACCGCCGCCGAGCTGGATTATGCGCCGCCGTTCCAATTGGGCCATCCGCTGGCGTTCGAACTGGCCTCGCGGATTGCGGCGATTATGCCCGAGGGGCTGAACCGGATTTTTTTCACCAATAGCGGGTCGGAGTCGGTCGATACTGCGCTGAAAATCGCCCTCGCCTATCAACGCGCGATTGGCCAAGGCACGCGCACGCGGCTGATCGGGCGCGAGCGCGGCTATAACGGCGTCGGCTTTGGCGGGATTTCGGTCGGCGGCATCGTCAACAACCGGCGGCAGTTCGGTACATTGCTGACCGGCGTCGACCATCTGCCGCACACGCATAATATGGAGCATAATGCCTTTACCAAGGGGCGTCCGGAATGGGGCGGGCATCTGGCGGACAATCTGGAGGCGATTGTCGCGCTGCATGGCGCAGAGACGATTGCGGCGGTGATTGTCGAGCCGATGGCCGGGTCAACAGGCGTGCTGGTGCCGCCCATCGGTTATCTGGAAAAGCTGCGCGCGATAACCGCGAAGCATGGCATCGTATTGATCTTTGATGAGGTCATTACCGCGTTCGGCCGGGTCGGCGGCGCAACCGCATCGGAAACTCTGGGCGTGACGCCTGATATCATCACGATGGCCAAGGGCCTGACCAACGCCGCCGTCCCGATGGGCGCAGTCGCGGTCAGCCGCCATATCCATGACGGCGTGGTTGAGGGCGGCCCGGACGGGATCGAGCTGTTCCACGGCTATACCTATTCGGGCCACCCGCTCGCCGCCGCCGCCGGTTTGGCGACGCTTGATTTGTATAAATCGGAGGGCATTTTCGAACACGCCTCGAGCCTGCACGGCTATTGGCAGGAAGCCGTCCACAGCCTGAAGGGCAAGCGCCACATCATCGACATCCGCAACATGGGGATCGTTGCGGCCATCGAATTGGAACCCCATGCCGGAGGAATTGGCAAACGCGGGATGGCGCTTTTCCACAAATGCTTCGACAACGGCCTGTTGGTGCGCGCAACCGGCGACATCATCGCGCTGTCGCCGCCGCTGATATTGGAAAAAGCACATATCGACGAGATGGTCGGGCGGATTGGCGAGTTGGTGGAGGGAGTTGATTAAAGTGTTGCTGGCGATTTGATACGCTGCTTCTCGTTCTTACCGGGCGGCAAACCCGCACCAGCGACCATTAGAATGTCGTTGCGCGTGGTAACAATATGCCCGTGGCAGATTTCCAGCTACGAACATTTCTCGCTGACACGAGAATGGAAGTCGAAGGAGATTGGGATGTGGCCCTCAGCACTCAAGACCACAAATTATCACTCCCAAGATTTTACCGCTGCCTGTAAAGACAGTCGTTCCCGGGGATGATATTATCCGCGAAATAGCTTGTTTTACCAGCTCTTTGTAATCGACCTCGGCATTACCATTTTCTCCCAAAACGATTTTGACACAATGTGCGACATCGCCGGGTTTCCAAGAGAAAATTGGGCGTATTTATCATTAAATATCAATATTTTATTTCTTGCCAAGCGCGTCGAATCTGGTTTTCCGTGTAAAGGACGTAATCCAAAGCATGCTTGGACACCCCTTCAACGGATTTTAGGCCGTAATTAAAGCTTGCTCACCAACTCCGGCACCACGCTAAACAAATCGCCAACCAGTCCGATATCCGCGACCTGGAAGATCGGAGCGTCCTCATCCTTGTTGATGGCGATGATGACCTTGCTGTCCTTCATGCCCGCCAGATGCTGGATCGCGCCGGAGATGCCGACGGCGATATAGACTTCGGGGGCGACGATCTTGCCGGTCTGGCCGACCTGATAGTCGTTGGGGACATAGCCTGCGTCGACCGCCGCGCGGCTTGCGCCGACGCCTGCGCCGAGCTTGTCCGCCAGCGGGAGGATGGTCGCGGCGAATGTGTCGGCATCTTTCAGTGCGCGACCGCCCGAGACGATGATCTTGGCCGATCGTCAGTTCAGGACGTTCCTGCTTGGCGATCTCTGCCGAGACGAAGCTGGACGGACCCAGCATCGCCGCTGCCCGAGACGGCTTCGATAGCGGCCGAGCCGCCGGTTGGCTTCTGCCTTGGCAAAGGCGGTACCGCGAACGGTGATGACCTTCTTGGCATCGCTCGACTGCACGGTGGCAATCGCGTTGCCCGCATAGATCGGGCGGGTGAAGGTGTCAGCGCTTTCGACGCTGAGGATATCCGAGATCTGCATGACGTCGAGCAAGGCTGCAACGCGCGGCGCGATATTCTTGCCGTGGCTGGTGGCCGGGAAGACAAAGGCGTCGTGATGGGCGGCAAGACCAGCAATCAGCGGCGCGACATTTTCCGCAAGCTGGTTGGCATAAGCCGCGTCATCGGCGACATGAACCTTGGCCACGCCAGCGATCTTGGCAGCGGCCTCGGCAACTGCGCCGCAGCCTGAGCCAGCGACCAAAGCATGGACTTCGCCCAATTTGCTGCGCAGCGGTCACAGCGGCAAGCGTTGCGTCCTTCATCGACGCATTATCATGTTCTACAAAAACGAGGACGCTCATGCTGCTACTCCCAGTTCCTTGAGTTTTGCGACCAGCGCATCGACATCGGCAACCTTGATACCGGCACTACGCACCGGCGGTTCGCTGACTTTCAAGAGTTTTCAAACGCGGCGTAGACGTCTACGCCGTAATCGGCAGGCGTTTTCTGCGCCATCGGCTTGCTCTTCGCCTTCATGATATTGGGCAGCGAAGCATAACGTGGTTCGTTGAGGCGAAGGTCGGTGGTGACAATCGCGGGGGTCTTGAGGCAGACGGTTTCAGACCCGCCATCGACTTCGCGGGTGACCGAGACGGTGCCTGCCCCGGACCCCGATCCGGGGTCGCCCGATACTTCAACTGCACTTGCAAAGGTGCCTTGTGGACGGCCGGTCAGCGCGGCCAGCATCTGGCCGGTCTGGTTGCTGTCATCGTCAATCGCCTGCTTGCCCAAGAATGACAAGGCCGGGCTGTTCTTCGTCCATGATCTTGGCGAGGATTTTGGCAACGCCCAATGGCTCGACATCCTCGGCCACCACGAGGATCGCGCGGTCGGCGCCCATCGCGAGCGCGGTGCGCAAAGTTTCCTGAGCCTTTTCAGGGCCGACAGAAACTGCAATGACCTCGGTCGCAACGCCCTTTTCGCGCAAGCGGAGTGCTTCTTCGACCGCGATTTCGTCGAACGGGTTCATGCTCATTTTGACATTGGCGAGATCGACGCCAGTACCATCGGATTTAACCCGTGGCTTCACGTTATAATCTATGACCCGCTTTACAGGGACGATGATTTTCATGGTTCAGTCCTCTTGAATTCAAATTATCGTTAAATATTATAAAGATGACATCCTTAGCTTACTCCATCTCCAAGATGATCGCGTCGACCGCAAGGCTTTCGCCTTGGGTGGCGTTGATGGTTTTGACCGTGCCCGATTTTTCGGCGCGCAGGATGTTTTCCATTTTCATCGCTTCGACGACCGCGAGTGGTTGGCCTGCTTCGACCTTGTCGCCCGCGCCGACATGTATCTGGGTCAACAGGCCGGGCATCGGGCAGATGAGGTAGCGCGATAGATCGGGAGGGATTTTTTCGATCATGTGACCGGCGAGATGCGCGATGTGGCCCGGGAGGACGCGCGCGGTGTGGCTTGCGCCGCGTGTCGTCAGTTTGAAGCCCATGCGGGTCCGCATGATTTTGACCGCGAGTTCTTCGTTGCCAATCTCGGCTTCGATCAAGCGGTCGCCGGGGTCATATTCCATCGACAGGTCGAACGGTTCGCCATCGACGTTGATTTCGCCATCGACCATTTCGATATCGTGGACCGCATCGCCGATTTTGACCTGCCAGCGCGAAGGCGGGTCGAGTGTGTCGCCCAACTGCCCATCGACATGGCGCGCGCGGTCGGCTTCGGCGGTGGCGACGAAACCGGCGATGGCGGCGAGCGATTTGATGAGTTCTGGGTTGGATGCCGCGCCGTGGAAGCCGTCTGGATATTCCTCTGCGATGAAACCGGTGGTCAGTTCACCGGAACGGAAACGCGGATGCTGCATGATCGCGCTGACGAAATCGATATTATGGCCGAGGCCTTCGATTTCGAAACGGTCGAGTGCCGCGATTTGCAGGTCGGCGGCTTCGTCGCGGGTTTGGCCCCAGGTGATCAGCTTGGCGATCATCGGGTCGTAGAACATCGACACTTCACCGCCCTCGGCTACGCCATCGTCGACGCGGATGCCGTCTATGCCGCGCGCCGCATACTCCCCTCCCGCAGGCGAGTGGAGGGACCAGTCCCCCGGACTGGTCCGAGAGGCTCCACTGGGCTGGGGGTGGGCAGCTGCCTTCGAGGTTGCAAGCTCGCCTACGGCGAGCCCCACCCCTAACCCCTCCCGTATACGGGAGGGGGATCTGTACCGCGTCAAGCGCCCCGTGCTTGGCAAGAACCCGCGATAGGGGTCTTCGGCATAGACCCGGTTTTCGATGGCCCAACCGTCGATTTTGATGTCATCCTGCGTCATCGCCAGCTTCTCGCCAGCGGCGACGCGGATCATCTGTTCGACCAGATCGATGCCGGTGATGCACTCGGTGACGGGATGCTCGACCTGCAACCGCGTGTTCATTTCGAGGAAGTAGAAACTCTCGCCGCTGGGGTCAGCGCCCGATACGATCAGTTCGACCGTTCCCGCCGAATAATAGCCCACCGCGCGCGACAAGGCGACGCATTGCTCGCCCATTGCTTTGCGCATCTTGGGCGTAACGAAGGGCGAAGGCGCTTCCTCGACGACCTTTTGGTGCCGCCGCTGGATCGAACATTCGCGTTCGTTCAGATACAGGATATTGCCGTGCTGATCGCCCAAGATCTGGATTTCGATATGGCGCGGGTTGAGGATGAATTTCTCGATAAACACGCGGTCGTCGCCGAACGAATTCAGCCCCTCGCGCTTGGTCGCCTCAAAGCCTTCGCGCACATCGGCCTCATTATAGGCAAGCCGCATCCCCTTGCCGCCGCCGCCGGCGCTGGCCTTCATCATCACCGGATAGCCGATTTCCGCCGAAATCCGCACCGCATGTTCGGTATCGTCAATCTCGCCGACAAAGCCGGGGACGACATTGACCCCCGCCGCCATCGCCAGTTTCTTGGACTCGATCTTGTCCCCCATCGCGGCAATCGCGTTCACCGGCGGGCCGATAAAGGCGATGCCCTCCGCGGCCAGCGCCTCGGCAAAGCTGGTGCGTTCGGACAGGAAACCATAGCCCGGATGCACCGCCTCCGCGCCGGTTTGCTTGCACGCCGCGATGATTTTCTCGGCCAGCAAATAAGACTGCGCGGCAGGCGAAGGCCCGATATGCACCGCCTCGTCGGCCATCGCCACAAAAGGCGCGCGCGCATCGGCATCCGAATAGACCGCAACGGTCGCGATCCCCATCCGGCGAGCGGTCTTGATGATCCGGCAAGCGATTTCGCCACGGTTTGCGATCAGGATTTTTTTGAACATTTATCGTTTCGCCCGCGTCATGTCTAAGAAGTCGAAGTGCGATTACAATGCGCACGATGTCGACTAGAAAATCAGCGAGAAATGCGCAGACAGTACCAGTCACGCCGGTCAATACATATGCGGCGAACTCGCTATCGCATTCTCGCAGTTGGCACTCAAATTCTAAGTCGCAATCAGGTCCAATGTAACTTGCGCGCACATACAACAGATAATGGACTGATCTAAACCGGCAGCTCACTCCGCCGCCTCCAACGCCTTACACGCCCTAAGCGGCTCCTCTGCCTCCATCGGCACCAGCCCCAGCTTCGCCAGCATCGCCGCGTCCTTGTCGTCGCCTGCATTGGCGGCGGTCAGCAGCTTGTCGCCGGTGAAGATGCTGTTCGCGCCTGCCATGAAGCACAAAGCCTGCGTCGCTTCGGACATGCTCTCACGCCCCGCGCTCAGCCGCACCATGCTCATCGGCATGGTGATCCGCGCCACGGCAATCGTGCGGACGAATTCGATGTCGTCGATCTTCGCCAGCGGCGTATCCGCCAGCATATCGCCCAGCACCGTGCCCTTCACCGGCACCAGCGCGTTGACCGGCACGCTTTCGGGGTGGGCCGGCAAAGTCGCCAGCGTGTGGATGAAGCCCACCCGGTCGGCGCGCGTTTCGCCCATGCCGACGATGCCGCCACTGCACACATTGATGCCCGCGCGGCGCACCTCGGCCAGCGTATCGAGCCGGTCCTCCATCGTCCGCGTGGTGATGATTTCGTTATAGCGCTCGGGCGAGGTGTCGATATTGTGGTTGTAATAATCGAGCCCCGCCTCGGCCAGCATATCGGCTTGGGCGGGCGTCAGCATCCCCAAAGTCATGCAGGTTTCCATGCCCATCTGCCCGCACGCCCTTCACGATTTCGACAATCGCGGGCATGTCGCGATCCTTGGGGTTGCGCCACGCCGCGCCCATGCAGAACCGGTGCGAGCCATTGTCCGCCGCCTGCGCCGCCTTTTGCAGAACGCTGCGCACATCCATCAACTTGGTCGCCTCGACGCCTGAGTCAGCTTTCACCGACTGGCTGCAATAGCCGCAATCTTCGGGGCAACCGCCGGTCTTGATCGAAAGCAAAGTGCAAAGCTGAATCTGCCCCACCGCATGATGCGCGCGGTGGACGGTGGCGGCTTGATAGACCAATTCGTCGAACGGCAGGTCGAACAACGCAGCGATTTCTTCGCGGGTCCAGTCGGTTCTAACTATCATAAAACAATCTCTTCTCTGCGGCCTCTGCGGAGCTCTGCGTCTCTGCGCGAACCCTGCAACGTTTCTGGTTCGCGCAGAGACGCAGAGGAAGCAGAGAGCGCAGAGAATTTGATGATTTTGATCAAGCAGCCTCTCCCAAAGGCGGCATATTGTGGCCGAGCATTCGCAACACATCGGCTGCACATTCGACGACATTGCTGCCAGGGCCGTAAATGCCCTGCACGCCTGCATCGCGCAAGAAATCATAGTCTTGCGGCGGAATAACCCCGCCAGCGATGACTTTGATATCATTGCGACCTGCTTCACGCAGACCCTTGATGAGTTCGGGGATCAGCGTCTTGTGCCCCGCCGCAAGCGAGGACGCGCCAACCACATCGACGGCGCTTTCGAGAGCGAGCACCACCGTCTCCTCCGGCGTCTGGAACAATGGCCCGGACACGATATCAAAGCCCATATCGCCAAAGGCCGAAGAGATCACATTCGCCCCGCGATCATGTCCGTCCTGCCCCATTTTGGCGACGAGCAATTTGGGTTTGCGGCCCAAGCGGCGTTCGACGGCTTGCACACCTTCGATGACTTGCGCCCAGCGTCTGTCGAATTCATAGGCGCTGCCGTAGATGCCGGTGACTGGCGTCGGCGTGGTGCCATAGCGGCCAAACACCGCCTCCATTGCGTCGGAGATTTCGCCGAGGCTCGCGCGAGCGCGGGCCGCGACCACGGCAAGCGCCAGCACATTGCCGCCCGATTTCGATCCTTCGGTGAGCGCCGACAAAGCAGCTTGGCACGCAGCTTCGTCGCGTGATGCGCGCATCTTCGCCAACCGCGCAATCTGGCCTTGGCGGACCATGTCATTATCCACCTCAAGCGTTTCCAGATGGTCCTCGGTCGCCAGCTTGTATTTGTTGACCCCGACGATAACATCCTCGCCCTTGTCTACTCGCGCCTGACGGGCGGCGGCGGCTTCTTCGATCAACCGTTTGGGCATGCCGGATGCGACTGCCTTGGTCATGCCGCCGAGTTCATCGACTTCACCGATAATTTTCCAAGCCTGATCGACCAGTTCGGCGGTGAGCGCTTCGATATAATAAGACCCACCGAGAGGATCGACGACCTTGGTAATGCCGGTTTCTTCGGTCAGGATAATCTGCGTGTTGCGCGCAATCCGCGCCGAAAATTCGGTCGGCAACGCAATCGCTTCATCAAGCGCGTTGGTGTGCAGCGACTGCGTGCCGCCCAATGTGGCCGCCATTGCCTCGATCGTCGTGCGGATGACGTTGTTATAGGGGTCTTGCTCCTGCAGCGACACCCCCGAGGTCTGGCAATGCGTGCGCAGCATTTTGGAGCGTTCGTCCTTCGCGCCAAGCCCGTCCATCACGCGGTGCCACAAGCGTCCGCGCGGCGCGCAGCTTCGATACTTCCATGAAGAAGTTCATGCCGATGCCGAAGAAGAACGACAGCCGCCCTGCAAACGCATCGATATCCAGCCCGCTTGCCATCGCTTGGCTCACATATTCCTTGCCGTCGGCAATCGTGAAGGCCAGCTCCTGCACCGCCGTCGCGCCTGCCTCGTGCATATGATAGCCAGAGATCGAGATGCTGTTGAACTTCGGCATGTTAGCGCTGGTGTAGGCGATGATGTCCGACACGATCCGCATCGATGGTTCGGGCGGGTAGATATAGGTGTTGCGGACCATGAACTCCTTGAGGATGTCGTTCTGGATGGTGCCGTCGAGTTGCGCCTGCGAAACGCCCTGCTCTTCGCCCGCGACGATGAAGAAAGCGAGGATCGGAATGACCGCGCCGTTCATCGTCATGCTGACGCTGACATCTGGTCGAGCGGGATGCCGTCGAACAGGATTTTCATATCCTCGACGCTGTCGATGGCAACGCCAGCCTTGCCGACATCGCCGACAACGCGCGGGTGGTCTGAGTCATAGCCGCGATGGGTGGCGAGGTCGAACGCGACGCTCAGCCCTTTTTGTCCGGCGGCGAGATTGCGGCGATAGAAGGCGTTCGATTCCTCGGCGGTGGAAAAACCGGCATATTGGCGGATGGTCCACGGGCGCCCTGCATACATCGACGCGCGAACACCACGTGTGAACGGCGCGAAGCCGGGAAGGCCCGGGCCAGAATCAGAAACGCCCGCGTCATCAGCCGTGTAGAGGGGTTTGACGGCAATGCCCTCGGGCGTGTGCCATGTCAGGTCGCGTCCCTTGACCTCCTTTTCAGCCGCTTTTTTCCAGTCGTCGATATTCGCCATCATTCAATCCAAAAATCTTCTCTGCGGTCTCTGCTTCCTCAGCGGCCTCTGCGCGAACCATCAACGGTGAAGGGTTCGCGCAGAGGCGCAGAGTTCACGCAGAGACCGCAGAGTTTAGTTGCCCTTAAACTCTGCCTTGCGCTTCTGCAAAAAGGCAATGCCGCCCTCCCGCGCGTCGGCGCTTTCGCCTGCAATCTTCTGTGCCTCTGCCTCGCGGGTCAGCGCGCTGGCATAGTCCATTTCGAGCGCGGTCGCGATATTCTGGCGCATCAGGCCCAGCGCCAATGTCGGACCATTTGCCAGTCTGGTCGCCAACGCCCGCGCCTCGGCCATCAACGCGGCATCCTCGACGCATTTGTAAATCAATCCCCATAAAGCCGCCTGTTCGCCGCCGATTTTCTCGCCGAGCATCATCATTTGCGTAGCCCTGGCCTTGCCGATCAGGCGCGGCAGCATCCAGCTTGCCCCGCCATCGGGGACGAGCCCGATATTGACAAAGGCCTGAAGGAAATAGCCCGACTTCCCCGCAATCGCAAAGTCGCTGCACAGAGCGAGGCTGCATCCGATACCTGCCGCCGGACCGTTGACCGCGGTAATCACAGGCACATTCAGCTTGGCCAACTTCATCATCAACGGGTTATAGCTTTTGGTCAGCGCAGCATAGGCGCCCGGCCCCGTGCTCGCCGCCGCCTCGCTCCCGCGCGCCGACAGGTCAGCACCCGAGCAAAAGGCGCGGCCTTCGCCTGTGACCAATACCACCCGCGCGCCGCCCAGATTGTCGAGCGCAAGGCTAATCTCGTCCGCCATCTGCGGCCCCATCGCGTTCAGCCGATCCGGGCGGTTCAGCCTGATGGTCGCAATCTGGTCCGCGATATCGAGGCAGATGGTTTCGTAGGTCATTTTGTCTCCTTATTTCCTCTCCCGCAAGCGGGAGAGGATACGTAGCCTTGGCCGTAGGCCCAGGCGAAGTTGGTGTGGGCCTCTGCCCACCCCGCTGCGACTAGCAAGCAAGCTTGCAAGTCTCGCTGCCCCTCCCGCTTGCGGGAGGGGGTAAAGTCAGTGACCCTCCGCCACCTCCATAATCTCGGTCAAAACCCCGCCCATATCCTTGGGATGCACAAAGAAAATCAGCGTCCCATGCGCACCAATCCTTGGCTCACCGAGCACGCGTTTGCCCATCGCCTCGAACTCCGCCTTGGCGGCGTGGATATCGGGCACTTCGTAACAGACATGATGCTGCCCGCCCGCCGGGTTCTTCTCAAGAAACGCGGCGATCAAGGCATTGCCCGGCAGCGGCTCGATCAGCTCGATCTGTGTGCCGTCCATCGCGCCGTCCGCGCCCCCCCTAGAATCAGAGGGCGTATCGACAAAACAGACCTTCACCCCCTGATCGGGCAAGTCGAACGGATCATGGATTTTCGTCGCGCCCATCACATCGCGGTAAAAGACGATGCTGTCCGATATGGAAGGCGTCGCGACGCCGATATGGTTCAATCTTCCGAGCTTCATAAACTAACCCTCAAATACCAAAACACCGTCGCGCCAGCGAAGGCTGGTGCCTATCTCGCCTGTCGGTTCAAACGGATAGACGTGATGGACCCCAGCCTGCGCTGGGGTGACGACAGAGGGTGGAGGCGTGGCGACGCCGATATGGTTGAGACGGCCTAGTTTCAAACTCAATCTCCAAGTATCAAATATACAAGCGCCCCAATAATCACCGCAATCGCGAAAATCAGCGCCGTTCGATTGGATTTCCAAGGCATTTCTTGATCTTCCTCCTGCTCACAACGGAATATTATCATGCTTCTTCCAAGGGTTTTCCAACGCCTTGTTCCGCAATTTCCTGAGGCCCAAGGCAATCCGCTTCCGCGTCGAATGCGGATAGATCACCTCGTCGATAAAGCCCTTGCTCGCCGCGACGAAGGGGTTGGCGAAGCGGTCTTCATATTCCTTGGTTTTCTCGGCGATTTCTTCCGGCCCCAGCCCGCGGAAGATGATTTCCACCGCGCCTTTCGCGCCCATCACCGCGATTTCGGCGGTGGGCCAGGCGTAGTTCAAATCGCCGCGCAGATGCTTTGACGCCATCACGTCATAGGCGCCGCCATAGGCCTTGCGCGTGATAACGGTGATCTTGGGCACGGTCGCCTCGGCATAGGCGAACAGCAGTTTCGCGCCATGCTTGATGATGCCGCCATATTCCTGTGCGATGCCGGGCAGGAAGCCGGGGACGTCGACAAAGGTGATGATCGGGATTTCGAACGCATCGCAGAAGCGCACGAAGCGCGCGGCCTTGCGGCTGCTGTTGATGTCGAGCACGCCGGCCAGCACCATCGGCTGATTGGCGACGATGCCCACGGTGCGGCCCTCGATCCGGCCAAAGCCGATGATGATATTCGCCGCGTGCGTCGGCTGCACCTCGAAGAAATCGCCTTCGTCGACCGTCTTGCGGATCAGCTCGTGCATGTCATAAGGCTGGTTCGCGCTCGGCGGGATCAGCGTGTCGAGGCTTGGCTCCATGCGGTCCCACGCGTCCTCGGTCGGGCGTTCGGGCACGCCGATGCGGTTATTCTCGGGCAGATAGTCGAAGAAATCGCGCGTCGCGAGCAACGCCTCGATATCATTCTCGAACGCATTGTCGGCCACGCCCGATTTGGTGGTGTGCGTAACCGCGCCGCCCAGTTCTTCCTGCGTCACCACTTCGTTGGTCACGGTCTTGACCACATCGGGGCCGGTGACGAACATGTAGCTCGAATCCTTCACCATGAAGATGAAGTCGGTCATCGCGGGCGAATACACCGCGCCGCCCGCGCATGGCCCCATGATGAGGCTGAAATCTGCGGCACCACGCCCGATGCCAGCACATTGCGCTGGAACACTTCGGCATAGCCGCCAAGGCTCGCCACGCCCTCCTGAATCCGCGCGCCGCCGCTGTCGTTCAGGCCGATGACCGGCGCGCCGACCTTCATCGCATTGTCCATGACCTTGCAGATTTTCTTCGCATGCGCTTCGGACAGCGAGCCGCCGAACACGGTGAAATCCTGGCTGATAGACATAGACCAGACGGCCATTGATCGTGCCGCTGCCGGTGACCACGCCGTCGCCGGGGATTTTCTGGTCCGCCATGCCGAAATCGGTGCAATTATGCTCGACATACATGTCGAGCTCTTCGAAGCTGCCTTCGTCGAGCAGGATATCGAGCCGCTCGCGCGCGGTCAGGCGGCCCTTGGCATGCTGCGCATCAATCCGCTTCTGCCCGCCGCCCATTTCGACGCCGCGCGGCGTGTTTTCGAGTTCAGCGATATTGGCGGACATAGCATCCCCGTTTGCTCAATCTTACCCGAGTGCCTTGGCATCAAGTATCTTCTAAATGCAAATCGGCGGTGCGATTAAACTGTGCTAGGTTAGCGCTATTTTGGGTCGCTGCCAAATATGCTGCGAAAGCGACGTTCATAGGCGCTCGTTATGCAAGGACATTCCTCTTATCAAGGTGGCTGCGCTCTACCGATTTGTCGCGTTCGAACACCAGCAACGCTGCAGCCGCAGATATTGGGCTGAGTGCAACGTGCAGGGCATAAAGGGTACGATACTGCTGGCGCATGAAGGGATCAACGGCACGGTTGCCGGTGAACCGGATGGCATCGACGCGTGGTCACTATCCTGCGCACCCTGCCCGGCTGCGCCGAACTCGACGTCAAATATTCGCACGCTGCCGAAATGCCGTTCTACCGCATGAAAGTGCGGGTGAAGAAGGAGATCGTAACGCTTGGGCGTGGATGGCATCGACCCGAAGCGCGAGGTCGGCACCTATGTGCAGCCCGAGGACTGGAATGCGCTGATATCCGACCCCGACACGATGTTGATCGACACCCGCAACGATTATGAAGTGGCGATTGGGACATTCGAAGGCGCGATCGATCCGAAGACCAAATCGTTCCGCGAATTTCCCGAATGGTTCCGCGAACATCGCGACGAGCTGGCTGCGGGCAAGACCAAATTCGCGATGTTCTGCACCGGCGGCATTCGCTGCGAAAAATCGACCGCGTTTCTGAAAGCCGAGGGCATCGACGAGGTCTATCATCTCGAAGGCGGCATCTTGCGCTATCTCGAAACCGTGCCCGAAGCAGCAGAGCAAATGGCAGGGCGAATGTTTCGTTTTTGACGAGCGCGTTTCGGTGAAACATGGGCTTGAACTCGGCGAAATGGAATTATGCCACGCCTGCCGCCGCCCGATTTCGCAGCGACGACATGGCATCGGAGCATTTCATCGAAGGCGTCGCCTGCCCCGCTTGCTATGCCGAACGCAGCGACGAAGACCGCGCGCGTTTTGCCGAGCGGCAGAAGCAGATCGCGTTGGCCAAAAAGCGCGGCAAGCAGCATATTGGCGTCGATCCGCGATTGGATGACTGAACTCCCCATCCTCTACAGCTTCCGCCGATGCCCCTACGCCATGCGCGCGCGGATGGCGGTTGCGGTGAGCGGGGTGAAGGTCGAATTGCGCGAGGTGGTGTTGCGCGACAAGCCGCCGGAGATGCTGGAAGTTTCGCCCAAGGGAACGGTGCCGGTTCTGGTTTTGCCAGATGGCGAGCGTGCTGGAGGAGAGTCTCGACATCATGCACTGGGCGCTAGGCCAGAACGATCCTGAAAACTGGCTGGCGGATGTCGATGCGGATTTGATCGCTGCCAATGACGGCCCGTTCAAAGCGGCGCTCGACCGGTACAAATATCCGCACCGTTACGATTTGCCCGATGGCCTAGCGCACCGCGATGAAGCGCTGGGGCATTTGAATGCGATTGGATGCTCGGCTGACCGACGCAGCGTTTCTTGGGCGGAAGCGAGCGCGGTTTTACCGACATCGCGCTCTTTCCGTTCGTCCGCCAATTTGCAGCAACCGACCAAGCGTGGTTCGATGCGCAACCCCTGCCCGCCCTGCAACGCTGGCTTGGCAGCCATGATCCAATCGGAATTATTCGCCAGCATCATGGCCCGCTATCCGCAATGGAAAGCGGGCGACGCGCCGACAACCTTCCCCTGATTATTTCATCAGCACCAGTTCTTCGGCCATGCTCGGGTGCAGCGCCACGGTATCGTCGAAATCCTGCTTGGTCAGCCCCGCCTTCACCGCGATAGCCGCGGCTTGCAGTATTTCGCCGCTGTCCGGCCCGATCAGGTGAAGGCCGACCACCTTTTCGTTCGCGCCTGCCACAACCATTTTGTAGATCGCCCGCTCGTTGCGGTCCGGCCAGCACATTTTTCATCGCGCGAAAATCGCTTTTATAGACTTTGACGTCGCCCAATTCTGCGCGCGCTTCGGCTTCGGTCATGCCGACGCTGGCTATCGGCGGGTTGCTGAACACAGCGGTCGGAATGCATCCATAATCAACCGTGCGCGGGTTGTTGCCGAACACGCTGTCGGCAAAAGCATGGCCTTCGCGGATGGCGACCGGCGTTAACTGCACGCGGTTGGTGACGTCGCCGACGGCATAGATGCTTGGCACATTGGTGCGATTGTCGTCGCCGACTTTGACCGAGCCGTCCTTGGCCAGCTCGACCCCGACCTCTTCCAGCCCTATCGCCTTGCTGTGCGGCGTGCGGCCGATGGCCCACAATAACAGGTCGGTTTCGATCTGCTTGCCATCCTTGCATTCGATCAGCAGGCTGCCATCGTCGCTCTTGGCGATCGGACTGGAACGCCAAGTTGAACCGGATGTCGATGCCCTTGTCGCGGCTGATCTGAACCAAGCGGTCGACAATCTCGTCATCATAGCTACGCAATATCCGGTCGCCGCGGGTGACCAGCGTCACATCGACACCAAGTTCGTTGAAGATGCCCGCAAATTCATTGGCGATATAACCGCCGCCCGCGATCACCGCGCGTTTGGGGAGCGCCGGCAGGCTGAAAACTTCGTTCGAGGTAATGCCGTGACCCGCACCCGGTATCTCCGGCACCGAAGGCCATGCGCCGGTTGCGACAAGGATATGCGCTGCGGTAATTTCGCGCCCGCTGACGAGTTGCACGCTGTTCGGCCCGGTAATGACCGCCCGCTCGCGGAAAATCTCGACATCGTTATTGCCCAGCGTCTGGCCGTACAGCCCTTCGAGCCGGTTGACCTCGGCTGCGACATTATCGCGCAGGGTGCTCCAGTCGAAAGTCGCTTTTTCGGTGCTCCAGCCAAAGCGTTTGGCATCTTCCATATCCTCGGCAAAATGCGCGCCATAAACGAGCAGCTTTTTCGGAACACAGCCGCGGATGACGCAGGTGCCGCCGACACGGTGCTCCTCGGCAATCGCCACCTTGCGCGCCGTGCGATGCCGAAATTCGTGCAGCGCGGACGCCGCCCGAACCTGCGCCGATGACGAAAAGATCATAGTCAAAATCGCTCATAGATTCACCCAATGCGGCTTCGATCAGTGCATTGTCGAAGGGTCGAACCCGGTCGCGCCATTTTCGCCGATGCTCTTGGCGATTTCCTTGCCCAAGCTCGACGCCGAACTGGTCGAACGGGTTGATGCCGAGCAGCACCGCGTTCACAAATGTCCGGTGCTCGTAAAAGGCGATCAGCGCGCCGACTGTTGACGGCGTGACGTCGTCGAGCAGAATGGTGGTCGAGGGCCGGTTGCCGACATAGTTGCGCGCCAGATCATCTGATGCCTTGCCCGCCATCAATGCTGCGCCTTGTGCAAAGCAATTGACCAGCAACGTCTCGTGATGCGCCGGGTCGAAATCATGTCCCGGCGTCTTGCTGGCGATGAATTCGACCGGGATCAGATGCGTCCCTTGATGCAGCAACTGGAACACCGCGTGCTGCGCATCGGTACCAACGCCGCCCCAGGTTACCGGCGCGCTGTTGCGTCCGAGTGGCTTGCCATCGGCAGTGACCGATTTGCCGTTCGATTCCATTTCGAGCTGCTGGAGATAGTCGGGCAACAAGCCGCAGCCGCTCGTCATAGGCAAACACCGCGCGCGTCTGGCAATGCTTGCAATTGCGCGTAATAGAGATCGGTCCAAGCGGCCAGAATCGGCGCGTTTTCCAGCAAGGTCGGCACTGCGGAAATGCCGGTCCATCGCGGCCGCGCCTTCGAGCAGTTCCTCATAAACCGCCCAGCCAAGCCCGAGCGCGACCGGAAATCCAATCGAACACCACAAGCGAATAACGCCCACCCACCGCTTCGTTGAACGGCAGTACGCGGCTTTCGTCGATGCCCCATTCGATCGCTTTTTCGGGATAGGCCGTCAGTGCGACGAACTGCGCATAGGGATCGGCAACACCGCCCTCGCGCATCCATTCCATCGCGCTTGTCGCGTTGAGCAAGGTTTCGGTCGTGGTGAAGGTTTTGGAGGCAACCGCAACAATGGTCTTATGCGGGTCCATGCCCTTGACTGCTTCGGCGAGCGCCGCGCCGTCGACATTCGATACGACCTTGACGTCATAACGCGCATCATCGCGGCCAAGCGCATCGACCAGCAGCTTTGGCCCCAGAGCCGACCCGCCAATGCCGATATGCAGGATATGCTTGATCTCGCCCAGCGCGCCTGCGTCGATTGCCTCGACCAGCCCGCGCATCCGCGCCTTGCAACCCGCGCGCCTGCGGCAACGGCATCGGCACTGCCATTGCCGCGTTCGGCGGTATGTTCGGCCGCGCGGCCTTCGGTCGGGTTGACAATCGCGCCGGTGAACAACGCTTCCTTGCGCACTGCGCCAAACCCATCGCGTCCGCCAGTTCCGCAAATGCCGTCAAGCATCGCATCGTCCAAATGCGTTTTGGAAAAATCGAACCGGATGCCCGACTGCTCGATGGTCATCGTCGCCAACGCGTTCGGCATCGCTCGCAAACAACGCGGCCAATGTCTGCGGCTTGATGCGCTTCCAGCGCGGCCCAATTCGATGCGGTCATATCATTTCCTATCCGTTTGACGTCACGCCGTCATTGAATCTCGGCACTGGCCAATAGCGCGGCTTGGCATTAGAAGGCCAGCCAATCCGTCAGCTAATGACAGTTAATATTTGCGAGCTTCTGTGACATCAACATCCGATCAACCCGACGGCCTTGAAACCCACACCGCTTCGACTGACGCAGACGGCAAGACATCTTCGGAATGGCGCGAATATGGCAGTTTCCTGCTAAAGCTGGCTTTATTCGTATTCATCCTGCGCAGCTTTATCGTTTCGCCGTTCAACATCCCGTCGGAATCGATGCAGCCGCGGCTGTTGATCGGCGACTATCTGCTCGTCGCCAAATGGCCTTATGGCTATTCGAAATACAGCATGCCGTTTTCGCTGCCGATGATTCCCGGGCCGGATATTTGCAAGCCAGCCCGAACGCGGCGATGTCGTGGTGTTCAAGGCACCGATGTCTGAACGGCATCGATTATATCAAGCGCGTCATCGGCCTGCCCGGTGACGTCATCCAGATGCGCAGCGGCATATTGGAAATTAACGGCGTGGCGGTGAAGAAAGAGCGGATTGCCGATCTGGTCATTCCGGTGACCGCAAAATATGAAGGACGCGGCGGCGCTCGAAGGCAAGCCGTTCCCTTGCTGGCGGCCCGATTTTGAGGAACGCGCGCAAAGGATGGTGGCACGCCAGTGCCGCTATCCGCGCTACATCGAGACGTTGCCCGAAGGTCGCAGCTACGAAATACTCGATCTCGACAACGGCCTTCCGGGCGACGACACCGAGGCCTTTGTCGTCGGCGAAGGACGAGATCTTCCTGATGGGCGACAATCGCGACCGCAGCGCCGACAGCCGCTTTCCCTGCCGACGGCAAGGCCATCGGCATAGTGCCGCAGGAAAATCTTGTCGGTCGGGCGCTGGTATCGGTATTTTCGACCGATGGATCGGCGCGCTGGCTGTTGCCATGGACATGGTTCACCGCCGCGCGCCCGGAACGCATCGGGACAGGGCTTTTGAGCGACGAGACGCAAGCGGCAGTGGCTGGCCGAGCTACTGCCCGCTGCCCCGAAGGATGACCATGCTCTTTACAACCGCGCGCTGACCCATGGCAGCACCGGGCAACCCGATTACCAACGGCTCGAATTTCTGGGCGACCGGATATTGGGGCTGGTGATTGCCGATATGCTCTATCACCGGTATTACCGACGAGGCCGAGGGGCGCTTGTCGCACCGGCTCAATGCCTTGGTGTCGGGCTGCAACCTGCGCCGAAATCGCGCGCCAGATCGATCTGCCGCCGCATATCCGGCTGGGCAAGCAGGCGCGCGACGATGGCGCGCAGCAGAGCGACAATGTGCTTGGGTGACGTCATGGAAGCGATCATCGGCGCGCTCTATCTCGACATGGGCTGGAAGCCGCGCGAGCCTTGATCGAGCGCCTCTGGGGGCCGCTTATCGAAACCGCCAATGGTGCGCCCAAGCATCCCAAATCCGCACTTCAGGAATGGTGCGCCGCGAACGGTCGCAAGGTTCCCGAATATGTTATCACCAAAAAAGAAGGCCCGCCCCACGCGATGCGATTTGAGGTGACAGTCACCGTGAAGGGCTTCGACCCCGTCAGCGCCGAGCGCGAACAGCAAGCAGGCGGCGGAAACCGCTGCGGCGCTGGCGTTTCTGGAGGCGCACGCATGACCAAAAGATGCGGACATGTCGCGATCATCGGCGCGCCCAATGCGGGCAAATCGACTCTGGTCAACGCGATGGTGGGGCAGAAGGTCGCCATTGTCAGCCCAAAGGCGCAGACCACGCGGACGCGGATGCTGGGCGTCGCGCTCGAAGGCGAAACGCAGATCATATTGGTCGACACGCCGGGCATCTTTGCCGCGCAGCGCAGGCTGGATCGCGCGATGGTTGCGGCGGCGTGGGACGGCGCGGGCGATGCCGATTTGATTGCGCTGATCGTCGATGGCCGGGCCGGTGCCGGGCCGAAGGTCGAGAAGATACTCGCACGGCCTGAAGGACCGCCCCGAACGTAAATGGCTGGTGCTGAACAAGGTCGATATCGCGGCGAAGGAAAAGCTGCTTTTGCTGACCACGAAAATCACCGAAATCTGCGATTTCGAGCAGATTTATTATATCAGCGCGGCAACCGGCGACGGGCTGGCCGAGTTCAAAACGGCGATTGCCGATGCCATGCCCGAAGGCGAATGGCATTTCCCCGAAGATCAGGTTTCCGACGCCACCGACCGCCTGATGGCGTCGGAAATCACGCGCGAGCAGCTTTATTTGCAGCTGCACGAAGAACTGCCTTACGCCAGCGCGGTCGAAACCGAAAAATATAGCGAGCGCGAAGATGGATCGCTCGAAATCCACCAGCAAATCCTGGTCGCGCGGCCAACGCAGCGCGCCATCGTGCTCGGCAAGGGCGGTGCGCGCATCAAGGCGATTGGCGAGGCCGCACGGACCGAACTCGCCAAGCTGATGGGCGTGAGGGTGCACCTCTATCTGCACGTCAAGGTCCACGCCAAATGGGACGAAGACCGCAGCCTGTACCGCGATATCGGGCTCGAGTGGGTGGAGTAGAGCGCTATGCCGAACCACTCGTCAGCCTGAACTCGTTTCAGGATAACGCGTGACGGTAATGTGTCATCCAAACTAGTTCGGGATGACGAAAGTTTCGAAGTTCTAAGCTTTCGCCTTCGCTTTAGCTAGCCAGCCTTCTTCTTGGGCGCAGCCTTTTTCTTCGGAGCAGCCTTCTTCTTGCCCTTTGGCGGCATCGCGGCGCGGGCGTCGATCAGTTGCGCGGCTTCCTCAAGCGTCAGTTCGTCCGGCGCAATCGACTTGGGCAAAGTCGCGTTGGTCGTGCCGTCGGTAACATAAGGACCAAAGCGCCCCTCCATCAGCTTGATTTCGGCTTCGGTGCGCGGATGTTTGCCCAGTTCCTTGAGCGGAGCGCGCGCCGCACCACGGCCGCGGCCCGGGTTTGCCAAGGCTTCGGCCAGTTTGACAACCGCGCTGTTCATGCCGGTTTCGAACACTTCGGTGGTCGATTGCAGCCGCGCATATTTGCCAGCATGCGCGAGATAAGGGCCATAACGGCCGATGCTGGCGGTCACCGGCTCGCCGCTTTCGGGGTGCGTGCCGACGGTCCTTGGCAGTGACAGCAGCTTCACCGCCCAATCGAGGCCCAAATCTTCCGCCGGAATGTCCTTGGGCAGCGACGCGCGCTTGGCTTCCTTGCCCTCGCCCATTTCGTAATACGGCCCGAAACGTCCCGATTTCCGGGTGACTTCCAGGCCGGTTTCAGGGTGCTGGCCCAGAACTTCAGGGCCGGTATCCTCGCCATTTTCGCCGCCGGGTTGCGCGAATTTGCGGGTATATTTGCACTCGGGATAGTTGGAGCAGGCAACAAACGCGCCGAATTTGCCGCCGCGCAGCGCCAGCCTGCCATTGCCGCATTTCGGGCAAAGGCGCGGGTCGGTCCCGTCTTCGCGCTCGGGGAACAGATAAGGCGAAAGGAATATGTCGAGTTCAGCGGTAACCTCGGACGGCTTCTGCTCCATGACTTCGGCGGTCTTGGGTTTGAAATCGCGCCAGAAGGCTTCGAGAAATGCCTGCCAGTCGGCACGACCGCCGCTGATTTCGTCGAGCTGGTCTTCAAGACCTGCGGTGTAATCATAGGCGACATAGCGTTCGAAGAATCGTTCGAGAAATGCCGTAAGAAGCCGCCCTGATTCCTCTGCAAAGAAACGATTTTTCTCGACACGAACATAGGCACGGTCTTTGAGAACCTGAATCGTCGAAGCATAGGTCGAAGGGCGTCCAATGCCCAGTTCTTCCAGCCGTTTGACGAGGGTGGCTTCGGAAAAACGCGGCGGCGGCTGCGTGAAATGCTGGGTCTTTTCGACCGCATGTTTGGCAGGCGCATCGCCGGCAATCATCGGCGGCAGGATTGCGCCGTCTTCGCCTTCGCTGTCGTCGCGGCCTTCTTCGTAAACCGCCAGAAATCCGGGGAATTTCATCACCTGACCGGTCGCGCGCAAGCCGGTCTGGCCGGTGCCGTCGAGCATATCGACAGTGGTGCGCTCCATCCGCGCCGACGCCATCTGGCTCGCCATCGCGCGTTTGTAGATCAGGTCATAGAGACGGCCATGATCGCCCGAACCCGCTTTGTCCTTGCCAAAATCGGTGGGACGGATGGCTTCATGCGCTTCCTGCGCGTTCTTCGCCTTGGTCTGGTAGACGCGCGGTTTTTCGGGCAGATATCCGCTGTCGAAACGATCGGCGATGGTCTTGCGCGCCGCCGAAATCGCGCTGTGGTCCATCTGCACGCCGTCGGTCCGCATATAGGTAATCGCGCCGTCTTCGTAGAGGCCCTGCGCGACCCGCATCGTGTGGCTGGCCGAAAAACCGAGCTTGCGCGCCGCTTCCTGTTGCAAGGTCGAGGTCGTGAATGGCGGCTGCGGATTGCGCGTGACCGGCTTGGTCTCGACGCTGTCGACGCTGAAATTGCCGGTTTCGACCGCAAGCCGCGCGGCTTCCGCATCGCGCCTCGGTCTTCAAATCCATCTTGTCGAGCTTTTTGCCCAGATGCTGGGTCAGGCGCGCCTCGAATTTCTGGCCCTTATGCTCCATATTGGCCTTGACCGACCAATATTCCTGAGCCTTAAACGCCTCAATTTCGCGCTCGCGCTCGACAATCAGGCGAAGCGCCACCGATTGCACACGGCCTGCCGATTTCGCGCCGGGCAATTTGCGCCACAGCACCGGCGACAGCGTAAATCCGACCAGATAATCGAGCGCGCGGCGCGCCAGATAGGCTTCGATCAGGTCGATCATCCAGCTCGCGCGGCTTGGCCATCGCGTCGAGCACCGCCGGCTTTGGTAATTGCATTAAAAGTGACGCGCTCGAACGTTCTTTGGTAACGCCTTCTTGTTCGCCAGCACTTCCTGCACATGCCAGCTAATCGCCTCGCCTTCACGGTCAGGGTCGGTCGCGAGTATCAGGCCGTCGGCCTTCTTGGCCTCGTCGGTAATCGCCTTTAGCTGTTTCGCCTTGTCGGCATAATTATCCCACAGCATCGCAAAGCCGTTATCGGGATCGACCGAGCCATCCTTCGGCGGCAAATCGCGGATATGGCCGTAGGACGCCAGCACCTTGAAACCGGGCCCCAGATATTTCTCGATTGTCTTGGCTTTTGCAGGTGATTCAACGATGACTAATTGCATGATATATAAACTTTTCCAAAATCTCTCGCGTATGCGCATAGGCTGGCGGGGTTAAAAGGGGTGTCGTCAAGACGAAAAATTCAGGCTGCGAGACGAACCTTCCCGCCTGCCCCGCGCTCCAGTTTTCCGGCGAGTTCGATTTCGAGCAAAACCATCTGGACGACCGACTGGCTGCTGCCCGATTGGCGCACCAGTTCATCGACCGAGACATAGGTCATGCCCATCAGGTCGATCACCGCGCGCCGGTCGGCCTCGCCGCCATCGTCGAGTTGGTGCCGCGAGCTGCGGCCATCGCTGGCGACGCATGACCGGCTGTCGAGCGGGCGGATCAGTTCGGCAATCTCGGCCGCGTTCTGCACCAATGTCGCGCCTTCGCGGATCAGCTGGTTGCAACCGTGCGAGCGCGGGTCGAGCGGCGAGCCGGGAACCGCCATCACTTCCCTGCCCGCCTCTGCCGCCAACCGTGCGGTGATGAGCGAGCCCGATTTCGGCGCAGCTTCGACCACCACCGTTCCCATCGCAAGCCCCGCAATAATCCGGTTGCGATAGGGAAAATGCCGTGCGCGCGGCTCGGTCGCCGGGCGGCTGTTCGGCAATCAGCAGGCCGCGCTCGGCAATCGCTTCCTGCAAATCGCGGTTCTCGGGCGGGTAGACGACGTCGATGCCGCCCGCGATAACCGCAACCGTTCCGCTTTCGATCGAGCCCGCATGCGCTGCGGTATCGATACCGCGCGCCAATCCGGAGATAACGGAAAATCCGCCATTGGCCAAGTTCAAAAGCCAGCTGCCGCGCAAAGCGGCATGCCCCTGCCGAAGCATTGCGCGCGCCGACCATCGCAACGCTGGACGCGCTGGAACAAGGCCAAATTGCCCTTGAACGTCAATACGCGGCGGCGCATTGTCGATGTGCGTCAGAAGTTCGGGATAACCGGCATCATCGAGAAACAGATACCGCGCGCCGCACGCCGCGACCGCATTCATTTCCTGCTCAACCGAGCCGGCGGTTGCAAGCACCGCGCGTTTGCCGCCGCCGCGCATGACCAGATCGGGCAACGCCTCCAGCGCAGCCTGTCGCATTGCCAAAGCGCGCGATCAGTTGGCGATAGCTGACCGGGCCAATATTGGGCGAGCGGATAAGGCGCAGCCGGTCGAACTGGTCTGTGACTGCCTGCCATGCATCGCGCCGTCAGGCTTTGCTTTTGCCGATGCGCGGCTCGGTGCCGTCGATCAGCCGCTCGATATTCGCCCGGTGCTTCCAGAAGATGATCAGCGTGCACGCGACCAGCAGCGCGACATAGTTCATAGCGACCGAAATAGGCCGCAGCAGCGGTGCGACCAGCAGCGGCGAGCCAACCCGGCAACCGACGAAATGCGCGTAAGAATGCAGCAACGCGCCGATCCACGCCACCGCATAAACCAGCCCCACCCTGCCAGAACAGACCGAACAAGATACCGGCATAGGTCGCAACGCCCTTGCCGCCCTTGAACTCCGACCAGACCGGGTAGAGATGCCCGAAAAATGCGCCGGCAGCGGCGAAAACCTCGCTTCCGGGCAAGAAATTCGCGTGCCAGCCAGACGGCGGCAAATCCTTTGAGCAAATCGAGCAGCAAAGTCAGCGCGGCCAACCCTTGCGGCCCGTTCGCAAGCACATTGGTCGCGCCGATATTGCCCGAGCCGATCTCGCGGATATCGCCGCCGCCCGCCAGTTTCGTCAGCAATCAGCGCCGAACGGGATCGAGCCAAGCACATAGCCCAGCACCAACGCGAACAATCGTGGTGATCCAAAATTCGGTCATGGCGCGAATCCTCTGCCTCACTTGTGCTTGCGTATCGGTTTTATCCCGCTTGCCCTCAAGGCGATCAGCTTGCCCGTGCCAACGCGCCGCCGATAATCACGCGTCACGATGCCGTCAGCATCGTGCCCGATGCGCCGTTGCTGTTCTTCGATTCGGGCATTGGCGGCTTGTCGGTGCTGAAAGCGGTGCAAGCGGCGTTACCCGACGCGCCGATTGTCTATGCCGCCGATTATGCCGGGCTGCCCTATGGCACCAAGAGCGAGAGCCGAGATTGCTGCGCGCGTGCCGGCATTGCTCGGGCGCTTGGTCGAACGCTATCGGCCGCGGCTGGTCACGATTGCCTGCAATACAGCCTGCACAATTGCGCTCAGCGCATGTTCGCGCCGCACTCGACGTGCCGGTGGTGGGCACCGTTCCGGCGATCAAACCTGCCGCCGAAGCGACACAAACCGGCGTGATTGGACTGCTGGGTACCGCGGCCACGATCCGCCAGCCTTATGTCGACCAGCTGCAAGCCGACCATGCCGCGGACATGACCCTGCTGCGCCACGCCGCGCCCGAACTGGTCCACGCGGCCGAGGCCAAAATGCGTGGCGAAGCAGTCGATCCCGCAAATCTACGCCTGAGGCGATGCGCGGTTTGACCGAACCAGCCGGACGGCGACCGGCTGGACGTTGTCGTGCTGGGCTGCACGCATTTTCCGCTGGTTGCAGGAAGAACTGCTGGCGGCTGCGCCGGGCATGCAGTTTGTCGATGGCGCTGCGGGGATAGCCACGACGCATCGCTTATCTGACCAACGGGCAGGCTTGGCCGCGACGAGCCTCTGGCAGGCACATTCGTGACAACGGGAGCGTTGGCTGAAGCTCGAGCCATTGCGACCTGCGCTTTCCAGCTTCGGGCTATCAAAAATCCTCTCACTCTAATTGCGAGCGGTTCGCGCTGGATTTTTGCTTTTGCCGGCGATTATGGGCGCGAGCACATACAGCGCTAACCGGGGCAGTAATCCCAGATGAATTACGACGCAGTTTTCGACAAGGCTATCGACCGGCTCCATGCCGAGGGCCGCTATCGCGTGTTTATCGACATATTGCGAAACAAGGGCGCTTATCCGAACGCGCGCTGCTTTGCCGGGCATAACGGGCCGAAGCCGATCACCGTGTGGTGCTCGAACGACTATCTCTGCATGGGCCAGCATCCCAAGGTCATCGCCGCGATGGAAGAAGCGCTGCACGATGTCGGCGCAGGTTCGGGCGGCACGCGCAACATCGGCGGCAACACGCATTACCATATCGAGCTTGAGCACGAACTCGCCGATTTGCATGGCAAGGGCGGCGCGTTGCTGTTCACTTCGGGCTATGTTTCGAATGACGCAACGCTGTCGACTTTGGCCAAGGTTTTGCCCGGTTGCATCATTTATTCGGATGAGTTGAACCACGCTTCGATGATTGCTGGTATCCGCAATGCCGGCTGTGAAAAGCGCGTTTGGCGGCATAATGATCTGGCGCATCTCGAAGAATTGCTGGCCGCCGACGACCCCGAAGCGCCGAAGCTGATTGCGTTCGAAAGCGTCTATTCGATGGACGGTGACGTTGCGCCGATTGCCGCGATTTGCGACCTTGCCGACAAATATAACGCGCTGACCTATTGCGACGAAGTCCATGCAGTTGGCATGTACGGCGCACGCGGCGGCGGTATTACCGAACGCGACGGTGTTGCCGACCGCGTGACGATCATCGAAGGCACGCTGGGCAAGGCATTCGGCGTGATGGGCGGCTATATCGCCGCTGACCAGACGCATCGTCGATGTCATCCGCTCTTATGCCCCCGGGTTCATCTTCACGACCTCGCTTTCGCCCGTTTTGGTCGCTGGCGTTCTCGCCTCGGTAAAGCATCTTAAAGGCATCGAGCGAAGAGCGTGAGGCGCAGCAGGCACATGCCGCGATGCTGAAGACGCTGATGGCCGATGCCGGGCTTCCCGTGATGCACAGCGAGACGCATATCGTGCCGCTGATGGTCGGCGATCCGATCAAGGCGAAGAAGATCAGCGACATCCTGCTCGCCGAATATGGCGTGTATGTGCAGCCGATCAACTACCCCACCGTTCCGCGCGGTACAGAACGGTTGCGCTTCACGCCCGGGCCATACCATGACGAAGCGATGATGCGTGAGTTGACTGCGGCGTTGGCTGAAATCTGGGATCGGATGGAACTGCGCGTCGCCCAAGCTGCTTAGGCAATCATTCGCACAAATGTGTCGCGGTCAACATTGCCGCCGGAAAGCGTGATCGCGGTAACCCCGCGCAAATTGACCTTCCCCGCAAGCACCGCCGCCAGCGCAACCGCGCCGCCCGGTTCGACCACAAGGTGCAGCTTTTCAAACGCAAGACGCATCGCGGCCGCGACTTCGGCGGTCGTTACCATGACGCCTTTTGAAACCCGCTGTCGCAACACCTCGAAATTGATCGGATAAGTCTGCGGCGTTTGCAACGCGTCGCAATGTGGTCGGATAGGTCAGGTCATCCACTGGCAGATATTTCGCCAGCCGTCTAGCGAGCGGATAATGTCATCCCAGCCTTCGGGTTCCACAATGGCGATTTCCGCATCCGGGCAGGCAAGCGACAGGCCCGACGCCAGTCCGCCGCCGCCACAACAGGCGACGATCTGGTCGGGACCGTTCAAGCCCGCGCTGGCGAAGCTGCTCGGTGATTTCAATGCCCGTGCTGCCCTGCCCTTCGATGACCCATGCATCGCCGAATGCGTGGACCAAAGTCGCACCGCTTTTCTCGACCAATGCGCCCCGCAATCTCGTCGCGCGATTCGGTCGCGCGGTCGTAGAGGACGATGTCGGCTCCCAAGCGCGCGCGTGGCATCCAGCTTCATCTGCGGCGCGTTGGAGGGCATGACGATAGTCGCGGCCATCCCTAGCCGTCTTGGCTCCCCACGCGACGCCCTGGGCATGGTTACCGCTCGAAACGCCGACGACGCCCTTTGCACGTTGCTCTTCGGTCAGGTCGGTCAGCCGGTGCCATGCGCCGCGGATCTTGAACGAGCCGATGGGTTGCAGCATCTCCGCCTTGCACCAGATCGTGACGCCATCGACTTCCAGCGGCAGCAAAGGCGTGGGCGGCAGGATTTCGGCAACCTTGGCCGTCGCGCGCAACACGCCCTCCCGCGTCGGCTTCCTGTCTGCTTGTCCTGTCATAAAAGGCCCCTATATGCTGCCGCTAACGAATCCCTGATAAGAGGAACGCGCAGATGAGCAAGGTGTTGGTAATCGGAGCAGGCGGCGTCGGCTCGGTCGCGGTCCACAAGATGGCGATGAATGCCGATATTTTCTAGCCACATCAGCCTTGCAAGCCGCACCAAGTCGAAATGCGACGCGATTGCCGCTTCGGTGAAGGAGCGCACCGGCGTCGATATCGACACTTATGGCCTCGATGCCGACGATGTCGCGGCGACCACCGCATTGCTCAACCAGATCAAGCCCGAGCTGGTCGTCAACCTCGCGCTGCCCTATCAAGACCTCAACATCATGGACGCCTGCCTTGCCGCTGGCGTGCATTATATGGACACCGCGAATTACGAACCGCTCGACGTCGCCAAGTTCGAATATCACTGGCAATGGGCGTATCAGGACCGTTTCAAGGACGCCGGCCTGACCGCCTTGCTCGGCTCGGGCTTCGACCCCGGCGTGACCAGCGTGTTCACCACCTACCTCAAGAAACATCATTTCGACCGCATCGACACACTCGACATTCTCGATTGCAACGGCGGCGACCATGGGCAGGCCTTTGCCACCAACTTCAACCCCGAAATCAACATCCGCGAAGTGACTGCCGTTGCGCGGCACTGGGAAAATGGCGACTGGGTCGAAACCCCGCCGATGTCGGTGAAGCAGAGCTTCGATTTCGAAGCGGTCGGCCCGAAGAACATGTACCTGATGTACCATGAGGAAATCGAGAGCCTCAAAACGCATCTGCCTGAAATCAAGCGAATCCGTTTCTGGATGACCTTCGGCGATGCCTATATCACCCACCTCAATGTGCTTCAGGCGGTCGGCATGACTCGGATCGACCCGGTGATGTATGAGGGCAAGGAAATCGTGCCCTTGCAGTTCCTGAAGGCCGTGCTGCCCGAACCCGCAAGCCTTGGCGCGACGACCAAGGGCAAGACCAATATCGGCTGCATCGCCACCGGCCTCGGCAAGGACGGCACCGAAAAGACGCTCTACATCTACAATATCTGCGACCATGAGGACGCCTATGCCGAAACCGGTAATCAGGCGGTGAGCTACACCACCGGCGTGCCTGCGATGATTGGCGCGGCGATGCTGGTCACCGGCAAATGGTCGGGCGCGGGCGTGTGGAACATGGAGCAGTTCGATCCCGATCCCTTCATGGAAATGCTCAACGCGCATGGCTTGCCGTGGCAGGTGAAGGAACTGGATGGGCCGCTTGCTTTCTAAGTTTTTTGGTTCTCGCAGAGGCGCAGAGTTTACGCAGAGACCGCAGAGGAGGCAGGATGCGGATAGATGAGATCAGCGCCATAGTTGTCGATGAGTGCATTGCCATTCATCGTGAACTTGGCCCCGGATTGCTCGAATCGGTATATGAGACCATCTTGGCAGGGCGACTGGAAGCCAGAGGGCTGAAAGTCGTGCGGCAGGTGCCAGTCCCGCTTGTCTTCGATGGCCAATCGTTCGAGGCCGCATTCAAGATCGATATTCTTGTCGAAGATCGGTTGATACTTGAAATCAAATCTGTCGAAAGGCTGAGTAAAGCGCATGCTCGCCAATTGCTTTCCTATCTAAGAATATTCAAGCAGCCCGTCGGGCTGCTTCTCAACTTTTCAGAAGCGACAATGAAAGAAGGCATCCGGAGAATGGTCAATGATTACCAGCCAGAATGACTTTCTGCGGTCTCTGCTTCCTCAGCGTCTCTGCGTGAACCAAAAAATTGGATAGCATAAGCATGGAAACCAGAGCAGGCGATCCCGGCGCTTTTGCGCGTTTTGATTTAAACCGCGTGCCCTCGCCCGCTTTTGTGGTGGATGAGGCCGCGATACGGCGCAATCTCGCAATCCTCGCCGACGTCAAGGCGCGGTCTGGCGCTAAAGTGCTTTGCGCGATGAAGGCGTTTTCGATGTGGAGCCTTGCGCCGGTTATCGGCGAATATCTGGATGGCGTGTGCAGCTCGGGCCTGTGGGAATCGCGATTGGCGCGGGACTATTACAAGGGCGAAATTGCGACCTATTGCGCAGGCTACAAAGAAGCCGACATGGCCGAGATTGTCGCGATTTCCGACCATGTCATTTTCAACAGCCCGAACCAGCACCGCCGTTTTGCTCAGCTTCCTGAACGACAGCGTCGATGTCGGCCTGCGCATCAATCCCGAACATGCCGAGGGCGAGGTCGCCAAATATGACCCCTGCTCGCCGGGTTCGCGTCTGGGCTTTCCGGTCAGCCAGTTGCGGCCCGAACATCTGCGAAGGCGTTTCGGGAATTCACTTCCACTCGCTCTGCGAGCAGGATTTCGAACCGCTCAAGCGCACATGGGAATCGCTCAAGCCCAAAATCGCACCTTATTTCGGCCAGCTCAAATGGCTCAACTTCGGCGGTGGCCACCATATCACCCGCGCCGATTACCAGCGTGACGATCTGGTCGATTTCATCAAATCCGTGCGCGCCGAAACCGGCCTCGAAATCTATCTCGAACCCGGCGAAGCCATCGCGCTCGATGCGGGCATCCTCGTCGGCGAGCTGCTCGACGTTTTCGACAACGGCATGCCCGTCGGCATCACCGACATCAGCGCCACCTGCCACATGCCCGACGTCATCGAAGCCCCCTATCGCCCCGCCATGCTCGGCGAAGCGCGAAGACGGCCCCGCCATCCGCCTCGGCGGCCCCTCCTGCCTCGCAGGCGACATCATCGGCGACTACCGCCTGCCCGTGCCCGCCGAACCCGGCGCACGCTTCGCTTTTCTCGATCAAGCGCATTATTCGATGGTCAAGACCAACACCTTCAACGGCGTGCCTTTGCCCTCGATCTGGCTGTGGAACAGCGACACTGACGAACTGCGTTGCGTTCGCGAATTCGACTGGACCGAGTTCCGCGACCGGCTCAGCTAAAAAGCCGCACGAATCGCTTTACAACCCCCGCGTTTTTGCTAATGCGCTCATCCGCTGCCCCAGGGGGACTTCCAATAACCGCAAGGCAGCCTTGTCGTTTAATGTTATTTTTTGGGGGTCCCTTGAGTTGTACGAGAACACTGACGCACTTGCTGTAGTCCGCGCCCTTCGCCCGGACGAACCAATCACGCTCCTTCGCCCGCACGCCGCAACGCGCGCCGCCCGTTTCTTCGTTGAGAAGTTTCAGGGTAAGTCGCTGTATGCGGTAAAGGCCAATCCTTCGCCTGCCTTGCTCGAAACATTGTGGGATGCGGGCATCACGCATTATGACGTCGCTTCGCTCGGCGAAGTGCGGCTGGTGAACAAGTTTTTGCCCGACGCGAAGCTGTGCTTCATGCACCCGGTAAAGTCCGAGCGCGCGATTGCGCAGGCTTATCATAATCACGGTGTCCGCACCTTCAGCCTCGACAGCCATGACGAGCTCGACAAGATCGTTCGCGCCACCGCCAAAGACGGTGTTGCCGCAACCGACCTGGAACTGTGCGTTCGCATCCGCGTGTCGTCGGAACATGCGAAGCTGAGCCTTGCCTCGAAATTCGGCGCCGATCCTTCGGAAGTCGCCGATTTGCTGGTCGCAACGCGGCAGGTTGCCGATGCCTTGGGCATCTGTTTCCACGTCGGCAGCCAGGCGATGACGCCAACGGCTTATTCCGAAGCCATGGAGCATGTCCGCGCGGCCATCGTCGAGGCATCGGTTACCGTCGATATCGTCGATGTCGGCGGCGGTTTTCCGAGCGGTTTATCCCGGCATGGAGCCGCCGCCGCTCGAAAGCTATTTCGACGTCATCCACCGCAATGTTCGAAGACCTGCCGATCAGCTACTCGGCTGAACTGTGGTGCGAACCGGGCCGTGCGTTGTGCGCTGAATATGCTTCGCTGCTGGTGAAGGTCGAAAAGCGCCGCGGCAGCGAGTTGTTCATCAACGACGGCGCTTATGGCTCGCTGTTCGATGCCGCGCATATCGGCTGGCGCTTCCCTGTGGCGTTGCAGCGCTCGGAAACGATCATCGGCACGCAAATGGCCGAGTTCAGCTTCTACGGGCCTACCTGCGACGATATGGACCATATGGCAGGGCCATTTGTCCTGCCCGATGACGTCAAGGCGGGCGACTATATCGAAGTCGGGATGCTCGGCGCTTATGGCTGCGCGATGCGGACCGAATTTAACGGCTTTGGCGAGACCGACACGGTTATGGTCGAAGACGAGCCAATGGCCAGCCTCTACGCGCGCGTTCCAGCCAATGATGCCGGCAATGTCGTCCGGATTGGCAAGCGCTCCGCACAATAAGTTGCATTTGACAATTTATCGAGGCTGACGCACCCTCTCCTGGCTATAAACCAGGGAGGGTCTTTTCATGGATACGTCATATTTTGGCACCGGCAGCCGTTCTGGTTGTCTGGTCGCTGGTCATGCTGTTTGGCTGGCTGGTACGCGGCTTCCGGCCATGCAGAAAGTCGGCATCGACTGGAGCAAGGCCGTCGGCGGTGCGCGGGCAGGATATCGACCCCAATGTGCCGCCATCGGTCGCTTGGAAATCGCACAATTACGCGCATTTGATGGAACAGCCGACGATATTTCTACGCGACCGTGATGATCCTTGCCATCGCAGGCGCAGCGACGCCGATGCTGGTGCTGTTGCATGGGGCTATACGTTATCTCGTATAATCCACAGTCTTTGGCAGGCGACAGTCAAAAGGTGATCATCCGCTTTTCGCTGTTCTTGCTTTCGACCGTTGTGCCTGACAGTTTCTGGCGGTGCACGCGTTGCTGGCAACGATTTAAGGGAGACAGAGAAATGCAAAGCGCAATTTTGGAGCCAGTGGTCGCGCTCGCCGCATGGACGATGATCATCTGGATCTGGATGTACGCCACGCGGTTACCTGCAATGGGCCGGGCGGGGATCGACGGCAAGAATATGGTGGGTTCGACCGGGCGCGGCCTGCGCGACGATCTGATTGCCAAGGGCGAAGAACGTGCGTCGTGGGTTGCAGATAATTACAACCACTTGCACGAGGCACCTACGATATTTTATGCGGTATCAATGGTGCTGGCGATGATCGGTCAGGGCGACAATCTGAACGCCACCATTGCATGGGTCTATGTCGGACTGCGCGTCGCGCACAGCCTGTTGCAGATATTGTCAAACCGCGTGATCGTACGTTTCGCGCTGTTCGCGCTTGTCGACGATTGCCTTGATGATGCTGGTCACCCACGCGGCTATGGCGGTGTTCCTGCACTAACGGCTGAAATGGCCGACAAGCTCGATATGGGTTGACCAGCGGAACTGGCCGACGGGCCAGATCCGTTGCAGCCTGTATCCGGCGGAAACCAGCGTTTTCGCGTCGCGGGCAAAGCTTGCCGGGTTGCAGCTGACATAAGCGATGTCGGGCACAGTCGAGGCGGCCAGATTGGTCACCTGCTCCTTGGCACCCGCGCGCGGCGGGTCGAGGATGACGGCTTGAAACTTGTTCAGCTCTTCAGGGCTGAGCGGTCGCCTGAACAAATCACGATGTTCGGCGAAAATCTGCCGTTTTGCTCGCCCCGCAGCGGCCTTCAAGGCCAGGACGGGCTCACGGTCCGCCTCGCCTGCATAGATTTTTTTGCTGTTGTCGAGCGAGAGCGCAAAAGTGCCCAGACCAGCAAACAGATCGGCCACCAGCAATTTGTCGCCAACAATTTCCCTGACAGCGCCCACAAGCGCCGCCTCGCCGTCTTTGGTGGCCTGCAGGAAGCCATAGGGCTGGTAGGCCACCGCAACGCCGCCCAACGTCACGGTAACCGGCTCAGGCTCCCAGAAGGGTACCGGGCCATAGCCCTCGTCCAGCGACAGCCGGGCCAGCGCATGTGCCTTCGAAAATTCGGACAGCGCTTCATGCGTGTCGAGATCGTTGGCGATCCAGTTTTCGATCAGTACATCGACGCCCTGATCGACCAGCGCCAGTTTGATCTGCACCTGCCGCGCGCGGTTGAGTCGTGGCTCGAGCAATTCGCGCAAAGGTGCGAGCAGCGCGAACAATTCCGGCGCCATGACGTCACATTGCCGCAAGTCTATGATCCGGTGACTTTTTTCGGTACTGAAACCAAGCTGAAACTGCTTGCCTGCCCATGCCGAGCGCACCGCAACCCGCCGCCGCGTCGCTGGCGGCGAAAGATGCACAGGCATGATTTTGCCAATCTCGACCTGCTGCGTCGCCAGCGCATGGCTGACTCGGTCAGCGATGAAGGTGCGAAGGCTCTCCTCGTCCAGATGCTGCAGCTGGCAGCCTCCACAAAGCGGGAAATGCTGGCATGGCGGCGCGGCGTGGTGCGGGCCGTGGATCAGGCCACCTGCCGGATCGACCAAATCGCCCGGCGCGGCATGCGCCACATAGCGGCCATCGGCGGTCACGCCATCGCCGCGCGCGGCGACGCGGATAATCTGTTCTGCAACTGTCATAGCGCCCCATGCCCGCGAAGGGCCGCGCAATCAACCGGCGACTTTGCCCGCCGTTTCGGTAGCGGACGTGTCTTTGCCTTTGATTTGCGCTGGCAGGCGGTATTTGTCGTCGCCAGAACTGACCTCGATCATGCCATCGCTGAGCAGGCTGATTTTGGTTTCATCAAAGCCGTCCGCAGGTGCCAGCCCACGTCCGTCGGTCAATATGTCGAAACGGCGAAAGCCGCCGTCGGGGTGACGGATGACCAGAATTTTGCCTTCGTTGCCCGCGATCTGTTCGGTGGTGCAAACGCGCTCGAAAGCCTGGCGATCCCGCCAGTGCGCATTCGATTTTGCCATCCAGCGCAGCCGCCTCGTCCGCATCGCTTCTCGGCGTTTTTCAGGTCTTCAGCATTGTTGCCGCCGCATGCCGCAAGACCCAACGCCAGCAGCAACGGCAAAGCGAATTTAGATATCGGCATAGACATGTGTTTCGGCTTGGCCCCCGGGATGCGTAACTGCGCCCTTATAGGCCGGTCCCACATTCTGTGCATAGCGCCATAATGCGCCTGACCCATAATCGGTCAGTCTGCGGTTTCCAAAGCTTTACGCCGTTCTTCAAGCACTTCTGCGCGAACATTCAGGTCGATGGTTCCGGTTTCGGCGTTGATGCTGATTTCGTCGCCGTCCTCGACCAAGGCAATCGGTCCGCATTCGGCTGCCTCCGGCCCGACATGGCCGATACAGAAGCCGCGCGTTGCGCCGGAAAAGCGCCCGTCGGTGATGAGCGCCACTTTCTCGCCCATGCCAAGACCATAGAGCGCCGCAGTCGTGGACAGCATTTCGCGCATGCCGGGCCCGCCTTTCGGCCCTTCATAACGGATGACAACGACGCCGCCTTCCCTGATTTCACGAGCTTCAACGGCGGCAAAAGCGTCCTCTTCGCAATCGAAACATTGCGCGGGGCCGGTGAACTCAAGCCTTTGCATCCCTGCAACCTTCACAATCGCGCCATTGGGGGCAAGCGAACCGCGCAGGCCGACTACGCCGCCAGTGGGCGACAATGGCGCTGTGGCCGCGTGGATGACCTTCTGGTCGGGGTTCCAGGTGATCTCGTCGATATTCTCAGCCAAGCGTCTTGCCCGTGACCGTCATGCAGTTGCCGTGGAGCAAGCCTTCGCCGAGCAGCGACTTCATCAGCATATAGACGCCGCCTGCCTCGTACATATCCTTGGCGACATAATTCCCGCCGGGTTTGAGATCGGCCATGTAAGGCGTGGTCTTGAATATTTCGGCGACATCAAACAGGTCCATCTCGATCCCTGCCTCATGCGCCATCGCTGGAAGATGCAACGCGCCGTTGGTCGAACCGCCGGTTGCTGCAACAATACGCGCTGCATTTTCAAAAGCTTCACGCGTACAAATGTCACGCGGCCTTAAGTTTTGCGCGAGCAATTCCATGACCTGAACACCCGCCGCATGGGCGATCTGGTCGCGCGTCGTGTACGGAGCCGGGGCCATATTCGAATTGGGCAGCGAAAGCCCGATGGCTTCGGCAACGCAGGCCATCGTGTTCGCGGTATATTGCCCGCCGCACGCGCCGTGACCCGGGCAAGCGACTTTTTCGAGCTCGTGCACCTCGGAAATCGGACAAGCGCCCGCCGCATATTTGCCGACAATTTCGAACACGTCAACGACAGTAACGTCGCGGTCCTGATAGCGTCCGGGCAGAATCGATCCGCCATAAACGAAGATCGACGGCACATTGAGCCGCAGCATCGCCATCATCATACCCGGGCAGCGACTTGTCGCATCCGGCAAAGCCAACAAGCGCGTCATAACAATGGCCTCTGACCGAAAGCTCGACCGAATCTGCAATGACTTCGCGGCTGACCAGCGAGGATTTCATCCCCTGATGCCCCATCGCGATGCCGTCGGTCACGGTGATCGTGTTAAACCGGCGCGGCATCCCGCCGCCAGCCTCGACGCCTTTGCGCGCCACATCGGCCTGATGGTCCAGCGTCGTGTTGCACGGTGCGCTGTCGTTACCCGCTGACACCACGCCGACAAACGGCCGAGCGATTTCTTCCTCGGTCAGGCCCATCGCGTAATAATAGCTGCGATGCGGTGCGCGTTCGGGGCCTACCGAAACATGACGGCTGGGGAGTTTGGATTTGTCGAAATTATGGGTCATGAAACGCTCGCTTTCAGCGCGAGCGTCTATTCAGTTTGCGCCGTCCGACGCAAGCCTTTCTGCAACATATTGCGCCATTTCGCCCAAAATAGCGGCAAATCTTTCCTGACCAGCGCTTGTTCCGACCAAATCTTGCCGAATTTCCACACCAACATAGGGAATATCGTTAGCCTCCGCATGGCGGTTCATCGTCGCATTCAATAATTTGCCGGAATAAGGAAGCTGGTCGCCGACCACCAACCCTTCGCCTTCCAGGCGCTCGATGGCGAAATTCGCGGCGGTCTCATGTTCATTGTACAACACACCGATTTCCCAAGGCCGGTGGCCATGCGGATCGCTTTCAAGACGCGGCGTGAAGCTGTGAACCGACAGGATCAGTGCAGGCGGGTGGTGATGCAAAAGGTCTTCAAGGCGGTCATGATAAGGATGGAAATAACGCCCAAGGCGTGCCGCCCGGCTAGCCGCGTCGAGATGATTGCCGGGAATGTCGATGCCATCGCTTGCAACGGGTACCGCGCTTGCATCGTCGGGATAGCGGTTGAGATCGACCACGAGCCGCGAATTGGTAGCCAGAAACGCGGCGCACCCCGACAATTCAACAAGAAAGGTCGCCACGCCGGTCACGCCGATATCATAAGCAATATGCTGCGACAGCAACCGGCTATCGATACCAAGGTCGATTTCTTCGGGCACATGGTTCGACGCATGGTCGCAGACGACCAGTATGCCGCCGCGTTCGGGTTGCCCGAGGATTACCCAAGGATCTTTCATCGCAGCGAGGATGCCATTGTCCACCAATCAGGGCAAGCGTTGCTAATATTTTGCCTTGCGGCGTCTCTTTCGGCCTCCGATCCGTACAGCGCAAAACAGGTCGCACCCGAACCCGACATCCGGACAAGATCAGCGTCGGTTTGGACCAATATTTCCAGTACTTCGCCAATGGCTGGACAAATCGAGATGGCTGGCGCTTGCAGATCGTTACGTCCTTGAAGCACGGCCTGCCAAGGGTCTGGTATTTTGAAGTTGGCCGCGGTCAATGCCGTCCCATGCTTTGAACACCGGCCCTGTGGCAACTGGCTGCAACCGGGTTGACCAGCAAGACCGCCCGGCCTCGAATGCCGGCATCCGGGGACGGAGCGCAACGATGGCGCCTGTTCCTTCACCATAAGCCGTCCGGCTGCGCACACAGGCCGGGATGTCTGCGCCCAATGGCGCGAGCAAGGCTTCAAGTTCGCCCTCTTCTGCGCCAATATTCCAAAGGCGGTTGAGCAAGCGCGCGGTCGCTGCCGCATCGGCCGATCCACCACCGATGCCCGAGGCCACGGGCAACTGCTTGTCCAAATGAAGCGCTGCGCCATACTCGACGCCAAAATGCGCCTTAATCAGACTAGCGGCCCTAACGACCAGATTGTCCGTATCGCTCAAGCCGTCGCCAAACGGACCGCTTACACTCAGGCTAACGTCTTCGGCCAATTCGCCACTAATCCGATCGCCATCCTCAGCAAACGCAAACAGCGTTTCGAGTTCATGATAACCGTCGTCGCGCCGCCGCCGGACGTGCAGCGCGAGGTTCAATTTTGCATAGGCGGTTTCCTGGAGCGCCGACATTAGCGGGGGGCGGGTAGGCCGATATCGATTTTCCGCGACAGACGCTCGGCAACCTCGCCTTCGCCTGCTTGGGTAGCAACGCGCCACGCATAGCGCGCATCGCGGCGACGGCCGAGCGTCCAATAGGCATCGCCCAGATGCTCGTTGATGGCGATATCCGAGCCCGCATCCTTTGCGGCTTTTTCCAGCAGTGGCAGCGCCTGTTTCGCATCCCCCTGCAGGAAATACGCCCACCCAAGAGAATCGGTGATCGCGCCTGATGTGGGCTCAAGCGCGTAAGCAAGCTTGACCATCTCAGTTGCTTTGCCGCGTTCGCCGCCGCGTTCGAGCAACGAATAGCCCAGATAATTCAGCGCCTGCGCGTTGTTCGGGTCGACCGTGAGCAGCTTTTCGAGCTCAACCTTGGCGGACGGCCAATCGCCCGAACGGTCCAACGCCGACGCAAGCAGCAGCCGGTAACTCGCTTGTTGACGCGGCGGAAGTTGCACAAACTCTGGCGCTTCGGTCATTTCGCGATAGGTCGAAATGACAAGCGGCATATTGCCCGCTGCCTCTTGCACGCGGGCATAAAGCAATTTCGTGGCTACCGATTTTGGTGACGCCTTTGCGGCTTCGGCGATTGCAGCCTGCGCCTCGCCATTGTTTTTGGCGGCAATCAACAGGTCGATGCGGCTTTCCAGCAGTGCAAGGCGGTAAGGTGACGCTGCAGGCTTGTTGTCCAGCGACATTCAGCGCCTCGCCCGTCATCCCGTTGGCGTGGAGCGCCTTTGCAAGGGTCAACCGGACATTTTCCTGCATCGGCGCAACCCAACTTGCGACGCGGGCCAGCACGAGGCCTTCTTTCGGCATATCCTGTTCGATCAACGCAGATGCTATTCGCGCATAAAGCGCCGACAATCCGCGCTCGGCGGGCAGTCTGGTGCTCCGCACCGGCAACCCCTCGCTGGTGCCAATCGCCGACCGCATGAGCGCTTCGGCAAAGGCCTGATCTCCGCCCTTCCCGGCCAATGTTTCCGCGCCAGCAATCATGACGTCACGGACATGCTCACCCTGTTGCGCCGTGATGCTGCGCAGCCCCATTTTTGCCTTGGCGAACTGGCCCGAAGCTAGGTCGAGATAGATGCGCTGGTCAGCGGAATAATAGGCAAAGAAGCTGTCGGCATCTGCATCGGCGTCGGGAAGCTCGGGGCTTTTGCCCTGAGCGACGCGGACCCAGCTTTTCAGCATAAGGGACATGAACCCTAAATTACCGCTGGCCGACAGCTCGTCGGCCGCGAGGTCGGCCATCTGCCAGTTTTTCGCGCGCCACGCATCTGCGAACAACAGCAACACCGTCTCGCTATTGCCGCCGTTTCGCAATTCCTTGGCGCGGGCGGCGCGCACCGCAGTCACCATATCGCCCGAACGCATCGCGCTGTCGAACAGCCGGTCCGCAAGAATTTCGCTGTCCGGCGCCTGTTTGTAGAGCTTCAGATAGCCTTTAAGCGCAATATTATCCTGCTCGCCAATCTCGGCAACGCGGGCCGAGGCATAACGCCCGACCAGATCTTCGGGCGGCGCGGTCGCGGCAACGGGCGACGCCAATGTCGCCGCCACGAGGCCGAACTTACATATTCGGATAATTGGGCCCACCGCCGCCCTCCGGGGTTACCCAGTTGATATTCTGGTTCGGGTCCTTGATGTCGCAGGTCTTGCAGTGGACGCAATTCTGCGAGTTGATCTGGTAGCGCGGCTCTTTGCCTTCTTCCTCGATCCATTCGTAAACGCCCGCCGGGCAATAGCGCGTCGATGGCCCTGCAAATTCCATGAACTCGCTGGTCTGTCTGCAGATCCATATCCTTGACCTGCAAATGGACGGGCTGGTCTTCGGCATGGTTGGTGTTCGACAGGAAGACCGACGACAGCCGGTCGAAACTGAACACATTGTCGGGCTTGGGATAGTCGATGGGTGTCGATCGCGGATTTTTTCTTGAGCGCTTTATAGTCGGGATGATGCTTCATCGTGAACGGCATCCGGATACCAAAATTTTCCAGCCACATGATTGATGCCCGACAGCATCGTGCCCCAGAAATTGCCGATATTTTTCAACCAGAGGAAGGACATTCCGAACGACCTGCAGTTCCTTGTAAATCCAGCTATTTTCATAACCGCTCTGATAAGCGGTCAGTTCGTCATGCTCGCGGCCTGCTGCCAAAGCCTCGACAGCCGCTTCTGCCGCCAGCATCCCCGATTTCATTGCGGTATGGCGTGCCCTTGATGCGCGGGACGTTGAGGAAACCTGCGGTGCAGCCAATTAGCGCGCCGCCCGGGAATGCCAGCTTCGGCACCGACTGGAACCCGCCATCGCTGATTGCGCGTCGCGCCATAAGAGACCCGCCTGCCGCCTTTGAGGATTTTCTGGATCTTCGGATGCGTTTTCCAGCGCTGCAATTCTTCGAACGGCGACAGATAGGGGTTGGCATAATTCAGCCAGACGACAAAGCCGAACGCGACCTGATTATTGGCCTGATGATAAAGAAAAGCGCCGCCATTGCGCATCGGTCAGCGGCCAGCCCTGGCTGTGGATCACGCGGCCTTGCAGCATGCTGCTCGGCAGGTATGTCCCATAATTCCTTGAGACCCAATGCCATAAACCTGCGGCTCGCAATCCTTGTCGAGCGCGAATTGCGGTTTCAGCAGCTTGGTCAAATGCCCGCGCACGCCTTCGGCAAAGAAGGTGTATTTGGCGTGCAGCTCCATGCCCGGCATATAATCGCCCTTGTGGCTGCCATCGCGCGCGATGCCCATGTCGCCGGTTGCAACGCCTTTGACCGAACCATCCGGATTGTAGAGGATTTCGGCGGCGGCAAAGCCCGGGAATATCTCCACGCCCAGATTTTCCGCCTGCCCCGCAAGCCAGCGGCACAGATTGCCGAGCGAGCCGGTATATGTGCCTTTGTTGTGCATGAAAGCCGGGGGTGAGGAAATGCGGCATGTTAAACTTGCCGGTCTTTGACATCACCCAGTGCTGGTTGTCCGTTAACCGGAGTTCCGGCAAGCGGACAGCCTTGCTCTTTCCAATCGGGAATTAAGCTCGTCCAAAGCCTTGGGATCGATCACCGCGCCCGACAATATATGCGCACCGACTTCGGAGCCCTTTTCGAGGATACAGACGCTCGTGTCAGGCGATTTCTGTTTGATGCGGATTGCCGCTGCCAGGCCTGCTGGCCCAGCGCCTACAATCACCACGTCATAAGGCATCGACTCCCGTTCACTCATCGCCTTTATCCTTTACCCCGCCATCATTCGGGCCATCGCGTTAAACGAACAGCCTGCGGATATTGCCATGCCAAGCAATTGACCCCGCCGTCAACCAGTGACTGAAGGAAATATGGAGCAACAGGGGCAGCTTGCCGCAACCAGTATGATACAATCGCTGACCGGTTGGTGGGAACTGGCCGGGGTCGATGCCGCTGTGGGCGAAGCCGCGGTCGATTGGCTGGCGCTGGATGCCAAGGCAGATGCAATCGAAAACCTCGCCCCTTCGGTGCCCGTTGGCAAAGAAAGCGCCGCCTGCCATGCCATCCAAGCCATCGGTCGAATGGCCTTCGGATATTGAAACGCTAAAGGCGATGATCGCCAGCGGTGCGGCGTTGCCGGGCAATGGTTTTTCAACAAGCTCGGTTGCGCCTGTCGGTCCAGCGAAATGCGACGTTATGGTGATTTCCGACTTGCCCGATCAGGACGAAGTGGCTGGCAAGACTTTGGGCAGCGGCGCAACCGGCGTATTGCTCGGTCGAATGCTCGCAGCCATCGGCATCAACTTGACGGATTGCTACTGGACCGCGCTCGCCACACTATACCACCGACGGGTGAAGTACCGGAAAATGCGCTCAATGAACTCGCAGACTTTGCCCGGCATCAGATCGGCCTTGTAGTCCCAAATCGATCATCCTGCTCGGCTCGGCGGCATGCAAGGCTCTGCTGGGCGAAGAACTGATGAAAGCGCGTGCGAATCTTTACGGAATATTAACCATGATGGCAGCAACATGGCGGTCCTGACGACATTTCATCCGCGAACTTTAATCGCGCGGCCCGCCATGAAGGCGCAAGCGTGGAAAGATTTGCAGATGTTCGCAAAAAGGGCTGGTTTGTGAACAAATATAAATTGCTGTTTTTGGGTTTGGCTCTGTCTCCTGTTGCTGCTGTGCAGGCCAACACCAGCGAAGGTTTTCGCGACATCGTTTCGGCGCAGCCTGCGCCAACGGTTCTCAGCAAGTCGGAGCAGACGCGCTTATTCCGAAATTTATGCCGCCATCCGCGCGCAGAAATGGGACGATGCGGCGAAGCTGATCGACCGGATGCCCGCCGGCCCAATGGCAGCGATGGCGCGCGCCGAGCTCTACCTTGCCCCCAACAGCCCCAAGGTCGAAGCGGCGCAATTGCAGGCATTGCTCAATGCCGCGCCCTATCTGCCGCAAGCCGAACAGCTTGAAACTATGGCGCGCAAGCGTGGCGCCGATGCCCTGCCCGACCGCCCCGGCATCCGCCGCTTTTCGTGGCTGGGCGGCGCGCCGAAGCGCGATTTGCCGAACAATGTCGCCGGCGACAGCCTGCGCAACGAATTGCAGGCGTTCATCAAGAATGACGACCCGGCATCGGCCGAACGCCTGCTCGAAAGCAAGGCGGGTGAACTTTCCGTCCGATGCGCTGACCGAACTCCGTTATCGCGTGGCTTGGTCCTATTATATCGAAAATGACGATGCGTCGGCCAAACGCCTCGCCGGCATTGCGCGCGCTGGCGGCGGCGAATGGGGAACGCAGGCCGCATGGGCTTATGGCCTCGCATCATGGCGGCTCAAGGATTATGCCGCGGCATTCGAGGCATTCGACGCGGTTTCGCGACAAGCCGCCAATGACGATCTGAAAGCCGCTGGCCTGTTCTGGAGCGCGCGTGCGGCGATGGCCGCAAAGCAGCCGCATCAGGTCCAGCCGCGTATGCAGAATGCCGCGCAACTCCCTGAAACATTTTATGGATTGCTCGCCAGCGAGTCGCTCGGGATGGAACCGATCGCGCGCAAGGCGGCCAAGGTTTCCAAGCTCGACTGGAGCAGCCTGAAAGACCAGCAGAACGCCGTACTCGCGGTATGCGCTGACCGAAATCGGCCAGACCAAGCTTGCCGACGAAGCGCTGCGCTATCAGGCAAAAATCGGCGATGCCGGCCAGCACGCCAATCTCGCGCAACTCGCCGGATCGCTCAATCTTGCCTCGACCCAGTTCTGGATGGGGCATTACGGCCCTTCGCGCGACCAGAGCAGCGCGATGGCGCGCTATCCGATGCCCAATTGGGAGCCAACCGGTGGCTGGCGCGTGCCGCCGGCGTTGGTCTACGCCCACACATTGCAGGAATCATCGTTCAAAACCGACGTTATCAGCTCCGCTGGCGCGCGCGGCCTGATGCAGGTCCGCCCCGGCACCGCAGGTGATATGGCGCGCGCGCGCGGCATCGGCTTTGCCGCGTCGGAACTCGACCGGCCGTCGGTGAACCTCGAATATGGCCAGTCCTATCTTGAAAAACTGCGCGATATGCCCGCGACGGGCGGACTGCTGCCAAAGGTCATCGCCGCCTATAACGCCGGGCCGACACCGGTCACGCGCTGGAACACCGAAATCCGCGACAATGGCGATCCCCTTGCTGTTCATCGAATCTATTCCCTATTGGGAAACGCGCGGATATGTCGCGATCATCCTGCGCAATTACTGGATTTACGAAATGCGCGAGAACAAGGCTTCGGGCAGCATGAATGGCCTCGCCCAATATCTCTGGCCGAAATTCCCCGACGCGAATGGTCAATGTCGCGTCACGCCGCGCATCAGGAGGCAATATTGCCGCTCGATGAAAGCCGCCCCTTCAAGCCGGTCAACATCGCGCTTCTGACCGTATCGGACACGCGCGGCATCGAGGACGACACCAGCGGCGATATTCTGGCCGAACGGATTACGGCGGCCGGCCACAAAATCGTCGAGCGCGCGATATTGCGCGACGATACGGCGATGATCACCTCACGGCTGCACAACTGGATCGACGACGACCATATCGACGTCGTGATTTCAACCGGCGGCACTGGCCTGACCGGACGTGATGTCACCCCCGAAGCGCTCGACCGCGTCAAAACCAAGGATATTCCGGGCTTTGGCGAACTGTTCCGCTGGCTGAGCTATGCCAGCATCGGCACCTCCACCATCCAGTCGCGCGCCTGCGCGGTGCTGGCGCGCGGAACCTATATTTTCGCCCTGCCCGGCTCGAACGGTGCGGTGAAGGATGGCTGGGACCAGATATTGGTCCACCAACTCGATAGCCGCCACAAACCCTGCAATTTCGTCGAACTGATGCCGAGGTTGCGCGAAGTCTAATTTGTTCTTTATTTGTTCTAATCATTATGCCATCATCCGGTGGTGCAAAAATCATGCTATCCCGATGTCTTCAAAGGCCGTGGCGCGCCTGCCAATGCGGTGCCGACTCGGTTCAACCTGAAGGAGCGCGTCGCCGACGGCGATTGGCTGGATGAGCGGGAGGAACTGGACGGCGAGATCGCCGCCGCTGAAAACGACGGTGACCGAGGAGCATCCCAAGTCGATCCTGTCGTTCAACACTTCACCCGACCTGCCCTTCGACCGTTCGGTCAATGCCTATCGCGGGTGTGAGCATGGCTGTATCTATTGCTATGCGCGGCCAAGCCATGCCTATCATGACCTGTCGCCGGGGCTGGATTTCGAAAGCAAGTTGTTTGCCAAGCCCAATGCGGCGGAATTGTTGCGCAAGACGTTGGCGAAACCGGGGTACAAGCCTGCGACCATCGCCATTGGCACCAATACCGATCCCTATCAGCCGATCGAGCGCACCTACCGGATTACGCGCTCGATATTGAAGCTGATGGTCGAAACATCGCATCCGATTGTCATCACCACCAAATCTGCGCGGGTGGTCGAGGATATTGATCTATCTGGCGCAGCTCGCGGCAAAGCAGCTGACCGGCGTTGCGATTTCGGTGACGTCGCTCGATGCCAAAGCTGGCGCGGATACTGGAACCGCGTGCATCCTCGCCGATGACCCGGCTTGCCGCGGTGCGCAAGCTGGCCGAGGCAGGCGTCTATGTGCATGTGAACATCGCGCCGATCATTCCGGCGATAACCGATCATCGAAATCGAGGCGATTGCCGCGGCGGCGGCCGAGCATGGCGCGTCGAGCGTGTCGCTGGATACCGATCCGCCTGCCCCACGAAGTCGCGCCGTTGTTTCGCGACTGGCTCGACGTTCATTTTCCCGACCGCGCGTCCAAGGTGATGAACCATCATTCAGGAAATGCGCGGCGGCAAGGACAATGATTCTGAATTTTTCACGCGGATGAAGGGCCAAGGCGCATGGGCCGAGCTTATCCGCACGCGGATGAAGATCGCGGTGCGCAAAGCATGGCCTCGACAGCTCGAAATGGAATGTGCGCAGCGACCTGTTCGTGCCGCCCAATCTGGATGGGCAGATGTCGCTGTTTTAGCCTTCCAGCACGAAATCCTTGAATTGCTGCACGCAGCGCAACTTTCTGGATTTTGCCCGTCCCGGTATGCGGCAATTCGTCGACAAACAGCACGCGGTCGGGCATCCACCATTTGACGATGCGTTCGGCGAGATAGGCCTTCACTGCTTCTTCGTCGACATCGGCACCGGGTTTCTTGACCGCAATCAGCACAGGTCGCTCGTCCCATTTGGGGTGCGCGATGCCAATCGCGCCCGCTTCGGCAATGCCCGGGCAGCCGACCGCGATATTTTCAAGTTCGACCGAGCTGATCCATTCGCCGCCCGATTTGATCACGTCCTTGACGCGGTCGGTGATCTGCATCGTGCCGTCGGGGTGAAGAACCGAAACGTCGCCGGTATCGAACCATTGGTCGGCATCGACGCAGTCGGCCTCGGCCTTGAAATAGCGCTTGATGACCCACGGCCCGCGAATTTGCAGCGCGCCTGACGTCACGCCGTCACGCGGCGCGACATTGCCGTCCTTGTCGATAACGCGCAGTTCGAACGCCGAACGGCGTGCGTCCCTGTTTGCAAACGACATCGATCTGCTCGTCGAGCGTCAGTTCGTCCCAGTTCGGCGTCGGCGAGCCCATCGTGCCAATTGGAGAGGTTTCGGTCATGCCCCAGGCGTGCGACACGCGCACGCCCGGCTTTCATCAGCCGCTCGATCATCGCGCGCGGCGCAGCCGACCCGCCGATGGTAACAAGCTTCAGCTTGCCCAAGCCCGGCATCACGCCCGGCTGCCGTTTCCGCATCGAGATGCCCGAACATCGCTAGCCAGACCGTCGGCACGCCAGCGCTGTGGGTAATGCCCTCGTCGAGCATCAACTTGTGCAATATCGGCGCTTCGTTGGTCGTCGAGAAAACGAACTTCACCCCCGCTGCTGCGCCAGCAAATGGCAGCCCCCAGCTCGCGGCATGGAACATCGGCACAATTGGCAGCAACGCGGCTTGCGGGCTCAGATCGAACACAGCAGGTGCAATTTCGGCCATTGCGTGCAGCATCGTCGAGCGATGCTGGTAGAGCACGCCCTTCGGGTTGCCCGTGGTGCCGCTGGTATAGCAAAGCATACACGGGTCGCGCTCGTCGCCGGTCGCCCATTCATAATTGCCGTCCTGCGCCGCGATCAAGGCGCCGTAGCTGGCGTCATCATCGAACACGATATAATGCTCGACGGTCTTCAAATGCGGCTTCAGCCGGTCGATGATCGGCTGAAACGCCGCATCGTACATCAGCACTTTGTCTTCGGCGTGGTTCATGATGTAGATCAGGTCTTCATCGAACAGCCGGATATTGACGGTGTGGATGACGCCGCCAAAGCCGATCGCGCCATACCATGCGGCCAGATGGCGGTGGTGGTTCATCGCGAAAGTGGCAATCCGGTCGCCTTTTTGCAGGCCGATCCCGGCAAAAGCCTGCGACAGTTTGCGCGCTTCGGCGGCAACGCCAGCCCAGTTGCTTCGCTCGATGCTGCCATCCGACCAGCGCGTCACGATCTCGCGGGTGCCATGCTCGCGCGCGGCATAGTCGATCAAATGGGTTACCCGAAGGTCCCAATCCTGCATGGTGCCCATACATCGCTCTCTCCCGTTTTCTCGTTGCTTAATGCACCAATGCCAAAACAGGGGCCAGTGGCGCAAGCTCTACATTGCCGACGCCGTCGATTGCCTTGACCTGTGTCGAGCAGCGACGCATCAAGCTGGTAACGCCGCCCGAGCACGATATGCGCCCAGCGTCCATCCTGCGGTGCGGGTTTTGATAACGAGCTCGCTCTTGCCGCCGTGCAGCGGCTCGACCAGCTGCGCGAGCTCGCCCGATGGCGCGTTCGTCTGGTGACATCGAGCTGCATTTTCAGCCGCGTCGCGCTGACAAGCAGCTCAGCGGCTTTGCGCTTTTGACGGTAAAGCTCGGCACTTCGTCGCCCGGGCGCATGTCCATTTCGACGCCGAGCAACAGGCATTCCGCCGTTCTTCGCCCATTCGGCCAATTGCAGCGCCAACCGCTTCGTCGAAGCAGCGCACCGAAAACTGCCCGCTCATGTCGGAAAAATCGGCGACCATGAAGCGTTTGCCCTTGCGCGATTCGCGCCAGCGAACGCCTTCGATCAGTGCCGCCATGGTGCCCGCACGGCGCACGCCTTCGGGAATCGGTCCGCTTTCCAGCAATTCGACATTGGTCTTGGCGCCGTGGCTGGCGGCGACGGCGGCAAATTGCGAACAGGGATGCGCGGAAAAATAAAAACCGAACGCTTCCTTTTCCCGGTTCATCTGCTCGCCAAGCGACCAAGTAGCTTCGTGGTCGATGCGCAGTTTGGCGATATCCGAACCGCCTTCGCCGAACAAACCGCCCTGCCCGCTTTCGCGCGAATCACGCGCCGATTGCGCCGCGGCCAGCAAGGTTTCCGCAGCGGCATGAACCGCCGCGCGGTTGGGCTCCAACGCATCGAATGCACCCGCTGCCGCCAGATTTTCCAGACTGCGCCGGTTTAGTTGCGCCGGGTCGGCGCGGTTGGCAAAATCATCGAGGCTGGCAAAAGGCCCGTTCGCCTCGCGCTCGGCAACCAGCACTTCCATCGCTTTTTCGCCGACATTCTTGATGCCGCCAAGCGCATAGCGCACCGCAAGCCCGCCTTCGCCGTCGCTTTCACGATATATTCGGCCTCGCTGCGGTTGACGTCGGGCGGCAGGCATGCGACTTCCAGCCGCCGCATATCATCGATGAAAATGCCGAGCTTGTCGGTCTGGTGCATGTCGAAGCACATCGATGCGGCGAAAAACTCTTCCGGATGATGCGTCTTCAGCCACGCCGTCTGATAGGCGAGCACAGCATAGGCCGCCGCATGGCTTTTGTTGAAGCCATAGCCTGCAAACTTGTCGATCAAGTCGAACAGCTCGTTGGCGCGGTTGGGCGGGATGTTGTGCGTCGGCGCAACCGGTCACAAAGCGCCCGCGCTGCGCGTCCATTTCCGCCTGCACCTTCTTGCCCATCGCGCGGCGCAGCAAGATCTGCTTCGCCAAGGCTGTAGCCCGCCAGTATCTGCGCGGCCTGCATCACCTGTTCCTGATAGACGAAAATCCCGTAGGTTTCGTTCAGCACCGGTTCGAGCAAATGGTGCGGATATTCGATGATTTCCTCGCCGTTTTTGCGACGGCCGAACATCGGGATATTGTCCATCGGGCCGGGGCGATAGAGCGAGACGAGCGCGATGATGTCGCCGAAATTGGTCGGTTTGACCGCCGCCAGCGTGCGCCGCATCCCTTCGGATTCGAGCTGGAACACGCCCACCGTGTCGCCGCGCTGGAGCAGTTCATACACCGCCGGATCATCATGCGGCAGCAGGTCGAGATTGATTGCTGACCCCGCGCTTGGCGAGCATCTGGCTGCCTTTTTGCAACACCGAAAGCGTCTTCAGGCCCAGAAAGTCGAACTTCACCAGCCCGGCGCTCTCGACATATTTCATGTCGAACTGCGTCACCGGCATGTCCGAGCGCGGGTCGCGGTAGAGCGGCGCCAGCTCGGACAGATTCGCGGTCGCCGATGACCACACCTGCCGCATGGGTCGAGCTATGGCGCGGCAGGCCTTCGAGCTTCATCGCAAGGTCGAACAGCCGCTTCACCTGCTCGTCGCGGCGATATTCCTCGCGCAATTCGGCAACGCCGCCCAGCGCGCGTTTCAAATCCCACGGGTCGGTCGGGATGGTTGGGCACCTGCTTGCACAGCCGGTCGACCTGACCATAGCTCATCTGCAAGACGCGCCCGGTATCGCGCAAAACCGCGCGCGCTTTCAGCTTTCCGAAGGTGATAATCTGCGCAACCTGCCGCGTGCCGTATTTCTTCTGCACATAGCGGATAACCTCACCGCGCCGCGTTTCGCAGAAGTCGATATCGAAGTCAGGCATCGACACGCGGTCGGGGTTGAGGAAACGTTCGAACAGCAGACCCAAGCTTGATCGGATCGAGATCGGTAATCGTCAGCGACCAAGCGACCAGCGACCCTGCACCCGAACCACGCCCCGGCCCCACCGCAATATCCTGCTCCTTCGCCCATTTGATAAAATCGGCAACGATCAGGAAATAGCCGGAAAAGCCCATCGAGCAGATAACATCGGCTTCGAATTGCAGCCGGTCGAAATAGACCTGCCGCTCGCCTTCGTCGGTGATGCCCGCAATTTCGAGCCGCTTTTCAAGGCCCGCCAGCGCATCGTCGCGCAATTGCTGGTCTTCGGCGCTGCGGTCACCTGCAAGGCTGGGCAGGATCGGATTGCGATACGGCGCACAGCGCGGCACAGCGCTGCGCAATGACCAGCGTATTGGCCAGCGCTTCGGGCAAATCGGCAAACAATTCGCCCATCTGCTTGCCCGGTCTTGATCCACGTTTCGCGGCTGCTTTTGCGGCGGTCCTGGTTTTCGACATATTCGCCATCGGCAATGCACAGCATCGCGTCATGCGCGTCGAAAAAGTCCGGCTCGGCAAAGAAGGCGGGGTTGGTCGCGACCAGCGGCATGTCGTGCGCATAGGCCAAATCGATCAAGCGCATTTTCGGCGGCTTCCTCGACCGCGTCGCCGCGCCGGCTGAGTTCGATATAGAGCCGGTCGGGAAACAGCGATTGCAACCGCGTCCAGATAATCCGCCGCCGCATTGGCTCTGCCCTTCGGCCAGCAACCGCGTCACTGCCCCCTCCGCCGCCGCCGGTCAGCGCAATCAAGCCATCGGTCAATCCGCCAATTGTTCCAGCGTAACATGCGCATCAAATTCTTCGGGCCGGTCGAGATGCGCCATCGACACAAGGCGGCAGAGATTGTGATAGCCGGCTTCATCCTGCGCATAGAGCGGCAGCCAGTCGCGGACAAACTGCCCGTCACTCGTCGGCCGCCGGACACCCAAGCAACGTGCCGATAATCGGCTGCACGCCTTTGGCTTTCGCGCCATCCTGAAATGGCATGACGCCATAAAGCCCGTTGCGGTCGCAAATCGCTATCGCAGGAAAGCCGAGCTTCTTGGCCGCTTCGCCAATCGCCTTCGGCTCAATTGCGCCTTCCAGCATGGTGTAGGCAGAAAACACGCGCAGGGGGACGAAGGGGACATAGGCCATGGTAGCGAGACTAAGCTGTCGCTGTCGATTCGCACAACGGCCATCGATGGGCTAAGCTGTGGACAATCAGGCAGGTCTGCGCGAGCAGCTTCTCGATATCCTTCGCACAGCGCCTCGGGCTTCACCTGCGGGCCATGGCGCGCGACGACATTGCCCTTGCGGTCCACCAGAAATTTGGTGAAATTCCATTTGATCCCGCGCGATCCCATCAGGCCCGCCTGCTGCTGCTTCATATAATGCCAGAGCGGATCTTCGTCCTTGCCATTGACATCGATTTTCGCCGCCAACGGAAAGGACACATCATAGGTCAGAGAGCAGAAATTCTTGATTTCCTCCTCGTCCCCGGGCTCCTGCGCGCCAAACTGGTTGCAGGGGAAGGCAAGCACTTCGAAACCCTGGTCTTGATATTTGCGGTGAAGCGCCTCCAGCCCCTCATATTGCGGCGTGAAACCGCATTTCGACGCGGTGTTGACAACAAGCAGTACTTTGCCCGCATGCTCCGCCAACGCTTCTTCGCGCCCGCCGGGCATTTTTACGCTGAAATCATAAACTGACATTATCAAACCCCTTGCAAATCTGCGGTCAGGGTACAGTTTTCCTGCGGTATATAAAGTCGAAACTGTTGGTCCAGGTCAGGCCATGATCGGTCGATTGCTCACCATGCTGGCGGACCGAGCCATCGGGGTTTTTCGAATAGCTCATGCGGATCAGCGCATTTTGGCCCGGACCGTTTACGTTGCGCCAGTTGCCGGTCAATACCATCTTGCCACCTGCAAACCCGCCAGTGAATTCGACCCGTCCGGGCTGTGAGCCAATCCATGTTTGGTGCCACGTCTTTGAAGCGGGATCATAGCCGTTCAGGCTTCCACCCGCTCCACCCTTCAACGGCATCCAGTTTTCGCGAACCGCGCAGTTACTGTAAAGCTTTTCGATCTTGCTGTGCGCAACCAGTTGCTTCGCGCCATTGGGATAGACCTCCCAATCACCTACCCAGAAATCGAACTGGTCGAATTCGAGTGCCGTGCAGGGCGGTGTTGTCGGGGTCGTTTGTGCCTGCGCTATGTAAGGCAATGTCAGTGCGAGCAGCGTGAATGTCGTTTTTCCCATGATGGTCTCCCTCAGCAAATGGGAGAATGGCGATGGACTAAAGCAGCGAAAGCCCTATTCGACCAATATCGCTCGCATAACGACAAATTCAGCCGAGCCGCCCTTCGTGCAGCCGGAATACCCGGTCCATTTTCGCCGCGAGCCGCTCATTATGCGTCGCAACAATTGCCGCCGACCCTTCACCGCGAACCAGCGCCATAAATTCGCCCAACACCATATCTGCGGTATGCTCATCGAGATTGCCCGTCGGCTCGTCGGCCAGCACCAGTTTGGGCCGGTTCGCAAGCGCGCGCGCGACTGCAACGCGTTGCTGCTCGCCGCCCGACAGTTTCGACGGGCGGTGGTGGAGCCGTTCGGCAAGACCCAGTTTCGTCAGCAGATGCGTCGCGCGCTCGTTCGCTTCTTCGGGCGACGCATCGGCGATCAGCTGCGGCAAGATGACATTTTCAAGCGCATCGAAATCGGGCAGCAAATGATGGAACTGGTAGACAAAACCAAGCTTTTGCCGCCGGATTTCGGTCTGGCGATCAACGCTGCTCGCGCTGACTTCCTCGCCATCGAGCTTGATCGAGCCGGAAAACCCGCCTTCGAGCAAGCCAACGGCCTGCAACAAAGTCGATTTGCCCGAACCCGACGGCCCGAGCAGCGCAACCAGTTCGCCCTCGCCCACCGTCAAATCGACGCCGCGCAGCACTTCGATGGTGACGTCGCCCTGCACAAATTTGCGGCGGACATCGACAAGTTCGACGATCTTATTCATAGCGCAACACCTGCACAGGGTCGGTACTCGCGGCCTTCAGCGCCGGATAAAGCGTCGCGAGAAAGCTGAACAGCAAGGCCAAGTCCGCAAATTGCCAGCACCTCCATCGGGTCGGTCCGCGACGGCAGTTCGGTCAGGAAGCGGATCGAGGGGTCCCACAAATTCTGGCCGGTCACAAACTGCACGAAATTGACCACCGATTGCCGGAAATAGAGGAAAATCGCGCCCAGGATCATGCCCAGCACGATTCCCGCCGAACCAATCAGCAAGCCAACCGTCATGAAAATCCGCAACAAGCGACTTGCCGCGACGCACCCATCGTCCGCAAGATCGCAATGTCGCGCGTTTTTGCGCGCACCAGCATGATGAGCGACGACAAGATGTTGAACACCGCGACCAGCACGATGATCGACAGCACAACAAACATCGCCACCCGCTCAACCGCCAGCGCCTCGAAACAGCGACGCGTTCATGCTCTTCCAGTCGACGATCAGGCCCTTGTTGTCGATTTTGGGCAACAGCGGCCGCAATATCTGGTTCACCTTGTCGGGATCATCGGTCTTGATTTCGATCATCCCGATTTCGTCGCCGAGCAGCATCAATATCTGCGCGCGCTCGATGGGCATGATGACGAACGCCTTGTCATAATCATAAACCCCGACCTCGAAAATCGCGACGACCTCATAGGAAATCTCGCGTGGCACCGTACCGAAGGGCGTAGTGCGACCAGCGGGATTGATAATCGTGATGCTCTGCCCGACCTGAACACCCAGATTTTGCGCGAGCCGCGACCCGATGGCGACCTTGTCTTCGTTCGGGCTCAAGCTGCCCAAGATCGCCCGCCACGGTCTTGCCCTTCAAGCGTTTCATTATCGAGGATATCGTGCACCGACATCCCGCGCGCCAATATCGCCTCGACCCGGCCATTAAAGGTCGTCAGCAACGGCTGTTCGATCAGCGCGCGTCGCATCGGTCACGCCCGGCGTCTTTTTGGTATCGGCCAGAACCTGCCGCCAATCCTGCAACCGCCCGCCATAGCCCTGCATCACCGCATGGCCGTTCAGCCCGACAATCTTGTCGAAAAGCTCAGCGCGAAAGCCGTTCATGACGCTCATCACGATGATCAAGGCGGCAACTCCGAGCGCCACCGCGACCAGGCTGATGCTGGCGACAAGGAAAATAAAGCCCTCGCCCTTGCCGCGGCAGGAGATAGCGTTTTGCCACCATCCGTTCGTATCGCGACAGGATCATTTGCGGCCTTTATTCAGCAATTTTTGGCATGTCGCGCTACTTAGGTGCGGCCACAGCCGCTGGCAAGCGTTGTTGCAGCGCTGCAACAGCTTTTGAAAAAGCGTCGAGCCGATGCGCTAGTCGATTGCAATAGAATCGGTCATAGGCAGATGAAGGCTATCGAATTCGTCGACCGCCAATGTGGCCGAGGGTTCAGGGGGAAAAACTCAGACCCGCCGGTGGGGACCGGCAGAGGACTGAACACTACGCGCTAGCAAAGCTGCAGCGAGACCGTCCGGAGAAATTCCGGGCGGTCTTGTTTTTTTGGCCTCTTGAAAATTTTTCGCGCCAAACCCATCTTTCAATCCGGACGCCCCAACAGGGTCCACACATGACCGCAGGTGCCGATATCGGGCCTGCACCAAACCAAATTGCTTTAAGGAGAATTTGACATGACACCGTTTTGATTTCACCCCCTATCGCCGCAACACCGTCGGTTTCGACCGGTTGTTCGAGCTGCTCGAAAACAACGGGCCGCACCGCCGCAGAACGAGAATTATCCTCCGTTCAACATCGAGCGCACAGGCGAAAACGAATATAAGGTCACGGTCGCCGTCGCCGGTTTCAAACCCGAAGAAATCGAAATCACCGCGCAGCAGAATATGCTGATCGTTGCCGGCAGAAAGATGCCGAAAGCAACGACAATCGTGATTTCCTGCACATGGGCATTGCCAGCCGCAATTTCGAACGCCGGTTCCAGCTGGCCGATCACATCCATGTGACCGACGCCGACCTCGCCGACGGCCTGCTGACCATCACTCTGGTCCGCGAAGTGCCCGAGGCGCTGAAGCCGCGCAAGATTGCGATCGGCGGCCAGACGGCGCCGACCGTGATCGAATATGACGCCGAAGCCAAGAAAAAAGGCACGCAAAGCTGCCTAAGCCCCAATAAAGTTCGGGGCGGCCGATTGCTCGACCGCCCCGGGCACATGATGCGCCCCTCTCACGTCCTATCAGCCCGGGTCGCAAATGGGCCGACAGACGTGAAACCAGATTGTGATGCGCGTTACATCACATAACGGCGAAATGTAAACTACCGTAATTTTCTGACAATTTCGTTATCAGACCAGCCTGCTTTGTTTGACCGCGGCTTCAACGAAGCTTGCGAACAACGGATGCGGGGCGAATGGTTTCGATTTGAGTTCGGGATGGAACTGCACGCCGATAAACCAAGGATGGTCGGGGCGTTCGACAATTTCCGGCAATTCGCCATCGGGCGACATGCCGCTGAACACCAATCCACCCTGTTCGAGCGCATCCTTGTAATGCGCGTTGACTTCATAGCGATGCCGGTGGCGTTCCGAAATTTCAGTTGCGCCGTAAATGGTTGCGACATGGCTGTTGCCGGTCAGTTTGGCGTCATACGCCCCTAGCCGCATCGTCCCGCCCAAATCGCCGCCAGCTTCACGCTTTTGCAGGCCTTCTTCGGTCATCCATTCGGTGATGATGCCGACAATCGGCTCTTGGGTCGGCCCGAATTCGGTGCTCGAAGCGTCCGCGATGCCAGCCGTATTGCGCGCACCTTCAATGCAGGCCATCTGCATTCCGAGGCAAATCCCGAAAAACGGCACCTGCCGTTCGCGCGCAAATTTGACCGAGGCGATCTTGCCTTCCGACCCGCGCTCACCAAATCCGCCGGGAACGAGAATGGCGTGCATCGGCTCTAGCGCGGCCGCGATGTCATTTTCGGATTGCTCGAACAGTTCGGCATCGATCCATTTGACGTTGACCTTGACGCGGTTCGCCAGCCCGCCATGCACCAAAGCTTCGTTCAGCGACTTATAGGCGTCGGCCAAGCCGACATATTTGCCGACCACGCCAATGGTTACTTCGCCTTCGGGATTGGTCTGGCGGTCCATAATATCGTCCCAGCGCGACAAATCGGGTTCGCCGCTCGCGTCTAGTCCAAAGGCCCGCAATACTTCGGTATCAAGGCCTTCGGCATGATATTGCAGCGGCACCGCGTAAATGCTCTTGGCATCGAGCGCCGGAATGACCGCTTCCTTGCGGACGTTACAGAATGCGGCGATTTTCGCGCGTTCGTTTTCGGGCAATGGATGTTCGCAGCGGCACAGCAAGATGTCGGGCTGAACGCCCAGTGAGGCCAGCTCGCGCACGCTATGCTGCGTCGGCTTGGTCTTCAGCTCTCCTGCTGCGGCGATATAGGGCACCAACGTCACATGCACCGACAATGTCTGCTCGCGTCCCAATTCGTTCCGCAATTGCCGGATCGCCTCGATAAAAGGCAGCGATTCGATATCGCCCACAGTCCCGCCGATTTCGCACAATACGAAATCGAGATCGTCGGTTTCTGCCTAGAGCAAATTGCTTGATTGCGTCGGTAACGTGCGGAATGACCTGCACCGTCGCGCCCAGATAGTCGCCGCGCCGTTCGCGCTGGATGATCTGCTGATAGATGCGGCCAGAGGTCACATTGTCCGACTGCCGCGCCGAAACGCCGGTGAAGCGCTCATAATGGCCAAGGTCGAGATCGGTCTCCGCGCCGTCGTCGGTGACATAGACTTCGCCGTGCTGATAAGGCGACATCGTGCCCGGATCGACGTTGAGATAGGGGTCGAACTTGCGGATGCGCACGCGGTATCCGCGCGCCTGCAACAAGGCCGCAAGCGATGCCGCCATAAGACCTTTGCCAAGCGAGGAGACCACGCCACCGGTGATAAAAATGAACCGTGCCATGGGAGAAAAGGCTTAAGACGCCTTTGCCCCAAAAGACAAGCGGGCGAATCCGAACAGCGCGAAATAAATTTTGCGCGCTGACGCTGAGATTTATTTGTCGAGCGGAACTTCGGTTGCAGGGGCCGGTCTTGTCAGCAGCCTCGGCGCAACCGTGCGCAGCGCCGGGCTGCGGCCGGCGCCGTCTGCGTTGCGGGAACTTCGGTACGCTGCAAGCGTCGTATCAATCTCGCTCGGCCCGCCCTTCCGCGCCGCAACAAATGCGAGCGAGATCGAAAGCACGACGAACAGCGTCGCCAATATCGTCGTGGTGCGCGTCATGAAATCGGCCGCACCGCGTGCCGACATCAGACCCGACGGGCTGCCGCCCATGCCAAGCCCGCCGCCTTCGGACCGCTGCATCAGGATAACGCCAACAAGCGATGCGGCGACAATTGCCTGAACAACAATGAGAAAATGAAAAAGACCCATGAGAAAATTCCGAATATTAGGTGCGGCAATCCGCCGTATGATGCGGCCCACATAGCGACTGCGTCCGGCAATCTTCAATGCTATTCGCCGGATTTGGCGGCGGCGGCCAATATCGGCTCGAATTTCGCGGCGCTAAGGCTTGCGCCGCCGATGAGGCCACCATCGACATCGGGTATTGCCAGCAGCATCGCCGCATTGTCGCCATTCATCGAGCCGCCGTAGAGAATGCGGATAGCGTTGCCCTGCATCGCCGAAACGCCCGACCAGCTGTTCGCGGATGGCAGCGTGCATTTCGGCAACATCCTGCTTCTTCGGGAATACGGCCGGTGCCGATGGCCCATACAGGTTCATAGGCGACGCTGAACCACTCGCCGATCGCTGTTGTCGGGCAGCGAACGCTTCAAGTTGCCCAAGCACAACTCGAAGCGCCTGCCCTGCATCGCGCTCCTGCAAGCGTTTCGCCGACACAAACAATCACGTTCAGGCCAACTGCATGCGCGGCGTCTGCTTTCGCGCGGATATCGGCATCATGTTCATACTGCGCCGCGCGCCGTTCGCTATGGCCAACGATAGTGGTGACGCTTGCCCCGGCATCGACCAGCATCGCCGCAGACACACAGCCGGTATGCGCGCCGGAAGCTTGCATGTGGCAATCCTGCCCGCCGATGGGAAACCCGGGCAATCTGCGCTCGCAGCACGCTCGACGAGAGTGGCGGGAAGGCAAATGGCGCTGTCGGCCTCCGGATAATTGCGCCGCCATCGCCGCAATTGCCGCAATTTCCGGCAAATCCGCCGACGTCCCGTTCATCTTCCAGTTACCGACGATATATTTGCGCATTGAAATCCCTTTGCGAATCTTCGTCGGCCGCGCTATGCCCGCGTTTCGCCAGCGACCTGCAAGTCTATCGCTTGATTGCATCGCCTATCGCCCCCTAAAGCGGCTCGCAAATCGGTACATCGCCGCAACTATGCAGGATTTGTCCATGATCACTTTCATCCGCTCGCTCATCAATTCCAAATTCGGCGCGATATTCGCGCTGATCTTCATCGGGATGATCGCGGTTGCCTTTGCGTTGGGCGATGTGACCGGGTCGGGCAGCTTTGGCGGGCTTGAGCGGCGGCAATGTCGCGCGCGTCGGTGACCGGAATATCACGCTGGGTGAACTCAACGATGCCTTGCAGAACCGGTTGAAGGCCGAGCGGCAGAATAACCCGACGCTCGATATGGCCAATTTCGTCGAAGGCGGCGGGCTCGATTCGACGCTTGAACAGCTCATCAACCGTTATGCGATCGCCGTGTTTGGCGCCGAATATGGCGTTGCGGTCAGCAAGCGTCTGGTCGATTCCGAAATCCGCAAAATCCCCGGCGCGATGGGCCTCGACGGCAAATTCAGCGCCGAGGCTTTCCGCGCCTTTGCCCAGCAAATCGGCGTCAGCGAAGAGATGATCCGCGACGACATCACGCAGAACCTGTTCGCGCAGCAAATATTGCCGGCAGCCGCGAGCGGCCCTGCGGCACCTGATAGCCTGGTCTTGCCTTATGCTTCGCTGATGCTGGAAAAGCGCTCGGGCCAGGTCGCGTCGTTGCCGTCGTCGGCGTTTTTTCCTGCAGCCCCGCCGAGCCGAAGCGGTGCTGGCGAAATATTACACGGACAATGCGGCCAAGTTCACGGTCCCCGAAAAGCCGCGCGATCAGCTACGCCATTTTCGACAACTCGATTATCGCTGCGCAAAGCCAAGCCGAGCGAAGCCGACATTGCTGCTTATTACAAGGCAAACGCTGCGAAATATGCCGCGTCGCAAACGCGCAATATCAGCCAGGTGATCGTGCCGACCGAAGCCGCGGCCAAGTCGGTTGTTGCGCAGGTAGCTGGCGGCAAATCGCTGGCCGAGGTGGCTGGCGACCTCGGGCTATCGGTAACCAGCCCAGCAACGTGGCACAAAGCCAGTCTGAGCGGAACAGCCTCTCCACGCCGTTGCCGACGCCGTATTTGCCGCCTCACAAGGTGGCATCGCCAAACCCGCGCGCGGCAAGCTCGGCTGGGCCGTCGTGCGCGTCGATGCAATTAATCAAGGTCAGCGGCCAAATCGCTCGCAGCGGCGCGCAGCGAGATCGAAGCCGAACTGTCGAAAACCCGCAGCGAGGAAATGCTGACCGAAATGACTGCCGAGATCGAAGACGCCTTTGCGGACGGTGCGACCATCGCCGACATGGCTAAAGCGAACGGGTTGAGCATCGAAACGTCGCCCAAGCTGTTTGCCAATGGCCAGAACACCAGCCAACCCCGCTTACAAGCCAATCCCCGAAATGCAGGTCATTCTGCCCGCCGCGTTCCAGCTTGAAACCGACGGCGAAGCGCAATTGGTCGAACTCGTCCCCGGCGAGAAATTCGCGATGGTCGCAGTTGCCGATTTCGACGAAGCCGCGCCGCCGCCGCTCGCCGCTGTGCGCCCCATCGTGCAGCAGCAATGGGCGCTGGCCGAAGGCGCAAAGGCCGCGCGCGCCGCTGCCGACCGGATCCGCAAGGCGGTCGATGGCGGACAGCCGCTACAAGCTGCGCTGGCCGCCGCCAATGTGCAGGGCGCCGTGATCGAAAGCATCAACGGCACACGCGCCGACCTGTCGCGCGAAGGCCAGCCGATCTCGCCGCCGCTGTCGCTGATGTTCGCGATGAAAAAGGGCACTGCCAAGAGCTTGCAGGGTGGCCAGCAATCGCGGATGGTATGTTGTCCAGCTGACCGAAGTCATCAAGGGCGATGCGCAGCGGTAACCCCGACATGCTTACGCGCGCGCAAGCAGGAGCTGATCGGGCATGCTGCAACAGGAATATGGCGCGCAATTGATCGCGGCAGCGGCCAAGGCCGTCGGCGTCGAGAAGAACGAGGACGGGATCAAGGAACTGCGCACCCGCCTGACCAATCGTGACGGCAACTAAACCAGTCTTGATCTGGCGCAAGCGCATTGCCGATACCGAAACGCCGGTGTCGGCGGCGCTGAAGCTGTTTCAAGCCGAGCGCGGCGATTTCATTCTCGAATCGGTCGAAGGCGGCGAAACGCGTGGGCGGCATAGCCTGATCGGCATCGCGCCCGACCTGGTGTTTCGCGCGCAGGGCGAGAAGGCCGAGATCAATCGGGAGTGGTTGACCGACCGCGACGCGTTTGCGCCGGAAGCGCTGCCCGCGCTCGACGCGTTGCGCGCGCTTGGCGACGCAGTGCCGGATGGACGTGCCCGAGGAACTGCCGCCCGCTTTGGCCTGCCTTGTCGGTTATTTCGGTTATGAAACCATCGGGCTTGTCGAAAAACTCCCGCGCGCGCCGCAATCGGAACTCGAATTGCCCGACATGCTGTTTGTCCGGCCGACGGTGATATTGGTGTTCGACCGGCTGAAGGACGAGATGTTTCTCGTCGCGCCCGTCTGGACCGGAGCCGAAGACACGCGCGCGGTCGAACTGGCAAACGAGCGGCTCGACGAGGCCGAGCGGCTTCTGGACAAGCCATCGTGGATAAAGCCAGTGGCAAATCGCAGCCCGACGATATCGACGCCATTCGAACTCAACCCCGTCCTCCCCCCTGGCCGCTACCGCGAAATGGTGCTGCGCGCGAAGGATTATATCGCGGCAGGCGACATCTTCCAGGTCGTCCTCGCCCAGCGCTTCACCGCGCCGTTCGCCCTGCCGCCGGTCGATCTCTACCGCGCGCTGCGCCGGATCAACCCCTCGCCCTTCCTCTATTTCCTCGACCTGCCCGATTTCGCCATCGTCGGCTCAAGCCCCGAAATCCTCGTCCGCGCACGCGGCGGCGAAGTCACCATCCGCCCCATCGCAGGCACCCGCCCGCGCGGCAAAAACAGCATCGAAGACGCCGAAAACCGCGCCTCCCTGCTCGCCGACCCCAAGGAACGCGCCGAACATCTGATGCTGCTCGACCTCGGCCGCAACGATGTCGGCCGCGTGACCAAGGGCGGCAGCGTGACCGTGACCGACAGCTATATGGTCGAATTTTACAGCCATGTGATGCACATCGTCTCCAACGTCGTCGGCGAACTCGCGCCGATGACAAGGACGCCATCGACGCCCTGTTCGCAGGCTTCCCCGCCGGCACCGTCAGCGGCGCGCCCAAGGTCCGCGCCTGCGAAATCATCGCCGAACTCGAACCCGAAACGCGCGGAGCCTATGCAGGCGGCGTCGGCTATTTCTCGCCCAATGGCGATATGGACAGCTGCATCGTCTTGCGCACCGGCATCGTCAAAGACGGCGTGCTCCACGTTCAGGCAGGCGCAGGCATCGTCGCCGACAGCGACCCCGAATATGAACAGCGCGAGTGCGAGGCGAAAGCGGGCGCGCTGATCGCGGCGGCGCGCGAGGCGGTGAAGGTGGCTGGCGAGGCGGGGTTTGGGCAATGATATTGGTCATCGACAATTACGACAGCTTCACCTGGAACCTCGTCCATTATCTGATGGAGCTTGGCGCGGAGGTCGAGGTTGTCCGCAACGACGATATGTCGGCGGGCCAGGCGCTGTCTTCGGGCGCGGAGGCGTTCCTGATTTCGCCGGGGCCAAAGACGCCGAATGAAGCGGGCGTCAGCCTCGATCTGGTGGCGGCCTGTGCCGACGCGGGCAAGCCTTTGCTCGGCGTGTGCCTTGGGCATCAGACCATCGGCCAGCATTTCGGCGGCAACGGTCGCGCGCGGCGGGTTGATGCATGGCAAGACTTCGCCAGTGACGCATGACGGCAGCGGGCTGTTCGCAGGTCTGCCCTCGCCCTTCACCGCGACGCGCTATCATAGCCTGATTGTCGAGGACATTCCAGACAGCCTGATCGTCAATGCAACGTCGGACGACGGCCATGTCATGGGTTTTCGCCACGCGACGCTGCCCATCCACGGCGTGCAGTTCCACCCCGAAAGCATCGCCACCGAACATGGCCATGCGATGCTGGCGAACTTCATGCGGATTGCGGGTATGGCGGTGAGGGAGGGCGTATGAGACTCAACCTCACACGGGGACTGTCCCCGAACGGGGACTGTCCCTATTGCGCGGCGCTTGACCGAGAGCAGGGACAGTCCCCATGCGGGGACAGTCCCCGGAGTATGAAATGAACCCCTTCGGCCCCCTGCCCGATCCGCAGCATCTGTTCGACCATGATGAGGCCGCGCAGGCCTTCGCCGACATCCTCGACGCCCGCGCATCGGAAGACGAAATCGAAGCTTTCCTCATCGCCTTAAGCCTTCGCGGCGAAACGATGGTCGAAATCGCCGCCGCCGCCGAAGCGATGCGCGAACGCCTCATTCCCATCGACGCGCCCAAAGGCGCCATCGACGTCTGCGGCACCGGCGGCGACGGGCATCATACGCTCAACGTCTCGACCGCCGTGTCGATTGTTGTCGCGGCGTGCGAGGTTCCGGTCGCCAAACACGGCAACCGCGCGGCTTCCTCCAAGGCTGGCGCAGCCGACACGCTCGAAGCACTCGGCCTCGACATGGAACGCGCCGGCGCAAACGCAGAGGCAACGCTCAAGGACCTCGGCATCTGCTTCCTGTTCGCCGCCAACCACCATCCCGCGATGAAGCGAATCCAGCCCATCCGCCAGCGCATCGGCCAGCGCACGATCTTCAACCTGATGGGCCCGCTCGCCAACCCCGCGCGCGTCACCCGCCAGCTCATCGGCATCGCGCGGCCCGGCCTATGTGCCCGTCTATGCCGAGGCGCTGCACCATCTCGGCACCGAACATTCGCGCATCATTTCGGGCGATGAAGGGCTGGACGAACTGAGCCTTGCAGGCGGCAACGAGGTCGCGATTGTCGAACCCGAAGGCGTCCGCTTCCAACGCACGACCGCCGCCGACGCAGGCCTGCCGGTGCATCCGGTCGAGGCGATACGCGGCGGCGACGCAGCCTACAACGCCGCGGAATTGAAGAAGCTGCTAATGGGCGAACCCGGCGCCTATCGCGACGCGGTGCTATTCAATGCGGCCGAGGCGTTGCTTGTGGCGGGCGTGGTCGAAACCATGCCCGAAGGGGTTGAGGAAGCCGCCGAGGCTATCGACAAAGGGCTGGCGAATGCATTGTTGAATTGTTGGGTGGCGTATTGACCGGCATCTCGACAAAACGATACATATGCAATACGCCCTCATTAGTTCTCGGAGGTAAAAATGGCTCAGTGGATTGTCCGTGCGGATTACGATTTTGAATCGAAAAGCTGGTATGTCTTTGACAGCGACGTTCCGGGATTGTCGACCGGTGCCAACAGCCTCGAAGAGCTGGAAGCCAAATTACCCGACATGATTGTCGAGCTTCTCGAACTCAACGAACATCTCCTGCTCGACAAATCGCGTCTGGCTGGCCCGCACAGCTTTCGCCTTGTCGCCCATCATGAGGCTTTTCACGCGATAGCCGCCTGATGGCGAAAGGCTATACGAAGCAGGTCAAGGCAATCTTGACCGAACATGGCTGCGAATTTGTGAGGCACGGCAAAGGCGATCACGATATTTGGCAAAGCCCGATTTCCAACGCCCGTTTTGTCGTCGATGGAAATATACCTTCGCGCCATCTGGCAAACACTGTGCTGCGTCAGGCTGGCATCAAGATAAAGCTCTCATAGGATCAATCAAATGACCAAAGCAGCCGAGTTCCTAAAACGCCGTGCCGGAAAAGCACGGCCGGAGGATATGCTCCCGTTTCTGAAAAATGCCCGGAATGAACCGCCACCGGTCGGGATGAGATTTGAGCACGCACGAGGATTCGATGGCAATAATACAATGCTAGCGCATTTGGAGCGAGTTTTACTGGTATGCGGCAGCAGTGCTGGAAAGTCGCCTGCTGAGGCACATGCTTGGAGACATGCGGTCGGAGGTAACGATTGGTACAAATGACCGACAAACTCGCCGAAATCTGCGCCACCAAGCGTATCGAGGTCGCCGCGCGCAAGCCGCTTGGGCTGGCGCATTGGCCGACGCCATCGCCTGTGCGCGGGTTTGAGGAGGCTTTGCGGGCCAAGGCGGAGACTGGCTTCGCGCTGATTGCCGAAATCAAGAAGGCCAGCCCCTCCAAAGGCCTGATCCGCGCCGATTTCGATCCGGCGGCGCATGCCCGCGCCTATCAGGCGGGCGGGGCGGCTTGTTTGTCGGTGTTGACCGATGCGCCTTATTTTCAGGGGCATGAGGATTATCTGGTCGCGGCGCGCGCGGCATGCGACCTGCCCGTCATCCGCAAGGATTTCATGGTCGATCCGTGGCAATGCGCCGAAGCCCGCGCGATGGGGGCGGATGCGATTTTGATTATCGTCGCGGCGCTCGACGATGTGGCGATGGTGGAAATCGAGGATGCGGCGCTGGCCGAAGGGCTGGACGTGCTGGTCGAGGTGCATGACGAGGCCGAGATGGAGCGCGCGCTGTCGCGGCTCAAATCAAAGCTGATCGGCGTCAACAACCGCAATTTGAAAACCTTCGAGGTCGATCTGGCCAATACCGAGCGGCTGGCGGCGATGGTGCCGCCGCATGTGTTGCTGGTGTGCGAAAGCGGGATTTCGACCCATGCCGATTGCCAGCGAATGGCGGCATCTGGGGTGCGGACGTTTCTCGTCGGCGAGAGCCTGATGCGGCAGGATGATATCGAAAACGCGACGCGCATGCTGTTTACTGGGGCATAAAGCGTGTGCTTCAGGCGGGAAATTTTTTGCTCACACAAAGACACGAAGGCACAAAGAAGAAGAGAATGAAGGTCGCGCGAAGCGCTTTCATAATCGAGTAGCTTGAATTTTAAGCCGAGCGATTTTCTAAAATCGGCTTCGCCGGGGAAATTTTCTTTGTGCCTTCGTGTCTTCGTGTGAGACGAAATCAGCACAACCCCTCAACTCCACACCCGGCCCAAGGCAATAAGCCCACATGACCAAACTCACCCATCTCGACGACAGCGGCGCAGCGCATATGGTCGATGTTTCGGCCAAGGCCGACACCGTGCGCGAGGCGGTTGCCGAGGGGCGGATTACGATGTCCGCCGAGGCGCTGGCCGCGATCCGCGAAGGTTCGGCCAAGAAGGGCGATGTGCTCGCCACCGCGCGCATTGCCGGCATCATGGCGGCGAAGAAAACGAGCGAGCTTATCCCGCTGTGCCATCCGCTGATGCTGTCCAAGGTTTCGGTCGATTTCGCGTTCGAGGATGATGGCATCCGCGCTACTGCACTGGTCCGCCTGACCGGCCAGACCGGCGTCGAAATGGAGGCGATGACCGCAGCTTCGGTCGCGTTGCTCACGATTTACGACATGGCGAAGGCGATCGACAAGGGAATGGTGATTTCGGGCATCCGCCTGCTGTCGAAAACCGGCGGCAAGTCGGGAGACTGGCGCGCATGATCGAGCGTTGACGAGGCGCAGGCGCGGTTGCTGGCGCTGGCCTCGCCCCTGCCCGCGATTGAAGTGCCGGTGGCGCAAAGCCGTCGGGCATTATCTCGCCGAAGATGTCGTCGCAAAGCGCACGCAACCTGCGGCGGACCTGTCGGCGATGGATGGGTACGCCATCCGCTTTGCCGACTTGCCCGGACCGTGGCGCGTGATTGGCGAAAGCGCTGCGGGACGGCCTTTTGCAGGTGAGTCTTGGTGCGGGTGAAGCGGTGCGGATATTCACCGGCGCGCATGTTCCCGGCGGCGCGGACAGCATCTTGATTCAGGAAGAAGCAGGCCGTGATGGCGACGCGCTGACTCTGACCGGCGAAGGTCCATCCGCGTCGGGCGCGCATATCCGGCGCAAGGGCGGTGATTTTTCGGAAGGCGACCGCTTGCTGGAGGCCGGAACTCGCCTCAACGCCGGGGCAATCGCGGCGGCGGTTATGGCGGGTTATGGCGCGCTGGCAGTCGGCGGGCGTCCCAAAGTCAGCATCATCGGCTCGGGCGACGAGCTCGTGCCGCCCGGAGAGCCCTGCGACGCCGCGCATATCCCGTCGTCGAACAGCGTGATGCTGGCAGCGATGCTTGACGGCTTGCCTTGCTACGTCGAGGACCAAGGTATCGTAGCCGACAATCTTGCCGATCTGGAGGCCGCGTTCCGGGCCTGCGCGGGCTCCGACATCATCGTCACCAGCGGCGGCGCATCGGTCGGCGACCATGATCTGGTGCAGCAGGCTCTGCGCAATGTGGGCGCCGAAATCGACTTCTGGAAAGTCGCGATGCGCCCCGGAAAGCCGGTGATGGCCGGACAACTCGGCGGTGCGATTGTGCTGGGGTTACCGGGAAATCCGTCGTCAGCGTTCGTAACGGCGTTCCTTTTCCTGCTACCGCTGATACGCCATCTTGCGGGTAGCAAATCGCCATTGCCCGAGGTGTTGACTGCACTTTTAGCCAGCCGACCTGCCAGCGGGCGGCGCAGCGCACCGATTATTTCCGCGCACGTCTAGAAAATGGCGTAATATCAGTATTTAATCGGCAAGACAGCGGCATGCTTGCCCCGCTGTCGCAGGCCAACGCCCTCCTGATCAACCCGGCAAACGGCCCCGCTCGTTCAGCCGCATCAACAGCGCAATATCTCCGCATCGATTGATCGCTAACCACAAGATGTTCGATTGTTCTTGACTTGATCCTACTTGTTCTCTAATCGTTCCATTCATGTTCAATCCAACGGGAACGAATGATGCTCACCGCCAAACAACATGAATTGCTGCTTTTCATCCATAACCGCGCTCGAAGCGAGCGGGATTTCACCCTCGTTCGAGGAAATGAAGGAAGCGCTCGATTTGAAGAGCAAATCGGGTGTGCACCGGTTGATTGGCGCTTTGGAAGAACGCGGATTTATTCGGCGCTTGGCCAATCGTGCGCGCGCGCTTGAAGTTGTGAAGATGCCCGAGGGCGGCACTACACGCGATACCAATATTGTAAAACTGACCCCCGCCGTCGCCAGCAGCAAGGCGCAGGTCAATTTGCCCGTCGCGGCAAACGATGTGCTCGAAATTCCGCTGCATGGCAGGATTGCTGCCGGTGTGCCGATCGAAGCGCTTGAAGGGCAAAGTTCGCTCTCGGTGCCGATGGCATTGCTCGGTGCTGGCGAACATTATGCGCTTGAGGTTTCGGGCAATTCGATGTGTCGAGGCGGGAATTCTCGATGGCGACTATGCGCTGATCAGGAAAGCCAACACCGCGCGCGATGGTGAAATCGTGGTTGCACTGGTGCGTGGCGAGGAAGCAACGCTCAAATATCTGCGCCGCGAAGGCCAGCAAATTCGTCTCGACCCGGCCAACAGCAGCTACCAACCGCAATATTATGCATCGCATGAGGTTGAAGTTCAGGGCAAGCTTGCCGGACTTTTACGCCGCTATCATTGAGCAACTCCGCCCGCGCTTCTGCTGTCGCGGGCGGCTCTTATCCAAGGCATATGGGCGTTGCGTTCGTTGACGCTAATCAGCTTTTGGTCGGAAAGGTAGAATGCCAGACCGCCGCTCTGATCGAGCATATTGCGGTCGGCCTTTATCCAGCGCGGGCGACATGACGCTGGCAACCACCGGTCGCTGACCACAATATCGACCCGCTTGCACGCAGCAGCCATTTCCATCGACGGTACCGGATACGGCGTACGCGTCGCGAGCACGCGCCAGCTTTGTCCTCCACGCTGTATTTCAATTATGCAGATATCGGTCGAACAGTCCGCACCCGGCCAGTTTTCCAGCGGCTTTGGTTCAGCAGTCGTACCTGCCTTTTCAAGCAGCATATCCCTTACATAATCACCAGCCTTGGCCCTCAGCAGCGCAACGCTTCCGTCGGCCTCGACTACGGCCAGATGCTTGCCGTCTCCAGTGACCAGCAAGTCGGGACGCGGCGCAAGCAGCATCGCGGCGAAGCCCATAGCAAAGGGTAACAGGCCGACGAGCCGCGCTCTGCTTTTCAAAAGCCCCAAAGTTAATGCCCCCCGATCATGCGCCAAATAGGCCCAGACCGGCATCGCCGGAAGCATCGAAACTGCGCCAGGCAGGCTACTCGCATAATGCGCGATGAACAGGATTGCGGAAACCCCCTGCCCCGCCAGCCACCAGAATGGCCCGCCCAGACCAGCAACATCGAGAATCAAAGCAGAGGCTTGCGCTGGCATTATCAAAAACGTCGTGAGCGGAATGGCAACGACGTTGGCCAAAGCGCCGTAGACGCCGGTCCGATGAAAATGAAACAGCGCAATGGGTGCCAATATCAACTCAATCGCTATTCCGGTAATGATCAGGCTGACCAGTCCGCGTCCCATCCGAATGGCAAATGGTTCCTCGCGCCTTTCGGTCCACCGTTTCATCCATGCTAATTCGTGCAGAATCACAATCGTCGCGACTGCGGCAAAACTAAGCTGGAAACTCGGCCCAGCCATTGCGTCGGGCCAGAACAAGCAGAACAACCACCGCCCCGAAATGCGACCAGCCTGAGTGTCAGCGCATCACGACCAATTGCAAGCGCCGTGAGTATCAGAAGCGCGGCAATGCATGACCGCACCGTTGGCACTTCGGCGCCCGCAAGCAGCGTATATCCAACCGCCCCGAAGGCGGCAAAGCGCTGCTGCAATCAGTGGTACCGGAACGCGAAGTGCGATCCCCGGAACCAAAGCGAGCATGCGGCTGCATAAAAGAAACAGAAAGCCGACAACCGCCGTCACATGAAGCCCGCTAATCGATAAAAGATGCGCCATGCCGCTGTCCCGCATGGCTTGCGCATCGGCCTCGCTAATATTTCCCTGATCGCCGGTAATCAGTGCTGCGCCGATTTGCCCGGTGTCACCGGGCATCTCCCCGATGATGTGCTGGCTAAGGTTGTTTCTTGTTTCAGAGAGCCAAACGGGCCTCTCCGATGTCGCGTAGAGTTTGATTTCCCCAAGCGCGCTACCCGTCGCGCCAATCTGCTGGAACCAAGCCCTTCGCGCGAAATCATATCCACCGGGCAGTGCAGGCCCGGCAGGCGGCATCAACCGCGCGCGCAGTTGGATAATTGCGCCGTTGCGGAACGACGGGTCAAATTGCTCAGGCTTCAGATTGACGCGGACCTTCGGCGGAAGCCCTTGCTGTCCATCCGTTGCAAGTTCCAACCTCACCGTGTCTCGCGCTGTGAGCATTTCGGTCTTCTCGATCCGACCATAAAGCGTGCCGATCCAGACTTTGCCCAATACAGGCGCAGCCACGCGCTCCGACTTGATGGCGATAGCACCAAAACCCGCGAGAACAGTTATTCCCGAAATAAGCAGCACACGCCCCGTGCGGTGCCGAAGCCCCACAGCATAAGCCAGCAAACTCGAAGCCAGAAACAGCAGCAGGACAGATATGAACCCATCGCTGCCCGAAATCTGCCAGAATCCGATGCCAATCCCTATTCCGACAGCTATCCATAAGGGAAGCTGGTCGCGTTCGACGTCCAGCCAGTTTTCGATGCGCGCCAGCCATGCCTCGACGGGCACCCGCAAATGTACCTTGCTGCTCGCATCAGGGGCAAGAATGAATGCCACAACAACGGCGTAGCAGCATTGTCACAGTTCACAAATAATGTCTGAATGTGACTAAATGCTTTGCCTTGACGACCGTGTATTTTCCCATCATGGCGTCTCAACGATAATGCCCGTTCCCTCCCCGGAAAAAGTGGCAGTTGAGGGGCCTAAAGCAAACGCATCTGGCGTTGACGGCGCCTTTTGTCGAACATGATAACAGTGCCTGTATAAAGGGCAGCCCGGATAACGGGTTGCAAGTGATGGAGTTAGAAAATGGCCGATAGCAACGCGACGCTCACCATCGGTGAAACCAGCTACGATCTTCCCGTAATGAAGGGCACAGAAGGCCCGGACGTCGTCGATATCCGTAAGCTTTACGGCGTATCCGACCATTTCACCTTCGATCCCGGCTTTACCTCGACCGCAAGCTGTGAATCTGCATTGACCTTTATCGACGGCGACAAGGGCGTGTTGCTTCACCGTGGATATTCGATTGAGGAACTGTCCGAAAAATCGAACTTCATGGAAGTATCCTATCTGCTGCTCAACGGCGAATTGCCGAACAAACAGCAGCTTTCGGATTTCAGCTACACCATTTCGCGGCACACGATGCTGCATGAGCAACTGGCGACATTTTATCGCGGTTTCCGCCGCGATGCGCATCCGATGGCAATCATGTGCGGCGTTGTCGGTGCGCTTCAGCGCATTTTACCATGACTCGACCGATATTGCCGACCCTACACACCGGATGATTTCCAGCCACCGCCTGATTGCGAAAATGCCGACCATCGCGGCGATGGCGTATAAATATTCGGTCGGTCAGCCTTTCGTTTATCCCGATAACAGCCTGTCTTACACCGGCAACTTCCTGCGCATGACGTTCGGTGTCCCGGCTGAACACTATGTGGTCAATCCGGTCATCGAAAAGGCGCTTGACCGTATATTCATCCTGCATGCCGACCATGAGCAGAACGCTTCGACTTCGACCGTGCGTCTGGCAGGTTCGTCAGGGGCCAATCCGTTCGCCTGTATCGCTGCCGGTATCGCTTGCCTATGGGGCCCGGCGCACGGTGGGGCGAACGAAGCAGCGCTCAACATGCTGCGCGAAATCGGCACGCCCGACAAAATCCCGCATTATATCGAGCGTGCGAAGGACAAGAATGACCCATTCCGCCTGATGGGCTTTGGCCATCGCGTGTACAAAAATTACGACCCACGTGCGACCGTTATGCAGAAGACCGTGCGCGAAGTATTAAGCGAACTGAAGATCACCGATCCGATTTTCGATGTAGCGATGCAGCTCGAGGATATGGCGCTGAACGACCCGTATTTCATCGAAAAGAAGCTCTTCCCGAACGTCGATTTCTATTCAGGTATCATCCTGTCCGCGATCGGCTTCCCGACCGAAATGTTTACTGTGCTGTTCGCGCTGTCACGTACTGTCGGCTGGGTCGCGCAATGGAACGAAATGATTTCGGATCCAGGCCAGAAAATCGGTCGTCCGCGTCAGCTTTACACCGGCCCAACCGCGCGGCCTTATCCCGGCTGAAGCAGGCGTCTAGTTAGCTATGTTGGAAGCCGGAGCGTGAATTTCGCGCCTCCGCTTTCGGCATCGCCGACAGCAGAGGTCGCCGCCCATTGCACGCGCGAGCCTGCGCGAGATATAAAGCCCCAGCCCGCTGCCGCCGTCACCCGAACGTCCAAGCCGTTCGAATTTTTCGAATATCTTTTCCCGATCTTCGGGATTGATGCCCGCGCCTTGGTCGCTGACTGAAATTGACGCGGCTTTGTCGTCCAAGTTCATCTCGATCTTGATTCGGTACCATCGGGCGAATAGCGGATGGCATTGTTCACCAGATTGAGCATAATTTGTAACGTCCGCCGAAACTCGGCGACCGCTGGCACTTGTTCGCTGTCGGGCGGTGTCAACACACGGATGCTATGATCGGCTGCCTTCAGCGCCAAAAGCCCGGAAACGCGCCTTGCCACATCCCCCAACTCGATTTCATCCCGCGCGGTCTTGAAATCCGCGCGTTCGACTGCCTCCAGATCGCCCAAATCGTCAACGAGCGCTGACAGGTGCCGCGCGGCATTGGCGATATCGCGCGCATACAGCGCATAATTCTCGCGGATCGGCCCCTGAAGTTCGCTGCCGATGGTCTCGGCATTGGCGATGATGCGGCCGAGCGGTTGCCGCAGCGCAGGCGCAAGATGCTTTCCGAACATGACCTCTGGCGCACTATGTGCTCCGGGACCGATATTAGGAGGGTCGGAAATCGAATCGAAAAGGAGTTCGTATTTCTCCGGATAGGAGTCACCAGCAACGGCAAACGTGCGCCCGTCAAAGAGCCGTTTTATGTGGCGTGGTGAAATGCCAATGCCCTCGGCAATCGCATCGACCAAAATTGAAAGTTCGTCGCCTTCTTCGAAAAGTGCCCGAAGCACTTCCCGCGCATCGCGCCCAAAATCAGCAGGTGCCAGACCTTGGGCTGCAACGCCGCTGGCCTGTATCAGACGCAATGCGGCGTCCAGTTTCATAACTCCCGCATATTTCGGTGGCGCCCTACCAACCGCGGAATTTGTGAATTTGGCAGCCGACGGCAGAACCTGCCAACTGATGATGGAAAGCTTGGCGAGCTGTGCTTGCGGGGTGACTTCTACCCAAAGCTCAAGATGCTCGGTTTCGTCGGCGACACGCACCGCGCGTGACAGACGCATCTGCAAGCTTATGGCTAACCCAGCGAGACTGGCCAGCGCTGGGATAACCAGCATTCCGCCTTGAACCCCGCCGGCACGCTGGTTCAATCGGGCAAGCGCTTCGTCGGCACGGACAAGACGTCCATCGCTGTCCACCTCCGCAAATATCGGCCGTAGTAGTTGCGAACCACTGTTCATGGCTGTCCGAACGCAAGGTAGTTGGTGCGCACCGACGCCCATTTCGCAATTTCTGCGAGCGCCTCTTGCTGCTCCATCGCAGGGTAGCCAACATCAAAGATACCAGCTTCGCGAGTAGTGAGCGCCGCGCCACGAAACAGGTAAATTGCTTGGATGGCTTCGGATTTTGCTACGCCTGCAGCGGCAAGCATGATGGCATAGGGCGCGCTGGAGCCTGCATCGATGAGCCGAACAACATGATCTTGATCGAGTTCAAGCAGCGTGGATAGAGCCGCGACATGCAAATGAACGCCGGCGATGGCCGGGTTGAGCATACACGACCGCTCAGCCTCATCGCTGAAATGCACAATCTTCCGCGCCGCCGCCTGCACACGGTTCGACTCCGAATATTGCGCTATTATAGCCCGCGCCGCCGCTATCATCTCGGGTTGCCGCGCACCGTGAACGACCTCATGCGCCGCAGCGACGCGCCAGCATAATTTGTGAAGGAGTTCAGGCGGCAGGGACTGATAGGAATTGCCTATCGTATGGCGATGCAGACTTTCGGCTGCGAGCAACGTCTGCGCCGCTTCCGCGATCTCGCCGTTGGAATGGTCGAGCAAATGATTAGGTAAACCTGCTTCTTGGTCGCCCAGTGCCGCGTCCAATCGCTCCTCTGAAACGCGCGCGAGGATGAAATCGATCAAATCCGGTTCGCGCAAAAAGCCCGAGCGCGCAAGGGTCGCCCAGGTCAACGGGGGTTGCATGGCTCCGCCGGGCAATATCGCTGCTTCGATATCCGATATGATTTGGCGCAACTTGGCCGACACGACCGCAATGGTTGCTTCGCTTGGCGGAACCATCGCTGACGGGAAAATAACCGTTGCGACGTCCGCACACAGAGCATGGATGTCACGCGCATGGTCTGCGGCGACTTTCAGGAGTTTGTCGTTATGATCCACGCCGTAATCCAACGGAATTCCCATGCCGATATCAGCGCATACCCTAGCGAATTTGGGTTAATGGCGCTTTAAGCCTGTTTGCTGTTTCTGACTGCCTTGTATGGCAAATATAATGCAGCAATAATCAGGCCAAGCTGCGCAAGCGCGACAAGTTTCACGCCTGACGCAACCGCATATACTGTAGTTGACACGAGCATCGCAGAAACCAGAAGAGCGGGCGACTTGAGCAGCCCTGCGCACCAGCGCGGCAACGAAATTTTGTGCGCCAACAGCGACAATCCTGTGGACATCAGCACAAATGCCAAGGGATCAGAGCCATAATCTGAATAGGTCCAGGCAATAGCCAACGCCGACAAAACTACTGCAACCCACAATGTTTTTCCTTGCCAACGATCCCTATTCTTGCCCTCATCAGCTCCGCTAATCACTTCAAAAACGGTGTGGAGGAATACCGCTAGCAACGCCGAAGTTGCAGCAGCGACGCTCCAGCCCAGCATGGCCAAACCAGCGCTACTACCTGCAAAAACCATGCGAGATACTTCGACAATCGCCTCGCCATCCCGTGCACGCCAGATTGTCGGTGCCAGTATCTTGGCAGCGGGAGCAAAAAGATGCCTTTCAATGAGGCCATCGGGTCGGCGCGACCGCTCCGATAGCATTTGCGCAACGATCCGGTCAGCGTCTGCTTCGCCCGAAACCGGCATTATCGCGCCAGTTTGCACGGTCGCCTGCGCGATAGGTTCTAAGCGGACATTGCCCTGAACCGCCGTGCGCAGCAGTGACGAGGCAATGCTCCAGCCATCGGGCAATTCCGCCATTGAGCGCGCCATTGCGCCATTGATCACCGCGAACCCCGCCCATCTCGTGTTCAAATCGATACGTTCGAACGACGCATTCTCATCCCGTCCATCGACCGTTGCGACGAACGGGGCGCTTTTATTGATCAACTCGCCAACGATAGCAGGGGAGAAATAATGCGCCTCGGCCTGAACTACCAGGATGTGTTCCGGCCTAAGAAATGCCTGCATATCTTTTGCCGACCGTACGAATTCCACGCGCATTACCTTGTTCCGGAAATCATCCGCAAGATTAAGCAACTCCCCTGGAATTGTGTCGACTTCAATCAGGAATGTAGAGACCCCGGCATGTTGCAACGCCTCCATCTGGCACGCGAGCAACGACTGTCCAGCGATATGCTGCAATGCACGTCCTTGCCCCGCCGGCGAACCTCCATCCGCCACACTCGCAGCCGACAAAAGCGCAATAAATTCGGGTTTGAAAACGACGTTCGGTGCCATTGCGCCGATATGGACGATATGTCCGCGTTGCCAACTATTTTATTGCCGGATGCCTTAGTCAGGCGCGTATTCAGGCTATGTCGTGCGTTTCGATTTCGGCAATTGCTTGTCCAAGCTTGCGGATCACCACAGGATCGCCTGGTGCACCTTCGCTGGCTTCGTCGGCCAAAGCCATCAGCTTCACAGCGCCAAAGCTCGCCGCCAACCCTTTCAGACGCCAGCTGGTATATTGCCAGTTAGCGTCGCAACGCGACCGGGAAAGCAGGCTCAACTGCCGCTTCGCGCTTTCCACAAAGGTAGAACGCAGCTCCAATATCAGGGCACTGTCGTCGCCGGCAGCTGCTTTCAAAGCTGTGTCAAAAGAGCCATAATCCATAGACATTCGACACTTGTAGCGAACAGAGGGTTAAGTTTGCGTTTCCCTGTGGATAAAATATGGTAAACGGCTTGACATGACCGCACGATCAAAAATTATCGGCCTTACCCGGCAAATCGACCTGAATGCAGATGATCTCGCCATGGCTGAGCCCAATGTCGGAGCCGAGGATGCGCCACCGATGATGGCCAGCGATCCGGTTCATGACGAATATGTCGAGTCATATATATATGAAGATGATGCGCCGACGGGCAGCTCATGGACAGCCTACGTTCTGCCGTCATTATTGATTTTGGCCGGATTGGCATGGACCGGTTTCTTTGGCTGGACCTATTTTGCCGAAGCGCAATCCGGCCTTTCAGCGGAGCGAGCAATCGTCGCTAATCGAGCATGTGGGCTACGCCCGTTTTGCTGTTGTCGGTCGTCTGGCTGCTTGCATTGCGTCACAGCAGCGCTGAGGCAGTCCGTTTCGGCAATGTTGCGCAGTTGCTGCGGTCCGAAAGCGAAGCGCTCGAATTGCGGATGCGGACGGTCAACGAGGAAATTTCCCTCGCGCGCGAGTTCTTGCCCAGAATGCGCGGGAACTGGAAAGCGTTGGCAAGCAGTCATCGCGCAACATGGTCGAGGCGGCAGAGTTGCTTACTACCGCCCTGGCAGACAGCGACGAGAAGGCCAAGACACTTGAAGCCGTCAGTAATGCCGCGACCAGCAATCTCGAACAGCTGCGCAAACATTTGCCCGTTGTCACCAGTGCGGCAAAGGATGTCACCAACCAGATCGGTAGCGCCGGAAACAATGCGCAGTTGCAGATCAAGTCGCTGATCGGCGCGCTGGAACGCGTCGGCACAGCGGGCAAGTCCGCCCGCGAATTTATCGACGCCATCGAAGTTAGCGCGCACGGAGGTTTCGGCGCAGTTGGATAATGTGTCACGCCAAAGCGCCGCGGCGCTGGACGAAGCAAGCGTTGCTGCTCAACAACGTGCAACTGAAACCGCTGATATACTCGAAAAAGCCGCGAGTTTGCTCACGACTACAGTCGGCACTGCGTCTGGTGAAGTGGATCGATTGGTCGCGGACAGCGGCAGCAAAATTGACCAGCACCTCGCCAATTTGCGTGGAGCATTGGCCGTCCTTTCCGACCAGTCAGCCGACGAGCAACACCGCATTGCGACGATCATCACCGAGATCGAAGCGCATATCGAAGGCAGTGCCAGCAAAATTTCCGAAATCGACCGGGCGGCAACCGACCAGACCGCAAAACTGGCATTCGCGGTATCGGCGCTTGGGGAAAGCACCCGCGACGTTGGCACGGCGCTTGATAATAATCAGGCAATTACCGAAAGCCTGATTGAGCGCTCAGACAGGTTGCTGAAAGCGCTGGCCAATGCCAACTCCGAAATTGGCGACGGCTATCCCCGCGTCGATGGACCGGATGAACGACCGATTCGCTGCACGCGCTTGCGCAGATGGAAACGGCATCGTCAAACGCGCAGGCGTTGAATGCGTTGAGCGACGACATGCTGGTCAAGACTACGTCGCTTGAGCATCTTATTGAAATTCAGCGCGGTACAGTCGACAAAGCTGATGTCGGAAAGCGACGCGAATTTTGCCGCGCGCCACGAACAGGCCGATGCGCTCGCTGCGGCGCTGACCCACACGCGTAATTTGGTCGAAGAAATGAGCGAAGATGCCAGCAATAAGCTGGTGTCGTCGCTATTGCGCGTGCGCGAAACCACAAAGCAGGCAGCCGAAAGCAGCCGAAAGATATTGGATGAAGAACTCGGCCATGTCGCCGAACGCCTGACCGAACAGAACCGGACTTCGCTGGCCGAAGCAGTCGATAGCCAGATCGCGGCGATGAACGACCTGATGCAGAGCGCGATCCAGCGTAATCTTGCACTGTCCGAAAGCGCCACCGCCAAATTGAGCGCGCAGCTTGGCCAGCTCGACGAAATGGCGACCAATCTGGAGCAACGTATTGCCGACAATCGCGACAGCTTTGAAGGTATCGACGATGACAGCTTTGCGCGGCGAATGGTGCTGCTCACCGAATCGCTCAATTCGACCGCGATCGACGTTGCCAAGATACTATCGAACGATGTCACCGACACCGCTTGGGCCGCCTATCTGAAGGGCGACCGCGGGGTATTCACACGCCGCGCGGTGCGCCTGCTGGATGCCGGAGAGGCACGAGCCATCGCTGCGCATTATGGCGACGACAGCCGAGTTCCGCGAACATGTGAACCGTTACATCCACGATTTCGAAGCAATGATGCGGGTGCTGCTCAGCACGCGTGATGGCAACGCCATTGGCGTGACGTTGCTCTCATCGGACGTCGGCAAACTTTATGTTGCGCTCGCCCAAGCCATCGAGCGGCTGCGCAACTATCATTCGGTCCGGAAATCAGAAAATCGAAACTGTGGCGATCGATCCAGCCATAGGCATAATTGGCATAATATAGGCCAAACAGCGCCGCCGACAGCAATGTCGTTCGCAGCAGAATCTGCTTTGGGCTTGAAATTTCCGGGCGCGCTGTCCGCCTGCCCGGCGATCTTTTCCAGACCCCAATTCATCATGCGTGCGCACGCCAATCGGAAGAACGACAAACGCAGTCATCACCCAGAACAGCGCATAGATGGCGATAATCGACGTCCAGTTCATGCCGTCTCCACGATCATAACATCGACGATTGGCTTCTTGCCGGTCCAGCTGGTGGCGACGCGACGTACCGCGAGACGCACGCTTTCGCGCAGCTTGTCATAGTCGCCTTTCTTTTCGCGGATTGCCTTGACCGCGGCCTCGCTTGCTTCTTCAAGGAAGTCGTCGAGGTCTTCTTCAATCGGAACGCCGTGCAAGCGGATTTGTGGTTCGCCCAGCAGGCTGTCGTCGCCATCGAGCGCGAATGCCACCGAAACCAGCCCGTACCATGACAGGCGACGGCGTTCGTTGATCGTACTGCGCCATCGGCTGCGATAATCGTATCGCCGTCGAGGATGAGCCGCCCTGTCCGTTCTTTTCCGACAATTTGCGGGCTTGCCGGGCGCCAACCGCACGACATCGCCATTCGATTGAACCAGCGCGTTTTTCACGCCATGCGCCATAGCAAAGCGCGCCTGCTCGGCCATATGGCGACGCTCGCCGTGAACGGGGATCAACACTTCAGGCCTGATCCAGTCATACAGCGCAGCCAGCTCCGGCTGCCCGGGATGTCCCGACACATGCACATGCGCCTGCTTTTCGGTGACGGTCAGGATGTTGCGCTCGGCAAGCTTGTTCATGATGACGCCGATGGCGATTTCATTGCCCGGAATCTGCTTGGACGAGAAGATGACGGTATCGCCCTCTTCCAGCTTCACCGGATGATTGCCCTCCGCAATCCGCGCCAGCGCCGCCCGCGCCTCGCCTTGCCCGCCGGTCGCGACGACCATGACATCATGCCGTGCCAAGCCATCGACTGCATCCATATCGACGGTCTTGGGCATATCTTTCAGATAGCCATTGGCCTGCGCCGCCTCGATAATCCGGTGCAGCGAGCGTCCGGCAAAGCACAAAGTCCGCCCGGTTTCGCGCGCGACTTCGCCCATGGTCTGCAACCGCGCAGCGTTCGACGCGAAGGTGGTCAGCAGCACCCTGCCCTTTGCCGCTTTCACCGATTTCAGCAGGTCGGCCTTGACGCTGCCTTCGCTGCCGCTGTCGTCAGCGTTAAACGCGTTGGTAGAATCGCAAACCAGCGCCAGCACGCCTTTATCGCCGATGGCAGTCAGTTCCTCGGCGGTCGATGGCGTCCCGATTACCGGGTGCTTCGTCGAGCTTCCAGTCGCCGGTATGGAAAATTGTGCCATAAGGCGTAGTCGATAACGCAGGCGCTCATTTCGAGGATCGAATGCGCCAGCGTCTTGAAGCGGAACCCGAACGGCCCGAGCGCAAAGCTGCCTTCCATCGGAATGACTTTCAGCTCGACGATATCAGCGATGCCTTCTTCTTCCAGCTTTCCTCGAATCAGCGTCGCGGTGAACGGCGTCGCATACAAAGGCACGCCCAATTCGGCGGCGAAATAGGCAACCGCACCGATATGATCCTCATGCCCGTGGGTCAGGACGATACCAAGCAAATCCTTCTTGCGCTGCTCGATAAACTCAAGATCGGGCAGAACCAGATCAACGCCGGGATATTCCGCGTTGGCAAAGGTCAGGCCAAGATCGACCATCACCCATTTGCCCTGACAGCCGTACAGATTGACGTTCATGCCAATTTCGTTCGACCCGCCAAGCGCGAGGAAAAGCAATTCGTTTTTCGGGGTAGTCATTCGTTCTTTGTTCTCTATTTCTATATAACAACGCCAGCCCCCGCAGCGTCAAATCCGGTTCTACCCGGTCAAATAAATGGCCATGTTGCTGAAACAGGATGGCAAGACCGCCGGTCGCAATGACGGTCACGGGCTTGCCAATTTCAGCCTTCATCCGTGCGATCATCCCTTCGATCATCGCCACATAGCCCCAATAGATGCCAATCTGCATTTGTCCAACCGTTGTTGTGCCGATGACGCTATCATTTGGCGGCGGCTCGATCGCGATACGCGGCAGCATGGCGGCGGCGGCATAAAGCGCGTCGAGCGAGAGGTTCACGCCGGGCGCGATGCTGCCGCCGCGATACGAGCCGTCGGGGCCGATATAGTCGAAGGTGGTCGCGGTGCCGAAACTGATGACGATCTTGTCGCCTTCGGCCATTGCTTGGGCGGCGATTGCGTTGACCGCGCGGTCTGCGCCAACCGATTGCGGCTCGTCCACTTTGAGCTGGATGCCCCAACCGACCGAGCCGCGTCCGGCCACCAGTGCCTCGCACCCGAAATAACGCGAGGCCAGCAACTGGATATTATGCAGAGCGCGCGGCACTACCGTTGCGACAATTACCGCTTTGATATCGTTGCGGCTATGACCCGCCATGCGGATCAATTGGTCGAGCCATACCGCATATTCGTCCGCCGTCCGCCGCGCGTCGGTCGCAATGCGCCAGCGCTGGATGATTTCACCGCCATCATCGACCAGCGCGAATTTGACATTGGTGTTGCCGGCATCAATTGCGAGCAGCATTGCGCAACCCCTGACTAAACAAGAAAAACATCGGCGGCATGAATGGCACGAATACTGCCGTCCGCCAAGCGTAGCTGCAACGCGCCATCGTCGCTCAGTCCGGCATATAGCCCATGCTCTTGCTCGCCCGTCGGCAAGTTCACCGCGACTGCGGTGCCGACGATATGCGCGCAGCTTCTGCCAGCTCGATGCAATCGCGGACAATCCCGCCGATCGCGCCAGCGTTCAGCCAGATGTGCAAAGGCATCGGCCAGTATCTCGACCACCGCTTGTGGATGCGGCGGCAATGCGCCCAGCGTCTTCAAGTCGGTCACTGGCCGGTCAAGTCTAGGCGGATGCCAGACGAGGTTTAAGCCAATGCCGACGATTATTGCGCTATCGATCCGCTCCAACAAAATGCCGCACAGCTTTGCCCCATCGCTCGACAGCAGGTCGTTCGGCCATTTGATCTGTATCGGTACGTGAGGTGCAATCTGGCCTATGCAATCATGCACGGCGAGCGCCGAGACAAAGGCTAGCGTCGATGCAGGCGGATCATGAGGACGCAGCCGGACGATTGTGCTGGCAAACAGGTTGCCGTCAGGACTGTCCCACGTCCGGCCCATCCGACCCCGCCCGCCATCTTGCCTGTCTGCACGAAGCCAAAGCCCCTCGGGCGCGCCCTGTCGCCGCACGTTGCAGCAGATCGGCATTGGTCGATCCGGTAAGCGCGACTTCTTCGAAGATGGGCGTCAGAACAGCGCCTTTGCCGCCTGTGCGGATAACGCGGCGAGTACCGGAATGGCAAAATAACCGAGCGGCGAAACAGCTATCGCCAAAGCGCCGCCGGTCCACGCCAGCGTCTTGTCATCGCTTGGCGCGATCACGTCGCTGGCGTCGTCGAAATACATGACTTTGACGACCTTCAGATAATAAAACGCGCCGATGACCGATGCGGCAATGCCGATGACCGCAAGCGGCAACAGATTGGCAGCGACGGCGGCTTGGAAAACGACCAGCTTGCCCCAGAAGCCGAACAAGGGCGGAATGCCGGCGAGGCTGAACATCATGATTGCGAAAACAGCGGCCACAGCCGGACGCGTTTTGGAAAGACCCGCGACATCGGCAAACGTCTCACGATAATTGCCGTCGCGGTCTTTCAGCTGCATAAGCACGATGAAGCTTCCCAATGTCATCGCGACATAGATGACGAGATAGACGAGCATTGCGGCAACACCCCGCTCGGTCCCTGCGGCAAGGCCAATCAGGATGAAGCCGACATTGTTGATCGAACTATAGGCCAGCAGGCGCTTGAGGTTCTGCTGCCCGATGGCACCCACCGCGCCGATAATAATCGACATCAAAGCGACAACGATGACGATTTGCTGCCAGACAACAGTCTGGTTGCCGAATGCTTCTATGACAACGCGAATGGTGAGCGCACTTGCCGCGACCTTCGGCGCGCTGGCGAAGAAGGCGGTTACCGGGGTCGGCGCGCCTTCATAGACGTCGGGCGTCCACATGTGGAAAGGCGCGGCGCTCATTTTGAAGGCCAGTCCGGACAGGACGAAGACGATACCGAAAATCATGCCGAGGCTAATTTCGCCATCCAATGCGGTGCCGATGGCGGTGAAGTCCGTCGAGCCGGTAAACCCATACAGCAGCGACATGCCGAACAGCAATATGCCGCTGGCGAGCGCGCCAAGCACGAAATATTTGAGGCCCGCTTCTGCCGAGCGCCCGTCGCTAGCGCACAAAGCTCGCCAGCACATAAGCGGCAAGGCTGTTGAGTTCGAGGCCGATATAGAGCGTGATCAGATCGGTTGCCGAGACCATGATCCCCATGCCGACGCACGGCGAGCAGGATCAGTACCGGATATTCGGCGCGCATTGCCCCTGCTTTTTCGAGGAAACGCGGTGCGATCATCAGCGAAATGGCGGCGGCGACGTAGATCAAAATTTTGGAGAAATTGCCAAATGCGTCGTTGCTGTAAAGCCCGTCGAACGCCAGCGATTGCGTTCCCGCGCAAAGGAAATGCGCAGCATAAGCGCCAGCGCCAACCAGCGCCGCAACCGACAATATACTGACCAAACGACCGGCATCGGCGCGCCATGCGGCAAGCAACAACAGCGCCAGCGCCGCAAAGCTGATGATGGCTTCGGAACGGACCAGGATAAAGCGAAGCGTTGAGGTCCATCAGTGCTGGCTCCCCTCAGCCGCTTTTTCTTCGCCGTGTCCGCCAACGCGATATTTCGCAGTCGTCGGATCGCTGGCTTTCAACCTGCTATCGCCTGCCGGTGCCGCCCGCTCTACTCGCTCGACAATTGTCGCGACATCGCGGCGGATCGGGGCGAGGAAGCTTTCTGGATAAACACCCATCCAGATGACGACCGCAGCAATTGGCGCAAGCAGCCACATTTCGCGACGGTCGATGTCTTGCATCGCTGCGGCATCGGCATTGACCTGAGCGCCAAATGCGATGCGGCGATAAAGGTAAAGCATATAGCCTGCGCCCAGGATGATGCCGGTGGTGGCAATCAACGTCGCCCAAGTCGAAACCTTGTACGCCCCAGCCAGCGATAGAAATTCGCCGACAAAACCACTGGTTCCGGGCAAGCCGACACTCGCCATCGTGAACAGCATGAACAGCAAAGCGTATTTCGGCATATTGATGCTGAGGCCGCCATAACGGCTGATTTCGCGCGTATGCAGCCGGTCGTAGATCACGCCAACGCACAGGAACAACGCGCCCGACACAAGGCCGTGGCTGAGCATGACGATAATCGCGCCTTCGATGCCCTGCTGGTTGAACGTGAACAGCCCGATCGTCACAATCGCCATATGCGCCACCGACGAATAAGCGATCAGCTTCTTCATGTCATTCTGCACCAAGGCGACGAGCGAGGTGTAAACCACCGCGACCATCGACAGACCGAAGACCAACGGAATGAAATCGGCGCTCGCTTCGGGGAACATCGGCAATGAGAAGCGCAGGAAGCCGTAGCCGCCCATTTTCAGCAACACGCCAGCCAGTATGACCGAACCCGCAGTCGGCGCCTGAACGTGCGCGTCGGGCAGCCAGGTGTGGACCGGCCACATCGGCATCTTGACCGCGAACGCTCGCGAAGAACGCCAGCCACAGCCACTTCTGCGCCTCGGGCGCGAAGTCGGTATTGAGCAAGGTCGGGATATCCGCCGTGCCAGCGGTCTGGATCATCCACAGCATCGCGATCAGCATCACGACCGAGCCGAGCAGCGTGTAGAGGAAGAATTTGTAGCTCGCGTAAATCCGCTCCGCGCCGCCCCAGATGCCGATGATGAGATACATCGGGATCAGGCCAGCCTCGAAGAAGATGTAGAACAGCAGCAAATCCTGCGCCGCAAACACGCCGATCATCAGCGTTTCCATCAGCAGGAACGCCGCCATATATTCGCCAACGCGCTTGTCGATGGCGTGCCAGCTCGCGCCGATGCAGATCGGCATCAGGAACACCGAAAGCATGATCAGCATCAGCGAAATGCCGTCGATGCCGAGCTTCCAGCCAATCGGGCCGAACAATGTGCGCGCTCTCGACAAACTGCCACTGCGCGCCTGCGGGATCGTAACTGGCCCACAGCCAGACGCCCAAGCACCAAATTGAACAACGTCGCCGTCAACGCAATAATTCGCGCCATCTCCGCGCGCGCAAACAGGCAGGCAATCGCTGCCAGCATCGGCACAGCCAGCATGATCGACAGAATGGGAATAGCAGTCGCGTTCATTATGCTTTCACCATCATCCAGCTGACCGCCGCGACAAGGCCGAGGAGCATCACCAGCGCGTAACTATATAAATATCCGGTCTGCATTTTGACCGCCATCCGGCTGCTAAAGCCGACCACCGCCGCCGAGCCATTGGGTCCGAAACGGTCGATAATGCCGACATCGCCTTGCTTCCAGAATAGACGACCGAACCAGAAGGCGGGGCGGATGAAGATCAAATGATACAGCTCGTCGAAATACCATTTGTTGAGGAAGAAACGGTAGATCGGTGCAAACATGGCGGCGAGACGCTGCGGCGCATCCTCCGAGCGCTGGTACATCATGTAGGCAATTCCTAATCCGGTCAGCATTGCAACGGTTGACGACAGCTTCACCCACATCGGCACTTCATGCATCGCGTGCATCAGATGCTCGTTGAAATAGAGCGTGCTGTTCGCCCAGAATTCCTTGCCGGTTTCGGCCTCGATAAAGCCGCCGTGGAACAGGAACCCGGCAAACACCGCGCCAATGGCAAGCACGCCAAGCGGCACCAGCATCGACAGCGGGCTTTCATGCGGATGATAGCCACCGGTGCTGTCCTCCGCTGTCTCGGGCGTTTTGTGGACGCTATGCTGGATATGCTCGCTCTGTATCCAGCGCGCCTTGCCGAAGAAGGTCAGGAACATCAGCCGCCACGAATAGAAACTGGTGAGCAGCGCCGCCAACACGCCAATCGCGAAACCGTACATATGATAGGTCGAACCGCTGGCAAACGCGCTCTCGATAATCGCGTCCTTCGAATAGAAACCGGCAAAGCCGCCAACGCCGACAATGCCGACACCGGTAATCGCCAGCGTACCCGCCATCATCGCCCAGAAGGTCAGCGGGATATGTTTCCGCAAGCGCGCCATAATAACGCATGTCCTGCTCATGGTGCATCGCGTGGATCACCGAACCTGCGCCGAGGAACAGCAACGCCTTGAAGAAGGCGTGCGTGAACAGATGGAACATCGCGACGCCATAAGCGCCGCTGCCTGCCGCAAAGAACATATAGCCCAGTTGCGAGCAGGTCGAATAAGCGATCACGCGCTTGATGTCGTTCTGCACGAGGCCGACGGTCGCGGCAAAAATCGCGGTGGTTGCGCCGACGATGGTCACGACGTTCAACGCAAACTGGCTGGTTTCAAACAAAGGCGACAGGCGGCAGACCATGAACACGCCTGCGGTGACCATCGTCGCTGCATGGATCAGCGCGGACACCGGCGTCGGCCCTTCCATCGCGTCGGGCAGCCATGTGTGCAGCCCCAACTGCGCCGATTTGCCCATCGCGCCGATGAACAGCAACACGCAGAGCAGGCTCATCGTATCGACGCGGTAGCCGAGGAACCCAATGCTCGAACCGACCTTGTCGGGCGCGGCGGCGAGGATGTCGGGGATCGACACCGTGCCGAACAGCCAGAACACGCCGAAAATGCCGAGCATGAAGCCAAGGTCGCCGACGCGGTTGACGACGAACGCCTTGATCGCGGCGGCATTGGCGCTGGGTTTCTTGTACCAGAAACCGATCAGCAGATAGGACGCAAGCCCAACGCCTTCCCAACCGAAGAACATCTGCACGAGGTTATTCGCGGTCACCAGCATCAGCATCGCGAAGGTGAACAGCGACAGATAGGCAAAGAAACGCGGCTGGTCTGGGTCTTCCTCCATATAGCCCCAGCTATACAGATGGACGAGCGCAGACACGGTGGTGATGACCACCAGCATGACGGCAGTCAGGCTATCGACGCGCAGTTCCCAATCGAAGGTCAGCGTCGCCTGACTGCACCCATGTCATGACGGGCTCGACATAGGCTTTTTCAGCACCGGTCAGGAAACCGATAAAGATCGGCCAGCTCAGCAGAGCAGCGGTAAATAGGCCCGCAGTGGTAATCGTCTTTGCCGCAAGTGCGCCAATGAACCGCTGGCCAAGCCCTGCGACCAACGCTGCCAGAAGCGGCAGAAACACGATGATATGGATCGAGGTCACTACGGATGTTATCCCTTCATCCGGTTGACATCATCAACGGCAATCGTGCCGCGACCACGGAAATAGATGACGAGGATGGCAAGCCCGATAGCCGCCTCACTCGCCGCCACGGTCAGCACGAACATCGCAAAAATCTGTCCGGTAAGATCGCCCAAAAACGCGCTGAACGCGACCAGGTTGATGTTCACTGCAAGCAGGATGAGCTCGATTGCCATCAGGATGATGATCACATTTTTCCGGTTCAGGAAAATGCCGAGCACACCCATCACGAACAGGATGCTGCTGACGACGAGATAATGTTCGATACCAATCATCCGCGCGAAGCTCCTTTTGTCCTTCGCCCTGAGCTTGTCGAAAGTCACAACTCGACTCCCTGCCCGACCGGCTGATTGACATTGCGCGTTGCGTCTTGCGGACGGCGCATGTTCTGGCGCGTGACGTTCTGCGCCTTGGCGCTGTGGCTCTTGCGGTGAGTCAGGACGATGGCCCCGACCATCGCGACCAACAGGATCAGGCCGGCGCTTTCGAACAGGAAAATATATTTGCTGTAAAGCAGATTGCCGATGGCTTCGATATTCGGCACATCGCTCACCGGCTGCTGAACCATCAGGCGTACCAAGCTTCACCGCGCCAGCGCGATAGGCCCCGATGCCCAGCACCAGCTCCGCCACCAGACACTACCGCCAGCATCAACCCAAGCGGTACATTCTTCACAAATCCCGCGCGCAGTTCGGCAAAGTCGATGTTGAGCATCATCACCACGAACAGGAACAACACCGCCACCGCGCCGACATAGACGATGACCAGCAACATCGCGATAAACTCCGCCCCAATCAGCACCATCAGCCCCGCCGCATTGAAGAACGCGACGATCAGCCACAGCACGCTATGCACCGGATTGCGCGCAAAAATCACCATCGCGGCGGACGCGATGAGCAAGGCGGCGAATGGGTAGAAGGAGAGGACCTGAATCACGATGCGCCGCCCTTACCGATAGGCCGCATCGGCGGCAAGGTTCGCGGCGATGGCGCGTTCCCATTTGTCACCGTTGGAAAGCAGCTTGTCCTTGTCGTAGAGCAATTCCTCGCGCGTTTCGGTCGCATATTCGAAATTCGGTCCCTCGACGATGGCATCGACCGGGCACGCTTCCTGGCAGAAACCGCAATAGATGCACTTGGTCATGTCGATGTCATAACGCGTGGTGCGGCGGCTGCCGTCCTCACGCGGTTCGGCCTCGATGGTGATCGCCTGCGCCGGACACACCGCCTCGCACAGCTTGCACGCAATGCAGCGTTCCTCGCCATTGGGATAACGGCGCAGGGCATGCTCACCGCGAAAACGCGGGGACAGCGGGTTCTTCTCGAACGGATAATTCACCGTTGCCTTGGGCTTGAAGAAATATTGCAAGGTCAGCCAATGCGCCTTGACGAATTCCCACAAGGTGAAGGATTTGATGAGGTGGGCGATGGTGGTCATACTTTTGCTCCAACTGATTTTGCACCAACCATCTTGCATTCGCCAACCAAGGCGAGCGTTCCGCGCTGATCTTCAATCCCGATACCGACGCGACCGTCTATGTTGTCCGATTGACTGACCGCCCAAATAATCGGCCCAAACTCTGAGGACAATTCCTTGATACTTTTCGTGACCACCATAGCCATTCGATTGTCCGCCAACTCGTTTTCCTGATGTCGTCCATTTATTAGGAGAGTTGATGGACGAGAAGCTGATCACCGCCATTCCAGCCATATTGAATTGACAGACGTTCAGCACCAGCGCGAGGACCATCTAAGGCTGCAACGTCTTCATCATTCAGGACGTTGTTTGCCCAGCACTCATAAGTGTCGGCATTGCGTGCCGCCACTTTTTCAGGCGACCAATGCCCCGTCCACATCAAATAGCCGCTGACGAGGAAAACCCAGAACAGCGAAATCGGCAGGAATATTTTCCAACCCAAGCGCATCAACTGGTCATAGCGGTAACGCGGAACGGTCGCTTTTACCCAGGCGAAGATGAAGAACATCACGAGGATTTTGCCGAAGAACCAGATGATGCCCGGCACCATATAGAGCGGTGCCCAATCGACCGGCGGCAAATGTCCGCCCCAGAACAGGATCGCGTTCAGCGCGCACATCAAAAGCACATTGGCATATTCGCCGAGCCAGAAGAGCGCAAAGGCCATCGACGAATATTCGGTCTGGTAACCCGCGACGATTTCGCTTTCCGCCTCGGTCAAATCGAACGGCGCGCGCGCGGTTTCGGCCATTGAGCTGATCAGGAACATGACCGCGATGGGGAACAGCAACGGGTTGAGGCCGTAGGCGTTGATGAAGCCGAAGATATGCCCCTTCTGCGCCTGCGATAATCTCGCCCATGTTGAAGCGTGCCCGCCCACAGGACGACGCAGATCAGGATGAAGCCGATCGAGACTTCGTAGGAAATCATCTGCGCGGCGGCGCGCATCGAGGAATAGAATGGATATTTCGAGTTCGAAGCCCAGCCCGCGATAATGATGCCGTAAACGCCAAGACTGCTGATCGCCAGGATGTAGAGCAGGCCGACATTGATGTCCGACAGCACCACGCCATCGGCAAAGGGAATAACCGCCCACGCCATCAACGCGACGGTGAAGGTGATGATCGGCGCGATCAGGAACAGGCCGCGGTTCGACGCGCACGGGATGATGGTTTCCTGAAGGAAGACCTTGAGGCCATCGGCGAAGGACTGGAGGATGCCGAACGGGCCGACGACGTTGGGGCCGCGACGCAGGGCAAAGGCCGCCCAGAGTTTGCGCTCGGCGTAGATGATCAGCGCGACAGCCAGCATCAGCGGGAAAGCGATGAGCAATATCCCCGCGATGGTCGCGGTGAACCATGCGCCTTCGTAGGACATGCCGAGGGATTGGAAGAAGGCGGTCATGCGTACATAACCGTCATCGCGCGCGAACGGCTGCACGAATATCAGTTCCACGCGGTGACGCGGATGACGCGGAAGTGTCAATCGCTTCGAAATTCTGCTGCTACTCTGACAGCCTCTGCGATGAAATGATCTTCTTTTGGTTCACGCAGAATGCGCAGAGATCGCACTGAGGAAACAATACTCCGCGTCCAGCTTCTCCGAGTAAAACAATGTGAAAGCTATTGGAGATGCACTCATTCCGCCGCCTCCAGAAACTGCTTCGCCATGCACCAGTTCGGCCGAGCAACGCTGCATCGTTTCCGATGCGCGGCAGATGGCGTTGGTGAGGTAGAAATCCTTGATCGGATAATCGGCGATTTTGCCGCTGACCGTGGCGGGGCAGTTTGGGTTCGGACCAGCCATAATTGGCGAGGCCTTCGACGCCCAATGCCGGAACCGCCTTCGCCATTTCGGCGCGGAGCGCTTCGATGGTGTCGAACGGCAACCGCTTGCCCAGCACATCCGAAAGCGCCCGGAAAATCGCCCAATCTTCGCGCGCATCGCCCGGCGGGAATACCGCGCGCTCGCCGCGCTGGACGCGGCCTTCGAGGTTTACGTAGGTGCCGGATTTCTCGCTGTATGCAGCACCCGGCAGGATCACATCGGCATGGTGCGCGCCCTTGTCGCCGTGGTGGCCGACATAGACTTTGAAGGTTCCTGCAAAGAGCGCGTAATCGACTTCGTCAGCGCCCAGGAAGAACGCCAAGCTTCGGCTTCTTGGCGGCCAAAGCCTTGACGCCGCCGTCATGCGCATAACCGAGCATCAGCCCGCCCATTCGCGCCGCAGCAAAATGCAGCGACATTGAAGCCATTCCAGCCATCTTTGACCAGCTTGTATTTCTTGGCAAAGGCCAGCGCTGCCCCGTGCACGCCTTCATACCGCAGCGCACCACCACCGACGATGATCGCCGGGCGCTCGGCTGTCTTCAACGCATCGGCTAGGACTTTCGGCGCCTTTGCCAGCGCGCCGAGGTCTTCGCCCAGCCATTCGACCTTGTAAGTGAGGTCGATTACCGGCCCGATGGCAAAAACCTTCGCCCCGCGCTTGCGCACTGCCTTTTGGATTCGCGTATTGACGAGCGGAGCCTCGCGGCGGACATCTGTGCCAACAAGCAAAATCACGTCGGCATTCTCAATGCCTGCAATCGTGGTGTTGAAGTTGACCGCGCTCAGAGACGACGTGTCATATGCCAGGCCCGTCTGCCGTCCTTCAAGCATCGCCTTGCCAGCTAGCTCCCGCGCCGCGAACATCGTTTCGCAATCGACCTGATCGCCCGCAATCACCGCCGCTTCGCCCGACCAATTCGCTTTGATCCGCCTCGAAAGCCTCGGCCCAGCTCACCGCAACCAGCTTGCCGTCCTTGCGCACATAAGGCTTATCCAACCGCCGGTGAGTCAAACCATCGACCGCATGGCGGGTTTTGTCCGACGCCCATTCCTCGTTCACATCGTCGTTGATGCGCGGCAGCGCGCGCAGCACGGCCCTGCCCCGGCTGTCGAGGCGGATGTTGGTGCCGACCGCGTCCATCACGTCGATGCTCGGCGTTTTCTTCAGCTCCCACGGCCGCGCTTCGAACGCATAAGGCTTCGACGTCAGCGCGCCGACCGGGCACAGGTCGACGACATTGCCCGACAATTCGCTGGTCACCGCGCGTTCGAGATAGCTGGTGATCTGCATATTCTCGCCGCGCCCGATTGCGCCGATTTCCTCGATGCCCGCCACTTCCTCGGCAAAGCGGATGCAGCGCGTGCACTGGATGCAGCGGGTCATCACCGTCTTGACGATGGGGCCCATATATTTCTCGGTCACCGCGCGCTTGTTCTCGTCATAGCGCGATGCGCCGCGACCATAAGCGACGCTCTGGTCCTGCAAGTCGCACTCGCCGCCCTGATCGCAAATCGGGCAATCGAGCGGGTGGTTGATGAGCAGAAACTCCATCACCCCTTCGCGCGCCTTTTTGACCATCGCGCTATCGGTCTTGATAATCTGCCCTTCGGTCGCGGGCAGCGCACAGCTTGCCTGCGGCTTGGGCGGCCCGGGGGCAACCTCGACCAGACACATGCGGCAATTGCCCGCGATGGACAGCCGCTCATGATAGCAAAAACGCGGAATTTCCTTCCCCGCCAGCTCGCACGCCTGCAAGACAGTCGCGCCTGCCGGGACTTCGATTTCGAGGCCGTCTACGGTGACTTTAGGCATTAGGCAGTCTATCTCCGCAAACTAGCCGATTTACCGCCAGATCCGCATCCGATTTGCGCAATTCGATCCAATCGACACGCCTGACGCATTTCAGCCAGGTGCGATCACGACATAGCCAGCTAGGAACGCCAGAAAAAGGATCCCTCCGACCAGTTCAGCAAATCGTGCCCCGAGACTCATTCCGCCGCCTCCAGCATCCCGCCGCGCTCGGCAATCCGCCGCTCCATCTCTGGACGGAAATGCTTGATCAGCCCCTGGATCGGCCACGCCGCCGCGTCGCCCAGCGCGCAGATGGTGTGGCCTTCGACCTGCTTGGTCACTTCGAACAAGGTGTCGATTTCCGACACGTCGGCATTGCCTTCGCGCATCCGTTCCATCACGCGCCACATCCAGCCAGTGCCTTCGCGGCACGGCGTGCACTGGCCGCAGCTTTCGTGCTTGTAGAAATAGCTGACAGCCGCGAAATGGCGCGGACGATGTCGGTGGTCTTGTCCATCACGATCACCGCTGCGGTGCCAAGGCCGCTGCCGACTTCCTTGCAGCCGTCGAAATCCATCGGCACGTCCATCATCATCGCGGCGGGCACCAATGGCACCGACGATCCGCCGGGGATGACCGCGAGCAGATTGTCCCATCCGCCGCGAATGCCGCCGCAATGCTTTTCGATCAGCTCGCGGAACGGGATGCTCATTGCTTCTTCGACGACGCAGGGCTTTTCGACATGGCCCGAAATCTGGAACAGCTTGGTGCCGTGGTTATTCTCGCGGCCAAAGCTTTTGAACCACGCCGCACCGCGCCGCAGGATGGTCGGCACCACCGCGATGCTCTCGACATTGTTGACCGTGGTCGGGCAGCCATAAAGGCCCGCGCCCGCCGGGAATGGCGGTTTCAGGCGCGGTTGGCCCTTTTTGCCCTCAAGGCTTTCGATCATCGCGGTTTCTTCGCCGCAGATATAGGCGCCCGCGCCGCGATGGACGAAGACGTCGAAATCATAGCCCGATTTGGCCGCATTCTTGCCGAGCAGTCCCGCCGAATAGGCCTCGGCAACTGCCTTTTCGAGCACCTTGGCCTCGAAAATATACTCGCCGCGAATGTAGATATAGGCCGCCCGCGCGCGCATCGCGAAACCGGCGATCAACGCGCCTTCGATCAGCTTGTGCGGATCATGGCGGATGATCTCGCGGTCCTTGCAAGAACCGGGTTCGGATTCATCGGCGTTGATGACAAGGAAATTGGGCCGCTCAGGCGTCGGCGCCTTGGGCATGAAGCTCCACTTCATCCCCGTCGGGAAGCCAGCCCCGCCGCGTCCGCGCAGGCCCGAGGCTTTGACTTCCTCGATAATCGCGTCCTGCCCGACTTTCATGAGCGCGGCAGTCTTGTCCCAATCCCCACGCTTCTGCGCGGCTTTCAGGCCGAAATCCTGATAGCCGTAGAGGTTGGTGAAGATGCGGTCTTTGTCGAGAAGGCTCATGCCACGCCTCCGAGCAAGAACCATGCGCCGCCAGCGATCAGCAGGCCGATGACGGCGAGCTTGATAATGCCGGTCAGCAGTTTCCACGCGACGAATGCGGCGACGAGCAACGCCGATGAAGGGAAGCCATTCCATCAGTTCAGCCCCTCACTCAAAAGCCCGTCACCCTGAACTTGTTTCAGGGTCCATCTATCAGCCGAGACCGAAGAGCAGAGAGGCAGATATAGCACCCTGAAACAAGTTCAGCGGTGACGACTGAGTGGTGCGCGATAGGAATGGCTCACTCACCACTCCCCCCGATAGTCATGGTTCTTGTCGACCATCGCCTGCAGGCTCGTCGGCCCGCCATAGGGTTCGACCGTGTGCCGCCCCGGCAATTGCGTGCCGATCTTGGGCTGCTTGCCATCGGCGAGGTCGCCGAGAATGCCGGTCATGCTGTCGTAATCGAGGTCTTCGTAATTATCGTCGTTGATCTGCACCATCGGCGCGGAGCTGCAATTGCCCATGCACTCGACCTCGGTCAGCGTGAACAGGCCGTCGGGCGTGGTCGCGCCTTTGACGAGGCCGCGGTTCTTGCACGCCGCCATGATATCGTCGGACCCGCGCAACATGCACGGCGTCGTGCCGCACACCTGCACATGGAAACGGCCGACGGGCGCGAGGTTGTACATGGTGTAGAAGGTCGCAACCTCATAAGCGCGCATATAGGGCATGCCGAGATAGTGCGCGACATATTCGATCACCGGCACCGGCAACCAGCCCTGCGTTTGCGTTTCCTCACCCACCTGCCGCTGGGCAAGATCGAGCAGCGCCATCACCGCCGATTGCTGCCGCCCGGCGGGATAGCGGCCGATATAGATGTCGGCCTTTTTCTTATAGTCCGGCGCAAAGGCAAAGCTGCCCCATTTCGCGCGGGTTTCGGCTTCGTCGGGGATGTGGGCGGTGTCAGCCATTACGCTAGCTCCCAATCGCCAGTAGAATTCATCCCCACAAAGTTGCGATCAAATTGACATTGACTTGAATATCGTGCGTTGGCCCGTTATCACTGACATTTCGGTTAGCTCGCTCTGCAAAATTATACGAGTATCACCTTAGATTAAAGGCGTCGGAATGCCAGGCACAAGGCATATGCCGCTTTCGATTGCTCGTAACAAGCGCCACCATTTAGCAAGCCATCATACCTGAATTTTACTATCAAGAACGAAGCTTGGTTTCCACATACTGAGCACTGAGCGACAACTGGATCCACACAACGAACTCCCGGTTTCACACCGCACTCGAGTCCAAGTGAGTCTGATCGCAAGAGCACTTCAAATGCCAGTCGACAGAAACGCCATCGTGTTCGCAAGTGACGCGATCAACCCAGACAAACTCTGGCGAGTGACAGAAGCAAAAAGCGGCAATGCACCACTCACCGGTCACACTCCCCGAACACAATGTCGAGCGCGCCCAAAATCGCGGTCGTGTCCGCCAGCATATGCCCGCGCGACATGAAATCCATCGCCTGCAAATGCGAGAAGGCGGTCGGGCGGATTTTGCAGCGATAGGGTTTGTTGGTGCCGTCCGACACCAGATAGACGCCGAATTCGCCCTTGGGGCTTTCGGTCGCGACATAGACGCTGCCGGCGGGCACCTTGAAGCCTTCGGTGTAGAGCTTGAAATGGTGGATCAGCGCTTCCATCGACTGCTTCATCTCGGCGCGCTTGGGCGGCACGATCTTGCGGTCGTCGCTGCACACCGGGCCTTCGGGCATTTGCTGCAGGCACTGTTTCATGATGCGGATCGACTGGCGCACTTCCTCGACGCGGACCATGAAGCGGTCATAACAATCGCCGCGCGTGCCGACGGGGATGTCGAAATCCATCTTGGCGTAGACGTCATAAGGCTGCGACTTTTGCGGATATCCCACGGGATGCCCGCGCGCGGATCATCGGGCCGGAAAAGCCCCATTTGATCGCGTCTTCCTTCGACACGATCGCGATATCGACATTGCGCTGTTTGAAAATGCGGTTGTCGGCAACGAGCGCAATCGCGTCTTCGAACAGACGCGGCATCCGGTCATCGAGCCAGTCGGCAATATCGGTCAGCAGCTTCAGCGGCACATCCTGATGCACACCGCCGGGGCGGAACCACGCGGCGTGCATCCGCGCGCCGCTCGCCCGTTCGAAAAAGCCCATGAGTCTTCGCGGATTTCATACAGCCACAAGCCCGGCGTCATCGCGCCGACATCGAGGATATGGTGCGCGATGTTCAGCGTGTGGTTCTTGATCCGCGTCAGTTCGGCAAACAGCACCCGCAGATATTGCGCACGGATCGGCACTTCGAGATCGAGCAGCTTCTCGATGGCGAGCACATAGCTATGCTCCATCGCCAGCGGCGAAGCATAATCGAGCCGGTCGAAATAGGGCAGCGCCTGCAAATAGGTCTTATGCTCGATCAGCTTCTCGGTGCCGCGATGCAGCAGGCCGATATGCGGATCGAGCCGCTCGACGATTTCGCCGTCGAGTTCCATGACAAGCCGCAAAACGCCGTGCGCCGCCGGATGCTGCGGACCGAAGTTGATCGTGTAGTTCTGGATGACTTCATCGCCGGTGGTCGGCGCGAGATCGGTTGCAGGCTCATAAGCCGCTCCCGCCCGAAGGGCTCAAATGGTTCTCGCAGAGACGCAGAGGTCGCAGAGACCGAGAGATCTGCTGCTTGCGCCCTCTGCGTCCTCTGCGTCTCTGCGTGAACCAAAAAAAGAGCTACGCTCATTGCCGTTTCTCCGCCTTTGGCTTGCGAACGGTGCGCTTCTTCGCCTCTTCATTAGCAGCAGCGCCTGCCCCGGTCTGCGAAGGCTTGTCGGTGGTCTTCGGATCATTCACCTGCGGCGGCGTTCCGCGCGGTGGTTCGCCGGACTTGATGACTTTCTCGTCGCCCGGCAGGACATAGTCCGCGCCTTCCCACGGGGAAAGGAAATCGAAAGCTGCGGAAATCCTGCGCCAGTTGCACCGGCTCATATTTCACGCGCTTTTCTTCTTCCGAATAACGCAGCTCGACATAGCCGGTCAGCGGGAAATCCTTGCGCTGCGGGTGGCCGGTGAAGCCATAATCGGTCAGGATGCGGCGCAAATCTTCATTGCCCGAAAACAGCACGCCGTACATGTCGAAAACTTCGCGTTCGAGCCAGCCAGCAACGGGCCAGATTTCGGTGACCGAAGGCACCGGCATATCTTCGTTGGTCGCGACATGAACGCGAATACGGTGGTTTTTGGTGAGGCTCAAAAGGCAGTAAACGACCTCGAAACGCGGATCGCGATCAGGCCAGTCGACGCCTGCAATTTCCATCAATTGCTGGTAATCGCATGTGTCGCGCAGCTGCACCATCACGCCAACCAGCGCATCGCGCTTCACATAAAGCGCAACTTCGCCAAACTCTTCCTCGACAGAAACGAGGTCCTTGCCGAGCGCCTTTTTAATCGCTGCGACGGTGCCTTTTGGCTTTTCAATGAGAGGCGCGGAATGGCTCACCGTTCGATCGTTCCCGTCCGGCGGATTTTGCGCTGGAGTTGCATGATCCCGTAGAGCAAGGCCTCGGCTGTCGGCGGACAACCCGGGACATAAATATCCACCGGCACAATCCGGTCGCAACCGCGCACGACGCTATAGCTATAATGATAATAGCCGCCGCCATTGGCGCAGCTGCCCATCGAAATCACATATTTCGGCTCGGACATCTGGTCATAAACCTTGCGCAAAGCAGGCGCCATCTTGTTGCACAGCGTGCCGGCAACGATCATCACGTCCGACTGGCGCGGGCTGGCGCGCGGGGCGATGCCGAAGCGTTCGAAATCATAACGCGGCATATAGCCGTGGATCATCTCGACCGCGCAGCAGGCCAGACCAAACGTCATCGGCCACAGCGAACCCGTGCGCGCCCAGTTGAACAGGTCCTCGGTCGAGGTCACGACGAAACCCTTGTCGCTAACTTCGCTGTCGATATCCTTGAAGAAATCGGCATCCGGCAGCGGTCGGTGATTTTTCGATCACTCCCATTCGAGCGCTCCCACTTTCCACGCGTAGATGAAGCCGATGACCAGCTCGAACAGGAACAGCATCATCGTGCCCCAGCCCACCCAACCGGTTTCACCGAGGCTAACCGCCCAAGGGAAGAGGAACGCAGCTTCGAGATCGAAGATGATGAAGAGGATCGCGACGAGATAAAAACGAACATCGAACTGGCTGCGCGAATCCTCGAATGCAGGAAAGCCGCATTCATATTCGGCGAGCTTCGCCTCGGTCGGCTGATGCGACCCGGTCAGCCGCGAAACGCCCATCGGCAAAAACACAAACGCCGACGACAAAAGCAGCGCCACCACAAGGAAGAGCAGTATCGGCAGATATTGCGACAAATCGGTCAAAATCGGACTCGCTTTTGAGGGCGTTAAACTGCCGCGCTTCTAGGGACATGCACGACGCGCCGCAAGGCCCGAGGCGCGCTTTTTACAGCCATTTTGCGCTTTATTTCAGCGCGCCAGCGAGTAATTTGTGAAGCTTGCTGTGCAGGATGTCGTTTGCCGCCAAAACTTGTGTGTCTGCGATGTGCGGGCTACGACCGCGATAGTCGGTAACAAAGCCTCCTGCTTCGCGCACCAAAAGGCACCCGGCGGCGCTATCCCAAGGCGACAGGCCGCTTTCCCAAAAACCATCATAACGGCCCGCAGCAAGCCAGGCGAGATCGAGACTAGCCGCACCAAAGCGGCGAATACCAGCGACTTGTGGCCCGATAGCGGCAAAAATCTTGCCCCATTCTTCAAAATCGCCATGGCCCTTATACGGCGTACCTGTGGCGATAAGCGCCTCGTTCAACTGTCGCCGCGCCGATACGCGCAGGCGCTTGTGGCCAAGATAGGCACCCTTGCCGCGCTCTGCCCAAAAGCTTTCGTCGGTGATCGGGTTATAGACCAGTCCTGCGAAGATATCCCCCCAGCCAGACCCATCGGGTTTCGGGTCTTGCACTGCGATCGAAATCGCAAAATGCGGAATACCGTGGAGGAAGTTCGTCGTGCCATCCAATGGGTCGACGATGAAGCGCGGCTTGCCCTCGGCTCCCGCAATCTCGCCGCCCTCTTCCATCAGGAAACCCCAATCGGGGCGGGCGATTTCGAGTTCACGGAAAATCGTATCCTCGGCGCGCTCATCGGCTTTCGACACGAAATCGGCAGGGCCCTTTTGTGAGACCTGCAACTGCTCGATCTCGCCAAAATCCCGGCGCAATTTGCCGCCCGCTTTACGCGCGGCTTTTTCCATGATGGTCAGTAGGCCGGTTAATGCTGGCATCAGTCGGCCTTCTTCACATATTCCCGCGCATAAACATCGACAACAATCCGTGTGCCTGCGCCAATGAACGGCGGCACCATAACGCGTACGCCGTTGTCGAGGATCGCTGGTTTGTAGCTGGACGAGGCGGTCTGGCCTTTTACGACGGCATCAGCCTCGACAATCATCGCTTCAATCTGGTCGGGCAATGCTACGGACAAGGCCTCGTCCTCATACATTTCCATGACGACATCCATGCCATCCTGCAGGAATGCAGCTGCGTCGCCAAGCAAGTCGCTAGGCAACGTCACCTGATCATAGGTTTCCTTGTCCATGAAAACGAGGTTCTCGCCTTCGGCATAGAGAAACTGAAAATCCTTCTGGTCGAGGCGCACTTTTTCAACGCTTTCAGCCGAACGGAAACGGATGTTGTTCTTGCGGCCATCGCGCAGGTTTTTAAGCTCGACCTGCATGTACGCACCGCCCTTGCCGGGCTGGGTATGCGCGGTCTTGACGGTTTTCCAAAGTCCGCCTTCATATTCAAGGATGTTACCCGGCTTGATTTCAACCGCGTTGATTTTCATGAGATGAACTCGCTTAACAGATGGAAAGAGCAAGCGCACATCAGCGCGCTGTTGGTCGCGGCCTTTAGCGGCGGCAGCGCGATTAGGCAAGCAGGGCGTTGAATGCCTTTACCGCGTTTGCAGGTCCTTGCGGGTTATTCCAGACCGCGCTGCTCACTGCCAGAAAATCCGCACCCGCTTCGATGAGCGGTTTTGCGTTATCTGCCGTGATACCGCCAATCGCAACGCAGGGAATTTCAGTGACCCGCGACCATTTTTGCAGCGTATCGAGTTCAGCTACATGTTCGACCTGCTTAGTGCTCGTCGGATAGAACGCACCAAAGGCCACATAATCCGCCCCCGCTTCCGCCGCTTCCATCGCGAGATGTCGGCTATTGTGGCAGGTCACACCAATCTGCGCATCGGGGCCTAAGGTCTCCCGCGCCTCGCGGACGTCGCCATCGCCCTGCCCCAGATGCACGCCATCGGCTTTCAGGCGTTTGGCCAGAGCAACGCTGTCATTCACGATGAACGCGACGTCGTGCCGTGCACATATCGCCTGCAAGGGTTCGGCTAGCGCCGCAGCCTCATGCTGGTCGATATCTTTCACGCGAAACTGGAACGCTGCAACCGGCCCGGCAGACAAGGCCTCTTCAAGCTTCGCAGGAAAATCTCCACCGACATCCAGCGGCGAGATCAAATATAACTGGCAACCAATTTCACTCATGCCGCGCCTTTAGCGAGGCTTAAGGCCGGCGGCAAATGTCTTGCGCATCTGCCGCCGGCCCCTCTCCAAACTCAGGTCGCCGACGCCGCCGCGATTTCGTCGATTGCGCCGCCGAGCGATGTGTTAAATGCATCGTCATCCATCTGGTGACGTAAATCCTCGAGCAGCGCGCGACTGAAACTCGCAATCATGCCCTTGTTTTTTGCCAGTTCGGCACAGGCTTCTGGACGGGCAAAACCGCCCGACAGGGCCACGACGCGCAAAACGCGGGGATGTGCAACCAAAGCATCAAACAAGCCAGCTTCGGCAGGGATCGACAGCTTCAGCATGACTTTGTGGTTACCTGACAGCGCATCGAGCGCTTTCAATATTTCGTCGCGCAAAATGGCATCGCACTGCGCGCGTTCGGCGCTTTTGATGTTCACTTCAGGTTCGATGATCGGCATCAGCCCACGCGACAAAATTTGCTCGGCGACTTCAAATTGCTGCTTAACGATGGCGGCGATGCCCGTTGGCGATGCCAGATTGATGACCGCGCGCATCTTGGTGCCAAAAACGCCTTTTTCGCGCACCCGGTCGAGCAACGCGCCTAAATCAGGCATCGGCTTCATCATCTGGACGCCATCGGCTTCGTCTTCCAAACCCTTGTCGACCTTCAGGAATGGCACGACGCCGCGCTCCCAAAGCGCCGCGGGAACGGGCTTTCCGCCTGCTTCGCCGTCCATCGTGCGTTCGAACAGGATCGCGCCGATGACCTTCTCGCCGTTGAAGCATGGAGAAGTGATGATCCGGCTGCGCATGTCGTGGATCAGGGCGAACATTTCTTCGTCGGTGGAATAGGCGTCTTCTTCAATGCCATAGCCTTTAAGCGCCTTTGGAGTTGAGCCACCGCTCTGGTCTAGCGCCGCGATAAAGCCCCGGCCAGTCGCAATTTTTTCCATCATCTTCGGGTCTTGCATTGCAGTCTTTCCTGTATTCGATGTCGAGGCATACGTATGCATCGATGGTTTGAAAAAACGGGGCCGCTGCCCCGCCCGTTTAATCTGTTTGAAGCGCGTCAACCCCCGGCAGCGGTTTGCCTTCCATCCATTCGAGGAATGCGCCACCAGCGGTTGAAACGAAGCTGAAATCTTGCGCGACACCTGCATGCGCCAGCGCCGCAACGGTATCTCCCCCACCAGCAACCGAGACAAGTGAGCCTTCTTTGGTCAGCGCTGCTGCCGTTCTTGCCAACGCAACAGTTGCCGCGTCGAAAGGCTCCATTTCGAACGCGCCAAGTGGGCCATTCCATACCAACGTGCGGCATGTTTTCAGAACATCCGAGAGTGCCTCAACTGCGGCGGGGCCAACATCGAGGATCATTTCGTCCGCACCGACTTCATGGACGTTGACGGTACGAACCGGCGGGTTTGCGCGGAATTCGACTGACGTCACGACGTCATATGGCAGATGTACGGTGCAGCCAGCAGCATCTGCCGCGTCCAATATGGCATTCGCGGTGTCTGCCAGATCATGCTCGCACAGCGACTTGCCGACATTGATACCGCGCGCTGCCAGAAAGGTGTTGGCCATGCCGCCGCCGATAATCAGATGATCGACCTTGGTGACCAGATTGGTGAGCACGTCGAGCTTCGACGACACCTTGGCCCCGCCGACCACGGCTGCAACCGGATGTTCCGGATTGCCCAGCGCTGCTTCAAGCGCCTTCAGTTCGGCTTCCATCGAACGTCCGGCATAGGCTGGCAGCACATGTGCCAATCCTTCGGTCGACATATGCGCGCGGTGCGCGGCCGAAAACGCATCGTTGACGTAGAAATCGCCGTTCGCGGCAACTGCCTTCGCCAGTTCCGGATCATTCTTCTCTTCGCCCGGCCAAAAGCGCGTATTCTCGAGCAGCGCAATGTCGCCATCGGCCAGTATGCCGACCGATTGAGTCACGACATCGCCCGCAATTTCAGGAACGAACATGATCTCGCGGCCCAGAACTTCCTGCAACGCATCAAGCACCATCGAAACCGACATTTCGCTGTGCTTGGCACCCTTGGGTCGGCCGAAATGCGCCAACAAGTAGCACTTTCGCGCCCTTGTCGGCCAATTCCAACACCGTCGGCAGCAACGCCCGCAGGCGCATGTCATCGGTCACTCGCCCGTCGGCCATCGGAACATTCAGGTCAACACGCACCAACGCGCGTTTGCCCTTGATGTCGCCCAGATCGTCGAGCGTGCGAAATGCCATGATCAGAGCAACTTTCCGATGACGCCGGCGGTATCGACCATGCGGTTGGAAAAGCCCCATTCATTGTCATACCAGCTCAACACGCGGACCAGCTTGCCGTCGATAACCGAGGTTTCGAGGCTGTCGATGGTCGAGCTTGCCGGGCAATGATTGTAATCGATAGAAACCAATGGCTCATCCGAATAAGCCAATACGCCCTTCAGAGCGCCTTCCGATGCCGCTTTCAGCAACGCGTTGACCTCTTCCTTCGTCGTATCACGCGCTGGCGTGAAAGTCAGGTCAACGATGCTGACATTGGGCGTCGGCACGCGGATCGCCGAACCGTCGAGCTTGCCCTTCAGCTCGGGCATCACTTCACCAACCGCACGAGCGGCGCCGGTGGTGGTCGGGATCATCGACATCGCGGCGGCACGCGCGCGGCGCATGTCTTCGTGGATCTGGTCGAGGATTTTCTGGTCGTTGGTGTAGCTGTGGATGGTGGTCATCAACCCGCGTTCGATGCCGATGGCATCGTTCAGCACCTTCGCCATCGGCGCAAGGCAGTTGGTGGTGCAGCTGGCGTTCGACACGATCAAATCGTCTGACGTCAAGACGCCGTGATTGACCCCGAAAACAACGGTTTTGTCTACATTTTTGCCCGGTGCAGAGATCAATACGCGCTTCGCTCCAGCGGCCAGATGCTTTTCCGCACTGGCACGGTCGGTGAAGAAACCGGTGCATTCAAGCGCAATATCAACGCCGTTTGCGGCGTGCGGCAGGTTCGCCGGATCGCGCTCTGCGGTAACATGGATGCGCTTGCCGTTGACGACGATGTCGTTGCCATCGGCTTCAACGGTGCCGGGGAACGGGCCGTGGACGCTGTCGCGCTTGAACAGCAACGCGTTGGCTTTCGCCGGCGCGAGGTCGTTGATGGCAACCAGTTCAAGGTCATGATCGTCTCGCTCCAATATGGCGCGCGCGACGAGGCGACCGATGCGGCCAAATCCGTTAATTGCTACTTTGACAGTCATATTTGCTCCTATCAGCCCAGTCTGGCGATGATTTGAGGGGTGATTTTGTCAGGCGTCAGCCCGAAATGATCATACAGCGCGTCAATCGGTGCCGATGCACCAAAGCTGTCGATGCCGATCCGCAGGCCGTCGCCGACATAACGCTCCCAGCCCATCGTCGTCCCAGCTTCGATGGAGACGCGCAGCGGCCCTGCTGGCAGAACTTCGGCCTTGTAAGCCGCCGACTGCGCGTCAAAACGCTCCCAGCTCGGCATCGAAACGACATCTGCGCCGAAACCATGCTCTTCGAGACGGTCTGCAACCGAAATTGCCAGCGGCACTTCCGAGCCGGTGGCAATCAGCACTACCCGCCGTGCGGCATTTGCGGTCCGGAGCGTGTAAGCGCCCTTGGCCGACAGGTTTTCGCTGACATCGGTCCGCAATTGCGGCAAATTCTGACGCGAAAGCGCCAAAAGCGAAGGCCTGTCTTCGGTTTCAATCGCCAAAGCCCAGCATTCTGCGGTTTCAATACTGTCGCATGGCCGGAAGACATCGAGATTGGGAATAAGCCGCAGCGACATGATCTGTTCAATCGGTTGGTGCGTAGGGCCGTCCTCGCCAACGCCGATCGAGTCATGCGTCATTACGTAAATCGCACGCGTTTCCTGCAATGCAGACAGCCGGATGGCGGCACGGCAATAATCGGAGAAGATCAGGAATGTGCCACCATAAGGGATGATCCCGCCATGCAGCGCCATCCCGTTCATCGCCGCAGCCATACCGAATTCACGGATGCCGTAATTCACATAGCGGCCAGAATAATCATTTTGGTCCAATATATTAGTAGACGGAGTTTTGGTAAAATTTGAACCCGTCAAATCCGCCGATCCGCCCAGCAATTCGGGAAGTGCAGCCGTTGCCGCGACGAGCGCTATTTCCGACGCTTTGCGCGTCGCAATCTTCTGCGGGGCAGCAATCAGGCTGTCGAGATGCGGTTTCAGCCAAGCATTGTCGGCCTTACCGGCCATAGTAGCGTTGAATTCCGCTGCTTTTGGCGAAGCATTCAGACGCTTGTTCCAGACAGAGCGCGCTTCAGCACCCGCCTTGCCCGTTGCGCGCCATGCATCCAGGATGTCAGCAGGGATTTCAAACGCCGGATAAGGCCAGTCAATCGCCTCGCGGGTCGCAACGTATTTCATCTTCGCCCAGCGGGCTGCCATGCGGTGCCTTGGTGCCCTGCTTGTTGGGCGAACCTTTGCCGATGAGCGTCCGGCAGGCAATCAGCGAAGGCCTATTGTCTTCTAATGCACTCTTAATAGCACGCTCTATATCATTGAAATCATGACCATCACATGACTTCAACATGCCATCCGCTTGCGGTGTAACGCGCAGGAATGTCTTCGCTGGTCGACAGAGTCGTCGCGCCATCGATGGTGATCTTGTTATCGTCCCAGAACACAATCAAGCCGCCCAAGACCAAGATGTCCGGCGAGGCCAACAGCCTCATGGTTGATGCCTTCCATCAGGCAGCCATCACCCGCCACAACCCAAGTGTGGTGATCGACCAGATCGTCGCCAAAACGTGCGTTCAAATGCCGCTCGGCAATCGCCATGCCGACCGCCATCGCCAGCCCCTGCCCCAACGGGCCGGTGGTGCATTCAACGCCATCAAGCAGGAAATTTTCGGGATGCCCCGCACAAGGGCTGCCCAACTGACGGAAATTACGGATATCTTCGATGGTCGGGCTGTCATAACCGGTCAAATGCAACGTAGCATAAGCCAGCATGGAACCATGCCCGGCAGAAAGGACAAAACGATCGCGATCTGCCCATTTCGGCGCTTTCGGATCAAATTTCAGGAATTTGGAATAGAGCACTGTGGCAACATCGGCCATACCCATCGGCATTCCGGGATGTCCGCTGTTCGCCGCCTGTACAGCGTCCATTGCCAGCGCCCTGATTGCATTGGCCATTTGCTGTTCGCTGACAGTCATCGTCTACCCCATGAATTAGCCCAAACGGGAAGGCTGCAGCGGCCGCCGCAGCCAATGCCGGACCCAGCCCGAGTTGCGGTGCGCACCCTTTGCGGACGACGAGGCCCTAGCGTCAAGGGACAGGCAGCGCTTTTCCTGCGAAGAACCGATCAATCCTGACTACGCCAAGGCGTTTGCACAACGCGCCATTTCTGCTATTGATCCTTACATAAGGGGGACAAGCTATGGCAGAACAACGACTAATCGTTGCGATTGGCCGCATTGAGCGGGCCTTGTCCCGGCTCGAGCAGGTGCCGGATCCAGCAACATCCTTTGGCGACGACCACCTTGCGCAACGCCATGAAAAGCTAAAAATGGAAACGAAGTCGGCCATCGCCGATATCGACCGTATATTGGCGGGGGCAGCATAATGGCGGACGTTCGACTCTCGATTGCTGGCCGCGAATATATTGTTACCTGCAATGACGGCGAAGAACAGCGGCTGCAAGCCCTGGGCGCTTTGGTCGATGAAAAGGCGCGCGAGGCAGGCGGTCCGACCGGCGGTCTAAACGAGAGCCGCCTTTTGCTGTTTTCCGCGTTGTTGTTGGCCGATAAGCTCCACGACGGCGGGGCAGCATGCTTCGTCCGGCACCGGGCAAACAGATCGCGCCAGAAGTCGAACAAGCCGCCGAAACGCTCGAACGGCTTGCCGACCGGTTGGAAGCTTTGGCGCTAAGGCTTGAGAATTAACATATAAGCGCTATATTGGTGATGGCGGGACTGCCCGGCACGAACTGATGAGAACATCCCTGAGGCGATTATTTATCTAAGGGAGCTGTCCCTGTTTGGATCCTGGTCCAGACTAAACGGCGCCCACCTGACGTTTTGGCGTCAGAGGATATTCCGGGAAACGACCCATGGTGGTTCCGCTAACCCATTTTTCTGGGCCAATTTCCGGGATACTGACGCTGTGGATATCGAATTCGACAAGGCATCGCAGCGGTTGAAATACCGGCAATTACGCGACGCTTTTGTAGCGAGCCTCGACACTACCGGAAAATCGCTCGCCTTCTCTCGCATTCCCAGCCCGTTGATGGCTTTATTGCAACCCGGCATGATTGTCGCCGGATATATAGCAAAAGATACAGAAGCAGATCCGGACATGATAATGGCCGAGGCGCAAAGACTAGGGTGCCAGATTGCCTTGCCTCATGTCACCGGCAAGGCCGCGCCCATGCAGTTTCTTGAATGGACGCCTGGAGATGAACTGGCAGCCGGACCGTTCGGTCTCCTTCAACCAGTCGAAACTGCGAAGCCATGCAGACCCGATATTGCGCTCGTTCCGCTCATTGCGTTCGACGGTCGCTTGATGCGGCTTGGGCCAAGGCGCGGGGCATTATGACCGGGCTTTAAGCATATTGGATGGCACGATTGCGGTAGGCCTTGCATGGTCCGTGCAGATGGCCCCTGCACTGATTACCGACCCTTGGGACGTGCCGATGGACGCCATACTCACCGAACAATCTTGGATCACGTTATGAACCAGCCTTACAGACCCCCTTCGTGGCGAAAGCCGGTGGGGATGATTGCTATCCTTGCGATCATTGCACTTTGGACATTCATTGTGGTCAGCGCCTCTGCCTATATCGGCCAGCTGCATATAATTTTGCAGGCAGTTATATATCTGATTGCAGGGATAATCTGGATTGCGCCGCTGCGCCCGTTGCTGATCTGGATGGAAACCGGATCATTCAAGGCACCATCCCAAGTCTAACTGACATACGAGGAATGGCGCGAGTGACGGGGCTCGAACCCGCGACCTCCGGCGTGACAGGCCGGCGCTCTAACCAACTGAGCTACACCCGCTTGATGCGGTGGAGGCGCACTAGTAGTGGCGCAAGATTCTGTCAACGGCCTTTCTCGGCAAAAACCCCATACGGCAGAAAGCTGACGGCTTTGACGTCACATTCCGGTGACTGTTTACGTTGATGCAAACCATTGCATGTTACAAGTTGTTACGAAGTTTCTCTAGCATATATCGATATTTTTCAATAGTTTGTTTTGGTTAACCGACAGTCACGCTAATTAACAGTTTCTTGACCTTGTTCTGGCATAACCATTGGCATGATGACCAACCAGAACGCCTTGCAACGCCCTAACGGTGCACCCTTCATCCGCAACGGACTGTCGACTGTTGCCCTGGCTTTGGCCCTGCTTACCGTCAGCGCTCCGGCTTTTGCTGCGGGCACTCTGGCGGGCACAGATATCGATAACGTTGCCGAGGCGACCTACGATACACCGTCCGGACCGGTGACCATTCAGTCCAACATGGTCCGGATCAAGGTCGACGAACTGCTCGACGTAACGTTGGTCACAACCGACCCGGGCGACATCACGACCGCACCAGGCGCGACAGGGAACGTCCAGACCTTCCGTGTAACCAATACGGGTAATGGCGAAGAGGCATTCCGGCTGACGGCCAATACCGGCGTCGGCGGCGACGATTTCGACCCGACACTGACTCAGATCGTCCTCGATACAAACGGTAATGGCGTTTATGACCCGGGTGTCGATACCGTCTATGTCGCAGGCTCGAACGATCCGGTGCTCCAGCCCGACCAGAGCCGTGTCGTATTTGTCATAACCAGCACGCCTGTCGCAGTTACCAACGGAAATCGCGGCACAACCAACCTGGCTGCCGTTGCAGTGACCGGCAGCGGTGCGCCCGGAACCAGTTTTGCAAATGCTGGACAGGGCGGCGGTAACGCCGTTGTCGGCACCACCGGCGCCGACGCCGATGCCAACAGCTTCCTCGCAGTGCAGGCTGCATCGCTTGCGCTCGTGAAGTCAGCGACCATAGTCGATCCGTTCGGTGGCAACCGTCCGGTCCCCGGCGCGATCATCACGTACAGCCTTGTTGCTACGATTTCCGGGGCTGGTACGCTGAACAATCTGGTCATTACCGACCCGATCCCGGCAAACGTCACCTACCAGACCGGATCGATGACGCATGAAGCAGCAGCATTAACCGACGCGGTTGATGCCGATGCCGGCAATTTTAACGGCACGCGCATCAGCGTGGCGGCTGGCAATGTCCCTGCCGGACAGACCCGAACGGTGACTTTCCGGACGGTTATCCAATAATGAAGCGCCATTTCGCAAGATTTGCCGCTGTTGCATTGGCGTTGATCGGGGTTTCGGCACAAGCCGCAACCCCGCTACAGCTTTCTAGCGACGTTTTTGTTGAAAAACAGGTCGTGCGGGCCGACGGCAGCCGGACCGTCGTGCTGGAAAAACCCAATCTCGTTCTTCCAGGCGACAATCTGGTGTTTGTCGTGAAATACCGCAACACCGGCAGCGCAACCGCCGCAAATTTCGTCGTCACCAACCCCCTGCCGACGGCGGTCGCCTTCAATGGCACATCCGACGGTCTTGAGGTCGTATCGATCGATGGCGGCAAGAGCTGGGGCCTATTGGGGGCATTACGCGTCAAGCAGGCCGACGACACCGTCCGCGCCGCAGAACGCCGTGATGTCACGCATATTAAATGGAATTTAAATCAACCGCTGACCGCTGGTGCGGAAGGCAAATTGATCTTTCGCGGGATCGTCAAGTGATCACCGTGAGACCGTCTCGATTGCGGCGGAGTGGGCGCAATCATTTTAGCAGTGCAACAGGAGTAGCAAGCATGACCAGTAAGCTTAAACTTCTCGGCGCTTCGTCCGGTTTTGGTCTGATTCTGGCTTTTGCAAGCCCGGCTTATGCTCAGAATACCGATGCGAACACGCCGATTACCAACAATGTGACCGTGAACTATCAGGTCGGCGGTGTCGGGCAGACCGCAATTCCGGCTTCGGATACGTTCCGCGTCGACCGCAAAATCCAGTTTTCGGTTGCCGAACAATCACCAACCGTGACGACAAACGTAACATCGGGACAACTTAACGCTGTCACCGCGTTTACAATCGTGAACAGTTCAAACGACACGCTCGATTTCTCGCTGGCCGCGACCAACACCGCTAGCCTTACTACAATCGGTGGTGGTCGTGGGACTGACGACATTGATGTGACAGCCGGAACGTTTGAATATTATCTCGATCTCAACGGCAACGGTCTGGCGCGATGACGCAGGCGCGTGGGTTACGACCCTGACGCTCGACAACGTGCCGAAAAACCAGACCCGTCATGTTTTGGTTCGCAGCGATATTCCGGTTGCGGCGAACGGTTCGGTTGCAGTCATTCAGTTGGCAGCAACGGCGCTTGAAAGCGCCGGTGGCGCACTGACGGGCGTTGTTGGCGACGCCACTGCCAACACAGCGGCTTATCAGACTATCTACGCGGAAGATCTGACGCCAGTTCAAGGCAATGCCACCAGAGACGGCGTGTCGTGGGCATGGGATGATTACACGGTTTCGGCTCCGATCCTTTCGGTCGCCAAGACCAGCCGTGTCGTCAACGATTTCGTCAGTGCCAGCAACCACAAGGCCATTCCGGGTGCAATTGTCGAATATTGCATTTCGGTAGCCAATGGCGTGGGTGGTGCAACGGCCGATAACATCAGCATTTCCGACCTTGTGCCGGCGAACACCACTTATGTGGCCGGTTCGATCTTTGTCGACGCTACTGTTACGACGCCTGGCGCAACGCAATCATGCTCCGGCGGCACATCGGTTACCGATGCTGTCGATGCGAACGCAGGCGAATTCGGTACCCCGGCAAACACGGTCGTGGGCCGGTTGAGCAGCATCGCTGCAACGACCGCCCGCGCACTCATTTTCCGCGTCACGCTGAACTAAGAAAAGGAAGGGCGGCGTGCGGGCCTTCCGCCGCCGCCCTTTTCGCTTATGAATCCATTAACCAAGATACTCGCGAAAAGCGCTGGTGTGCTTGCGGCAGGAATGCTCCTTCCTGCCGCAAGCCTACCCGCGTTCGCCCAAGATGCGACGCAAATTATCGACAATACAGCAATTGCCGAGTGGACCGTCGGCGGGCAAACGCTGTCGCGCCCCTCCAACACCGTGCGGTTTGTCGTTGAGAATGTACCGCCGGCACCGCCGGTGGTCTCGCTTTTCCGTTTTTCCAAAGGTCCCGGCGCGTCGGCAACTCCATTGCCGCCAACAGTGTGCACGGGTACCAATGGTCCAAGCCCCGTCACTTTCGGCGGGGTTTATTCCGGTCTGGAAACCAATCCCGCGAGCATATTGCCGGCGACAGCCATTCGCGCGGGCGAACCCTTGGTAATTCAGGTCGATTTTGCCTCGAAAAATGTCAATGCTGGCGCAATTGACAGCTTCGATGTCGTGATAACCACGCCGAACGGCGACAGGGAGCGCATTACGCTCACCGAATCTGCCGTCAATAGCGGCAGGTTTACCGGATTTATCATGACCAAGGCAGCTCCGCCCCCTCCCGTCATTGGCGATTGCGCGCTTTCGGTGCGCCCCGGCGACACGGTGGACGTCGAAATCGACGATGTCGGCTCCGGACGCGTCGTTGGCACACAACCAGTCGAAATTCTGGTCGATCCTTTCGGGGTGAGTTTCGACAGCGGCGATGGCGCGCCCGTCGATGGCACGACCGTGCGCATTGTCGATGCCGTTACGGGGCAACCCGCCGAGGTATTCGGCGATGACGGAGTCTCGGCGTTTCCGAACACTCTGGTCACCGGTAGCACGGTAACCGATAGCAGTGGTAGGATTTATGCCTTTACTTCAGGCTTTTACCGCTTCCCGTTCCTGCGGCAGGGCACGTACAGGCTGGTCGTTACACCGCCTACCCCTTATACATTCCCCTCGGTAGCAACACCGGCTGAGCTGGCGCCTTTGATAAGGCCTGACGGCGGGCCGTTCACGATCGCACCCGGATCGTACGGAGGCACGATAACGCTCTCCGACCCGGCCCCTGTGCGGATAGACATCCCGCTCGACAGGCCCGGCGGGGCGTTGACGCTGAGCAAGGTAACCTCGACAGCCACGGCGATGCCCGGAGATGTCGTGCAGTACCGCGTCTCAGTGTCTAACCCAGACCGTGTCCGCAATTCGGGCCCAATTACAGTTACCGACCGCCTGCCCGCCTCGATGCGCCTACGCCAAAATAGCGTTCGTTATCAGGGTGTTGCAGTGACGCCAGTGGTTGCGCCCGACGGCAGCAGCTTCAATGTTGCCCTGCCCCCGCTTGCTGGCGGCGCATCGGGTCTGCTCACCTATCTCGCCGAAGTGCGGCAAGACGCACGCCCGGGCGATGCGCTGAACCTCGCTTCGGCAGTCGACAATCGTGGCGCAGCCAGCGGCACCGTCGATTCCCTCGTCCGCATCGTCCGCGACGGCATTAGCGAACGCTTCACGCTCATCGGCCGTGTGACCGAAGGCGGCTGTACGCTCGATCCGCGCAAGGCAAAGGGCATCCAGGGCGTCCGCGTGATGCTTCAGGACGGCACCTACACCGTCACCGACGAAGATGGCCGCTATCATTTTGAAGGGCTGATACCCGGTCTGCACGTCGTTCAGGTCGATCCTGTCAGCTTCCCGCTCGACATGGCTCCGGTCGATTGCGCGCAAAATACCCGAAGCGCCGGAAACGAGATTTCGCGCTTCGTCGAGGGTCGCGGTGGCAGCCTGAAACGCGCAGACTTCCGTGCAAAATCCGTTCCAGCACGCGCGGCACTTAACGCCAATACCAAACCGCTTCCGCCCGTCCTGTCCGATGCAGACGCCGCTGGTGCAGAGCGTGACTGGACCGCTGGCCTGACCCCCGGGACCGGTTTCGTCTTCCCGGAAACCGACTATAATCCGCGCGTCAAAGCCATCCGTATCGCCGTCAAACACCACCCCGGCCAAAAGGTCCAGCTCTCGCTCAATGGTCAGCCTGTGAGCGCGCTGAGCTTTGACGGCCTGAAGAAAAGCGCCGACGGCAATGTCCAGGTGGCCATTTGGCGCGGCGTCATTATCGAAGACGGAAGCAATCGGCTCGTCGCCAAGATCGTCGATGCCAATGAAACCGTTCTCGAAACGCTCGAGCGGACGGTCTACTTTGCTTTGCCGCCGATGCAGGCGCAATTCGTCAAGGAACATTCGGTGCTTGTCGCTGACGGTATCACCCGTCCGCGCATCGCCTTCCGCCTGACTGATCGCACAGGCAAGCCTATCCAGCAGGGCGCTAACGGCGATTTCAGCGTCAACGCGCCCTACAGGGCCGCAATGGACGCCGATGCCGAGCAAGCGAGCCAGTTGAGTGGTCTAGAGCGTGCCAGTGCCGTGTGGCGCGTCCACGACGACAATGGCCTTGCCTATGTTGAACTGGAGCCGACCACCGCCTCGGGCACCGTTGCGCTCAACTTCACGTTCCAGACCGGCCAGACCAAGCGCGAACAGCGTATCGAAACCTGGCTCGATCCGGGCAGCCGTCCATGGACAGTGGTTGGCTTTGCTGCGGGTACCGTCGGCTTCAACAAGCTTTCCGAAGGCCTTGAGACGCTCGTTGACGATGATGACCAGCTCAACCTCGATGGCCGTATCGCGCTTTACGCCAAGGGCCGCGTAACCGGCAAATGGCTGATGACGATGTCCTATGACAGCGACAAAAAGGAAGATGAAACCCGCTTTGCCGGTATCATCGACCCGCGCCGTTACTACACAATCTACGCCGACCGCACCGACCAGCGTTACGACGCCGCGTCGATCCGCCGTCTGTACCTGAAGCTTGAACGTCCGCAATTCTATGCTTTGTTCGGCGATTACCAGACCGGAATCGACGAGCCAGAACTGGCGCGTTACCAGCGTTCGTTCAACGGCATCAAGGCCGAGTATCGCAACGACGAAATCCAGGCGACTGCCTTTGGTTCGGACACGCCCTATCGCTATCGCCGCGAAGAAATTCAGGGCAACGGCCTGTCGGGTCCCTATGCGCTCGCCGCACGCGATATCGTCGCCAACAGCGAGCGGATCACGATCGAAACCCGCGACCGCCTGCGCGGCGACCGGATCATCGACAGCAAGTCACTGTTCCGTCATGTCGATTATGACATCGATTATCTCGCAGGCACGTTGCGTTTCCGCGAGCCGATCCTGTCGCGTTCGAGCGGCCTCGACCCACAGTTCATCATCGCCGAATATGAAATCGACGGTATTGGCCAGCGCGTTGCCAACGCAGGCGGCCGCGTTCGCTGGACCAGCAAGGACGGCAAGCTGCAAGTCGCTGCAACGGGCATCCACGATGAAAGCGATATCGCGAAAACCGACCTGCTGGGCGCTGACATCGTTTATCGTCCGGGCACAGGCACCGAGATCCGCGCTGAATTCGCTGGCTCGACCGGTCAGGCCAAACGCACCAGCGGCACCTCAAGCGCAGGCGGCGCGACCGCATGGCTGGTCGAGGCCGAGCATCATGACGAAAAATTCGATGTGCTTGCCTATGTCCGCGAACAGCAGGCAGGCTTTGGCGTCGGCCAGCAGAACCGGGGCAATGTCGGCACGCGCAAGTTCGGCGTCGATGGCCGCGTGCGGATCACCGACAAGCTTTCGGCCTCGCTCATCGCCTATCAGGAAGAATTCTTCGGCCAAGACGCGCGCCGCCGTGCCGCGCTCAGCGAGCTGGAATATACCGACGGTGATACCACGCTGCGCGCTGGTCTGACTCACGCCAACGACAAATTGGCCGATGGCACGACCAACACATCCACGCTCGCCAAGCTGGGTGCTTCACAGCGTTTCTTCGACAACAAGCTCGAACTGTCAGCACAAACCGAATTTGCCTTGGGTGATCAGGATGAAAGCATCGACTTCCCTGCCCGCCACAACATCGCCGCGCGCTTCCAGGTCAAGAAAGACATCGCGCTGATCGCAGGATACGAAATCGCCAAGGGCGAAAATATCGACGCGCGTACCGCTCGCATCGGCTTCGATGTCGCGCCATGGTCGGGTGGCCGCGTGCTCAGCAGCATCAACCGTCAGGACATCACCGAGTTCGGCCCGCGCACCTTTGCCGCTTATGGCCTCTCCCAGTCGTTCAAGATCAGCGAAAAATGGTCGGTGGACTTCACGCTGGACGGCAACGAGACGCATTGGCGGCTTCAACCGCGCCGATGTGGTCAATCCAGACCAGCCAGTAGCCACAGGAGGCTTCCTGGGCAGCGACGGCAGCCTGACCGAAGACTTCATGGCCGTAACCGCAGGAGCGACCTTCCACGGCGACCGCTGGAGCTGGACAGGCCGCGCCGAGTATCGCGATGGCGAGAAGACCGACCGTTATGGCATTACAACCGCTATCCTGCGCGAAATCGGCGAAGGACGCGCGGTTGGCGGCCTGCTCAGCTGGTTCCGCGCCAAGGAAGAGGGCGGCGCGACCACCACAACGGCTCAGGCCGAAATCAGCTGGGCCCATCGCCCCGCCGACAGCCAGTGGTCGTTTCTCAACAAGACCGAATTCCGCTATGACGCGGTGCGCAACGCCGTTGCAGGCCTGCCCGGTCCGATTGGCGGCGCAGCGCTCGAAATCGACGGCGACGCCAAATCGCGCCGCGTGATCAACAGCCTGTCGGTGAACTACACGCCAATTGACGAGGATGACGGCAACTTCATCGAGCGCGGCGAATATGCCTTGTTCTGGGGTACGCGCTACGCCACCGACCGCTTTGGCCGCGACGATGTCAAAGGCTGGAGCAACATCATTGGCGGCGATTTCAAGTTCGACCTGTCCGATGTCGCTGACATTGGCGCAGCAGGGACCGTACGCATCGGTACCAACGGCAAGAATATCGCTTATTCGGGCGGACCGGTTCTGACCGTTACCCCGTTCAAGAACGCCAATATTTCATTGGGTTACAATATCGTCGGCTTTGAGGACCGCGATTTCGAGGAGGCACGCTACACCCGTTCGGGACCGTTCGTGACCTTCAAGTTGAAGTTCGACCAGAATAGTCTCGCAGGCTTCAAGTTCTGAACCGATAACCCTGTTCCACCCGCGCCAGGGGAGGACAGGATCAATCGGCGAAGAGCAAAACCGGCGTTTCTATGAGCTTCTTGAGTGCCTGCACATAGGATGCAGCGTCCCACCCGTCCACGACGCGGTGATCGCAGCTGATCGACAGGTTCATGAGCTTGCGCGCCTCGATGGAATCGCCGACGAACATCGGGCGCTCCACGATCTTGTTAGGGCCGATTATAGCCACCTCAGGGCGGTTTATCACCGGTGTGGTGGCAATGCCCCCCAGCGGGCCTAATGAAGTCACTGTGAGCGTCGAGCCGGACAATTCGTCGCTTTTTGCGGTGCCGTTACGTGCTGCGTCCGCCAAACGGCTGATTTCCGTCGCCAATTGCCAGATATTACGGTCCTGCGCGTCACGAATAACGGGCACCATCAGCCCTGCGTCGGTCTGCGTCGCCATACCGAGATGCACTGCGCCATAGCGCGTCACAACACCCGCTTCGTCATCAAAACGCGCGTTGAGCATCGGAAACTGCGGGATACTCTTGCAGATCGCGACGATCAGCATCGGCAGCAGCGTCAATTTGGGCTTTGATCCGCGATTGGCGTTCAAATCCGCGCGCATTGCCTCGATTTGAGTGACGTCAATTTCTTCGACATAGGTGAAATGCGGAATGTGACGCTTCGATGCAGCCATATTATCGGCGATCCGGCGGCGCATGCCGATGACCTTGATCGCCTCGTCTTCACGCTTTGCAGACGCCGAAGGGCGATATCCTTGCGCCGAGCCATAATTCAAAAACGCATCGAGATCGGCATGCCGCACATGCCCGCCTGCTGTCTTGACGTCAGTCAAATCAACACCGAGATCCTTCGCGCGCGCGCGAACAGCGGGCGAAGCTGTGACCGATGAATGAGGCTGAAGTACAGGGCTTTCCTGCGGTTTTGGCACTTCAGCCTTGGCAATGTCAGGCGTTGCCACCGGTTCAGGCGCTTGCGGCACCTCGTCTTTTACGGTTGCGGCGACGACCAGTTCTTCAGGCACCACGGCCGCTTCGTGACTGACGTCAGTGACGTCAGTCGCGGTTTCGATTTCCACCAGCATCGAACCGATAGCGATAACATCGCCTGCCTCGCCCGCAATGTTGGTCACCACACCCGACACGGGGCTTTCCATTTCGACCGTCGCCTTGTCGGTCATCATGTCGGCAATCGGCTGATCTTCGGAAATATTGTCGCCGACCTTGACGTGCCAGGCCACAATTTCCGCCTCGGCAATGCCTTCGCCAATATCGGGCAGGTTGAATGTGAATTTTGCCATCAGCTCAATCCTTCATGATTTTGTCGAACGCGCGGGCAAGCCGCACCGGTCCGGGGAAATAGGCCCATTCGAGACTGTGCGGATAAGGCGTGTCGAATCCGGTCACGCGCTCAATCGGCGCTTCGAGATGATAGAAGCACCGCTCCTGCACCTGCGCGGCGAGTTCCGCGCCAAAGCCGCTGGTCCGTGTCGCTTCGTGCACCACCATGCAACGCCCGGTTTTCTTGACCGACGCTTCGATGGTTTCAATGTCGAGCGGCAATAACGTGCGCAAGTCGATAATCTCGGCGTCAATGCCATGTTCGGCGACCACCGCCTTCACCACATGTACCATCGTGCCATAGGTCAAGAACGGTAACCGCTTCGCCCTGGCGGACAATTGCGGCCTTGCCGAGTTCAATTCGGTAATAATCCTCCGGCACCGCGCTACCTTCATGCTTTGACCACGGCTCGACAGGGCGGTCATAATAGCCGGTAAACGGGCCGTTGTAGATACGCTTGGGTTCGAAGAAGACGACCGGGTCATTGTCCTCGATCGCAGCGATCAGCAGGCCTTTTGCGTCGTATGGCGTTGCGGGGATCACCGTCTTTATCCCGCAAATATGCGTGAACAGGCTTTCCGGGACTTTGACTGTGCGTCTGTCCGCCAAAAATGCCGCCGCCAAATGGCGAGCGAACGGTCATCGGGCAGATAAAGTCATTGGCAGACCGATAGCGCATCCGCGCCGCTTCGCTGACAAGCTGATCAAGGCCCGGATAGATATAATCGGCAAACTGGATTTCAGGCACGGGCCGCAATCCGTATGCCGCCATGCCGACACCCACGCCGATGATCCCGCATTCGGTAATCGGCGTATCGAACACCCGCGTCTTGCCATGCTTTTTCTGCAATCCCGCCGTCGCGCGGAAAACGCCGCCGAAATAGCCGACATCCTCGCCCATGATCACGACACTCGGGGTCGCGCGCCAGCATGACGTCCATCGCGCTGTTGATCGCTTCGATCATGTTCATCGTTTTGGTTGGAGCGTCAGCCATCAGTTCGGTTTCCATTCGTCACCGAATTTGTCGTGCTGCTCTTCGAGCATTTGCGCGCATTGCTCCTTCAGATGCCATGGCATTTCCTCGAACACATCCTCGAACATCGTTTCGAACGGATGGTGTAGGCCGTGGCCCAATATCCCGTTCTTCTCCGCGTCTTTTTGGGTGGCCTTCACTTCATCAGACAAGTTCCACCGATAGCGCTGCGTGCTGCTCGTCGCTCCATTCACCAATGGCAATCAGATGCGCTTTCAGCCGTTCGACCGGGTCACCCAACGGCCACGCGGCATATTCCTCGGCGGGTCGATACGCATTGGGATCGTCCGACGTGGAATGCCCCTCGCCGCGATAGGTGAAATATTCAATCAACGTCGGCCCGTTGTTGGTGCGCGCACGGTTGGCCGCCCATTCCATCGCCGCATAAACGGCCAACGCGTCGTTCCCGTCGACCCGCAATCCGGCGATGCCATAACCGATGGCACGCGCGGCAAAGGTCGTCCGCTCACTTCCGGCAAATCCTGAGAAAGAGGATATAGCCCATTGATTATTAACAACTTGAAAGATCACCGGCGCGTTATAGACGGCAGCAAAAGTCAGCGCGCTGTGGAAGTCGCCTTCCGCCGTCGAGCCATCGCCACACCACACCGCCGAAATTCGCGTATCGCCGCGCGAGGCGGATGCCATCGCCCAGCCAACTGCCTGCGGATATTGCGTCGTTAGGTTGCCCGAAACGCTGAAAAATCCATAATCTTTGGCCGAATACATGATCGGCAACTGGCGCCCCTTCAGCTTGTCGCCGCGGTTCGAATAGATCTGGTTCATCATCTCGATCAGTGGATAATCTCGTGTAATCAGAATACCTTGCTGGCGATAGCTCGGAAAACACATATCATCGCGATGCAGCGCCATCGTTGTTGCGACCGAAGTGGCTTCTTCACCAAAGGACTTCATGTAGAAGCTGGTCTTGCCCTGCCGCTGCGCGCGAAACATGCGATCGTCAAACGCGCGCAGCGTAAGCATCTTACGCAGCATCAAGCGAAGCTTGTCAGCATCCAGGCCCGGGTTCCAGCTGCCCTTTGCTTGATTGTCATCGTCCAGGACGCGTACCAAGCCCATAAGCGAGCGAATGGATATCAGCCGGCTTTACATGCTCGTCGGGGCGCGAAATTGCATCAACCGCGGCACGATAACATCGCTGAAATCCGCCTTGTCTCCGGGACGGAATTTGGGTTCCGGCACGTGCAGGTGCAACGGCGCAAGATTGTCCTTTGGGCGCTGCATTATCTTGCTCTCCTCGCTTTGTAAGCCACGTCCAACTCACCAATAATATTGTCAGCGATTGTTATATTATTTCAAGCAATGCTTTAGGTCAATATCACTGACCTATATCGGCAATTAAACTGCAACAGGCGCGGAAATATGGGCTTGTGGGGCATAATCCAGCACTTCAAAATCTTCGATAGCGAAGTCAAAAATGCTCGCTGGCGTCCGGAGCAACGTCAATTTCGGTGCACCCGACGGTTTTCGGGCCAGTTGCTCCTCAACCAAATCGGCATGGTTGAGGTACAGATGCACATCACCGCCCTGCCAGATCAGCTCTCCTGCCTGATATCCGCAAACTGCCGCCAGCATCCGAGTCAGCAACGCCGCCGAAAAAGCATTAAACGCAAAGCCCAGCCCCAGATCGCATGACCGCTGGAACAATATGCAGCTTAAAACGCCATCGGCAACGTGGAACTGATAGGTTTTATGGCAAGGGGGCAACGCCATCTGGTCAAGTTCGGCGACATTCCAACCTTCAATGATGTGCCGCCGCGATCCAGGGTTGCTCTTCAGACTTTCGACCAACACGCTAACCTGATCAATGCCTTTATCTGCGCGGGTATATAGCCCCTCGCCTGCCGGTACATATTTCGGCCAGTTCACCCATTGCGCGCCATATACCGGCCCAAGGTCACCCCATTTTTCGGCAAACTCAGCGCTTTCGACAATCCGCGCCTCAAAATCCTCCTGCGAAATCTCGCTCTCCGTTTCGCGCCGATAGCGGTCAAGCGGCCAGTCGGTCCATATCCGCACCTTCTGTTGCAGCAATGGCCGGATGTTGGTGTTGCCGGTCAAAAACCACAGCATCTCGCGCGCCGCCGTTTTCCAATATACCCGTTTGGTGGTCAACAACGGCACGGCGTCATCGGCCAAGGAAAACCGCATTTGCGCCCCAAACAGCGCTCTTGTCCCCACGCCCGTCCGGTCGCGCTGGACCGTGCCTTCGGTCCATATCCGCCGCATCAGCGACAGATATTGTTCTTCATAATGCGGTGTTTCTCCCATGCAGCAACGCTAGGGCGCGCATCCGATTCTGGCAACCGCCGCATCATCGCTAAAATAGGCTTGAATGCCAAAAAGCTGCCGACTATAGCCGCCGCCTGCCCCGCTGGTCAGCGACCTTCTGACGGGCACCGGTCGGGAAATAGCTCAGCCTGGTAGAGCACTGCCTTCGGGAGGCAGGGGCCGGAGGTTCAAATCCTCTTTTCCCGACCAATTTTCCGTTTGCCGCCAGCGACAAACGTGGCTTTGCAAACTTTCTCTTAACCATTCCTTGAGGTTCTCTGACTAACGCGAACCTATGCATGCGCGCATAGTCATTGTTGACGATCGATCGACCAATTTACGCGTTTACGCGCAGTATGTGGCGATGATGGGTCCGGAGTTTTCCGCAAAATGTTTCCACAGCGCAGTGGAGGCACTCGAATGGCTGGAGACCGAACCTGCCGACCTGCTGATCGTCGATTACCGTATGCCCGAAATGAACGGTGCGGCGTTCATCAGCAAAATCCGGGAACGCACCGTCGGTGCCCACATTCCGGCAATCATCATCACCGCTCGACAGGATCGCGAATGCCGGATTAGCGCGCTCGACGCCGGCGCGACCGATTTCCTGCAAAGCCCTGTTTCGCATATTGAATTTCGCGACCGGGCGCATTCTCTTGCTCGGCCAGCATCAGAAACAGCAGGAGCTGAAACAGTCGCTGGCGGCGTCCAACCGATCGCAGGAACGACGATAGCGAGGAACGCGAGGGCAAATCGATGCTCGAGCAAATCATCGATACAACGCCGATCCTGATCAATGCCACCGACCGGAACGGAAAGTTTCTGTTTCTCAATTCCTATCAAGCCGCGCTGTTCGGACGCGATCCGGACCAGCTGGTCGGGCATTCAATCGCCGAAATCATGCAGCCCGATCTCGTTGAGCGCGAAACGCGGCGTAACAACGTGATTCTCGAAACCGGAATTTCAATCCCGAATTATGAAGAGAAGTTCGTTAGCGAGGGCATCGAACTCACTTTCCATTGCAACAAGTCGCCGCTGCTCAACAAAGACAATCAACACAATCGGCATATTGACCACCGGTCTTGGACATCACCGCGCGCAAATTTGCCGAGGAACACCGCACGCACCTCGCGCTGCATGACATGCTCACAGGCCTCCCTAACCGTACGTTGTTGTCCGAACGCATGCGAATCACGATCGAGGAATGCAACGCAACCGGCAAAGGTGCCGCGTTACTGCTGCTCGATCTCGACCGCTTCAAGGTCATTAACGACACCAGAGGCCATCAGGCAGGTGACATGCTGTTGCGTCAGGTGGCCGAACGGCTCAGCAATGCTCTTGACCATAGTGGATTTGCCGCGCGTATCGGCGGCGACGAATTTGCCATCATCCTGACCAAGCTCGACACCCAGAATGATGTGGTTGCAAGCTGCGCGAAGCTATTGGCGCGTATCGGCGAGCCTTATTCGATCGGTGGAGTCGAACAATTGATCGGTGCCAGCATCGGTATTGCGCTCATCCCGGAAGACGGCACATCCGCCGACGAACTTTTGCGCCTGGCCGACCTTGCCATGTACGAGGCCAAATCATCCGGACGAAACCGCTTCTGCTTCTTTTCGCCGCGCATGAACCAGATCGCACAGTTGAATGCCGGCGTCGAAAGCGACCTGCGCGAGGCGTTGAACAACGACCAGCTTTTCCTCGAATATCAGCCAATCGTCGATATTGCTTCAGGCAATTATGTCGGGCTCGAAGCACTTTTGCGTTGGCAACATCCGGTCCGCGGCAGGCTGTTGCCGATGGACTTCATCCGCGTTGCCAACAACTCCGGCCTCATCGGACGTATCGGTGAATGGGTGGTGGGCAAAGCGTGTGAACAAATTTCGGAATGCGCCAGAGATGGCATAATATTGCCCCACATCGCGGTGAATGTTTCGCCCAAGCAGTTCCAGTATAGCAATATGTCCGCCGACATCTTGGAGCAGATCGCCAAGCACGGCATCGCGCCTGGCAAACTCGCAATCGAGATTACCGAAGAGTTATTGCTTGATCACAATCAAGAAGTCCACGAGCAACTCGCCAAATTGCGGGCTGGCGGCGTCGGGATTTCGATCGACGATTTCGGTACCGGCTATTCGTCGCTGCAATATCTGCGCGACTTGCCTGCGACCACGGCTGAAGATCGACCAAACTTTCATTGCGCGCATCGAAAATTCCGCCGCTGACCGGGCTATCATCTCGACAATCGCCCATCTGGCGCATGCGCTCGAACATGCGCGTTGTCGCAGAAGGCGTAGAAAATGAAGCGCAATTTGCGCTGTTGCGCGCATCCGGCTGCGACGAGGTTCAGGGCTATCTGGTCGGGCGGCCATTAGCGGTGACCGCACTTCGCGAGCTGTTCGGGAACGGCCCGGCGAGGTTCGAGGTTAGCGCGCGATGATTGCCTATCTGAAAAGCCTGAAAGGTGAACTTTCGCCTGAGCAAGAAATATTGCGCAATCGCCTCGTCATGGGCACCACGTCCGGCATTGCGTGCTTTTTCTTTGCGTTCGACGCGATCATATTTTCAGCATTTTTCGCCTATTTGTCTTTCAATGCCGCGCTTTATGTCATGCAACGGCACGGCGATTTGGCGACAGGAGGAGCGTTGGCTTGCCGCCATAATCCTGGATGTAACGATGGCCTTCGCCGTCATGCTCCAGGAACCCGAGGGCATGTCGGTATTCTATCCAATCATCCTGTGGATGATATTGGGCAACGGTTTTCGCTACGGGGTCCGCTGGCTGTTTGTCGCCGCAGTGCTGTCGACCCTGACCTTCGGCTTTGTTGTTGTTTCGACACCTTATTGGCAGCATAATATCACGCTGGGGCTGGGCCTCGTGTTGGCCCTGCTGGTCATTCCTGCCTATTGCTCGACGCTGATCCGAAAGATATCGCATGCCAAGGAGCAAGCCGAAACCGCGAGCAAGGCCAAAAGCTATTTCCTTGCGAGTGTAAGCCACGAGCTGCGCACGCCGCTGAACGCGATCATCGGCTATGGCAACCATTTGCGCCAGTCCGAAATGCCGCGCAATCAAAAAGAAATGGTCGAGGCGAGCGTTCTGGCAGGCGAGCATCTGCTGCACCTTATCGAGCAACTGATCGAAGTTGCGAAAACCGGCACTGGCTCGGCGCAGGTCAAGACATCGTCGTTCCGGCGCAACCGAGTTGCTGACCGAAATCCGCAACATCATGGCCGTGCGTGTGGAAGACAAAGGCCTCGCGCTTTCATCTTCAGGCGGAGCCATTGAGCGACCGTCTCGTTGACGGCCCGACCGATGTACTGCGCAATATATTGCTTAATCTGGTGGGTAACGCCGTCAAATTCACCGAATCGGGCAATATTTCGATTCACAATGGCTTTATATCCAAAGCTGGCGAAGACTTTATCTGGTTTTCGGTTAGCGATACCGGAATAGGTATCGCAGACAGCCGCAATTGAGCGAATATTCCAGCCGTTCCAGCAAGCCGACGATACCGTTTTGAACCGCTTCGGCGGGACCGGCTTAGGCCTCGCCATATGCAAACAGCTCGTCGAGCAGGTTAATGGCAAAATATTCGCCGAAAGCACGCTCGGTCAGGGAAGCATTTTCCGCATCGAGGTACCGATAAAATTGGCGGATGTCGCAGCCGAACTTCCATCGGACTCTGCGCCGATCGTCCATATCATCTCGTTTGGCAACCTACCGCCCGCTTTACTCGCCAGCACCCAATCGCAGGACAATGTCATCCTTCGTCACATTCGATGCAACACAGTCGCCGAATTTGCTTCAACAGCGGCCGACAGCGACCTCGCAAAATATGATGTCGCGCTCATCTCACAGGATTTGGCAAGCGCGCTCGAACCTGAAAGCCCGATCTGGAAGATGTTTGCCGATGCTCAGGTTGCGCCCGTTTTGGTGGCTGGCGACGGTGAAGTCGAACTGGCAGATATCGCGTTACGGGCGGCATTTGCGTCAATTCTGCCCGCCGCACCAAATTTTGCGGAACTCCGCAGCGCCATCCGCATTGGCTGCTCGTTCGCCCGCCATTTCCGGTCGCCGCACGACGACGATGTTCCGGCGGTATCGGTTTATCAGCCGAGAAAGATCCTTGTTGCCGACGACAATCGTACGAACCGGAACGTCCTTGGGGCCATATTGGGCTCGGTCGGGCATGATGTGACGATGGTTGCCGATGGCGACGAAGCCCTTGATGCGTTGGAACAAGGCAATTTCGATGTGCTGTTGCTCGACGTCAATATGCCGAGGCTCAACGGCATCGACGCATGTGCCATGTGGCGACAAATTGAGGGCGGGCGCCAGCACCTCCCCATCATCGGTGTCACGGCCGATGCGACGACGGAAACCGAGCAACGGTGCAAAAGTGCCGGGATGGATTTGCGGCTGACAAAACCCGTCGATGCGAAACTGTTGCTATCAACGATTGACCGGCTGTGCGGATCATCCGTTGCGAATGAAGACACGCCGGAATTGTGTGCGCCTGATCCCTTGGATGTTGTCGTACCCTTGTCTCGCGTTGCTCGTCTGCCCGACAATGTTATCGATCAGGCGCAATTCGATTATCTTACGTCGATTGGTGATGACGCGTTCGTGCGCGGAATGGTTGAGGGTTTTCTGCAGGATGCCGAAGAAACGATCGAACCCTTACGCCAGGCCGTTAATCAACGCAAAGTCCAGGATTTCCGCTTCTTTGCGCATGCCATCAAAAGTTCGAGCAACAATATGGGCGCAAAAAACCTTGCCGACTTGTGCGGGCATCTCGAAAAAATAACCGAAGCCGATTTCGATGAGCATCGCTTCGTCTACCTCGACAAGATCGAAATCGAACTGTCTAAAGTCATTGAGGCACTGCAAATCCTAACCGCCGATCACGCCGAAGCGTTACCGCTGCGGTCGGTCAACTAACAACCCTCAAACTCCTCTGAATGCGGCGTTCCTGCGCATCGGCCAGGCGCTCCATCTTCCGGACATCGGCCTCGGTCAACGTCATCGCTGTTTCCGCCCAGATATTGGTTATCCGCAACAGCTCTTCGAGCTCGACCGGGTTCGAAACCCGGCGCGCGAGATAGACCGCCCGTTCTGCGGCGAAACGCGATTTACCGCGCTGGCAATAATCGATGATAGCCGCTTCGCCCTGCCCGTCTTCGACCAGAATGTCGACGATCCCGAGTTCGTGCAGTTCTTCCGCCGAATGAATCTTGCCCTCGAGGATGAAATTCTCGGCCATTTTTCGTCCGACGCGGCGGACGAGGAAGCTGTATGCGCCCATACCGGGGAAAAGGTTGAAGATGATTTCGGGCAAGCCCATGCGCGCGCTGCGTTCGGCAACCAGAATGTCAAACGCAAGCGCATGTTCGAACCCGCCACCCAGCGCGTCGCCCTGTACAAGCGCCATCGTGATAATCGGCGCACCGAACCCGTGCGAATTGGCAAATTGCATCCGTACACAGGTTTCCGCATAGGCGCGCATCGCCGCCAGATCGCGGGTCCGGATACAGTCGGCGAAATGCCGCAAATCGCCGCCAAGATTATATATGCCGGGCGTTTTCGAACCGCAGACAAAATAGCGCAAATCATCGGGACCGCCGTTCGCGGGCATCGCATAATTATTCGCTATCCAGTCCTGGACCTGCTGGATCTCGGCACCCAGACTGTAGGTATAGCTCGGTCGACCAGTCTGGTTCATGAAGCACCAGAATATCTGATCCTCCTGATCGTGCCGGACAGAAATTTCACGAAAATTGCGCCCGGTAATCGGGACACCTAAGATACGTTCTTGCAACGCAAGCGTCGGTTTTTCAACAGCGCCATCAATGACGCGGGAGTGGAATGCCATAAAGCCCCCGATAAAATCAGTTTATGGCCACCCCAACCATCCTGAGCTTCTTAGCACAAATGACGCAAAAACAAGCTGAAAAGTTTTCGGCCCACCGCAAAGCTACTTTCGGCATATATCGCGCCGAGCCAATGGCGTCCGCACGGCAACGCTATCGCTATCGGCTGACCCTAATTGTTGCTGGTCAGCAGGTACACGAGCGGGGTCAACAATGTCGGCGCTATTTGCAGCGCGTCCTTGAACAGTCGCCGCGCCTGCAAATCGCCAACGACCACGACATCGTTCGCGAACACTTCGGGGTCGTTGTAATAGCCCCGCCTTATGGCTTTCAGATTATATAACGCGGCCATTTTCTGGCCGTTCACTGTCCGGAAAATGACGACATCATCAAGCTTGGCGAATTCGGCAGTGCCCTTGGCAACCGCCACCGCGCGCATCAACGTCATTTTGCCGATCACCGGATAGAGCCCAGGCTCACGCACCTGCCCGTCGATGGTAACCACCTGGCTTACTGTTTCTTTCAAATTTACAGTGACTTGCGGATCGCGAACATATTGCCCGCGCAATCTGCCTTCTATCTCTTCTTCAAGTTCGCCCGGCGTCTTGCCCGCGGCTTGCATGATGCCGGCCAGCGGGAACGATATCCGCCCGCCCGCATCGGTCTGGACTTCCTGCTGGCTGAGTTCAGCAATGCCAAAAACGTCAATCGTCAATTTGTCAAACGGACCGATCAGGTAAGGACGGTTCTGTTCAAACAGATCAAGCCGCGTCGGGTCGGGAAGGACACTGCTTTCGACAACCTTTACGTCGGAAGCAGAACCGGCACTGCCCAATTGTGAGCTGCCACCGCAAGAAGCCAGTGCAGTCGACAACATCAGCAGCAAGAATCGGTTACGCATGTTTAAATCCCAAAATCGGTGTTGGACGCCTGCTAGCGAATGGGGCAAATTAAAGCCACCCCTTTTGACCGCAGATGAACGACCTGAAAAAGCCGAAGCGCTCGTCCGCTCGGCGGTCAGACGGATAATTCGCGACCAGTTGCAGTCCATCCATCTTGCAAAATAACGAGGGCATCGGCTGCAAATAGGAAAAATTGGCGGAGAGATAGGGATTCGAACCCTAGGTACCGTCACCGGCACGCCGCATTTCGAGTGCGGTGCTTTCGACCACTCAGCCATCTCTCCGCATGTCACAAGGGCTGGTCGGTGCCGGAAATCCAGCGTGCCCGTGCGGCAGAGCGGGGCCATTAACGCATGTTTTTGGCTTTGCCAAGCGCAAGGTTGATTTGGCGGCAAATCGGTATGATATAAGGGTGATGAAACCCGTTCTCCCGCCCGAAATATCCGAAGCGCAATTCACTATCGGCGATGTCGTGCGCCACCGTATATTCGATTTTCGCGGCGTCGTGTTCGATGTCGATCCGGTTTTTGCCAATAGCGATGACTGGTATCAGTCGATCCCCGAATCGGTGCGTCCGGCCAAGGACCAGCCATTCTACCACCTGTTCGCCGAAAATGCCGACAGCAGCTACATCGCCTATGTCAGCCAGCAGAACCTGCTATCCGATATCGAGCATGGCCCGATTACCCATCCCGGGATTGAAGCCGTGTTCGAAGGCTGGACCGGTGAACGCTATCAGATGAAACGGATGATGCGCCAATAAAACGCGCAAGTCAGTGAGTTGACGTCGCGGGCATCGCCGCGATCCATTCTTCCAGCAATTTTACGCCTTCGTCATGCACCGTCGCACGGCCGAGTTCGGGCATGGCGATACCCGGATCGGTGCTTTTCATGCGGGTAACGAGGATCGAGCGTCCGGGCTTTCCCGGTTCGATGATGAAATCGAGATCGCCGCTCGCCCTGCCCGCCGCCACCGGGCGCTTGCCGATGCCATAGGCTGCCGCGTCCTTGGCCGAACCATCGAGGAACAACCCGCTGTTGCTCGCCGAGCCTTTGGGCGCATGGCAATGGCCGCAATTGACGCGGAGATAGGCCTGCGCGCGGTGATCGAGCGTCCCGCTTTTGGCATCGTCCCATTTCGCTTCAAGGCGCGTCGGCTTATTACCCAGCAGCTTTGCCGCATCACCTTTTCGTGGAAAGACCATGTTCTGGGCAAACGGACCAATGGGCAGAATCGCTTCGCTGGACGAGTGGCATTGCTTGCACTGGTTCTTGTTGGGAACGGCATAGCTGATTGCCATTTTCTTGGCATCGTGCGCAAACTCGACCGGTAACCGCGTGCCACCGACGCGCAGGTCGGCATCTTTGCCATCGGCGCGCCAGACATAGGGCAAGGCGACCCAGCCTTCGGCGCGATGGAGTAATAACCGCGTTTCCAATATCCGCAATTTGCCGCCGCCGTCTGGATAGCCGAAGCTTTTGATCAGCGCGGTGCCGACAGGAAAGGCGAGTTTGCCATCCGCGCCTGCCTTGATTTTCGCCCCGGCGGGCAGATGGATGAAGCGCTGCTTTTCGGAATAATCCGAGAATAACGGGTTGCGCAGTTCATACGGAATAAGCCGCGCCGACGGCCTGTCTGCGCCGCCCTCGAAAAAGCCGAACGTCGAGAGTAATGCTGGATTGGCAGTCGCTATCACGACGTCGTCGGAAACCCACGTTTGCGAAGCCGACGTTGCCACCGCCGCTGCAAACAATGCCACCGCCGATAGCAACAAGCGCATTAGCGGACAGCCGCCTCCATCGTTCCGGGCAGCTTGATCGCAGGCAATGCCGCCGGACGCGAAGTGGCGGGCGCGAGCGGCGCTGGCTGCGCGGTGGTCGGGTCGGCCATGATATCGGTCAGGCCCAGCGAGAGCGCTGGCACGCTGTCCATGACAATCGGTGCCTTGCTCGCACCGCCCGCGCCATCCCAGAATATCGCCGGAAAGCTGCCGCCCATCGCTGCGGCAATCTCCGCGCCGCCACGGAATTTGGGGTCCCATCCCGCGCGGCCATGCTGGTTGTCCCAGATCACCACATTCTGCGGCAGCGGGTCGTAGGTCGGGTCCTTATGCTCGAAACGATAGCCGACGACCATGATGTTGCTCGTGCCGTTCTCGCCGAGCACATTGTCGAATATCTCGACATTGCGGTTGGCCATGACCATCACGCCGGTGCCGGTCGGCACATTGGCGACGATATTGCCCTTTGGCGCGAAATTGGGGGTCATGTTGTCGACGATGATATTGTCGAACACACGGACATTTTTCCCGCCCATCTGCGGCAGGTTCGGCAGGTCGAAAATCAGGACGCCGCCGGTATTATGCGTGGCGATATTGTCATGGACATCGGCGTCATAGCTGTTCTCGATTTCGATGCCTGCGACATTTTCAGTCACAATCGAATCGCGGACAATGATGTTGCGCGACTGGCCAACATAAATTCCGGCGTCCGAAGCCCCGCGCACGATCACCGAATCGACCAGCACATCCTTGCTCTCGACCGGATAGACGCCATAGGCACCATTCGTTTCCTTCGGCCCACCCGTCCATTCGACGCGGAGCTTGTGATAGACGATGCGGTCGGCGCCCTTGGATTTGATGCCATCGCCCTTGCTGTTCTCGACCGCAAATTCGCGCAGGATGACATCGTCGGAGGTCACCAGAAGCCCCTCGCCCGCGCCTTGCTGCCCGGAGAAATCAAGCACACTTTGCTGCGCGCCCTGCCCCTTGACCGTGACGCCGTTTACGTCGAGCGAGAGACCGTCGGTCAGCACAAACTTGCCCGCAGCCAATTCCACGACGTCGCCCGGCACCGCGGATATCAACGCCTCCTGCAACCGTTCCTGCGCACCTTCACCAGGCGCAACATTTATTGTCTTGGCCGAAACAGGTTGAACAAGCGCGCACAGGGCAGCGCTGGCGATAGCGATTTTCCTCATCCTCATATTGCGAAGGATGGCGGATTGCGGTGGCATTGCCAAGTGGCTTTAAGGCGCGTCGCCCAAGATCCAGTCCACCCCGGCATCGGCGTGAATTTCGGTGCTGTCATAGATCGGCAGGACATTCGCCTTGGTATCGACGATCATATCCAGCTCGGTGCAGCCCAGCACGACGGCCTTGATACCTTCCTGATCGATTTCAGTAATGATCGTCTTCAGCAAACGCTCGGAAGTGCGCGATATTTTCCCGACCATTAACTCCTCATAGATGATCCGGTCGAGGTCCTTCACATCGTCCATTTCAGCCGGGAGCAGCGTCACGCCGTGCTTTACGAGACGCTGACGATACCAGTTTTCCGCCATAACATTGGCGGTGCCGAGCAAGGCCGCAGACTGGATGTTCGCCGCTTTCATCTTCGCACCTACCGCATCGGCAATGTGGATAACCGGCACCGATACCGCAGCGGCGACCCGGTCGTGGACCTTGTGCATGGAATTGGCGCAGATCAGGATCGCGGTCGCATCTGCCGCTTCGAGCCGTTTCGCCGCGGCTATCAGCACGCCCGCCACATGATCCCAGTCGGCATCGCTGCTCGCCATACGGATGTCACAGAAGTTAAGGCTTTCGATAACCAGCGGCGCGTTGCACGTGCCTTCGGTGCGGCGCACAACTTGCTTGTTGATGCGATTGTAATAGGTTTCGGACGAATACCAGCTCATCCCGCCGATCAGGCCCAATTTGCGCATTTTTATTCCCTCAAACATCAAAAAAAACCGTCGCTCCAGCGCAGGCTGGAGCCTATCTCGCCTCTCGTTTCAGGCCAATAGACGTGATGGACCCCTGCCTTCGCTGGGGTGACGGAACCGTTATCGAAGGTCTATATTGGATAGCGTCAGTGCTGCAAGGCTTTGACGATATCCTCGCACATCTTTTTCGCATCCGCGAGCAGCATCATCGTCTGGTCCATGTAGAAGACGTCATTATCGACGCCCGCATAGCCCACACCACCCATCGAGCGTTTGATGAAGAACACGGTCTTGGCCTTGTCGACATCGAACACCGGCATTCCGTAGATCGGCGATGTCTTGTCGGTCTTTGCTGCCGGGTTCACAACGTCATTCGCGCCGATGATGAAGGCAACATCGGTTTGCGCAAATTCGCTGTTGATATCCTCAAGCTCGAAAACCTCGTCATAAGGCACCTGCGCTTCGGCGAGCAGAACGTTCATATGGCCCGGCATACGTCCGGCAACCGGATGGATGGCATATTTGACCGACACGCCCTGCTTTTTCAGGACATCGGCCATTTCACGCAGGATATGCTGCGCCTGCGCGACCGCCATGCCGTAACCGGGGACGATGATCACGCTTTCCGCCTGCTGCATCATATAGGCGGCGTCTTCGGCCGAGCCGCGTTTCCACGGGCGTTGTTCCTTCGCCGCGCCGCCCGTCGCCGCTGCCTCTGCGCCAAAGCCGCCTGCGATAACACTGATAAAGCTGCGGTTCATCGCCTTGCACATGATGTAAGACAGGATCGCGCCCGATGAGCCGACCAGCGCGCCAGTGATGATCATCGCGGTATTGTGGAGCGTGAAGCCCATCGCCGCCGCCGCCCAGCCCGAATAGCTGTTGAGCATCGACACCACGACCGGCATGTCCGCGCCGCCGATTGGGATGATGAGCAGGAAGCCAATGAGGAATGCCAGCGCGGTGATCGTCCAGAAAATCCAAGGACTTTGGTCAACCGTGAAATAAGCAATCAGGCCAAGATCGCCGCCAGCGTGCCGAGATTGATGACATGGCGCAGCGGCAACAATATCGGCGCGCCGGACATTTTGCCCGCGAGTTTCAGGAACGCGATAACCGACCCGGAAAAGGTAATCGCGCCGATGGCGATGCCAAGGCCCATTTCGACACGGCTGACCGGGTTAATCAATCCATCCGCACCGTTAATGCCAAATGCCTCAGGGTTCAAAAACGCCGCTGCTGCGACCAGCACCGCCGCCATACCGACAAGGCTGTGAAACGCAGCGACCAATTGCGGCATATCGGTCATCGCAATCTTGCGCGCCGTCACCCAACCGATACCGCCACCAATGGCGATTGCGCCGAGTAATCTCCGGCAACGACGCGACTTCATGCGTGACCAATGTCGTAACAACAGCAATCAGCATCCCGGCCATACCAAAGCGGTTGCCGCGCTGCGACGTCGCGGGCGACGAAAGCCCGCGCAGTGCCAAAATGAAAAATACGCCCGAAATCAAATAAGCGAGCATCACCCATGCGGGAGGAGCAGCATGTTCCAACTTAGCGCTCCTTCTTCTTGTACATCGCCAGCATCCGCGCCGTGACCGCGAAACCGCCGAAAATATTCACACTGGCCAGCGCCACCGCAATCAGCCCGAGCCACTTCGCCGTAGGCGACCCGCCCGCTGCCGCAGCAATCAGCGCGCCGACGATAATCACGGAAGAAATCGCATTGGTCACCGCCATCAAAGGCGTGTGCAGCGCGGGGGTGACCGACCAAACGACATAATAGCCCACGAAACAGGCCATCACGAAGATGGATAAAATTGAAATGAAGTCCATTATGCTCCCCTATTCCCTTGGACCGATGATTTCTCCATCGACCATTTCTTCAATCGCGCCCAATGATGACGCTGCTTCCCAGACCAAGTTTGGGTCAGCAAGATGATATTCGTGTGCCATTATATTCCTGAAGGCTATCATGCGGTGCCACGGCAACTCAGGATGCCTCGATCGCAACGCCGGGGAAAGCTTGTTGGCGTTCTCGCCGATAATCAACAATCTGAATGCGGTGAGCGCCTGCTCGTCGCGATCACTCAAAAACGTGACGATGTCCGTGACGGAAATCCGCCGCTGAACGTCCGCCACCGCTTCTGCGATCAATCGCAAATGCAGTTGATCGCGCTCGCTGTCGATCATCCGAACACCTTGATCTGCTCGGCTTCGATCCTTGGTCGAATATATGGATGAAGTGCGCGGCGCGGAACTAGATCGACCTTAGTACCCAAGGCCTCGGTCAACTCGCACATGATTTGCGCTTGGTCGAAAAGGCTGAATTTTACATCGGGTGCAATGTCGAAAGAAAGATCAATATCTGAAGTCAGGGCCGGCGTCACCGCGTGCGACGGAGCCAAAGAGGTACAAAGCGCAAACACCTTTTGCCCGAAGGTCAGCTTCAAGTTTTTTAAGCTGTTGAAGGGCGGTTGAGGCGCGCATTTCGCTAAATTACCCCAACAGCCTATCGCTGACTACCGCGCCACCTTTGGTAAGCCTGATCGCCGCCGTAATCTCGTCATCATCTGGCAAAACCGGCCTGCCCGCTTCCTTGTCCCAAAAGGCCGAGAGGAAGTTGAACAGGTTGCGCGCAAATAGTGCTGATGTGTCCGCGGCCAAATGCGCAGGCGTGTTGGCATAGCCGATGATTTTGACGCCATGCTTGACCACGACTTCGTCAGGCTTCGAACCTTCGACATTGCCGCCCTGCGCCACCGCGAGGTCGAAAATCACCGACCCGGCCTTCATCGTCGCGATCTGCGCATCTGAAATCAGGCGCGGTGCCGGACGGCCCGGGATCAGCGCGGTGGTGATGACGATGTCCTGCTTGGCGATATGGCTCGAGACCAGTTCCGCCTGCGCCGCCTTATACTCGTCGGACATTTCGGTCGCATAACCGCCAGCGCCCTCGCCTTCGATGCCAGCGACATTCTCGACAAAAATTGCCTTGGCGCCGAGCGATTCAATCTGTTCCTTGGTCGCGCTCCGCACGTCGGTGGCCGACACTTGAGCGCCCAAACGCCGCGCCGTCGCAATCGCCTGCAAGCCCGCAACACCAACGCCCATGATGAACGCCTTGGCCGCACTCACCGTGCCCGCCGCGGTCATCATCATCGGAAAAGCGCGGCCATAGACCGACGCCGCCTCAATAACCGCTTTATATCCCGACAGGTTCGACTGCGACGACAATATGTCCATCGACTGCGCGCGCGTAATGCGCGGCATGAATTCCATCGCCAGCGCCTCGACGCCGACCTTGGCATATTCGTCGATACGCGCGCGTTGTCCGAAAGGATCAAGCCCGGCGACCAACCAAGCGCCGGACTTCATTCCCTTCAGTGCCTTGGGGTCGGGCCCCTGCACGCCAAGGATGATATCCGCGTCCTTCAAGGTCGCAGCCGCAGCGCCGACCGACGCGCCCATCGCTTCATAATCGGCATCGCTGACCGACGCCGACAGTCCCGCGCCCGCTTCAACCGCAACGCTAGCGCCAAGCGCAATGAACTTTTTCACCGTTTCGGGCGACGCAGCAACGCGCGTTTCGCCAGCGGCGGTTTCCTTCAATACGGCGATTTTCACCACGTCAGGCGGCGCGGCTGGCGATGATCGCAACGACCAATATCGTGGTGATGGCGGCTGCTATAGTGCCCCATTTGAAAACCGAATTGAATATCGCATAGCTTTGCTCCGCCTGCCCCATATCCTGCTGGTCTGCCATAATATCCTCCATCGATACATTATTCCTTTGGCTACTGCCTTAACCGCTCAATTCGATATCCTCAAGCCAGCAGCCGGAAAGAAATTACTCCAGCTGCTTAATCGGGTCTTTACCGTTTTGCGTTACCACAATTTTCCTTGAACCCGTTCATGGACATTGGATGCTAGAGCGCGAGACCAGATTGTTGATGCTTGTCGATGACGAGCCGGCCCAGTGCCGGTTGTTGTCGGCTATCGCATCGCGTGCCGGATGGCGCACGGTTTTTGCGCGCGACTCCGAAACCGCCATTGCGATGTTGGGCACGCAGGATGGGATGATGCTCGACGCGATCATTCTCGATCAATGGGTGCCAGGGTCCGATTCGGCGTCACTGATCGCGGAATTGAAGTCGCGCCGTCCTGCTCTGCCGATCTTGCTGCTCACCGCCATCGGCTCGAACGAGGCCGCCATCGATGCCATGCGCGCAGGCGCTTCGGATTACATCATCAAGCCCGTCGCCGCCGAGCGCCTGATTGCCGCGCTCAGCATGGCGTCGGACAAGAGCAAGGAATTCGGCGAACTCCACCCGATGACCGAGAAGATCACGCAAGCGTTGGCGTTCGAAGAAATCATCGGCTCAGCCCCTGCCTTCCGCACTGCGCTTGCTATCGCCGCCAAAGCCGCGCGCAGCCGTGCGCCGATCTTTATCGAAGGCGAATCGGGCGTCGGCAAGGAAGTCGTCGCCGACGCGATCCACGCCGCGAGCCCTCGGGCAAAAATGCCCTTCCTGAAAGTCAATTGCGGCGCGCTTTCACCAAGCCTGTTGGACTCGGTTCTGTTCGGGCATGAAAAGGACGCCTTTGCAGGTGCCTTCGACCGCCGCGTCGGGATCTTGCAACAGGCCGAAGGTGGGACGGTGTTCCTCGACGAGGTCGATCATCTGCCGCCCGAAACGCAGGTGCGGCTCGTCCGCCTGCTCACGCAAAACGAAATTCAGCCTCTGGGCGCGGCGCACAGCTACCGCATCGATGTCCGGCTGCTTTCGGCGAGCAACAGCAATCTCGCCGAAAAGCTGAAGGCAGGCGATTTCCGCGAGGACCTGTTCTACCGCCTCAATGTCGTGCAACTCACAATTCCGCCATTACGCGAACGCACCAGCGACATTCCGGCGCTTGCCCGTCATTTCCTCGGGCGCATGGCAAGCCAGCCCGGTTTGCGCAGCCTTGGAATCACCGACGAGGCCCTTACCATGCTGCGCGGTTATAGCTGGCCCGGCAATGTCCGGCAGCTGCAAAGCGCATTGTTCCGTGCCGCCGTGCTGTGCGAACGCGACGCGCTGACGCCTGAAGAATTTCCGCAAATCTCGGCTGCGGTCGGAGTCCCCGGCAATGGTGGTTCTTCGGGTGCCGGGGCAAACGACGGAATTGGTGTCACGCTTTACGAAGCAGACGGCAATATGCGCCCGCTGGAAGAGATCGAAGCCGACGTCATCCGCCTTGCCATCGGCCATTATCGCGGCCGTATGACCGAAGTTGCCCGGCGCTTGGGGATTGGCCGCTCGACGCTGTATCGCAAGCTGGCTGACCTCGGGATCAGCGACGTCGCTTAAGGTGACTTACCCATAATAAGCGGTGGTTATCCAGTAACCCACCACCGACGCAGAACCCGTCAAAAACGTCCCCCAAAGGATATCAAGCACCGTTACCTTGGTGCTCCACACCTTCATCGTGGCGTGGTTGGTCAAATCATAAGTCATATAGCAGAAAAAGCCGAGCAACGCGCCCCAGATGAGCGCCGTTTGCCACTTCCCCGACTGCAACGCAGGACCAACCGCGAAAATCATCATGCCGAGGATGTAGAGCAGATAAAAGACGATGGCAGGCCCCATGCGGAAGCCGCCCTTCATCATCAGCTCGCCGATTTCGGGCTGATAGAGCCGCGTATACATACTCCGCAGCCAGATGCTGTCGATGGCGGCAAAGGCGATTCCCGTTGCGATATAGGCGACGATATATTTGGCAGTCATGCTTGGCGCTCCATTTACGAAGCGTGAGCATTCGCGATTATCAGCTACCGGTCAATGCAGTCAAAGCGCGGTAGACTCAGATACGTGCCGTCAGAGCCGCATCGCGCAATCCGCGCCAGACCTGCACTGCCTGCACGGTTTCAGCGGCATCGTGTACGCGGACGATTTGTGCGCCTTGTTCGACGGCTTTCATCGCAAGGAAGATCGAGCCGCCAAGCCGTTGTTCAACCGTCGCTTCGTTCGAGAGCGCGCCGATCATCCGCTTGCGGCTTGCTCCGAACAAGATCGCACAGCCCAGGCCGTGATAGATCGACAGATTGTTGATAATTGCAAGATTCTCCGCCAGCGACTTGCCGAAACCGATACCCGGATCGACCAGAATACTTGTCGCGCGAAATGCCCGCAGCTTCGACCGCATCGACGCGCGCCTCAAGCCAGTCAAACACATCGAGCAACGACATCGTCATAGTCGCCACCCTTGTGCGGGTCAGAGCCTTGGCTCGGCGCGTGCATCAGGACTACCGGCACATCCAACGCTTTGGCGATTTCGAGCCCGCGGTCATCATACAATAATGCGGAAACATCGTTGATCATCGTGGCACCGGCAGCAACCGCCGCCTCCATTACCGCCGCCTTGCGCGTGTCGATGGAAAGTGCGGTGCCCGATGCGGCCAGACGTTTGATGAGCGGCTCGACGCGCGCAATTTCGTCGCCTTCCCACACCACAGGCGCACCCGGACGCGTCGATTCACCGCCGATATCGATCATCGCTGCACCCGCGCTGGTCATGGCAAAGGCTGCGTCGGCAGCAGCATCAATGTCAGCATTTTTGCCGCCATCGGAAAAACTGTCGGGCGTCATGTTGATGATGCCCATGACCTGTGGCTGGTCGAGGCGGATGGTCCGTTGGCCCATCTGCAACGCCGCACGTGGCGCGGTCATGCGCGCGTAAAGCAGCGTCGCACGCGCTTTTTTTTCACCGGGCAAGGTAGCAACAAACGCGTCCCATTCGCGCACTTCTATTAAGCGTCGGCAAGCTCCTCTGTCGGTAAACTCGATCTGCGAAAACCACAGCATCGTTCCGGCAAGCCGCGCGGTCGCGCCGTCATGGCGCTGCGGACTTTCAACAAAGCCAGTCGGACGAAGGTAAAGTCCGGTCACGGTTCGGTGGCGAGCAGATAGGTTTGGCGCAAATCGTCAATCGGTTTCATCGCGCCATCGGGCGCATCATAATGCCAGTAGGTCCAGCCATTGCAGCTCGGCGCATTCTGGATCGTCGAGCCGACCTTGTGGATTGAGCCATCGACATTGCCGCAACCGAGCGAACCGTCTGCCCGCACCGTTGCCTCGAACTGGCGCTTTTTGTCATAAAGTTTTGCGCCCGGCGTCAAGTAGCCCGCCTCGACCAGTTGTCCGAAGGCAACTTTTGGCGCCGACTTGGGTGACTGCATGGTTTTCAGCGCGCTTTCATCCAGCGGCAGGGCAGCAGCAATGCGTTCCTCGGCGACTTCGCAATAGACACTCTCGCGCTCGCACCCGATCCAGTCGCGGCCCAGACGCCGCGCTACTGCGCCGGTCGTTCCAGTACCGAAAAACGGATCGAGCACGACATCGCCTGGTTTGGTGCACGCAAGCAATATCCGGTAAAGCAATGCTTCCGGTTTTTGCGTCGGATGCGCCTTGGTGCCGTTGCGTTTCAAACGCTCCTGCCCGCCGCAAATCGGGATCAGCCAGTCGGACCGCATCTGCAATTCGTCATTGAGCGTCTTCATCGCGCGATAGTTGAAGGTATATTTCGACTTCTCGCTCTTCGACGCCCAGATCAGAGTCTCGTGCGCATTGGTAAAACGCGTGCCCTTGAAATTGGGCATAGGGTTCGATTTGCGCCAAACAATATCGTTCAATATCCAGTAGCCCGCATCCTGCACCGCCGTGCCAACGCGAAAAATATTGTGATAGCTGCCGATGACCCAGAGCGAACCATTGGGCTTCAATATACGCCGCGCTTCGGCCAGCCATTCGCGCGTGAACTTGTCATAAATCGCAAAACTGTCGAACTTGTCCCAGGCATCGTCGACCGCGTCGACCTTGCTGTTATCAGGCCGCAGCAAATCGCCGCCTAATTGCAGATTATAGGGCGGGTCGGCGAATACCATGTCGATGCAGGCATCGGGCAGCGAGCGCATCGCTTCGATACAGTCCATCCGCAATATCTGGTTCAGCGGCAATTCCGGCGCGATCGCGCGCAACGTCGTGGCTGGTTTTATCCGTTCTAATACACCCATTGCCCACTCCCGTTGGCGTCGAAGGCCTCGCGATGAGTCCTCCAATGCTTAACGTCAAGGCCGTTAATCTGCGGCAAAGCTGGTAATATATGGTTAATGCCGCAGCATATGGCAGGAACGAAACGAGTCCGGCACAAGATATGGAGTTTGGCGATTCCAGATGGACTCAACCGGTGGTGGTGTTGCCCGAAGGACTCACCCTTGAAGATTTTACAATCCGTTACACCAAAAGCATCTGTGCCACCGGCGCAAAGCTTTTGCGGTGCAGCGGCGTTGGCCCCAACTGCCGCAACGCATCCATATGCACCGCCGCGCCATAGCCCTTGTTTGATGCCCAGCCATAGCCGGGATAATCGGCATCGGCCGCGACCATGATCCGGTCGCGATGCTCCTTGGCAATGATGCTGGCGGCCGAGATACAGGGGTGGATGGCATCGCCGCCGATGACGGCTTGCGCGTTGTAACGCCAGCGCGGCAGGCGGTTGCCATCGACCATGACAAGCGCTGGCTCAACTGCCAACGCCTCCACCGCGCGCGCCATGGCGAGCATGGTGGCTTGCAGGATGTTGAGCGCGTCAATTTCCTCCACCGACGCATAAGCCGACGGCCCAGCGGCACTTCGCTTTGATTTGCGCTTCCAGAGCTCGCGCGCGTCGTCTTGGCTGTCAGATCTTCTTGCTGTCAGTCCAGGCCCGCACTATGCCGCCTCGTCACACAAAACACGAGCCCGCAGCAGCCACGACCGGCCCGGCCAGCGGCCCCCTGCCCGCCTTCGTCAACGCCGACAATTCATATCCGCCATGCCGGATAGCGCCGGTTCTCGCCCGCATTATACAGGCAGACCAAATTCCCCGCCGGATCGAACAACCGCGCCTCACGCCAGCCCCAGCCTTCGTCTTGCGGCATTTGTTCGAAGACATAGCCTTGGCTGGCAAGCTCGGTCACCCATGCGTCGAGCCGTTTGCTTTCGAAATACACCACAGTCGAGGTGCAGCAGTCATCGCTGGCATGAATCGAAAAAGTCACGCCATTGGGCACTTCGAACCGCGCATAGCCATTGGACGGGCTATCAACGATCTGCTGCAGCCCCAGCGCCTTGTAAAAATCGACCGATGCCCGGTAATCGCGGCAACCCACGGTGACCTGATTGAGCGACGGGCCAGCGACCATCGCGTCCTCGCGGACCGACTGATGCCCCATCGGACCATGTCCTTGCCCAAGGCCCGGCGCGTCATGCAGCGCAAGGCGAACAAATAGGCGGGCGCGTTCAATCGCGGAAACAAGCTCCATTCCCTGCCCCAGACCGGTCGCAATGGCCGTCGCCAAAGTGCAGCCTGTGCCGTGCGTGCTGCGCGTTTCGATGCGTGGGTCGCTCCAGCTCGTCTCTTGCTCCGTCGCGATGTGCAGCTCATCTACAATTTCGTCGTCGTCGGAATGCCCGCCCTTGATCAGCAACGGAATTTGCCGTCGCCAGAAGCGCGTCCTTGCCGCCCAATGCCTTCAATTCCGGCAAATTGGGTGTTGTCAGCGTCGCGATCCGCATCAACCGCTCGAACGCCGAAATCGTATCAGCATCCGCCAATACCGCACCGCTGCTCGCAACCATCACCGGATCGAAAACAATCGGACAGGACAGTTCAGCCAGGCTATCCGCCACCGCGTGCGCGGTATCCGCGCTGCCGATCATGCCAATCTTGACCGCATCGACACCGATATCGCTGACGACCGCCGAAATCTGGTCGACAACCATCTGCGTCGGCACTTGGTGCACCGCATCGACACCCAGCGTATTCTGCGCGGTGATCGCGGTGATCGCCGTCATCGCATGGCCGCCCAGCATCGTCACGGTTTTGATATCCGCCTGAATGCCGGCCCCCCCGCCACTATCCGAGCCAGCGATGATCAGGATACGGGCGGTTTTATCGGATTGCATCAGCTGGCAGCGGCTCTAACCGCGTCGCAGATGCTATCGACGACCCGCTCGACCTGCGCCGCATCGTCGCCTTCGGCCATGACGCGGATGACGGGTTCGGTGCCGGACGGACGGATGACAAGACGGCCCTTGCCCGCAAGTTCGGCTTCGGCAGCGGCAATGACGGCTTGCACATCTGCATTCTCAAGCGGCTTGCCGCCCGAGAAACGGACATTCTTCAAAAGCTGCGGAACGGGATCAAACAGATGCAAAACCTCACTCGCCGGTTTTCCGCTTTCGACCAATTGCGCTAGCACCTGCAACGCGGCAATCGTGCCATCTCCTGTGGTCGCATGGTCGAGCAATATCATATGCCCCGACTGCTCACCGCCAACATTGATGCCGTGCCTGCGCATTTCCTCCAGCACGTAGCGATCGCCAACCTTGGCCCGCACCAATTTCAGATGCTGGCTTTCCAGATACCGCTCCAAGCCGAGGTTCGACATCACGGTAGCTACAATCCCGTCGCCGGTCAGCTTGCCTGCTCTGCTCATCGCTGTACCGAGCAGCGCCATCAATTGGTCGCCATCGACAACGCGGCCCTTTTCATCGACAACGATCAGGCGGTCGGCATCGCCATCGAGCGCAATCCCGATATCTGCGCCCGACGACACCACCGTCTCCTGCAAGGTTGCGACATGAGTCGATCCGACCTTGTCGTTGATATTCTTGCCATTGGGCGTGACGCCTATTGAAGTGACCTTGGCTCCCAATTCCCAGATCGCCGTCGGGGCGACCTGATAGGCTGCACCATTGGCACAATCGAGCACCACATGAAGACCGTCGAACCGGATATGTTCGGCCAACGATGCTTTGATCGCATGGATATAGCGCCCACGACTGTCCTCGATCCGCCTTGCCCGACCAACGTCAGTCGCATCGGCGAGCTTTGCAGGCTGGTCGAGCAACGCTTCGATAGCCATTTCATCGGCGTCCGATAGCTTGAAGCCATCCGGGCCGAACAGCTTGATGCCATTATCTTCATACGGGTTATGGCTGGCCGAAATCATCACGCCTAAATCAGCACGCATCGAACGCGTGAGCAATGCCACGGCAGGCGTCGGGATCGGCCCAAACTGCACCACATCCATGCCGACGCTCGTGAAACCGGCAACAAGCGCATTTTCGATCATATAGCCCGAAAGCCGCGTGTCTTTGCCGATGACAACGCGGTGCTTATGGTCGCCGCGCAGGAAATGTGCACCTGCCGCCTGCCCGACCTTCATCGCCATTTCGGGCGTCATTGCGCCGATATTGGTGCGGCCCCTGATCCCGTCGGTTCCGAAATATTTGCGTGCCATCTGCTTCCTGTTCTTGTTACCTGCCGCAATCAACTGCGCTCTCCCTTGCATAGCGGCAAGCGGGCTGGCAAGACCTCGTTGCATGTCAAACGCCACCCGTATCCTTATCGCCCTTGTCGTCGGCCTTTTGCTCGGCATTCTCGCAGCTGCACAAGCGCCCGGCACAGGGGAGCAGATCGCATACTGGCTCGATATTGTCGGTTCGCTCTGGCTTAACGGGCTTCGGATGACCGTAGTACCCCTTGTGGTCGCATTGCTTGTCACTGGGATTGTAAAAAGTGCTGAAGCCGCGCGCGCGGGGCCGATGGCGGCACGCACGGTGACATGGATCGTGTCGATGATGGTGCTGTCGGCGGCGATGGGCGCATTGCTGACGCCGTTATTCCTTCAGCTGTGGCCAATGCCCGCCGAAAGCGCGGCCGCCTTGCGCGCCGCGCTCACAACGGCACCTGCAGTCGCCGAACAGCCTGCATTGCGCGATTTCATCGTCGCGCTTGTGCCAACCAACCCGATTGCAGCAGCAGTGAATGATTCGATCCTGCCCTTGCTCATCTTTACGCTGACCTTTGCGTTCGCCGTCACGCGTCTCGCGCAAGGCCCGCGCACACAAATGGGCGGATTTTTCGAGGCGTTGGCCGATGCGATGGTGATTGTCATCGAATGGGTGCTTAAACTCGCGCCCATCGGCGTCTTCGCATTGGCCTTCGTCGTCGGTGCGCGCTCCGGCTTCGCGGCATTGGGCGCAGTCGCGCACTATATCATAATCGTCTCCATGGTCGGCATCGTCGTCGGCGCATTTGCCTATCCCGTCGCGGTGCTGGCAGGCAAGGTCCGCTTCACCGACTATGCCCGCCAGATTGCACCGGTTCAGGCTTTCGCGGTATCGACCCAATCCTCGCTCGCCAGCCTGCCGCTAATGCTCAAAAAGGCGGAGGCGCTGGGCGTTCGTGAGTCGACAGCGGGACTCGTTCTGCCGATGGCGGTCGCTTTGCTTCGTGTCACCGGCCCTGCCATGAACCTCGCGGTCGCGCTCTATGTCGCGAACTGGTTCGGCGTCGAACTTGATGCCTTCGACTATAGCTTCGCGATCTTCATCGCCGCGCTCACCTCCATGGGTGCTGTCAGCCTTCCCGGTACGGTCAGTTTCGTGACCTCGATTGCACCAATCTGTCTGGCCCTAGGCATTCCGGTCGAGCCGCTTGCCCTGCTCATCGCGGTCGAAACGCTGCCCGACATTTTCCGCACCACAGGCAATGTCCAGATGGATGTCGCGCTCGCTACGGTAATCGAAGCGTCTGAAAAGGACAAGGTGGGCGCAGTACCGCACGCCAGCATTATGGCGAACGCGGATTAAAGATTGTGCTGCGCTAGAAGCTAAACCAGCGGAACAACCCCGCCCCCGCGACGCCCAGATACGGATGTGCCCAGGTCGCTGCCGACCAAAGCAGTAAACCGGCAAGCCAAGGCCCGAAACCCACGCGCGCCAACGCCGACAACTGTAACCCGAAACTCGTCCGGCGCAGCCACGCGTCCCATTCGACACCCACCAGCTTTGCCTTTTTCATTTCCTGTGCCTTCGCACCGACCAGCGCGAGGAATATGATGCTGCCCGCAAAGATGAAATTATCGACACGCGGCGCGACGAGGATGTGCGCGACGCCCCATAATGCAAAGCCCCACATCATCGGGTGCCGCGTCACGCGAAAAACTCCGAAGGGCTCCTGCGCTGCCATACCGTCCGGCATTCCGGGAAAGGACGGGTTGCGAACAAAAGAGCCAGTGAACAATATCGCCGCCAGCAACGTCAGCGCGCTCGCAACGCCCCACAAGATATCACCGACGGGCCAAAACGCCTCGCCCTTCGGCGCACGCCCGAACTCAACCACCATCCAGTAAAACAGGACGAGCGAGATGGCCGAATAGACCAAAGCAAATCCACTTGCGCCAAGCCGCCAGACCAGTTGGCGACGCAACGGATGCGACATCAGGAAATGGCTGCCGACAAAAGCCGCGCAAGCCAAGGCAAGCATGTTGTAAGAACTCAAAATCCGTTTCTCCCGCCCCCGAGAAAAACTGCGCTTAGCAGACCCAATATTTACCTGTCATAAGCCTTGGGCAAATTCCCTTCGGTTGGTCGCGCGTAGCGGTCGCGTAGTCGCATCTGGCGGTTGCCGAGCGGTTGTTCGATGCCGTCGATGATGACTGTCGTTGGCGCGCTCGACAGTTCGAGCGGATCACCGTCCCAGACGACAACATCGCCAGCGCGCCCTGCTTTCAGGCTGCCATAACGGTCACCAACACCCATAATATCGGCGGGCACCGAGCTGATCGCGGCAAAAGCCTCGTTCCAGCTCAGTCCGGTCGCGTTCGGGACGCTTTCAAGGCTGACCAGATTGCCCGCATATTGCGTGGTGTAGCGCAGCTGGTGCGAATCGCGGTCGTTGATCATGCCGATTGCGACCTGTACGCCTGCGTCCTTCATCCGCCCGATATTACTTTGCGTCGCGCCGACCATTTCAAATGAGGCGGGCAAATCGTTGAGCGCCGAAGCAATCACCGGAATGCCAGCCTGCGCCAATTGCGCCGCAACGCGCCAGCCTTCGGTAACACCGACAAAGACCATTTTTACGCCCGGAAATTCGCGTTTCAGCTCGATGAGCCGAAGCATATCGTTCGCGCCCTCGACATGCACGAGTAGCCTGACGTCACCGCGCAATACCGCGAGCAAGGCTTTGGCATCCTCGGCCTTGAGCAACTCGTCATCAAAAACATTGCGGTTCGCGGCGTAATCCTGCGCCTCGCGCAGCATGGCGCGGAAATGCAAGTGGTTGCCTGCACGGCTTCCGCCCGAACTTTGTGCGCCTGCCTCACCGAATTCGGCGAACTGGAAGGCGCGCGGTTTGACCACGGCATTGCTGTCCGCGCCGAGATCGGCAATTGCGCCCTGCCCAGCAAAGATGGTGCCATTACCTTCAGGCGCGACGACCGCGCGGGTTACGCCGGCGCTGCGATTAACAGCGAAGGGCGTGCGGAACGGGTCGATGGCGGGTGCGATGTCGATAGCAGCCGAAAAGCCGCTCTTGCCGCCGCTTTTGTCGTTCGCGCCGTTGACGGCATCAACCTCGGCGAGGCCAAGACGGGTAAATCCAGCAAACACGCCGGGTGTGACCCATTTGCCGCTGGCATCGATCTGCCGCGCGCCCGCCGGAACCGCGACGCCAGCACCCGCTGCGACGATATTGCCGTCACGAACGATGACGGTGCCCCCGTCAATGGGCGCGCTGCCGTCGCCGATGACGACTTTTCCGCCGGTTATGGCAATGGTTTCAGCGAAGGCGGGCGATGAAATAGCGGCCAATGCCGCTGCTGCTGTAAGGAGAAAGCGGGCTTTTACGCCGAAGCCTTGGCGAAGGCGGATCATTTCACATCTCCTTCACCGGGTTGGCCAAGCTCGAAATCGCTCACCGGACGCCGTTTCGGATCCTTCGCATCGAACATCAGCGCGCCGTCGATCCAGACCTTTTCGGGCCGCGCATAGACGCTTAACGGGTTGCCGTTCCACAGCACAACATCTGCCATCTTGCCGGGCTTCAGGCTGCCGGTCTTGTCACCAATGCCAAGCGCCTTGGCGGGGTTATAGGTCAGCCATTTGATGACTTCGGCATCGCTGATGTTAATGCCCATCCGCCGCCCGTCGGCCTGCGCCTTCGCGGCTTCCTGGTTCAACCGCTGGATCTGGTTTTCGTCATCCGAATGGATAATCACGCACGCGCCGGTATTGTGCAGGATCGCGGCATTTTCGGGGATCGCATCATAGGATTCCATCTTGAAACCCCACCAGTCGGCCCAAACCGCTGAACACACCCCGTTATCGCGCAACAGGTCGGCGATCTTGTAGCTTTCGACCGCGTGGTGGAAGGTCGAGACCTTGTACCCGAACTCCTTGGCCATATCGAGGACGATGGCCATTTCATCGGCGCGGTAGCAGTGGTTCTGGATGCTGATCTCGCCATCCAGAACACCTGCCAATGTTTCCATGCCGAGGTCGCGGGTATATTCCTTGCCGCTAGTCGCGCTTTTTCTTATACTCTTGCGCCTTGATCCATGTCTGGCGATTGACCGCAACATTGCCCATTCGCGTCGATGGCATCCGCCCCTTTGCGCCGTAAACGCGCTTTGGATTTTCGCCGCACGCCATCTTCATACCATAAGGCGCGCCGGGAAATTTCATGCCCTGCACCGTTCGCGCATAGACGTTTTTCAGCACGACAGAACGCCCGCCCATCAGGTTCGCCGAACCCGGCAATACCTGCAACGCCGTCACCCCGCCATTGGCCAGCGCGCGGCTGAAACCCGGGATCTTGCGGCCAGACGCTATGTTCTGCCCAAACTTCGGGCGTGGTCGGCGAGGTCGCTTCATTGCCGTCGCTATGCGCCTCGACCGAAGGCGACGGATAGTCGCCCAGATGGCTATGGATATCGATTATGCCCGGCGTCACGAATTTGCCCGCGCCGTCAAACACCGCAATATCAGCAGGAATCGGCGTTTCCGGCCCACCGACGCTGCTGATCTTGCCGCCCGACATGAACAATACGCCATTATCGATCTTCCCGCCCTCGCCGTCATAAATGGTGACGTTGCGGATGGCGGTCGCGGTGCCCGGATAGGCCTTATAGGTTGACGGGAAAGGCGCGGGCGGCTTTGCGGCAGGCTTAGCCGAGGCCGTAGCCGGTGCATCTTCCTTCGCCCCGCAACCGCTCAAAGTGAGCGCAACTATTCCTGCAACCGCAAACGCGGCCTTACCCGTCAAACGCATTATTTAGTTCCCTGTAGTCGTGGGGTGAATACCCGCAGCCTGCGGCTCGCCAGCTTCCTTGTTGCCCTCAAGCGGCTCGTCACGCAGCGTGTCGAGATGCATCCAGCGCTTAACCATGGGCGAGAGCAGCAACACAACCACCGCCACACCGATGGAGATGTAACCGAACAGCTCATAGACATCGAGCAGGCCCTGTTTGGTCATCTCGCCATCATGCCCGCCAGTTGCCTCGCCAATTTTGCCAGCGACGAAATTACCGACTGCGGTCATGTAGAACCAAGCACCCATGATGAGCGAGGCGAGGAATTTCGGCGCAAGCCGGTTCATCGCGGACAGGCCGACCGGTGACAGGCAAAGCTCTGCGGTGGTGGCCAACAGATAATACATGAACACGAGAATGACCGGCGTCATCGCGGCAAGGCCATAAGCTTCCGCGCCCCAAACGAGGACGAGATTGGCAAGTCCCATCTGGACCAGAGCGAGGCCGAACTTTGCCGGTGCCGACGGTTCCTTGCCCTTGCGGCCCAACCACTGCCACAGGCCTGCGAACAACGGTGCCAGCAGGATGATATAGATCGGATTGATCGACTGGAAAATCCCCGCTGGGACACCGCCGCGATCAACAAAGCGATCTGTGAACAGGTTCATCGACCCACCCGCCTGCTCGAACAGACCCCAGAAAATGGGGTTGAGCGAGATCAGGAACAGGATCGCAAACATGCGTTCACGCGGTTCCTTTTCCAGCTTGAAGCTTTCATAGAGCACATAGCCGAGCAGCGATATGCCGGACACCACGAGCAGCCCTTGGATAACATCCTGATACTGCACCAGCGCCCAAATGACCGCCACCGCACCAAGGCCAATTGCGTAGAGCGTCATTTCCTTCGATTTGGAAAGCAGCTTTGGCGCTTCTCCCACGCCGCCCAATGCCGCCTTGCCGAGTACGAACACCACAAGCCCAAGCAACATGCCGATGCCGGCAAGCCCGAAGCCCCAGCCCCAGCCAATCGTCTGGCCGAGATAGGCGACGGTAATCGTGCCCAAAGCCGCGCCGACGTTAATCCCCATGTAGAAAATCGTGTAAGCCGCATCACGGCGGACATCTGTCAGCTTGTAGAGCTGCCCGACCATCACCGAGATGTTGGCCTTCAAAAAGCCCGAGCCGACGATGATGAAGGCAAGCGCCATCCAGAACACATTGATCGTCGGATCGTCCTGCCCGCCGGTTCCTTCAACCGCCATCAGGCTGTGGCCGATGGCCAAGAGGATGCCGCCAAACAAAACCGCTTTGCGCTGTCCGAGATAACGGTCGGCAAGATAGCCGCCGAGAACGGGCGTGATGTAAACGAGGCTGGTATAAGCGCCGTAGACCAAACTCGATTTGCTATCCGAAAACAGCCAATGCTGCGTCAGGTAGAAAATCAGGATGGCGCGCATCCCGTAATAGGAAAACCGCTCCCACATTTCGGCGAAGAACAGCATGTAGAGGCCCTTGGGATGGCCTGCGAATTCGGGCTCTTTCTGGATGGCGATCTTTGCGCCTATCGCCAGAAAAATGCCCAGTACGACAACGGCAATGGCTGCAATCCAGTCGCCTTCGGCCCATAGGCCCATTGGTTTCATATCGGTCACGCGATCCCCACTTCTTCAAATTTTTGCTGCTCTCCCCGAGCGGATGGCGCAAACCTAACGCAAAAATTGCGGCTGTGAAGAATTTTATTGCGCGGAAGCCCGAAAATCGACGAATGACAACGGATGTTCAATAATCTCTCCTCGGTCGCCAGCCTATCTCGAAACCCGCCGCTCGGGCAAACCGCGCGATATGGTGGAACCCGGACCAGACGAGGCAACGCTCGACCGCATCCTGCAAAGCGCGATGCGCACCCCCGATCATGGCAAGCTATTCCCGTGGCGGTTCATCAAGGTCGAGGACCGTCCCGCACTGGCGAAGTTGCTCGGCGATGCCTTCATCACCGCCAACCCCGACGCACGCGCCGCGCAGATCGAGGCCGCAGTCGCGCCTGCATTGATGGCCCCGACACTCGTCATCCTGCTCTTCGCCCCGCAACCAAGCGCCAAAATCCCTTTATGGGAACAGCAGATGAGCGTCGGCGCGGTGGGCATGAACCTGCTCCACGCCGCCCATGCGCATGGCTTTGTCGCAAGCTGGATTACCGGCTGGGCATGCTACGACGCGACCGTGCGCGCGGTCCTCTGCCAAGGTGACGAACAAATCGCGGGCTTCTTCTTCATCGGCACCCCCGGACAACCGCTCGAAGAACGCCCCCGGCCCGACCCAACCGATATTGTCGGGTCTTGGCCATAAAACTGTCATGTTGACGCGACCTACTGTATTATGGCAGTAAGGGGCCGATGAAAAATGACGCCAAACCGGTTTACCTCAAACTCCGCGATGTGATTGCCGCGGCAATTCTCGATGGCGATTACAAAGAAGGCGACATGCTGCCCTCGGTCCGCGCTTTTGCCGCCGACCAAGGCGCAAACCCGCTGACCGTCGCCAAGGCATATCAGTTGTTTCAGGACAGCGGCCTTGTCGATGTCAAACGCGGGGTCGGGCTGTTTGTCGCGTCGGGTGCGGTTTCGAAACTGCGCGGGTCCGAACGCGACCATTTCTTCAAAAATGTCTGGCCCGATGTAAAGGCGCAAATGCAACGCGCCGGGATCGATCCTGCGGAATTACTCGCGCTCAGCTGATTGCGCTAATGACCTTGGCCGCCAGTTCGCGCGCCGCCTTGGGTCGTTTGCCAGACCGTTTCAGCACATCGGCATAGACCTTGGTCACCATCGCATTGGCGGGCGCGACACGATAGGCAATCGCGGCATATTCGGTCGCCTTATCGAGCTTCCCTGCCCCAGCATACGCCCGCGCCAGATTGGCGAGCAGCACGCTGTCATTATGGCCGACTTTCGCCTTCACGCGTTCGAGCAGAATAATCGCATTGCCCCATAGCCGCGCATCGAGGTTGCGATAGCCTGCCAGCCGGAGCGCGGTCAGATTGGTCGGGTTGTAAGCCAGATACGCCGCCAGCGTTTCGTCAGCCGCCTTCTGGTCGCCCGTCCGCGCAATCGCATCGACGAGGCGCAGCATCACCGGTTCGGTAAAGCTGATCGCCCGCGCCTGATCATAAGCGGTAATGGCGGCTTGCAAATTGCCGCGCGCGTTTTCGATATCGCCGACAATCAGGTGCGCGTCGGCCACGCCTGCATTGCTGGCTTGCAAGCCGCGCGGCCTCGACAAACGCAGCATCCAGCTCGCCCGCCGCGGCCAGCAAGCGGATATAAGGCAATACTGCCCGCGCATTCTCAGGTTCGCGCCGCGCTGCATCGGCTGCCCCGATCAGCGATACCGGCTCGGGCAAAGGCTGCGCCGGACGCACCACCGACACCGCCGCATCGTTGAGCGGATCGACCGCGCGTTGGGGCTGACCACTCGCGGCAAAAGCGCGCGCGGTCAGCATCAGGCTGTAGCTGTCGGCATCGGGTCGCGCGGCTATTTCGCGGATCGTGTCGAGCGCATCAAGCGGCTGCCCCGCTTTGTACAGCGCCTGCGCCAATAAGGTCCGCACCCGCCGGTTGCGCGGTTGCTGCGCCAGTAACCGCTGTAGCTGGTCGACCGCGCGGTTGGTGTTGCCCAGTTCGAGTTCGCAAATCGCGTCGAGCAACATCGGCCCGGGCAGTTCGGTGAAATTGCTCCCCGCCTTCGGCAATATCCGCTTCGCCAGCGTGCAGTTCCCGGCCCGCGCGGCCAGCACCGCCTGCATATAATAGGCCTTCGGATTGCCCCTATCGAGGCCGACAATCTTGCGCGCCTGTGTTAGCATATCGCGATAGCGCCCCGCCTCGCCCAAGGTCAGCGCATATTCCTCCAGCAATGGCACATCGCTCGGCGCAATCTGCAACCCGCGCTCGAACCACGGCAAGGCCGCCACCACGCCGAATTGCGAGCGCATCAGTACCCCGCGAAATTCCAGCGCGCGAACATCTTCCGGGTCGAGTTGCAAAGCGCGCTCGACCGCTTCGATGGCTCCCTTTTGGTTCGCAAGGACAAAGCGCAGTCGCCCGAGATCGGTCCAGTTGCGGCTGTCGTCGGGTGCCAGGCTGAATGGCTTCGTCGAAACTCGCCAGCGCCGCGACTGTATCGCCCTTGTCCATCTGGACGCGGCCGAGGATACGCCGTGCATAAGCGCGGTTGGCAGCGGGAATATTTGTTTTCGGTCAGAACCGTTTCGGCATCGGCAAGCTCGCCCTGCATCCAGTAAGCCTGACCCAAGCAGATGCGCGATTTGCGGCTTCGGCACGCCAATCGCCAATGCCCGTTCCAGCGCGACTTGCGCAGACGCGGCATCGAACAGCGCCAGCGACACTTCGGCCTGCGCCATCAGAGCGGCACGCGATTTCGGGTCAACCTTGACCGCATTCAGCAACGCCACCCGCGCCGCGCGCAGGTCGCCGGTTTTCAGATGCTGCTGCGCCTCGGCGAATGCAGTTTTGGCGTCAGCTTGCGGCGAACCCGAAAACAGAAACGTCCCGCCAGCGCCGACCGCCAGCAAAGCCGCAAATATCCAAAGGGGCTTGCGCCGCATTGCTCAAACGCCTTCAGACCTGCAGGTCATATTGTTTGAGCAAATCATACAGCGTCGGGCGACTGATGCCCAGCAGCTTGGCCGCGCTCGAAATATTGCCCTCGGTCCGCGAAATCGCGCGCTTGATGGCTTTGCGATCCGCAGTCTCGCGCGCTGCTTTCAGGTTGAGCAGCAAATCGTCATCATCCTCGTCGCCAAAGTCGAGGTCTTCGGCGGTGACGAATTTGCCATCGGCCATGATCACGGCGCGCTTGATGCGGTTTTCCAGCTCGCGGACATTGCCGGGCCATTTCCACTGGTCGATGGCGCTCATCGCGCTGCCCGACATGCCCTTGATCGACGGGTTCATCTCGCGCGCAAATTTCGCCACGAAATGTTTGGCGAGCAGCACCGCATCGCCCGTGCGCTCTATCAGCGACGGAATCGCCACCGTCACTTCGGCGAGGCGGTAATAAAGATCGTCGCGGAAACTCTGGTCCTTGATCATCTGGTTGAGATTGCGGTGCGTCGCACACACGACGCGGACATCGACCGCAATCGACTTGCGTCCGCCAATCCGTTCGAAATTCCGCTCTTGCAAGAAACGCAGCAATTTGACCTGCAACGGCAACGGAATATCGCCAACCTCATCAAGGAAAAGCGTTCCGCCATCGGCCATTTCAACCTTGCCCTCGGTCATCTTGACCGCGCCGGTAAAGGCACCCTTTTCATGCCCGAACAGTTCGGATTCGAGCAGGTTTTCAGGGATCGCACCGCAGTTGATCGCAACGAATGGCTTGTCGGCGCGGCCGCTTGCATTGTGGAGCCCGCGTGCCAGCAATTCCTTGCCAGTGCCGCTCGCGCCCAAGAGCATCACCGACACGTCGGTCGGCGCGACGCGTTCGATGGTGCGCGCGACCTTCACCATTTCGGGCGAGGCCGAAATAAGCGAACCCAATAACAATTCGCCGCCGGCATCGGGCTGTTGCAATTTCTCGTTCTGCAATTCGAGCTGGCGGACATGGAAGGCGCGTTTGACGATCAGGTGCAGCTCATCGATTTCGACCGGCTTCTGGTAAAAGTCCCATGCCCCTGCGGAAATTGCGCGCAACGCGCTTTCCTTCGCGCCATGACCCGAGGCAACGATGACTTTGGTATCGGGCTTCAGCTTCAGCATCTCATCGAGCACGGCAAAACCTTCGCTCACGCCGTCCGGATCTGGCGGCAGGCCGAGATCGAGCGTCACGACGTCGGGTTCTTCCGACCGCAACAACGCCATCGCCTCGTCACGGTTAGCGGCGCAGAAAACCTCGAAATCCTCATAGGACCATTTGAGCTGCTTCTGCAGCCCGAGATCATCCTCGACGATTAACAATTTTTGCCGTGCTTCACCCATGATCAAGCCGCCTCTTCGAGAGAATGTTGTCCGCTGCCTTCGCGTGCTGCGGGGAGCAAAAGCGTAAAGGTCGTGCCTTTGCCAGCGCGGCTGTCGACACGCAGTTGCCCGCCCATCGACATCGCCAGCGCGCGTGCTTCATAGGCGCCGATGCCAAAGCCGCCTTCCTTGGTGGACTCGAACGGCTTGAACAATTGTTTGGCGATAAAGCCCTCGCTCATCCCGACGCCACTGTCGGTGATGTTGACTGCGATATCGTCGCCTTGCGCACGGCAGGTGATGCGGACAGGCGAACCATCGGGTGTTGCCTCAATGGCGTTCTGCAGCAGATGCCCGATAATCGTGTCGAGCCGCGCGGCATCGGCGACGGCGAAATATCCTGGCGTCAGTTGCGCATCGACCGGATAGACCAGCCGCTTTTCGTGCACTGCGTTCATCACCGCCTCGCCGATGTCAATGGCGACAGGCTGCGCATGGCGCGATTTGTTGTGCTGCGACAGACGCGCAAGCAGCTCGTTCATCTTGTCCACCGATGAGCGCAGCGTGTCGATCATGTCGGCGCGGAATTCGGGTTTTTCTGCATGGCGTTCGGCATTGCGCGCCAATATGCTGAGCTGGCTGACGAGGTTCTTGATATCGTGCACGACAAAGGCAAAGCGGCGGTTGAACTGTTCGAATTGCTGGCTCTCGGCAAGCGCTTGCTGGCTTGCGGCTTCGGCAAGATAGCTCGCCAGCTGCCGTCCGACGACGCGCAGCATGTCGAGATCTTCCCAATCGAGCGCGCGCGGCAGCCGCGGACGTGCGAGCACTGCCAGCCCGGCCAGCTTGCCGAAGTGCACGAGCGGCACGACCGCCCACGCCTGTTGCTCGTCATAGAGCCATTGCGGCACCGCACGCGGGTCGCAGCGCTCGTCGATCCCTGCGCGAACTTCATCCATCGACAAGATGTGGCCGGTGGATTCAAAAAATGGCATCGTCATCGACGTCACGCAATTGGCGGGCACATCGGCGGTCGCCCAGTTCCAGCGTGCCTGCAAGGTCAGCCTGCCCTCTTCGTCGGGTATCATCAGCAAGCCCGCCGGGCTCTCGAAAATATCGGCGAGCGACTTGATCACCCGCTCGTAAAAGGGCGCAGCCTCTTTCGACGGGAAGCCGATGGTATCGGCAAAGCGCATCCATTCGGAGCGATAATCATAACGATGCTGGAAGAAATTTTTGGCGACGATGACGTTGAGCCAGCTTTTGAACCGTCCCGACGGCAGGATCAGCAATGCCGCCAGCGACATCCCGAAGATAAGTGTGATCTGCGCGAGCCGCGCATATTCGCCGCCGACCAGTTCGAGCGCCGTGGCAAGCAACACCATCGCGAGCAAATATATCCCGATGGCGACCAGCGACACCGACTGGAACGCGACCGAGCGCGAAAGCCTGATCCGCCAGTTGCTGTTGCGTTTCGCCGCCATCACGAAAATCGGTGCCAGCAACGCTGTCGCAAAGCCGCGGGTGGAAACCAGTTCGGGCGACAGTTCGGATGTCAGATAGCTGATCGTGTAGAGGTTGAGATCATAGGTCCACATCGCTGCCAGCGCGGCCATCGGCAGGCTGATCCCCCACCGTGCCTCGGGGGCTGACACCGTGTATAGATTATGCACCAGCACCAGCGCACCGGCGGCAAAAATCATGCGCAGCGCAAGGCCCGAATGCACGAAAATATCGGCTGGCGCGCCTGCTGGCATCAGCATCGCGAGCGCTGTGTCGCTCCCCGCCTGGCACAGCAGAACGAGCAGCAAAGACAGGTAAATCATGTTGATCGTTCGCGGTTGCTGCCGACCTTCGCCGCTTCGAAGCAGGAAGAACATGAAGCCGAGCCACGCGAAGTTACGCGCGCTTTCAGCAGACAAAGCCGCAAGGCTCAACGGCCCCGCAACGGTTGCCGCGATCCCCCACAGCGAGGTCAGCGCCATCGCGCCAATCAGGAACATCTGCTGCCGGTTGATCGAACCATATTTGTGCACAAGCCAGATCGCGAGCGCAGAATAGGCAAAACCGACCGCAGCATGGCCCCAGAAACTCAGGAAAGGCAGCACCGCATCCATCAGCGCGCGCCCTCCGGCCACAAGACCACGCGGATTGTCTGCAGGATGATCAATATGTCGAGAAACGGCGTGTAGTTCTTGGCGTAATAAAGGTCATATTCAAGCTTGTGCCGCGAATCGTCGATCGACGCGCCATAGGGATAATTGATCTGTGCCCAGCCGGTTATGCCGGGCTTCACCATGTGGCGCTCGGCATAATAAGACAGCTGCTGTTCCAGATCGGCAACAAATTCGGGCCGTTCGGGGCGCGGACCGACAAAGCTCATTTCGCCTTTCAGCACATTCCAGATCTGCGGCAGCTCGTCGATGCGCACCTTGCGGATGAAATTGCCGACGCGGGTAATTCGCGGATCGTTTTTCTCAGCCCAGACCGCCTTGCCGCCCACTTCGGCATCGTTGCGCATCGAACGCAGCTTGACCACGCTGTACGGCTGCCCGAACAGACCCGACGCGGATCTGGCGATAAAAGGCAGGCCCTTTGCTTTCGAGCTTCACCAGCAGCGCAAACAGGAAAATAATCGGCGCGGTAAAGAACAGCAACAGCGAACTCGCGGTGATATCGAACAACCGTTTGGCAATCCCCGACAGCCGCCGCCCCGACGAGAAACCATCAGAGAAAATCAGCCAGCTTGGATTGACGCTGTCGAGATCGACCCGCCCCGTTTCGCGCTCCAGAAAGGTCGAGATATCATTGACATGCACCCCGGTCGTCTTGACTCGCAGCAAATCGTCCACCGGCAGCGCATTGCGCCGTTCTTCCAGCGCCAGCACCACTTCGCTGGTGCCCAGTTTCACGACAAAATCGGCCAAGTTGTAAATCGCGCTACGGTTGATGGCTTCGGGAATGACCCGCTTGTTTTCGTCCATCGCGATATAGCCAACGACGAGAAAGCCCGAACCGGGTTTGGCTTCCAGATCCTTGATCCGTTGCGCCCGCCGCCCTGCACCCAGCACCAGCAAACGCCGCTTGAAACTCTCCCCGCCAACCAGGCTGCCCAAAAATGCGCGGCTGGTGGCAAGGAAGAAAAACGCCAATATCATCGCGTAGAGCGAATTCGACCGCCACAAAGTCATCCCGGGCAACATGAAGCCCATCACCGACTGGAATATCACACCCAGCGATACCGCGACGAGCAATCGCGCAATCGCAAAGCGCAGCGATTGCAGCGCATCGGGCCCGTAAACCCCCACGGCCATCGCCGCGACATGCACCGATGCGGCAAAGGTCAGCAATTGCCCCATGCGGTTGCCGATATAATCGACATGCATCCCGATCTGCCCCGCACGGATGACCCAGGCGGTTTCGGCGGCCGCGACAAGCAGGCAAAAGTCGATTATGCCCAGAAACAGCACCGCATACGGGATATAATGTTTGAAAAGCCGGATCATGCTGCGTCGGTGTCCACCATGTCGGATTTTTTAACGGTCAAAGGTAAAGTGTCGATTAATTTTACAGTCGCGACATAAGAATATGGAACAATGCGCTTTTTTGGCGTTTGACCCTCCATCCCCCATCGGCGATACCCGCCCGATGCTGTTTTGACTCAACAAGGAGCCGACGTGCTGATTACCCCAGTGATTTTATCGGGCGGCGGCGGGACCCGGCTCTGGCCGCTATCTACTCCCGCAAACGCCCAAGCAGTTCCTGGCGCTGACCGGCGAGCAGACGATGTTCCAGTTGACCGTCGCGCGCGTGATCGACCGCATCGCTATTTGCTGCACCCGTCATCGTCGCCAACGCCGCGCATGCCGAAATTGTCGAGGCCCAGTTGGCCGCCATCGGCGTCACCGATGCGACGCTGCTGCTCGAACCCTGCGCGCGCAACACCGCACCCGCCATTGCGCTGGCGGCCCTCGCGCTCGATGATCCCAAGTCGCCGATGCTGGTGATGCCCAGCGATCATGTGATCCTCGACCCCGCAGCCTTCGCCGCCGCGACCACCGCCTTGCTGCCATTGGTCGAGGATGGCTGGCTGGCGACCTATGGCATCGCCCCGACCGGTCCGGAAACAGGCTATGGCTACATTCAGATGGCCGCCGAACAGGCCGCTGGCGTCCACTCGGTTGCGCGCTTTGTCGAAAAGCCCGATGCGCCGCGCGCCGCCGAAATGATCGCGGGCGGCGACCATGTCTGGAACGGCGGAATCTTCCTTTTCCGTGCCGACATCTATCTCGGCGTCTATGGCCGTCCACGCCCCCGAAATGCTCGCCGCCGCGCAAGCCGCGATGGACCAAGGCCGAGCGTTTCGATAACCAGATACTTCCCGATGCAGATGCTTTCGCCGCCTGCCCGTCGGACAGCATCGATTATGCCGTCATGGAGAAAGCAGCCAGAACGCGTGGCGCGTCGTCGCTCCCGTCAGCATGGGCTGGTCCGACGTCGGCAGCTGGGACGCGTTGCACGAACTGGGCGGCAAGGACGATGACGGCAACACCACCATCGGCACCGTGCGCCTGTCGGAGGCCAGCGGCAACCTGATCCACGCCGACGGCATCCGCGTGTCGGTGCATGGGGTGAGCGACCTTATCGTCGTGGCGAATGGCAGCGAGGTGCTGATCTTGCCGCGGGGGTCGAGCCAGAAGGTTCGGGATTTCGCCAAGGATCAGGCCACCGTCCCGTGAAAAGTCAGCGGCAAAGGCAGGCTCGCCTGCCATGTCGCAACCGGGCCTTCGGCAACGCGCTTCGCGTCAAGCAAGTGCAGTTCGGTTCGCTGCGTTTTCAGGTTTAGCGTCGTGCCCATCAGCCAGCCGTCGCGTTCGCCCGATCCTTTGGCGACAAACAGAAATTCCTCGACGAGTTGATGATCTCCAAAGTCGAACCTGTCGTCGCGGCCCTTGCTCCAGTCCCAGCTCGCGATTGCATGTGGAAAAGGCGTCTGTCGATAGCCGGTGACATGCGTCGTATACCGCCGCGCGCTGCCTGCCATGCGCTTGTCGTTTGCAGGGAATTCCGCCGCAATCCGCGTCGTCTGCATTTCCGCCTTGCCGTCGGGCCGCAGCACGATTTGAGTCAGCATGGGCGTCGGTGCCTTGATATATTCGCCGCGCAGCAATGCAGAGGCGGCGCGCTGGCCAAAGGTCGGGTCCGCCTCAAGGCATCCGTCGAAGCGGATCGTGCCGTCTTTTTCTTCCCAGCCATCGGCCAGATGGAAGAACGCGAAGGCGGGCAATTCGAACACGCGGCGTTTGCTGAGGTCATTCTTGTCGATCACCACCACCCGCGTGCCGAGTTCGGGCTTCCAGCTCATCGCGGTCGATAGCGGAAATTTCAGGCCCTCCTGCACCCATGGCTGCATCACGATGATCAGGTGCCGCGCGGTCGCGGTGAAGTCATGGAAGTAACTGTTGCGTTCGAGCGATACCATTTTGGCCTGCGCGAGGCTGCCATCGGGATTCAGTTTCCAGACAAACGTGCCTTTCCCATTGCCACCCAGGTTCCAGACGGTGCCATCGGGCTCGACCCGCGGATGAGCCAGAAACGGCATCTGCTTCAGGTCGCGGCGAAAGGTCTTGAAGCCTTTGGTTTCCAGCGTCTCCGGGTCCATTATCACGGGCGATCCGCCTTCCCACAAAGCCAGCAATTGCCCGCCCGACATCATCACGCTAGTGTTCGCCGCGTTGGTATCGTCGGGGCCGGTCAGGATCGAACCCGCACGGCTCGGCGTGCCGAAGCCGGGCTGCACGATGGCGTTCAGCTTGGTCTCCAACCGCCGCTTCGGTGTATCGACAAAGCGCGCCGCGAGCGTTGCCCTACCATCACGAACGCGGAATTTACGGACCAGCCCGTCGCCGTCGAACCAGTGACCAGCCGCACTCTCACCGCGCCGGAATTTGGCCGGACCGTTGCGATAAAGCGTCGCATTCAGTCCCGCCGGCACCTTGCCCGACACCAAAGTCATTACCTCTTCCGGAATGTCGGCCTCAACATCAGCAACCGCCGAAGCCCATCCGGCAGGACTGGCCCCGGCGAGTGCCATGTCAGGCGTGATAATCGCGACCCCGGCGAGCATTCCGGTTCCCAGCAACTGGCGGCGGTTAAAATCGGTCATGGCAAATTCTCCGGTTGTTCTGGCTTACTTGATGACGATGCTGTGGACATTCACGCCCGATTTCACCTCGAACTTGGCATCGGCCCATTTCGCCGGCCCCATATTGCCCACCGCATTGTTAGAGAACGCGAATGGTTCGATCGGCATCCCATAGGGATTGGTCGACATCTTCATGTCGCCGTCGACATCGTGGAATATCTTCAGGGCATAAGTGCCTGGCGCAAGACCGTCGAGCGCGACCGTCAACGCGTCCTTGTCCGCCGCAATCATGATCGGCCGCACCGGCGCACCCTTGCCGTCATAAGCGGCCTCGCTATCGAACAGCACGCCCATCACGGCACCTTGCTTTTCTTCGATACCGGTAAAGTTCACCGTCAGGCTGCTACCTGCATTCTGCGCCACGGCAGCGGCGGAAAATGATGCGCCTGCCATGGCCAGCGCGGTCAGGATCGATTTGAAATTGTTCATGTCACTTGCTCCTGTTGGGTTGTTTGCTAGGAATGACCAACCAATGACGGCGGCGGCAAAAGCGCTCAATGCCGGATACGTGAAACACAGGGATTGCTTCGTGATATGACCGATAATGCCGTTCACGTTTCGCCAACGGCATCCCCGCTTTCGCCAAAAGACGCGAGTTTCGGCGCACGGCACAAACGCGGATTCGTGATTGCGGCGATTGTCGGATTGCTCCTCACCTTCGTCGGCGCACTGGAAACGGGCGATTTGCCATTCCTGAAACGCTTGGCCTATTGGGAAACATTGATGCTGTCGGGCGCGATGATCGGGCTGGGCGTTTCGGAAAGCGTCGAAAAATGGGGACGGCTGCGGTCGAAGCCAGCGCTCGAAATGCCGCTGATCGCTTTGTTGATTGCGCTGCCTTTGACTTTCATGGTGGTCGGCACCAGCAACATGTTTTTCGGAACACAGCCGCCTTCCCTGCAAGCACTGGGCATCATGTTCGCCATCACTTTCTTCATCAGCTTGGTGATGACCGCGCTGAATTACTTCATCCACTGGCCGGGCAAATTTATCCCCGAAGCACCGCAGACGACACAAAGCCCGCAGCCCGAGGCAACAACCAGCCGCTTCGCCGACCGCCTGCCATTGCCATGCGCAGCGCAAAGATCATCGCGCTGGAGGCAGAGGACCATTATCTCCGCGTCCATCTCGACGGTGGCCAGTCAACATTGATCCTGATGCGCCTGTCCGACGCCATCGCCGAGTTACCTGCCAACACCGGAGCGCAAACGCACCGAAGCTGGTGGGTGGCAAAGGACGCCGTGCGCGGTGTGAGCAAGGCCGACGGGCGCGCGACGTTGACGTTAAACGCTCGGCTCGAAGCGCCGGTTAGCCGGTCGTTTACAAAATGCTGAACGATGCGGGGTGGCTGGCATGACTTCGGAAGCCATATAATTCTTCTTTATATGTGATTTATTATCGCATCGGAAAACTCCCCGACCTAGCGCCCTGCTCCCCCGGCCATTTGGTGGGGCGGACATCAACGGTCAGGGCTCCTCCAGCGCCCGCCCTCATCGCATGGCTCTTTCCTTTTACTATGTACGGATGCCGCACTGTCAGGTCAGGTTTGCGGACGCAGCTCAATAGAAGAGCGCCAGTCTTCGGGACCGGAAGTTGTGGGTTCAAATTCTTCTCCACTCGGTAGCTTGAAAATCACGAACACCCTGCCGCGGTGTTTCCAAAATAGGTTCGGGGATCGACTTGTGAAAGTCGCTGCGCTGGAGCGGCATGCCATCTCCGGATGGCGAACCGCGACGGTAAGGCTCGAACACCATGCCAATGAAACCGGCTGGCAATGACGATTGCGAAGCTTCATAATAATGCTGTTAAATCGGCATCGCCACAAAGTGAACAAATAGTGCCAGGATGCCCTCATCAAGAGGCAAGATAAAATGGGCAGAACAACACCGGCCGGTTGGATTCTCCTTTTGATGGATGTTGTCGTAGGATTTGGAAGCGCCTGATTTACTTTTACGTTCACATGGGCCCCGAGTTTGCAGCAGTGAATTGCCCCCGTCCCCAACGCTGGTCTCAGAACGTAATCGCTATTGCCATAGCCATCGTTGCAAGGCATCCTGATTATGGATATTTGTTTCGAATCAAGCTTAACGTCATCCATTTGCTGAATTGAGGAACAAAAAAAGGAAAAAGCGATTGGTAGAACCGATCCCAATTAATCCAATTCAGGCAGGGGCAGTCGGTACACCACCTTCGGGCACGTCAGGCGATGAGTTAAATCAAACTGAGGATATGGGGAAAATCGAAAAGAGCGGTGTCTTATTGGCATTTTCGATGTTTTGGTTTTCGTTGGGGATGCTGTCTTGCATCTCGAAAGATATTCCCTATTTTAATTACGATATTTCAATTGAAAGTAGAATGATAGCGACCTTTGGTCCCGCTGTCCTGTCTTTTCTTGCAAGTGGATACTTGAGAATTGGACAAATTAGAAGCCTCATTTCACTTATTCCTTTTAAGATTGTTACGAAAGATGAAAAATAAATTTCACCTGCCTGCTGTTGAAAAATACGCAAGTACAATATTGTGGATATTATCCGGAATTGTCATGATTTATGGATTAGTACAATATCGAAATTTGAGCGATTCTGTACAAAAATTGAGATATGAGAAAATTTCACTTGAGAAAGAAGTAAGTGCTACAAAATTCGAAAAAGACTATATTTCAACCAATCTTATTTTGATTACAAATAGCAATGCTGGATTGATTCAAAATTTGAACCGAACCTCTATAATACTCGATGGAAATTGCCATCCTGATTACAAAATCAGATGCAAAAAATGGCTAGAGTATAATAAAATACTGGGTTTTTTAAATAAATCTATAACAAGAAGGATTCAGTCTAGGTCTGAATCAGACTTTATAGAAGTATTTAAATTATATAGTTCATTAGAAAAAATGGTCGAAGGCGTAAGTTGGACACGTGAAATTGATAGTAAAAGATGGATGGCCATTTCTGCTGAGGGAATGGCGTACTCTCTCTATCGTCAGGACAAAATGAACGATGCAAAAACAAAAATTGACTTTGCAAAGATATTATATCCGGATAGTGGTATAGTTAATTCAACGTATCTAAAAATATACTGCGCCATTGGCGAAAAAACAGTTTCAAAAGTCGAGTTCTATAAATTGGAAAAAATGTTGTCAAAACAAATTGAGTTACATGATGACCGTGATTCGAAATTGAATGCGAAATTTAACAAAACTCTGTTTCTGTCTGACCCAGAGCTTAGGAAAGAATGTAAATTTTAGGCATTTCCTAAAACGTTCACGCGATAATTTGTGAAATGCAAGGCCGCTATGGTTAGTAATATTCTAGTGCAGAAACACTATATTCCATCTGTACATATTCAATAACCATCCCACAACACCACCTGGTGGCTACGGCAGCCCCGGCTTCACAGCCGTCTAAGAATCCGTCACCCTCAATACAAGCCGAAACCGCTGCGCTGCCTAATCCCTATCAAAAGCAAAAGGCGACATCTCCCGTTCGCGCGCGTTAAACGCCAGCCGCCTGCCCGCTGGCGGCGCGCTTTTTTGCGATCTTCATGGCCCTTCCAATCACCTACAAAACTCGCTATGGAAGAATTCTTGCCTTTTAGGGAAGAATAGACGATGAACCTCAATATCAAGAATGCCGAGGCGCACAAAATGGCGGTGCAGCTAGCCAAGCAGACCGGCAATAGCATCACGGCGTCGGTCACCGAAGCCATTCGCCGCGAGCTTCGCCGAACCCGTGACAATAGCGAGCGGATCAAGCGGATAGATGCGATTACAAGAGAAATGGCCGAAGCGATGAAGGACTGCCCGCCAGCCGAGCGGGCCACCGATTTCCTTTATGACGAGCTTGGCCTTCCCAAATGATCGTAGATTCATCGGCGCTCGTCAGTATCATGCTCCGTGAACCGGGCTTTGAAGGCTATTGGAACAAAATTTTGGATGCGGAAACGCTTCCTAAAATATCTGCAGCGAACTATCTCGAAACAGCAATCGTTGTCGATGCAAAGAAGGATCCGCGCAACAGCCGGAATCTGGACAAGCTGCTCGGTGAAGCGGAAATCGAGATTGTAGCGATGACAGCGCAGCAAGCGCATATTGCACGTGCAGCCTATCGCGACTTCGGCAAGGGAAGCGGCCATAAGGCCCAACTTAACTTCGGTGACTGTTTTGCTTACGCCTTGGCGAGTGACACCGGCGAACCTTTGCTCTTTAAAGGCAATGATTTCAGCGAAACCGATATCGCTGCTGCCTAATCCCGATCAAAAGCAAAAGGCGACATCCCGCGTTCGCGCTCGTTGAACACCAGCACCCTGCCCGCTGGCGGCGCGCTGCGTTGCGGGCATTCGGGCCTTGTGCAGGCGGGGCAGCCGAGGCCTATCGGGCGTCGCGGCTCCGGTCGCGAGGTCTATGCCGCGTGCGGCGGCCAAGGGTGCGGCGAGTTTGGCGTCCAGCCCCAGGCAGATCGCGAATTCGGCCTGCACCCCGCCGCTGACCGCAAGTTGCGGGTTTACGGTTCGGGAAAGCGTGAACCAGCGGCTCTGGTCTTCGAGTTCGACCAGATGCGGGGTCAGCGTTCCGGGGCGGGCGAAGACGTTGTGGACTTGCCATAACGGGCAGCGGCGTTCGGTTTCGACCAGAGGCGAGGCGCTGGCCCCGGCGTAGCGTTTGCTGCTTTGTCCGGCGCGGTCGATACGCAGCATGAAGAACGGCAAGCCGCGCTGGCCCACGCGTTGCAGCGTCGTCAGGCGGTGGGCGATCTGTTCAAAGCCTGCGCCAAAGCGGCGTTGCAGCAGGACGATGTCATAGCCGGTCGCCTCGCACGCGCGCAGGAAGCGGGCATAGGGCATCATCACGGCGGCGGCGAAATAGCTCGTCAGGTGGCGGCGGTAGAGCCGTTCTCCGGCGCGCTCGGTAAAGCCGCCGCCTGCGACCAGCGCCTCGATTTCGGGCTTCGCCTCAAGGCTGGCGAGTTGATAGGCGGCGGCGAAGGTGCGGCTCGCGGGGTCGAGCAGTTCGGAAAGCTGGAGCTGCCGCGCGTGCAGGTCGAGGCGGCGCAGATGGCCGGGCATAACGTCGAACGGCAGGATGCGGATGCTAAGCTGATGCTTGACGCGCAAGCGTTCGGTGATTGCGGCGTAAAGATCGGCGTTGCTTAGACGCAGTTCGTCGGCGAGCGCTTCGGCCTGGGCATCGAGATCGGCGAAATGGTTGCGCCAGCGTTCGATTTCGCGGCGGGCAGAGGCGATGGCTTCGGGTTCGATGGTGGCGGGCGTGCCGCTGGTGCTGCCGCCTGAAATGCGGTCGAACAGGCGGGCAAAGGCTTCGGCGGAATCGGGGCTGGCCGCGACCCATTCCTCGACAGCCACGCGGTCGATGTTGAGGTCGGCGAACATCGGGTCACCCAAACGGCGGCGGATGGCCTCGATGCCGCCGCCCGGGGTTGCTCCGGTCAGCGTGCGCGGGTCGAAATCATAACGTTCGGCAAGTTTCAGCAGCAGCGCGGCGGTCAATGGCCGCTGGTTGCGCTCGATCAGGTTGAGGTAGGATGGCGAAACGCCCAGCGCTTCGGCCATATTGGCCTGCGTCAGGCCATTGGCGCGGCGGATACGGCGGACGGCGTGGCCTGCAAAAAGCTTTTGTTCGGACATAAGGCGGTAGTTGTCACATATATGACAACATTACAAGAATTATGCCAAATGGTGCGACGCACACACAACAAATATGACAACAATGACTCGCCAATAAGCGCAGCCTTTGTCACGTTCCAATCCAGAACCGCACTCTCCCCGAAGGAATTGTAAATGTCGTATCAGGAAATCATCAACACCACCGGCCAGTTGATCGCCAGCCAAAACGGCACCTGGGATTCGATCAGCCCCGAATCGGTCGCCCGGATGCAACTCCAGAACCGCTTCCAGACCGGCCTCGACATCGCGCGCTACACCGCAGGTATTATGCGCGAGGATATGGCGGCTTATGATGCCGACCCCGCCAATTACACCCAGTCGCTGGGCTGCTGGCACGGCTTCATCGCGCAGCAGAAGATGATTGCAGTCAAAAAGCATTTCGGCACCACCAAGAAGCGCTACCTCTATCTCTCCGGCTGGATGATCGCAGCATTGCGCAGCGAATTCGGCCCCCTGCCCGACCAGTCGATGCATGAAAAGACCAGCGTTCCGGCGCTGATCGAGGAACTCTATACCTTCCTGCGTCAGGCCGATGCCCGCGAGCTCAACATTCTGTTCCGCGATTTGGACAAGGCACGCGATGCGGGCAACAGCGCGGCCGAAGCCGAGCTGATGGGCAAGATCGAGAATTACGAAACCCACGTCGTTCCGATCATCGCCGACATCGACGCGGGCTTCGGCAATGCCGAGGCAACCTATCTGCTGGCCAAGAAAATGATCGAAGCGGGCGCCTGCGCGCTCCAGATCGAAAACCAGGTTTCGGACGAAAAGCAATGCGGGCATCAGGACGGCAAGGTCACCGTTCCGCACGAAGATTTCCTCCAGAAAATCCGTGCCTGCCGCTATGCCTTCCTCGAACTCGGCGTGCCAGAGGGCATTATCGTTGCCCGCACCGACTCGCTGGGCGCGGGACTGACAAAGCAGATTGCCGTTTCCAACGAAGCGGGCGACCTTGGCGACCAATATAACAGCTTCCTCGATTGCGAGGAAATCGATCCGGCTACTGCGCAAAATGGCGATGTCATCCTCAACCGCAACGGAAAGCTTTTGCGCCCGAAGCGCCTGCCATCGAACCTCTTCCAGTTCCGCGCAGGCACCGGCGAAGATCGGTGCGTACTCGACTGCATCACCAGCTTGCAAAACGGCGCTGACCTGATCTGGATCGAAACCGAAAAGCCCCATATCGAGCAGATCGCAGGCATGGTCGACCGGATTCGCGAAGTCGTTCCCAATGCCAAACTGGCCTACAATAACTCGCCCAGCTTCAACTGGACGCTGAATTTCCGTCAGCAGGTGTTCGATGCATGGGGTGCAGAGGGCAAAGATGTAACAGCCTACGACCGCGCCAATCTGATGAGCGCGTCTTATGACGAAACTGAGCTCGGTATCGAAGCCGACAACCGCATCCGCAATTTCCAGCGGGATTCGGCCAAGCGCGCGGGCATATTCCACCACCTGATCACGCTGCCGACTTACCATACGGCGGCACTCAGCACCGATAATCTGGCCAAGGATTATTTCGGCGAAATGGGGATGCTGGGCTATGTTGCTGGCGTTCAGCGCAAGGAAATCCGTCAGGGTATCGCCTGCGTCAAGCATCAGAATATGTCGGGGTCCGACATCGGCGACGAGCATAAGGAATATTTCGCTGGCGAGGCCGCGCTGAAAGCGGGCGGCAAGGACAATACCATGAACCAGTTCGCTAACGCAGCCTGAGGAGAGATAAGATGAGCGAACCCGCACGCGCACGCGCCGTTCTATCGACCGAGGATCTCACCCTCCTTCGCCAAGCACTGGTTTTCTATCTGGAGGCCATCAAGGACCAACCGGAATCTGGTCAAATTCGCCCGGCTTTACCATCGCTTGGGTAGCGCGGGCGGCAAATAGCAGCGCGCATCACAATTCAAGTTTTCCTGGGGAGGAAAACACCTGTGCCGCCGACAGCAATGTCGGCGGCCTTTTTTTTGGCCCACGCCATTTCCCTTCGCTAATATTATATTAACGGCCTTTCGCTATGCCTCCTTCAGGAAAAAGGTCGGGAACAATAATGGATAATATTTTGAAGCTGTTACTGGGCGTACTCGGTCTTTCCGGGATGATCACGATGGTGACGTCGAACCTGACGTTCGAACCGCAATCTCAATCGCAGCCGCAATCTCAATCCGACACGCCGATGCTTCCGCCGCCTGGATTGGTGCAATCCACTGACGAACCTGAAGAAGAAGGTGAAGAGTTTACCCAGGACGACGAGTTGGCCGAAGCGTCCGAGGAGGACGGCGACGACATCTTTGCCGTCGGCGAGCCGATGATCGATGGCAATCCATATGGGACAAACGGCCAGCAGCAGCAAAACGAAACCCCGATGATACCGGAAATCGCACAGCCGAGTGGCAATAATTTCAGCCAGGCTGCACCGCCATCCTATGGGCAGCAACAATATTATGCGCCGCAACCGGCGCAAGCTGCTTACGCGCCAGCATTTGCTGAAGGCCAGTAAGCCAACGGGCCTAGGCAAGCTTCAAAGCGGCCCGCCTGTTTTTCCTCGGCGATTTTACATGCATTGAAAGCCTATTGCGCTGTCCAGCCCCCATCGACTGACAGGTTGGTTCCGGTAATCGCGCTTGCCTCATCACGGCACAGGAACACCGCCATTGCCGCCAATTGTTCGACCTGGACGAACTTTTTCTGCGGCTGGTTGGCAAGCAAAACGTCGTTGATAACCTGATCACGCGTTAGACCGCGCGCTTTCATCGTGTCAGGAATCTGGTTCTCCACAAGCGACGTCCAGACATAACCCGGGCAAATATTGTTCACCGTGATACCTTGAGTTGCCACTTCCAAAGCAACGGTTTTGGTCAGGCCGGCAATGCCATGCTTCGCGGCATTATATGCAGACTTGTACGGCGAGGCGACAAGGCTGTGCATCGAACCGGTGTTGATCACCCGTCCCCAGCCCTTTGCCTTCATGCCCGGCAATGCCGCTTTTGTGGTGTGGAATGCTGATGACAGGATGATCGCTAGTACCGCATCCCATTTATCATCCGGAAATTCGTCAATCGGTGCGACGTGCTGGATGCCGGCATTGTTGATCAGGATGTCGGGTGTGCCAAGCTTTGCCGTGCAGTCCGCCACCATCGCGCGGATTTCGTCGGGCTTGGTCATGTCGGCACCCGAATGTAAAGCACCGCCGCCGCTCGCTGCAGCCAGTTCGAGGACATAGCCATCGATTGCCGTCTGATCACCAAATCCGTTGATAATGACATTTGCGCCCTCGGCGGCGAGCGCGCGGGCATAGCCAAGTCCAATGCCAGAGGTGGACCCGGTAATGAGAGCAGTTTTGCCTTTGAGGAACATGGGAGAATGCCTTTGCGTTATGAAGCGACTTTACTTGCGCTTTTTATCGCTAACCGCAATGTTGGCAGGCGGCAATAAGGGAGAATCACATGCGCCTCGATGATCTGGACCCAAGCGGCAATGTCAGCGACCAAGGGTCGGGCGGCGGCGGCTTTGGCGGCGGCGGCGGTGGCGGAATGATCGGCCTGTTGTTTGGCCTGTTACCGATGTTACTGGGCCGCAAAATGGGTTGCGGCACACTGGCCTTGATCGCGGTTGCCGGATATTTTGTAATGTCGAGCGGCATGCTCAATATGGGCGGATCAGGCGTCGCGCCGGGCACCGAGCAGCAATCGGCATCGGGCAACGTCGCCTGCGATACGCAAGAGGAACTGTTCGCGTGTCGTGTGCTGAAATCGACAGAAGATACCTGGAGCCAGCTCATCCAGAATTACCGGCCCGCCTCGCTTAACTTCTACCAAAATGGCGGCAATTCGGGTTGCGGCGCGGCGCAATCGGCGATGGGCCCATTTTATTGCCCGTCAGATCAGGGCATATATCTCGACACCAGCTTCTTCCGGCAAATGGAGAGCCAAATGGGCGCTGGCGGAGATTTTGCTTACGCCTATGTCATCGCGCACGAGGTCGGGCATCATGTCCAAAATCTTGCGGGCATCGCTGATCAGGTCCGCAAATTGCAGGCTCGCGTCCAGCCAGACCGACGGCAACCGCTTGCAGGTCGGCATGGAGTTGCAAGCCGATTGCTTCGCAGGAGTCTGGGCAGGCATCAACGCCAACCGCATCGAACCGGGTGATATCGAGGAAGGCATGCGCGCCGCCAATGCGATCGGCGACGATAAGCTGATGGCCGATGCCGGACGCGCGCCGGTTGAAAGCATGTTCACGCATGGGACGTCGGAGCAGCGGATGGAGGCCTTGAAGCGCGGTATCCAGAGCAAGAATCCGAATTCGTGCAATTATCTGCAAGGCGTGTCCTAGTTGATGGCCAACGACGCGTCGTCCCGGCTTAGGCTGGGTCCTATCACGTGTGCCAGTATGGACTTGCGCCGATCATTATTTACAGGCGTCATAGGCTCCAGCCTTCGCTGGCAGCGACGGATGCAATAAACATGAACCTGACTGATTGCCATAATGTAGCGGATTTTCGCGCGCTTAGCCAAAGCGCGCCTGCCTTCGCCGGTCTTCGATTATATCGACGGGGCGGCAGATGACGAGTTGACGAAGGATCGAAATACCTCGGCGTTCGATGACTGCGACCTCGTGCCCAACATATTGGCGGGTGTTTCCGAGATCGACATGAGCACCACGGTGATGGGCCAGAAGATTGCGATGCCGCTGATGCTGTCTCCCACCGCGTTGCAGCGGCTGTTCCACTGGCAAGGCGAACGTGCGGTCGCGGCGACGGCGGAGCGCTTCAACACCTGGTTCGGCATTTCCTCGCTGGCTACCGTCAGTATCGAGGAAATCGGCAAAATCAAAACGCCCAAGCTGTTCCAGCTTTATGTTCACAAGGACAAGGGCCTCAACCGCTCGATGATCCAGCGCTGCAAGGACGCAAAGTTCGACGCCATCGCACTGACGGTCGATGTTGCGGTTGCGGGCAATCGCGAACGCTGTTTGCGCAGCGGCTTTTCTTCGCCGCCGCGCTTCACGCCTTCCTCGGTACTGAGCTATGCAACGCACCCCTTTTGGGTCTTAAACTATCTGTTGCGCGAGAAGTTCGCGCTGCCCAATCTCGAAACCCATGTCGATGCGGGAACGAATGTAGCGGTCTCGGTCGCGGACTATTTCAACACTATGCTCGATCCTACCATGGACTGGAAAATGGCAGAAGATATTCGCAAGGATTGGGGCGGGCATTTCGCCATAAAGGGCGTAATGTCGGTCGAGGACGCAAAGCGCGCCGTCGATATCGGCGCGACCGCGATTTACGTTTCCAATCATGGCGGACGGCAGCTTGACGGCTCGCGTTCACCCTTCGACCAAATTTCCGAAATCGCCGATGCTGTCGGCGGCAAAATCGACATCATCTGCGACGGCGGCATCCGGCGGGGAAGCCATGTGCTGAAAGCAATCGCCGCCGGGGCAACGGCGTGCTCCGGCGGGCGATTATATTTGTACGCGCTGGCGGCAGCGGGCGAGCCGGGCGTTCAGCGCATCGTCGGCAAGCTGCGCGACGAGATCGAACGCGACATGAAACTCATGGGCGTCCGATCCGTCGCTGAACTCAACTCGTCGATGTTACGCTGGCGGTAGGACGTTCGTCAGCCGCATCCGATGCAACCTCACGCTTCGCACCCCAGTCGATGGCGCGCGTTGCCCACATCACCACCGCGAGTGCTACGAAGAGCAGCAGCGAACCGATGATCAGCGAGTAAGCTTCGAGGTTCAGCAAGACATAAAGCGTCGCATAAAGCCCCACCAGCAACCCGCCGATAAACCGCGCGCGCATCCAGCTTTTCAGCACCGCCGCGGAATAGGCCGTCAGCAATCCGGTAATCGCACCGCCGGCAATCAGATAAGCCCACATGAAGCCTACGACTTCGGCAAAGGCGAGCAACAGCACAAAGAACAGCACCAGCCCTGCCCCGGTCAGCAAATACTCCGCCGCCGCTACCTTAGCGCCTGCGATGACGTCAAACATCAGGAAGGCTAGGAACGTGAAGCCAATGAACAGGAAGCCATATTTCACCGAACGATCGACCTGGCTGTAAAGATCGACAGGTTCGATCAGGCCGATAGTCGCGGCCTGGCTCGGGCCGCCGGATTGGACCGATGGTGCCATTTCAACCGAAGCCGACGCCATCGAGCTGTATTTGTCAATCGTCGGCGCGTTGGGTGGCCCCATATCGCCCGTCATCACCAAGGCCTGACCCAGCGCCAGATTGGTGACCGCATGGCTAGACGTGAAGCCCGATGATTTCACGTCACGCTTCGTCGGCAGGAAATCGCCTGCAAAACTTGGGCTAGGCCAGGACGATTTCACATCCCATTTGGTCTCGCCACCGCGCGGGACCATTGTCAGCGTTTTGTTGCCGCGAATGGCGTAATTGTAAGTGACTTCCATCGGGCTTGCCGCGTCCCAATCGACAAAGGTGAAAAAGCCCGAACCGCCCGAGGCTGCCAATCCCTTGCCGGGTTGCAGTTCGAGCGAAGTGCCGTTGACGACAACCTTGCTGTCCGCCTGCAGTCCGCGCGCATCGGAAATGCCGAAACGCAATTCCGCACCCGCCAGATTGAGCGCATCCCGCGATATGCCATAACGCGCGAAATCGGCGGGCAAGGCAAAACGCGCCTTTCCGCTATTTTCCGCAACGAACAGCACGCTTTCATAAATCGACTTGCGTTTGCGATCAGGCTTCAAGTTGGTCGTGAGCGCGTTGGTCTCGGGAGAAAGGAACAGCTCCTTCTTCACCAAAACCGTCCGCGTCGTCTGGCGGCCATTCTGGTCCACAGTCTCGACACTGTTCGCGGTGTAAGGGATGACCAGCACGGGCCCGACCACCACTTGCGGCCCGCCCCACCCCGCCGCAATCGAGTTTTGCGCGACGTTCGATTGCTCCTGCCGGTCCCAGACCAGCGCATAAACCATCATCAACGGGATGACGAGGGCAATGCCAATGATGCCCGCAAGGAACAGTTTCCAGCCGGGACTTCGTTCGGTTGTCATGATATTTTTACCTCCTGTTTGCTGCTTTAGCCGTCAATATCTGCCAAGTCTCGCGATGAAAGCCATGATGGGCAGGTGAGCAATTCGTGAAAAGCATCAATCGGTGCTAATCAGGAACCAGATCGCAATCGCGGCCAGCAGCCCTGCAAAAATACGCCGGATGATATGGCTTCGGTTGCCAACCGAAATCCATTTATGCGCCTGCCCTGCAAACGCCACGATGATGAGGTGGATTGCGGTCGCGACCGCAACATAGCTCGCCGATAGCGCAGCAGTCTGCGGTGCGACCGGAGCATCTGCCGAAACATAGGCAGGCAGAACTGTAATGAAAAACACCGCAGCCTTCGGGTTCAGCAAATTCAGCAGCAGTCCGTGCCGGAACCATGCACCAAACGCATTCTGGTTGGCGATGTCGGGCGACAGTCCGTCTTCCCCTGTCCATGCTTTCCAAGCCAACCAGAGCAGATAAGCAACCCCTGCATACCGCAGCAGTCCGAATACCAAATGAGAGCGCGTTGCCAGTTCGGCCAGCCCCACCGCCGATGCAGCAGCAAGCAAGGCCAGCCCGAGGGCAATTCCTGCCACAGCGGCAAACGCGGATCGCCTGCCCTGACTTGCACTGGTGAGCGCCAGCCACGCCATATTCGGGCCGGGGGTCAACTCGATGAGCAACGTCGTTAGCAGAAAAGGTGCGTACAGGTCGGTCAGCATCGCGCTTGCTTTGCCACGGCCTGCACCATTAGTCGATTGCGCTTGGATTTCGGTGTCTTGGCCACCATCTACGCGATATGACCAAATTCTCCCTGCTCGATCTTGTCCCCGTTGTCGAAGGCGGCAATGTCGCCACCGCACTTGCCAACGCCGCCGACCTCGCCGTCCATGCCGAAAGCCTCGGGTTCGTCCGTTACTGGGTTGCCGAACATCACGGCATGCGCGGCATAGCGAGCGCTGCGACCAGCGTGGTCATCGGCCATATCGCCGCCGCCACGAAAACGATCCGCGTTGGCTCGGGCGGCATCATGCTGCCCAACCATTCGCCGTTGGTGATTGCCGAACAGTTCGGCACGCTCGACGCACTCTATCCCGGACGTATTGACTTGGGGCTAGGCCGCGCCCCGGGCAGTGACCAGCGCGTCGCCGCCGCGATCAGGCGCACACTCGACAGCGACCCCAACGCCTTCCCGCGCGATGTGATGGAGCTGCAAAGCTACTTCGCCGACGACGGCCAGACGGGCATAGTCGCAACGCCGGGCGCAGGCGCAGATGTGCAACTCTACATCTTGGGCAGCAGCCTCTACGGCGCGCAAGTCGCGGGCGCACTCGGCCTGCCCTTCGCCTTCGCCAGCCATTTCGCGCCCGATATGCTCGACGAAGCGCTGCACATCTACCGCAGCCATTTCCGGCCCAAGCGCCGCGCTGGACGCACCCTACGCGATGGCGGCGTTCAACATCATCGCCGCCGAAACCGACGCAGAGGCCGAATATCTCGCCAGTTCGATGCAGCAAAGCTTCGTCTCGCTGCGCACCGGCAACCCCCGCCAGATGCCGCCGCCGGTCGAAGGCTATCGCGCGTCGTTGCCGCCGTCCCACGCGGCGATGCTGGACAATGTGTTGTCGGCGAGCGCGATTGGAGCGGCGGATACGGTGAAGGCAGGCGTTGCGGCGTTTATCGAGCGGACGAAGGCGGATGAAATTATCGTCGCCTGCTCGGTGTTCGACCATGAAAAGCGTAAGCGGAGTTTGGAGATTTCGGCGGAGGTTTTCGCCAGCCTTAATTGACACGTTACCAATATTTGGTATAGGTAGTTCATGGTCAAGAAAAACACCTCTATCGCGCTTGGCGAACGGTGGATGGATTACACCCGCGCCCAAGTGGACGCTGGCGATTATGATTCAACCAGCGAAGTCATTCGCGATGCGCTGCGGCTGCACGAAGAACGGTCGGCCTTCAAATCGAAGCTGTTGGAAGCAATCGATGAAGGGTTGGCCAGCCCATTGGTCGATTTCGACATGCGTGGATGGATAGACGAAAACTTCCCTGAAAAATGAAGCGCACTTTGCGGTACCACTCGCTGGCTAAACGCGATTTCGTGAGCGCGGCGGCGTGGTCGCAGGCACAATGGGCCGCCAAAATGACCCGCCGCTACCTTGACGAGATTGAGCGGCAAATCCGCCGGATTGTCGAGAATCCGATGGAGGGTTCCGATGCCGAATTGCCCCGCCCAGGCTTGCGCAAGATTTTAGCGGGACGGCACATAATCTTCTACATGGCCGACGAGCGCGAAGTGCAGATCGTAAGGATCATGGGGCAGTCGCAGGATTACTGGAATGCGGTCGGGGTGATGGTAAATTTGATGCACTTTCGATGAAATTGAAAATTCTAGCTCCGTCGCCCCAGCGCAGGCTGGGGCCTATCACGCCTATCGGTTTACACAACCACCGAGGCGCTAAACTGAAACACGCGATAGGCACCAGCCTTCGCTGGGGCGACGGCAGATTGGGAGGATGGATTGGTCAAGGGCGGCTACGTCTATATCATGGCGAGCGGTCCGCATGGTACACTCTACATCGGTGTTACCGCAAACCTGCCACGCCGGATATGGGAGCATAAAAACGATCTTGGTTCTGAATTCTGCAAGGAAAATGGCTGCAAGACGTTGGTCTACTATGAAGTGTTCAACGACATCGAAGAAGCCATCCGCCGCGAAAAAGCGATGAAGGCATGGAAGCGTAGATGGAAAACCGAACTGATCAGCCGATCAAACCCTGACTGGCGCGATCTATACGACGACCTAAACGCGTAAATTCACCCTTTACACAAAAACCTCCGTCGCTCCAGCGCAGGCTGGAGCCTATCCCGCCTGTCAGCCAAGACCGGAAGCTCCGTGATAAACCGATAGACGCGATAGGCCCCAGCCTACGCTGGGGCGACGAATGTGAGTTGTGGTATGTGTGTTTTTGGATATTCTGCTGACGATCATGGGCACGACCATCAAGTTCCTTTTATCGTCAATATTGGTGACAATTTGCGCGGGCTGTGCGCTCAAGGACACCAGTGCCTCATCATCACAAATTGGCGATGGCAAGGACGTGGGCAGCCGCAACATGTATTCGCCGAAAATCTATGGCGATGCCCAAGCCCAGCAACAATGGATTGCGGGCATTGAGGCTTTAGAGACGCAGTGCCGGACGACCGGCAAATATTGCCAGGAAGCACAAGGCGCGAGACAGTCTTTACGCAATCATACGAGCGGTATTACCCGCCAAGCGCGCTAAGAAATCAATAAACCCGCGCCTTCGGCTTGATATACTCCGCCTCATCGGTCAGCGTGTAATCATGCACCGCGCGGTAATCGAGGGTCACCTTGCCGCCTGAGCCGCCCCATCCGTCAAACCACGACGCGGTATGCTTCATCCAGTTCGCATCGTCACGATCAGGGAAATCTTCGTGCGCGTGGGCGCCGCGGCTTTCCTTGCGGTTGTTCGCGCTTTCCATCGTGCAGACGGCCTGCGCCATCAGATTGTCGAGCTCAAGCGTTTCGATCAGGTCGGTGTTCCAGATCAGGCTGCGGTCGGAAACGGCGACGTCCTCCATCCGCTTGTTGACCTTTTGCATCAGCGTCACGCCCTCGGCGAGCAATTCGGTGTCGCGGAACACGGCGGCGTGCTTTTGCATCGTGCGCTGCATTTCGAGGCGGATTTGCGATGTCGGCGAACCGCCCTTGGCATTGCGGAACTTGTCGACGCGCGCCAGCGGCAGGTCGGTTGCGCTCTTTGGCAAAGGCTTGTGCGACGCGCCGGGTGTCAGATTGGCTTTCAGATGCAATCCGGTTGCGCGGCCAAACACTACGAGATCGATCAGCGAGTTCGACCCCAGACGGTTGGCACCGTGCACTGAAACGCACGCGGCTTCGCCTACGGCATACAAGCCGGGAACAACCGAATCGTCATTACCGTCCTTCTTGGTCACCACCTGGCCGTGGAAATTGCACGGAATTCCGCCCATGTTATAATGCACCGTCGGGGTCACCGGCAACGGCTGCCGCGTGAGGTCGACGCCTGCGAATACCTTGCCACTCTCGGTGATCCCGGGAAGCCGCTCGGCCAAAACCTTCGGATCGATATGGTCGAGATGCAGGAAGATATGGTCCTTGTTCGCGCCCACGCCGCGCCCTTCGCGCATTTCGAGCGCCATCGAACGGCTCACGACATCGCGCGACGCCAGATCCTTGGCGGACGGCGCGTAACGCTCCATGAAGCGCTCGCCTTCGCTGTTGGTCAGATACCCGCCCTCGCCGCGCGCGCCTTCGGTGATCAGCACGCCCGCGCCGTAAATGCCGGTCGGGTGGAACTGGACGAACTCCATATCCTGCAACGGCAAACCAGCGCGCAGCACCATGCCGCCGCCGTCGCCGGTGCAGGTGTGTGCGCTCGTCGCGGTAAAATAGGCGCGGCCATAGCCGCCGGTCGCCAGCACCACGGCGTGGCTCTTGAAACGGTGGATGCTGCCATCTTCCATGCACATCGCGATGACGCCGCGGCACTCACCGTTTTCCATAATCAGGTCGAGCGCGAAATATTCGATGAAGAAATCCGCGTCATATTTCAGGCTCTGCTGATAGAGCGCATGCAGCATCGCATGGCCGGTGCGGTCGGCGGCGGCGGCAGGTGCGCTGGACAGGCGGGCCTTCGCCCATATTCTGCATATGGCCGCCAAAGGGGCGCTGGTAGATCGTGCCATCGGCGTTGCGCGAAAACGGCACGCCTGCATGTTCGAGTTCGTAAACCGCAGCAGGTGCCTCACGCACCATATATTCAATCGCGTCCTGGTCGCCGAGCCAGTCGGAACCCTTGACCGTGTCGTACATATGCCACGTCCAATGGTCGGGCGAGTTGTTGCCCAACGACGCGGCAATCCCGCCCTGCGCCGCAACGGTGTGCGAACGCGTCGGGAAAACCTTGGTGATACACGCCGTTTTCAACCCAGCTTCGGCGCTGCCCATCGTGGCGCGCAGGCCCGAACCGCCTGCGCCTACAACCACGGTGTCATAAGTGTGGTCGATAATCTTGTACGCTTCGGACATCAGGCGGGAGCTCCGGTAAAGGCAAGTTTGGCGACGGTGAAAATGCCGAACACGAGCGCCGCCAACGACGTAGAAATTGAGCAACGTAATCGCGCCGAATTTCAGCGCGTCGTCATGGACATAATCCTCGATCAGCACCTGAAGCCCAAGGCGAACATGCCAGAATATGCTGACGAGCATCAGGATCATCGGCACCGCAACGGTCGGCTGCGCGAGCCATTGCGCCAAAGTTCCCTGGTCAAAATTCGGCATCAGCAAAAGCGAGACCACAAGCCATGTCGTCAGCAATAAATTGCCAACCGCTGATGTCCGTTGGTGAAGCCAATGTCCGCCGCCATGCTTGGCCGACCCCAGCCCGCGAACTTTGCCGATATTCGTTCCGCTACCCATCATGAAACTCCAAGAACGCGCGATGCCACAAGCAGCGCCACCAATGCAGTTGCAAAAAAGGCCGCAATAAATGCAGCCAACGCCCATGTCCGGTTTGTTTTCAGTTCATAGCCAGCGCCCATATCCATGACGAGGTGACGCAGGCCCGAAAACAGGTGCTGAAAAAAACTGAAGGTCACTGCAAGCGCGACAAGGCGGAAAAACCAGTTCGCTGCGCGTCTGCAGGCCCGTTGCATCATCCCCCGCCGAAACCACATATTTCTGGAACGTGGCATAGCTTTCTGCGCCACCACCAATCGCCGACAACCACCACAACAGTGTCAGCATTCCCGCGGTCGCCAGCACGAACCCGGTCGCGCGGTGGAATATCGAAATCGCCATTTGCGGCGACCAGCGATAGATTTGCAGATGCGGCGACAATGGCCGGGTTGGTTGCTGCCCCATAAACTAGCGGTCCTTTAATCGGTAAATCGCAATGTTGCGTCGCTCTTTACCGTTTTGCCCGCATCGCGCAAGGCCTCACCCGGTGCAAAACAAGTGCAAATTCCGCAACTGTGGATAACGCGTCGTTAACCATTTTACGACTAGAAATATCTCTAGGTCGCCGAGACGGCTTTCGGCGGATAAATGGAGCATGTGATGGGCGATTTTGACCGGACGAAAGACATCAATCTGGAGGCAATAATTGGCCCGCATGATGAAGACGGCAGGTTGGCCGAAAACTGCCGCACACTTGCTGTGTATCTGGACGGCAAATACAGCACGCTTGCCGAGGATTACTGGTCATTCTGGGTGAACTCTGCCGAATTCGGTGCCGGGTTCGACGCCGGTAAAATTCGTAAATCCCGTGACCTGCTGGCAACCTATCTCGAAATGCGCACTGGCCACTTTGAAGAGCGCCAATGGCTCAACATCAGCCGCTCGATGATCGTTGACTCCTGCGAGCGCGGGGTGCCGCTCGCCATGGTCATGGCGGCGACGGCCACCGCCAACACCCGGTTTATCGATAGCCTGATGTCCGACCCCTCGATTTCTGCCGAAGAACAGGCGCGGCATGTTGATACGATGAGCAAGTTAAACGCCATCGAGCTGACGATTACCGCGACCATTTTCGGGCAGCATGAACAGATGCGCTTCGCCGAACGCCAGCTTGCTAATTCGGCCAACTTCGAAGCCGATATCGGGAATGCCACTTCGGCCGTCGCCGAACAAACCAGTCTGTTGAAACACCAGGCCGCCAGCAGCTCGCAAATGGCGCATGGTATGCTCGCCAAAACCAGCGAAGTCGCGGCGGCTTCCGAGCAATCGGCTGTCGCCATGCGCGAAGCGGCACAGACCGCAGCTGGTCTGATCCGCGCTATTGAAGATGCCCGGACCGAGGTCGAAACCGCGTCCGACGTCGCCGACGCGCGCTGCGGCTCAGGCATCGCAAAGCGTTGTTGCAACCGACGTCCTGTCCGAACAGTCGCAGTCGATCGATTCGATCCTTGGCCTGATCCGCGATATTGCGGGGCAGACTAACCTGCTCGCGCTCAACGCCACCATCGAAGCCGCGCGCGCCGGTGATGCCGGTCGCGGCTTTGCCGTGGTCGCGCAGGAAGTCAAAAGCCTCGCCAACCAGACCGCCCAAGCGACCGACGAAATCGCCCAGAAAATTTCCGCCATCCAAAGCGCCACCAAGGCCTCGGTTGAATCGAACGCCGCGATCCAGTCGATTGTCGGCGAAGTCCAGCACAGCGCCGAACGCATCCGCCACGCGATGGAGGATCAGGCGCAGACCGTGACGATGATTACCGCGTCGGTCGACGAAACCGCACTCGCCGCCGATTTGATGTCGAACACGATCTCGGCCATCCGTTCGGATACCGAAAATGTCGTGTCCGAAATCACCGCGCTTGAGCAGGGTTTCAACCAGGTCGATTCCAAGCTTTCGTCCTTGCAGGACAATGCCCGCCGCTTTGTCGCCGGTCTCGGTTAAGGCACGTCGCCAATCAGCGTCATTGAATTTCCATCCGCGTTGTGAAAAGCAGCGTGGATGGAAACCCATATCCTTGTCACCGGTGCTTCGCGTGGAATCGGTGCAGCCATTGCCCAGTCGTTCGATCCCGATAAGGTGCATGTTCGTGCACTGTCTTCGCGGGACGGTGACCTTGCCGACCCAGCCGTTCCGCAAAAAATCTGGAACAACGCGCTTGCGGAACTGAATGGACGCATCGATGTCCTCATCAACAATGCAGGCATATTCGAGGCGAACCCCATCGGCGTAGACGACGATATCTGGCGTGAAAGCTGGAACCGCACGTTGCAGGTCAACCTGACCGCAAGCGCCGAACTGTGCCGCCTTGCCGTGCTTCACTGGCAATCTACCAAGGCAGCTGGACGCATCGTCAACATCGCCAGCCGCGCCGCACATCGTGGCGACAGCCCGGACCACTGGCATTATGCCGCATCAAAGGCGGGCATGGTTGCGATGACCAAAACCATCGCGCGCGCTTATGCCGCCCAGGCAGATTTACGCTTTTGCGATCTGTCCGGGCTTCACGATGACTGGAATGGCCGAGGATTATCTGGAAAGCCGCGGCGGCGATAGGTTGCTCGCCGACATCCCGCTGGGCAAAGTGGCCGATCCCGAAGAAGTCGCCGCGATGGCGAAATTCTGCGCGCTCGACGCGCCGCCTTCGATGACGGGCGCGGTTCTCGATATCAATGGAGCAAGCTATGTCCGTTAAAGCTCGACTGCACTGGCCGCAATGCTTCTGGCCGGTTGCGCACCGGTTATGCCCCCGAACGACGCGCGCTCGCAAGGCACCGCATTGGCAAAAGCCTGCGAAGGTCGCGATGGATGGAGCGATGCCGCGCCGCCTGCGCAGGTCTTTGGCAATGTCTATATGGTCGGCACATGCGGCATCACCGCTTTGCTGATCACGACTCCGCAAGGGCCATTTCCTGATCGACGGCGCGACCAACGAAGCGGCAGACGGTATCGCGGCGAATATCCGGACGCTGGGCTTTGATCCGCAAGGATGTCCGCTATCTGCTCGCGACGCATGAGCATCTGGATCATGCAGGGGGCCTCGCGCGGCTTGAAGCAAATCACCGGCGCAAAATTCGCGACGCGCGAAGCGGCACGGCTGGGCATGGAAACCGGCCTGCCTTTGGCCGACGATCCGCAGCATGGCATCCACCCTGCCTTTCCCGGCATCAAGGCCGAACAGATCATCGCCGATGGAGAAACGCTCCAGATCGGTCAAGCAGCAGATCACCGTAATCGCCACGCCAGGCCACACACCCGGCGGCACGAGCTACGCCTGGAAATCCTGCGAAGGCTCAGTCTGCCGGAACATCGTCTACGCCGACAGCCTGAACGCGGTTTCGGCAGATGCCTATCGCTTCACCGACCATCCCGCCTATGTCGCGACGCTGCGCGGCTCGATGGCGCGGATCGAAGCGATCAAGGACTGCGACATCATGATCAGCCCGCATCCGTTCCAAAGCGAGTTTTTCGAACGCTTGGCCGGGGTGAAGCCGTTGGTCGATGCCGGACGCTGCAAACAATATGTAACCGCCGCCCGCGAGCGGCTCGATGGTCGGCTTGCCAAAGAGGCGGGGGAATGAACTGGCTGCTCACCCTGCCCTGCACCCGCGCCGAAGCGGAGGCATTGCACGACGATGACGAATGGCTCTCGCTGCTCGACCCGATGCCGACGATTGTCGCCGAGGAAGTCGAAGCGTTCAATGACGCCAAATGGCAAGTTGAAGGCCTATTTTGCCGATAAGCCGGACAAAGCCGTCATTGCGGCGATCCATGGCCGCCTTCCCAGCGCCGCAAAAGCCAAGGACGAATATCGAAAAACTGCCCGACGAAGACTGGCTGCTGCTTAGCCAGCAAGGGTTGCAACCCGTCCATGCCGGGCGTTTCTATGTGCATACCTCGACCAACAAGGGCGAAGTGCCAGCAGGGCGCAGTGCCCTTCCTGATCGAGGCCAGCCGCGCTTTTGGCACCGGCGGGCATGAAACCACCAGCGGCTGCCTTGCGATGCTCGACCGGCTGAAACGGCAAGGCAAATATTTCGACCTTATCGCCGACATCGGCACCGGCACCGGGTTGCTGGCCTTTGCCGCGCAATATTTGTGGCCGCGCAGCTACATCACGGCGTCCGATATCGACCCCGTCAGCGTCGAAGTTACCGCCGACAATGCCGGCACCAACAACGTTACCGCTTGGTACCGGCCAAGGCGAAATCGCGCTTGTGCGTCGCATCGGGAACCGACCACGCGTTGATCCACCAGCGTGCACCATATGATCTGGTCATTGCCAACATATTGGCCGGACCGCTGATCGAACTCGCGCCGTCGTTGGCGGCAATCACTGCAAGAGGGCGGATCGCTCATACTGGCAGGGCTGCTTGATACGCAGGCCGAAGCGGTGATTGCGCGCCTATCGTCACAGCTGGCTTTCGCCTGCAGACCCGCAACGACAACGGCGACTGGCCGTGCCTGCTGGCTGGTCAAGCGCCGCAATTACAGCTGGCAGCGCCCAATGCGCGCCGATGGCCGCACCAGCCAGCCGCCCGGAGATTTCGGCACATGGTAGGCAAAGCTTTATTGCGTCGCAGCCGCGCGTTCCGCCATATCGCGTAATAATGGCAGCAGATTCAGCTAGTTCCGAGACTGGATTCCGCACGGCGCGCAAGGCTCGCCGAAGCGCTTGATCCGTACCGGGCGGGGCGACCGTTCGGCTTTCGAGGCGGTGTACAAGGCGACATCAGCGAAACTATTCGGCGTTTGCCTGCGTATCTTCCCCGACAGAAACGAAGCGGAAGAAGCATTGCAGGACGCCTATCTCACCATCTGGAACAAGGCCGCGAGCTTTGAAGCCGGACGCGCCAGCCCGATAAGCTGGCTGGTCACGGTAACGCGCAACCGCGCGATTGACCGGCTGCGCGCGCAGGGCAAGGCTGGGTTGACTTCGCTTGATGAAGCGGCGGAAATTGCCGACCCGGCCCCGCTCGCCGATGCGCAGATGTTGGCCGGCGAGCGAGGATCGCGTACTGCATGGCTGCATCGAGGGCCTTGAACGGCGCGATGCGCATTTCATCCGCAGCGCCTTTATCGGCGGCGCGACTTATGCCGATCTGGCAACGCGCGAAGGCGAGCCGCTCGGCACGGTCAAAAGCCGGATCAGGCGCGCACTTATCAAGCTACGCGGCTGCATGGAGGGGGCTTCATGACGATGTTGAGCGAAGACGATATCACCCTCGCCGGGGAATATGTGCTCGGCCTGCTCGATGCAGCGGGCGAAGCTACGGCCAGCGCGCGCATGGCGACCGACGCCGATTTTGCCGCCGAGGTCGAGGCATGGCGGATGCGGCTGCGCCGATGCTGGCGGGCGATGAAGCGCCGCCTGCGCATATCTGGGACGCAATCAGAACAGCGCTTGCCTGCGCCAACAGGACAGGATGTCGGCGCCGGCAAATTGCTGTTCTGGCGGACGTTGACCGGCATATCGGTCGGCGCCGCCGCGATATTGGGCATATTGCTGCTGCAAAAACCCGACGCCGTCGCTCCGCCCGCGCCCGAAGCTCCGCTGATTGCTGCACTGGGCAGCGAAACCGGCAACGCTTCGCTTACCGCCAGCTATGACGCCAGCAGCGGACGGATGATCGTGACGCCCGTGTCGCTCGATACCGGCGAGCTGTACCCCGAATTGTGGATCATTCCCGCCGACGGCACACGCCGCGATCGCTCGGGATTGTCGAATCGCACAACGGCCACCGTCGATGACCGTCCCTGCAGACATGCGGCAATATATGGATGCAGGTGGCACATTGGCGATCACGCCCGAGCCGCAAGCCGGCGCGCCTGGCGGCAAAGCCACCGGCCCGGTCATCGCCAGCGGCAAAATCACGACTATCTGAAATTTTTCTGAGGCGGATTGCATCCGCGACGGCGATGCCTCCGTTTCTGCTCACAGCACGCCATCCCCCGGACGTGCGCAGAACAGGAAAGTTGAAATCATGAAAAATACAAAGCGATTTTTGTTGCACTCGCGCTCGCGTCATCCGACACTGGCGGGCAGCGCGCGTCGTCGCCAACCATCACGCAGATGGCCAACCCGACGGTCGGCGGCGCGGAAATGTTCCCTGCCAAGACCATCGCCGAAAATGCATCGGCGGCGCCGAATCTCACCACGCTCGTGGCCGCTGTCATCGGCCGCAGGTCTGGTCGAAACGCTCGCCAGCCCCGGCCCATTCACCGTGTTTGCGCCCACCAACACGCATTTGAAAAACTGCCCGCAGGGACGGTCGGAACGTTGGTGAAGCCTGAGAACAAGGCGACGCTGACCGCGATCCTGACCTATCATGTGGTTGCTGGCAAGCTGACCTCCAAGGACATTGTCACGGCAATCAAGGCTGGCGGCGGCAAGGCGACGCTTGACTACCGTTGCGGGTGGCAAGCTGACCGCACAAGTCTGTCGGGCAACAGCGATGTGATCGTCACCGACGCGCAAGGGCGGCAGTCCGCGGTCACCACCGTCGACGTCATGCAGTCGAACGGCGTCGTCCACGTCATCGATTCGGTTTTGCTGCCTTAACGGGTAGCAAATGCGGGGGGAGCCGGTCGTTTTGCCTCCCTTTTAACGACCGGTTTCCCCTACGCTTTTGCTCTCGCATATCCTTGCGTGCCGCGCGTGACGACCTCGTCTTCGGGCAAGATGTCGGCGATTGCAATGTCGGGCAATTTCTTCGAGCTGCGCATAAAGCGGCGCGAAAGTCGGTTTCGACCGTTACCTTCAATAAATGGTCGAGGCTCGGGAATGACAAAATAATTCTGCTGGAAATCATCGATCCGGTATTTCGTCCGCATCACCCGCATCAGGTCGAAACCGATCCGGTTGGGGCTTGGATCGTCGAGCGCAAAGACGCTTTCGGCATAACTCGAAACAATCCCTGCACCGTAAATTCGCAAGCCATCGGGCTGCTGGATAAGTCCGAACTCCACAGTATACCAATATAGCCGCGCGAGATGGTCGAGCGCGTCAAAGCCCAGGCTGCGCAGACCGCCCTGCCCGTAGGCGACCATATAATCGGCGAATACCGGGTCCGCGAGCATCGGCACATGACCGAACACGTCATGAAAAACATCGGGTTCCTGCAAATAATCGAGCTGCTCTGGCGTACGGATGAAATTGCCTGCAGGAAAACGCCGGTTGGCGAGGTGATCGAAAAAACACTGCGTCGGGCACCAGCCCCGGCACCGCGACAACCTGCCAACCAGTCGCCGCCGTCAGCCGTGCATTGAGTTCGCGATAATCTGGAATGCCCGGCTTCGACAGCTTCAGCACATCCATCCCGCGCAGAAAAGCATCCGCCGCCCTGCCCGGCAGCATTTCCGATTGCCGCGCGAACAGCCGGTCCCACATCGCATGTTCGTCCGCGCCGAATTTTTCCCAATTTTGCGCAATCGTCCAGTCGGCATTTGCGCCTTCGGGCGGCGCGTCGTAAACATGCTGGAAATCGGCCATAGGAAAGTGGTTACACTTGAAACTGTTTCGCATCAACAGCCTGTGGACCGCGTTGCGCGCGATGGCCGGGTGGCCGTTGCTGATGGTCGGGCTTTACATGGCGGCGGCGTTGATCGGCAGCCATATTCCGGCGAACGATGCATTGGAAACAGCCGAACGAAGGCGTCGATATTTTCGTCGAAACCAACGGCGTGCATGTCAGCCTGATCGTGCCGATGGCGGCGGCTGGCGAAGACCTAAGCGACCTCATCCGGCCCGAACATCTCCCAAACCGCGATCTTTATGGCACGCACGCGATGATCGGTTGGGGCCATGGCAGCGTCTATCGCAATGCGCGGACATGGGGCGATGTCAAAAGCGGCGATATCGCGAGCGCCATCGTCGGCTCGGATGTCACCACGCTGCACATCTACCATCTGGTAAACCCTCATCCGTTGCCGCACCGAAAAATACTCAGGGTTAGCGACAGAGCAATATCGCATTATCATCAGCCAGATCAGGGCAACATTTCGCCTGAACAATCGCGGCGCAAGTGTCGCGCATCCCGCTTACGCTGCCGACAATCTGTTTTACGATAGCGTCGGCCATTATTCGGCGATCAACACCTGCAATAGCTGGACCGGCACTGTCCTACGCGGCGCAGGCGTCCGCGTCGGCGTCTGGACGCCAATGCCGGGCGGCGTCATGCGCTGGTTTTAGGCTTTCATCCATTTTCGCAGTGCCACCGGGTCCTCAACGACCAGATGTCCATAGCGGCGCGTCACGAAGCCGAGGCTCTCCAGTTCGGCAAGCGCCGATGCAATCGTCATCCGCGAGACGCCGATCAGCTCGGCCAGCTCCTGCTGCCGGATAGCGAGCTTTACCGGCGGCTCGCGCTCTCCGGCAAAGGCGAGCAGTCGCTGGGCGAGGCGCTTTGGTGCTGGCATGTTGCGAAACACCAGCAGGTTATCGAGCGCCTCCTGCAATTGCTTCGCCAATATTTTCAACATCGCGCGTGCAGTTTCGGGCGAGCGCCCAATAACTTCGGAAAATATCTTTTCGCTGACCCAGAGCATTTCGGTTTTGCCCAAAGCTTCGATATCCAGCACGCGTTCAAATTGTCCGAGACATGCGAGCTCCCCGAAACTGTCACCCGGACCAAGGATGAAGAGCACGTGCATATTGCCCTGCGCGTCCTGATGCCCGCACTTGACCTGCCCGCTTTCGACGATCCAGAAGCCATCGGCCTCATCGCCGCGATGATGGAGGAATTGACCATTTGAAAAGCTCCGGCGAATCGCCTTGTCCCGGAATTCGGCCTGCGCCGTCGCCGGAAAACTCGCAAACAAGGCGGGCGCGCCAACCGAACGTCCGGTATTTTCAGGAAGATTTTTCGATTGTAAAATTCTTGGCATTATCGAACCGTCAATCGTCATATAACTGTCATCGAAGCAAGCCCTTCGGAGTCGCACCGCACCTGTAGCCGAAACGCGGGTGCGGGTCTTGATATAAGGGCAATTGTTTTGGGCCGCGCGGCACTGAGGGGGGTCTGCTGCGGTTCTGGCGACGCGCTGACCGCTCCTTTTCTGGTCAGCGCGTCGCCAAGCTTCGCGGTTTCTTTCACCAAATGCTATCTGTCTGACATTCTTTCGCTTCCGCACCTGTTATTGAGCGTCCAAGGGAGAACGTCATGCAAGCATCAACCTTTGCGGTGGTCGCGATTTATTTCGCGTTCGGAATTATCGAACTTTTCCGGTCCAACCTATTTGGCAAGGCGGAGCAAAGCCGCCATGATGGCATAGTCGAAGTCATCAGTGCGATCATCGTGCTGGTTATCACCCAACCGGGCATCCTGCTGTTCGTCCAATATAGCTTGGGCGTATATCTGCCCGAATATCGCGACGTGCTTTTGAACCTCAACATCTTCGCAGCCATCGGTCTGTTTCTGATATTCGAGGACATGATGCAATATTGGTGGCACCGCGCTTCCCATTCGACGCCTTGGCTCTATAATCTGCACCGCGCACACCATAATGGGCGCTATATGAGCATCCGCCTCGTCTATCGAAACAATGTCATTTATTACGCGATGATGCCCAGCATCTGGTTTGCGGCTGTTCTTATCTACCTCGGTCTGGGTTGGGTTTATGCAGGATATATAATCGTCAAGCAGCTGGTGATTATCGGCGCGCATAGCGACGTTGCGTGGGACAAGCCGCTATACAAGATCAAGGCCTTTTCACCGATCATGTGGGTGATCGAACGCACGATCAGCACACCGGCCACGCACCACGCGCATCATGGCCGCCATTATGACGACCCGGCCGTGAACTATAAGGGAAATTTCGGCAATTTGCTGTTCTTCTGGGATGTTTTGTTCGGCACCGCGAAAATCACCAGCACCTACCCGCAAAGCTATGGCGTCGAGAATTTGCCCGATGCGACTTTGGGTCAGCAATTGCTGTGGCCGATATTTCGAGAAAACAAGGATATGGAACGCGTTGTGCCAGGCGCGCGGCCAACCAGCTAGGCACTCGCCACAATCTCCGCCCATTCCGCTTCGTCGATTACGCGAATGCCGAGCGCGGTCGCCTGTTTGAGCTTCGATCCGGCCCCCGGCCCGGCAACGACAAGGTCGGTCTTCGCGCTCACTGACCCTGCGGCCTTCGCGCCCAATGCCTCGGCTTGCGATTTGGCCTCATCGCGGCTCATGGTTTCGAGCTTGCCGGTGAAGACGATGGTTTTGCCGGTCCATTCGCTTGCGCGGACGTTGGAGACATAAGCGGGCGGGCTGACCTCTCGCATCAGGTCGTCCCAGACTTCGACGATTATGCGCTTCATGGAAAAAATCGCCCAAAGCTTCCGCGACAGTTGGGCCGATGCCGTCGATACCGGTCAGTTCGCCAACAGCCAGTCTTCATCCGAGGCGATCCGAACGCCCAATTCTTTGACTGCATCCAGCGTATCAGAAATTTTTGAACAGATCCTTCGACGTGCCAGCGCCGACATGCCGGATGCCCAAACCAAACAGCAATTTCACCGCATCGGGCGCGCGTTTGCTCTCAATGGCTGCCAACAGGTTATCCACAGACTTTTCCTGCCAGCCTTCGCGCGTCAGATAGTTCGGCGCGATGCTGTTTGCAGGCGGAAAATATCGGCCGGCGATTGCAAGCCAGCCCAGCGTCAAAAATTCCGGAATGGTCTTCTCGCCCAATCCTTCAATATCGAGCGCCGCGCGGCTGACGAAATGCCGCAGCCGTTCGAACGCGCTGCGCCGGGCAGATCAGCCCGCCGGTGCAGCGGACATCGACCTCGCCTTCCTCTGCCACCGCTTCGGACCCGCATGCGGGGCAATGATCCGGAAAAGCGTATGGATCGCGCGGCTCTCGGCCCGTCAGATTCTCGACAATCTGCGGGATGACATCGCCTGCCCGCTGCACCACCACGCGGTCGCCGGGGCGGACGCCCAGGCGCGCAATTTCGTCGCGATTGTGCAGCGTCACATTGGACACCACGACGCCGCCCACGGTAACCGGCTTCAATCGCCCGACCGGCGTCAGCTTGCCGGTGCGGCCCAACCTGAATGTCGATCGCCTCCAGCGTCGTCTCGGCCCGCTCAGCCGGGAATTTATGCGCGATTGCCCAGCGCGGGGCCTTGGCGACAAAGCCCAGCCGCTCCTGCCAGTCCAGCCGGTCGACCTTGTAGACCACGCCGTCGATATCATAAGGCAGCTCTGCGCGCTGGCGCTCGATGCGGGCATAATGCGCCAACGCCCCTTCCGCCCCATCAACGCGCACCAGCAACGGCGACACTGGCACGCCCCATGCCGCAATCGCCGCAAGAACGCCGGTCTGGGTATCGGCTGGCAGCGCGCTCACCTCACCCCAGCCATGCGCGAGGAAGCGCAACGGACGCGCCGCAGTGACCTTGGCATCCTTCTGCCGCAGCGACCCCGCCGCCGCATTGCGCGGGTTGGCGAATATCTTGCCGCCCTTCGCCTCCTGCTCGGCATTCAGCGCGGCAAAGTCGGACTTCGCCATATAGACCTCGCCCCGGATTTCGAAGATTGCTGGGACGTCGCCGCTCAAACTGCTGCGGAATATCGCGCGATATGGGCGACGTTGGCGGTCACATCCTCGCCAACCGTCCCATCCCCGCGCGTCGCCGCTTGCTTCAGCACGCCATCCTCATAACGCAGCGACAGCGACAGCCCGTCGATCTTGTCCTCTGCCGTCAACGCGACCTCCGCGTCTTCGGGCAAATTCAAAAACCGCCGAACACGCGCAACAAAATCCGCGACATCCTCAGCGTCAAATGCATTGTCGAGGCTCATCATCCGTTTGGCATGAGTGACCTTTTTCAGCCCCGAACTCTCAACCGAAGCGCCGACGATCTTATTCGGGCTATCGGCGCGGACCAGATGCGGAAACGCCGCTTCCAGCTCGTTATTGCGCCGCACCAGCGCATCATATTCGGCGTCGGAAATTTCCGGCGAGTCTTCGGCATGATAGCGCTTGTTATGATGCGCGATGGTCTTGGCCAACCGCATCAGTTCATTGGCGGCTTCGGCTTCGGTGGTCACAGAGGTTTGGCCAAATCGAACGAGACGCGGAAAAGTCGCCCGGGTCGCGCCAGTTCATAAACGAGCGCCTGCCCGGTTCGACCTCGAACGCCCAGACATTCGTGTTCGAAACCGTCCGGCCTTCCTTGGTGAACATCGCCTTGGAATATTCATCGACCGGAAATTCCTGCCGCGCCGCCGTTCCAGCCGCCGATGTATCGCCGCCATATTGCGAGACCGGGTCTTCGGTGCCGTCCTTCAACATATGGCGGTGTTTCAGCCGCAGGCCGCCGTCATTGCGGGTAATGATCCAAGTGCGTGACCGGTCTTCGCCGACATCGAACGCAATCCGGATTTCTTTGGCCGAGCATTCGCGGGCATGGGCTTGCAGATCGGCAGTCGCAAAACTTGCATCGCTTTCATTGCCAGCGATCATTTTCCCGCCAAAGCTTTTGCCGCACAGCGCCGACAGCCGGTGAAAAAATTGGTCGGCAGGAGAAGCAGGTTCGGGCGCCGAAACGCAGCTGCTGAGCACCATAGCCAACAAAATGAACGATTTTCTCACACTATCTCCAACAACCGTTCTGCCTGCGCCCTTGCTTCATCCGTCACTTCGGCCCCCGACAGCATCCGCGCGATTTCCTGACGGCGCGCCTCGGCATCGAGCAACGTCACGCCGGTTCGCGTCACCGTGCCTTGGCTCGATTTGGCGATAAAATAATGCGCCTGTCCCTTGGCGGCGACTTGCGGACTGTGCGTTACCGCCAGCAACTGCGTTCGCTGCGCCAGCCGCGGCAAGCCGTCTCGCCAATCGCCGCCGCCACCGCGCCGCCGACGCCGCGATCAATTTCGTCGAAGATAATCGTCGCCGCCCCGCCCTCTTCGGCGAGCGCTACTTTCAGCGCCAATATGAAGCGCGACAATTCGCCGCCCGACGCGATCTTGGTCAGCGGCGCAAACGGCGCGCCGGGGTTGGTCGAAATCAGGAACTCGACGCGATCCATACCCGATGCGGTCCAGCGATCTTCGGAAAGGCGCTCGACCGCCGTCTGGAACTGCGCGGCGTCAAGTTTCAACGGCGCGAGTTCAGCCTTGACCGCTGCATCCAGTTTGGCAGCTGCCGCCGTGCGGGCATCGGATAGAGCCGTCGCAGACTGCACATAAGCTGCATGTTTGGCCTTAACTTCGGCTTCCAGCTTCGCCAGACCCTCGCCGCCTGCCTCTATCGATTCGAGCCGCGCGGTCAGATTTTGCTGCAATGATAATATCGCATCAGGCGCAACATTATGCTTTCGCGCCAGCGCGCGCAGTTCGAACAGCCGCACCTCGATTTCGTCGAGACGTGCCGGTTCGAATTCGATAGCCCGCGCCGCTGCGTTCAATTTATCCTCGGCCTCGCTCGCCTCAATCACCGACCGATCAAGCGCAGTCAGCGCCTCGGCCAGCAACGGATGCGCGTCTGCCAACCGGTCGAGCTTGCGCGCCGCACCGCGAATAAGCGCAAGGCCGCTTTTGGGGCCGTCAAAACTTTCGAGCACAGCCTTCAAATCTTCGGCAATGCGTTCGCCCTTTTGCATATCCGACCGTTCGCCCGCGAGTTGCTCTTCCTCGCCTTCCTGCGGATTGAACGCAGCGAGTTCGGCAACGGCATGTTCCAGCCATTCACGGTCGCGCGCTGCATTTTCGAGCGCTTCGCGGGCAATATCGAGCCGCGCCTTTGCCTCTTGCCATGCGGCAAAATTCGCAGCGACGGTCGCGGTATCGCACCGACCGAACGTATCGAGCAAAGCCCTGTGGCCGCGCGGATTGAGCAGGCCCCGATCATCATGCTGGCCGTGAATTTCAACCAACGCCGCGCCGACATCGCGCAACAAAGCCGCCGAACAGGGCTGGTCGTTGATAAACGCCTTGCTGCCGCCATCGGCCTTGACCGAGCGGCGGATAAGCAGCGGTTCGCCCGCATCGATTTCAATATCATTCTCGGCAAGCAGCGCGGCGACATTGGCAGGCGCATCAAAACTCGCCGTCACCTGCGCTTTGTCCGACCCGCTGCGCACCAGCCCGCTATCGGCTCGTGCGCCCAGCGCGAGCCCCAAGGCGTCGAGCAGAATTGATTTGCCGGCCCCGGTCTCTCCGGTCAGGACACCCAGGCCGGCAGCAAAAGTCGAGATCAAGCGCCTCGATCAGCACGACATCGCGGATCGAAAGGCCCGTCAGCATGGCGCACGCCTAACCTATCCGTCAGAGAACATAAAGCGAAAGTCGCGGTTCGCGGCACCGAGACAATCAGGCCGATGGCGCGTTTTTCTGCATCAGGTCGTACGCGCGGCTGTACCATTCGCTGCCCGGATAGTTCGCACCCAACACCGCTGCGGCTTTCTTCGCCTCTTCGGGCACGCCCATCGCAAGATAGCATTCGGTCAGACGGTACAAAGCCTCTGGCGCGTGCGTCGTCGTATCGAACTTGTCGACGACTTCGCGGAACCGCAACGACGACGCCAGCCACAAGGCGCGGCGCTGGTAAAAGCGGCCGATTTCCATTTCCTTGCCCGCAAGGTGATCGCGCACAAGGTCGACTTTCAACGTCGCATCGGCGGCATAACGCGAATTGGGATAGCGACGCTGCACTTCGCCCAAAGCCGCCAAGGCCTGCTCCGAAATCTTCTGGTCGCGGGTCACGTCGCTGATCTGCTCATAATAATTGAGCGCGATCAGGTAATAGGCATAAGGCGCGTCTTTGTTACCCGGATGGATCGACAGGAAACGCCGCGACGACTGGATCGATTCGTTATGCTTCTGCGCCATATAATAACTGAACGCACTCATCAGCTGCGCGCGGCGGGCCCAAGGCGAATAGGGATGCTGGCGCTCAACTTCGTCGAATAACGCGGCGGCAACCTCATACTGGTTCGCGTCGAGCTTTTCCTTTGCTGCAGCGTACAGCGTGTTCACATCGCGCGCGACATAGCGGGTGTTGCTGCCCGGCTTGGCATCGCCGCCGCCAAGGCCCAAAGCAGCGCAACCGGATAGCAGGGAAGTGGCGGCAAGCAGGCCCGCAGCGAGTAGCGTTTTTCTGTTCATGGATGTTCCCTAGATAATCTTGACCGCGCCGCCAAGTGCTTTGCTCATTTTGCCACTCGATGCGCGGTTTTGCCTGTATCGGGGATGAATTGACGCGATCATTCGGGCGCAAAGTCCAGCTTTGCCGAACCGCCCAGCACGCGCGTGCCATTAAGCAGCGTCCAGTCGGTATCCGGCCCACCCGATGGCGGCGCGCCTGCGGGCATTCCAGGCAAGGCATAGAGATAATCGACCGCCAGATTGCCTGCACCGCCGGCTTCAAACGTCAAAACCAGTTCCGCGTTTGGCGTTTCGGCGCGCCAACCGACGCGCGTGGGCTTGCCCGCTGGCAATTTGACAGGCCGACCGTTGACGCGGACGTTGCTCAGGTCGCGTGAAGGCGTGACAACGAAGTTCATCATCCGCGGTGCTGGCGCGCTGGTCAGGCGTACCGTCGTGGTGGCTCCATTTTGCGCCGACACGATGACTGGCGGGGATATCGCTGACATAGGCGCCGCTGTGCCGAGCCATTCGAGACTGTCAAAACCCTTCGGGGTCAGCTTGTTGACCACCCCGCCCGGCAATTGCCGCTCAGTCGACGTCGTTGCCCAATAGCTTTTGCCTGTCCGCGCATCGGTATAATGGAACAGGTCGCCGGGTTTCGGATAACGTTCGGAAAAACTAGCCGAAAACGCAAATACCAGCGCGCCGATTGCGGCCGCTGCAACCAATCCGCCGCCGGCTCGCCTCGACCAACCCGCATCGCCGAAAGCCATGATCACGGGGCCGATCAACGCGATGGCCAGCGGAATGACAAGGGCAACCGGTGCAGGCGTCCTCGGTCCGATCGACATATAAGCGACGATCACCACCGCTAGCAACAATGCCCCCCATAGTCCGCCGACCAATGCGCTGCCGTATACAAGGGTGTTGGACTGCGTGCCTTTTCGCGCCGCAACACACAGCAACGCCGCACCAATTACCCCGCCCCAACCGAACAGCCAGCCCGCCTCGGCCATCCAGATCTGCGCGGCTAATGCGCTCAGCAGCATCAGGATGACTGCGCCCGTCCACATCGCCGCACGCGGCTTTGCCAGCAACACGGCGGCGGCGGCCACCGCGCCGAAAATCCAGAGCGCGGCATCCATCTCGTTGACTCGCTCGCGCATCGGAATCATGCCCGTGCCATAGGCCCACTTAGCGACAAAATGACTGACCGCGCCGGTCCCGACCATCAGCGCGGCAACCCCCGCTGTCCCGCCAAGTGCTTGCCGCCAACCGACCCCCAGCCGTGGCAGTCGCGCCAATGCCAAAAGCGCAAAGCCAGCGACCAATAAAACCCATCCGCCCCATTCCGGATAGCGGATCACAAACAGCCCGAAGAAATCGAAATAGACCGCCTCCGCGCCTTGCGCCGGAAAGCATCGGCTATCGCCAGCGCCCGCGTCGTCGTCAGCGCGAAATCGCCCAGATGCCGCATCGCCGCCGGATCGAGATTCTCAATCGTGTCGGTCGGCATATGATAATCGTGCAACCCGTCAACAAACGACGCGTTGATGCCTGTAATCCCCTTTGCAAGTGAAACCGACAGGTCGGTGTCATTGGGCAGTTTCTGATATATTTCATTGGCAAGGCTGTTGCCTGTCGGACCCACCGCATTTTTCGCCCACAGATCAACCAGCGCCGCATTACCCGGCGAAGTCTGGAACATGAAAGCCCGTCCGCGCGACCCCCGCGCCTCGACATTCACCACCGCGCCGATCCGTTTTGCCAAGGGATCGCGGTCGAAAAACTCCTGAGCACCGATCAGGCCCAGTTCCTCGGCATCGGTCACCAGAAACACCACATCGCGCGCCGGTTTCGACCCCGCAGCCAGCACCCGCGCCGTCTCTACCACAGCCGCCACACCTGCCGCATCATCCGACGCGCCATTGGCCCAGGGCGCGCTGTCGAGATGCGCCATCATCGCCACAGCCTTGCCCGCCCGGTCCGCACCCGGCAACACCGCAATGATATTCTCATAAGGCGAAACGCTCACCGCACCCTTGCGCCGCGCATCGAAATTCGCCTGCCGCACGCCGATGCCCGATTGCGTCCGCACCTCGAGCCCCAAGCCTGCAAAGCGCGCCTTCAGCCAGTCCCGCGCCTTGGCATTACCAACCGACCCCACAGGCCGCGGCTCGCGCGCAATCGCATCCAGCACCTTGTTCGCCTCGACCAGCGAGTAACCCGTCGCGCCGTCGCCTGCAGGCGGCATCCGCGCCCACAAGGCCAGCGCAATCGCGAGCGCCACGACAACGGGTAACAACAGGAAATTACGCATGAATGATTCCTCCCAAAACCGTCGCGACCCTAACAATCCGCGCGCAAGAGGCCAGCGGAAAATTCTTATTAGGGACAGTCCCTAATAAGAGGTCTGCCGCTTCTGTTCATCCTCCCACGCGCGATGCCGCTCGATGGCTGCAATCTTGCGCTCGATACTGGCCCGCACCTCCGCAAAGCTACGCCTGCGATAGCGCCAGTTGCGGTGCCGTCTCTCCGGCTCACTCGATTTCTTGTAGAGCGACAGCAGCAAAATCGCCTGCTCCACCGTCATGTCCGCCATCGGCGCGTCATAATCAGGCTCGACGCCATCAAGGAAATTGCATGCCTGTTCGACCAGTGCATATTCAAGCTGCATCGTGCCAAGCGCAATCGCCTCATCCCATCTTTCGGCAAAACGCGGCCACGCCTTGCGCCGGTAATAGGCAGACGCGGGGCTGACCCCGAGCATCCGGCACGCCGCCGTCACGTTGCAGCTTTTGCCGATCATCCCCAGAAAGCGCGCCTCCAGCCGAGGCGTCCACTGCCCCACCCGCGCCCGCGCGATCTGGTTCAGCCGCCCGTTACACCCGCGCATGACGAGTTCGACGCCGTCCAGAATCGAACCCAAGCTCGCGCGCCTGATTTGCCTGCTCATCCGCAAGCCGCGCATTCGCCGCCGCGATACAGGAGTCCATTTCTGCCCGAAAAGCAGCATCAGCCGCTTGCTGCTGCACGACCCATGACCGGGATACGCCCGCCCGCTCGGCAGAGATGGTCTGGTTGCCGGTTTCGGCAAGCGCGGTGAAGAAGGCGCTCTTTCGAGCTTCGCTCGTTTTCTTAGACATGACTCCGACCTCCCCGAGCTAGTCGGTGCCGAAGGCGATGCGGAGCATCAGGGGTGCGGGCGGCGGAGGTTTTTGCTGACATGGGGGCGTCCTCTTGGTTCCGTAAGGACAGACTCATTAGGCAAAGTCGGCATCTGTAGGAAAGCTGTTTTTTGGGTTCGCACGAAGACACAAAAGTTACCGATTTCCTTTTCGTCACCCCAGCGCAGGCTGGGGTCCATCACGTCAGTCAGTTAAGAACGACAGGCGAGATAGGCACCAGCCTACGCTGGCGCGACGAGGGATTATCAAGTTCAGAATCGACCGTCACCTTTGGAAGGTTTGCCCAACTCGGTCGTATGTGTTACAAAGCACATCGCAACAAACACAAGCCAAGGCCGAAGCCATGACCGAATCCACCTTCACCTTCCGCGTCGATGAAGACCTGAAAGCCGCCTTCACCGCCGCCGCGAAAGGCAATGACCGCACCGCCGCGCAGATATTGCGCGAAACAATGCGCGAATATATCGCCGCAGAAGCCCCGCCAACGCCGGAATATGTCGAGTGGTTGCGCGGGAAGGTGGAGAAGTCACGGGCGGACTTTGAAGACAATGGAGGCATCCCAAATGAGGAGGTCGAGGCCTATTTCGCCCAAAAACGCGCCAAATTGCGCGCGCGGATCGCTAAAGACCAAGCTGCGTGAAGATAGTCTGGACGTCACGGTCGCAGCGTGACCGGGCAAATATATTCGATTTTATCGCAGACGATAACCCGCAAGCGGCGCTCGAACTCGACGAAGATTTTTATGGCTGCAGCAGCCCGCCTGTCCGAATTTCCCAAACTGGCGTCGGAGGGCATGGTACCCAACACCCGCGAATGGCTTGTGCGCCGAAATTATCGGTTGGTTTACCGGATATCTGGGGATGATCTGGTTATCGTGGCGGTTGTCCATGCTCGGCAGGATTGGCCGGGGGTTTAATTCAATTACACTGATCCCGTCGGTGCCGAAGGCGATGCGGAACATCAACGGCGCGGGATTGGTTTTAGAGGACCGGGTTATTAGGCAGGGGTTGGGGTTGTAGGAAAGTTGTTTTTGTCGGTCGCCGCTGGCTATTGACGCGTTCACAGAACCACACCCATGACATTCCACCGCACGCGATAGCTTTGAGGCGAGCAACGCTGGTGTAAACCCATATCAAAAGGAATTGCGGTTGCAGAGTGCGAAAATTTGCAAACGGGGTTTGTCTGTCTAAAAGTGCAGCGCGATCAACTTACTTTTGGAGCTAGGCGACAGATGCAACTCAATTTCCAGCAAGCCCATGCCTCCATTAAGGCGTTCCCAACAATCGAACTCCCGCCTTTTACTATAATTGTTGGACCAAATGGGTGTGGAAAATCTCACCTATTGGAAGCCATTCATCAGGGCTACGTCAGTAATTCAATTTTACGCTTCGCCCCACAGTCCGGACAACCCCAAGAAGTGCGATTGCTATCCAACGGTCCAGTTCCGCAGTCAGCAGCGATTTATCAAAGCCACGCGCCCGGCGGTTCAACAGATCAGACACAGAACGCAATTTTTACCTGATCTTTGATCGCGCCAAAGCTCAAGGTTTGGTGTCATATGTCACCGAATTAGAAACTATCTTCGGTGAGAGCTTAAATACGAGATTGAAGGGCCAGGTTTGGAGTTATTCAGCCGAGGGACTGAATTGATGAGCTTGATGACACCGACGTCGACCCAACTTCTGTAATCTCTGTCTTTGATCGAGCCGCAAAAGCAATAATGTCACCCGATTTTATGCCGCCGAACCAGCGTCGGACAGCCTATGCCCATTACCCTCAGGTATCGGCTTTATTCAAGAGGCTCCCCCTCAATTGCAAAAAAGTTAAACCTACCCCCTTTGTCTGTAACCTCGCAACATTTGCGCAATCTTGGAGACTGGGGCCAAATTGACATTTTTCAGGCAAATATGGCTCATTTTTTTGGTCGATATCGAGATGCGCTTGTCAAAAACAAGCTTACCGCTCTTAGCGAAGCTAGCAGCGCAATGACAGCTGGTGCATTCGAAAGTATCTTCGGTTTACCACCTTGGACCCAGCTAAACCAAACGCTACTGACATTTGGCCTCAATTACCATGTAGAGGCACCCGATCTTAATTCATACGACAACGTCGTATTTGAACTGTTAAAGGAACAATTTTCCAACGAGCCAGTTCCAGTTGACCGCCTATCCTCTGGTGAAAAAGTACTCTATCAATTCGCTATCTCATCCTTCGTTTTCGACGATAGTTTATTTAACATTTCTAGGCCGAAGCTCTTGCTGCTGGATGAGATGGATGCCTCATTGCACCCAGAAATGGTAAATCACTGGATCCGTGCGATCAAAGATGTTTTTGGTTGACGAGTACAGGATTGTTTGTATCGCAACCACGCACTCTCCTACGACGGTAGCACTAGCACCTGAAGACGCTCTTTTCGAAATGATCGATGGTCAAAGTGGGTTAGTTAAAACGACCAAACAAAAAGCCTTAAATAAACTTACCTTTGGGGTTCCAACTTTATCAATTGATTTTTCCGGTCGTAGACAAGTTTTTGTCAAAAGTGATTCTGATGTTTCGATTTACGAAACAATTTATTGTCTGATAAAAAGCCAGATGTCACTGCAGCGAGAGCTAAATTTTATTTCGACCGGATTGCGTACGAAGGACGGTGGAGAAATTAATGCGGGATGCACCATTGTCCGTGAGCTAGTAGAAAGGCTTTTTTCCAACGGGAATTCAGTCCGTATTCGGCATCGTCGATTGGGACGGGACAGTTCGGTATCATCAGACAGAATAAAAGGTGCTAGCTGAAGGAAAAAAGAACGCCATTGAGAATGTAGTCCTCGACCCTCTGCTAATTGCAATGCTGCTTATGAAGGAACAAGCATTGCCGGAAATGGTTTCGGATATAGCTAGATTTTCGGGCTTAGCCGACCTGCAGGATCTCCGAATTGCAACGCCTAGCCGATGCCATTGCCGGTTCGGTTTGTCCAACTATCACCGGCACGAAACGAATAGAAACTGGATACATCAACGGTCGTCAAACATCTGTCTCGGAAGACTATTTCTTTATGGACGATCATGCTTTGGAAGATGCCCTAGCAAATGCATTTCCTCTGGCTAAGGAAGTGGAAAGATGGAGGTAGGGGGAAATTAGCAATGGCGATTGTCCAAGCAGTTTTGACGGAATATCCTGAATTTTGTCCAACCGACGTGAAGCAGATTTTCGAAAACATAGCTGACGCCGCTTCGCATTAAGCCATGTCGAAATAATTAGGTGCCGCTCTCTCCCTTATCCTGCCGCCTTACGCAGCGCCTCGTTAATCCGTGATTGCCATCCCGGCCCGGTCGCGCGGAAGCGTTCGAGGATTTCCTTGTCCAGCCGCAGACTGACCAACTGCTTGGTCTCGCCCTTTGGCCGCCCGCGTGTTTTCGGGAAGGCGGCGCGGATGTGGGCGGGAATGTCTTCGCCGGTCTTGGCACGCGCAAAATCTGCCCTCGGTCCATTCGGGGTTGTCGCTGTCGAAAACGGGTTCAGTCTTGCGGGGCATAATGCTTACGAACCCAGCTTTAAGCCGCCTGCTCCAACCGGTCGGCCAGCCACATCTTTATCAGCGCCTGTCGCGTTACGCCGCGCTTCTTTGCCTGTATGTCCAACTTCGCAATCATATGCGCGGGCATATCGACATTGACGCGCTTTGCCTCAAGGCCAGGGCGGCGGGCGCTGCTCCAGTCGATATATTCAGAAATGTCCTCACCGGCGTCAAACCGACGGTCGAACTCTTCACCGCTAATCATCTTGCCCGTCATAATATCTCACTTCCTTTGGCCACGCACGCCGAACCGATATGATCCGCATCCGGTCATCACGCAGGGTTATGGTTGCGGTCCAATGTTTGCTACCAATCATTCCGACCACCAGCCAACGCTCGTCATCTCCACCGGAATAAGTTGGCGCAATCAACCTTCGGTCATCATGCCATAACGTCTGTGCTTGTTCGAAATCGATCCTGTGCTTTGCCATATTGGCGGCGCTTTTGGCGGGGTCATATTCAAACATTACACCTCATATAACACGAAAATGGTATATTTTCTACCCCAAGCAATTGCAAAAAAAGGGGCCGCCGAAGCGACCCCTTTCCTCTCCTCGCCTTTTACAGGCTGTTCTGTTTGCTAGCCCGGGGACTGTCCCTTTGACTGCCCTAGGGACTGTCCCTTCTTTCGGTGTAGCGCTGGTCTGGGACAGTCCCCGTGCGGGGACAGTCCCTTCCCGTTAACTTAGTCTTTCAAGAACGCAGGAACGTGGTCGGGGTTGCCGCCGCCTTCTCCGCCTTCATTACGCTCGGGGCGTGGGCCACGGTCGCGACCTTCGCCACGGCCACCGCCGCCATCACGACGCGGGCCACGGTCACCACGGCCTTCGCCGCGTCCGCCACCGCCGCCTTCACGGCGGGGTCCACGGTCGGGACGATCGCCGCGTGGGCGTTCTTCGCGGGGTGGGCGTGTGTCTTCCAGCTCGGCGCCGGTTTCCTGATCGACGACGCGCATCGACAGGCGAACCTTGCCGCGCTGGTCGATTTCGAGGACCTTGACCTTGACTTCCTGACCTTCGGACAGGACGTCGCTGACCTTTTCAACGCGCTCGTTGGCGATTTCGGAAACGTGCACAAGGCCGTCCTTGCCGCCCATGAAGTTCACGAATGCGCCGAAATCGACCATGTTGACGACCTTGCCGTCATAGATTTTGCCGACTTCTGCTTCTTCGACGATGCCCGAAATCCACTTACGAGCGGCTTCGATCTGCGCGATGTCGGACGACGAAATCTTGATGAGACCTTCGTCATCGATATCGACCTTCGCACCAGTGGTGGCGACGATTTCGCGGATGACCTTGCCGCCGGTGCCGATGATGTCGCGGATCTTCGCTTTGTCGATCTGCATCGTTTCGATACGCGGTGCGTGGGCGCTGAGTTCGCCGCGAGCTTCGCCAAGTGCCTTCGCCATTTCACCAAGGATATGCGCGCGGCCTTCCTTGGCTTGGTTGAGCGCCGCTTCAAAGATTTCGCGGGTGATGCCGGCAATCTTGATGTCCATCTGCATCGTGGTGATGCCTTCGGACGTGCCTGCTACCTTGAAATCCATGTCGCCGAGATGGTCTTCGTCACCCAAGATGTCGGAAAGGATTGCGAAATCCTTGCCTTCGAGGATGAGGCCCATCGCGATACCCGAAACCGGGCGCTTGATGGGGACGCCGGCGTCCATCATCGCGAGTGAACCGCCGCAAACCGATGCCATCGACGACGAGCCGTTCGAACTCGGTGATGTCGCTGGTGATGCGGATCGTGTAGGGGAACTCGTCCTTGGTCGGCAGCACGGCGTGGAGCGCGCGCCAGGCGAGCTTGCCGTGGCCGATGTCGCGGCGGCTTGGTGCGCCGAAACGTCCAACTTCGCCAACGCTGTACGGCGGGAAGTTGTAATGCAGCATGAAGTTTTCATAATGCAGGCCGCCGAGGCCGTCGATCATCTGCTCTGCGTCCTTGGTGCCCAAGGTGCAGGTTGCGATGGTCTGGGTTTCGCCGCGCGTGAACAAAGCCGAACCGTGCGAGCGTGGCAGGAAGTGCGTTTCTGCCAGGATCGGACGGATTTGGTTGGTCTTGCGTCCGTCGATGCGGGTGCCGTCTTTCAGGATGGCGCCGCGAACGATTTCGGCTTCGAGCTTCTTCATCAGCTTGCCAGCGGCCATCTGGTCCTGCGGGGTTGCGTCGGTGAAGGCAGCCTTTGCCGCAGCGCGGGCTTCGTTGAGCGCGTTTGACCGGGCCGACTTGTCGGTGATCTTGTACGCCGCAGCAATGTCCTTGCCGATGAGCTTCTTCAGCTTGTCCTTGGCAGCCGAGAGGTCAGCCTGTTCGGCCATCGCCCAAGGTTCCTTGGCAGCTTGTTCGGCCAGCTTGATGATCGCCTTGACGACTTCCTTACACGCGTCATGCGCGAACAGGACGGCGCCGAGCATGATTTCTTCCGAAAGCTCGTTGGCTTCGGATTCGACCATCATCACCGCGTCGTAAGTTGCAGCAACCACGAGGTCGAGATCGCCTTCGGCAACCTGCTCGTCGGTCGGGTTCAGGATATATTCGCCGTTCACATAACCAACGCGCGCCGCGCCGATTGGGCCCATGAAAGGCACGCCCGAAATCGTCATCGCAGCCGAAGCGGCTACGAGTGCGAGAATGTCGGGTTCGTTATGGCCATCATAGCTCAGAACCTGAGCGATACAGTTGATTTCGTTATAGAAACCTTCTGGGAACAACGGACGAAGTGGACGGTCGATCAGACGCGAAACCAGAGTTTCCTTTTCGGTCGCGCCGCGTTCGCGCTTGAAAAAGCCACCGGGAATACGGCCGGCTGCGGAATATTTTTCCTGATAGTGAACGGTCAGCGGGAAGAAATCCTGCCCATCCTTCACCGACTTTGCAGCGGTAACCGCGCAAAGCACAACAGTTTCGCCAAGCGACGCCATGACAGCGCCGTCGGCTTGACGGGCAACCTTGCCCGTTTCGAGAGTGAGGGTTTGTCCGCCCAACTCGATTGATACAGTTTTCGTATTAAACATTTTATTTCCTTTATGCCCGCCTGCCCAATGCAGATGCGGGGCCTCTTGGAGTGCCGGGTAATCCGATCCCGGACCGGGTGGGGACTTTATGCCCCTATGGCCGCCCTGCCTAATTGCAGGACGCGCCCCATAAGCAAAAAGCGGCCCATTATCGAGGGCCGCTTTCGCCAAGATATTATTTACGAAGACCGAGCTTCGCGATGAGGGCGGCATAACGCTCGCCGTCGATTTTCTTGAGATAGTCCAGAAGCGAACGACGCTTGTTCACCATCATCAAAAGTCCACGACGCGAATGATTATCCTTGTGGTTGGCTTTGAAATGGTCGGTCAAAGCGTTGATACGTTCGGTCAGAATTGCAACCTGCACTTCGGGCGATCCGGTATCGTTTGCTTCGCGAGCATGTTCTTTAATAACTTCGGCTTTGCGTGTCGCAGTAATCGTCATGTTTTTCCTTCGAACATCATGAATTTAGAGATTAAAGCCACGGACGGTTTTTAACACTCCGTCGATGTTCTCCACTAACGCCAAAGGCCGCAAATCTGCGCCCCTCGCCCAATGTAGCCCATCTTTCATGGCAATCCCGGTCAAGACGCGGCCCTGTTGGACTGCCCTTGCCTGTTCCGGGGAGAGATCGAGAGCCGGGATGTCGACCAGCCCTGCCTCTATCGGCAAGATAATGTCTTCTTGGGCCGCGCCTTGGCCGAATGCGTTGAGTTTGTCCAGCGAAATCGCGCTTTCCAAGGTGAACGGCCCGGCCCGGGTGCGGCGGAGCATCGTTACGTGGCCGACGGTGCCGAGGGCGTGGGCAATGTCGCGCGCGAGGCTGCGGATGTAGGTGCCTTTGGAGACATCGGCAGCCACAGTGACCGAACTCAAAGGCTCGTCACCCTGAACTTGTTTCGGTCCATTTCAGCGCAACTGCGGTCTTGTAGCCGATGGATGCGAAAAAGTTCGCATGACGGATGATGAGGTCGTGGACCGTTATCGACCGCGCTTTCATCTCGACGTCCTCGCCTGCCCTTGCGCGATCATAGGCGCGCTTGCCATCGATCTTGATCGCCGAATAAGCAGGCGGGATTTGCTCTATCGGCCCGGTGAACTGCGGCAGAACCGCCTCGATATCTGCCAATATTGGCCGGTGCTCGGAAGTCGCCACCACCTCGCCTTCGGCATCCAGCCCGCTGGTTTCGGTGCCGAACGAAATCGTGAAGTCATACGTCTTCGACGCATCCAGCATCCGCCCGCACAGCTTCGTCGCTTCGCCCAGCGCAATCGGCAGCACGCCCGTCGCCAACGGATCAAGCGTCCCACCATGCCCGACCTTAACTTTGCCAAAGCCAGCCTCACGCAAATTGCGTTTTACCGCCGCAACCGCCTGCGTCGAGCCAAGCCCTATCGGTTTGTCGAGAATGATCCAGCCATGCACGCGCAGCGTTAATCGCCCTGCCCGTGCTTCCATAAAATGCTTGCGGCACATCGCGACATAGCGGTCATCGCCGCCGATTTCGGTCTGCGCGCCGTCGATAACGGCCTTGCCGAATTCATCGACGCGCAGGTTCATCGTCGCCTTGCGTCCGCAATCACACACGCCTTTCAATTCGACCAGACTATCAGCAATTCCAAGCAATGCCGCCGATCCAGGAAACAGCTCACCCTGAAAATCGGTGCGCAGGCCATAGCAGACCACCGGAATACCAGCCTTGTCCGCCAATCGCGCACATTGCCAGACCTGTTCTTTCGAAAGAAACTGCGCCTCATCAATCAACACACACGCCAGCGGCGTTTCCTGATGCCGCTCGAGTACCGCGGCCTCGATATCGGTCGAAGCCTCAAACCGGCTCGCATCGCCTGCAAGCCCGATCCGCGAACTGATCGCGCCAAAGCCCGGGCGGTCATCCAGCGCAGCGGTCCACAGCATGACCTTCATGCCCCGCTCGCCATAATTGAACGCCGCCTGCAACAGGGTGGATGATTTGCCCGCGTTCATCGAAGCATAATAGAAATAGAGCTTCGCCATCAGTCGTCGCTGTCGGTCAGGTCCTGCTGCACCTTTGGCTGAGCCAGCAGCCCTTCGATATGCGTGGCTTGATCGAAGCTGTCATCGGCCAGAAATTTCAACTTCGCCGCATATTTCATGCTCACCCGCGAGGCGACTTCCTTCTGGAAAAACGCGGTGTTGGTGCGCAGCGCCTTTAGCACCGCTTCCTCATTCGCGCCGAGCAGCGGCTTGATGAACGCCGTCGCATGACGCAAATCGGGTGACATCCGAACTTCGGTCACGCTGACGCTATGGCTGGTCAGCACATCGTCATGCACCTCGTCGCGCGCGAGCAATTCGGACAATATATGCCGAAACTGTTCGCCTACACGCAGCAGGCGGACCGAGCGGCCTTCGGGACCGGTGTCGTTATGTTTGGCCATCAAGCTCCCCTTTCAGGCTTGAGCTAGGTTCACAACGTCCGTTCACGCTCCTCGACTTCAAAGACTTCAAGCATATCGCCCGCCTTGACGTCGTTGGTATCCGCCAGAACGACACCACATTCCATACCGGCGCGGACTTCGTCGACATTGTCCTTGAAGCGGCGCAGCGATGCGATTGTGGTTTTCGATACGATGACGTCCTCGCGGGTAAGACGGGCAAACAGGCCTTTCTTGATAACGCCTTCGGTGACCAGCAAACCGGCTGCCTTGTCGCGTTTGCCCGATTTGAACACGTCCTTGACTTCGGCACGTCCGACGACGGTTTCGATGATTTCCGGACCCAGTTCGCCCGCCATTTCCTTGGCGATGTCGGCGGTCAGGTGATAGATCACGTCGAAATATTTCAGGCGAACGCGGTCGCGCTTGGCGAGCGCCGCTGCCTTGCTATTCGGACGCACGTTGAAGCCGATAAGCGGCGCATTCGATGCCGCCGCGAGCAGCATGTCGGATTCGGTGATCCCGCCAACGCCCGCCAACAATATGCGGACCTTGATGTCGTCGGTCGAGATGTTGTTGAGCGCGGTGACAATTGCCTCGACCGAACCCTGCACATCGCCCTTGATGACCACCGGATATTCCATCGCACGGGTGGCCGACAATTGGTCGAACAGATTTTCAAGATTTGGCGCTTCCTGCGTCGTGCGTGCCTTGGTCGACTGTTCCTTGCGATAAAGCGCGACTTCACGCGCCCGCGCTTCGTTTTCAACCACGGTCAGGACATCACCCGCCGACGGCACGCCAGTCAGGCCGAGAACTTCGACCGGCATTGCTGGCCCGGCTTCGGGAACTTGCTGGCCCTTGTCGTTGATGATCGCACGGACCTTGCCGCTTTCCGAACCGACAACGAAAATGTCGCCGCGCTTCAGCGTGCCGCGCTTGACCAGCACGGTTGCAACCGCACCGCGTCCCTTGTCGAGCTGCGCCTCAACCACAATGGCTTCCGCCGCACGGTCGGGGTTGGATTTCAATTCCATCAGTTCGGCTTGCAACGCCAGCTTGTCGAGCAAATCGTCAAGGCCGGTTTTCTTCAGCGCCGATACTTCAACGTCCTGCACGTCGCCGCCCATTTTCTCGACGATGACTTCATGTTCAAGCAGGCGTTCGCGCACCTTCTGCGGATTCGCGCCTTCCTTGTCGATCTTGTTGATCGCAACAATCATCGGGACGCCAGCGGCCTTGGCATGTTTAATCGCCTCAATCGTCTGCGGCATCAGGCCGTCATCGGCGGCAACCACCAGGATCACGATATCGGTCACCGACGCACCGCGCTGGCGCATTTGCGTAAAGGCTTCGTGGCCCGGCGTATCGAGGAAGGTGATGAGCGAGCCATCCTTCGCCTTCACCTGATAGGCACCGATATGCTGCGTAATTCCGCCAGCTTCGCCCGAGACGACATTCGCGCCGCGCAAGGCGTCGAGCAGCGACGTTTTGCCATGATCGACATGGCCCATCACGGTCACGACCGGCGGACGCGGTTTCAGTCGTTGCGGCATCATCAACATCGTCGTCATGCGCAATATCGACGTCGGAATCGGACACGCGAACGATATTGTGGCCGAATTCCTCGATCAGCAGCTCTGCAGTATCCTGATCGATGCTGTCGGTGCTCGCAGACGGTTGGCCCATCCGGAACAGCGCCTTGACCAAGATCATTGGTCTTTTCCGCCATACGATTGGCGAGTTCAGCAACGGTAATCGTTTCGGGAACGACAACATCGCGCGCCTGTTTGGCTGTGCCTGGCGGTTGCCGCCGCCATGCAGACGCTTTTCCTTTTCACGCGCGCGTTTCAGCGCGGCAAGCGAACGCGCACGCGCGCCATCGTCGCCTTCGAGCGCACGGGTTACGGTCAGCTTGCCTGACTGGCGGCGATCATCGGCTGCGCCACGGGTCGGACGATGCGGTGCCTTCTTGGCTTCTTCACGTTCACGCTCGGGGCGCTTTGGTGCTTCAACCGGAGTAAAGCGCCGCGGTGCAGGTGCTGCGCCGTCTTTGTTGGCTTCTTCCGCGACGGGTTCGAATGTTTCAGGCTCAACCGGCGCTGCGGCAGCAGGCGGCTGGAGGCGGCGGGGCGGCGGCTTCTTCGCGATTGGCCTGGCGCGCGTTGCTTCTCGTCTTCGCTGCGCTGTGCACGCTGTTCGGCTTCGCGGCGGCTGCTTTCTTCAAGCACCGACAAGACGCGCTTCCTCGGCTTCACGCAGCAACTTCGCCTGACGCTCCTGACGGCTGAGCATGTCATTGCCGGTCGGACGTGGCGCAGGCGCAGCGGGAGCCGCCGCGACAGGCGCCGCTGACGGGCGGAGGCGGGGGTGGCGGGGCCGCAACTTCAGGCTCGGCGACAAAGCCGGGCTTGCCGACAAGCTTCTTGCGCTTCACCTCGACCACTACCTTGTTGGTGCGGCCGTGGCTGAAGGTCTGTTTGACTTCGCCGGACTCGAGCGAGCGGCTCAAGGTGAGCGGCTTGCGCGTCAATGTCGGCTTATTATTGGTATCATCACTCATCGAAACAGAACCGTCCTTACTCAATCAATAGCGGAGATGTCAGTGTCAGCGCCCCGCTGCTCCGGAGCGATGCTTCCGGAATTGAGGGGCGCATTACTGCATCCTTTGAAATTTAGCCAGCGTCCAAGATGATGCATCACCCTGCTCGGCTGCTTTTTGGTCGATCAGCGCAACATGCACGGCATTTTGCCGTCCAAGCGCCGCCGAAATGGCGTCGCGGTCTACCGGCAGCTTGATGCCGCCCTTGCCCGTACCTTCTTGCGTCTTCGCCGACGCGCCATGCCTGATCGCGCTTGCCGCTGCCATCAGCGCTGGCGTCGGAGGCGTGGAGGAGAAGGCGGACCTGACCGCTGCGCGACGCCGCGTCGATCTTCTCTGCGCCCAAGATAAGATGCCCTGCCCGCGCTTCCAAGCCCAGGCGGTCGAGAAACGCTTTTTCAAGTCCGCGCTCGATGCGTCCGGAAAGGTCATCGATCAGTTCGATCTTGTCGGTCTTGAACGCGCGGCGAAGCACGCCGGCAAGCTTGCCCTTGGCCTGCGCCTTGGTCAGCTCCTCGCCGAGTGACACCGATCCACGCCCCCGGCCCGGGGCCTTAGCGTGAATATCCGGCGCGACGCTGCCGTCGGGGCCGAGCGCAAGCCGGATGAGCGTGGGCGCGTGTCGCCATGCTCACCCGATATTATGCACTTCCTTATTGGGGAGTGTTGGTTCTCATTGGGAGGTGTCCGCGGCAATGGCGTCCTCCTCTTCATCTTCGAACCAATGCGCGCGGGCCGCCATGATGATCTCGTTGCCCTGCTCTTCGGACAGGCCGAAGACCGCGAGAATGCCTGCCTTGTCTTCGGTGCGATTGCGGCGCATCTTCGCGGTCGCTGCGCTCGTTGCGGCGCGGTTCGCGGGCCTTCTGGATCAGCTCGTCAGTGGCAAGGTCAGCCAGATCGTCGAGCGTCTTGATGCCCGCCTTGCCCAGCACGACCAGCATCGCTTCGGTCAGCACGGGCAGTTCGGCCAGCGCATCTTCGACGCCGAGTTCGCGGCGTTCGGCGCGGTTGGCTTCTTCGCGGCGGTCCAGCGCTTCTTGCGCACGGCTTTGCAGTTCGGCGGCAAGGCCTTCGTCGAAGCCTTCGATCGTTGCGATTTCTGCCGGATCGACATAGGCGACTTCTTCAAGTTCGCTAAAGCCTTCGGCCACCAGCAATTGCGCCAGCGTTTCATCGACGTCGAGTTCCTGCTGGAACATTTCAGAGCGCTCGACGAATTCCTTCTGCCGCTTCTCGCTCAATTCCTGCTCGGTCATGATGTCGATACCACGACCCGTCAGCTGCGATGCCAGACGGACATTCTGGCCGCGACGGCCAATGGCAAGGCTCAACTGATCGTCGGGAACGACGACTTCGATGCGGCCTTCTTCTTCGTCGATAACCACGCGGCTGACCGTTGCAGGCTGCAGCGCGTTGACGATGAAGGTCGCGGTGTCTTCGGACCAGGGAATGATGTCGATTTTCTCGCCCTGCATTTCCTGCACGACCGCCTGAACGCGGCTGCCCTTCATGCCGACGCACGCGCCGACGGGGTCAATCGAGCTATCATAGCTGATAACGCCGATCTTGGCGCGGCTGCCCGGGTCGCGCGCGGCGGCCTTGATTTCGATCACGCCATCGTAAATTTCAGGGACTTCCTGCGCGAACAGCTTCTTCATGAAGTCAGGATGCGCGCGGCTCAGCAGGATTTGCGGCCCGCGATTTTCGCGCTGCACCTTCATGATCAGCGCGCGGACGCGGTCGCCGTTGCGGACGACTTCGCGCGGGATTTGCTGGTCGCGGCGGATAACGCCTTCGGCGCGGCCAAGGTCGACAACGACATGGCCGAATTCGACCGACTTGACGACGCCAGTGATGATTTCGCCAGCGCGTTCCTTGAATTCTTCATATTGCCGCTCGCGCTCTGCATCGCGGACCTTCTGGAAGATGACTTGCTTTGCCGACTGCGCGTCGATGCGGCCCAAATCGACGGCGGGCAGCGGATCGACGATGAAGTCGCCAACCACAGCGCCCTTTTGCAGCTTTTCGGCCTGCTTCAGGTCGACCTGCTTGAAATAATCTTCGACCTCTTCGACCACTTCGACAACGCGCCACAGACGAAGGTCGCCGGTCTGCGTGTCGAGCTTCGCACGAATGTCGTTCTCGGCACCGTAACGCGCACGCGCCGCGCGCTGGATCGCTTCTTCGAGAGCTTCGACGACAATCGCCTTGTCGATCATTTTTTCCGATGCGACCGCATTTGCAATCGCGAGCAATTCGGCCTTGTTGGCGGAAATGGAGGTTGCCATTTTCAGTCTTCCTGTTGGTCTTCGTTGATGGGTTCAGCCTCAATTTCGTCGGCTCCATCGGTGTTGATGGGCGCAGTTGACGCAATCAGGCGGTCTGTCAAGAGCAGCTTGGCGCTGCCGATGATTGGAAAAAGCAAATGTCAGGCGGCCCGACTTGCGGTCTTCGATCGCGATCGTCTCGCCATCGACGCCGACAATGTCGCCGCGGATATTCCGTGCGGCCGTCCATTGGCTCGGCCAGTTCGACCTTCACTTCATGTCCCGCCCAGTCGGCAAAGTCCGCTAATCGAGTCAGCGGGCGGTCGATGCCGGGCGAGCTGACTTCGAGGCGATAGGCTTCATCAATCGGGTCGAGCTCGTCAAAAAGGTCGGAAATCCGGTGCGACAAAGCGGCGCAGTCATCGATGTGCAAGCTGCCTCGTGTCGGGACGCTCGGCCATCACCTGCAAGGTCGGCTCATCGCTACCCTGCCCGCCGGTCTCGAACCACGCGACGCGCACCAAGGCAAAACCGAGAGCTTCGGCTTCGGGTGCAATCAGCGCGGTCAATTTGTCGAGGTCAGGCAACTTCAGTCTTTCAAATGCAATATGCAAAGCTTTTTGGTGCCGGCCCCGTGTGGCGCCAGCCCTTTCAAAGTTTCACAATGTAAGGATGACTGCCGTATATGCCTTCACGCGCGGATATGCAAGCCTCTTGCACTTGGAACAAGCACATAGCCATTTTGCGTTGCAGTCACCAGAGGAGCATCCCCCCAATGAAAAAAATGCCATTCCTGATGAGCGCATCGCTGATCGCCGCCGCCTGCCAGCCCGTCACCAGCGATGCGGCACCTACCAGCAGCAGCGACAAGCCCTTTGAAACAACGGTGATTGCCGATTTCGAAGAACCTTGGGCGATGGCCTTCCTGCCCGAGTTCAACCAGGCATTGATTACCGAGAAAAAGGGCAAGCTGCTGCTTTGGGAATCCGAAGGCGAAGTGGTTGAAGTCGGCGGCGTTCCGCCAGTCGCGTACGGCGGCCAAGGCGGATTGGGCGATGTCATCATCCACCCCGACTTTGCGAACAACAGATATGTATATTTGAGCTTCGCCGAAGCGGGCGAAGGCGGATATGGCGCGGCTGTGGCGCGGGGCAAGCTTGGCAGCGACGCCGGAAAGCCGATGCTGACCGACGTGCAAGTGATCTGGCGGCAGGAACCAAAGGTTTCTGGCCAAGGCCATTATGGCCACCGCTTGGCCTTCGGTCCTGACGGAATGCTCTATATCAGCAGCGGCGACCGGCAAAAATTCACCCCGGCGCAGGATTTGAACCAGAATCTGGGCAAGATTGTCCGCGTGACCGACGGCGGGATGATTCCTTCGGACAATCCCTTTTACGATCAGGGTCGCCTTAAGGCGCAGGTCTGGTCCTATGGCCACCGCAACCCGCTGGGTATCGCGTTCGACGCGCAAGGGCGGCTGTGGAATCAGGAAATGGGCCCAGCGGGCGGCGACGAGCTCAACCTTGTCAAAAAGGCCGCAAATTATGGCTATCCGAAAGTATCGAACGGCAATCATTATGACGGCCGCGATATACCAGACCATGCCCCGGGCGACGGTTTCGAAGCTCCGAAGGCCTTCTGGAACCCTGCCATCTCGCCCGGCGGCTTGATGATCTATTCCGGTGATCTGTTCGCCGACTGGAAAGGCAGCGCTTTCATTGGCGGTCTTGGGGCAAAGGCCCTTGTCCGCGTCAAACTCGACGGTGAGAACGCGACCAAGGCGGACCAATGGGACATGGGCGCGCGCATCCGCGAGGTTGAACAGGGGCCGGATGGTGCCATCTGGCTGCTGGAAGATGGCGCGCGCGGTTCTGAAGGCCGCTTGCTCAAGCTTACTCCAAAGAAATAGGCCCTATTGGGGGACGGCGGTAACCGTCCCCGACAAGTCCGCAAGGAATGACCGCACCCTTTTGGCATTGACGCCAAGGTCGCTCACGCCGACGCGGCTGACCGATCGCATGTCGACAATGCTGCCTTCGCCCGTATCCGTCGGTTTGACTCGCAGGACGATGTCGTCCTTGAAGCGGAACAGCGCGCTCGTCTCGGTTGCCTCAAGCCGTCCTTCCTCGGGCAGCGCAACCGCGACATCCCACCCGCGCGCCTCGGCAAGCCGCTCGGCCTTGGCAATCACCGATGGCACCGGCTCGTTAATCCGGACCGAGCGGATATCGCCATATTCTTTCTGGTGAACCACCACCCAGCGTTGCTGCGGGCTCATGCCCTTCATGTCGGCATCATCCATGCCGGGGACAGCATCGAGATTATCGGTGCGGAGCGTCAGAGTCCGGAACATCGGCGGATCGGCCAGATCAGTGGATATGTCGTGAATGGCGGGCACGGTGAACGCTGCCATCAGGAAGGTGCCGACCCAGCCAGCGTAAACTAAAGCCCCGAGCATTCCTGCCCAGCGCCGCTTGCGTGGCGGCGGGGAAATCGCCTTTTTCGCACGCCATCCGAACAATGCACCCAGCAAAATCGCGCCCAAAGCAAGGAAAAACGCCCAGGTCACGCCCTTTAGACCGCTCGTGTAAGCCCAGAAGCCCCAGCCTGTACCCAGTGCCGAAACCAGCCCCCACAGCAATGCACCGACGCCTGCAACCAGGATAATCGACCCCTGAAAGTCGAATGTTCTTGGCTTCTACCGTGACGATTGGCGGCGGCGGGGCCACGGCTTCAGCCGGTTGTGCCGGAATTTCCTGTTCTACCACGATTTTTACTCCCCGATGCGACCCGGTGTTTTCAGCAGGCTAACGCAAGCGTCAATCAAACGCAATTTATGAAAGTCAAACTTGTTCCAGCATTTACATTCAGTTGGACAAAGCCGCGTCGCGCTGACAGGAGGCGGCGGTGATTACCGACCCCGCCTTGCAGAAACGCGCACGTCGTTTCATCCTGCTAACGGTGTTCATTTATGCCGTCGGGTTCGGCATCGTCATGCCGGTATTACCCGACCTTATCATCGAGCTCACGCAAGTTAGCCTTTCCGAAGCGACGCGTCTGGGCGCATGGATCGGCGCAGCGTACGGCATCTTTCAGTTCCTGATGGGGCCGTTGATGGGCAATATCGGCGACCGCTTTGGGCGGCGGCCGGTTTTTCTGGTCTGCCTGTTCGGCTTCGGCATCGACTTCATGCTCATGGGTTTTGCCCCGTCGGTTTTCTGGCTGTTTGTCGGGCGCTCGATTGCCGGCGGTTTCGGCGCGATTTTCGGCCCCGCCAACGCAGCGATGGCTGATATGTCGAGCGCCGAAGACCGCGCCGCCAGCTTCGGCAAAGTAGGCGCAGCCTTTGGCTTGGGCTTTATCATGGGGCCGGCACTTGGCGGACTTGCTGGCCGATTACGGCACACGCCTGCCCTTTTTCATTGCGGGCGGCCTCGCCTTTGCCAACGCCATTTACGGCTATTTCGTTTTTCCCGAAACGATGTCGAAGGAACAGCAGCGGCCGTTCGAGTGGCGGCGTGCCAACCCGTTGGGGGCATTGGCCAATCTGGGCAAGATCAAGGGAATATTGCCGATTGCGCTGATCTATTTCATCTGGGTTTGCGCGATCAACATCTATCCGGCCACATGGGCCTTCTTCGCGCCAGCCCAGCTTGGCTGGGACAGCAAGATGGTCGGCATTTCGCTGACGTTGGTCGGTGTTTCGATGTTCGTGTTCCAGTCCTCGGTCATCGGCCGTGTGGTCAAACGATTCGGCGAGCGCAAGACGGCTGTCCTCGGCATGAGCTTTGGGTTGGTCAGTTTCACGATCACTGCCTTCCTGACCAATGGCACGATTGCGCTGATGCTCAATGTGCTAAATGGCTTTTCCGGAATGGCCATTCCCGCAATCAACGCCATGATGTCAAAACGCACGCCGCCAAACCAGCAAGGCGAGTTACAGGGACTGAACGGAAGCATGTCGGCGCTGGCTTTCCTGCTCGCGCAACTGGTTTACAACAATGCCCTGGCTACATTTACCAGCGACCGTGCGCCTGTCTATTTCCCCGGAGCGCCGTTCCTGATTGCCGCTGGGCTTGCCGTCATCACGCTAACCTCGTTGCTCCTTCTGGCAAGACGCGATCCAGAACCCACAACGGTATAAAAATGATGAACCTGCTACCACTTTCCACCGTCGCTGCGGACGAAGTCGAAAATTTGCTCGATGACGCATTTGGCACCGATCGACACAAACGCACGGCATATCTGCTGCGGCAAGGAATGCCCGTTATCGGCCACCTTTCGTTCGCCATTCTCGACGGCGATGCACTGGCCGCCAGCATCCAGTGCTGGCCGGTAGCCGTCGGCGAAGCACCGTTGATACTGGTCGGGCCGGTTGCAGTTGCGTCTGAAAAACAAAATCGTGGACTGGGTCACAAACTCATGCACGCGATGCTCAACGCCCTTGCGCCCGGCGATGCGCCGATGGTCATGATCGGTGACCCCGAATATTATGGGCGCTTTGGTTTCGACGCCAATGGCACGAGCGGTTGGACATTGCCCGGTCCATGGGAACCCCATCGCCTGCTGCTGCGCAATCCGCATGCTATCGGCCTTCCCGACACGGGCATGCTCGGCCCAAGGACAAGCCTTTGACGCCTCACGGCTTTGTACTTATCGCAGACTGATGCCATACGAAGCACCCGATCTGGCCAAGTTGAGCCTTGCCGAAATCGCCGAGCTAGCCGCGGCACGCAAACTGCCGCCGGTAGAAGGCTGGCAACCGGAGCATGTCGGTGACAGCGAGATGCGGATCGCGGCCGATGGCAAATGGTATCATCAAGGCGGGGAGATCACTCGCCCTGCCATGATCCGGGCCTTTTCCAGCCTATTACGCCGCGATGCCGATGGCAGTCACTGGCTGGTTACACCGCAACAGAAATTATCTATCGAAGTCGACGATGCACCGTTTGTGGCGGTCGAATTGCAAAGCGAAGGCGCCGAAGAGAGCCGCACACTCGCGTTCCGCCTGAACAGCGATGACCTTGTTGTCGCCGGTACCGACCATGCGCTCGAATTGCGCGGAGGCCTGCCGTATTTGCATGTCCGGGGAGGATTGTGGGCGAAACTGGCGCGCCCGGTCTATTACGAATTGGCGGAAATCGCGCTGGCCGAGAGCCCCGACCAGCCGCGTGTCTGGAGCAACGGCGCTGCTTTTGTCATCGGCGAACGCGCATGAACTGGATCGAACGGATCGAAGCCGCGCTCGACCCTGCGCGCAGCGTTGCTATCGAAGACGAACGCTATCTGGGCGATGAAGGCCACCGCGCCGCCGCCGTGCTCATACCCATCACCGACCGTCCTGAACCTGGCGTTATCCTGACCCAGCGGCCCGACTGGTTGCGCAGTCACGCCGGACAAGTCGCCTTTCCCGGCGGCAAAGTCGATGACACAGACGCCGACGCGATCTCGGCCGCTTTGCGCGAAGCGAACGAGGAACTAAGCATTTGCCCAAGCGAAGTGCAGGTTATCGGGATGGCCGACACTTATTATTCGGGCAGCGGTTACCGCATCGAACCCGTCGTCGGCATCATCCCGCCCGACTTGCCGTTGCGCGCCAATCCGGACGAAGTCGAAGACTGGTTCGAGGTTCCGCTCGCTTTCCTGCTTGACCCTGCCAGCGCGGTGAAGAAAGAAGCGATCTGGAACGGGCAGCAGCGGACCTATTATGACATGCAATGGCAGGACCGGCGGATTTGGGGCGTTACCGCCGGGATCATTGCCAACCTTGCGCGGCGGTTAGCATGAATGCTGAGCCTCCCTGAGGCCGAATGGCGCGACGCCGATAGCCTGAAGCGCGTGGTCGCGGCGTTAAAGGATGGCCATGGCGGCCCGCGCATCGTAGGAGGTGCGGTGCGCGATACGCTTCTGGGACTTAGAGTTTCAGACGTTGACGTCGCGACAATCTTGACCCCCGATGAAGTCATCGACCGGCTAGAGGCCGCACGCATCAAGGCCATTCCGACGGGCCTCGATCACGGCACCGTTACGGCGGTCGCCGATGCCCGGAATTACGAAATCACCACGCTGCGCCGCGACGTCGCGACCGATGGTCGCCGCGCCGTGGTGGCGTTCTCGACCGACTGGCGCGAAGATGCCGCGCGGCGCGACTTTACCATCAATGCGCTCTACGCCGATCCGGAAACGGGCGAGATATTCGACTATTTCGCTGGGCTTTCGGATCTGGAGGCTGGCATTGTCCGCTTCATCGGCGATGCCGACGACCGGATTGCCGAGGATTATTTGCGGATATTACGTTATTTTCGCTTTCTGGCCCGTTACGGACATGGACCGATCAACGCCGCAAGCTATTGCCGCCTGTGCCAAAGGGGCGCACGGCCTGACCGCATTGTCCCGCGAACGTATCGCGCAGGAACTGACCAAGATACTGACGCTGCCCAATCCGGTGGGAGCGCTATCGCTCATGGTCGAACACGGGATATTCGCGCCGTTCCTGCCCGAGCTTGTCGGGGATGCAGTGGAAAGGCTGACTAAACTCATCGAACGCGAGCAGACGTTTTCGCCAAGCATTTCGCTGCCAGCTCGCCTGCTTACGCTGTTGCCAAAAGATCCGGCCTGCGTTGATCGCGTCGCGGCGCGGCTGAAACTGTCGAACAAGACGCGCGAGGCTTTAGTACTGCGCGTGTCCGCACCTCCACCTGATGCTGCAACGATCCGCGCGCTTGCCTACCGCAACGGCACCGACAGCGCGCGCGATGCGGCAATGCTTTACGCATCTGATGATGAGTTCGAGCAATCCATAATGCAGCTCGCGGGATGGCAGATTCCTACATTCGACCTCAAAGGCGGCGACATCATCGCACTGGGGCTTACCGCAGGGCCAGCGGTTGCCAAGACATTGCGTTCGGTCGAAACCCAATGGGTAGCAGAGGGCTTTCCGGATAATTCCCGGCTAAGCGAAATCGCGTCTCAGAGTGTTGCGGAAGCGCTATCGGCCTCAAGAAACGCATAAGCGGCGTCAGCGTTCATCGGTCGGGCATAATAATAGCCCTGCCCGACCGAGCATCCCAAACGACGCAGCACGTCTGAAATTTCTTCGCTCTCGATGCCTTCCGCCGTCGTCTTCATGCCAAGCGCCCGCGCAAGCGATAACACGGTACGAACAATCGCCCGCTTATCCTTGTCGATCATCATATCCGATACAAAACTGCGGTCGATTTTCAGCACGTCGATGGGCAACTGCTGCAGATAGGCCAGATTGGAATAGCCAGTACCGAAATCGTCCATCGCCAGATGCGTGTCCAGCGCCTTCAATGAATCCAGCAGCTTTTTCGCGCCTTCTGGATCGTTGATGAAGGCGCTTTCGGTCAGTTCCAGCGTCATCCGGTCGCCCGAAACATCGGCGTCCGATAGCGCGGAGCGGACCGCCTCAACGACATCGTCGCGCTGCATCTGCACCGCCGACATGTTGACCGAAATGCGGAAATCCGACGCCGAACCAAGCCGCGAATCCCAATCTGCAATCGTCCGCGCCGCCTGATCGAGTGCCCAACGGCCGAGCGGCACGATTAGGCCGCTCTCTTCGGCTACCGGGATAAAATCAACCGGGGAGATTGCGCCCAAATCGGGATGCTGCCAGCGAGCGAGCGCCTCGAAGCCGCTCAGCGACCCTGTGCCCAAATCGACCAGCGGCTGGTAATGCAGTTCGAGCTCTCCACGTTGCAGCGCGCGACGCAAATCGGTTTCGAGGCTGAACCGGCGGCGCGCCGTGTCAACCGAGCCGGTCGCGTAAAGCTCGAACGACTTGGTGAACTTTGCGCGCTTCAGCGCGATTTGCGCATGGCGAAGCGTATCCATGGGATCGTCAACGCCGACCTCGCCCACTGCCGCCGCAACCGCACACTCGACCTGTATTTCGAGGTTGGAAAGCTGGCACGGTTCGATGAATGCTTCGGTCAGCCGCTTGGCGATGCGCGTGACGTCGCTGCTTTCGTTGCTCAAATGGACGAACATGGCAAATTCATTGCCGCCAAGACGGCACAATATTTCGTTACTTCGGATGCGCGAATTCAGGCGACGTGCCACGGTGATGATCAGCTCATCCCCCGCCATCGCACCCACCGATTCATTCACCCGGCTAAATCGGGCAAGGTCAATCAGGATGACCGCGTAACCCTTTGCCGCGCCGGTCTTGATGAGTGCAGCAATCGCCGCTTCTGTTTCTTCCTCAAACCCGGTGCGGTTGCAGAACCCGGTCAGGCTGTCGCTCAGCATTTCGCGGCGCAGGTTGATCCGGCTAATGGCTTCGGCGGTTCGGTCGACGATGGACAATAATAGCAAAGTCCGGTCCGCACCAAAGCGTGCGATGCTGATTTCCAGTTCGCGGCGGCTGACGGTATCGCTCGACTGCCAGCATTCGAAATGCGTATCGCGGCCGGTATCGACCATCGCGAATACCCGCTCGGCCAAGGTTGCCATGTCCAGGCCGGATTCGCGCTCGAAACCCAGTGCCAGATCGTCGAACTTGGGATTGCTCAATATATGACGCACGCGGTCGCCATCGATTCGGAAAATTGCACCTGCGATTGGTAGCGACGACAGCCAGCCGAATTCCGCTTTGGGATCAGTTGGTTGCAGCATACGCCCCTTGCTCAGCATCATGCTGAACGGCGAAGACTCTCCCATTTCACGGCGCGCTGTGGCTTTCATTATTCACAGGATTAACGCGCGATTGTAAAAAATCGTCACTTCATTCGTAGCAAATAAAAGGTTAATCCGGCGGTGACGAAGCGTTAATCAAAGCGGTTGTTGCGCGGAAACCCTTGCGGTGGCAGCCGTCCGGCCGCACCGCGCGCGACGCGCCACAACGACATGTCGTTCTCGGTCCGGGTCCGCCCGCTGTCGCCACCCATTGCCCAGCTTAAGCCTTCGCTCATCCGGAAACAGATCGCATCGGCCAGCCCGCCATCCTTGTAGCGTTGCAGCGTAACGCCCTGACCCTTCGCCATTTCAGGAATTTCGCTCATCGGGAACGCGACCAGTTTGCGGTTGTCGCCAACCACGGCAACATATTGGTCCTTCAACAAGGCGTCGTCGGCGGTTTCAGGTGGTGCCGCCCGCACGACCTGCAGCTTTGCGCCGGGTTTCAGCGTCACCACGCCCCTGCCCTTTCGGGTTTCAGCCACAACATCCGCCATTTTCGCAATAAAGCCCTTGCCCGTCGAGGCGGCAAGCAACATCCGGCCATTGGCGGTCGCGGGGAACACCGAGACGATGTCATTGCCTGCCTCGATATCGATCATCGACCCCACCGGCTCGCCAAAGCCGCGCGCGCCGGGCAATTTGTCCGCGCCAAGCGTGTAAAAACGCCCGTTCGCCGTTGCGATCAATATCTTGTCAGTGGTCTGCGTGTGGAAGGCGAAAGCAAGGCCGTCGCCTTCCTTGAACTTGTAGTCAGCCTTGGCGGACAAGTCGGCATGACCCTTCATTGCCTTTATCCAGCCGCGTTTCGACATGATCACCGTTACTGGCTCACGCTCGACAAAGGCTTCCAATGAAATTTCACGCGCCTGCCCAGCTTCCTCCAACGAGGTGCGGCGACGGCCTAGCTCGGTATCCTCGGAATATCCCTTGCGCAGCGCCGCAAGGTCTTTCTTCAAACGAGTCTTCTGTCGCGCGGGGCTTTCAATCAGCTGGATCAGCCCTTCACGCTCGGCCCGTAATGTGTCGAGCTCGCGGCGCAGCTCCATTTCTTCGAGCTTGCGTAAAGACCGCAGCCGCATATTCAGGATAGCCTCGGCCTGCCTGTCGTTAAGCTGGAATTCCGCCATCATCACGGGCTTGGGCTCGTCCTCGGTGCGGATGATTTCGATGATACGATCGAGATTGAGGTAGGCAATGATATAGCCTTCGAGCAGTTCGAGCCGGGCATCGATTTTTTCCAGCCGGTGCTGCGATTTGCGCACCAATACCTCAAGCTGATGCCTCAACCAGTGCCGCAACACCTCGCCGATGCCCATCACCCGCGGCGTGCGCTCGGCATCGAGGACGTTCATGTTGAGCGAGAAGCGTGTTTCCAGATCGGTCAGGCGGAACAACGCATTTTTCAAATCTTCGGGGTCAACATTGCGGCTTTTGGGCACAAGCACGATACGGATCGCCTCGTCGCTTTCGTCGCGCACATCTTCCAGAATCGGCAGTTTCTTGTCGGCAATCAATTGCGCGATCTGCTCGATCAATTTGCCTTTTTGCACCTGATACGGGATTTCGGAGACGACAAGCTGCCACGTCCCGCCCGATTGCTTTTCGACGCCGGTGGCTTCCCAACTGCCGTCGTCCATGCGCCCGGTCGAAAACCGCGCCCGCACCCGCATCGCCCCGCGTCCCGAGGCATAAGCGGCGCTGATAACCTCTTTGGTGTCGACCAGCACGCCGCCAGTGGCAAAGTCCGGCCCCTGCACGATTTCCATGATCTGCTCATGCGTCGCTTGCGGCTCGTCAATCAGCAACGTCGCGGCATCGATAATCTCCGCGGCGTTGTGCGACGGAATGCTCGTCGCCATCCCCACTGCAATCCCGCTCGCACCGTTGGCGAGCAGGTTGGGGAACAGCCCCGGCATGACCTCAGGCTCTTCATCCTCGCCATTATAAGTCGGCCGGAAATCGGTGCCGTTTTCGTCGAGCCCGTTCATCAGCTCGATTGCAGTCTTGGTCAGCCGCGCCTCGGTATAGCGATAGGCCGCCGCATTATCGCCGTCGATATTGCCAAAATTCCCCTGCCCATCGACCAACGGATAGCGCAGCGAGAAAGTCTGCGCGAGCCGGACCATCGCGTCATACACCGACTGGTCGCCATGCGGGTGATATTTACCGATGACATCGCCGACAACACGCGCGCATTTCTTGTATCCCTGCGAAGGGTCAAGCCGGAGCAGCCGCATCGCCCAAAGCAACCGACGATGCACCGGCTTCAAGCCATCGCGCAAATCGGGAAGCGAGCGCGCGGTGATCGTCGACATCGCGTAAATCAGGTACCGCTCAGACAGCGCGGCATCGAATGGTGCATCGACAATGGCGTCAAACGGGTCTTCAGGCGGCGGCGGTGCTATCGTATCGGACATTGCGCGTGCGATAGCGGCGCGTCCGCTTCACGCCAAGCATGTTGTGCGAACAAATTGTGGATGGTTCAAAAACGGCTGTTAAAGCTCTTTACGCTGAACGACCCGTCGCCCTCATTCATCGTTGCCGCCAATATTCTGGAGCCATTGGTGCGGATGTTGACGAGGCCGTAGACGAGCTTGTGCATCACCCGCGCTTTGTCGAGTGTTTTGCTTCCGTTGGAGGGGTTGAGTGCGCCGGGAGGCGTGTAGTCATAACCAAGCTCGACCTTGGACAGATCAGGTGCCTCGGTGACGGTCCCATCGGCCGCCGTGCTTTTCACAAAAGTCGTTTTCCCGACCATGATCGACCGTGCAAGTTCGGTCGAATAAACCAGCGGCGTGATAAGTTCGTCATTCTTGAAAGTCGCATAGCCCGACACCGCGCTCGCCGCGACAATGCGGGGCTTTGGGTGATCATGTTTTTCTGCGTCACCCGAACTGATGATCGTACACGCCGCCTTGATATGGTTCATGAAAGCGTAGGATACGTCATCGGAACCGTGATGGCAGCTTTTGGCAACGTCGCAGGCAAATTCGCCTTCCGCGCCGTCATAATGATCGAGGAGCATCAGGTGCGCCTTTTTGTTGAGATCGCCGGTCAGCAAAGTGCGGCTGTTCATGTAATCGAAACGAAGCAGGATGCTGGTGCCGTTGGTGTTTTGCCCCGGCTGCGACCCCAACCGTCGCAAAGCGGGCGCTCCGCCTACCTGTTCTTCAACCGGCCCCAATATCTTGATCTTCAATGGGTCGGCGGCGGAAAACCCGGGTAACCACTGATCCGTGTGACTCAATCGTGCAATTGCGGTGGGTGTTCCGTCTTCTCGTTTTGAATTGACCACATTTTCAACCAGATCGCCCCAAGTGCCGCGTACTTGGGCACCTTGCCCGGTAGTTGCTGCCTCGCAAGAGGTCCGGTCACCGAGCAATCGGGTAAACCACTTCTTGGCACTGGCCGGAGTTTTGGGCGTGAAGGGTCCAAGTCCCGCCGGCTCGCCGCCAAAGGCTTTCCAGTGCGACAACCCGCTATGGTAAAAGGCCTCAACGGTGATGTTCTGACAGTCGAGTTCGGCGATCTGCACGACGTCCAATATGTCGTTCAGCCCGCCATGATGATCCCAGTCGATATGCGACGAAATCATGGCATCGAGCCGGATTGTGTCCGTGTCGTAATCCTTGAAAAATTTCCAGTCGACGAAATCGGCGCCGCTCTTGCCCGTTGGCTGCGCCGAACGCGGATAACCTGCATCGAGCAGAATATGCTTGAAATCAGCGGTCTTGATGAGCACACCATCGCCTTGCCCGACATCGATGAAGTAGAATTCGAGCAACGATATGCCGCCAAGCGCGGCCTTATCGATCCAGCCGGTTTTGCCGCGCGCTTTGATCTTGCTGCGCAATCCTGAAGCGCTGCTGGGGGTAAGGATTTTGACGCCGTCGCCCCAGAGCAGGTAGAATCCGGCGTCCTCGCCGGCGCCCGTTTCATCGAAATAGGCTCGCGCGGTATCGGCTTTCAGGAAATCATCGAACTGCGGGTCGAATGGCATAATATCGCTCCTGTCTTACAAGCACAAATTGTGCGGAACTCGGGCGACCTTGTTATCTTGAACAAGATAGGCCCATTCGTGACGCGCGTCACATGTTTATTGACGGCTTTTGACGCTTGCACGGGCTTCTGCTAGGCGCGGCGCGACTCCTCCCCTTCTCCGGAAAGCCAACAGATGATCCCTCGTTATTCCCGCCCCGATATGGTCGCCATTTGGGAGGCGGAGAACCGGTTGAAAATCTGGTTCGAGATTGAGGCGCATGCGACTGAAGCATTGGCCGACCTCGGCGTCGTCCCCAAATCCGCTGCCGACGCGTTATGGAAATGGTGGGCGACGAACCCAAAAATCGACGTGGCCGCCATCGACGCCATCGAGACCGTGACCAAGCATGACGTCATCGCGTTCCTGACATGGGTGTCTGAACAGATCGGCGATGAGGCGCGCTTCATGCACCAGGGCATGACCTCGTCGGACGTGCTCGACACATGCCTGTCCGTGCAACTGACGCAAGCGACTGATATCTTGCTGGCCGATCTCGACGCGTTGCTCGCTGCAATCAAAACCCGCGCTTTTGAACATAAGTTCACTCCCACCATCGGCCGCAGCCATGGTATCCACGCCGAACCGGTGACTTTCGGAATGAAACTTGCGCAGGCCTATGCCGAATTCAGCCGGTGCCGTGACCGGTTGATCGCCGCCCGCGCCGAAATCGCGACCTGTGCCATCTCTGGCGCGGTCGGGACATTCGCCAATATCGATCCGTGCGTCGAAACGCATGTCGCGGCGAAGCTGGGCCTTGCGGTCGAACCGGTCTCGACTCAGGTCATTCCACGCGACCGGCACGCGATGTATTTTGCAACATTGGGTGTCATCGCCTCGTCCGTCGAGCGCCTCGCCGTCGAAGTCCGCCATCTGCAACGCACCGAAGTGCTGGAGGCCGAAGAATATTTCTCGCCCGGCCAAAAAGGCAGCTCGGCGATGCCGCACAAGCGCAACCCGGTGTTGACCGAAAATCTTACGGGTCTTGCGCGTATGGTGCGCGGCTATGTCACGCCAGCACTTGAAAATGTGGCGCTGTGGCACGAGCGCGATATCAGCCACTCGTCGGTCGAACGCTATATCGGCCCCGACGCCACGATCACGCTGGACTTCGCGCTGGGTCGCCTGACCGGCGTCATCGAAAAGCTATTGGTCTACCCCGAACGGATGCAGAAAAATCTCGACCGCATGGGCGGCCTTGTCCACTCGCAGCGTGTGTTGCTGGCGCTAACCCAGGCAGGCATCAGCCGCGAGGACAGCTATGTCATCGTCCAGCGCAACGCGATGAAAGTATGGGAGTCGGATGGTGCGCTGTCGCTTATGGAGCTGCTCAAGGCCGACGCCGATGTGTCGGCCAAGATGAGCGCGGAGGAAATCGAGGACCGGTTTAACCTCGATTATCATTTCAAACATATCGACACGATTTTCGACCGCGTGTTCGGAGCGAACTAACGCTAGCGCCAAGCACTTGACCTGACCTGCGCTTTCCAGCATCGCCGCAGGCCATGTCCGACCTCAAACTCTTCAACAGCCTGACGCGGCAAATCGAGCCGTTCGTTCCCGTCCATCCCGGAACCGAAGGTGACCCTAACGATCCCCCCGAGGCGCGCGTCTATACCTGCGGCCCAACGGTCTATAATTACCCGCATATCGGCAACATGCGCGCCTATGTTTTCGCCGACACGCTCGGCCGCGTGCTGAGCTACAAGGGCTATAAGCTCACCCATGTCATCAACATCACCGATGTCGGCCACCTGACCGACGATGCCGATGCGGGCGAGGACAAGATGGAGAAGATGGCGGCGGAAAAGGCGCAATCCATCTGGGACATCGCTCGCCATTATACCGAGGCCTATTGGGAAGACATCAAGGCGCTGAACATCCGCCAGCCTGCTTTTTGGTCGATTGCGACTGACTATGTTCCGGCGATGATCGAGTTCGCGACGAGCATTGCCGACAAGCATTGCTACGAACTCGAAGGCGGCCTCTATTTCGATACCTCGACCGTCGCCAATTACGGGGCGTTGGCCCGCGCAAAAACCGAGGACGGTGAGGGCCGCATCGACGCGGTTGAAGGCAAACGCCACGCCGCCGACTTCGCGATCTGGCGCAAGACGCCCGCGGGCGAAACGCGGCAGATGGAGTGGGACAGCCCATGGGGCAAAGGCGCGCCGGGCTGGCATCTCGAATGCTCGGTGATGTCGGAGGCGTTGCTTGGCCTGCCGTTCGACATCCACACCGGCGGCATCGACCACCGCGAAATCCACCACCCCAATGAAATCGCGCAAAACCAGGCGCGGTGCCACTCGGACGCGAGCGGCGCGAATATCTGGATGCACAATAATTTCCTGATCGAACGCAGCGGCAAGATGAGCAAATCCTCGGGCGAATTCCTGCGCGTGCAGTTGCTCATCGACAAAGGCTTCCACCCCCTCGCCTACCGCCTGATGTGCCTGCAGGCGCATTACAGGAGCGAGCTGGAGTTTTCGTGGGAGGGGTTGCAGGCGGCGTTTGTAAGGTTGAAGCGGATGGTGATGGCTGTCTCTACACTCAAAGCCCGTCATGCTGAACTTGTTTCAGCATCCATCGTGCCAAACGAACCGCCGGTTGAGGCCGAGAAATGGACCCTGAAACAAGTTCAGGGTGACGATGAAAGTAAGGTCGCAATCGAAAGGCTTCAGGCCGATTTTGAAAACAACATAGCAGATGATTTGAACACATCGGCAGCGCTGGCTCTTCTAGAGAACATCATCTCTTGGAAAAGTGCTGAGCCATCTCATAAACTGAATGCGCTCGAACACTTGGATCAGGTTTTCGGCCTCAACCTGCTGACCTTCACCCGCCAAGGCCTCCGCATCCGCCCCAAAGCCGCCATCATCACCGAAGCCGAAATCGAAACCGCCCTCGCCGCCCGCAAGGAAGCCCGCGCCGCCAAGGACTTCGCCAAATCCGACGCGATCCGCGACGACCTGATTGCCAAGGGCGTAGAGGTCATGGACGGCGACCCGCTCGGTTGGGATTGGAAACTGGATGTTTGAACACACATCCCCCTCCCGTAAACGGGAGGGGTTAGGGGTGGGGTTCGCTGCAGGCAGACATTTATGCTCGAAGTGGCAGAGGCCCACCCGGAGCGCGCCTATGCTCCGTCTGCGAGACGGAGCTGCTACCAATGCTGGAGGGGAGAAGACAATGACAAAAGCCCTATTATCCGGCCTCATCCGCGGCATGATCGAACCGCAGCTTCCCGACTGGGTGGAGCCGCTCTGGTTCACTTCCACCAACGAGGCCAAGGCGCTTGCTCCGCAGGCGGAAATCGTCTGGTGCGATTTACATGACAAATTGGCGATGGCGGAGATTATCGCTGCTGCCACCAGCGCGAAATGGCTCAACAGCATTTATGCCGGCATCGACGGGATGCCGCTCGGCTTGCTCAAAGAACGCGGCGTCACCGTAACCAATGGCGCTGGCATCAATGCGATCACCATCGCCGAATATGTCGTGATGGGGATGCTGACCGTCGCCAAAGGCTATCGCGAAGTCGTGCGCGCAGCAGGACCGGCATGAGTGGTTGCAAGACTCGCCGGGCAAGGTCGAACTTTACGGGTCGAAAGCATTGCTCCTCGGCTATGGCGCCATCGGCAAGCTCATCGAAGAACGCCTCAAACCGTTCGGCGTCGATGTCACCGTTGTTCGCCGCAAGCGCGGGCGAAAACACGCTTGGCCCCCAACGCAATGGCGCGCGCGATTGGGCGAGTTCGACTGGGTCATCCTCGCGGTGCCAGCGACCCCCGAAACCGACAACATGATCGGTGCTGACGAGTTGGCGACGATGAAACACGAGCGCAACGCTGATCAACATCGCGCGCGGTTCGGTGGTCGATCAGGATGCGCTGGTTACGGCGCTCACCGACAAACAAATCGGCGCGGCCTTCCTCGACGTTACTACGCCCGAACCACTGCCCGCCGACCATCCGCTCTGGACCCTCGACAACGCGCATATCACCATGCACCTGTCGGGCCGCGCGCAGGACAAGATGTTCATCCGCTCGGCAACACGTTTCCTTGAAAATCTGAAACGCTATCGAAACGGCGAACCGCTCGAACCACGCGTCAACCTCGACTTAGGATATTGAACATGAGCGACGAAGATTATGTCTATGACGAGGAAAGCGGCGAGTGGATCAGCGCCGCCGATGCCCGCGAAAAGGCCAGCGCAGGCTGGCAAAGTCGAAGTCCGCGACGCGGTCGGCAACATCCTCGCCGATGGCGATCAGGTGACGCTCATCAAGGACCTCGAAGTCAAAGGCGCGGGCCAGACATTGAAACGCGGCACGCTGATCAAATCGATCCGCCTGACCGGCGACGCGCAAGAAATCGACTGCCGCCACGATGGCATCAAAGGCCTCGTCCTGCGCGCCGAATTTGTCCGCAAACGTTAAAGGAACCGATCATGCCGAACCCCGCCGCAATCTGGCACACAGTTGCGCATGTCCCGCGATGTCGACGCGATCTCCGCGATCCTCCACGATGATTGCGTGTTCGAAAGCCCCGTCGTCCACTCGCCGCAACTGGGCAAGGCGATCACCGCCAAATATCTCGCCGCCGCTGGCCACACGCTCGGCAATAGCGACTTCGAATATGTCGGCGAATGGCACCGCGAAAATTCGTCCGTGCTCGAATTCAAGACCGTCATCGACGGCATCGCGATCAACGGCGTCGATATGATTTCATGCGACGATGACGGCCTGATCACCCATTTCAAGGTCATGGTGCGCCCGTTAAAGGCAGTAAACATGCTCCACCAGAAAATGGGCGAGATGCTCGCGACGATGGCCAAGTGAAACTTGCTAACTTCGACATCGAGACGTTCCTGCGCGATACCTGGCAGCAAAAGCCGCTACTTATCCGCAATCCTTGGGCTGATTGGCAAAACCCGCTCGAGCCCGACGAACTGGCGGGTCTCGCCTGCGAACCCGAAGTCGAATCGCGGCTCGTAATAGGCGCGCAAGGTAGCTGGGCGGTCGAACATGGCCCCTTGGCGGAGGCGCGCTTTGCCGCGTTGGGCCAGGAACCGTCCACCCTGCTCGTCCAAGCCGTCGACCATCATGTGCCCGAAGTCGCCGCACTGATCGCGCCCTTCCGCTTCATCCCCAACTGGCGGATCGACGATGTCATGGTCAGCTATGCCACCGATGGCGGCGGTGTCGGCCCGCATTTTGACCAATATGATGTATTCCTGATTCAGGGCCACGGGCAGCGGCGCTGGCGTGTGGGGCAGCATTGCAATGCCGACAGCCCGCTGCTGCCGCACGAAGACCTGCGCCTGCTGGCGGAATTCGAGGCGACCGACGAATGGCTGCTCGAACCCGGCGATATTCTCTATGTCCCGCCCGGCATCGCGCATGACGGCGTCGCGGTGGGCGATGATTGCATGACCTATTCAATAGGCTTCCGCGCGCCATCGCGCAGCGAGTTGATTACAGACTTCGCCGACGAGCTCGTCGCCGAGATGGAAGACGACGACCGCTACACCGACCCCGGATTGGCGACACAAAGCAATCCGGGCGAAATATCAGCAGCGGCATTGGACGCGCTGCACACAATGATCACCGAAAAACTCGCCGACCGCAAAGCGTTCGCCCGCTGGTTCGGCGGCTATAACAGCACGCCCAAATATCCTGAGGTGGATTGGGCACCGGAAGAACCGATCAGCATCGAAGAGGTGCGGGACCATATTGCCAACGGAACAACACTGACACGAAATCCGGCAAGCCGATTTTCGTTCGTCCGTAACGGCACTGAATTGCTGCTGTTTGTGGATGGCGAGTGTTTCGAATGCCACGGTGAAACAGCCGCATTTGCTGAGATATTATGCGCCGAAGACGTCATCGACGTCGCCCCGCAATTGGCTGGATCTGCAGCTGTCCAGTCGGTCATCGTCCAGCTCATCAACCAAGGCAGCATAGCGTTCGAAGACGGCGAATGACATGCGGACGCGGTTAAGCATCTGCGCCAAAAAAGCGGCATATGCGACCGAAGACGAGGCATTGACTGCGATCACCAGCAGGGATTTTCCGCTACGCCATTACCGCTGCGACCGGTGCCACGCATTCCACCTGACCAGCCGCACCAAGGGCAAGCGTATACCCCGGCCTATGCGCTAAGCTCCCGCCACTGCCCCTGCCCTAACCCCTCAACGGTCCACTCCCCCACCGACCAACGCACCAGCCTCAAGGTTGGAAAGCCAACCGCCGCCGTCATCCGCCGAACCTGCCGGTTGCGCCCTTCGCGTATGGTCAGTTTCAACCAGCTATCCGGAACGCTCAACCGCACACGAATGGGCGGATCGCGGGGCCATAATTCGGGAATGGTGATGCGCTCGGCCTCCGCAGGCAGTGTCACGCCGTCTTTAAGGCGCACGCCGCCTTGCAATGCCGCCAGCGCCTCGTCGGAAACTTCGCCCTCGACTTGCACCAGATAGCTTTTGGGCATCTTAAACTTCGGATCGGATATCCGCGCCTGCAACCGCCCATCGTCGGTCAGCAGCATCAAGCCCTCGCTATCGATATCGAGCCGTCCGGCGGGATACACGCCCGGCACATCGATATATTGCGAAAACGTCGGACGCGGTGAGCCTTCGGTTCCCTTGTCGGTAAACTGCGGTAGCACGCCGAAGGGCTTATTAAACAGGATCAGACGGGCCATCGCTACCGCGCCCGGTGCAGCCAGCAATTGATCGAAAAACGCGAATCCTCGAATTTGTCGGAAGGCAGCGTCACGCGCAGGACTTCGTGCGGAAGGAACGAAGGGAAGACCACCAAGCGGTCATGCACCGGCTCGATTACCGAACGCGAACCATTTTCCGGGGCCGCCCCCAACCGGTGAATCCGCAACTCGCCGCCACTGAATTTCCGGGGCGTCCGGTATAGATAATAGACACAGCTTATAACGCGGATGCTCGGCTGCACGCTTTCGGCGGCTTGCGTGCGGGTATCGATATGCGTTCCATAATAGTCACCATCGCGATGGGCCACAATGCTGCGCTCGGCGTCGTAGATTTCGAATGCCTTCATCCCGACGGCGGCTGCGAGGTCGTCGGCGCGGTCCATAATGGCCGACGTAAAGCCTTCGAGGTCGACGCCAACCCTGCCGGGCAAATGCAGTGAGGAACGAATTTGTTGGTTGGATCCGCGTACTTTCGATGTAGCAAAGCCGCGTTCAGCCGCAATGATTTGGGAAAGCTGATCGGCCGCAGCGTCCGCGCCTAGAAACCCGTCGATTATTGCGCAGCCTGCAACGGCCTTGTCGTCAATGACCATCAGGACCAGAATTTCAGTTCATTTTGCCGAACCGGCGCGACAATCTCGACAGCGGGTTTTTTGGACAGAGTGAATGCCGCAAACACGCCCGCGATCGCTCCGAAGAGATGCGATTCGAACGAGATATAGCTGGCAGTCGGCAGCACGCCGAACACCATGCCGCCATAGAAAAACACGACCGCCAGCGCGATGCCGATGTTGCGCGGGCTGCGGTCGAACCATGCCAATGCAATGACGAGGCTCCACAGCCCAAAAATCCAGCCACTCGCGCCGATATGCGTCGCGTCGCGAGCGAACAGCCAAACCAACGCGCCGCCTAGCAATATAATCAATGCGCTCGCCTTTACAAAATAGCGCAGGCCTTGAAGCAATACCAATGACCCGAGAACGACAAAGGCCGCAAGGTTGCTACCCAGATGCCCGAAATCCGCATGAAGCCACGGCGCTGTAGCGATGGTGTAAGCCGACCCGATCTCGCGCGGTTCGATGCCGAATGTCGAGAGATACCCGCCGGTGAACAGGTTGACGACATGGACGCCGATCATCGTTGCGCCAACGCCTGCGATTGTTTTCCAATGCTGGATCATCGTCATCTCCTCTGCACTTAACTGTATTATGTATATAACACAATGAAACAAAAGAAAAGGCCGGTGAGTTTCCCCACCGGCCTTCCGTTCGTCAGACCACTACCTGCGCGCCGAGTGCGACAATCCGGTTCGACGGAATGTGGAAGAACTCCGCCGGATTATAGGCGTTGCGCTGCAGGAAGATAAGGATGATGTCCTGCCAGAACGGCAAGCCTTCATCCTTCGATGCCGACAACACGTTGCGCCCGACGAAATAGCTGGTCATCATTTCCGTGAGCGGCTTGTCGGTCTTCGGAATTGCCAAGGCCAAAGCAGACGGCACATCGGGCGTATCCATAAAGCCGTAGCGCAAGGTCACACGGGCGAAATTGGCGTCGACCTGCTCATAAGTCGCGCGTTCTTCCTCCGGCACATGCGGTACGCCCGCTGTCCGGACAGTCAGCACGAGATTGCGTTCGTGCAGCACGCGGTTGTGCTTCAGATTGTGCAGGATCGTGCCGGGCACGCCTTCGGGATTGGCGGTCAAATAGACCGCCGTGCCGTCGACCCGCGCAATCTTGCTTTTCACCAGCGAAGTACCCAATTCGGCGAGCGTCATCGCGCCTTCATTTTCCTTGGCGTCAATCACCTGTTTGCCGCGCACCCAGATCCAGATGATGAGGCAGATAAATGCCCCCACCGCCAGCGGCACCCAGCCACCATCGACCACGCGCAAGATATTCGCGCCGAAGAAGATGAGGTCGATGGCGAGGAATGGCACGATAACAAGCAACGATTTGGCAAGGCTCCATTTCCAGAGCTTGTGGACAACGACGAACGCCAGGCAGGTGGTGACGACCATCGTGCCGGTGACCGCGATGCCATAAGCCGAGGCCATCGCCGATGAACTGCGGAACTGGACGACCAGCAACCAGACGCCGAACAACAGCATCCAGTTGATTGCTGGGATATAGATTTGCCCTGCACTGCCCGGCGAGGTCTGCACGATCTTCATGCGCGGCAGCAGGCCGAGCTGGATCGCTTGCTGGGTCAGCGAATAGGCACCAGTGATGACGGCCTGACTGGCGATAATCGTGGCGAGGCCCGCCAAGATGATCATCGGCACGCGCAGTGCCTCGGGCGACATCAGGAAGAACCAGTCCTGCGTTTCCAGCGGAATACCTGCCGCGCGTGCCTGTTCCAGCGCGGCCATGGCGAATGCGCCTTGGCCGAAATAGTTGAGGCTGAGCGCCGGGAACACCAACAGGAACCAGCCCAAGCGGATCGGAAAGCGGCCGAAATGGCCCATGTCGGCGGTCAGGGCTTCAGCGCCGGTGACCGTCAGGAATACCGAACCCAACACGATCAGGCCGATCATGCCGTTGCTGGCGAGGAAACGAACCGCATGATGCGGCGACAGCGCGCCCAATATGCCGGGATAATCCGATATGTGCATCAGGCCGAGGCCGCCGATGGCGAGAAACCAGACGACGCAGATCGGGCCGAACAGCTTCGACACCAAAGCCGTCCCGCGAGAACTGGATGGCGAACAATGCAATCAATGATGACCAAAGTGATGTTGATGATCGTCTGTTGGGAGATGCTATCGCCGATGCCGGGGATCGTCTTGGTGCCCTCGACCGCCGACAGCACCGACAAAGCAGGCGTAATAATCGCATCGCCGTAAAACAGCGCCGCGCCGACCGCGCCCAGCGCCAGCACCGCGCCCTTGCGCCCGCCGATACCGCGACCGGCGAGCGCCAGCAAAGCCAGCACCCCGCCCTCGCCGTCATTGTCGGCGCGCATCAGGAAGATGATATATTTGACGGTAACGACCAAGATCAGCGACCAGAGCGCGAGACTGAGCACGCCGAAGATCGCCGCCTCCTGAATGCCGCCCGACGGCGCGCTGTGATGCAGTGCCTCGCGGAAGGCGTAAAGCGGGCTGGTACCGATATCGCCAAAGACGACACCGATCGCGCCAACCGTCAGCGCCGCGAGTGAATGTTTATGTATGGATTGAGACTCAACTGAACCCGAATGCGTATCTTGCATGACCGGAAACCTCTGTTGTGGGGCGGCGGCAAATACGCTTCTTATTTTGCAGTGCAACAGATATTTTTACAGATTAAAATTCTTTTAAATCAGTATATTACTTGCCATATTTATCTCAATTACTGTGATTGAGAATGAGCATATTCGCAACTGCACCCAAACGACTCGAGTACTGTTTAGCGCGACATTACCGGAGAGGCTATTCGGCGCTACAGGGCGTCAATGATCTCGCATTGATCGGCCGCGAACGCGGCTGGACCACGGCGGCAACGGCGGGGTCATAATCTGCGGCCTGATAGTCAGCTGAACAGAGATAGGCCGCATGGCGCTCCATTTCGCCCTGCATGACATCGGACCAACCGTCACCAAGCACCAAAACCTGCTCACCCGCATAAAGCAGATAGGCGACATAGGATTCATATGCCGCAAATTGTGGCGACTCTGACAAGGCGCAGTAATCGGGCTGAGCAAATTCCGGCCTTGAAATCGAGATATTGAGATATTCCCGGTAAATATCGCGTGCGGATTGCTCCTTTTGCAGCCGTGCCGCCGCATCCATCTGCCATTTGACACCCGCGATTGTAGCTATCGCCAGCACCGCCGCCAAAATGGCCGCCGATGCCTGAATCGACTGGTGGTTCTTGCCCAACCAAATCCAGAATCGTTTTATTTTCTGCCTCATCCTATTGCTATCGCCGGTTGCTGCTGCGTCGCGCAATGGATGCCGCCGCCTGCGTCCCCGATGGGATCGACATCCAGCATGACGACTTCTCGCCCCGGATAAAGCTGCGCCAGCGTCGTTCTTGCCTTTTCATCGACCGCGTCATCGCCGAACTCGGCGGCGATAACCGCACCGTTGCAGACATAATAATTGACGTAGCTGGCAACAAATTCGGGATTGTCGCTGCGGATATCGACCGGTTCGGGAACCACGATTAATTCCAGCTTTCGTCCGTCTGCATCGCGCGCATTTTTCAGGATGTCGTAGGTCTCAAACGCCGCAATAGACCAAGGGTCGGATGCGCGGGGCTTGTCGGGCAGCTGGATCAGCACGCGCCCCGGACTTACAAATCTCGCAAGCGCATCGATATGATAATCGGTAATATCCTTGCCTGCGATACCCGGTGCCCAAATGACCTTTTCCGCACCCAGCGCGCGCATCATTTTGCCGCCGATCATACCGGCGATCTTCCCGGCTTCGGTTCGCATTTACCCAGCTTGATGTGTGGGCGATGATCGTACCCGCACCGTCAAATTCAAGCCCGCCCGCTTCACCGACCAAGCCGCTGTCAATACGCGGGACGCCAAGCCGTTCTGCCACTCTGCGTGCAACCAACGCGTCATTGGTGTGGCGTTGCTTGTTGCCCCAGCCGTTGAAGTTGAAGTCCATAACGGCAAGGCCGCCATCTTGCTGCACCACGAACGTCGGCCCGCTGTCGCGCGCCCAAAGATCGTCGGTCGGAACATCCCAAAGCTCGATATTCTTAGCCGATCCAATTTCTGCGTGATGCTTGGCATCGGCCATTATCGCCACTGGCTCAAACCGCGATATGGTGCGTGCGATTGTCCGTATCGCCGCTTGCGTCTCGCGCAGATATTTTGCGCCGCCATAGATGCTGGCGTGGACCGGCCATTGCATCAAGGTGCGAGCATGAGGAGCCGCTTCTTCGGGCATACGAAAGCCCCCGTCGTTCAATCGCGATTTTGCAGGTAAAGCCTCGGTCATCGAACATCCCGATATCGGCAATAACGCCGCCGCCCCGGCTGCCTCCAAAAAACTCCGCCTCGTGACCATCGCTTCCTCCCCATCTGGCAAAGCTAGGCGAGCATAGGCCTGTAACGCAACGAAAAAGGCCGGTGAGTTTCCCCACCGGCCCTTCGTGTTTCAGCCTGAGCTGAGCGTCGGATTTAGAAATCCATACCGCCCATGCCGCCCATTCCGCCCATGCCGCCGGGCATACCGCCAGCGCCAGCAGCCTTGTCTTCCGGCGCATCCGAAATCGCGGCTTCGGTGGTGATCAGCAGACCAGCAACCGATGCAGCATCCTGCAACGCGGTGCGGACAACCTTGGTCGGGTCGATAACGCCCGAGGTCACCAGGTTTTCATACACATCGGTCGATGCGTTGAAGCCCATGGTTTCGTCGTTTTCGCGGAGCAGATTGCCCGAGACAACCGCACCGTCGAACCCGGCATTGGCCGCGATCTGGCGCAGCGGCGTGACAATCGCCTTGCGGATGATGTCGATACCGCGGGTCTGGTCGTCGTTGACGCCCTTCATGCCTTCCAAAGCCTTGGTTGCATAAAGAAGCGCGGTACCGCCGCCGGGGACGATGCCTTCTTCAACGGCTGCGCGGGTTGCGTGCAGCGCATCGTCGACGCGGTCCTTGCGTTCTTTCACTTCGACTTCGGTCGAACCACCGACCTTGATAACGGCAACACCGCCAGCGAGCTTCGCCAGACGTTCTTGCAGCTTTTCCTTGTCGTAGTCGGACGTGGTGTTTTCGATCTGCGAACGGATCGCTTCGACGCGGCCCTTGATCGCATCGCTTTCGCCAGCACCATCGACGATGATGGTGTTGTCCTTGTCGATGGTCACGCGCTTGGCTTGGCCGAGCATACCGATGGTAACGGTTTCAAGCTTGATGCCGAGGTCTTCGCGAGATCATTTCACCCTTGGTGAGGATCGCGATATCTTCGAGCATCGCTTTACGACGATCACCAAAGCCTGGAGCCTTGACCGCTGCAATCTTCAGGCCGCCACGCAGCTTGTTGACGACCAGAGTTGCAAGCGCTTCGCCTTCGACGTCTTCGGCGATGATGAGCAACGGACGACCCGACTGCACCACAGCTTCGAGGATCGGCAACATGGCTTGCAGGTTACCGAGCTTCTTTTCGTGGATAAGGATATACGGATTTTCCAACTCAACCGACATCTTTTCAGTGTTAGTGATGAAGTACGGCGAAAGGTAACCGCGGTCGAACTGCATACCTTCGACAACTTCGAGCTCGCTTTCGCGGCCCTTGGCTTCCTCGACGGTGATCACGCCTTCCTTGCCGACCTTTTCCATGGCCTTGGCAATCATCTCGCCGATTTCGTTTTCGCCATTGGCAGAGATCGTGCCGACCTGAGCGATTTCCGACGAGCCAGCAACTGGTTTCGAACGCTTCACGAGATCGTCGACAACGGCAGTAACCGCAAGGTCGATGCCGCGCTTCAGGTCCATCGGGTTCATGCCAGCGGCAACCGACTTCATGCCTTCGCGAACGATAGCTTGAGCAAGTACGGTAGCCGTGGTGGTGCCGTCGCCTGCAATGTCATTGGTCTTCGAAGCAACTTCGCGGACCATCTGAGCGCCCATATTTTCGAACTTGTCTTTCAGTTCGATTTCCTTGGCGACGGTAACGCCGTCCTTGGTGATGCGCGGTGCGCCATAGCTTTTGTCGATGACAACATTGCGGCCCTTTGGACCCAAGGTTACCTTCACCGCATCGGCGAGGATGTCTACGCCGCGCAGGATGCGTTCACGCGCATCGCGGCCGAATTTCACGTCTTTAGCAGCCATGATATTGTTCCTTAATTAAAAATAATGGGGAGAAGAATTAAGAGACAATTCCAAGAATGTCCAATTCCTTCATGATCAGCAGGTCTTCACCGTCGATCTTGACTTCGGTGCCCGACCATTTGCCGAACAGGATCTTGTCGCCAGCCTTGACGTCCAATGGGGTCACGGTGCCGTCTTCGGCGCGCGAACCGGTGCCAACGGAGACGACTTCGCCTTCCTGCGGTTTTTCCTGGGCTGTATCGGGGATGATGATCCCGCCAGCGGTCTTTGCTTCTGCCTCTACCCGGCGAACGAGTACGCGGTCATGCAACGGACGAAATGCCATGTTTGATGCCTTCCTTTTATAGTTTCGCCATCCCGCCACTTCCGTACGAAGACGAAGGACGGCAATGAATGTGCGTTGGCACTCATTTAAGGTGAGTGCTAACGGAGCCCAGATAGGGTGTTTTTGTGACGGGTCAAGGAACTCGCTATGTTAAATTTTGGAACGAATTTTTCACCCTTCCATTGACATTGGACAAAACTTTGTCCATATTCGCGTCATGCAAACAGTCAGCTATTCCGAAGCTCGCGAAAATCTGAAAGCCGTCATCGACAAGGTGGTCGCCGACCGCGCCCCGCTCGCGATAACGCGCCAACGCGGCGAAGGCGTCGTCATGATATCCGCTAGCGAATGGGCCGGTATGGAAGAAACCCTGTATCTGTTGGCCTCGCCAGCCAATGCAATGCATTTGCTGGATGGCATAAAGCGACTGGATGCCGGTGAAGGCGAGGAACACGAGCTTATCCATCCGTGAGAGTCGTCTGGGACCGTGAGGCTTGGGCCGAGTATCTCACGTGGCAAAAAGAAGACATGAAGATTGTCGCGCGCATCAACATATTGATCGGCGAAGCGCAGCGTGACCCCTTTCGCGGAACCGGCAAGCCCGAACCGCTCAAACGCAATCTCAGCGGCTGGTGGTCAAGGCGTATCACCAGCGAACATCGGCTGGTATATCGCGTAAGCGGAACCGGCGATGCACAGGCGCTGGAGATATTGAGCTGCCGGTATCATTACTGACAAACTCCCAGAAAACTGCGCAAGCCTGTCCTGAGCTTGCCGAAGGGTTCACACTCAAATCGACCTGTTTCTTGTAGGACGACAGCCCCACCGCAAATGACCTCTTCGTGTCTTCGTGTGAACCACTCTGCATAACGGAGCGGCGGGAATGACCGAGAGGAAGATAGGTTCACACAAAGACACGAAGATGTAGTGCCCGAAAAAGACGTTGCGTCGCTACGCCCAAATCGGAAAGTCACACTAAGCCAGTCCTGAGTGCTGAGCCCGTCGAAGCATCGAAGGGGTCTCACCTGAAACGGGTGCACGACGCAGATGCCTTGGTTGACCGGTTAGCTGATTGCAAGCCCTTGCAGCTATTGGGCGGATGACGATGTCGGAGCAATGCCGACAGTTATAATCCGGCATTGCAAGTCAGAAATGCGCAGTAACTATTGGCACAATGCTTGAGGAATTCCTGCGTCGACTTCCTAAAAAGCCTCAAAATAGTTTTCGTATTCCCCATTTTCTTTTGCCACGCGGTTGGGAAACGTCACAAAAAACCGGTCAAATGACTCCAAATTTAAACCACCGTTCTGTTGCTCGGATGTATAGGCATATATCTCACCTTGATTCCACAAATTGCCATCTGAAACGGTAACTCCTCCAATCATCGTCATGATTGATGAAAAGCAATTGATCTTCTGCATTTTTCGCCAATCGAGAATTGGTTCAATTTCCAGCTCCGCGTCGCTCTTAACCGCATTTATTCCAGCATCCGCCAAATCCGGAACATTGGTGACAAGCCACTTAAACGCGTCAGGAGCCCTTCCTTCAACTTCCACATTAACTTTTGCGCCGTTCGTACGAACGAAGTCGGAAACACCGTCAGGCAAGGTTGTTGGTACAAAACTGATGACCTCCTTCCATTCATACGCACCGATATATGAGATTTTGGATTCCTGTAGCGGTAACATTTTAAATGAAACTCCATCTCCGTTTGCACGAATCTTAATCTCAGCGCCGACGTTATAAATTAGCATCCGTTGTGGCTTTAACCTCGAAACAGGGCTATTCGGTGACCTACAAGTTATCCTCATTTCAGCCAGTGTTTGTAAATCCAGTCGACGGCGACGATCGCGCTCGTTTAGGTTATTGATCTGTGCCAGCGATCTAATTTGACTATTGCTTGTCTTCTCCGCCAATCCGTACATCGTTTCCAGAGAAACCAGAGCTGCGTTGGTTTGATTAGATATAATCCCAGTTTGCTGTAAATTATCTGACATTAATTGTGATAGCGACGACGTCTTTTGCAATGAAACACGGAGTACTCTCATTTGCTGTTGAAACTGACGCTCACGCTCATCCTCCGCTGATTTTTGTGTTTCCCGCAACTCCGCGGCAGCAGCTGAATCAAGCTGAGACTGCAGAATGTGAGTTACTACGGCCAAACTGCCTCCCAATACGATCCCGATTGACGCGATGACTCCACCCTTTGTAATTTTACCATCATCATCTCGGTACTCAGTGAATAATCCGAATATACCAAAAATCGCAGAACTTGTAAGGGCAACAATTTGTAGAATATCGAGAATAATCGAATAATAATCTTCCATTTATTCCTCCTACAAACAAATTTTGGGGGAAAGTCACTGAATTCCTTGCTCTCCGAGCCATCGCAAGCACATGTTTAACGTCCGTCCCGCACAAATAGAAGATCAAGGCGATGAGGACAATGCTGGCGTGACCTTGGGTTACGCCTTCGACCAGATGCTGCAAATTGCCGACGCCGCCACTTGCAGCATATTTTGCATAGTGTGTAACCGACATTCATGCCACCGCGA
>CAWFCI010000020.1:0-6506 GCA_963814305.1 uncultured Alphaproteobacteria bacterium
TGGATTCACGCCTCGATGTCAGCGCAACCTGCGAAGAAATTGCTAAACGTACTGAGAGGCAATCAGGAGGCTAGCCCTCCCGTCTGGCTCATGCGTCAGGCAGGGCGCTACTTGCCCGAATATCGTGAATTGCGCGCGCACAAGGGTGGTTTTCTCGAACTTGCTTATGACAGCGACTGTGCCGCAGAAATCACGTTGCAGCCGATCCGCCGTTTCGGGTTTGATGGTGCAATCCTGTTTTCCGACATCCTCGTTATCCCGCATGCGATGGGCCAGGATCTGTGGTTCGAAACCGGCGAAGGTCCTCGGCTCGCGCCACCGCTTGTCGGGCATGATTTCGAGAAACTCGTGCCAGCGCCCGAACGCCTGAACCCGGTGTTTGAAACCGTGCGGAAGGTTGAAGCAGAGCTATCACCCGAAACCACCTTCTTGGGCTTTGCTGGAAGCCCGTGGACGGTCGCTACCTATATGGTCGCAGGCCAGGGCAGCAAGGATCAGGCCGAAGCCCGCCGCATGGCCTATGGGCAGCCAGAGCGCTTCGGTGCATTGATCGACCGCGATCATCGCGGCAACCGTCGATTATCTTTCGGGGCAGATCGAGGCGGGCGTCGATGCCGTGCAATTGTTCGACAGCTGGGCCGGATCGTTATCGCCTGCACAATTCGAAGATTGGGTGATCGCGCCCAACGCGAAAATCGTTGCGGCACTAAAAGCACGGCATCCTGATACACCGATCATCGGTTTTCCCAAAGGCGCAGGCGGCAAGCTGCCTGCTTATGCCTGCGAAACCGGCGTTGATGCGGTCGGTGTCGATGAGACCGTCGATCCGGTCTGGGCGAACGAAACGCTGCCGAAGGGTATGCCGGTGCAGGGCAATCTCGATCCTCTGGCGTTGATCGCTGGAGGTGCGGCGCTCGAAAGCGCTGTGCGGCGCATACTCGCCGCCTTTGCCGACCGCCCGCATATCTTCAACCTCGGTCATGGCATCCTGCCCGACACCCCCATTGAACATGTAGAAAAGCTGCTTACTCTGGTCCGCAAGGGATAACCAAGGATGGCGGCCGGAATGACGGAAATCATCGCTGTGCTCTATTACTGGCTTAAATCGGCCCATATCATTTTCGTGATTTTCTGGATGGCCGGTCTGTTCATGCTGCCGCGTTTTCTGGTTTATCATCAGGAGTCAGCGCACGGTTCCGAAGAAGCAGCAAAATGGGTTGATCGCGAAGCCAAACTTATCAAGATCATCCTCAATCCGTCGATCATCGTGGTGTGGATATTGGGGCTTGCCTTGGCATGGCATATCGGCGCGATGCAGGATGGCTGGTTCCATGCCAAGCTACTCTTCGTGCTTGGGCTATCGGCCTATCATGGCTGGATGATCGGTTATTCGAGAAAACTCGCCAAAGGCGAACGAACACTGACGGGCAAGCAATTGCGGTTGTTTAACGAAGTGCCGGGAATTGCGGCGGCGATTATCGTCGTGCTGGTGGTCGCGAAGCCTTTTTAGCTGCCGCTTACCCTGCTTAACATTGCTATTAAAATGATCCGGCTTACGCCCAACAAAAGAATATTAAATATTAAAAACAATTAGATAATTGTAAATGTCATTTTATGCTATCCTACAATATTCTGGATCGATTATAAGATAGGAAAATCCGGTCTGTCGTTGTTCATATCGACAGTGAAAAGGAGCGCTACTAAGCACAATTGTTACATTTGCCCCGCCAGACTCGAGCAAAAAAATGTCGATTTCGCGTCAAAACTGTCAAAAGTCGGCAGAAAGAATATAGCAAACCGGACTCTGTGCGGTGCGCCAAACTTGACTGTCGCCGCTTGAGCGCTTATCGCATTGCCAAGCCCGTTCTGGGCGTGAGGCGCGACTTATCCAACAACCGCGCCACCGACCTTATCATCTCCCGCCGGTTGCCTTTCTCAAACCGGCTGTCATTTCGGGCCCAAGCGCCCATCACACGGAATATATTTATGCATTTGAAAGAGCTGAAAAGCAAAAACCCCGCCGACCTCGTCTCGATGGCCGAAGAGCTTGGCGTCGAGGGCGCATCGACGCTGCGCAAGCAGGATCTGATGTTCGCGATCCTCAAGGAACTCGCCGAAGATGGCGAGCAGATCATGGGTCTCGGCACGATTGAGGTTTTGCCCGACAGTTTCGGCTTCCTGCGTTCGCCCGAGGCCAACTATCTGGCCGGTCCTGACGATATTTACGTCTCGCCCAACATGGTGCGCCAGTTCGGCCTGCGCACTGGCGATACGGTAGAAGGCGAGATCCGCGCGCCAAAGGATGGCGAGCGTTATTTTGCCCTGACCAAGGTCATGAAGATCAACTTTGACGACCCCGACGCCGTTCGTCACCGAGTCAATTTCGATAACCTCACGCCGCTTTATCCCGACGAGAAACTGACGCTCGATTCGCATGATCCGACGGTCAAGGACAAGTCGGCACGCGTTATCGATATCGTCAGCCCGCAGGGCAAGGGACAGCGCGCGCTGATCGTCGCGCCGCCGCGTACTGGTAAAACCGTGCTGCTGCAGAATATTGCGCGGGCGATTACCGAGAACCATCCGGAAGTTTTCCTGATCGTTCTGCTGATCGACGAACGGCCCGAGGAAGTTACCGACATGCAGCGTTCGGTGAAGGGCGAGGTAGTTTCCTCGACCTTCGACGAGCCCGCCACCCGCCACGTCCAGGTCGCCGAAATGGTGATCGAAAAGGCGAAGCGCCTCGTCGAACACAAGCATGATGTCGTCATCTTGCTCGAACTCGATCACGCGTCTGGGTCGCGCCTACAACACGGTCGTTCCGTCATCAGGCAAAGTGCTGACCGGCGGTGTCGATGCCAACGCCCTGCAACGTCCGAAGCGCTTCTTTGGTGCGGCGCGGAACATCGAGGAAGGTGGCTCGTTGTCGATCATCGCAACCGCTTTGATCGACACGGGCAGCCGCATGGATGAAGTTATCTTCGAAGAATTCAAGGGTACCGGCAACTCCGAAATCGTGCTCGACCGCAAGGTTTCCGACAAGCGTATCTTCCCCTCGCTCGACGTCGGCAAGTCCGGCACGCGCAAGGAAGAGTTGCTCGTCGAGGAAGGCAAGCTCAAGAAAATGTGGGTGCTTCGCCGCATCCTCATGCAGATGGGCACGGTCGATGCGATGGAGTTCCTGCTCGACAAGATGAAGGATTCGAAGACCAACGAAGATTTCTTCGATTCGATGAACCAGTAAGCATAACAGGGTTAGATTATGTTCGATTTTATTCTGGCCACAGCGGCCACCGCAACGTCGCTTGGCGGACCTGCCGAGATGTGGCAGGCGATCATCACCGATTTCTCCAACATTACGCAGCCTTCTGCGATGGCGGCGTTTGTTCAGGTGTTGTTGATCGATCTGGTGCTTGCAGGCGATAACGCTATTGTCGTCGGTGCGCTCGCCGCCGGGCTTCCCGCCGAACAGCGGCGTAAGGTCATCATAATTGGCGTTCTGGCGGCGCTCGTGCTGCGCATCGCCTTTGCTTTGGTAGTTTCCCAATTGCTTCAGGTCATCGGCCTGATCTTCATCGGCGGTCTGTTGTTAATCTGGGTCGCCTGGAAAATGTGGCGCGAGCTGCACCACGCCGGCCAGTCAGCGGGTTCACCCGAGGTCGAAGGCGATGAAAGCTCGGGCCTGCGTTCGGCCAAGAGCTTTGCAGGGGCGGCGTGGGCAGTGGCGATTGCCGATGTCAGCATGAGCCTCGACAATGTCCTCGCCGTGGCAGGTGCATCGCGCGATCACCCAGGCATCATGATCGTTGGCTTGATCTTCGCGGTTCTGCTCATGGGCGTTGCAGCGAATATCATCGCCAAATATATCGAGCGTTATCGCTGGATTGCCTATGTCGGGCTGGCGGTGATCGTCTATGTGGCCGGCAAGATGATTTATGACGGTTGGGTCGATCCCGCTGTCGGGATTGGAACTTTGTTCGGCTGATTTGCCAATAATTATGGGCCGGACGTCGTTCCGGCCCATTTTATGTCAGGCAAGATGCTCAGCAAAAAACGCCGCGGTTCGCGAGTCTGCCAGCGCCGCACCCGCATCGTCTCTCCGGCCGCCCATCTCGGTGGCAAAGCCGTGGTCGAGGCCTTCATAATCGTGCAACGTCACCTTCGGGTGGCTATCCAGACCGGCATGGATCGCCGCCTGTGCCTCCGGTTCGACGAAATGGTCGGCGGTGGGGATGTGGAGCATCAGCGGATTGGCGATGGCGTGGCTTTCATTGAGCATCTGGTCGATCATCACGCCGTAATAGCCGACCGAGGCGCTGATGTCGGTGCGCGTGGCGGCCATGTACGCTAGCCTGCCGCCCAGACAATAGCCGACGCAGCCAACCTTTTGGACCGGCGCCTGCCCGGCCAGCCCACCACGAATGGCATGGATGACCGCTTCGATATCCTTGACGCCGTCATTCGCGTCATATTTCCCGAAATAGCCGAATGCCTGCTGTAATTCTGCCTCAATGTCAGGGTTGAGTTCGACCCCGGGGGCAAAGCGCCAGAAGATATCGGGCGCGACGGCGAGATAGCCGTCGGCTGCCAACCGGTTGCATTTCTGCCGGATGCCGGGATTGACGCCAAAGATTTCGGGGATGACGATGATTGCAGCCTTGGGCGCGGTCGTTGGCGTTGCCATATAGGCTGGAAACAGGGCGTCCTCACCCAGTGCGTTGATTTTGACCATCTCACCCATGTTCCGGCTCCTTTGTCAGCAATTGCTTGATTCGGTTATCGCATTATAGTGCGCAGAATAGCACGGCAAAGAGGAGGGCGTGACCCATGAAGATGAATATCGAGATCGATTGTTCGCCGGAGGAGGCACGCGCTCTGTTGGGCCTGCCCGATGTGACCAAGGCGAACGAGGCCTATGTCGAAAATGTCACCAAGCTGATGAAAGGCGCAGGCGGGATCGAGCAGCTGCAAGAGATCGGCAAGCAGATCGCTCCGATGGGGCAGATGGGGCTGCAATTGTTCCAGCAACTCATCGAAACCGGCGCAAAAGCGGCGATGTCGGGGATGAGCCCGAAGGACAAGAAATAGACGAATTAATGAGCACCGCTGACACGATCTTCGCGCTGTCGAGCGGTGCACCCCCAGCGGCGATTGCGATAATCCGGATCAGCGGGCCCGCCGCATTCGACGCGGTCAAAGCCATGGCCGGACGCGTGCCTTCGCCGCGCCGCGCCTCGCTTGCTGTTCTCAAGCATCCCGAAAGCGGCGAGGTTCTCGACCGTGCGTTGGTTTTGGTCTTTCCGGGCCCTGCTACCGCCAGCGGAGAGGATCTTGCAGAGTTTCACCTTCATGGCGGACGTGCGGTGGTGCGGGCGGTTGAAGGTGTTCTTGCGGGGTTGCCGTGCCTTCGCCGTGCTGAACCGGGCGAGTTTACACGACGCGCCTTCCTGAACGGACGGATCGATTTGAACGAGGCTGAGGGTCTGGCCGATTTGCTATCCGCCGAAACCGAATGGCAGCGCCGGGCGGCGAGTGCGATGATAAGCGGGGCGTTCAGTGCGGCGGTCGAGGATTGGCGACAGGAGGTCTTGCGGCTATCGGCGCTGACCGAGGCTGAGCTTGATTTTTCGGATGAAGGGGATGTTGGCGATCAAGATAATAGTCTAATATCAAATGCTTGTTCGCAACTCCATCACGTCATAGCCGAAATGGTGGTGGCACCTGCAGCAGAGAAATTGCGCGACGGATTGCGGGTTGTGCTGGGCGGGCCGCCGAATAGTGGCAAGTCGACCTTGCTCAACACCCTTGTATCACGCGACGCTGCGATCGTTTCTGATATCGCTGGAACGACGCGTGACATGATCGAGGTGCCAGTCGCGCTCGACGGAATTCCCTTGCTGTTTATCGACACCGCAGGATTGCGCGACGGCAGTGAGGACGAAATTGAGATTATTGGAATCGGAAGGACATATGAGGCACTGCAAAATGCCGATATCATATTGTGGCTTGGTGGCGAGGGTGAGGCACCGGATCACACACAAATTATTGAAATAGAAGGAAAGATTGACGATCCGGGTCATGTAGAGAAGAGCGAATCGGCCTTTCCCGTTTCGGCCTTGGGCGGCGAAGGCATTTCGGCGCTGATAAGTGAGATTATTGACAGAGCGAAGACACTGCTGCCACCGCGCGATCAGTTCGCCGTCAACCAAAGACAGCGGGCGCTGCTCGGGGAATGCGCGAGGGCTTTGTCCGATGCTGGGCAAGCCAAGGACTGGCTCATCGTCGCCGAGCATCTCAGGCGAGCCCGGTTGTCGCTCGATGCTCTGACGGGAAGGGCGCATACCGAGGATATGCTCGATATGCTGTTCGGTCGTTTCTGTGTGGGCAAATAGCCCGTTTCACGTGAAACACGCGGCTCGGCTTTGACCAAAGACCGGCTTTGCGCTATGCGCGCGGCATGGGTCAGGACTTTGACATTATTGTTGTTGGTGGCGGACATGCCGGGA
>CAWFCI010000021.1:0-59382 GCA_963814305.1 uncultured Alphaproteobacteria bacterium
CATATTTGCGGTGCGAGGGGATGCCAAGCGCTTGGGCAAAATCTTCCTGATGGAGCCGGGTGACGCTTCCCCCTGCGCTAACCGCGCGGTCGTAGCGGGTGACGAGCAGAAATGACCGTTCCGCAACAACGCGCATTTCCACCGCCGCGACCTCCAGCCCTATCGCACTTGCTAGCGACATGCAGAAATATTCATTTTCCGTCGTGCCTTCAAACCGCGATATGGGCGGCTTAAGGATATGGCTTGTCGGTTGTCCCGGCGCAGGCAGCGCGATTTGCCCGTCGATCAGGAGGACGGGCAATTTGATTGCGCGCCCGCCAGCGATAGCCGCAATCCATCTTCGCCTGCCAACATTGGACGGAGCGGGAGATGATCGAGCAATTGCACAAGCGCATCGTCGTCGAGTAGTTTTGGCCCGGCGTCGCTTGGTGAAGCAGGCGTTTCGCCTTCGGGTAACAACGTCAGTGCGCCTGCGACTTCGCCGCCAAGATATTCGAGCAGCCGAAATTCATTGTCCGCTGACACACCAAGCGCGCGCGCAATGGCGGTGCGCTGCCCTTCCTCTGGTAATATCCCGCCGAAAAAGGCTTGGACCGCGCTACGCTTGAAAGGTTCGGCTTGCTTAGGAAGCGAGAATGACAAGGCCGGCGCCTTGGGATCGGCCAGCCACGCGGCATCATAAGCAAACAGCGTTTCGCCATCGGGGCCAAGATAAAGACAGCCGGAAATACGGCCATCCCACCAGACGGACAGCCGGTCGGTCATGGTCGCCCGCAAGGCGACACTGACAGCGACATCACAACCAAGCGTCGCTAGAACATGTAATACCTTTTCGAGCTGGACCGTCGGCTTGCCCGCTTCGAGATCGACGATAAAGCGGATGCCAACACCAGCCGCCGCAGCAAGCTCCGCTTGCCGCAGCTTCTGCGCTTTGCGTTCGCGATGAACGATCAATCCGAGTGACTTGCTATCCATATTACCGAGCGGGACATTATTGAGGTTGGCGGTCAATTGCAAGCAAATTATTCCCGATCAGGAATAAAGTGGCTGTATTTACGGCTGAACAAACGAAATTATTCCCGTTCGCGCATTTTTAGCAAAACGCCTTATCCAACCATCGCACGAACCTTGTTCCCGCCCATGTATAAAAGCAGCGACGTAAAGATGGTGCCTATCCCCCATGACTTCGTGGGGCAGATTGCTTGAGAGAAGTACAGTCTATCGCTATGATTGGTCCCATGGAACCAGACGAACCCAAATCCGAAAAGTCCCGCCGCGATTGGGAAATGGAAGAGCAAGCATATTACGAGCAGGAAGAATTTACCCGCATTGCTGACGAAGAGCGCGTTGCCGAAGAGAGGGAAGCCGCAATTGAAAGCATGGTTGGCTGGTTCTTCGAAAATTTCGAGGACCCCCAAAACGAAGGCCATTACGATAGCGAAGATGGTGTTTACTTATATCCGTATGGCGGGCCATTTGATGCAGCAGACATGCTGAGTTCGTTCAGCGATGACTACCCGAATGAGGAATGGATAAAGGAGGCAGTTGAACGCATCGAGCGGAATGGGACTTACGAATGGGCACCAACGTCGAACGGAGAGTTCTACGAGCATCCAGAGGAAGACATCGACTTGGGAGATTCGACGGTCGCCAGCGCATTGGACAAATCCGATGCCATCGGGATACTGCTAACGAAAGTTGATCGGCTTGAACAACGGCTTGATGAAATTGTTCCTGTTTATGGACACAACGGTCCACCAAATGACATCGGCGTTCCGCCATACGACAACGAAGACCAGAAGCAGCTAAGGGACCTTGTTTCCGTTGTTAGAAACGAGCTGTCAAAAACAAACCCTGACACATTGATTTTAAACGAGAAGTCTGAAAAGGCAGCGTCGATTGGCGCAAAGATATTGGCCTACGCTGCCAAAACTGCGGATACGAGTGTTCAAGAATTGACCAAGACTATTGCGAAATATGGCACTTTAGTAGGATTGGCGCAGTTGGCGGGTGTCGACGTCGCACGTTTTGGTGTTGAGCTGGTCAACTTAGCCAGCGACATTATTTCGTTTGTTTCGAAGTTCGTCATGCCATGAACGGCATGCGCTTAGATGCGCAAACACACAAACATCACGAAGCAATTAAAGTCATCGCCCCCAATTCCAAGCGAGGAACTGGAGTTCGAATATCGATTCCTAACGAACCAACGCCAGAACCTTGTTCCCGCCCATTGCGGCTTCCCGCGCCATATCCAGCACTTCCACGGCCTTCAGTTTGAATTCCGGCGCGAGATGCGCGTAACGCAGCGTCATCGAATAGTCGCTGTGGCCGAGCAGTTCGCGGATGGTGTTGAGATCGACACCGCCCATTGCCAGCCTTGAGGCGAAATGGTGGCGCATGTCATGCCAGCGGAAGGCCGCAATTTGCGCATCCTTGAGCAGCCGACGCCATGACGAATTGGCACGGTCGAACCGTTCGCCCTGTTCGTTGACGAAGACCAAGCCCGACTGTTCCTCGCTTTGCGCGCGCCAGTTGAGCAGCACCGAGGTTGCTTCGCGATTAAGCGGAATATGCCGCGTCCGTCTGGACTTGGCGGTTGCGCCGGTCACGGTCAGAATGCGGCGGTCGAGGTCGATGTTCTCCCATGTCAGATCGAACAGTTCGCCGCGCCTGCATCCTGTGTTGATCGACAGCAGGATCAGCGGTTTGACATGATCGGTAAATACGAAGTCGCGCAGACTGGGCAGCAGCACATAGCCGCGTTCCGCGCGCCAGCCGTTGGCTGAATCGCGTTCGGCGCGGCGGCGCTCTTCGCGCGCTTCGATGGCTTCGCGCAGCCGGTATTCCTCGGCATCGGTCAGATAGCGGACCTTAAGGCAATCATCGACACGCGCCTTCTTGATCTTGGCGAGCGGATTGACCGGCAATATCCCCCAATCGACCGCGCGGTTGAAACTCGCCTTGATCGAGGAAATGTCGCGGTTGATCGTCTGGTTGCTTAACCCGCGCTCGACCTCACCCGCGCGCCAGCGTTCAACATCAAGCCCAGTGATCTTGTCGAGCGGCTTATCGAGCAGCTTCTTGAACGCCGTGGCTAGGCGCTTGAGGTTTTGACCATAGGCTTTCTGGCTGGACTTTGCCCAAGCCGCATAATCACCGTCGAGATATTCACGATAGGTAGGCATCACCGCCTTGGGCTTGCGCGCTTCAATCGGGTCGATGCCGCGATAGAAGTCAGCAAGAATGGCCCGTGCGCTTTCGCGCGCTTCACTAACACCAAGCACATCGGCCCGACCAAGCCAGACACGTTTGCCGCGCGCATATTCGCAGTAATAGGATTTTGTGCCGCTGGGCATGACCCGCAGCACCAGACCCTTCAACCGCGTGTCGCGATGATCGACTTTGGCCGATGGAATGGGTAGTTTGTCGATGACCATTTGGGTTAGTGCTGCACGCATAGTTACCGCCTTCAAATCAATCTGGTGGTGCTGTGGTGGTGCAACTTGATGAATTAGAACGGAACAAAATGGCACCCGATGCAACACCAATCATGCTCAATAAATGGCAGAATTCTGCGGTTTATGCAAGGTTTTTTGGGTGCATCGCGATGCGATCCGAACCCCCTAAATTACGGGCTGGGGGTGTGGGGGTCGCAGGTTCGAATCCTGTCGTCCCGACCAATTTTACCACATGATAACAGCCGCTTATGCGGCATCAACCGCCTCTACCTTGCGCGGTTCGCACCGCTGTCTAGCGTATTTCTAGCTGCTCAGTAGCGTTTCATGCAATTTTGTGGAAAACGTGAAATATGACCACTTCACGCAACGAACTACATTTCGAGCACATCAAGGGACAAGCGCAGTTTGCCTATTTCCAGCTCGGCGGCGCAGCAAGCGCTATAGCATTCGCAATCCACCAGACGAATGGCCGTTCTCTGCAAGATACTCCATGGCCACTAGGCGTTGCTGTCATATTATGGGCCATCAGCTTTGCGCTCGGATGCTTAGGAATGACCGCGCGACAGCAAGGCATTGCAACGAATGTTCGGTTTCTTGATGCTACTCAAGGCGCTCACCCTGACGTTTTGCAGCGAGTAGCGGGGCAAGCTTACGACGAAGCGCTTAAGGTCACGCAAAACGATCTAGACCGACCCGTGAAAAGGTTTCGTTGGCAGTTATGGACGTTTTTCGCCGGTGCATTGTTCTTCATAGCTGGGCACGTGATGGATATGGCAGCTACACCACCGCGTGTGGATAGCTTGAGTGCAAATAGCAACGCCCCGCACCTTTCGGCACGGGGCGCAGACAGCGTCAAATGGGGGAGGCCCACCCCGCTGCTGACTCCGATCGATTAACGACGGTCGGTGGCCGTGACCTCGGCATGGGAGATAGCGTGGCCCCGCGCAAACCCATGTGTCTGATAGTGCGGGGAAGGCACTTTTTATGGAACGCAGGTTCAAGTTGCCATCATAGGATGTGTTTTATATTGCGCCTGCACCTGTATGAAAGTCCCCAGCAATGAATCATGCCTTCATCTGTGATGCCATCCGCACGCCAATAGGCCGATTTGGCGGCGCACTCGCCCAAGTCAGACCCGACGATCTCGCGGCGCATGTTATTCGCGCATTGATAGCGCGCAACCCGGGCGTAGCTTGGAACGAGGTTGATGATGTGATTATGGGCTGTGCCAACCAGGCGGGAGAGGACAACCGCAATGTCGCCCGCATGGCCGCCTTGCTCGCTGGCCTGCCAGCGCAGGTCGGCGGATCGACGGTGAATCGCCTGTGCGGCTCCGGACTCGACGCGGTCGGTTCAGCAGCGCGCGCGATCCGTGCAGGCGATGCCGGGTTGATGATCGCTGGCGGCGTGGAAAGCATGAGCCGAGCGCCTTTTGTCATGCCGAAGGCCGACAGCGCATTTTCCCGCAAGGCTGAGATCCATGACACGACGATTGGCTGGCGCTTTGTCAATCCGGCAATGCGTGCAGCTTATGGTGTCGACGCCATGCCGGAAACGGCCGAAAATGTGGCGGATGACTTTGCGATTTCGCGCGATGATCAGGATGCGTTTGCCTTGCGAAGTCAGGAAAAGGCCGCATTGGCGCAAGAAAACGGTCGCTTGGCTACAGAGATTACTCCAGTTCCGGTTCCGCAGCGCAAAGGGGAACCTGTCATTGTCACACAGGACGAACATCCACGGCGTACAACGCTTGCCGTGCTCGAAGCACTAAAGCCTGTCGTGCGGGCAAATGGTACCGTTACTGCAGGGAACGCCAGCGGTGTCAATGACGGCGCTGCAGCGCTGATTATTGCATCGGAGGATGCCGCCAAACGCAATGGACTGGTGCCTCGTGCGCGAATTGTCGGCATGGCCAGCGCTGGCGTTGCGCCACGGGTGATGGGCATCGGCCCGGCACCGTCGACCAAGAAGCTTCTGGATCGCCACGGCCTATCCACAAACGACCTCGCAACCATCGAACTGAATGAAGCATTCGCTGCGCAGGGTTTGGCAGTCCTTCGCGAATTGGGGATCGCCGACGATGACCCCCGGGTCAACCCGAATGGCGGAGCTATAGCCCTTGGGCATCCGCTCGGAATGTCAGGTGCGCGGCTTGCGATGACTGCGGCTGAAGAACTGACCCGAAACGGCGGGCGTTATGCGCTTGCGACGATGTGCGTCGGTGTTGGTCAAGGCATTTCGCTGTTGCTGGAGCGGGTCTGAACGTCCAACTATCGTCACCGCTTCACATTACCAGTGAGGTTGAAATTTTCTGTAGCTCGGTCAGCGTTGACTGAAAATCTTGGGAAGACGTGTCGAGAGCAATATCAGCCCGAGCATAGTCGCCTTCGCGCGCGGCAAGGATTGCCTTCAGGTCGTTCATCGCCGTCCGGTTGCCCGTCATTGGCCGAAGGTCACCTTGTGCGATTACCCGGTTCATATGGTCCTCGGGTGTCGCCTGAAGCCAGATTGACCAGCTAGATGCCAGCAACTGATCGTATAACGGCCCATTTGATACAATCGCACCTGGCGCGGCAATTACAGCGCGCGCATGAAGTTCACCTTCCATTTCGGCGTCTTCGGCAGCGTGCTGCCGACAACCGCACCGGCCTGAAGCGCGCTGGCTCCGCTTGTCACCGCCACTGCTGGATCAAGATCAGTGTAATACGCGTCGGTGTAACCCACGGCAAAGTTGAGCGTCAGTGCTTTTGTTGGTTGAGCGACGATTTCGAGTTCACCACCCTTGATCGTTCCGTCGCCAACGTTGGCGATGGTTGGCGAACCGCCCACCTGATAGTTAAGCTGGATGGCGCTATAGTCGGTATAAAACAAGGCCGCGTTCAGTTGCAAGCGGCGGTCGAGCAAAGTCGATTTCAAACCGAGCTCATAGGTTGTTGCTTTTTCCGGATCAAAACTGCTGACAATGATCTGCGGTGTCGAATAGCGCGTTGTCCAGCCTCCCTCGCTTCATCCAGCACTTCAAACGCCTAGAGGCAAAATCGTGGCGCTTGTAATGCCAGCGGAATTCGGAAATTTGCGCGTCCTTGAGCAAGCGTCGCCAAGGGGAGCTTGCCCGGTCGAAGCCGAGATTCTATTTCCGCAGTTGTTTCCAGAGAGTTGAGGAGGGCATCTGTGCCAGTTCCGCAATTCGTCAAGTCTATGAACGTGGTTGCCATTATTCCGTCGGATCTTGCACAAAAATGATTTTAACCCCGGCTGCCTGCAGCATCATTGTCGCGGGGCTTTCGCGCGGTGCATCGGTTACGACCACGTCAATCTCGTCAAGCCCGCAAACCACATTGCCCGATGGCGCGTCAAACTTGCTCGCATCGGCAAGGACGATAATCTCGTCCGCGCGGTCGATCAGGCGGCGTTCCGCAGCGACCAGCACGATGTCCGCCTGCATTAGTCCTTGCGGACCGATTGAGGCGGCCCCCATGAAAAGCTTCGGTGCATGAAAGCGTGGCATTCCATCTTCGCCGAACACCGACAAGATAATGCTTTGCTCCGGGAACACCGCCCCTGACGGCACTAGTACTCGAGTTCCCGCTTGATTGATCAGCGCTGACACGATGTGAAGCGAGTTTGTCAGCACTTGCAGGTTCAAGCCGACCAAATGCGAACACATTTGCAGCGTTGTCGATCCACCGTCAATCATAACCCCTTCGCCCGGCTGGCATAAGGCGGCTGCGGCTTTGCCGATGGCTCGCTTGGCGGCACGGTTCAGGCCGATATTTTCGTGAAATGGAACGCCCGCCAGATGCAAGTCTGGCGCGAGGGCATTCGGCTCCACTTCTCCGGCACCTTTCGCACCTCCGCGCACACGGAACAGCTTGCCTTCAACGGCCAACCGTTCAAGATCTCGGCGAATGGTTGCCGGCGAGCTGTCTAACTTGCCTTCCAACTCGCGGAACGAGACGAAGCCTTTCGCTGCAAGCAGCCCTAATATCATATCTTCGCGTTCGTTGGCATGCATGCCTTGGCGATGGGCGAAGCCTGACGAATTTTCAATCAAATTCGCTCAAACAATGCCTGCGCCCAGCCCGACCGCTTTCCGCTCCTGCGCTTTGCGGGCACGATAGCCGCTTGCGCGATATGCGGCCAGCACGTCAATTGCGCCGCCCGCCTCGACTCTGACCATCGCCAGAATCGGTGTGACGTCGACATTGTAAGCGCGGCGCAAAGCCTGAAACGCCATCATCGTGTCATTGCCGTGCTGCGCGGCATGCAGTTCCTCGCGATCCACCAGCACCGCTTTGGCATAGCAGCTGGCGATGGCCTCAGCCGAGGACATCATGCTTTCAATGGGGTCGGTGACATTGTGCGATTGGTCGATCATGTAAGCAGGGTTGAAACCCTCACGCGGACTCAGTTCGGCCTCGACCAGTTCGTTGAAGACGAGGAAAAGCTGGTGCGGATTGATGCTGCCGCTATCGAGATCATCATCTCCATATTTGCTGTCGTTGAAATGGAAGCCGCCGAGTTTGCCGAAGCGATGGAGACGAGCGACGATCTGCTCGATATTGACGTTCGGTGCGTGGTGGCCGAGATCGACGAGGCATTTTGCCTTGGGTCCGAGTTCCTGTGCGGCAAGTATCGAACTCCCCCAATCGCTGATAACGGTGGAGTAGAACGCCGGTTCAAACATCTTGTGTTCGAGCAGCATCCGCCAATCATCGGGAAGCGCTGCATAGACTTGCGCCGCTGCTTCGAGATAGCGGTCGAGCGAACGACCCAGATCCTGCTGCCCCGGAAAGTTGGTGCCATCGCCGACCCAGACGGTCAGGTCGGTCGAACCAATTTGCCGCCCGATCTCAATACACTCGATATTATGCTCGACCGCCTGTTGACGCGTGGCCTCCAAGGTCGAGGCGAGCGAACCGGTGTTATAGCTATGTGCCTGCCCCGGTTGGTCCTGAAAGGTGTTTGAATTGACCGCATCAAAGCCAAGCCCAAGACTTTCGGCCTCTTGTTTAAGCGCCGTATAATCGCTGACCTTGTCCCACGGAAAATGAGGGCTTACGCGCGGGGTCATGGTCGACAATTGATTGACAACGGCACAGTCTTCAAGCTTCTCGTGGATATTGGTCGGCTCCCCCACAATCGGGAATTTGGCAAAGCGCGTGCCGCCGCGTCCTGCACCCCAGCTGGGGACTGCTACGGAAAACCCCGCGACCTTTTCCTTGATTGCGTTAATGTCGATACCAGCGCGGGAAAGTTTGCGGCCAAGGCTGTCGTAATCGTCGGCGAGCGCATCCAATTGAGGTGCATTCAGGGTCGCAATCTGATCGGCGGACAGCGGGATGTTGGTTGTCATAACTCGTTCCTTAGCGCACAAATGCCTGTGCGTTGCCCGCGTCAACATTGATCATGTTGCCGGTCGATTTGGCCGACATGTCCGAGGCGAGAAAATACACCGCTTCGGCAATATCCTCTGGCAGCACGTCGCGTTTTAGCATTGAGCGGCTGCGGTAATGCTCTTCCAGTTCTTTGCCGCTATCGATTCCGTGTGCGCCTGCGCGTTCCTTGCGCCAGTCGCCGTCCCAGATTTTGCTGCCCTTGATAACCGCGTCGGGGTTTACCGAATTTACGCGAATGCCGAATGGCGCTCCTTCAAGCGCGAGACAGCGCGCGAGGTGGAGCGACGCAGCTTTGGCCGAGGCATAAGCGCTCGCATTGGTTGCGGCCGCGATGCCGTTCTTGGAACCAATAAACACTATGGAAGCGCCGCCTTGATCTTTCATCATTTTCATTAACGGGAATGCGGAGCGAGCGGTCAGAAAATATCCCTCCGCCAGCACGTCATAATTCTTTCGCCATAGTTCAACAGTGGTTTCCTCGATTGGTGCCGATGACGCGATGCCGGCGTTGGCAACCAAAATGTCCAACCCGCCAAACTCGCGCGCGCATCGAATCAAACGCGGCCCGAACCTGAACCTCGTCGGTCACGTCGCAGACGGCGGAGCGTATCACGTCTTTGCCAAACTGCTTGGCAAAGCCTGCACGCACATCTTCCAAAGCAGTTGCGTCGCGGTCCACCAGCATCACACACGCGCCATCGGCCATGAGCCGCGCAGCAGTTGCGGCACCGATGCCACCTGCACCGCCAGTTACCAGTGCAACCTTGCCGGCCAGCGGCTTGGGTGGGGGCATGCGCTGAAGTTTGGCCTCTTCGAGCAGCCAATATTCGATGTCGAACGCCTCCTGTTCGTCAAGGCCAATATAGTCGCCAATTGCCTCCGCCCCACGCATCACGTTGATGGCATTGCCGTAGAACTCGCCCGCCAATCGTGCGGTGGTTTTATCCGCGGCAAAGGTAATTCGCCCGACACCGGGGATCAGCACAACTATCGGATTGGCATCGCGCATCGCGGGCGAGTTGCCGCGCTTGCAGCGCTCGTAATAGGCCGCATATTGATCACGGTAATCGCTGATCATCTCGCCGAGATAGGCCCCATCCTCGACCCGCGCGGGATCGAGCGTCAGCGGCCTGATCTTCGTCCGCAGGAAATGGTCAGGACAGGATGTGCCCAATCCGGCCAGCGTTTCGAGGTGGAGCGATCCGGTGAATTCAAGCGCCTCGGCGTCATCGGACCAGTGCCCGACCTTGCTGCGCGTCCCGGTCATCAGCCCGCGCAATGCCGGCATGACCGCCGCCGCTATTGCCGCGCGGTTCGGGTTCGGCGCGACAACTTCGCCGCCAAATGCTGGCTTTTGGTCAAGTGCCCGATTCAAAAACCGCGCTGCGTCTGCGATCAGTTCGATGGTATGCTCATAGCAGGATTTGGCGCTATCGGCCCAGCAGATGATGCCGTGGCCAGCGAGCATCACGCCTTCGGCCTCCGGATGGGCGCGAACATAATCGCGGAGCTGCACACCGAGCGTATAACCCGGTCGCTTCCAAGGGAGCCAGCCGATCCGCCCGCCCCAAATCTCCAGCGTCGCCGCCTCGCCGCCCGAAGATGCCGCCAGCGCAATGATCGCATCGGGGTGGACATGATCGACATGTGCGAATGGCAACAGGCTGTGCAGCGGCGTGTCGATAGATGCGGCGCGGCCATTCAGGTTGAAGGTGCAATGCGGCAGGTAACCGACCATCTTGTCGTCATCGTTCGGCCCGGAATAATGCACTTCGAGCCCTAGCAGCTTGCTTTGATACAGCGTGGCAAAGCCATCGAGTTTCATCGACCCGATATCGCCGCCCGAACCTTTGACCCAGAGCACTTCCGCGGCTTCGCTGGTAAGCGGATCGGTTTCGACCAGCTTCGCCGAGGTGTTGCCGCCGCCGAAATTGGTTACCGTCAAATCGCTGCCGAGCAGGTTCGAGCGATAGAGCAGCAGCTCTGCGGGCGACTTGGTGGCGGCTTCGGTATCGCTCCAGCGGCTTTCCGGGACTGCAAAGGGAGTGGCTGGCTTTGCGGTGATTGGCGTCTGGATGTTCATGGTAGTTCCGGAAAGGTTATGAAGGTCATGCGGCGGTAACATTTTCGCTGGCTTGTTTCAATCATTTTCGATAATGAACAATCAAAATCGCGCATACATTGAGGGAGAGGGTTTGAGCGTAGCGACCATCATCGTTGCCGATTTCGGCAAGACGCTCGCCAAGCTGTCGCTTTGGACGAAGGATGGCCGTTGCCTCGACAAGATCACCCGGCCCAACGCGCCACAGCCGCGCGCGCCTTACGCGCCGCTCGATGTCGGCGGGATTGCTGACTGGCTGGTTGCATCGCTGTCGCATTGGGCTGACCGCTCGGTCGCGGCAATCATTCCGGTGTCGCACGGCGCCGCGATTGCAGGGATCCACAATGGTGCGCTGGCGTTCATCCCGCCAGATTATGAATCGCCCATCCCCGACGATGTCATGGCCGGCTATCGCGCGCAGCGCGACGCGTTTGCCGTCACCGGTTCGCCTGCTTTCCCCGACGGATTGAATATCGGCAGCCAGTTGCACTGGCTCGAGCAATTGGGCGGCGACCAATTCAGGCAAGCCACATTGCTGCCCTATGCGCAATATTGGGCCTGGCTGCTGTCGGGGGTTGCGGTCAGCGAAGCGACCAGCCTTGGTTGCCATTCGGACCTCTGGTCACCCGCAGAGGCCGACTTTTCGCCAATGGCCAAACGCCGCGGCTGGGCAGCGCAGTTCGCGCCGCTTGCAAATGCGGGCGATGCCATCGGCCATTTGCGCCCCGAACTCGCCGCGCAGACCGGCCTGTCCCCGCACGTCCGCATATATGCCGGACTGCACGATTCGAACGCGGCTTTGATCGCAGCACGCGGTTTTGCAGAAATCGCTGGTGCCGAAGCCACCGTGCTGTCCACTGGCACATGGTTCGTTGCCATGCGTACGCCCGGCAAAGCCTTTGAGCTCGCCACCCTCCCCGAAAACCGCGACTGTCTCGTCAATGTCGATGCCTTTGGCGCTGCCGTGCCATCGGCGCGCTTCATGGGCGGACGCGAAATCGAAACGCTGATCGAAATCGACACCAGGCGGGTTGATATCAAACCCGACCAGCCTGCCCTGCTCGCCGCCGTCCCCGATGTGCTGGCCTCGGGCGCGATGTTGCTGCCGACCTTTGCGCCGGGCTTCGGTCCGTTCCCGCAAGGCCAAGGCCGCTGGACCGGTCGCCCCGATGACTGGTTTGCGCGCCGCGCCGCCGCCTGCCTGTATGCAGCTTTGGTGACCGAAAGCGCGCTGTCGCTCATCGGTGCGGAAAACATATTGCTGGTCGAGGGCCGCTTTGCCGAGGCGGAGGTTTTCGTCCGCGCGCTCGCCAGCCTTCGCCCCGACCTCGCGGTCTACACCGCGAATGCACACAATGATGTGTCGTTCGGCGCGCTGCGGCTGATCAATCCGGACCTGAAAGCCGACGCTACACTCAACCGCATCGTTCCGCTCGATCAGGATCTGACCGAATATGCTGCGCGCTGGCGCGAACTGGTGAATTGAACGAGAGGGGAAAGCATGAGCGATACTGCTGAAAAAGAGAATTGGCGCAACACGATATTGGCGGGCCTCGCCAATTATATCGATGCCGGATCGATTGTCGCCGGGTCGGCAGCGCTCGCGCTGTGGAAGGCGCAATACGGCCTGACCGATACCTTCCTCGGGCTGATCGCGGCGTTCAGCGCCAACGCGATTTCGGCGGGAGTCGGCGCGTTGATTGGCGGCATATTGTGCGACAAATACGGGCGCAAGAAGATCTATCAATATGATATGTACTTCTACGCTTTCGGCATGATGTTCCTGGTGTTCGCCAGCGCGCCGTGGATGATCGTCGCTGGCTTTGTCATGGTCGGGCTTGCGGTTGGCGCGGACATCCCGGCAAGCTGGTCGCTGATCGCCGAGATGGCCCCCGATGACAAGCGCGGCAAGCATAGCGGGGTTGCGCAGGTGCTCTGGTATCTGGGGCCGGTGATCGTGCTGGTCGCGTTCCTGATATTGGAGCCGCTCGGCGTTCTCGGTGCGCGTATCGTCTTTGCGCACCTAGCGGTCATCGCGCTCGCGCTCACCTTCCTGCGCAGCCGCATGAAAGAATCCGAACGGTGGGAAGCGGCGAAGGTCGAACAGGCCAAGGCCGACACCGACTGGCGGATATTGCTTCAACCCAAATATCTGAAGTCGATGGCGTTCCTTGTCGGCATGTACGGGCTGTGGAACCTGTGGGCTGGAACCAACGGTTTTTTCTTCCCCTATATCTTGCGCACCGTCGGCGACCAGAGCCAGCAAATGTCGGTCGCGTTGCAGGCGGGTGGCTTTATCCTGTCGATGATCTCGATCTATTTCGTGTTCATGAAACTGTCCGACAAGGTCAACCAGCGCCTGCTGTTCGGCATATCGGCGGCGATGCAGATTGCGGGCATGGCTTTGCTCGCTGTGTTTCCGCTGACCTTGCCGATTGCCATGCTGCACATCTTCCTGATGCAGTTCGGCGGCGGCTTCGGCGCGCAGAGCTTTTTCCAGCTATGGAGCGCCGAGCAGTTCCCGACCGCCGTTCGTGCCACCGCGCAGGGCGCTACCTTTGCCATTGTGCGTATCGGCCTCGGACTGTTCAGCCTGTTCGCCGCCAGCATGTTGTCGACCGACTTCACGACATTGGCGTGGATATTGGTCGGTTTCCTTGTTGCCAGCGCCGCAGTCGGCATGATCTGGGCCCCGCGCAATGAGGGCAAATCACTCGAGCAGCTGGATGCTGAACGCGCTATGTAGCCCGTTTGGAGGTACGGACTATCGTACCGAAATTCCTGACCGCTGCGCTGGTGCTAGCGTTGGCAAATGAAAGCGAAAGGGCTGCTCAACCAAGCGTTGAGCACGCCCGGCCGCTGCCTATTTCCCCTCGGTCAGCAACACCACAGGGCCGATCAGGCCCGATGGCCGAAGCTTTGCATCCTTGCTATATGTCGGCCCCGCCGCCCAGGTTATACGCTTGTCCTCGGGCAATGCTGCATCGCCGATCAGGCGGTTGATCCACAGATTGGCAACGCGGATTTCGATTCGGTTCTTGCCGGTTCTCGTCACCGCGCCGATATCGAGCCGATAGGGCGCGTGCCAGACTGCGCCTGCACTTTTCCCGTTGATAGCCACTTCGGCCATTTCACCGACTTCGCCCAAATCGAGCCATAAGGGCTGCCCGGCCTTCCAGCCCTTGGGCGCGGTGAAGTCTTTCGCGTAAGTCGCGATGCCCGAAAAATGCCTGATCGCCGGTTCGGCATTTTCGTTGAGCGGCAAGAGTGTCGGCAGCGACGCCGATGCAGGTGCGCCGCGACCTTGCTGGAAAGCGACGCTCCACGCGCCGTCAAGCTTTGCGGGCTTTGACGGCACAGCCTTTTTGACTGCCAACGTGTTGGCGGTTGCCGCTTTGCGGAATACAACATGCAGCGATTCATCGGCACCCAAGGTCAGCGGCACAACCGTCTCGCCATTTTCAATACGGAAACTCACAGCCTCCGCTTTGCCGGTTTCGGCACGCCAGATTTCGGGGGCCTTGCCAGTCACGCGGAAGCGCGCTTCGATATTCTCTGTGCGGTCCTTCTGGTTGACGACAAAGAAACTGTCGCCGTCGGCGAGCTTGCGCTGAACGAACGGGATCGAGGCGTCGGTTTGCGCGCCCGAATAATGGAATTGTGGCCCCACTGCCATATCGGCAAGCGCAGCTTCGACGTTGCGACTGTTGATTATTCTTCCTGATCCAACAGTGACGATCCCGTCGCCACCCCAAAGTTTAGAAACCAGCGCGTCATATTCGGCCGTGTTGTGCGAAAGACTGGGACTGCCTTCTGGCGCTTTTCCGATAATCACAGCCCCACCTTCCGCCAGCGCAGCAATCCGCTTCAGCGTGGCGAGCGTCATCTTGTGCGAAGAGCCGCCGAGATAGAGCGCCTTGTAGCGTGCGCCGCCCTTGGCGACCAACTCAGCGCCATCATTCGACAACGCCTCGAACAGCGCATCGGTGTTCACAAAGTCATAGGCATAGTTCGTTGGGACATCTTCCAGCTGCTTGGTATCTTTCAGCGTCGTCAGCGGTGCTTCTTCGCCATAATAATACGCCACGTCGGCGGCGTTGCGACCCTGTTGCAGCATGAAGCTGTTGCGCGACAGATAATCGACCCACGGCTTTGCCATTTCCGCCCAGGCATCATGGCGGTTGAAATACTGTCCGAAGATGAAAAGCGTCAGCCCCGGAAACTTGTCATCGCGCGGCTGGTGCACCGAGGTGTGGATCACGGGCCGGTTAATGCCGTTCACAAATTCCAGATCGATGATCCGTTTCAGATATTTTGGCGAATGCGCCCAAGGCGCCATCGCCGAGGTCATCGATTCCGCTGCGGCCAGATTCTGCCCGTAAATATGCGCAACAGAGGCCGCGCCGCGCATATCGACCAAATGGCTGGGGCGCGGGCCTTCGGCGCGGGTGTGAGTCCACATCGCGGACATCGGGATGTCATTATGCTTGCGCATCGCCATGTCATCGCCGAGCGACGGTCGGAAGCTTTCCAGCGCCTCGCCGTAGACGGTCAGCCCCTGCTTCTTGGCAACCTCGGCCACGACACCATAATGTTCGCTGGCCATCAGATCGGCGATGGTGCGGCGATAGTCGTAAAGAAACTTGTCGCTCTGCGCGCGTGAGCCAATGATTGTGCCGGTGAGCGCTGGCATAAACGGCACCGGATCATAACCGCGCAGCTTTTTGAACTGCTCGACCATTTTGGGCGTCCAGTTGGCAGCGCCGACTTCGATTGAATCAACCAGCAGCGCGCGCACGCCTTTTTTGCCGACCATGTCCTCGCCCGCCGCACCCCGGTACATGCCGAGATAGGTGTTCATGTAGCGGCGCACCGCTTCGCCATCGAACTTGTCGACCTCAAGCCCCGTCGCTTCGGGCGGCGCCGGGTGGTTGGTGGTGCCGAGCAGCGAATGACCAAGCCGCAATACGCGCCAGTTGCTGCCTTTGGGCGGGGTCCAATCGAGGCGTGCCATCGGGCTTCATCTTGTCGGTCAGGTTGATTACTTTTGCAGGATCGACACCAGAGCTTTCGGAGATGCCTTGGCTGAGAGCGTAATAATCGGGTTCCAGCTCAAATCCGGCCTTCGCCTCGTAACGATCAATGCGCGCCTCGGACGAAAGGCGCAAATCGCCCAAGCGCACGGGCTTCTGCATCGCCGCGCCCAGCCCCATCAACGCAGATAAATCCACTCCGCTTTCGGGCGCGCTCATCCCAGCCAGCCCCATAGGATTGGGACCGAAAACGACGCGGAAATGCCGGGCCGTTATGTCATTAAGGCTGACTGTGGTCGGCACCGGATGGACCGGCAGATCCATGATCTTCGTCCAGCTCTTGCCATCGTTGCTCGATTCCAGATGCGGCTTTGTGATCGCGCCCAAAAACATCGCCGCTGCCCCTGGCAGAAAGAACGACACCGTGCGTACTGTCTGCGGCGAACCATAATCGAGCGCGATCACCGGATCGGCATCTTTGCGCGTGATTTCAATCGCGGTATCGAGATCGCCGTCTTGCGCCAAACTCAGGTCGACAGGTTCGCCCGCCAAATTCGTCACTTTGGGTGTTGGGAGTGACGCGGAGACCGAGGCGGGAAAGGCCAGCACGGCAACATCGCCATAATGTTTCCACTTGGGTTCCTTGCGGACTCCCGTCATCGATTCTTCGATGCTCGCACCCTTTCTCGCCGTCATGAACGGGCCAGTGTCGGCGGGCGGAGCGGCGAGCTTGCCCTTGAAGCGCTTGCTCGCCGGGTAGCGTCGTTTCGCTCCATGTCAGTTTCTTCAGGCCATCTTCCTGCGGTACCCACGGACCGCCGGTTTCCGACCAGCCGGGCGAGGCGGCAATCGCCAGTTCAAGCCCGCGCTTTTCGGCTTCTGCCGCGGTAAATTTGAACGCCTTTTTCCAGCCATCGTCCATATAGACCAGCCGTTTGTCGACGATTTGCGGCGTGTTCAGATTGGCGTCGAAATTCTGCAACCCGCCAATGCCGACACGCTGCATCCAGTCCATGTCCTTGGCGATGCCTTCTTCGGAAATATTACCGTTCATCCAGTGCCACCACACGTGCGGGCGGGCGGATTGTGGCGGGTTTTCAAAGCCCGCCTCCAGCGATTTCGCTTCTTCGGCGAAGGCAGATGCGGACATCGACAAAGCTGTGGTGCCCAGTAACGCGGCAGCCAAGAAACGGTTCAAACGCATCCTTTCACCTTTCAGTCATTATCAATCATTTTCGATTATGAAGCGTCATCCCACACTATAAGTGGCAATACAAGCCTCGCAGTTTTGCTTTCGCCCGGACGATAAAGCCGCTCGACAGGTTGTTTAGAAGTCGCGTGCAAGCCTGTGCAACGCGCTGCCCAACATTCCGCCGATCTGTTCTGGCGAACCGCCCTGCAGCTGCAACGCGCCGACGGCGATGCTGGTTTCGATGACATCGCGGCAACGGTCGAAGCGGCGGTCCTGATAGGCTTGCAGGCCATCGGCGACCGAGGCTGCGGCCATCACCTCGTCAACCAGCACGATTGCGCTTTCGACGGCAATCCCCGCGCCTGATGCAAGATGCGGCGTGGTCGCGTGGGCCGCGTCGCCGACCAACACGATCCGCCCGTTGAACCAGGGCCCCGGCTGTAATGCCGCGACCAGCGGTCGGTAATTGACCCAGTCGTTGCGAGTCATGTTATCACGAATCCAGCCTGCGCTACCCCCAAAGGGCGCCAGATTGGCTTTCAGATGGTCGTACAGCTCGGCTTCGTCGAAATGTTTTTCACGGCGCACATGCGGCGTCAGCATCCACATATAGACTTTGTCCGGGCCGCAGGCAGTAATCCCCGCCGGATATTGATGGCCGAAATAAAACTCGCCGCGCTCCAACCCCGGCGGCTTCGCAATCGAAATCCGCCAGCAGCCCTGACCAGTATGTTCAGGTTTGCCCATATGCGGAAAAGCCAGCCGGCGGACCTGCGACTTCACGCTGTCGGCCCCGACAACGAGATCGTAGCGACTTTCGCTGCCGTCGGAGAAAGTCACCGCGACTTCGTCGTCCACATTCTCCAATGCGTCGACCGTCATGCCCAGCCGCACCGATGTCCCAAGCTCATTGACGCGAGTCTGCATGATCCGGTGAAGCACCGGGCGCATGATCCCGCCAGTCGCGGGCAAGCCTTCCTCAAGCGCGGGCTCATCAAGGTCTTGCAGATGGATACCGTCGAAGCGGAAGATACGCGAGCCGTTGGTGATGGCCCCCTCCGCCTTGATCGCCTCGATCAGCCCCAGCCTTCGATAGGCGCGCAGCGTTGGTCCCGTAATCGTAATGCCAGCCCCATAAACGCGCCATTCGGGGTCGATGTCGATCAGGTCGACCGCAACCCCCGCCTCGCGAAAGCGGATTGCCGACGCCATCCCGGCAATGCCGCCGCCGACTATAAGTACTCTATCGATGTTCGCCATGAACGCACCCGTCTCCCGTTGTCGGCGGTGCTAATTGCCTCACGCGGCATTGAACAGTGATTTGCGTCGATAGAAGGCATCGGGCGGCTCAATAGCTGGCATCAAGCGAAAGCCATTGTCGCCGCAGACCATAACCGCCAACATAAAAGCGGCCAAGGAGGGGAGAGCCAATGACCGACAGCGCGACCACGCGGCAGCCCACATTCATGACCGGGCTGGCGCTCCTTTTCCCGATCACATTGTCGGTGATGGCGGCTTTGTTCGTTGCGCCGATCGCCCCCAAAATCGCGGAGAGCTTTGGGCCGACGGGGCAATATAGTCCTGAAGAGCTGGGCTGGTATATCGGCTGGATCGTTACTGTGCCCGCATTATGCGTGGCGCTTTTTTCAATCCCGGCAGGCTGGCTTGGCGACCGCGTCGGGCGGCGCAAGATGCTGATCTGGTCGATGGCGGTTTATGTCGTGGTCGGCATCCTGCCTTACTTCCTCAACGACCTCACCCATATCCTCTGGAGCCGCGTTGCCGTCGGCATTGTCGAGGCGATGTTGATGACGCTCTCGACCACGCTCATCGGCGATTTCTTCAAGGGCCAGAGCCGTGACCGCTGGCTGGCAGCGCAGACCGGCGTTGCGTCGACCTGCGCCATATTCGCCATCTTGATTGCCGGCTATGTCGGGCGAAACGACTGGCACAATGTCTTTCTGCTCTACCTGATCCCGCTGGTTTTTCTCGCCTTGGTTATCGCATTTACGTGGGAACCAGAGGAGTCCGAATATCTTTCCAGCAAGGATAAGGAAGGCAAATGGAGCGACATCCCGTGGGGACTGATGGCGGTCATCTGCGCGATCACCTTGTTCGGCTCAGTGATGTTTTACACCGTCCAGATAAAGCTACCCGATGCTTATAAGGCGCTGGGCGTCGTCCTTGCCGACGGCAGCTATGACGCAGCGCGCGGCGGGATGATGACGGCGGTGGCGAGCATCTTCGTGCCCGTCGGCACGCTCTGTTTCTGGTGGCTCAGCCCGCGGTTGAGCTTGAAGGCGATGTTCGTGCTTGAATTTGCACTGCTGGCGTCTGGCTTCACCCTGATGTCGATGCTCAAATCACCATGGGCCTTCACCTTTGCCGCCGGACTCGACCAGATCGGTGCTGGCATGTTGCTGCCGACCTTGCTCACATGGGCCGTCACGCGCCTGCCCTTTGCCGTACGTGGACGCGGCACAGGCTTGTGGACCGCAACCTTTTCGCTCGGACAATTTGCCTGCAACAATGCCGCTATCCCCTTCATCATCGGCTTTACCGGGGGGATCTTGCCGACGATGGGTGTGCTCGGCTGGTTGTGCGGCGGCGCTGCGATCATCGCGCTGCTGGCACCGCTCAATACGCCTGAACGGCTGACGGAATGAGCGGACGGTTGACGGGCAAAATCGCACTCGTCACCGGTGCCGCCAACGGCATTGGAGCCGGATGCGTCCGAATGTTTGCCCAACAGGACGCAACGGTAATCGGCGTCGATCTGGCCGAATGCGATGTCACCGACGAAGTGGCGGTGGCGCGGTTGATCGAGGCCATCGCCGCCGAACATGGCCGCCTCGACATTATCGTCAACGCCGCAGCCACTGCAGTCTTCAAATGGATCGAAGAATTGAGCTACGCCGAATGGCGCAGCACCATCGCCGCCGAACTCGATAGCGTCTTCCTCGTCACCCGCGCGGCATGGCCATTGCTCAAGGCCAGTGGCAGCGCGTCGATCATCAACTTTGCTTCAGCCAACGCCTACCACGCGCTCGAAGGTTCGCCCGCCCTCGCGCATGTCGCAGGCAAAGGCGGAGTGCTCGCGATGACTCGGCAATTGGCGATGGAGGGCGCGCCGCATGGCATCCGCGCCAACAGCATATCGCCGGGCTTTATCCAGACCGCAGCAACCGCCGCGCATCTGGCTGCCGATCCGGGCTTCAAGGACAAGGTGCTTGCCAAGAACATGATCAAGCGGTTGGGCACGCCTGAAGACATAGCGCACTGCGCAATCTGGCTCGCATCCGACGAGGCAAGCTACGTTACCGGCGCGGATATCGCAGTCGATGCTGGCGCGACCGCATGGTGATGCGGGTCCGTCGATAGGTGATATTGATCCAATCCGTGTGACTTGCAAATCGCCGCACGGCACAAGGCAAAAAAACCATATTTAGGGGAGGTTTATATGCGTCGTTTATTGTTGGCCACGTCGGCCCTGGTGTCAGCCGGTTTTGCGCTGCCTGCTCATGCACAGTCAGCCGAAGATGAATCGCGCGATGGCGATACAATTGTCGTAACCGCGCGCAAACGCGAAGAAAATCTGATCGACGTGCCGCTGCCTGTGACGGTGGCGACCAAGGCACAGCTTGATCGCGACCAGATTTATGGCCTCAATGACCTGCAGCGGATCACCCCCGCGCTGGAAATCAGCCAGACATCGGGCGGCGAAACCAATGGCGGCGGACGCCTGCGCGGTGTCGGCACCGGCGTGTTCAATCCAAGCGTCGCTTCGTCGGTCGCGGTGATTGTCGATCAGGTCCCAATTGGTAACCTGTCCTTCCCGCAATTGTTCGATTTGGCTCAAGTCGAAGTGCTGCGCGGTCCGCAAGGCACATTGTTTGGTCAAGGCGCATCGGCAGGCGTGCTGAACGTTACGACCAGAGCACCTTCGGTCGACGCGCTGGGCGCCAACGCCAGCATTGATTTTGCGGACAAGGGCACCGGCGGTTCGGAAGTCGGCGAAATGGTCGTCAATAGCGGGATCAACGTGCCGCTGGGTCCGCAGGCGGCGCTTCGGCTGTCGGCGCAATATAAGAAAGAAACCGGCCTTCAGCACAGCGTAACCACCGACCGCGACAACAAGATCGAGGATTTCGGCTTTCGTTTGCGCGCGTTGTTGATGCCGTCGGACACAATGACCATCAACCTGACGGGCCAATATGCAAAGAATGTGACCGATGGGCAGAACTTTTTTGCTATCGCCATCACACCCAACAGCACCGCTCCGTTCGGACCTCCGGGCGGCACGCGTGGTGGGATATCCACCGGCGCGTTTCTCAGCCCAACGGGTTGCGGCATGACCGTTATCAACGCCCGCGCGGAGGAATATTGCGAGAACGCACCGACATTCCTGCGAACAACAGTGGGCGGGCTTTCGGCGGTTGTCGATCTGGAACTATCCGACACGATCAGCCTGACGTCGGTTTCGGGCTATCGTGAACGGACATACGAAACCTTCAGCCGTGATTTCTCGCGTATCACCGGGACCTTTGCCGCACGTCAGGAACTGACCGAAGAGAATTCGCGCGGGTTCAGCCAGGAGCTGCGCGCAAACATTTCGGGCGATTCTTTCGACCTTGTGGTGGGCGGCTTCTATTCCGATTTCCGCTTCGACCGCGTGCCGATCGGCACTGGTCCCTTTCCATTCAACAACACGTCATCGGGCAGCCGGGTCGGGTTCAGCATCTGCAACTTCGCCACCAATGCCTGTGTCCCGCAGGCTTTCAATCCCGGACCGCTTTTCGTCAATTTCTCTAAAGAAACGACCGAGAATCACGGCCTTGCAGGCTTTGCCGATGTGACCGTGAATGTCAGCGAGCAGTTCTCGATTTTCGGCGGCTTGCGCTATGATGATTACAAGAACACCACCGCAATCGGCACCAACACGTTATCGGCGACGAATGTTTTTGTAACCACCGATAACAGCCTTTCGGGTCGTATTGGCGCGAGCTTCAAGCCTAATTCGGACACAAACATTTTTGGCTCTTTCTCGCGCGGATACAAACCGCCAGCAGTCGGCACCAATCCTGCTGGCGCGCTGTTTCAGCTCGACCCGGAAACATCCGATGCCATCGAACTCGGCGTAAAGACGCGGGTTGGACGGGTGCAGCTATCGGCAAATGCGTTCTATACCAAGCTTAAAGATTTCCAGAGTCAGACCAGCATTTTTGTCGGTACCGCGCTGGTATCGCAGCCACTCAACATTCCGAAGCTGACGTCCAAGGGCTTTGAATTTTCTGCCTTCGGCCAGATCTTGCCGGGCTTTAACGTTAATGCCGGTTACCAGTATAATGAATTCACGTTCCCGACCGGATATCTTGGCGATGACGGCGGAAATTTGGGCGGTACACAGTTCCTGAACGCGCCCAAGCACAAGTTTACGATTTCGGGTGACTATGGCATTCCGCTGGGCGATAATCTGGAAGTATTCCTGAATGCGAACTTCATCTACAAGAGCAAGGTCCTGCTCGCCGCACGCGCCGATCCGCGTTACCGCTATCCGGCGCATGAGATCATCAATCTGGGCTTTGGTTTCCGTCATCCCGATGGCGACTGGAATGCATCGGTTTTCGTTCGCAACCTGACCAAGGAACGCGAACCGACAGCCTACCTCGCCAGCACCTTTGCAGGAGCTGCCGATGGCGGCATCCGCGCTTGGCCGGTCGCGGGTCTGACCGCGCGCGTGGTAGGTGTGCGTGCAGGTTTTGAATTCTGAGGCATGGCTGTTGTAGTAACCGGCGCTGGCGGCTTTGTCGGGCGAGCGCTGGTCAAGCGATTGATCGAGCGCGGCGACACTGTTGTCGCGCTCGATAGCATTGCGGACCATATTCCGGCCGGGGCGAGAGTGGTCGCTGGCGATATTGCCGACCCTGTCGTCCGGGCTGAGGCTTTCCGTGACGGCTGCGCGGCGCTGGTCCACCTCGCCACCGTTCCGGGCGGTGCGGCAGAAGCCGACCCTGCGGCTTCGCGCAGGATCAATATCGACGCAATGTATGACCTTCTCGACGCTGCGAAAACGGGCGGTAATAAGCCACGCGTCGTTTACGCGAGTTCGATCGCGGTCTTTGGTGATCCGTTACCCGCCGAGGGCGTGGATGACACGACCCCGCTTGCACCGAAAATGGTCTATGGCGGGCATAAGGCAATGATGGAGGTGGCCGTGTCGATGATGCACCATCGCGGCGAAATCGAAGGCGTTTCGGTGCGGCTGCCCGGCATCCTCGCGCGCCCCAAAGGGCCGTCAGGCATGAAGTCGGCCTTTATGAGCGATCTGTTCCACGCGCTGCGCGCTGGCGAGCCGTTTGTCTGCCCGGTGTCAGAAAGCGCGACAATCTGGGCGCAATCGGTGACGCAATGCGCGACCAACCTCGTCCACGCGCTCGATATGGATGCGAGCCGGATGCCTGTCACCCGCGCCGTCACCCTGCCCGCGCAATGCATCAATATGGGCGCGCTCGCCGCCGAAATCGCCCGGCAGACCGCATCGTCGGCGGCTCTGGTAAGCTACCAGCCCAATGCAGCGCTCGAAGCGGCCTTCGGCTCGCATCCGCCGCTTGCCACCCCTGCTGCGGAGCGTTGCGGATTTGCGCATGACGGCGATCTCGCTACACTGGTCACCAATGCACTCGATGCGATTGGGAGAGAGTAGATGCGCTTTGAACGGCTCGACCTTAACCTGCTGGTGGCGCTCGATGCCTTGCTCGACGAACGCAGCGTCAGCATTGCGGCGGAACGGATATTCCTGTCGCAGTCGGCTACATCATCGGCGCTCGGCCGGTTGCGCGAATATTTCGGCGATGATTTGTTGGTGGTCAAAGGCCGCCAGATGGTGCTGACCGCGCGCGCCGAAGAACTGGTCGAGCCGGTGCGCGCTGTGCTCGAACAGATCCGCACGACGATATCGGTTTCGCCGCCGTTCGATCCGGCAACCTGCGATCGCACCATCCGCATCATGGCATCGGATTACATAACTGAAGTGCTGCTCGCGCAGGTGTTCAACGGCATTGCCGATGAAGCTCCGTTGATGCGCTTCGAAATCCAGCCGATGACCGAAGGTCCGGTCGACTCGCTCGAACGCGGCTTTGTCGATCTGCTGCTCACCGTCGATTTCGGTATGACATCGGATCATCCGAGCCAGATATTGTTCGATGACGATTATGTTGTGATCGGTTGCAAGGACAATCCGGCGATGGCGGGGCCGATGACCAAGGAACTTTATTTCGAGCTTGGCCATATCACCTCGCGGTTTGGCAAGGCCCGCATTCCCGCGTTCGACGACTGGTTCATGCGACGGCAAAAGCAGCAGCGGAAGATCGAGATAGTCGCGCCGTCGTTTCTGTCGATACCCGGAATGGTGGCGGGATCGAAGCGGATTGCAACGATCCACCGCCGCCTCGCCCATCGGATTGCCGACAATTTGCCTTTGGTCGTGCGCGAACTTCCTTTGTCGATGCCACCGATTCGCGAGGGCGCGCAGTGGCATTTGTCGAACAATAACGACGCGGCGATCCGTTGGTTCGTCGAGAAACTGGCGCTATTTGCTGCGGACAAAGCGGCGATGGACCCGCAAGGGAAAGTCGTCCCCATTGGCGCAACTGACCTGTCGCGCGAAGAAGCGGTCGAGCAGTACAAGGTCGACCTGCCGCCCAAGACTCGGGCGTAGCTGCGGATGAGTGACGCGATCAGGCTCGACGATAGGGTCGCAATCATCACAGGGGGTGCAGGGGGAATCGGCGCGGCGACAGCGCGGCTGATGACAGCGCGCGGGGCGCGGGTCGTGGTCGCCGATATTGCGTTTGAGGCGGCACAGGCGTTGGCTGCCGAGCTGCCCCGTGCACTGGCGGTAAAACTCGATCTGGAGCATCAGTCTTCGATCAAGGCGATGATTGCCGATACCGTCGCGCATTACGGGCGGCTCGACATCCTGCACAACAACGCCGCCCTGCTCGGCCCCGATATCGCGCAGGCCGACGGCGATGTCGAAGCGATGGACACCGATCTGTGGGACCGCACCTACCGAGTCAATGTGCGCGGGACGATGATCGCCTGCCGCGAAGCACTGCCGCATTTGCGCGCCGCACGCGGGTGTATCGTCAACACCGTGAGCAACCTCGCTTTGCAAGGGCATCTGATCCAGGCGGCCTATTCATCGTCGAAAGCAGCGATCATCCAGATGACTCGCAGCATCGCCGCCAGCCACGGCAAGCAGGGCGTGCGTTGCAACGCGGTGGCCCCCGGCATGACAAGCACGCCCGCGTTGCTCGCCGCCTTTCCGCCCCGTTGCGCCAAGTCGTCGAGGATGAAACTCTGCGCGATCAATTGGGCGAACCCGAAGACATCGCCGAAGCCGTCGCCTTTTTAGCCTCGCCTGCGGCGCGCAATATCACCGGGCAGGTGCATCGTGTCGCGATGGCGGCTGCGCGAGTCCATGTGCCGGGGATTTCGGGCTTCCGTGCATTTTTTGAGGATCATGCATGAGCAGTTACGACATCGTCGTCATGGGTGCCGGCCATAACCAGCTCGGCGCTGCCGCCTATATGGCCAAGGCGGGCAAGAAGGTGCTGGTGCTGGAGATGAAATCCTTCATCGGCGGCGGCGCGGTGACGCTCGAACGCACTGCGCCGGGCTTCTGGCACAACAAGCATTCGGCGATGCACGGCATGATCCAGGCCAATCCGCTGCTGGTGAACGACGAGCTCAAACTGAAATCGAAATATGGCCTCGATTATTTCTATCCTGAGGCGCCGATGGGGCTTTTGCTCAAGGATTTCCGGCATTTCCTCACCTTTGTCGATGTCGACAAAACCTGTCAGGAAATCGCAAAATATTCGGAGAAGGACGCCGACGCTTATCGCGAATTCGTGAACTGGGGCGCGCGGATGATGCCGATGCTGCTGCAAGGCATGTTCAACGTGCCGATCCCCATGGGCCCGTTCATGGCGATGATGGAATCGAACGAGGATGGGCGGCGGATGCTCGACCTGATGTTCCGCTCACCCTTGCAGATCGTCGATGAGCTGTTCGAGACCGACATCCTGAAAATCCACCTGCTGAAGTGGGTTTCGGAAGGCATACTCCAATTCCCCGACGACATGGGGACGGGCTTTCGGCCTGATCATCATGATCCTGCTGGTGCATTTCTATCCTGTCGGCTTTCCGACGAAAGGCAGCGGTTCGCTTAGTCAGGCCTTAGCCGATTGCATCGCCGATTTCGGCGGCGAAGTCCGCTGCAACACCAAGATCGATTCGGTGATCGTCGAAAGCGGCCGTGCAGTCGGCCTGCGTTCTGTTGACGGCGAAGAGTTTCGCGCAAAGGACGCGGTGATCGCCGGCATTCACCCGGCCCGTCTGGACAGTTTGTCAGCGGCCTAGATGCCGACATGCTGGCGCGCGCTAACCGGGTGAAGAACGCGCCCTACACTCTGTTCAAGGTCGATGCCGCGCTCGACAAGTCGGTCGAGCAATTGTCCACAAAGATACCAAAAGAGCTTTCCGAATCCGCCGCTAACTGCATCACCGCCACAACCCTCCAAGGCTTCCTCGACAGCTTCGAGCCGCTGCGCCGGGGCCAGCCGGGCATCGAGAACCCGCTGCACGGCGGCGGCATCGTCGGCTTTCCGGGGCTTCAACCAGAGGGCAAGTCGCAGCTCTATCTCACCAGCTACCAGCCCTATAGCCTCGACCGGAAGGGGCCTGCGCGCTGGGACGAGATCAAGGAGGATGTCGCTGACAGGCTGATCGACAGCCTGTCGCACTTCTTTCCCGGCCTCAACGAAAGCATCATCGCGCGCGAGGTGGACAGCCCGCTCGACATGGAACGCTGGTCGCCCAACAGCTTCGTCAACGGCGAGGTGCACGGCGCGGGGCTGCAATTGTTCCAGACCATGGGCTTCCGCCCGACGCCCGAACTGGCGCGCTATGCGGTGCCGGGGGTCGAGCGGCTCTATCTCTGCGGCCCGTTCATGCACCCCGGCGGCGCGATCTTCGGCGTCGGACGGCCCACCGCGATCAAGATCATGGACGATCTGGGGATCGACTTTGACAAGGTAATGGCCGCATGAAAATCTACGACGCCAACGACCAGGAATTGATGACCGTGCGCGAAATCGCGCGTGAAGATGGCAAGCTGGTCATTCGCGGCAAGATTTTCGGCGCGATGCCCATGGTCGCCAAGGTCAGCCCCAAGGAAGCGCGTGCCGCGCTCAAGTTGCTTGATTTCAAGACAATGTTGTTCATCGTCTCGTTGCTTTTCCGGCGCGGCTAATTGATCAATTCAATTCGTGCATCCCAAAAAACCGGCTTTTTTGAAAATGCGGTCACCGCCATAACGATGCCAGAAAAATTGGAGCATTTATGAGCATATTGGGTATCGAAAGCGCGGTCTTCGCGGTCAACGACATGGCGGAGAACACGCGTTTCTGGAGCGACTTCGGTCTGCCGCTGGTTTCGTCGAGTGCTGACGAGGCGGTGTTTGAACTGGCGAGCGGATCAAAGGTCATCCTGCTCAACCCCGGCGACCCGCGCTTGCCCGCGGTCGATCCTTTCCCCGGCTTTGGCGTCAAGGAAACGATCTGGGGCGTCGATACCGCCGACAATCTGGAATCGCTTGTCGCTGGCCTGGCCACCGACCGTAATGTTACCCGCGATGCCGATGGTACTGCACATTTTGTTGCCGACGATGGTCAGCCCATCGGCTTGCGTGTCTGGGCCAAGAAAACGGTTGTGTCGGAAGCCAGCCCGGTCAATTCACCCGGCAATATCAAACGGCTCAACCAGCACCGCATCTGGCGCAAAAAAGCGACGCCCAAGACGATCAACCATATCGTTTTCTTCTCGCCCGATTATGTCGCGAGTGCAGAATTCTACATGAAGCGCCTGGGCTTTCGCTATACCGACCATAGCAAAGGCACCGGCATCTTCATGCGCGCCGATGGCACCAACGAACATCACTCGATCTTCTGGGTGAATTGCGACCTTCCCGTCGCGCCAGATTTTTTCCGCTTCATGCACATCGCCTTTGGCTGCGATGACATCGACGAGGTCATGCTCGGTGCAAATGTCATGGAATATAAGGGTTGGAAGAACACCACGATGAACACCAGCGGCGGCATTTCGCGCCACCGCATTTCATCGGCAATCTATTATTATTGCGAAATCCCGGGCGATGCGGGCGAAGCCGAATATCATGCCGATACCGATTACCTGACCGACGACTGGGTACCGCGCGCATGGGATTTCAAGTTCGGTTCTTTATTATGGGCGAACAATGCACCGCCGATTTTCCGTGGCGACGACATTCCGTGGGACATGCAGTTCGATGCGGACATGAAGAGCTTCGGTCCGTTCCGCAAAGGCCAGAAACAGCCATTGCCTGCGGATCTTGCAAACCTGACCAAAGAGGACGAGCACGCGATTTGAGGTAAAGTCTCTAGCTTTGCTTCACCCGTCCCGATGGTCAGACGTCGACCGCGTCATAGACCACGACCCGGTCCCATAAATGGCCGCAATCCGAGATGAATTTCTGGTGGATTGGATGTGTTTGATAGGCTGCCTGATCTTCAAGCGAATCGAACACCATATATTCGAGCACGTCGAAGCTGTTATCGACCACATCGCGCGCTTCGGTCGGTGCCGGAACGCCGATATGGAGTTCGCGGATCAGGTCGATTCCGTGCAGCGTCTGTAGCCCAGCGATAAGACTGTGGCGGTCCGCTGGTGATCCGGCATTTTTGAGCCAGAAAAAGGCTTGGTGCCGAAGTCTCATAACTTCGTGTTCCCCGCCGACCATTTCACCGTCAACTCTATTCCCTGACCAATCGGCAGCAGCGCCGTCTGTAAGTCGGCCTTGGCGCGGACGGCGTCGCGGTAAATGCGCACGTCTGGCCGTCGCCATTTCGGGCGAGATCATATTGTCGGCTGCAATAATCGCTTCTTCGGACAGCTTTGGATAAAGCGCCTCGAAACACGGCATATACAGCTCTTTCCAGATGTCGAGCAGCGCAAAGTCAAACAGGCCCGAATCCGATCGGGTCAGTTCGACAGCATCCCCCAGCCGAAAATCGACGACATTGGTTAGCCCGGCCTTTTCCAGTTGCGATCGCGCATAGGCTTGCTTGTAATCAGCCAGCTCCATGGTGATAACGGTCGCGCCAACAGCGCGCGCCGCATCGGCAAGAAACAGCGTCGAATAGCCATAGCTGGTCCCAAGTTCCAGAATGCGCTTTGGCTTTCGCGCAAGGATGAGCGCATGCAGGAAAGCGCCAACTTCGGGTCCGACGGGCAGAAGGAATTCATCACGATCTGCAAGGCCGCTGCCCGGAGGCATGGTCTTCCAGCGTTCCTGTTCGATGGCATCGCGCGCCTCATATTCTGCAAAGACGGCCGCAACTTTGGGGTCTGTAAAGTTCATGATGCTTTTTCCGCCTTCGCGGCATTTTCGCGGGCGATGGCGGCCTGAAACGCAGGGAATGCTTCGATCCTTACGCGATGCCGATTGATGTTGGGATAGCGCGAAAGGTCGAATTTTCCTTCCTCCGCCGTGGTGTATGCCCAATAAAAATAGACATCGATGATCGACCAGACGCCATAATAATAATCGCGATCCGAAAGCCGTTCTTCCAGCTGCAAAATGCAGGGCGTGAGCAATTCGACACCGCGTTCGCGGACCGGTGCTTCATCACCCGTGGTCCACCGCGAAGGCATCTTGTTGGCTCGCACATAAGGATGCCAGACCGACGAGACCCAGAACATATCCGACAGCTGTTGCGCGCGCTCCCAGTCATCGGCTGGCTTGGGCAGCAGCCCTGCTTCAGGAAAGCGATCGTTGAGCCACAACTGGATTGCTGCGTTCTCGCTCAGCAGCTTGCCGTCAACATGAAGCGCTGGCACTTTCCCGCGCGGATTGGCGGCGCGATATTCGGGGCGCATATGCTCGCCCTGCATCAGGTTGACCATCACCGCTTTATATTGCGCTCCGACATGTTCCAGCGCGGTCAACGCTACGCGCGAGCAGGCACCTGGGAAGATAAACAGCGTCATTTGCGTCATATATTTGGCTCCGTGACAAATTCGATAAGGTTCCCCGCTGGGTCGCGAATGAAGCAGCCGCTGCCGAATTCTTCGCGGACGACAAAGGCGATATCGACCCCTTTCGCTTCCATTTCGGCGAGAAAAATGTCGATGTCCTCGACACAAAAGGCGACATGCTTGTTACCGTGGGTTTTGAGGTCGGATGGCGGATGGCGGCGGTCTTCGGGGAGCGGCGCTGCTCCTTCGACCTCGAACAGTTCGAACCGCAGCGGCCCCTTGCGGATCATCGCGGCCTTGGCTTTGGCAGCTTCGATGTAAAAGCGCTTTTCGACTTCAAAACCCAGCACATGACCATACCAGTCAATCGCCGCATCAAGGCTCGGCACGCTCACGCCGCCATGGTGGAAAGTGAAGTCCGCCATCAGTCGGCAGTCCACCCGCCATCGACGATCAGGCTGGTGCCCGTCATCAGGGCGGACGCATCGGAGGCAAGGAAGACTATCGCCCCCATCAAGTCCTCTAATTGTCCGATGCGCCCTAACTTGATCTTGGAAAGCACTTGAGCCTTGAATGCCGCATCTTCGAAATAGGGCTTGGTCAGCGGCGTTTCTATGAAGGTTGGCGCGATGGTGTTGCTGCGGATGCCATAAGGCGCAAGGTCAAGCGCGAACGCCTTGTTCATGCCCTCCAGCGCCCATTTTGAACCGCAATATAGGGACCGGTTGGGCCCGCCGACATGGCCCATCTGGCTGCCCATGTGGATGAGGCTACCTTGCACGCCCTCTGCTATCATTTTTTGAACGCAGGCCTGCGCCACAAAGAAAGCGGATTTGACGTTGAGGTCATATACAGCGTCAAAGTCTTCTTCGCTCACCTCCCACATCGATTTGGGCCGGTTGGTTCCTGCATTGTTGACCAGGATGTTGAAGGCGGGGCGCTCGGCAAAGAATGACCGGACGGCGGCCAGGTCCGAAACATCCAAGGTCACGGCAATTGCCCCATTGCCGATTGCGGCGGCCGCAGCCTCGATTTCGGATGAAGTGCGGGCAACGAGCGTGACTTCTGCTCCTTGCTCGGCAAGCGCGGCAGCGGCGGCTAGCCCGATGCCCCGTCCCGCCCCGGTCACCAGAGCCCGGCGACCGTCAAGCCGGAACGATGGCGTGCGCGGCAGCGTCAAGCCGCCTCCGCCTTTCCGGCATAAGGGACATTTTTGCCACCGAAGCGTCGCACTCGAATATTGGCTTGCTCACCATGTCCGGCAAAGCCCTCGAGCGCGCACAGTCGGCTGCAATATTCGCCGATCATCGTCGACGCTTCATCGGTCAGCACGCGCTGATAGGTGCAGGTCTTGAGGAACTTGCCCACCCAAAGCCCGCCGGTGTAGCGCGCGGCTTTTTTCGTCGGGAGCGTATGGTTAGTGCCGATCACCTTGTCACCGTAACTCACATTGGTACGGTTGCCGAGAAACAATGCGCCGTAGTTGGTCATATGCTTCAGGAAATAATCGGGATCAGCGGTCATTACCTGCACATGTTCGCTGGCAATGTCATCGGCGATGCGGACCATTTCGGCATCGTCTTCCGCGACAATGACTTCGCCAAAGCCTTCCCAGGCGCGGCGGGCGATGTCGGCGGTGGGTAGAATTTGCAACAACCGTTCGACCTCACGCATCGTATCTTCGGCCAGCTTTCGCGAAGTGGTCAGCAATATGGCGGGCGAATCCGGTCCATGTTCGGCCTGACCCAGCAAATCGGTCGCTGCCAGCTCGCTGTCGCAACCAATCTCGTCGCAGATAACCAGGGTTTCGGTCGGACCTGCAAACAGGTCGATACCGACCTTGCCGAACAATTGCCTTTTGGCCTCCGCGACAAAGGCATTGCCGGGGCCAACCAGTATATCGACCGGCGCGATGGATTGGGTGCCGATGCCCATCCCCGCGACAGCCTGAATTCCGCCGAGGCAATAAATCTCGTCCGCGCCGGCCATTGCTTGTGCTGCAACAATCGCGTGCGCCGGTTTGCCTTGGAACGGCGGCGCGCACGTTACGACCCGGGGTACGCCCGCCACCTTGGCGGTAATCACCGACATATGCGCCGATGCCAGCAGCGGATATTTGCCGCCAGGAACATAACAGCCCGCGGCATTCAGCGCCAGATGCTTATGGCCCAGCACCACTCCGGGGAGCGTTTCCACCTCGACATCGGTCATACTGTCACGCTGGATCTGAGCAAAGTTTCGCACCTGCGCCTGTGCGAATTCGATGTCTTTCAGATCCTGCCCGGTAAGCTGGTCGATGCAATCCTGAATTTCGGCAGGCGTCAGCTGGTAGTTGTCACGGTCCCAATTATCGAACTTCATCGACAGTTCGCGCACCGCATCGTCGCCGCGCTTTTGGATATCAGCCAAAATGCCTTCCACCGTGTCGCGCACCTTGCGATCACTGTCCGCTTTGGTTTCCGCAGTCGCGCCGCGCTTCAGCCATTCGGCCATATCCATCTCCATTTGGGGTCGGCATTTCACTTGGCAAATTGCACAGGCACAAGCCAATTCAAATTATCTATCCGTTCTATCGACCCTATGCCTTTGCATGCTGCGCAAATTCCGGTCTATTTGGTAAGTGTCAGGATGAGGGGAATAGCATGCGTTTAGCGACCTTGGCCAAGGGCGGCCGCGATGGAACCTTGGTGGTGGTTTCGCCCGATGGCACAGCGTATGCGTCTGCGCCTGTCGGAACGTTGCAGGAAGCCATCGAAAATTGGGACGACGTCGCGCCGCAACTTGTCGCGATAGCGGAGTTTGACCTTCCGCTCGAAGGCCTCACCGCCCCGCTTCCCCGCGCTTGGCAATGGCTCGACGGATCGGTCTTCGCCAGCCACGGCGCGTTGATGGCAATATCCTAGGCTGGACGTATTTCAACGGGCAAGCGCGAAAGCGCATGAAGTGTATTGTTGAGCCGTCGAACCGGCTCACCCGCCAGCCTGATTTCAGCGATACGAGGCATCATCGCGTCGAGCACCGCCTCTGCCTCCATCCGCGCCACCATCTGGCCCAGGCACTGGTGAATGCCGAAACCAAAGCCGACATGGCCGCTGGCGGAGCGGGTAATGTCAAATTCCTCCGCGCGTTCCCAATGACGCGGATCACGGTTAGCTGCAGCAAGAAACAACAGGACTTTTGCGCCTTCGGGAATCGATTGGCCAGCCACTTCGACCGCGCGTGATGTGGTCCGGAAAAACGTCTGTACGGTCGAATCCCAGCGCAACAATTCTTCGAACGCGCGCTTCGTCAACGATGGGTCGGCACGCAATTTCATCCATTGTTCGGGATGCGTGGCAAAGGCATGGATCAAATTGCCGATGCCATTGACGGTCGTATCGACACCCGCGGTCAATAACGACCGAACCAGCCGTTCGGCCTCTGCTTCGGTACACTCGCCGCGATCGGCAGCAGCGAACGCTGCTGCGCCCCAGCCTCGGGGTTTCAATTTGTCCCGCTTGCAAACCGATGCAACCCATGCGGTTGCGTCGGCAGCTTCGGCCATGCTTTTTTCCAGCAAGGCATTGCGCGGTCCAAAAGCGTTGAAGGCGGTTGTGCTATAAGGGATAAGATATTCGCGGCCCTCGTCTGGCAAGCCGACCAGATCGGGAAAAACCGATAGCGGGAAAGCTTCGCCCAGATCGGCCACCGCATCGAAACGTCCTAATCCGACCAGCTTGTCAATCAACCGCTCCGCGTTCGCGCGCCATTCGGGCATCGCGGATTTCAGCGATACCAGCGATGCGACCTTGTTCATCAACCCGCGGGTCCGCTCATGCAGCGGCGGATCTGCTTCGAGCAATAATGATGGCGGTCGCCACGGCTCTTCGATGGCGAAATCGGTCAGGCCAACACCGCGCCCCGAAACAAACGTCTGCCAATCCTTCAGCGCGGGCTGAACCTCCGCATATCGGGCCATGCCATAGCAGCCAACCGCCTCCAGCCAGACAACCGGCGCAGCATCGCGCAATACATGATGATGCGCGTAAGGGTTGCCAAGAAATGCCTCGTCAAACGGATCAATTGCGAGACTTGGGATCGTCAATCCAGGTCCACCCAATCAAATGTCAGCGGCGCTTCCCTGAATGCAAAGCGGTCGAGATGGCGGGCGAGTGCGCCTTTCAGACCGTCCAGTTGCCCCGGTGCGCTTGCGTCAATGCGGCAGGCCAGACCGTCGTCCTGCGCGGTCATTGTCACAACGCCCTGATCGGGCCACTCTGCACCGCGTGCGTCCTTGGGGAATATGACGGTGCCTTTTGTCGCATCGAATTCAACCGCCAGATTGTGCGCCCAATGCTTGCACAATTGCTGCATATATTTGCTACCGTTCGCGGTGGGAACGATTGCGGTTGCCGAACAACTCATGACGTGCGCCCTCCCAATGTATCGGCGAACCAGTCGGCGATATAATCGCGACCATAGCTCATATTGTCGGCGCCCACATGCTCGACACCGCCTTCTCGCGGGGTGAAGATTTTTAGCTCGCGATTGGGCGAGTTGGTCAGTTGCTCATAGGCCTGATGCGCATATTCAAGGCCAATCTGCCGGTCTTGCTCGCCGTGGGTGACAAGGAACGGCACTTTGATCCGGTCCATATGCCCGTTCAAATTCATCCCTTCGGTCTTTTTGAGGAAGTCCTCCATATCGCTCGCGCCAAACACCCAGAAAACATGCGCCCAATAATGCGGCACGGGATTTTCACCTTCACGCCGGATGCGCTTTTGCTGGACCTCGGCCCAATTATGGTTGGCACCCCATACCGACCCGCTGGCAAAGCGCGGTTCGTAGGCGACGGCACGCGGGACATAATGGCCGCCAAGCGAGATGCCCGTCATGCCGATGCGCCTTGCGTCGGTTTCAGGTTGCTGTTCCAGCCAGTCGACGGCTTTGGACGCCCATTGCTCGGCAAATGGCGTCGCCGGAATATCCTGCAACCGCAACGTCTCGCCAGTACCCGGCTGGTCGACGCACAAGGTCGAAATCCCCCGCCGCGCCAGCGCCTTGGGTAGCTGAGTCCAATACAGCAATTCCTTGTTGCTATCGAGACCGTTGCAGAACACCACCACTGGCTTGGACCCGTCGCCTGGCGCTTGCGTATACAAAGCGGGCATCGTCCCGCCCTCGATCTCGATTTCCACCCGTTCGCAATTTTCGCCCGACAGCAGCATCGCCTTGTCAAACGTAGCGCGGGCTTTCTTGAACGCGTCGAGCCGCCCCGGCGCACCGTGCGCCAGCATCCGCTCGCCGTTGAATAGATAAAGCGCGGCACGTTGCAGCTTGGCCCCGGCCGAGAATGTCCGCCCGCGCGCTTCGTCTTCGGCGGCGAGTTCGATCAGTGTCTCCGCCTTGGCGTTCCATTGCGCCATGAACACCTGCGTACCTTTGTCCGGCCCGTCATTGGCAGCGTCCTTGACCGGTACGACAACGTCCATGATCTCGCCGATAGTGGCCCCGCTCTCCATCGCGATGGCAAGACTCAAGTTCCAGATGTAGTTGGGAAAATATTCAAACAAGGCCATAATATCGGCTTTCCGGATAGGGTAAATCGAGCATCCGGATAGGGTGAAGGCTGCTATCTGTAAAAGTGATTATGTCTATGGCTGGATTTCGCTAGATGGATGCCTGAACGCGAAAGGCAACAGAATGACGCTCACACTTCAACAGGCGCTTACGGTCGCGCAAACGACTTTGGCCGAGGGCGCGCGAAAGGGCTTCCTGCCATTATCGGTTGCCGTACTCGATACCGCAGGGCAGCCGCTGGCGATCTTGCGCGATGAACGCACTTCACTCAACCGCGCCGACATTGCGATTGGCAAGGCGGCGGGCTGTCTGGCGATGGGCTTTGGCGGGCGCGAACTGGCAAAGCGCGCCGCTGCCATGCCGCAGTTCATTAGCGCAGTCGGGCAGATATTTCCCAAGGGTCTGATCCCTGTTCCCGGCGGGGTGCTGATACGCGACGGCGAAGGCAAATTGCTTGGCGCGGTCGGCGTTAGCGGCGACACCTCTGACAATGACGAGATCTGCGCGCTCGCCGGAATAAAAGCGGTCGGTCTTGCCGCGGATACCGGCGCATGAGCCGAACGCTTTTTTCCGACGTGATGATTTTCGACGGATCGGGCAGCGATCGTTTTCCTGGATCGGTCTTGGTCGAGGGCAACCGCATCGCCGCCGTTGTCCCGGTAGGCGAAAGCTTCGATGCCGACGGCGCGGCTGTCGTCGATGGCAAAGGCCGCACATTGATGCCCGGAATGGTCGAGGCGCACGCGCACCTCACCTGGCCCAGTTCGATTGATCGCGTGATCAATTCGATGAAAGTCCCGCTCGGCGAGCATGTCGCGATAACCGAGAACAATGCTCGCATCACACTCGATGCCGGGTTCACCAGTGCCTATTCCGCCGGCTCCTTGGGTGAGAAAATCGAGCCTGCCCTGCGCAATCGCATCGACGCAGGCGACATTCCGGGGCCGCGCCTGCGCCCCTCTGCGCTCGAAAAAGGTGCGGAGGGCGTGATGGGCGTTCCCGAAGGCCATGATCCGACGCATGACCGCGATATTCCCGGCCTCATTGCCTACGTCAAATCGATGAAGGAACTGGGTTGCGACACGATCAAATTCCTGATGTCGAGCGACGATGCCTTCCAGCGCGGCGGCGCGCAGACACTCATGTACTCCGAAGAAGAAGCGCAAGCCATCGGCCAAGCAGCGGCGGATGAGGGCATCTGGCTCGCGTGCCATGCGCAGGCTGCAGAAGCCGTAAAACGAGCGGCACGTGCCGGCTTCCGCGCCATTTTTCACTGCACCCATGCCGATGAGGAGGCGCTGGACCTGCTCGAAGCGGGCCGTGATCGCCATTTCGTCGCCCCTGCCCCCGGCCTGCTTTACGCGCGCTGCTATGAGGCGCAGGATTTCGGCATCGGCCCCGACGAAGCCGTTGCCATGGGTGCCCGTTACGGGCTGGACGCAATGATCCGCCTGATGCCCGAAATGAAGAAGCGCGGCATCCGCGTGTTGCCCGGCGGTGATTACGGATTTCCCTATAATGTCATCGGCCGCAACGCGCGCGACTTGCAGATTTTTGTCGAGCAATTCGGCTTCACGCCAGCCGAAACGCTGGTCGCCGCGACCCGCCATGGCGGCGAATTGATGGACATGGACGTGGGCGAAGTTAAAGCCGGAATGCTCGCTGACCTGTTACTGGTCGATGGCGACCCGTTGGCCGACATCACGATATTGCAGGACAAAGCAAGGATTCCGGTCGTGATGAAGGGTGGCGCGTTCCACCGGATGGCCGCCTGAACGTTTAGAAGTCCCGGGACATAGTTTCAGCCACGGTAACGCAAAGCATCGATCAACAGCTGGAATGCAGGGGTCGTTTGCCGGCGATCCGGAAAATAAAGATGATAGCCCGCAAATGGCGGACACCAATCTTCGAGTACGCGAACCAGTTGGCCTGATGCGATCTGATCGGCGACGATATCTTCGAGCACGCAGGCAAGGCCGAGGCCTTCCTGCGCTGCTTTGTAAATGATACTCGAATCGTTGACGATAAGCGGCCCATCGACCCGCACATTCACTTCGCGTCCCGCCTTTTCAAATTCCCAAGCATAAAGGCCGCCCTTGGTCGATTGACGGATGTTGATGCAGCGATGGTGGGTCAGATCGTTGGGCGAAGTCGGCGTCCCATGCTCGGCAAAATATGTTGGAGAACCTACGACAGCCAATCGCAGATCGGGGCCGATTTTTACCGCAATCATGTCTTTCGCAATTTCCTCGCCCAACCTGACACCTGCATCGAAGCGCTCTGCAACAATGTCGGTCAGCGCGTGATCGATCGAGAATTCGACCGTAACATCGGGGTTGTCACGAAGTACTTGATGAACGGCGGGCCAAAGCACGGTCTCGACGGCATGTCTGCCCGCCGTAATGCGGACATTTCCCGAAGGCTTTTCACGCAGCGCGCTTAATCCGGCAATGCGCGATTGGATATCGTCAAAAGCGGGACGCAAGGTGGTAATCAATTGCTCTCCGGCATCGGTCAGCGCAACGTTGCGCGTTGTGCGCGTCAGTAATTTCAACCCCATCGAATCCTCGACCCGGCGCACAACCTGACTGACCGCCGATTGCGATGTGCCTAACTTGTTTGCCGCGCGGGTGAAGCTCCGCTCTTCTGCAACGGTGAGGAAAACCGCCAAATCGCTAAAATTCTCGCGCCGCATTCATTATTATCCAGTATGACTGATAAGTGTATTTAGCGGATTATTATGCAAGTGGCGATAGGCTATATAATGCCTCGGACAAATATCACATTGAGGCAGCACATGAGCGAAGATGTAATCGTCGTCATCGGAGCGGGCGGAATTGGGGCCGCGATTGCCCGTCGCCAGGGGTTTGGCAAGACGATCGTGCTCGCCGACATCAACCCCCAGACTTTGGATGACGCCGCCACCTTGTTGCAAGGCGCGAGCTATACGGTGCACACTCAGATCGTCGATGTTACATCGCGCACTTCCGTGCGTGCGCTTGCCGATAAGGCGGCATCACTTGGCCGCGTGTTGCAGTTGTTCAACACCGCTGGATTGTCACCCAACATGGCCCCACCAGCAAAGGTTCTGGAGGTTGACCTTTATGGCGTCGCCTTAATATTCGACGAATTTGAAAATGTCATTGCCTCTGGCGGATCGGCCATCGTGATTTCGAGCATGGCAGGGCACATGCCAGCGCCGTTGCCATCCGAACATGAATATGCGCTGGCCCACACTGCAACCGATGAACTTCTGGCTCTGCCCTTTCTTTCGCCAGAAGCAGTGCCCGATTCCATGGTGGCTTATGGTTTGGCAAAAAAGGCAAATCACTTGCGTGTTCAGGCAGCAAGCCTGTCGTGGGGCGAGCGCGGCACGCGGGTGAATTCGATAAGCCCGGGTATCATCGCAACGCCGTTGGCGCAGCATGAGATGGCTTCGGAAAGTGGCCCGATCTATCGGGCAATGATCGCCGCCTCTCCGGCAAAGCGGATGGCATCCCCCGACGAAGTGGCCGCAGCCGCTGCTTTTCTGTGCGGTCCTGAGGCTGGATTCATCACCGGTAGCGACCTGTTGATAGATGGAGGCGTCATTCCGGCGATGCGCGCCGGGCGGCTCGACAATCCGGTTTGAAGAAAGGAAAAATCCGATGAAAATGCGTGAACTCGGACGGAGCGGTCTCAGCGTTTCGGCGCTTGGCCTTGGCTGTATGGGGATTGATTTCGGCTATAGCCACAAGCTGAGTAAAGACGAGGGTATCAGAACTCATCCGCGAAGCAGCGGATCGCGGCGTGACCTTTTTCGACACCGCAGAAGTCTATGGGCCGTTCACTAACGAGGCCATGGTTGGCGAGGCGCTGGCTCCCCTTCGTGACAAGGTGGTGATCGCCACGAAATTCGGCTTTAACATCAATGCGGACGGCGTATTGTCGATGGAGACGAACAGCCGCCCTGAAAAAATCCGCCAGGCGTGCGACGGTTCGCTAAAGCGGCTCGGCATTGAGGTGATTGACCTGTTATATCAGCACCGCGTTGACCCCAATGTGCCGATTGAAGATGTTGCGGGCACCGTTAAAGACTTGATCGCGGAGGGTAAGGTCAGGCATTTCGGAATGTCAGAACCCGGCGCGCAAACGCTGCGTCGCGCGCATGCGGTGCAGCCGGTTACCGCTGTGCAAAATGAATATTCATTGTGGATCGCGGCCCGGAAACCAACGGCATTTTTGACGCCTGCCAAGAATTGGGCATTGGACTCGTTCCATATAGCCCGCTCGGCAAGGGCTTCCTGACCGGTACGATGGCCAAAACTCAGGATCTTGGCGCCGGTGATTTTCGAGCGACTTTGCCGCGTTTCACCGATGCTGCAATGGCGAAAAATTATGCTCTGGTCGATGTTCTGAAAGCGATTGCCGTACGCAAGGATGCAACCGCAGCGCAAATTGCGCTCGCGTGGAATTTGGCTCAAGCGCCATGGATTGTGCCTATTCCTGGTACAACCAAACTGCACCGGCTCGAGGAAAATATCGCCGCAGCCGAGATCGAGCTGACCTCCGATGATTTGGCGGAAATTGAAACCGCTGCAGCGGGCATCAACATTGAAGGGGATCGCTACACGCCCGCTGGAATGGCGGCCGTTGGGCTTTGACGAATATCCATATGTGGAGATATGACAATGCAGACGAGAGACAAAATCGGTAACGTCGGACGGCGCGAATTGCTGGCACTCGGGCTCGCGGCACCTGCGCTGGCGTCTGTCACTACGGCCGCTCAGGCCCGGACGAAAAAGCCATCGTCTGCGCTTCGTCCGGGTCGGCGAAAGCTGGGAACGCTTGAGGTGTCGAGCATCGGCCTTGGCGTGCAGAATATGACTCGTCATTATCAAACGACGATTCCCAGCCAACCTGAAATGCTCAAAATCATCCATGCCGCTTATGACCAAGGCGTCACTTTTTTTGACGCCGCAGAAGCTTATGGCGCGCACGAGGTTGAGCGGCTGCTCGGTGAGGCCGTTGTCGGTTTCCGCAATAAGGTCGTTATTACGTCAAAGTTCGGATGGAATATCGATCAGAAGACGGGGCAACGCAGCCCGGGCCTCAACAGTCGGCCAGAGCATGTCCGCATCGTCGTTGACGGTATGCTCAAGCGCCTGCGGACCGATAGGATTGATTTACTCTACCAGCACCGAGTCGACCCCGACGTTCCCATCGAGGATGTCGCCGGTCTGATGAAAGATCTGATGGCGCAAGGCAAAATCCTGCATTGGGGGATGTGCGAAATGGGGCAGCAAACCCTGCGCCGCGCGCATGCTGTTCAACCGCTCACGGCTATCCAGAACGAATATTCGATGTTGTGGCGCGGACCGGAGAATTGGGTGCTGCCAGCGTGCGAAGAGCTTGGGATTGGTTTTGTGCCTTGGAGCCCGCTTGGTGTTGGTTTTCTGGCCGGTGCAATCGACGCCAACACGCGCTTTGCTCAAGGCGACATTCGAGGGATCGAGCCGCGTTTCTCGCCCGAAAATCTTCCCCACAACCTCGCGCTGGTCGCGCTGGTGAAAAGCTGGGCGGTTCGGAAAAACGCCACCCCCGGCCAAATCGCGCTCGCTTGGTTGCTCGCGCAAAAACCATGGATCGTGCCAATTCCCGGCACTACGCAAATGGCGCACATGCGCGAAAATGCCGGTGCGGCAGCGGTCCGCTTTTCGCAGGCTGAGCTTGCTGAAATCAACGCGTCGGTGTCAGCGTTTCAGGCCCAGGGCGCCAGGCTTCCAGCACAGGTGCTTGCTTATTCCGAAGTGGAAGCCGCGTTACCAAGATGAAAAAGGGGTAAAATATGAAAAGAGTATGGCCGAAACTCGCGACAATATTCGCGCTCAATGTGACGTTACTGACTGGCTGTACGTCGGCCATCGCCAACACTGATATGCACAAAGGAGTGACTGTAATGAACGAAGCCGACGAAAAGGCCCTTTTGGACCTATCCAGGCAGAAGTGGCTATGGATGGCTGATCGCGAGACAGAGCGGCTCGATGCGTTGTTTCACGCGGATGCTGTTTTCGTGCATATGGGGGCAACGCTTTCCAAAAGCGAAGAGCTTGATGTCATTGCTACCGGCAAGATCCACTATAAAAAGGCGGACATTGAAAACGCGTCGGCAAAGTTCATTGGTGACACCGCGATTTTGCTCAACAAGCTCCGGCTGATCGCCGTGGTTGGCGGAAACGAGGTCACCAACCCATTCGTCGTCACCGAAGTCTATGTCCGACAAAGTGATGGTTGGAAACTCGCATCGATGTCCTTCACACGGCTTCTTGGGGAATAGGGATGCAAAAGCTGATCTTGGGATGCGCCGTGTTGTTCTCAACGGCGGCGCTTGCCGAAACGCCGGTATCGCCGCAACCAACGCCCGCAACCTATGGCACGCCGATAACTCTGGCGGACGCCCGCATCCTGATCGACCGAGCCATCGAACAGAGCAAAGCGAAGGGCTTCAAAATGGCAATCGCCATAGTTGAGCCCTCGGGAGATCTCGTCGCTTTCGCGCGAATGGATGACGTGCCGTATGGCTCTATCCAGCTGGCGCAGCAAAAAGCCCGGACCTCTGCGCTGTTCCGGATGACAACCGCCGAGGCCGAAGAACGGGTACAAAATGGCCGGACAGTTTTGCTGTCCGCAGATGGCTTCACCGCGATCGGAGGAGGCGTGCCGATTGTCGTCAATGGTCGTATGATTGGTGCGCTCGGGCTATCTGGTGCCAAAGCCGCTGAAGATGCCGCACTTGCAGAATCGGTTGTGTCACCGAAATAGCAAATGCTGCGCGGCAGGTTCTGGCGTTGAAGGCGAACTATTTCAGACAGCCCTTCTTTCGTCCGGCAGATGCCCACAAGATCGCCTCGGTCAGCAGCTTCTGGTGATTGGCATCCGAATAGGTTTCGGGACGATGGCCGATAGCCGAATAGAATGAGCGGCCCTTTCCGACACAGCGGGTCCATGCAATCGGGTGGTCTTCGCCCATCGCCAGTGGCTGATTGCCGAAGCGCGATCCGCCGGGATTGTATGACTTTTCATCGAGCGTTGCGACCACCTGCGCGCCATCAAGCCGCGCACTTTTCGCAAACGAATACCACTCGTCATTCATCGTCCAGCCCGGCGCAAGGCTGGAGGCCAAGCCAGCCGGATTTGCCTCGACGACGACCTTGGCATCCTGAAATTGCGGGTCCGTCGGGTGGCCAATGAAGCGCGCACCGATGAGCGTGTCGGGGTACCAGTCCCAGAAATACACCGGATCGCCAGCCGAGCCGTGAATGCCGATAAAGCCGCCGCCGCCCTCGACATAAGTTTTGAACGCTTTGCGTTGGGTAAGCGTTAGAACGTCACCGCTGACGTTGTTCCAGATGACGGCATCGAACTGCTTGAGCACCGACGGGTGCATCGACCCGCCCTTTTCGGTCACTTCCAACGCCCAGTTATTGCGTTTTGCCAAATCGCGGAACATCGCATTGGCCGCCTCAACCGAAGGCGTGTCGCGAAAACCGGTCATTTTTTCAAACAGCAGCAGCCGGACTTTTGCCTTTGCCAGTTTGAACTTGGGCCGATCATCGTCATAGCGCTCGCAGCGCGCCACACGGTCGGCATCGGTCACCGCTATCGCCTTCAAATCGGCATCGAGTTTGGACAGGTCCAGATTTTGCTGTCCGCCAAAAGCAGCCAATTTGCGCACGGTCATAATCGAACCGAAAGTCGGGGCCTTCGTCCCCGACATGATCGGCGGCAGATTTGCGAGCATGCCGGGCATGTGCGTTTCGAGAGCGGCCTGTGCCTTATCATTCAGTTTCAGATCGACAAACGGCCCGTCGACCGAGAAAGCCGCGTCGCGCATCGGGCAGTCGAGCAAGGGCTTGGCCTGCGCCTGCCCGGCCAAAAATCCGACCGAAAAGCGTAAGGCCGCAGGCTATAGGTTTTTTGGTCACAGTCAAATCTTGCCTTCCTTCAGCATCTTCACTGCATTGTCCGCAGCGCGCGCCGACAGCGCCATATAGGTCAGCGACGGGTTCTGGCAGCCGCTCGACGACATCGCCGCGCCGTCGGTACAAAACAGGTTCGGTACTTCGTGCGCCTGATTATATTTGTTCAGCACCGACGTCTTGGGATCATTGCCCATACGCGCGGTGCCCATTTCATGGATGCCAAGTCCTGGTGGGCCCGGCTCGGTTGCCTGGCTGACGACCTGGCCGCCCGCCGCTTCGACCATCGCCTTACCGTCGGCAAGGATCTGCTTGGCCATTTTCATCTCATTTGGTCCCATCACGCATTCGATATGCGGGATTGGCAGGCCCCATTTGTCCTTGCGCGTTTCGTGCAACGTCACCCGGTTGTCCGGATTGGGCAGCATTTCACCAAAGCCCGAGATGAACAGCATCCACGGGCCCAGCTTATGCGCCTTTTCCTTCATTTCCGCGCCTAGGCCAGCTTCGCCAGCGCGCGGTTTTCCGCCGGTGCGCGAGGCACCGCCCTGAAAGCCATAGCCACGGACATAGCCATCGGCATCTTCAGTGACGTTGCGGTAGCGCGGGATGTATAAAGCGGTCGGACGACGGCCCTTGTAATAGGTATCCGGAGCGTCCGGCAATATGCCGACTGTCGAGAGCGCATACATATGGTCCATGAGATTGCGCCCTACCTGGTCCGAACCATTGGCCAATCCGTTCGGATTTTGCTCGTTGGCCGAACCCAGCAGGATTTGCGCCGAGCCAATGGTTGAAGCGTTGAGGAAAATAACCTTCGCCTCATATGTCTTGCCCGCCTTTGTGTTGCGGTCGATCACGCGGACACCGGTGGCCTTGCCGGTCTTCGGGTCCTGAATGATGCTGTGCACGATGGCATCGGTTATGAGCGTCAGATTACCCGTTTTCCGCGCAGCCGGAAGCGCTCCGCTCAGGCTCGAATAATTCGCGCCAAAGCTGCAACCACGCTCGCAGATCGCCCGGTTCTGGCAATCGCCACGACCCAGTTCAATATGATGCGGCTGTGCGACCGACAGGTTGGCATTGCGTCCGATAATGACCTTGCGTCCGGCAAATTTGCTCTCGACCGAAGCCTTGAACATCTTTTCTGCGTCGTTCATTTCCCACGGCGGCAAGAATTCGCCGTCGGGCAATTGCGGCAGGCCTTCCTTCGACCCTGCCACGCCAATGAACTTCTCGACATGGTCGTACCAGGGCGCCAGATCGTCATAGCGGATGGGCCAGTCGCAACCATGGCCGTCCTTGGCATTGGCCTCGAAATCCATCTGCGACATGCGATAGGTTTGCCGCCCCCACATGATCGAGCGGCCACCGACATGATAGCCGCGTATCCAGGTGAAGGGCTTGTCTTCTGGTGTCGAATAGGGGTGGTCGCTGTCTTTGACCCAGAAATCCTTGGTGGTTTCGTTGAAGGCATAGCATTGGCTTTGCACCGCGTAATCGCGCGCTACCTCTTCTTCGGGAACCAGATTGTTGTTCTTATACTCCCACGGCATCACCATGTCGTTATAGTCCGTGGACGGATCAACATCGTTGCCGCGTTCGAGCATGAGCACCTTCAGCCCGCGCTCGCACAGTTCTTTTGCGGCAATGCCGCCGCTCATGCCCGAGCCGATTACAATTGCATCAAATGACATAGTTCAAATTCCGATCAGAACGGGCCGCCGAGGCCGGCAAAAGGGCGGGTTTCGGGCGTGACTTTCAGCGAAGCGACATATTTTCCGGGGACGGGTTCGAAAACCAGTTCCTTCGTCGACGCGACCTCGCTGCTGTAATAGAGGTTTATGATCAGCTCTTTCAGCTTCACATAACCTGGGTTCATTGTCGGAGGACCGCCCACCATCGCCGCAAGTCCGGTCGGCTTGATCTTTGGCGGTGGCCCCGGCTTCACCGCTGCCGCGTCATGCGCCAGCAACAACTCTTTGCGCTTTGCAGGATCGAGTGCCGCGAAACCTTTGCCCGCACCCGATTTCGCAAGCTCGTCGATTTCTTCCATCGCGCCCATCAATTCGGTGCGCCGTTCGGGCGAGGCCCAATCGACCAGCATCGAATCCAGTTTTTTCGGGACGCCCACCCCGACCGCACCAGGTGTGTCGGTGGCTGGAATGATCGTGTCGGCAATCGCCCCGAGCAAAGCAAGCTGCTCTGCATCCATCGGCTTGCCCTTGACATCGGCCTGTTTGCAACCGGCAAGACCGGCGGTTCCACCGACCACAACGGTTGCCCCCAATAACTGCATCGTGCGCGCCATTAGCGCACGTCTGTCCATTTCCGGAAACGGCTGCATCAAGGTATCCTCCAATCCTAAACTGACAGCGCTGACATAGCAGGTAAACGGCGGCTCTCAAGCAAAAAAACTTATCGAAGATACCAGGTTATTCCTTGCCCGAAATCGTGACACTGGTAATCCATTGCATAAGCGCTTGATGTGCATGGGAGAGGGATAATGGGCATGGAAATAGGACGCCGTTCGATAGTGTCGGCAATCATTGCAGCGGGAGGACTTTCGATGCTGGAAACGTCGGCGCTCGCCAAATCATCACGCACGTTTTTCAAGCGAGTCGGACTGCCGATAGGCTTGCAGCTTTATTCTCTGGGAGACGAGCCTTCGAAGGATCTGGACGGGATGCTCGCCCGCATCGCCGCCATGGGTTACCGCGATATCGAGTTGCCGGGCCTGCTTGGCAAGACAGCGGCCGAGCTGAAAGCGGCGGCGGATAAGGTCGGCCTGAAATATAGCTGCCTGCATCTGCCGGCGTCGCCGTTGTTCGGCGGCAGCGGCCTTTCGCTGTCCGATCCGGCGGAGACAATCGCAGCCGTGGCGCGCACGCTCGGGATCAAGAATATCGTCATGCCGATCCAGCTTATTCCCGAAGGCTTTTCGCCCAGACCGGGAGAATCCTTCCAGGCCGCGATTGCCCGCGCCATGGCAGAGGCCGGTGCGGGTATCTGGGAGCGGACCGCCGCCGTGCTGAACGAAAAGGCGGCGGCGCTCAAACCGCATGGTATCGCGCTGGGCTATCACAACCATAATATCGAATTCGCACCGGTCGGAAACACAACCGGCTGGGATATTTTGATGCGCGAGGTTGACCCCAAGCTGGTTTCGCTCGAACTCGACATCGGCTGGATTGCTGCCGCCGGGCTCGACCCGGTCGCCTTCCTCAACAAACATAAGGGCCGCGTCCGCCAGTTGCATGTCAAGGACGTCAAGGCTTCGACCAAGCCAAATTTTGCGTTGTCGATGGACCCAACGCAGATCGGTGACGGCAAGCTCGATTGGGCGCGCATATTGCCCGCTGCGTACAAAGCCGGCGTCCGCAATTTCTATGTCGAACAGGAACCGCCCTTTGCGATGGCGCGCATCGACGCGGTCAAGCGGTCATATGATTATCTGGTGGAGCTGAAGGCTTGAGCCTTTAGAGGCCGAACCTATCGCAAATATCGTGCTGACACCGACGCACGCCGCGTCGGTGTCAGGTAAAAATTGTCCGCTGTACGGGGTTCATTCCAATCTTTATTTGGTGTCTTTTCCGCGTTCAAAAAACCAGACCAGACCAAAGATGAAGAACAGGATCACGGGAATGACCGAGATCGTCTTGAACGACACTTCGGCAGCATGGGCGAGCGCTTCGTGCATCCCCGTGCTTCCAGCCTGGAGCGCGGCGAAGGCTTCTGCGCCGCCTGCCTTGGCGAGCTTGGCGGTATCGTAGATTTTGCCGATCTCCGGCAACACCAGCCAGATCGCTGCGGCACCGGCAAAATTGACGAGACCGATTCCCCATGACCCGCTGCGCGGATAGCGCCGCGCGACGGCGGCAAGCATGGTCGGCCACATGAAGCAGACACCAATCGCCCAAAGCGTTGCCGCAAAAATCGCCGTGACAGGCGAGTTGGCGGTGGCCAGCAGGAACAGCCCGATAGCGGCCGGAATCGTGCTTATGCAGAGCAGCCCCATGTCGGAAAAACGGTGTTCGAGCGGACCGGCGAAATGCCGCATCGCAAACATGATTGCCGAGACATAAACGAGCAGGAGAATGCCCTGCATCCCCACAGTCTCGGTCAGCGCCACTTGCACCCACGCACCCGGCGCGAGCTCGGCCGAAGCGGTCAGGAACATGATCGCCGGGAATATCCAGAAGCCCGGATGCTTGAACGGCTCTATCATCATTTCCTTGAACGATACGCCGGAGGTGGTGCTTTCGGTTTGCGGGAATTCGTGCCGCATGACCCAGATGCCCAGGATGACGCCGGGGATCATCAGCAGCGCGATTAGCGTCCGCCAGCCAAAGCCAGTGCCGAACAGCAATACGCTCAGCAAACCGCCGACGATCATACCCGCCGGCCACCACGCATGCAGTATGTTCAGCTTGCCGGTCTTGTCTTCGGGGTAGATCGTCGTCGTCAGCGCGTTGATCGAGCCTTCGGTTGCGCCCCAGCCAAAGCCGGTGAAAATCATGCCGGCGGTCAGCACGGCATAAACCGCATCGAAGCTGCCCGCCGATGGCGCAGCCAGGATCAACAGCGGGTCCGATGATGAAACTGGCGGCGGCAAAGAGGAGAATCCGCTTGGCACCGATTTTGTCGAGCAGCGGACTGATTACCAGCAGACTGAGCGCAAAACCGAGAAAGGCGTTGCCCAATGCCGAACCGATAAGTTCGCCCGAGCGCGCAGCGGCGGTCGGATCGAACAGCTCGGCCTTCATCGCTTCGGAGGCACCGCCGCGGATCGCATTCGCCAGAGCTGCTGTAAACAGCGCCAGCACGCTGATCCAGAAAATCGCACGGTGATTTGCCGGTCGCCCGGATTGATCGTTCATTCTGTTTCTCCCCCTCATTCAAATTTCTAATTAGGGACTGTCCCTAATTAGAAAGCCCCAATGCCTGTCGCACCACGGCCATATCTGCACCGCTTCCCGCGAAATCGTCGAACGCGTGAGTTGGCTTCCGGATCAAATGTTTCGCAATGAACGGCGCGCCTTCGGCTGCGCCTTGTTCGGGATGCTTGAACGCGCATTCCCATTCGAGCACGGCCCAGCCGTCATAGCCATAATGACCCAGCTTGGTAAAAATCTGCGTGAAATCAACCTGCCCGTCGCCCAGCGAACGGAAGCGGCCCGGACGTTCGGTCCAGCCCGAATAGCTGCCATAGACGCCCGCCTTGCCATTGGGCCGGAACTCTGCGTCCTTCACGTGGAAGGCCTTGATGCGCTCATGGTAGATATCGATGAAGGCCAGATAGTCGAGTTGTTGCAGGACAAAATGCGATGGATCGTACAGGATGTTGCAACGCGGGTGGTTGTCCACGGCTTCCAGAAAGCGCTCGAATGTCACGCCGTCGTGCAGGTCTTCACCCGGGTGCAGCTCGAAACAGGCATCGACACCGTGTTCGTCGAACACATCGAATATCGGTTTCCAGCGCCGCGCGAGTTCGGCAAAGCCTTCCTCGACCAATCCCGCAGGCCGTTGCGGCCACGGGTACATCAAATGCCACATCAATGCGCCGGAAAAGGTCGCGTGCGACGTGCAGCCAAAACGCTCGCTGGCTTTTGCCGCCATCTTCACCTGATCGACCGCCCAAGCCGTACGCGCTTCCGGATTGTTATGGACCTGCGTCGGCGCAAAACCGTCGAATAGCTTGTCATAGGCGGGGTGCGAAGCAACCAGTTGCCCCTGCAAGTGCGTCGAAAGCTCGGTAATCTCCACGCCGTTCGCAGCGCACATGCCCTTCACCTCATCGGCATAGGTCTGGCTCTCGGCGGCCTTTTCAAGATCGAACAGCCGCCCGTCCCAAGTCGGTATCTGCACGCCCTTATAGCCAAGCGACGCTGCCCATTTGGTGATGCTGTCGAGCGAGTTGAACGGCGCCTCATCGCCCGCAAACTGCGCCAGAAAAATAGCTGGACCCTTCATGCGTACATCCCTCTCAAATCTTCACCCAGACCGCGCCTTTGGCGGAGCTTTCGATACAGGCGTTGATGAACTTCATCCCCGCCAGCGTGTCTTCCATCGTCGCCCAGCCGGTTGCGCTGCTGGTGCCGCGAATAGCCTCGCCAAAGCTGCGATAGATATTGGCGAACGCCTCCAGATAGCCTTCGGGATGGCCACCGGGGGTTCGCTGCACCGCAAGGACCGATGGCGTCAGATAGGCACGGTTGGCCCCTGCGCCCCAGATTTCGGTCGGCTTGTCGCGCCTGCCTACCCGAAGCGCATTTGGTTTTTCCTGCCGCCAGTGCAACCCGGCCTCATCGCAATAAACCGAAATGGCAAGATCATTGGCATCACCGACCAGAACCTGACTGGCGGTCAATGTCCCCTTGCCACCGCCTGACAGACGGAACAGCGCCGCGCCATCGTCGTCGATTTGTCGCCCAGGCAAAGCTGTCAGTTCGCAGCAAATTTCGGTCAGCCGTTCACCGGTGATATATTCAACAAGATTTGCCGCATGGGTGCCGATGTCGCCGAATGCGCCCGCAGCCCCGGACTTGGCAGGATCGACGCGCCACGCCGCCTGTTTGTTGCCCTCCAGGTCGGACGCGCGCGACAGCCAGTCTTGCGTGTACTTGACCATCACCCGCCGCACTTTGCCGAGCTCGCCCGATGCCACCATCTCGCGCGCCTGTTTGACCAAGGGATAGCCAGTATAGGTATGCGTGACCGCAATACGCCGCCCGGTGCGCGCCACCGCATCGGCAATCGCCTGAGCGTTTTCGAGACTATCGGCCAGTGGCTTGTCGATTATAACGTCGAATCCGGCTTCGAGCGCGGCGATTGCTGGCGGCGCGTGCATGTGATTGGGCGTGACGATCGACACCACCTCGATTCGCCATCGGCGGGCAAGCGCCGCTCTCGCGTTCGAGCATTTCGGCCCAGCTGCCGTAATTGCGATCGGCAGAAAGGCCCAATTCTTCGCCAGAGGCTTTGGCTTTTTCGGGAGTCGAGGACAAAGCGCCCGCCGACAATTGCCAATTTCCGGCAATTGCCGCCGCCGTCCGGTGAACGCCGCCAATGAAAGCGCCCTGCCCGCCGCCGATCATGCCGTACCGTACCGGTTTCATTTTATCTCCTCACCTGTCCGCGCTTCCGCTGAGGTTTCGACTCTTGTGCTAGCCTTCGCTCATTTGTGAGTAGGCTGCAACATCGTAACCTTTGAAAAAAGAAGGGCCGCATCGAGTATCGACGCGGCCCCCATTTGCCCATGCCAATTGCGACCCTGGCAAGGGCTCTAAAAGGGGAGGCCTTTTAGAATTTGAACCCGGCGCGAACGCCATAGGTGCGGGGATCGGAGAACGTCACCGAACCAAAACCGCCGGTCGTGGCGCTGGTGACAACCAGATTATTCTCCAAATTTTCGACAAATGCGCCAACATAGAAACGGTCGTCGGGCCCGTTGTAGGTCAAGGATATATCCGACTTGGTATGTCCGTTCTGATAGAAATAGGCATAGTTTGCCAAGTCCGTCAGATCATAACGGCTGCGACCGCGAATGCTGGCGTCGGCAACCAATTTGCCATCGCCAATCGGCAACGCGTAATTGAATCCGGCACTCCAACTCCATTTCGGACTGCGCGCCAGCGGACGGCCAGACAGATCAACACCGGGTGTTGGAATGAATTGGGCATAGCGTGCATCAAGATAGTTCAAGGCGACGCGAAGGGTGAAATTGTCGATCGGCTGATACTGGGCATCCAGTTCAACCCCATCAACCTTGGCAACCGCCGCGTTGGTTGTAACTTGGCAAGGACCGCCACAAACATTGGCGACCTGCGAAAGCTGGAGGCCCTTATAATCATAGTGGAAGAGCGAACCGTTGAGACGGAGGTCGGGGCTGAAACGTAGCTTAAAGCCAGCTTCATAGGCAGTCAGCGTCTCTGGATTATAATATAGTGCAGCTGCAGGTAGAGCACAGCCCGGCGCAGTGCCGGTTTCGCAACCATCGTTGAAACCACCCGCCTTGTAGCCAGTCGAAACCGACGCATAAAGCAGACCCATTGAGGTATCATAATCAATACCCGCACGCCATGTGAGCTTGCTGAAATTGCGCTTTGCGTCATTGTTCTGGAAGACATTGCGAACAATCAATGTGCCGATGTTCGACGAATTGACGACAGAATTATAAACATCCAGCACGGTTTGTCCGACACGCGATTTTAGATCACTCGAATAGCGTGCGCCTGCCGTAATTTTCAGTTCCGGTGCGAGTTCATAAGTTGCCTGGCCAAAGACCGACTTGTTTTCTGCAATGGTTGGGTCTTGCGGAAAGCCGAAACGGGTGTTCGGGCCAAGCAGATTATTGAGGAAAAATGCAATGCCTGACTTTTCCTTGAAATAATAAGCTCCGACCTGCGCTTGAAGCGGTCCGTCGCCGCCAAATGCGAGCCGCAATTCATGCGATGTCTGCCAATATTGACCGACGAAATCGGCGGTTACCGGTCCACCGGCAAAGTTGCTGAATTCGGTACGATCAGATTCACGGTACGACCCGACATAGGTTAAGGCTGCAAAACCCATGTCGTAGTTCAGCTCGCCCATCACACCCTTTTCGGTGTTGTCGCGGAAAGCCTGCTGACCTTGCGCAAGGGAAACCAGACGTCCAGCGCGGTTCCCCGGATTAACCGAGTTCGGTCGCTCGAACGTAGGTCGCGCGCCGCTAATGATACGCGAATAAAAATTGCTCGTGGACACCGTGTTAGTAGGATTGCCCTTTATCGTGCTGTAATCGCCAATCAACAAGAGGCTCAAGGCATCGTTTGGCTGAAACAGGGCAGAAAGCCGCAACGATTTGTTATTCTTGAACGGGTCCAAGTTGACACCGTCGCCGGCATTGCCGTCGATCAGATAATTGTCGCGCCGGTCAAAGTTAACCGCTGCGCGAACTGCAAATGTGTCGCCCAAAGGTACGTTCATGACGGCAGTGCCGTTGAGATTGTCAAAATTACCATAGGTTGCATCAACCGAGCCGCCAAATTCGAATTTCGGCCTTGTGCTGATGACATTCACGACGCCTGCAGTCGAGTTGCGACCGTACAGCGTACCTTGAGGACCCCGCAAAACTTCGACACGCTCAATATCGAAAAAGCTGACTTCCTGAGCCTGCGGCCGAGCAAGATAGACCCCATCCTGCATAAAGGCAGCCGATGGATCGCCTTTTTCCGTGCCGTCGGTCGATGTCACACCGCGGATGGTGATTTGCAGACCATTGCCGCGCACAATCGAAAGGTTGGGAACAGATTCTTCGAGTTGAGTCGGATTGGTGATTCCAGACTGGACCAGATCGTCGCCGCCGATGGCTGTCATCGCGATCGGCGTTTTTGAAAGCAACGTTTCGTTGCGGGTCGCTGTGACGATAATATCGCCGTCTGCGGGCTCGTCTGCCGCATCCTGCGCCCATGCGGGCATCGCGGCCATTGCCAAAACCGAGGCCGAAATAGCCAAAATCGCGCGCTTCATAGAACTCCCCTCCCGGAAAATGATGTGTAGCAAACTGATTACTATCGTTCACTTGTGGCAAGGCTTGACGAAAATTGTCAGCGCTGTCAAGACTGCGCTGTCAATTTGACGGAGCGATGGTGTAGATAGCTGAATCTTCATGTGCTAAATGGCTGCAATTGACGGAAAATGGGGGTCATCTGCGAACCCTATGACAAAGGGTAGGTAAAGTTTGACACGCGTCACAATCAGCAATGTCGCCAAGGCAGCGGGCGTTTCGATGAAGAGCGTCTCGCGTGTCGTTAATCGCGAACCCAACGTTTCTGAAAAGCTCCGCATGCGCGTGCAGTCGGCGATTGACACATTGGGCTATGTTCCGGATTTTGCCGCGCGGTCGCTCGCGGGTGGACGCGCTTTTACCATCGGCTTGCTGTTCCACGATTACGGCGATGGCTTCATGCCAAGCTATTACCCGAAGTTGCAAAGCGGTGCGTACAGGGCGTGCCGACAATATGGCTATCACTTGCTGGTTGAAACAGTGCAGACGGCTGCACCCGACTTCGCTGAAATTTTTGAGCAGGCACTTTCGACGGTGCGTGTCGATGGCTTCATCCTGCCGCCGCCGCTTGCCGACGATATTCGGACGATGGATGTGCTGGAGAAGCTTGGTATTCCGTTCGCTCGGATCGCGCCATCGATTGATCTTTACCGCGCACCTTATGTAGCCATTGACGACGAGGCAGCGGCCAAAGAAATCGCCCGCCATCTTTGGATGTTCGGGCATCGCCAGATTGGATTTGTGATGGGGCGGGAGGATCATCCTTCTGCCACTGCAAGGCGGAAAGGGTTTTCTGAGGCGCTGGCCGAATTGGGCTGCCCCGACTTTGCCGAAGCACCGGGCGGGTTCCAGTTTGATCTTGGCATCGAAGCGGCAAAGACACTGATGCAATCCCCAAATCCGCCGACTGCCATCTTTGCCGCGAACGACGATTCTGCAGCAGGTGTCATGGCGGGTCTCGCCCAAATGGGCCTCAAAGTCCCCGATGATGTCTCGGTAGCGGGCTTCGACGATAGCTGGATAGCCATGTCCGTCTGGCCCTATCTGACAACAATTCACCAGCCGATCGCGGAGATGGCGGCTGATGTGGCGAACATGCTGATTGACCGCAACGGCGCTGCCGCCAACAATCAGTCGAAACTGCTCGATTTTCACCTCGTCGTTCGGGGGTCTACCGCACCACCGAAGCGGCCTGCATGAAGCGGCTCGCTCTCGCTGCCGCATGCGCCCTGATGACCGCACCGCTATGTGCGCAGCACCGGGTGGTCGTTCTCTCCGATATCGGCAACGAACCAGACGACCAGATGTCGCTGGTCCGGCTGCTGCTGTATTCGAACGAGATAGACATTGAAGCACTGGTTGCGACTACCTCGACCTGGCAGAGGGAAAAGGTCAGTCCTGATATTATCAGGCAGGTCGTCGCCGCATATGGATCGGTGCAGCCCAATCTGATGCTGCACGCCAAAGGCTGGCCGACACAGGCTGACTTGGATGCGCGTATTTTTCCCGGGCAACCGGCCTATGGCATGGCGGCGACCGGCGAGGGCAAGCTTTCCGATGGAGCCAAGGCGCTAATCGCGGCGGCGGATAAAGCGGACGGACGCCCGTTGTGGGTGAGCCTTTGGGGTGGAGCCAACACGTTGGCGCAGGCCTTGATCCATGTAAGGGCCACGCGGAATGCAGAAGCACTTAAAGCCTTTGTTTCCAAACTGCGCGTCTATTCAATCTCCGATCAGGATGATGCAGGACCGTGGATCCGGCGCGAGTTTCCCGAACTTTTCTACATCGTCAAACCTTCGCCCCCCGACGGCGCGGAATATGCAAGTGCGACCTGGACCGGGATCAGCGGCGACCGCTTTTATCGCAACGGCCATGGCGCAGATTTCACCACAGTGACCAACGAATGGCTTGATGCGAATATCCGTAGCAAGGGTCCGTTGGGCAAAGCCTATCCCAAATATATGTTTATTATGGAAGGCGACACTCCGGCATTTCTCGGGCTTCATTCCTAACGGACTGAACGAGCCGGAAAAGCCCAACTGGGGCGGCTGGGGCGGGCGTTACGTGCTGCGACAGCCCTATGGCGAAACGCGGTCCGGTGTGGACGCAAGGCGGCGACAGTTTCACGCGGGTTACGTCTGCCGATGAGGTAAACGGCGCAGTTTCCGACCAAGCGACCATCTGGCGTTGGCGCGCCGCGTTCCAACATGACTTTGCCGCGCGGATGGATTGGACGATCAAGCCGTATAAGGCGGCTAACCATCCGCCAATTGTAAAAGTCAGTCAGACGGTTCGGATTGACGAGAATAATATCGCAACACTGTCGCTCGATGCCCGAGCGACCAAAGATCCCGATGGCGACCGGCTACAATATCAATGGTTTCATTATCCAGAGGCGGGGGCAGGTCCAGCGGTTAATCTGGCCGAAGTCGTGGTGAAAAGCAAAGGTCCGATTGCCACAGTCACGTCGGTCGCGCCGTGCCGGAAAGCTTGGATCGAAGGGCTATTGCCCTGCAAGGGCGACGGCCACGCCCATATCATCCTTGCGGTTACCGATGACGGGAAACCCGCCCTCACCCGCTATTGGCGCGTTAATATGCAGGTGCCCAATCCAAAATCGCCCAGCGATCCCAATCCGGTAGTATTTTGACGTGCGCGAAAAACGGCTATTCGGCTTTGCGCCAAACCAGCGCCAGCAACGGCATCGTCACCGCAAATTGCAGCAGCGTCCAGCCGCTTTCGAGCGCCAGGAATTGCGGCGTCGACGTCATCTGCGTTTTTGCCGCGACGGCGAGCACGGCATAGGACCAGGCGAGCAATCCAAAGACTATTGCTGCGCGCATCGCGCTGCCCAACCAAACCGACCTGCCGGTGTCAAACAATCGCGGATAGGCCCACGAGAAGAGCGCGCCTTGCAAGATCATGGTCGCCAACCCCATCGGCAGGATTGGATCGGTGCGGAGCAGATCGAGCTTTGCATATTGGTCGGCAAATGTGGTCAAATGCCAGCTATAAGCGAGCGGAAAACTCGGCACGACATAGGCAATAAACCCGAGCCAGAATTTCTTGTTCATAGTGTTTCTCTCCCCCACAACGGGCAAATAGGACAAAGCCGATGTGCAATCAATTGATCCGGACCATTTGTTTAGCGGTCACGGTATTTTGTTCTGTCCCCGCTATGGCGCAATCGGTCACCGAAGGGCGCTTACTGACCGACAAACCGGGCCCGGTCATCTCGCGTCACATCTACGGCCAGTTCTCCGAGCATCTGGGCCGCAGCATCTATGATGGCGTCTGGGTCGGGCCGGACTCACCCATTCCCAACACGCGCGGTATCCGCAACGATGTGGTCGCGGCGCTCAAAGCGATCAAGGTTCCCGTGGTGCGCTGGCCCGGCGGCTGCTTTGCCGACGAATATCACTGGCGCGACGGCATTGGCCCCGCCGCCAAACGCCCGGTTCGCAAGAACAACTGGTGGGATGGCGTCGAAAGCAATGCCTTTGGCACGCATGAATTTTTCGACTTTGCCGAGCAGATCGGTGCCGACGCCTATCTGTCGGTCAACGTCGCCTCTTCCAATCCGACCGAAATGCGCGAGTGGATCGAATATCTGACGTCCAAAGGGCAGGACAGCCTCGCGCAGGAACGCCGTTCTAATGGCCGGGACAAGCCGTTCGAAGTGCCTTTCATCGGCATCGGCAACGAAAGCTGGGGTTGCGGCGGCGCAATGACGCCCGAATATTACGCGAACGAACTCCGCCGCTTCGGCACCTTTTTTCACAAAAAGGGCTTCGCCTTCCACGACAATCACGACAACACCGCGCTCCGCGTTGCATCCGGCGCGAACAATTTCGACACCAACTGGACCGATGTCGTCACCAAGAATGCCGGGCCGATGATGGATGCGATCTCGCTCCATTATTACACGTTGCACGATGGCATCTGGCCGACGCGCAATGAAGCGACCGCGACCAACTTCCCGGCCGCTGAATGGAACGAAATCCTGTATCAGGCGACGCGGATGGAAGATGTGCTCAAGGCGCACGAAGCGGTGCTCGACAAAAATGATCCCGCAAAACGCATCGCGCTTTATGTCGATGAATGGGGCAGCTGGTATCGGCCAGAGGCTGGCACCAACCCGGCGCATCTCTATCAACAGAACACACTGCGCGATGCGCTGGTTGCGGCGGCGACGCTCAACATTTTCCACGGCCACACCGCGCGGGTGAAAATGGCCAATATCGCGCAGACCGTGAATGTGCTGCAGGCGATGCTGCTGACCGACGGCGCGAAAATGGCGAAGACGCCGAGCTTATCATGTCTTTGCCATGTATCTGCCGTTTCAGGATGCGACTGCCGCTGCCGGTTGAGGTCAAGGCGCCGATGCTGACATCGGGCAAAAACAGCTTCGCCGCCTTCAACCTGTCCGCCGCGCGCGGCAAGGATGGCAAATTGCACGTTGCCGTTGCCAATCTGGACCCTGATAAAGGACAGTCGATCCGGTTGGCGCTTGGGAATATTAAGGCCCGGTCAGTCACGGGACAGGTTCTGACCCACACAAGGATGGACGCGCATAATGTGCCGGGTGAAAAAGAAGTCGTTGCGCCCGTGCCGTTCAAGCGTGGCCGGATCGACAAAGATACGCTTATTCTGGATGTGCCTGCCAAATCGGTTGTCGTCGTCCAGCTTGATTGAAGCTGCCACCGTTGCCGTCTGAACAAGGAGAGAGATGACATGAAATTCACTAGTATTGCCCTGGCGCTATTCGCAGCATGCGTTGCGCTTCCGGCCTCTGCCCAGATGCCCGGGATGTCGATGGAGCGCATGGCGCGCGCCGCCGAACCAACGGCTATTCCGCTGTATCAGGGCGCTGCTCCCGGCTCGGAGAGTGCGACTTATCCAGAAGTGTGGACCAAGGCGATGGGACGCGAAGCCTGGGTGCGCAATATTACCAGGCCGACGCTTACCCCGTTCCTGCCCAAAAAGGGCAAGGGCAATGGTGCGGCAGTGCTGGTGATACCGGGCGGTGGTTTCCAGTTTGTATCAATCAGCAACGAAGGCTGGCCGGTGGCCCAATGGCTTGCAGATCGCGGGATCGCTGCCTTCGTGCTCAAATACCGCGTCGAACAAACCCCCGATAGCGATGTCGAATTCGGCAAGGCAATGGCAGCGCGCTTTCAGGCTCCCCGTTCGGATGCACCCGTCCCGCCAGAAATGACCGCCATTATCCAGCTTGCCCGTGCAGATGCGCAGACGGCGCTTCGCATGATACGGGGTAACGCCGCCCAATGGGGGGTTGATCCAAAGCGCGTTGGTATGGTCGGTTTCTCAGCCGGTGCAATGACGACAATGGCGACCACGCTCGCCAATGATCCAACCGCCCGGCCGGATTTCATCGCGCCCATTTACGGCTTCATGCTGCCCGTGACCCCGCCGCCCTCGCCTCAGCCGATGTTTGCTGCGCTGGCTTCTGACGACCCCTTGTTCAACAATCAGGGCTTTGGTCTGATTGAAAGCTGGCAGAAAGCGGGGGGGTCGGTCGAGTTTCATTATTATCAGGGCGGCGGCCATGGTTTTGGCGCGCAGAAAAAGGGCACGACCAGCGATTTGTGGATCGAACAATTTCATGCGTGGATGAAGGTCAAAGGATTTTTAAAGCCCGCAGCTCGCTGAACGGCTCTTAACGCAGGACCTCTGGCGTTGCGGTAGCGACTCTACCGCAACGCTCAGGTAGCAAACAGCTAGTCAGACCAATAAAGACGCATGGGGTTGTCGACGAGCAGCTTTTGCTGAAGCGCTTCGGTTACGGCAATCCTCGGGATCATATCGACAAGATGCCCGTCATCGGGGATGTTGGTTTCCATATTGGGATGCGGCCAGTCGGTTCCCCATAAGAACCCGGTCGGGGTAATCTTCGACAAGCGGGCGCACTGCGTTGGCAAAATCGTTCCAGGGATCGCCGCCAGTATCGAGCCGGTCGGGGCAAGTGGCCTTGAACCAGATGTCGGGGCGGCTGTCGAGCAGGCTGCGAAACGCCTTCATATCAGGGCCATCA
>CAWFCI010000022.1:0-6022 GCA_963814305.1 uncultured Alphaproteobacteria bacterium
CCAAAATATAGGTTTCGTGTAAACCATTGATTTATATCATAAAAATACCCCATTTTTAGCCTGTGTAGAAACTGTGCAGATTATTTTTTCGCTTTGCCTCGAAAGTCGGCTGCGAGAAGCAGCTACTTACCCATCATTTTCGCTCAAAGACTGATAAAGGATTCGGGCGCTGTGGGCATTGCAGCCATGCCAGCTTCCATGTCGTAATCTGTGGTTCTGAAATCCGACGACGCGCTCCTTGCTCGGCTTGCTTCGTTGTCCTACGACGAAGCAGTTCTGCAACTTAGAAAGTTGTTTCGCCCCTGCGTTGGCTGATGTGGCGGCACATCAATGCCAATTGGGGGAGTTACAATCATTTCAAGCGAACCAATGGGTAAGCCCAATACGAAGGCAGCTGTCCTACCCTTCGCCGCGCTATCCCTCCTCGCCAGCTTCCTGCTGTTCTTCGTTCAGCCCTTGATCGCCAAAATTGCGTTGCCGCAGCTTGGCGGGAATGCGGCGGTTTGGACGAGTGCGATGGTGGCGTTTCAGTTGTTGTTGCTGGTTGGCTATGGCTACGCGCATCGGTTGCTGACGCTCACACGGCGGGCTCAGGTTCTGGTGCACATCGCGCTGTTGGCGATTGCGATGATCTGGCTGCCCTTGGGGCTGGATGCGGCGGGTGCGCCGTCGGGGGATGCGCTGCTGTATTGGGTGCCGTGGCAGGTTGCGGCGGCAGTGGGGCCATTGTTCGTGCTGCTCGCGGCGCAGGCTCCGCTGCTGCAAGGCTGGTTGCGCGATAGCAGCGGGGAGGAGCCATACGGGCTTTACCGCTTTTCCAATATCGGCAGCTTCCTGGGGCTTTTGGCCTTTCCGCTGGTTGTCGAGCCGCTGACGCCCGTTTCAGCGCAGAGGATAGCTTGGTCTGCGGGCTTCGTCCTGTTCGCGGCGTTATCGCTTTGGCTGATGCTCGCCACTCGGCCTCAGACAACCGAACAAGCAACCACCGCAAACAAAACGCCCGCAACACCCACGCGTCCTGATTGGCAAACGGCGGCGCGCTGGATCGTGCTGTCTGCCATCCCCTCGGGCCTGATCCTGTCCACCACCACGCACATCACGACCGATATTATCGCGATGCCGTTGCTCTGGGTCTTGCCGCTCGCGCTATACTTGTTGAGCTTCATTCTGGCGTTTTCCGATACTGCGCCGCTGGTGGATAGAGTCGCACACTATGCCGCGCCACTCATCGCCACCTTGGCCCTGATCGCCCTGTCCACCGATGCGTTTGAGGTTTACGTCACCGGCCCGGCGGCCTTGGCTTTGCTGTTCATCGCCAGCCTGTCGCTCCACCGCAGGCTTTACCTCGCAAGGCCAGATCCTTCCGGCCTAACGGCGTTCTACCTCCTACTTGCACTTGGCGGGGCCATAGGCGGTATCTTTGTCGCGGTCATCGCGCCGTTGGTCTTTGACTGGAATTATGAGTTCCCATTGCTAGCCCTCGCGGCGGTTGCGTTGGCCGCTGGTTATTCGCACCGTAAAGCAGGCCTGTGGCAATGGGGCGCTGCACTCGTTGTCACCTCGACCGCAAGCGGGCTGGCGACGGGCTGGCTCGATAGCAACTCGCTTTGGGTCGGCGCGTTGCTGATCACGATGATCTGGATCGTCTGCCGTCACCGCTGGCTGACCATCGTCTGCGCGTCATCTGCGCTTATCGGGCTTACGGTTATAGATCCATTGATCCTGAGCTGGAACGGCCTGCATCAACGCAGCTATTTCGGCATCTACACCATCCGCGAGAATGAGACCGGAACATTGCGTACCCTCGCGCATGGGACGACAAACCACGGCGTTCAGAACCTCGCACCCGGCAAACTCAACGACCCCACCAGCTATTTTGGTCGACAATCCGGCGTGGGCCGCGTGCTGGACGCGGTGCCCCAAGTCTACGGCGATCATGCCCGGATTGGCATAGTAGGCATCGGTGCTGGAACGCTGGCCTGCTACAAGCGTCCCGGTCAGCAATGGACATTTTACGAAATTGATCCGCTGGTCGTGGATATTGCCGTCCGCCAGCGCTGGTTCAGTTTCATGATCAACTGCGCGCCCGATGCCAAAATCCAGATTGGCGATGCACGGCTGACTTTGGCGACGCAGAAGGCAAGGTCGCTCGATGTGCTGGTTCTGGATGGACTTGCAACGGTTTTGCACCGGTCGCCTGAGCGTTTAGAGCTCGCAACAGGAGACCAAAGAGATGATCAAGCATAGTGAAGAGTTTAAACAGGAAGCGGTTCGTATTGCACTTACCAGTGGGTTGCCCCGCGCACGGGTTGCGTCGGATTTGGGCGTTGGCAAATCGACGCTGGGTAAATGGGTATCGCAGTATCGGCCAACTGATCTGGTATCCGCTCCGCAAGCGGATTTGGCGCGTGAGAATGAACGCCTGCGCTTAGAGAACCGTATCCTTAAGGAGGAGAGGGAGATACTAAAAAAGGCTACCCAGTTCTTCGCGAGCCAGCGGCAGTGAGGTTCGCATTCGTGCACAACTGGCGTCATGCTTGGCCAGTGGAGATGCTGTGCCGCGTGATGCAGGTATCGACGCGTGGTTATCGGTCTTGGCACGCACGGCCGACAAGCAGGCGGTCACGCGGTGATATGAAGGTGCTGACACATATCCGCGAACAATATGGCCTCAGTCTTGGCAGCTATGGCCGTCCTCGCATGACAATGGAGCTGAAGGAGGCGGGGCTCTTTGTAGGCGAGCGCCGTGTTGGCCGTTTAATGCGGATCAACGGGATCAAGCCGGTTCGCACTCGTAAGCATAAGGTCACGACCAACAGCAACCATCGTCTGGGCATTGCGGCGAACTGGCTGGACGGCGATTTTGTCGCCGCTGCTCCTAACCGCAAATGGGCCGGCGACATCACTTATATATGGACTGCTGAGGGTTGGCTCTACCTTGCCGTCATTCTTGATCTACACAGCCGCCGCGTTGTTGGCTGGGCGGTCAGCGACCGCATGAAGAAGGATCTGGCGATCCGGGCGCTGGAGATGGCAGTAAATCTGCGGCAACCCGCTGAAGGCTGCATCTTCCACTCCGATCGCGGCAGCCAATATTGCTCTTACGATTATCAAAAGAAATTGCAGGCCTACGGCCTGCGGCCATCGATGAGCGGCAAAGGTAATTGTTACGACAATGCGTCTATTGAGACGTTCTTCAAATCGTTGAAGGCGGAGCTGATCTGGCGGCAGAAGTGGCAAACAAGGAGGCTGGCCGAAGCTGCGATCTTCCAGTACATCAACGGGTTCTACAACACCCGCAGACGTCATTCATATCTGGGCGGCATTAGCCCGCTCGCATTTGAGGCCAAGGTGGCATAATGAGATAGGCGACCGGCGCAAAACCGTTGCAAGTCCAGTCATTCAATTGCGCTTTTATCGGCTACCACTCCAACCGCAAGGTGATAACGCGCATAGCGCCGCTCGCCATTGCGGATCAGCGCACCTTTATCAATTAGGTCGTTCAAATCACGGGTCGCGGTGGCTAGGCTGGCATCTGTGATCGTTCGGTAATTCCCGGCACTCAAGCCGCCTTCAAATCCGTCCGGCCCTTCCCGAAACAAGCGAAGCAGCGCCTTTTCCTGTCGTTCGTTGATCGCCCCGCGCAAGCGATCGAGCAGCCGCGTCTTGTCGATCAGGAAGCGGATGCGGGTGATCGTCCGCGCTTGCGCCTCGATGACAATATCGGCAAACCATGTCAGCCAGGCATCGATCTCGTTGCTCTGGCTGCCAAGCTGAAGCGCGGCGTAATAGGCTTTGCGGTGACGATTGATGGTTTCAGCGAGCGCAGTCAGCGTCGGGGCAGCAAGATTTTGCGCCAAAGCCTTTTCAGCAATCGCCCGCCCGATTCGGCCGTTGCCGTCCTCGAAGGGATGGATGCTCTCAAACCACAGGTGCGAGATAGCGGCTCGGGTGATCGCCGGAAGCGGTTTCGGTGATGCCGGTGCGCTGCCATTGAACCATGCGATGAAACGGGACATTTCCGCAGGAACGGTATCGGACGGCGGTGCCTCGAAATGCACGCGCGGCGCATGGAGCGCGCCCGAAACGATCTGCATCGCATCTTCATGGCGACGGTAACGCCCAACATCGGCAATATCGCGGCGACCATTCATCAACATGGTGTGCCACGCAAACAGGGTCTGGTGGTCTATGGGCGCAGCATGGTTGCGATAGACATCGGCCATCAATTCGGCGGCCCCGGCCTCTACCGCACTGGCGCGGCGCTGGTCGGCGGCAAAGCCCAGGTGTCGCGCAAGCGACGACTGGACGCTGGCGCGGTCGAGGATTTCGCCCTCTATGGCGGAGCTATCGACCACTTCTTGTGAAATCAGTTCGATGGTCAGGCCATCGCGGGCATCGGCGTCAAGGTGGTGCAGCGCACCGATTACGACGCCCGAACCTTTCAGGAATTGCTCTTCGGACGCGCGGATGCGATCCGCGTCGAAGCGGAAATCAGGCCAGTCGGGGAGTTGCCAATTCCAGCGCATGATGGATAAGATGCCTTTCTATCAATCACGATGTAGCATAATAGTGATTGATAAAGCGATAGCCAATCAATCATAAGCGGCCAAGATTTTCGGTTGCTAATGGAAAGTCACCGCATTGCACCCCTTTAAGTTCGCCAGCGGCGAAGGGGCGCAATGCGAGGAAGACGCGGGCAAAGGGGTGCTTGAGGCTCGGCGCACCTATTTCCTTCACCCGCTTGGCCGGTGTCCCGATCAAGAGCGCCAGCGGCGCATCGGAAAACCGGCGCAAACGCCAAACTCCAAAGAGCATCGGCGATGCGGAATCAGCGTTTGGAAGGTGAGGTTCCGAAAACCGACAGCGATACCCAGCGGAACTACGCTGGACCTGCTAACGCCGCGCGGTTCTCGGCATTCGGGAGCGACCGGCACGATCTCGTGTCGCCGCAGCCTTCGCGGCCCTTGCCGCAGCTTCGCTATCGTCGCCGGGCTCTCGGGCCAATTCCCAACCGGTCATTCCCATAAGGACGCGATCCGCATGTTTCACCGTATTCACATGGCCGTAATGCTGTTCGATCATCTTGACCGACGTGCCCATTTGCTCGGCAAGGATATAAACATCGACGCCTTCGGAAAGGCGGAAGGTCGCATAGGTATGGCGGAAGCAATAGGTCGAACGGGAAATGCCGCTCGGCCCTATCCGCAAGTCTGATTCCGTCAACAGGTCCTGCACCGTGTCGCTGTAGAGATACTTGGCGGGTTTGCCGTTGATGATGGTGAAAACGGGGTCGTCGGGCTTGGTAGCCTTGGAAAGCTCGCGAACGCGGTCGAGATAATCGCCGACACTCTTGGGAGCAACCAGTCTGCGGGACTTGCCTTTACCCTGCACGGATAAGACGACAATCTCCCTGCCGTCACGATCCTTCGCCGCCATGATGTCTCGCCAGCGCAAGTTCCTCGCTTCCGGCGGGCGCATCCCCGTGTTGCACATGATGAGCATGAAATTGTAGCAGATGGTTCGATACCAGGTGCCCTGCGGCGATGTCGCCGCCATGATCCATTTGCGGCCGAAGCTGTGCAGCTTACGATATTCCTCCGTCGTGAACTCATCACGCCGCATGGTTTTGAGTTTCGGCCTGCCCTCGAAACGATGGCTCGCTGGAACATAGCGCTTGCTAATGGCGAAGCTCATAACCGCGTTGAAAGCGCCCATTTCAACGCCAATGGTTGCGTCGCTAACGATTGCCCGCGTCCGCCCTTTGCCGTTCTCTCGTCGCCATGTAGGATAATTCGACCATCGGTCTTGACCGATTAGGTGAATTTGAGTGCTTCCAACATAGTCGTCAAGCACACGGCGACAACGATTAGCGACGTTCTTGACGCTATCGGCAGCCACCTCGCCCAGTTTTGCGCGCCGCTGCTGCACGGCGATATATTCCTCCGCAACCTGCCGAAAGGGGCGGTTGAACACGGGAGCATCATGTTTGATCCGAAAGCGAATGTCCGCATCGAGGTCA
>CAWFCI010000023.1:0-11241 GCA_963814305.1 uncultured Alphaproteobacteria bacterium
CCAATAAATCAATGACTTAGACGATATTCCCAAACTCACTCCGAACTTTAGTCTGGGGTTTAGTCTGGGGAGATTTTTTCACTCCAAATCTGGTGGATTCGGATAAAGGTGAACGCCTTCCCCTGAGCCGCTGCGCCGTCTCCGGCTACCCCATCTGCGGGGATTCTCCCCACAACGCCCCTGATAATGAGCGGGGCTGATGTCGCGCTCTTTCTCGCCCGCCACCAGGATATCGGACGGCTTTGCCGCCGCCGCTGCTACGCCGATGATCAGGCTGGAGGTCGAAACTATGCCGTCATTGGCACCGAGCACCGCCGCACGCAGCCAGCCTATTCGTGAAACCAAATGACTTTCGCGATGAAGATGCAATCGGCTCAACCGGCTTCTCCCTTTTCACATTATGTGCCGCCAATCAGGCAAGATTGCAGTCAATGAGTGATCGCTCGCCAGATGTCTCGGAGAGGCAGCACCGCAACAGCGGGGGGCAAGCCGGATGCCGCCTCTCCGAAACCTGGGTATTTCGCGAGCTTACTGCCGATCGCGATCCATCACAGTAACCCAAGCGGCAACGAAATCGCGCACGAATTTGTCACGCCCGTCGCTGGACGCATAGACTTCGGAAACGGCGCGCAGTTCTGAATTCGAACCGAACACCAGATCGACCGGCGTTGCGGTCCATTTGAGTGCGCCCGTAGTCCGGTCGTGCCCTTCGTAAAGCCCATTGGATTTTTCCGACTTCTTCCATTCAGTCGACATATCCAAGAGATTGACGAAGAACTCATTGGTCAGTGTTCCGGGGTGCGTTGTCAGAACGCCATTGGCCGAGGCGCTGGTGTTGGCATTAAGGGCGCGCATTCCGCCTACTAGCACCGTCATCTGCGGCACAGTTAAGTTGAGGAGGTTGGCGCGTTCAACCAACATCTCTGCCGGCGAAAGTCGACTTTCTGAGCTGTAATAATTGCGAAACCCGTCTGCTTTTGGTTCGAGCGGTGCGAACGAGGCAGCATCGGTTTGTGCCTGCGTTGCATCCACACGGCCAGGTGAAAACGGAACCGCGATGGTGGTCCCGGCCTGGCTTGCTGCCTGTTCGATCGCGGCACTTCCGCCAAGCACGATCAAGTCTGCCAGCGATACCTTTCTGCCGCCGCGCTGGCCACGGTTGAAATCACTCTGAATGGTCTGCAATTTGGTCAGGACTCCGCGAAGTTCGGTCGGATTGTTGGCCAGCCAGCTGATCTGCGGTTCAAGCCGGACGCGCGCGCCATCGGCACCGCCCCGCATATCAGTGGCGCGGAAGCTCGCGGCGGATGCCCATGCCGTGCGAACGAGCTGCGGAACCGTGAGACCGGAGCCGATAATCTGGGATTTGAGCGAGGTAACGTCGGCTGAATTGATTTGTGCGTAATCCGCCTTGGGCAGCGGGTCCTGCCAAGCGAACTGTTGCACAGGAACATCTTTGCCGAGATAGTGCGACCGTGGCCCCATGTCGCGGTGCGTCAGCTTGAACCAGGCGCGGGCAAAGGCATCGGCGAATTGCTGCGGGTTCTTTTGGAATCGCAGAGCGATCGCACGATAAGCGGGGTCCTCCTTTAGTGACAGATCGGTGGTGAACATTATTGGCGCGTGACGGACCCCTGCAACATGTGCATCCGGGACGAGGCCTGCGGCGTTTGCATCGCTCGGGATCCATTGGATGGCTCCCGCCGGGCTCTTTGTCTTGACCCAGTCAAAACGGAACAGGTTATCGAGATATTGCGTCGTGAATGAGACAGGGTTGGATGTCCAGGCCCCTTCTAGCCCGCTGCTGACTGTGTCCTCCGCGTTGCCTTTACCGCAACTATTCTGCCAACCCATGCCCTGTTGTTCGACCGGTGCTGCAGACGGCTCTTTGCCCACGCATTTTCCTGGATCATGTGCGCCATGGGCCTTGCCGAATGTATGCCCGCCTGCAATCAGTGCCACAGTTTCTTCATCGTCCATGGCCATCCGTCCGAATGTCTCGCGGATGTCCTTGGCTGCCGCGATGGGATCAGGATTGCCGTTGGGACCTTCTGGATTGACGTAAATCAAGCCCATTTGGACGGCAGCCAAAGGCCGCTGCAAATTACGATTTCCACTATAGCGTTGATCCGCAAGCATTTTGTTTTCGGGTCCCCAATACACGGTATCCGGTTCCCAATCGTCAGTCCGGCCACCTGCGAAGCCGATGGTTTTGAAGCCCATGTGCTCCAACGCGACCGTGCCGCTTAAGGCCATGAGGTCGGCCCACGATATCTTGCGCCCATATTTTTGTTTGATCGGCCAGACCAGTCGCCGCGCTTTGTCGAGGCTGACATTATCGGGCCAGCTATTGAGTGGTTCGAACCGCTGTTGACCACCACCAGCTCCACCACGTCCGTCAGTCACCCGGTAGGTGCCGGCACTATGCCATGCCATCCGAATGAAAAACGGTCCGTAATTTCCATAATCTGCTGGCCACCATGGCTGCGAAGTGGTCAGAACCTTCGCAATGTCAGCCTTAACGGCATCCAAATTGAGCGACTTGAACTCGCTTGCATAATCGAAGTCTTGGCCCAGAGGATTCGATTGCGGCGCATGCTGGCGCAAAGGGCTGAGATCGAGCTTTTCCGGCCACCAGAATTGATTGGAGGTTGTAGTTGTTTGTGCATGAACGATGCTGGGAAGCGTCAGCGGTGTCATTGCCGTAGCGATGAGCGCAATGAGTTGGATGGACTTGATACGCATTGATTGGATCCTCCTTATTTGAATTGGCTGCCGACAATTGAGCAATGAACTGGGGCGTTCGCACTTGCGGTCCCGTTGAATATCAAGATGGGTAGCGAAGCTGACGACTGCCTGACGGACGCAAAATTAGGTGGTGCACATTCGCCGAGACGCTTACACGCGACTACAACGCTGTCAGGGGCCGGTCAGGATAGGGTGGCACATCGGCAGCCAAGGAGACTGTCAATGGCGAATACCACAACACGGCAAAGCGACAGGATAAGGGTCTGGGACCCCGGCGTCCGCATCTTTCACTGGCTGCTGGTTGCGTCGATCCTGATTGCATTCCTATCTTCGGAAGAAGACAGCATGATTGCCAATTGGCACCTCGCTGCCGGTTGGGTCGCAGCAATACTAATCGTCTTTCGCCTCAGTTGGGGCTTCCTGGGCGGCGAGCACGCTCGCTTTAAGAATTTCGTAAAGCCGCGCGAAATTGGTCAGCACATCCGGCATTTACTGTCCGGCTCGGCAGAGCCGTCGGTCGGCCACAACGCGCTCGGTGCGGTTGCCGTGCTGGCGTTATTGGCGCTGTGCGGCTTCGTAGGCTGGACCGGCATACAGCTTCAGACCGGAGGCGGCGAAGAGGATATTCATGAAGTTGCTGCTTATGCGCTACTCGGCCTTATCGCCCTTCACGTCGCGGCTGTTATCGCGATGTCGATCTTGACGCGCGAGAATTTGGTTCTGGCAATGATCACTGGCAACAAAAGCGCCGTGCGCCACCCCGGCGCAAAAGCGGCGATCAAGCCGGGGCTCATCGGAATTGCACTCGCCTCCCTGATCCTCTGCGCGACCGTTTTCGCGGTTCTAAAGTTTGATCCGCAAGCCTTCAGCATCCAAGGCCGGGAAATGGGGGAAGCCAACGAGCAGCGTTCATCGACCGAACCAATGCGGGAGTATTCTGAAAACGATCGCGACGACGACTGACATGGACAAATGATTGCTTTGGCAAAGCCTGTTTAATTGATAAAACTGACACTGTTGGAAGGTGGTTGAAGGTGCGCTTACTGATTGTCGAAGATAATATGCGGCTGGCGTCCTTGATTGCCGATGGCTTGGGAAAGCGCGGCTTTGCCTGTGATATTGCCGAGAACCTTGCTGATGCCGATCTTTCGCTTTCCTCCGCCGGTTATGATTCGATCATTCTGGACTTGGGGCTGCCTGATGGCGACGGGATGGCATGGCTCAGAGGCAAGAGGACTGCGCGCGAGTTCGTCCCCGCACTAGTGCTGACGGCGCGCGGCGGCCTTGAAGACAGGGTCGCAGGGCTTGACGCCGGAGCCGACGACTATCTGGTAAAGCCCGTCGATATTGAGGAACTTGCGGCGCGCGTGCGCGCCCTGCTTCGCAGACCAGGTCCACGCGTTTCGACCGTACTGGAGGCTGGCGCTTTGCGGTTCGATGTCGCTACGCGGAAGGCAGCCACACCAGAACACCGCATCGAACTATCGCGCCGCGAGGCCGATCTGCTGGAGCTGTTGATCCGCCGACAAGGCATTGTCGTTGTGCGTGCGACAATCGAAGACGCACTCTACGGGTTCAATGAACCGGTGACGCCCAATGCCATTGAAGCGACCGTCTCGCGCTTGCGCCGAAAACTCGATGATGCCGGTTGTACCGGACAGCTCCATACAGTGCGCGGCGTCGGCTATTTGTTATGGGAAGGCGCGGAATGACACGCAACACCTCTATTTTTCGCACACTGGCGCGCGGACTTGCGGCGGTAGGTCTGTCAGGTACGTTGATGCTACTTGTAGCCGTCGTGATGCAATACCGGCTTACCTTCGCTGATTTGTCTACCGAAGCAGCTTTGCGTGCAGCGTTAAATGAAATGATCCAGCATGTCGCGCTTCCGGTGGCATTGTTGCTCGTTCCGATGACGATTGCCAGCCTTTGGGTGATGCGCCGTTCGTTTCGCCCATTGAGCGATGCAGCGACAGCGCTGGACGATCTGACCGCGCAGGATCGGGACATCCGGATCGATGACAGTGCGCTTCCTATGGAGGTGGTGCCCTTCACACAAGCGGTCAACAAGCTGCTGGCAAAGCTTGCCGACGCCGCGATGCGGCATGAATCCTTTGCTGCCGATATCGCCCATGAACTTAGAACACCGCTGGCATCGCTCATGCTCGAACTCGATGAAATCGATCATCCCGCCGCAGCGTCGATGAAGGGCGACGTGGCTTCGATGCGGAGGCTGATCGACCAGCTTATGCTGTTGGCCCAAATGGATGCCCAGCAAGCAGCAGCAACCTCTACCGACGCCGTCGATCTCAATGAAGTCGCGCGTGATGTGATCGCGCGTTCAGCCCCTCCCATCATCGCGGACGGGAAATCGATTGAATTCTCGCCAAGTGAGGAGAGCGCAGTGATTCACGGTCGTAGGGAAGCGATTGCAGCGGCGCTACGCAACCTTATTGAAAACGCGGTGCGGGTGACGCCAAAGGGAGGCGGTATTCTGGTTGCGGTAGGGAGCGGTCCCAGCTTGCGGGTTGCCGATGACGGGCCGGGACTTTCCGCCGACCAACTTGCCGGATTGATCCAGCGAAACCGGCGGTCCGACAATTGCAGCCCGGATGGTGCCGGGCTCGGCCTCGCCATTGTCGACCGAATCATGCTCTTGCACGGCGGCCGGGTTCGGACCGAACCTGATGCGCGCGAACTCATTCTCGATTTTTCTTAGTTTCGCTGATTCTGCGTCACGGCGTCAGGAAGTCGTCAGCAAGCGATGTCAATGCCACGTTCATGCAACGCAAATTCTATCTTATCGCCGCCGCCGTGGCCACCGTCATCGGATTGGCCACCTATTACTGGTCATCGGGCGGCGAGAAGGCTGCCCCTAAATCATTATCCGTCGGCCCTCGGGTCGCACCCGGTGCCATCACAGCCACTCAAATCGAGCGGCTGGGCATCAGGACCACTCCGGCGGAGGCTGCGGTGGACGTTCCCTTGGGAACTGTCCCCGCAGCCATATCGCTGCCGCCTGAAGCACAGGTAGCGGTAACAGCGCCGTTCGATGGGGCCGTGGTCCGATTGTTCGTGGTTCAAGGCCAAGCGGTCACCAAAGGACAAGCCCTCGCGGTGATCAAGAGCCGCGAACCGGTCCAATATGGAGCCGAACTAGCCCGCGCGAATGCACGCCTCGGCCTTGCCGAAGTTTCGGCAGCACGAACCCGGCAACTGGTCGCTGAAGGGATCGTTGCCGCGTCCCGTGCCGATGAAATGAACGCCCAGATTCGCGTTGCCCGCACCGATGTATCAGAAAATGCGCGTATTCTCGCCCAAGCCGGAGCGGGCGCAAACGGCAATGTGACGCTCCGGGCACCCATTTCGGGTCGTGTTGCAATGGTCAATGTCCAAACCGGGGGACCGGTCGGCGGCACCACCGCGCCATTTGTCATCGAAAATAGTGCGGCACTCATGCTCGATCTGCAGCTACCCGAACGGCTGGCCAATTTGGTTGCACCCGGCATGACAGTGGTTTTGCTAGGCGTCGGAAATGGGCTAGAAATTCAGGGGACGATCCTGTCGGTCGGCGCGTCAATGGATCCGATGACCCGGTCGATTCCGGCGAAGGCACGGATCGGTGCGGCCCCCTCGCTTGTTCCAGGCAAGTCGGTGATGGCCATCATCAAGGGAACAGGCAACCAGTCGGGAACGAGCGTTCTCGCCTCGGCGCTTACCCAGATCGAAGGCAAGGACTATGTGTATGTCCGGTCCGGCAACCGTTTTGAACAGCGCGTCGTCGTTAGCACCGGACGAGCGGGCGACAGAGTGATAATTTCCGAAGGACTGAAGCCCGGTGAGCTTGTGGCAACTTCAGGAGTCAGCGAACTCAAAGTCATGCTGGCGGGGAATTAAGCGTGCTACGCAAGTTGGTAGAAACTGCGCTCTCTTTACGCATGGCTGTTCTCGGGTTGGCATTCGTGCTGGCAGCCGTGGGAGCCTGGGCCTTCGTGAACCTACCCATTGATGCGTTTCCCGACATCAGCTCGACGCAAGTTAAGATCATCCTAAAAGCGCCTGGCATGACGCCCGAAGAGGTCGAAAGCCGGGTCATCACGCCGATTGAAATGGAAATGCTAGGCATACCGAACCAGACGATCCTGCGTTCGGTCGCCAAATATGCGATTGCCGACATCACCATCGATTTCAAGGACGGCACAGACATTTATTGGGCGCGCAGCCAGGTGGCCGAGCGCCTCGCCAACGCCTCGGGTAATCTGCCCACATCGGTCGAAGGCGGGCTGGCACCGATATCTACGCCGCTGTCGGACATGTATATGTTTACCATCGAAGGCCCGATGTCGCTTAGCAAAAAGCGGCGGTTGCTCGACTGGACGATTCGTCCAGCCTTGCGGACGGTGCCCGGCGTTGCCGATGTCAACGCGCTTGGCGGATATGTCGAGACCTTCGAGGTGCAGCCCGATCTGGCGGCGCTGGCGGCTGCGAATCTCAGCATCGAAGACCTGAAGACGGCAATTGAAGGCAGTAATCGCAACGACGGCGCTGGTCGCCTCGGTGTCGGTGAAGAAGCACTCATCGTCCGGTCTGTCGGAGCGATCAAGACGCTCGACGATCTAACATCGGTTGTCGTGCGCAGCGCCGGTGGCGGCGTCGTTCGTATTGGCGATATTGCGACCGTGCGAACGGGCAGCCTGACGCGCTACGGCGCGGTCACGAAAAACGGCATGGGTGAAGCCGTCCAAGGTCTGGTTATCGGACTGCGCGGCGCAGATGCCAGCAAGGTTGTGGCGGGCGTCAAAGAGCGGCTCGCCGAACTGAAGCCGACACTACCCGCAAATGTGACCATAGCACCATTTTATGACCGCTCGGATTTGATCGGGCGTGCGGTTGGCACTGTCGAGGAGGCTTTGGTCGAAGCGACGATCCTCGTCGTCATCCTATTGCTGCTCTTTCTCGGCGACGTTCGTGCGTCGATCATCGTCGCGCTCGCGCTACCCATGGCAGCGCTTTTGACCTTTATCTGTATGCGCGCAATGGGGCTGACCGCCAATCTGATGAGTCTCGGCGGACTCGCGATCGCGGTAGGCATGCTCGTCGATGGCGCAGTCGTCGTGATCGAAAATGTCGTTGAGCGCCTATCCGATGCCAAGCACAAAGGCACATCCAAATTGAACAACGTGTTCGTGGCAACGGCGGAGGTTGCAACTCCGGTGGCCTCTGGAATGGCCATTATCGCTCTCGTCTTCCTGCCGCTCCTGACGCTAGAGGGACTGGAAGGTAAGCTGTTCGCACCGGTTGCAATGACCATAGTGCTTGCGCTTCTGTCGGCACTGGTCTTGTCACTGACGCTGGTGCCGGTGCTGGCCTTCTATGTCCTCAAGCAATCCGACCATCATCACGAACCTTGGCTGATGCGCCAGCTCAGCCCGCGATACGTGCAATTACTCGCATCGTCCTTCACGCACCAGAAACGCGTCTTTGCAGCTGCCGGAGCTGCGTTGCTTATCGCTGGGCTGGCCTATTCGGTCACCGGCAAGACCTTTCTGCCAACCATGGACGAAGGGTCGATGATTGTTCAACTCACGAAGTTGCCGAGCATCGGCATTGATCACAGCACCGCTGGCGACCTGAAGGTGCAAAAGGCGATCCTGAAGGATGTGCCCGAAGTACAGGCGGTCATCGCCCGTGTCGGCAGCGACGAACTTGGCCTCGATCCGATGAGTCCCAATGAAACCGACAGTTTCCTTGAACTCAAACCCCGCAACGAATGGCGCGTCAGCGACAAGGACTGGCTGACCGACAAGATTCGGGCAGTGATGGCCGATTTTCCGGGGATAGAGCCTAGCTTCACGCAGCCGATCGAAATGCGGATTTCCGAAATGCTGACCGGGGCGCGCGGCGACCTCGTCATCAAGCTTTTTGGGCCTGACCTAAAAGAACTGTCGCGGCTGGCGGAACAGATCCAAGGCAGGCTGGAAAAGATTGAGGGCACGACGGAAGCCATGACCGTTGCCAACGATACGGTCGATTACCTGCAACTCGATATGGACCGGATTGCCGCCGGTCGCGCTGGCATGCCAGTTGATATGCTCCAAGACATGATGCGCGCCAATGTCGAAGGCATCCGCGCTGGTGTCGTCGCCGAAGGCAATCGCCGCGTGCCGATCCTGATAAAAGGCACGGGCGGGACCGGGATGGATACCGCAACCTTTGCTGATCAACTCTATCGCGCGCCGTCGGGCCAGTTGCTGCGCGCCAGTGACGTCGCAAAGGTCGCGCAGGTTGCTGGACCGGTAAAGCTCGAACATGAAAACGGGTCACGCTTTGCTATGATCCAGGCCTTTGTCGGCGGCCGCGATCTGGTTAGCTATGTTGAAGCTGCCAAGCAGGACATCGGGGCCAACGTCATCTTGCCGCAGGGCTATAGGCTCGTGTGGGGCGGTCAGTTCGAAAATCAGCAGCGCGCTTCCGCGCGCTTGTTAGTGGTACTGCCGATTTCACTGCTGCTCATTTTTCTTGTTCTGTACGCAACGCTCGCCTCGGTCCGCGCGTCGGTTCTGATCCTTGTGAATATTCCGTTTGCGATGGTGGGCGGCATGATCTCTCTGGCAATCTCCGGTGAATATCTCTCGGTGCCCGCTTCAGTCGGCTTCATCGCACTGCTCGGCATCGCGGTCCTTAACGGTCTGGTGCTGGTGTCCTATTTTCGGCAGTTGCGGGAAACCGGCATGTCGCTCGCCGATGCTGTGAAGCTTGGCGCGGCCCGCCGCCTTCGCCCGGTTCTGATGACAGCAAGCATTGCTGCATTCGGCCTCGTTCCGCTGCTTTTTGCAACCGGCCCGGGCTCGGAAATTCAGAAACCGCTCGCCATCGTCGTGATTGGCGGCCTGATCAGTGCCACCCTCCTAACCCTGGTACTTCTGCCAATTCTCTACGAACGCTTTGGCGAGAACAAGGCAGAGCGTGACGCTGGATCGCAACCCGAACCTGTTGGAGATGTAGCATGATGCGCGCCAGTATTTTCGGGCTGGCCATTGCCCTTTTTACGAGTGCTGCGATTGCCGAACCTGGCTTGCCGCCGGAAGAGCAAGTGCAGAAAGTGCTCGATGAGCATCCGATGGTCCTCGCCGCCAAGGCGAGGACAGAGGCGGCTCGTGCCAATGCCCACGCGCTGCGTTCAGGCTCGAACGAATTCACGCTGACCACAAGCGTGGTGCGCCGGTCGGTCGATCTTGAGGGGCGCTATGGCGAGTACGACGCCACCTTAACGCGGCCTGTTCGCCTTCCCGGCAAAGCCGTATTGGACCGTGCGGCGGGCGATTTCGGAATCGTCGCAGCCGAAAACCGGGCCGAGGACGTAAAGCACCAAACAGCCGTATTGCTGGCTGACCTATGGTTTGACTGGCTGGGCGCGGGTGCAGAGGAGGTCGTCAACCGGCAGGCGGTCGATAATCTAACCCGTTCGCTAGCGGGGGTCAGACGCCGACACCAACTGCGTGACGCGAGCCAACTTGACGTCGATCAAGCCGAGGCCGCTCTGGGCGCCGCAAGATTGCAGGCCGAGCAATCAACAGGGCGCATTGCATTCGCGCGGGCGCGGCTGACATCGCAATTTCCGGCGCTTCTGCTACCCGACCATCCCGAAGAGTTGACGACCCCGATGATTCCTGAAGGTGGATTCGCATCGCTGCGGGAACTGGTCATTGCGCGGAGCCACGAAATTGCCGCAGCGAGGGCAGAGGCGTCGCGAATGCAAGCGCTTGCCGACCGCGCACGGCGCGATCGTGTGGCCGATCCTACGTTCGGCGTCCGGGCATTCAGCGAGCGAAATGGCCAGGAAAAGGGTGTCGGCCTGATTGCCTCGATTCCGCTCGGCGGTGGCCATCGGCGAGCCTTGTCGGATCGGGCGGCGAGCGAGGCAAGCGCATCCGCCGCTGACGCATCGGCCGTCACTTTCAATGTCATGGAAATGGCTGATGGCGGACTAGCTAAGGCTCAGGCTTCCTGGGAGTCTTGGCAGCGTAGCAGGGATGGAGCCAAAGCACAGGTTGCAGCGGTACTGAAAATGCGACGTGGCTACGATCTCGGAGCGATTGATCTCGCCGATTTGCTGTTCGCGGAACGGCAAACCCAAGACATGTTCCGGCTTGAAGCGCAAGCAAGAACGGACGCGCTACGCGGCATCACGCGGCTGCGCATTGACAGCCACAGCCTTTGGATTGGGGATGAAGCTGAAATTCCCCAAGGGCAGAATTAAATTAAACGATATTTATTGTGACTGTGATCCGTCGACCAAAACGAAGTTGCAGAGAAACTACCATTATTTTGGCCCTTAAGAGGCTTCGGCGTTGAGAAGCGACGATAGGTGCCCCGAGCGCAGAGTTTTGGCGCTATCGGCCTTGTCCCTTATCCGTTGGTCTATCATCCGAAGGCTTGGCATCCATTGATGGAACCGTCAGATCAATAGCCGCGAATATTGAGCCGCAAAAA
>CAWFCI010000024.1:0-189952 GCA_963814305.1 uncultured Alphaproteobacteria bacterium
ACCAGTGGCAGGACCGCAACTTTGCTGGTCCCACCCCCACAGGCCAACGCGCCTGAGCCTATCTGGAGAAGATTGATGAGCAATATGATGTTGAAACTCGCTGGCGCCGCTGCCGCGCTTTCCGCCGCTGCTACTTTGGCCGCTGCACCTGCTGCTGCCGCTGAAGGCAAAGAGCGTTGCTATGGCGTTTCGCTGAAGGCCAAGAATGATTGCGCGGCTGGTCCGGGCACAAGCTGCGCTGGCACCTCGACCGTCGATTATCAGGGCAATGCCTGGAAATATGTCAAGGCCGGTTCCTGCGAAAAAATGGGCGGATCGCTGTCGGCCAAGCGAGGCAATGCCAAGCCGGTTCCGATGAAGGGCTAAGCCTGTTACGATTTGCGGATGGACATGACGCCCGGCCTTTTGCAGCGCAGCCGCCCGACCGCTCTCCCTCCCTCGGTCGGGATTGGTTTGAAGCCGCAACATTATGAGGCGTTGCTCGGCCAAAACTCCCCCTCGGGTCGCCCCGCTTGGGTCGAGGTCCATCCGCAGAACTATTTCGGAGATGGTGGTCCGCCGCATCGCTGGCTGACCGCCATCGCCGAACATTATCCGCTGAGTTTTCATTCGGTCGGATTGTCGTTGGGGTCTGCCGACGGGTTGAACGAGCATGACTTGGATCGACTCGCGATCCTGTGCGAGCGATATCAGCCGGCATCGGTTTCCGACCATCTGAGCTTTTCCGGCAACGCGCATAACCGTTTCGCCGACCTTTTGCCCGTTCCTTATACCAAGGCATCGCTCGACCATTTCGCAGGCGAAATCGGCAAGGTGCAGGACCGCCTGAAACGCCAGATCCTTATTGAAAACCCCTCCCGCTATCTCGCCTATCGCGGCGATGAAATGAGCGAGGTCGAATTTATCGAGCGCCTCATCAGCAAAAGCGGCTGCGGCCTGTTGTTCGACATCAACAATGTCGAAGTATCGGCAACCAATCTCGGATTTTCGGCGAAAGCCTATGTCGATGCCATCGATCCCGATTGGGTGGGCGAAATCCATCTCGCGGGGCATGCGGTCGAACATCATGACAGTGGGCCGTTGCTGATCGACGATCATGGCAGCCACGTCACCGATGCGACGTGGAGCCTCTACTGCCGCTTTATCGAACGCGCCGGGGCCAAGCCGACGCTGATCGAATGGGACACGGATGTTCCCGACTAACGGTTTTGATGGGGGAGGCGGGCAAGGCCAAGATGGTAATCGAACAAGGCTTGTCATGCCCTCGCTCTCTGACGCCCAAACCAATTTTATCGACACGATCAACGACGGCCCTGACCGTTTAGACCCCACGCTCTTTGCCGGCCCACCTGACCGGATATTGCTCGGCCTAAAGGCCCACGCCAATACAATCAGTCATGCGCGGATAGTCGCGCTGGAAGAGACCTTCCCCCTCACCCGCCAGCATATGGGTGATGCCGCGTTCAACATAATCGCCCGGGATTTTGTGGAGACGGGCACGGCCCGATCCCGCGATGCCAACCGAATCGGCCTGGGCTTTACGGATTGTCTGAGCGATCCAGCAACAAGAGAACTCGCGCAAATCGAATGGGCATGGCTCGAAAGCTACCACGCCGCCGAAGCCGTGCCGTTGACGCTCGCCGATTTGGCTGCGCTGGACGAAGCGGCCCTGCTGGCGCTGCCCGTCGCACCGCATCCATCGGCGCGGATTGTCGACATCTCCGCGCCAATAGCATCAGCTTTGCAAGAACTGGCGGGCCAGCAACCAGCGGCGATTTTATGCGTCCGCCCCGACGCCGAAGTCCGGTTGCTCCCGCTCGACGCCGTCCAACTCGCGGTCTTTTCTGCATCCGCCCGAAAAAACGCGTCACTCGGTAACCTTCTGGCCATCGCCATCGAACAGGCAGGTGAACAGGCTCCGCTGGAGCCGATCCTTCACCTCATCGGCGCGGGCGCGCTGGTCAATGTCGGATGAGACCATGAACGCCATTACTGCCCCCTATAACCGCGCTGTCGCGATGCTGTCGGCCCCGTGGATTGACGCAGTCATGCTGCTTTTCGTGCGCATTTCGCTGGCGGGTATATTCTGGCGCTCGGGCCGCACCAAGGTCGATGAAGGCAGCTGGCTCTCGGTCAGCGACACCGCCATGTTCCTATTTGAGGAGGAATATAAGGGCGTTCCCCTGCCCCCCGAATTTGCCGCCTATATGGCGACCTATGCCGAACATCTGTTTCCCTGTCCTGCTGGTCATCGGCCTGTTTACCCGGCTCTCCGCGCTCGCGTTGCTCGGCATGACAATGGTGATCCAGCTTTTCGTCTATCCCGAGGCCTGGTGGTCGGTGCATATGATCTGGGTCGCGCTGGCTCTGGTGCTCATAGTTCGCGGCGGCGGCAGCCTGTCGCTCGACCAGCTGCTGACCGCAAAAAATGATCGCGCGCGAGGAAACCCTGCGCGACCTGATGACTCGCGCAGCCAAGGCGGCGACAAGCAGGCTTACGCGGTTTTGCTCGAACAGACCGGACGATGGCTGCACTCGGTTTTTTGCGCAGAAGATTTCGCCCGATGCGGTCGATGATCTGGTGCAGGACACGCTGATTTCGCTCCACCGCAAGCGCGCGAGCTACGACCCTGCCCGCCCTTTCCTGCCGTGGCTCGCGGCAATCGCGCGCTATCGCTGGGTCGACCGCTTGCGCCAGACCTATCGCCATGCCGCCGACGAATTGCAGGACCAGCACAGCGAAGGCAGCCACGAAGATGTCGTCGGCGCGAAAATCAGCATCGACCGGCTGCTCCACCAATTGCCCGAGGGTCAGGCGGTGGCCATCCGGCTGGTCAAAATCGACGGCCTCAGCATCGCCGAGGCCTGTGCCAAATGCGGCCAGTCCGAGCCATTGGTCAAAGTAAATATACATCGCGGCCTCAAACGCTTGGCCGCGCTTAATTGAGAGTGAATGAGATGACGAGCAAATTCGATATCGCCGCGTTGGTCGATGATCTGGAGCCGGTGACGGCGCTAAATCCGCGCCGTCCGATTGCTGATCGCTTGCGGCGATCTTGGCCGCGATGGTCGCGGTCGATCATTGGCGTCCAGGGCATCCGCGCCGACGTCATGGCGGGGCAGCCCGACGAGATGTTTCTGATCCGCGCAGGCATATTGCTGGTGCTCGGCGGCGCGACGGCGCATGCGGTAACCTCGATGGCAAGCCCGTCGGTCGGCAAGAGCAATAATGGCTGGCAAATCGCGCTGGCCGCCGCTGTGGTGTTCCCGTTGTCAGCGATGATTGTCGCGATCAACCGGCGAGATCGGCCCTGCGGTGTCGGCGATGCAATCGGGAATGAAATGCATGATGTATAGCGCCATCGGCGGCCTCGCGACTGCCGTGCCGATGGTCCTCGCGTTGCGCCGCGGCGCGCCAACCTCGCCTGCGCGCGCAGGGTGGTTGACCGGGATTGCGGCAGGCGGATTGGGTGCGTTTGCCTATAACCTGCACTGCCCGTTCAACAACGTCATCTATATCGGGCTTTGGTATACGCTGGCGGTGGGCGGTTTGTGCGGTGATTGGCCGGTTGGTGGTGCCGAGGTTGATCAGGTGGTGACGAGTTCCCTCTCCCATTGGGAGAGGATTGTGAAGCCTTAGCCGACATGCGCTTAGGCGAAGTTGGTGAGGGGCTGTGCGCTATCGATGGCGCAGAACCCCTCACCCAGCTACGACTAAGCAAACAAGTTTGCAAGTCTGCGCAACCCTCTCCCAAAGGAGAGGGAATTAGCTGCGCGCCGGCAACCCCGCCGCCCTCAACGCCGCATGCGCCTCGGCAATGCTGTGCTGGCCGAAATGGAAGATCGAGGCCGCCAGCACCGCGCTGGCATGGCCTTCGCGCACGCCCTCGACCAGATGGTCGAGATTGCCCACGCCGCCGCTTGCCACGACCGGCACATTGACCGCATCGGCAATCGCGCGGGTCAGTGCGAGGTCATAGCCATCGCGCGTGCCGTCGCGGTCCATGCTGGTGACGAGCAATTCGCCCGCGCCGAGTTCCGCCAGCTTCACCGCATGTTCGAGCGCGTCGATGCCGGTAGGATTGCGCCCGCCATGGGTGAAGATTTCCCATCTGATCACCGCGTTCGCCTGCGCATCGACCGAAGCCACCACACACTGGCTGCCAAAGCGTTCGGCGATATCCGCCACAACCTCGGGCCGCGCCACCGCCGCGCTGTTGACCGCGACCTTGTCCGCCCCCGCCAGCAACAACGCGCGCGCATCTTCGGCGCTTCGCACCCCGCCGCCGACGGTCAGCGGCATGAAGCACACCTCCGCCGTGCGCCGGACGACATCGATGATCGTCCCGCGTCCTTCGTGGCTCGCGCCGATATCGAGAAAACAAAGCTCGTCCGCCCCCGCCGCATCATAAGCCTGCGCCTGCTCGACCGGATCACCCGCATCGCGCAGGTCGACAAAGTTCACGCCCTTGACCACGCGGCCATTGGAGACGTCGAGGCAGGGGATGACGCGGATGCGGACGGTCATAAGCCCCCTCTCCAATTCCGGCTAAGGCAGACAAGCTGCTCAAGCCGGTTCATATCCTCCCCCGCAAGGAGGGAGGAGCAACGCCACGAAACTCCTCTCCCCTTGCGGGAGAGGAAAGCGAAGCTTGTCGGCTTGCCGACTAGCGTAGCTTGGAGAGGGGGCCATCACGCCCTATTCCCCATCGCAATCGCCGTCGCCAGATCCAGCCGCCCGTCATAAATCGCGCGACCGGTAATCACACCCTCGATGCCGTCCTTCGCGTGCAGCGACAGCAGGTGGATATCATCAATCCCCTTCACCCCGCCGCTGGCGATCACCGGAATGTTCACCCGCCGCGCCAGATCGACCGTCGCGTCGATATTGCACCCGGTCAGCATCCCGTCGCGGCCGACATCGGTGAACAGGATCGAGGCAACGCCCGCATCCTCGAACCGCCGCGCCAGATCGATCACCGGCATATCGGATTTCTCCGCCCAGCCCTCGGTCGCGACAAAGCCGTCGCGCGCATCGACCGCGACGACGATGCCGTTTTCGAACTCGCGCGCCATGTCCTTGACGAACTGCGGGTCTTTCAGCGCCGCCGTGCCAATCACCAGCCGCGCCACGCCCATGTCGAACCAGCGCTCGACCGTCTGCGCGTTGCGGATACCGCCGCCGAGCTGGATATAGCCGGGGAAATTCTCGATGATGCCCTCAACCGCCTCGGCATTTTCGGGGCGTCCCGCAAATGCGCCGTCCAAATCCACGACATGCAGAAACTCTGCGCCTTGCTCGGCAAAGCGCAACGCCTGCGCCGCCGGATCATCGGCATAAACCGTCGCGCGGTCCATATCGCCCTCGGCCAAGCCGAACGACCTCGCCGCCTTTCAGGTCAATTGCGGGAAAAACGATCAAGGCCGCCACTCCAGAAAGCGTTTGAGGAAGTTGATGCCATAGGCTTGGCTTTTTTCGGGGTGGAATTGCACGCCGATGATATTGTCGCTGCCGACCGCAGCGACAACGGCCCGCCATGGTCGGTCGTGGCCAGCACATCGAACTCGCATCTGCCGCATCGAAATGATAGCCATGCAGGAAATAGGCCTCGCCTGTGTTCGATCAACGGTGCGCCATCGCACTCGGCACAACGTCATTCCAGCCCATATGCGGAATTTTGATGTCGGGCGACGGTGCAATCGCGCGCACCGTCCCGCCGATCCAGCCCAAGCCCTTTGGTCGTGCCATGCTCGACGCCGGCATCGGCCAAAAGCTGCATCCCCACGCAAATTCCCAGAAACGGAATGCCCTCACTCGCGCACCCGCCGCTCCATCGCGTCAATCATGCCGTCAATGCCGGACAATGCCTCCATACAATGCGCAAAAGCCCCGACCCCCGGCAACACAATCCGGTCGGCCTTCGCCACGACATCAGGATCAGCGGTAACGACAACATCCGCCGCCCCCGCCGCTTTCAACGCATTATGCACCGAATGCAGATTGCCCGCGCCATAATCAATCAGCGCAAGCGTCAAGTTCGCCTCCCGTAAACGGGAGGGGTTAGGGGTGGGGCGAGCCGTAGGCGAGCGTGCAACATAATCGTCACAGGCCCACCCCCGACCCCTCCCGCAATCGGGAGGGGAATCACAGCGTCCCCTTGGTCGACGGAATCGCATCGGCCTTGCGCGGGTCGATCTCGACCGCTTGCCGCAATGCGCGCGCCAAGCGCCTTGTAGCAGCTCTCGACAATATGGTGGTTGTTCGAACCGTAGAGATTTTCGACATGCAGCGTAATGCCAGCCGCTCGTCGCAAAACTGTGGAACCAGTGCTCGATCAGCTCGGTATCCCATTCGCCCAGACGCGGCATCGACAGCGCGACTTTCCAGACAAAATAGGGCCGCCCCGAAATATCGAGTGCGCAGCGGGTCAGCGTCTCGTCCATCGGCGCATAAGCCGAGCCATAGCGCGTAATCCCGCGCTTATCGCCCAGCGCCTGCAACACCGCCTCGCCAATCGCGATGCCGGTGTCTTCGGTGGTGTGATGCTGGTCGATATGCAGGTCGCCAACCGCCTTGACCTTCAGGTCGATCAGCGAATGCCGCGATAGCTGTTCAAGCATATGGTCGAGAAAACCGATGCCCGTCGAAACCTCATATATGCCGGTGCCGTCGAGATTGACTTCGACATCGATCGACGTTTCGTTCGTCTTGCGGCTGATAGTCCCTGTGCGCATGGCCGCCGCTATAGCCACGTTCGCGCATTTGGCAATAACAAGCGTCTTGATTTTGCGTGGCTCACAGTCCACCAAGCGCGCATGAGCGAAGAGCATGCCGATAGCCTGATTCCCTATGACGACGTCGTGCAAGAGGCACTGCGCGCCGTGGTTGGCCGTGTGCTCGGCGATGTCGCGCTGAATGGCCTGCCCGGCGACCATCATTTCTACATCACATTCAAGACACAAGCGCCCGGCGTCGCCATCCCGACACATCTGCACGAGCGTTTTCCCGACGAAATGACCATCGTGCTCCAGCACAAATATTGGGATTTGAAGGTCGAGGCGCAGCATTTCGAAGTCGGCCTGTCGTTCAGCCAGATCCCGTCGCATCTCGTCATTCCCTATTCGGCGATTACCGCGTTCGTCGATCCGGCGGTCGATTTCGCGCTGCAATTCCATGTCGACGCGGGTGAAACCGGTCCTGAGCCGCATGAAGCGGCGGGCAATGACGAACCCGCGGTGGTCGTCGAGGACGGCTCCAACGTCGTAAGCGTGGACTTCGGGCGGAAGAAGTGACGCGGCGAATACCCGCACCGAATCCGACAGTTTTGGCCCTATCGAAGTTCCGGCCTCACGCCTATTGGGGCGCGCAGACGCAGCGGAGCATCGCAAATTTCCCCTTCCCGCCGCATGAGCGGATGCCGATCGGGATTATCCACGCGCTAGCGTTGGTCAAACAAGCTGCGTCGCGGGTGAACCGGAAGCATGGGCTGGACGCCAAGCTGGCCGATGCCATCGAGGCCGCAGCGGCAGAAGTGGTCGCTGGCAAGCATGACGACCAGTTCCCGCTCACCATCTGGCAAACCGGCAGCGGCACGCAGTCGAACATGAACGTCAACGAGGTGATCGCCGGGCGCGCCAATGAAATGCTGACCGGCGACGCGCGGCGGCAAATCGCCAGTGCATCCCAACGACCATGTCAATATGAGCCAGTCGTCGAACGACAGCTTTCCGACGGCGATGCATATTGCGGCGCATGCTGCGGTCATAGACGACCTTTTCTGGCGCTCGAAGTGCTGCACTGGTCGCGCTTCGACGACAAAGCCGAAGGCATGGGCGACATCGTAAAGATCGGTCGAACGCATATGCAGGACGCAACGCCGGTGACTCTTGGTCAGGAATTTTCCGGCTATGTCGCATGCAAGTCGACAGGCGCAGACAGCGCGATTAGTCGGCGCTCTGGCCGGCATGTCACGGCAACTTGCACAAGGCGGCACCGCTGTCGGCACAGGCCTTAACGCGCCGAAGGTCTTTGCCGACGATTTCTGCGCTGAACTTGCGGCGCTAACTGGCGGGTGATCGTTGTCACGCCAGCACACAACAAGTTCGAAGCACTCGCTTCGAATGACGCGCTGGTTGCACCTGTCGGGCACGCTCAACACCCTCGCCGTCTCCCTAACCAAAATCGCCAACGACATCCGCCTGCTCGGCTCCGGCCCGCGCTCCGGCCTTGGCGAACTCCTGCTCCCCGAAAACGAACCCGGCAGTTCGATCATGCCGGGCAAGGTCAACCCGACTCAGTGCGAGATGCTGACGATGGTCGCGGCGCAAGTCATCGGTAACCATCAGGCGGTGACCGTCGGCGGGATGCAGGGGCATCTTGAGCTCAACGTGTTCAAGCCACTGATCGGTGCCAATGTGCTGCGCTCGATCGAACTGCTCAGCATCGGCATGGAAACCTTTGCCAAAAACTGCGTCGAAGGCCTTGAACCCAACCGCAAACGCATCGCCGAACTGCTCGACCGCTCGCTCATGCTCGTCACCGCGCTTGCGCCCGTCATCGGCTACGACAACGCCGCGAAAATCGCCAAGCAAGCGCATACAGATGGAACCACATTGCGCGAAGCCGCGTTAGCATCCGGACTGGTTGACGAAGCCACCTTCGATGCCCATGTCAGACCGGAAAACATGGTTTAGGAGGGCAATATGCCATTGTTGAAAACGATATTCGGTGCAGTCGTCGGTGACGCTATCGGCAAGCGCCGGGGTAACGGCCTGCTCGGTGCAGGTATTGGCATTGCAGCAACACGGATTGCAACGCGGTCCATTCCAGGCGCATTACTGGTTGGCGGCGCGTTTGTGGCAAAAAAGTTTTACGACAAGCGCAAGGAACGGCGGCTCGGCGTGCACGCCGAGCCCAAGAAAATATCTGCTGGACCGTCCAAACCGAGGGTTTAACATCGTTCTGTCTTGAGGAAAGGCAGGCGCGATATGGCCCGGGTGAAGATAAAATTCAGAGGGGCTGCTTTGTGGTGAGTCCATGTTCCACCGATGCTACGAAGCCCATTTTTTACACAACCCGCGTCCAGTCCATCCACCAGTTCCATTCCCAGCTCCTGCCCCCGTCTTTGGACGATGACTGGTGCCAGCGACAGCTGTTCGGCGTAATCCGATCCCAAACGCCGCGATATTGCCATTTGACGCCGTCAACTTCTTCATGGGTGATGAAAATGCCTTCGCCGTCGATAAAATCCCCCTTTTGTGCGGGGTTGACGACGCCGTTATAGGTGCCGGTCCAGTGATCCGCCCATTTTTTCTCCTGCGGTAACCAGACACGCACGCCCATTCCCATGAAGCCGCCATCGGGTTTGCGCAGTTCCTCGATACTGCCCATGCCGTCCAACACGCGGTGGACAGTCGCGCCGCTGTCTGATTCCTCCCAGACGTCGGTGGTGCCGTCTTTCAGGCGGCGGTGGTGGATTTTCCATTCGCCCGTGAGGAAGTCGAAATCGCCAACCCCTTTGCCGGTGATTTTGCCAGGCTTTCCGGCATTGCTGTAACCCGGTTTGCTCATCACTTTTGCTCCCGTAGCGGTTAAGATCAGTCCGGCGGTGCCCTTCAGCAGCAGGCGTCGGTCGAAGTCTGCATTATGGTCCATTTTTCCTCCCGTTCAGCCGGTGCGCTCGAAATCCATGATCCAGTTGGTTTCCCAATTCTCGCCGCCATCGGCTGAAAATGCCTGTTCCCAGCGCGGGTTGGCGGTGCCGGTGCGCGACCAGATGAAACGGACGCTGATGAGGTTGTCGTCAAGCACATCGTCACAAAGGAAAGTGCCGGTGCTGCCTTTGAAATGGCCGCGCATGGCTGGGCCGACGTCGGAGTATCGTTGGTCGAACCAAGTGATCGTCCATTCCCCGCTAACAGGATCTATGCGGCGCAGCGCGGCGGCATGATAAGCTCCCACGGGGTCGTTCAGGAAATTATCCTCGATATTGCCGGCACCATCCATAATCTCGCGAGCGGCGCTGGTGCCGGTGAATTCGGACCAATCGGTGCAGCCATTTAGCCGTTCGCGCAGCTTTCGGTGGTGGACACGCCAAATGCCAGTCTGGAAGGCGAAACGGCTGTGCTGGTTTTCCATAAAATTCTCCAAAGTCGGCTACGCTGTTACGCCTCAATAACTGACAAGATATGTCAGTTAATTTCTGCTAGAATAAATTATGCGTGCCAGCCGCCTGCTCTCGATCCTGATTCTGCTGCAGTTGCGCGCGCGGTTGACGGCGGAGGCGTTGGCGCACGAATTCGAGGTGTCGGTGCGCACCATCTATCGCGATATCGATGCGTTGAGCGCGGCGGGCGTGCCGGTCTATGGTGATCGTGGCCCAGGCGGCGGGTTCGCGTTGCTCGACGGCTACAAAACGAAGCTGACTGGGTTGGATTCCGCCGAAGCCGAGGCGATGCTGATGATAGGGATGCCGGGACAGGCAAGCGCGCTGGGGCTTGGCGCAGCGGCAGGACGGGCGCGCGGAAAACTGCTGGCGGCATTGACGCCAGAGGGGAGCGCAGTTGCCGACCGGATAGTGGGGCGGTTTCATCTCGACCCCGCCGACTGGTACCGCGCAGCAGAGCCGGTGATCTGGCTGCCCTCGATAGCGCGTGCAGTGATCGATCAACAGCGGCTGGCCATGCGCTACGAGAGCTGGAAAGGCCCGCGCGAGCGGGTGATCGACCCGATGGGATTGGTGCAAAAGGGCGCAAACTGGTATCTGGTCGGGCGGATCGAGAATGAATACCGGACCTACCGGGTGGGCGGGATTTCCGAACTTGTGATCAAGGCGGAGCGATTTGACCGACCCTTGGACTTTGATCTTGCCGATCATTGGGCGGCGCAGTTGAAGCGTTTCGAGCAAGGCTTGCGGCCCGAAACGGCGCACCTGCGTGTAACTACCGAGGGCCGTCGCCGTATCGCTGAACTGGGCGCATATGCCGCAAAGGCCGGGGCAGAAGCGCAGACTCCCGATGCCAATGGCTGGGCAGAACTCGATCTGCCGTATGAAAATATGGAGCAAGGTGCGCGGTTGTTGCTTGGGCTGGGCCCGGAATTTGTTGTGATCGCACCGGCGGAGTTGCGTGTGGCGATCATGGAGTTGGCAGCGGCCACGGCCAAGAAGCAGGAAGGGTTGGGATAAAGCCCCGCCTTCCCTTATCCTTTATCCCCCGCTAAGGCGGCGCTTATGAACCCCATCATTCTTGTCATGTCCGGCGGCGCGATTGGCGCTGGCCTGCGTTACGGCCTGCCCGCGCGTTGCCCGTTGGCCAAGGCGGTTGGCCGTGGTCGACCTTTGCCGCCAATGTGCTGGGCGGGCTGGCGATGGGCGTGCTGGCGGCATGGGTGTTGCGCGGGGATAATTCGGCGGAATCGTTGCGGCTGTTTGTAGGGGTTGGCGTGTTGGGCGGCTTTACGACGTTCAGCGCGTTCAGTCTTGAAATGATGCAGATGGTCGAGCGCGGGCAAATGGGGCTTGCTGCGGGCTATGCGTTGGCATCGGTATTACTGGCGCTCGGCGCATTATTTGCCGGAATGACGGCAGCAAAGGCAATCTGGGCATGAGCAAGACACGACGAAAAAGGCATCCGCCAGTTTACCGTCGAAGCCGATGATGACGGCATCCGCCTCGACCGCTGGTTCAAGCGGCATTTGCCCGATGCGTCGTTCAACATCGTCTCGCGCTGGGCGCGGACGGGGCAGTTGCGCGTCGACGGCAAGCGCGCGACGCCGGGCGACCGGCTGGAGGCGGGGCAGCATATTGCGCGTGCCGCCAGCCGATGTGGCTGCGGCGGCATAGTGCGCGGCCTGCGCGCAAACGCCGCGAGCTGACCGACGACGAAATGGAATTTGCGCTCGGCATGGTCATCCACCGCGATGATGCGGCGATTGTGCTCAACAAACCGGCGGGGCTGGCGACACAGGGCGGGACCAAGACCGAGAACCATGTCGATGGCTTGCTCGATGCGCTTGTGCTTTGGCCTCGATAACCGGCCCAAGCTGGTCCACCGGCTCGACAAGGATACATCGGGCGCGCTGCTGGTGGCGCGGACGTCGCGCGTCGGCGGGGCATTTTGCCAAGGCCTTTTCGTCGCGGACGGCGCGTAAGGTTTACTGGGCGTTGGTCGTCGGCGTTCCTGCCATCGAGGATGGCTTTATCGACCTGCCCATCGGCAAACAGCCGGGTTCGGGCGGCGAGAAAATGCATGTCGATGAAAAAGACGGAGCATCGGCGCGCACGCGCTACCGCATCGTCGAGCGCGCGGGCAACACCTGCGCCTGGGTCGAGTTGCAGCCTTATACCGGCCGCACGCACCAGCTGCGCGTGCATATGGCGGCCATCGGCCACCCGATCGTCGGCGACGGCAAATATGGCGGCAAGGAAGCGTTTCTGACCGGCACGATCAGCCGCAAGATGCACCTGCACGCGCGGCGCATCCGAATCGACCACCCCAAAGGCGACCAGATCGACGTCCGCGCCGACCTGCCGCCGCATATGAAGGACAGCTTTGCCGATCTGGGTTTCGAGATCGAGCTGGGCGATGCGCTTGGTGCTCGATGCGCCGAAATTCAGCGAGACCGCCGAGGGCAAGAAGCGCGTCGCGGCCAACATCGCCAAATCGGCGCGCAAGGAACGCAAAGGCGAGCGCCGGTCGCGCGGCGCTGTGACGGAAAAGCCCAAGGAAAAGAAACGCAGCCAGATGGCGGCGGGCAAGAAGATTGCTGCGAAAAAGCCGGTCATCAAAAAGGCCGCTCCAAAGAAAAAGACCTGATGCATCCGCATCCTGCATTTCGATCCAAGCAACGCGACGGGCTACGCGCCTTTGCCGCCGAGATCGGCTTCGGCACGCTGTTCGCCGCAACGCCCGAAGGCCCGCGCGTCGCACATGTGCCGTTCGTGTTTCTCGATGACGAACGCATCGGGTTCCACATCGCGCGGCGTAATGCGATCACCGAAAATCTCGACGGTGCAGAGGCACTGTTCGTGGTCAACGGCCCCGATGGCTATATCAGCCCCGACTGGTATGGCGTCGACGATCAGGTAGGGACATGGAATTATGTCGCGCTTGAACTGCAAGGCGCGGTCCGGCAAATGGACGAGGTCGAACTGGTCGCGCAGATCGACGCACTCTCCAACGCGCAGGAAGCTAGATTGTTGCCCAAGCCCGTATGGACCCGCGACAAGATGTCAGAGGGCCATTTCGACAAGTTACTGCGCGGCATAGTCGGGTTCGAGATGGCCATCAGCGAGTGGCGCAGCACCGTAAAGCTGGGCCAGCACAAGAGCGAAGACATGCGCGCGACGGCGGCGGACGGCGTCGCAGCGTCGGGCAATCCGGCGCTGGCCGAACTGATGCGGAACCCGCCAGCATGACGCGGTTCGCCATTTTCGATTGCGACGGAACGCTGGTCGATAGCCAGGCGAATATCTGCCTCGCGATGGAATATGCCTTTGACGAAGCCGGAATGACCCCGCCGTCACGCCATGCGACACGGCGGATTGTCGGGCTTTCGCTGGTGGAAGCGATGCGGGTATTGCTGCCCGATGCCGAGGCGCAAGTGCACACCGACATGGCGGCGCGCTACAAGGCGTCGTACCTCATCCTGCGCAACAATGGGCTCGAGCATGAGCCGCTCTATGACGGCATCGCGGCGTTATTGTCGTCGATGGACGAGGCTGGCTGGCTGCTCGGCGTGGCGACGGGCAAATCGGACCGTGGCCTCGAACGTTGCCTCGATCATCACGGCATCAGGGGGCTGTTCGTTACCTTGCAAACCGCCGACCGCCACCCGTCCAAACCGCACCCCTCGATGGTCTATCAGGCGCTGGCCGACGCGGGCGTCGAGGCCGAGGAATCGGTAGTGATCGGCGATACCGTCTATGACATCCACATGGGCAAGGCTGCAGGCACCCGCACGATAGGCGTCAATTGGGGCTATCATCCGGTCGATGAGCTTCGCAGCGCAGGGGCCGACGCGATTGCCGAAAGCATGGACGAACTCGAAGCCTTGCTGGGAGGAATGAAATGACACCCGAAGACGAAACCAAAGCCCAATACCGTTTCCTCATCATCAACATCTGCCGGATAACCGGGGCGGTGATGCTGGTGCTTGGCCTCGCGGTGATCTCCCGCGAAACGTTCGGATTGCCCAGGGCGGCAGGATATGTGCTGTTCCTCGTCGGGATGGCCGACTTCCTGCTCGTGCCCGTGTTCCTGTCTAAACGATGGAAGAGCCAACCGCCACAATGAGACGGTTCTGGAAAGAAGTTATCGCTGGAGCAAAGCACCTTCGGCCATGCGGTCCGGCTCGACGGGCGTGCCGGTGAAGACCCCGACGCGCAATGAACTGGCGTTGCCGACAAAGAAGCTCGCCGATGCGGTGGTCGCCGAATGGGAGGCAGTCGAGAAGACAATCGACCCCGCGCACATGCCAATGACCGGTTTTGCCAATGCCGCCATTGACCATATCGGTGCCGACCGCGACGGTTTTGTAACCGCAATTGCCGCTTATGGCGAAACCGACCTGTTATGTTACCGCGCCGCCGCGGACGAGCCGCTAGGCGCGCGGCAGGCGGCGGTGTGGGACCCTTGGCTCGACTGGGCGCGCGCGCGATACGATGTGAGCTTCGTGATCGTCGAGGGCATCATGCACCAGCCGCAGCCGCGAGCCGACGCTTGCCAAGCTGCGCGCAGCGGTGGCGGCGCGCGGGACGTTCGAACTGGCGGCAATGGCAAAGCTCGCGCATTTATCGGGTTCGCTGGTGTTGACGCTGGCACTGGTCGAGCGGGCAGGGGACGCCGACAGCGCTTTGGGACACGCGCCTGCCTCGACGAACTTTGGCAAGAAGAATTGTGGGGCGCGGACCATTGGGCCGACAAAAACCGCGCTGACCGTCGAGGCCGAGTTTATGGCTGCGGTCAGGTTTTTGGATCTTTTAAGGATTTAGCGTTTTCGTCGTCCCGGCGAAGGCGGGGACCTTAGGCGGTTTATTCTGCATGTGTTGGGCTAAATCTCCCGAGGCCCCCGCCTTCGCGGGGGCGACGTATATCTATACTCAAGTCGCCGCCAAATCCCGCACAAAACCGATCAGCCCCTTTTGCCGCCGCCGTTTCATGCGTTCGGCGGTCAATATCTGCTGGACCTTAATAAAGCAGCCTTCGACATTGTCGTTGATCAGGACATAGTCATAGCCATCCCAATGCCCGATTTCAGACTTCGCCCGGCTCATCCGGTCGGCGATAACCTCGTCGCTATCCTGCGCGCGGGTGTGGAGGCGGCGTTCGAGTTCTTCGATCGACGGCGGCAGGATGAAGACGCGCACGACATCCGGGCCAGCCTCCTGATACAGCTGCTGCGCACCCTGCCAGTCGATATCGAACAGCACGTCGCAACCATCGGCCAGCGCCTTCTCAACAGGCGCTTTTGGCGTGCCATAACGATGCCCGAAGACATGCGCCCATTCGAGGAATTCGCCATCCGCCGCCATTTTCTTGAACGTCGCGGTGTCGGTAAAATGATAATGTACGCCATCGACCTCGCCGGGACGCGGCGGACGCGTGGTGTAGGATACCGAAAGCGAAATATTGTCATCGGCATCGAGCAGCATTTTCGACAAGGTAGACTTGCCCGCGCCCGACGGTGAGGACAGCACAAACAGCAGTCCCCGGCGTTCCAATTCATGCTTTTCATTGTGACGGTTGGGCATAGCCGCTACTGCGCGAAAGGTGACGGGTGCGTCAAGTGCTTTGGCAGGGGAAAAGCAGATGGATTGGCCGCTTCGGGTTAGCAAGTTCAGTGCGGCTATCGCCTTGCTGCTATCGCTCGCCTTCATCGCGATATTGTTCGCGATGGACCGCCCGCCGATCTGCGCGTGCGGTGACAGTCAAGCTGTGGCACGGCATCGTGCAAAGTTCGGAAAACAGCCAGCATATCGCCGACTGGTACACGATGAGCCATATCATCCACGGCTTTATCTTCTTCGGGCTCGGGCGGTTGTTGCTGAAAAAATGGCCGCTGGGGCTGGCGTTGTGCGCGGCGATATTGGTCGAGGGCGCGTGGGAAATCCTCGAAAATTCGCCGATCATTATCGACCGTTACCGCGAGGTGACCATTTCTTATGGCTATGCTGGCGACAGTATCATCAACAGCGTGTTCGATCTGGTGTGGATGATCCTGGGTTTCTTCCTGGCGTCGCGCCTGCCGTGGAAGGTGACGCTGGCACTCGCGTTATTGTTCGAGGCATTCACAGCCTACATGATCCGCGACAATCTGGCGCTCAATGTCCTGATGTTGGTTGCGCCGATTGAGAGCGTGAAGGAGTGGCAGGCGGCCGGAACGGGATATTATCTGACGGGGAAATAAACTCGAAGCCGGTGCAACGCGCTACACTTCTACGCTTTTATTCCTGCAAACTGCCTCCCCAGTTCGCCCAATCGGCGGATCGGGATGCCGTTTCGCGCGACGTCTTTCTGGTCGGCAACCACGGCTATGCTGCCAATTTTCCAACCATCGCTGTCGCATAAAGGAATCCCGACCATGAACCGGATACCTCTATTGATAAGCGACCCGGACCATCGGTTGAGCAATTCGTGACTTTCGACATTGGGAATGATCTTTGCCCCTTTGGTGCATTCGGCATCGACCGCAGCAGCGAATTCAGACCAATTGAAGCCGAAATCGAGCCCGAATGTAGCATGATTCCAGATCCCGTCTGCGCCGCAATAAGTTGCGACAATAACGGGCACATCCAGCAGTCGGGCAATTTCGGCAAGACCGACACGCCGTGTTTGCTGCCGGATAATAGGTTGACGCTGCAAAGCACTATACATGTATTATTCCTCGACGCTGGACCCGAGGCGGGTCAGGGTAAATCAATGATGTGGATAACGTGGCGGCGCGGATTTCCCACGGCTGTCACAAAGCCGTTTTCGTCAACAAAGCGCACTTTTACAGACTGAGGCCCGCCTGAATGGCCCCTTCCCTCCCAGGCCTTGCCACGCGCGACGTCATATGTCGTCGCAGGTGACAGAATTGTCGCCGTCGCTGTCGCGCGCTGGTGGGTGGGATGACCGGCGCTTGCGGGTTGGAAGGCAGGGACCAGACCGCTCAGGACAACCGCAATGACAGCGAACGGACGACAATTCATGCCGTGATAGATGGCGGGATTATTGCCGCCTGCGCAGTTTGAAACGGTTGGAAATATGACCAATCGCGAAAATGCTACGAAAACCGTTGGATCGTTCCGCACTCTCGCGCGTTCAGTCACAGTTATAAAAGGCGTGTTTACACCTGTTACATGCAATCTGTAACGTTACCTGCTGCGTACCACCGCGCGACATTCTGCAATAACTGACCAGTTCAGAAGGAATATCGATGTTTGTGGACGATCCCCAGCCGCGTACCGGCTTTAACAATATCCTGCGGGCAGAGGCCGATGCGGTGCTATCAAAGCCTGTGTTACGGCGCTCTCCGGTGTTGTCAAAACTGTTGCGCTATCTGGTCGAAGAAACGGCGAATGGCAGGGCAGAAAAGTTGAAGTCGTTCGTTGTAGCGACCGAAGCGTTGGGCCGACCCGACAGTTTCGATGCAGCGTCCGATAGTTCGGCGCGGGTTCAAATGGTCCGTCTGCGTAAAACGCTCGAAAACCATTATGCCCAACATGGTCCGTTCAACGAATTGTGTATTTACTTGCAGCCCGGGTCGTATGTTGTCCGTTTGGGTAAGCTGGCGACAGCCTATCCTATGCTATATCGGCCATTGGTGGATATTCTGCCAACTGCGGCGCTCACATCAACCGAGCATGGTGCAGATTTTTGTCCGGTGCACGACGATCTCCGGTTCGATCAAAAGCATTCCAAGTCTTCCGCATCGCTTCACATGGCTGCAATAGTTCGCGGCCATCGTTTGAAAGTCGCCATTGCCTTGGTCGTCATCATTGCGGCAGCCGCAGCTGTTTATTGGTATCTATCGAGCAGGAATGACCGATCCATATCCAGCCCCATTCTGGAGGTGATGCCCATCAATGCCGGGCGAGATGCGGACAATATAAGGGTGGCAGGCCTTGTTAATGCAAATTTTCACGACAATTTGCCACGCTTCAAACTTGCACGCATCCGCGTTCTGGATGACCGGACGCAGCAGCCCACTTACACGGCTGGTGAATATGTCTTCCGGCTATATTCCCGGCTCGAACATTCGTCCGCGAACCGGCTCGATTTATATGTGCATGTGCGTGAAGGCGAAAAGAACACGACAATCTGGTCCCGCAAGATCACACTTCCGGATAACCCAGACGCAATATCCGATGCGCTTGCGCCGCTCCTTCCTCAAATTAGCGGCCCGTTCGGCATCGTGACAACGCACAATATAACCCGATACAAAAGCGACAATCGCGGCGGCTATCCATGCGTCCTGAAATATGTGACATTCATGGCGCACCGTACCGATGACCTTGAAAAGAAACTGGCGCTATGTTTCGAAATGCCAGTGGGTGAAGAATATGTGCGATCCAACGTGCTCGCCGCCCGGGCAATGTTTACTATCGAGCGAACGGCGGCTCGCCTCAATTTGCCAGCTGCAAGACACGAAGCGATGGAACACGCGCGTGCCGCAATCGCTGCCGATCCAGATGATGCCTACGCCAATTATGCGGTTGCGCGACTTTCTTATGGAGCCAGGGATTGCGTCTCTGCCAATTTTTATACGAAACGCGCCGTTGATGCCAACCCAAACAGCCCGATCATTTTGGGCACGCTTTCCGCCCTCGCCGGGGAGTGCGACTATCCCGATGCGGCAAAATTACTTGATCGCGCAATCCTGTTGCAAAATCCGCATATGGGTAACAACCGCCTGTTGCTGGTGCTCGCAGCATTGTCGCAGGGCCGCCCGGACAAGCTCGCAGAAATCGGTCCGACCGATCTGCCGACGGCGAGCTTTTACCGGCAGCGTTATTATCTCGCCGAAACGCTCATCGCCGCATCGCAAGGTAAACGCGCCGAGGCGGGCGTTTATTGGTCCAGATTTTCAGAATATGCGCCTGCCGGTAGCAACAGCCCCGAAGAGATGCTGCATCCCATAATCGCCTTTCCCGACATGCAGAAGAAGCTGATCAACTATCTGCGCAGTTCGGGCGTGCGATTGGACAGGACAAAAAAATAGGGCGGCTTTGAAGGCCGCCCCAGTCGCTTCGGTTCGTGTAACGCTTACCTGCCATTGTTGGCGACGATATCGACCGACGTGCCGCCGCCCGGGTTTGCGTTAAAGGTGATGAAATAGGCGCCGCCGTCATTGTCGCGGGTGCCGCCAAGGACATGCTCTCCGGCGCGCAATTGGTGTTCGGCGTTGTAGCCTGATTTGCGCGCGCGGGTGTAGTAATAGTCGATGACAGACTGCATGTTGGCAGCAGTCGTAAAGCTTGCAACGCGGATGTCGCAAATGCCGCCATCGACGCCGCCTGCCTCTTTCACGCGGCCGCGCGGATATACCGGAAACTCAGCCGGCATGCGCAGCGCCCAGCCAGCGCCATATTGCAGCTTGGCATCGCAAGTACCCTTGCCGCGGGTCACGCCCTGGTCCGCGGCCAGAGCGCCCAAAGTCACCGCGCGCTTTTCGCCGCAGGTCGCGCAATCTTCGGCCGCCACAACGCTCGCCTTGGGCGCGCGCATCAGCTTTGCGCCATCAAGCGCCTCGATCGAAGCGTCGCCGTCATAGCCGCTGTCCGCAGGCAGTGCACCCGACAAAGGCTTGTCCGCGATCTTGACGGTATTGACATTGGCGCTGTCGGTCAGATCGGGATCAACCAGAATGCGGTCGTTCAAGGCCAGGTTCGCCTCAGGGTCGCTGCCCTTGCCCACCAATTTGTTGTCAAGCTCGGCCACCGCCGCTTCGTTAGTGCTCTCGCCGCCGCATGCTGCCAGCGGCAGCGCAAGCGCAAGGCCCAGCATCAGAGGCAAAGTAAGGCGAGGAAAGCGTCGCATAAGGTGGACTCCTGTGAACGTCATAGGCTCACGCTGCGGCCGCTCGCACCCAAACGCCACCCCTAAAGGTGGTTAATCCAACCCTCGAGTCGCATTTACCCTGTCGAACCTGCGCCATTGTGCCAGCGCGGGACAGCGCCAATGCCTATTTGATAACGCCGCGATAGCTGATCTTGCGCTTTCCGCCCGGCGCAATCGCATCGGGGAAGATCCAGCGGACATGAGTTCACATCGGCAACATCGGCCCCGCGCTCGACTGGCGCGGTGCCATCAGCAGGCGAGGTCTTGACCTTCAAAGCCGCCAGCTTGCCCCAGACATTGCCGCCATCGACCGAGACTTCGGCCCACTCTTCGGCGACCGAGACGAACTGTACTGCGCCCGGCATCGGGTTGGTCGCGCGAAAACCGGCGGCGGGCAGCGCGCCGGTGTTGGTCACCTCGAGCGTGAAAATCACCTTGTCGCCCGGGCAGCACGACGACCGATTTCGGCGCGTGCAGCGTCACGGTTTCCTTGCCCGCCGCATCGACCTCGACTCGCTCGATCTTCACATCGCTGGTCAGCGTTACCGGTGAAGGCGCAGCAGCAGCAGGCGCCGCGCTTTGCGCCAGCGCCTCGGTCGAAGCCACAACCGCCATCGGCAAGGCCAATACGGCAGCAGCATAATAGACAAAATTTTTCATGATATCTGGTCCCAATAATCCCGTTTACACCGGTCGCACACACATTATCGCGCAAGGATGGTAAACGAAAGGTAAACCCCGCGCCGAATGGCGGCGATTTTACGCCCGGCGAACGCACATTTACGCCCGGCGCACGCGCAATGGACTTACCAAACTGAATGCAGGTGCCCGATCCTTGTCAGTGCCTGCGACTTGCCCGGATCAACCCGCGCATTAAACCGGCTTTTCGCAACGCCTGATCCCACGCCGCCGCGAACTCGGGCGAGCGCCGTTGCAGCCGATACGCCGAGGTTTTGGACATGCCAGGCATCAGCGCCGCTTCGCGGACGCATCCGGTGATCGACAAATGCCGGAGGAACTGCTCTACCCGATCAATGTTCCAGCCATCATGCCGGATACGGTGACCACTTAACGGACAGCGAGGATTATGTGGTTGGTTCATATTGGTTCTCCTTATCGATTTATGATAACCAATATGGTGTTTTGTAGGAAAGTCTTTTTTTGCTGACTGCCCGCAAGCCAAATTGAACGCCCTTAACCAAAGGAACCCCCATGATCCCGTTCGTCACCATGACCGACACAAGAGGCCAGAAAATCTCGGTCAATCCGGAGATCGTCCAGTTCGTGCGCTCGTCCGACGGCAGGGACGACGAATGCCTGATCGTCTTCGGCAAAGACCAGTTGCTAAGGGTGCGCGGGACGCTGGAGGAAGTGACGGAGGTTTTACGGGAGGGGTGAAACGCTGGCTTGCAAGAAACTGATAACTTCATAGCGTGACGCTCATCACGCGTATCGTCTCAGCATGAGGCTTACAGCACTTCCTATGCACGGGAGGACCTGATGACGATAGAGAATATGAGCGACGACGCGAGGCTGCTTTTAAAGTTGCAAAAGCATACCCGACGCGACCTCACTGCCCGCCCGCCCCTCGACACCGATACGGTCCAGCATCTGGGCATAACTGGCGAAAATCTGGACACGTTTGTCCGCAAATGGATAAACCGCGAGTTCCGTCGTCCTCAGAATCTTCGTGTTCTTGTCAAAGGCGAACTGAAAATTACGATAAAATGGCCCGACCTAAAAAAAACTCTGTCAGGGGCACATCCATGAAAAAATTTGCTTTATTAATAGCATCAATCGGCCTGGTGTCGCCGATATCCGCCAACGCCCAAAACTCGGTTACGATGCAAGCCGGTGAGGAGCCTGCCCAAAAACCATGGACACAGCCTGCCCAGATATCGTTCACTTCTGCTAAAGGGCAGAAAGATAGCTGGGCGCTGGATGCCGCTTTGCGCGCCCAATATCAGTATGACAATGACATAGAAAACATGATCATTACCCGTGCTGTAGCGCAGATCAACACGCAAGAAAAAAGCAAAGTGCAAAATTTCGAGGGCGAAGTTGGATACTTGCTCGACTGGGAAGTGAGCGAAGGCAAGTTGCACAGCTATGTCGATTTCAAGCTGGGCGCCAAGGACAAAACAATTTTTGCGGACCCGAAAGCAAATTGCGCTGTCGTGCCAGTTCCCGTAGCGTGTGGGAAGCAGCATGAAACATCGTTAACCGGTAATATCGTTGTCCAACCTCATATGCCTGACTGGGGAACCACATTTAGGATCGAAGACGGCAAGCCAATTGGCGAGGCAATAGTATATAGTTTTTCGCCTTTGATTACGCTGTTCTACGACGAAATATTGTCGGCCAAGGTAAATGCATCGGGCATCCAACCTCACGGCTCGGTTGCAGGAAGCAAAATTGAACTGAAAACTTCCTTCTCGCCTCGCTTTACCGATTATCGCCTCGTGCTGAGAGCAAGCGGAGGCTGGACTTACGCAGTTCAACGTAACGCACTGCGCATCGAGAACTTCAAGAAAAGCACGACGAATTTCAAAGTGTCCGCTGACTATGAGCTCGGCAAGCGCGCATTCGAGGAGGTTGGCGAAGGTGGTGCATTCATCCCCGCCGTAGGGGTAACTTACACGAAGGGGGACGACCCGCTTTCAGGGAAGCTCGACCAAGACAATTTCGTCATCGCTTTCAAACTGGCATTCCGGAGCAAATGACCTGATATAACCGTCGTCGTCCTTGCCTAATCGGATTAATCACGCCGTTACATCCCAAGGCGATGCCGGTGATATTGCAGCCCGATGATTATATGAAATGGGAGACGGGGAGCGTTGAGGAGGCGGTTGCACTGGCCGCGCCGTTTCCTTCGCAATTGATGGTGGTGGCATAGCTCCGGTCGCGGGAGGAAGTGACGCGGATGTTGCAGGGGGCCAAGGAATAAAAAGTCCGCAACTGGCCAGAAGGTTAATTACAACATCAGGCAATCGTTTACAATATAAATAACCGCTTGGAGAGCGACTAAATCAATTCAGCAACATACTCAGCACGCAAGAGACGCTCAGCCTTATTGTTGACAGCTTCGCGTGCAGCAAGTTGATAATCTTTAGGCACCTCTTTTGCGAAATTTGCCAGATTTTCTCGAGCTAACTCGACCGCTTTCAAATCACCACTTTTATTCATTATCTCAACTATGAGAGTAAAAAGATTTGCTTTATTCCACCACATAGAACCCGATGGCGGGATAACTAAACGGATATGATCTGCTGTAACATTTAATTTTTCTATCAAATAATCGGCGGCATCATATTGATTGTTAAATTGCTCAAGCATAGTTTTAACTTGAGCATTTCTGTTGTAATAACCAGCATGATACGTAGACATCACATTTAGAACAAACATGAGTGGTACTTTTCTACTAGAATCATATGTAGAAAACACTTCTCCCTTCGACACAAGCCGACAGAACGCACCGTCTGATCTCTCTTTTATCCATTTTTGGGCAATTATATACTTGAGTGAGCAGAAAAATGGGTGTATCAGATTCGAGACAGGCCGGTGCTATTGAGATTACACCAGATGCGCTAAAGCGAATGAAGCCGTTATTTCTGGAAGCGGTGTTAGAGGCCGTGGAGTTTTGGTGCGATGTGGATGATGTCGCACCTATACGCCGTGAGAATATCGCTCTGGATTCGTGGAGCCGAATTTCAAAATATTTTCCGCGAAATGTTCCAAGTCTAGATACAGACTAATTAGTTTCCCGCAATATTCTGTCAGTTCTGGTTCGCCGACTGTCATTTTTGATCTTCTTCGGACTTTTACCATTGCAGCTTTTTGTTGAACTTCGTGTCTTATTTCGATCTCAATCAACTCGTCGTCCGGACATGTGTCTGCTGACACATAAACGTTAATGGAAACGCTATTGTGACCAATCAGATTCCGCAAACTATTGCCTTCGCCCAATAGACTTTGGATACGAGCATTTAGAGCCTTCCACGTCTTCAGGTGCAGTGTGCTTTCGAATTTTTTGCTGATAGCTTCGTCCGTGCTGTCCTGCTTGTTTTTGAACTTTACGGACTGATAGAAGTGCCTGGCCGCGACTTCAAAGGATTGGCCAGACGCAGCCACATATGACCAAAACATAGTGTCCTCAATTTCGTTTGCGAAGGCCATAGCTACGCCATTCAGGGCATAAATTTTAACCTGGTTGTCTAGTTTTTGGATTTTGTCTAAAAGAGGGTGCATGCCAAAACATTCGTCCAATGAAATATATTCCGAAGTGGAAACAGAAGCCCGTCGAGAGGCGGCGCTAAAGACAATGTTTGCCACCCCTCACAAGCCGCACAAGGCTAGCAAGAAGGGTGGCAAAGAGTCGAGTCAATCGAAGTAGCGTTTGCGCTTAGTCCCGATCTGGCGGGGTATCACAGCCGTCTTAGGCGGCGAGTTTATCAGTCCGCCGATATGTAAGGCGCTTGCCTTCCATGCCCTTCACAATGACCGCAGCGCGTTCGCTATCTGTCATTTCGCGGGTGTTGTAGCGAAGGTCGAACTCATGGCAGTAGCGGCCAAGGTGCGCTTCGCTCATATGGTGATACGTGCCAATGACGCCGCGCTTGAAAATCGAAAAGAAGTTTTCAGCGGTGTTGCTGTGCTTGTAGCCGCCAAGGCCGGTGAACTGCTTAACGCTGTGATTGACCGCATAGTGAGCGCCGAACTCTTTGACCGACGCCCTTATAGACAGGGCTTTCATCGGTCATAAGATGGGCGCTGCGGTCAACATTGGTAACGAGCAAGGCGCGGACGTTCTTTGCGTTGACGTTGGCAACATGGAAGCTGCGGACATGGCCTTCACGTTCAACCAGTGCGACAACGGCCTTCTTAGGGGCAGGATTGCGGTGGGCGCGGTTGCGGGCCTTGCCGCCTACATAGGTTTCATCGGCTTCCACAACGCCGCTGCCACCGCCTAGAGGGCCGTTGCCGGTCGCGCCGTCCATTGCTTCGCGGATACGGTGGCAAAGGAACCATGCTGTTTTGTAAGTGACGCCGATCATGCGGGCCATCTGGCTTGCGCTCATGCCCTTCTTTGAAGCGGCCATGATATGCGTTGCCAGCAACCATTTGTGCAAAGGAACGTGGCTGCGCTCCATAACGCTGCCAGTGCGGACGGTAAACTTGTCGCGGCAATCGTTGCAAAGGAACATGCCAGCCTGTGTCTTGCCTTCCATACGGCGAACGCGGGTTGAGCCACAGTGAGGGCAATAAGGCTCACCGTTCCAGCGCGATGCTTCAAGGTGTGCAAGAGCCTTGGCTTCGTCGTGAAAAATTGGGTTGGTTATATCGGTTATCATGGCTTCGTTCCTTGTGAAGCCACATATGCCAAAGTCAGCCTGCTAAGTCAAGTATATAATTGCCCATTTTTGTATCTCTGGTCCAAGCGCTGGATCAATATGAAACTGATTATCAATCTGACCCTGCTCAGAATCCAAAACATTATCAGTGTCATCGAAAAGATCGGTCAGTTCGATATCATCAGCATTGTCTTCATCATCAAACCGTTCACATAAAACTCGCGCGGTAATTAAAAACTGCGATGAACTGAACTCGGATGCTATTTTTTCAATTCCTGACAAAGCATAGTAAGTTCTATTGAGCCGATGAAAAATATCCTTTAACCTGTTGTCATCCGCGTTCAAATCGAAATCGATAACAGCAACTTCATATTTTAAAAACTCTGTTTTCTCTTCGATCGTTAGCTGGCTAAATTTTTTCCCTTTAACATCAAATTTGTCATTTACAAATTCCCTTATTGAATTCAGTCTCTGCTGGCCATCAACAACACAGGTTGAAGCCTTCATAGTTTCGATATCAATTGGGCCTCTGGCTAGAAAAATCTGCGGAAATGGATATCCATTTAGAACTGTATCGATAAAATCTTTTTTATGACCTTCACGCCATACCAAATTTCTCTGAAAATATGGCGACAGAATCAAAGCATCATTTTTTAGTGCGGATATTAGGTCCACAATCTCTCTCGAACGAACAGTATATCTCAAATTATTCAACATCTTGAAAAATACCTTTTATTGCGCTGAGTTGCTTTAAATGGAAGGCAATCTCATTCATATAAAACCCGAACGAGACTTTTGAAAAATATGCACTATAAGACTTTGTTAGCTCTGTCGTCAGTTCTCTATGAGCATCAAACGAGCCAGTTTTGGGAAGCAAATGCCCATGTATCAGCCCTCGCCTTGCTATCATATTTTGCACAAATTCTGCCCCATTACATCGATTTGGACCGGGCGGGAAAAGATTTTGATAACTAAAAGAATGCGTTTCTTCTATAATTCTGGACCATATATGTTGAAATAGATTAGAATCCACTATAGCTATATCAATATCAGATTTTCCAATTTCAAAAATAGTTTCTTTGGTTGGAGAAAACCCTAGATGTGCGGATCCACATATTAGCACTGAATTGAAATCTATTGCATAATAGTCAGCAACTTTTTCTTTAATTTCAAATTCTATTTTATGTTTTTCTGGCAATTCGAACGAACTTTGATCGCAATATACCCGCCTGAGCATCTGAATTTTATTGTGAGCGTACGGCTCTGCAAGCGCTTTAACGCGGTTCAATCTATTCTGATATTCCACCTACATAAGATGATTTGTGATGATCCGACCATTTTTGCAAACCAATTTTAGAATTCCAACGGAATTCCTGACACGCTACCAACGTGTATGGTTGGATTGGTGTGGAGTTCGGCTGTAACGGTGGTGAACGTAGTCATAGTGGCATCGCGTGCTTCCTCTGCTCTATGTGAATAGTTCATCTCCTTGGGTGAGGCATTTTGAGCTTGCAACCTTGCACCCCTTCCCCAACCGCGCTAAGGCGCGGCCAGCAAACGACATCTCCCGCTTTAACGCTGGTTTGACTCTCGCTGACACCGTTCTTAAGGCCCTGACGACAAGTCGGGCCGGTGAAAGGACTGTTGTCACCCCCATACCGGCTAAAAGCCCAACTTTCAGACGAGGTATTTATGACCGCAATCGGATTAGACAGCCTGCAGACCCGTTCCACCTTGACCGCTGGCGGCAAGACGGTGGATTATTTCTCCATCACGCAAGCTTTCGGAGAAACTGGGCGATGTGTCGCGGTTGCCGTTTTCGATGAAGGTCTTGCTCGAAAATCTGCTCCGTTTTGAAGATGGCGGCTTTACCGTTTCGGTGCAGGATATTCAGGCGATGGTCGATTGGCAGACCGACGCCAAGTCCACCCGCGAAATCCAGTATCGCCCTGCCCGCGTGTTGCTGCAGGATTTTACCGGCGTTCCCTGCGTCGTCGACCTCGCCGCGATGCGCGATGCGATGACTGCGCTCAAGGCCGATCCGGCGAAGATCAATCCGCTGGTGCCGGTCCATCTCGTCATCGACCACTCGGTCATGGTCGACGAATTCGGCCACCCCAAGGCCGCCGAGCAGAATGTCGAAATCGAATATCAGCGCAATGCCGAGCGTTACGACTTCCTGAAATGGGGTTCGAAATCGCTCAATAATTTCAAGGCCGTTCCTCCCGGAACCGGCATTTGCCATCAGGTCAATCTGGAGCATATCGCGCAGACCGTGTGGACTTCGGTCGCCCCCGACGGCGCGACCATCGCCTATCCCGACACCTGCGTTGGCACCGACAGCCACACGACGATGATCAACGGCCTTGGCGTGCTTGGCTGGGGCGTTGGCGGGATCGAGGCCGAGGCCGCGATGCTGGGGCAGCCGGTGTCGATGCTCATCCCCGAAGTCGTTGGCTTCAAGCTGACCGGCGCATTGGCCGAGGGTGTGACCGCGACCGATCTGGTGCTGACCGCGACGCAAATGCTGCGCGCCAAGGGTGTGGTCGGGCGCTTTGTCGAATATTACGGGCCGGGTCTGGCTTCGCTGTAGCCTTGCCGACCGTGCGACGCTGGCCAATATGGCGCCCGAATATGGCGCGACGTGCGGCTTCTTTGGCATTGACGAAAAGACGCTCGATTATCTGCGCCTGACGGGCCGCGATGAGGACCAGATTGCTTTGGTTGAGGCTTATGCCAAGGAGCAGGGTCTGTGGGCCTATGCCGATATGGCGGACCCGATTTTCACCGATACGCTGTCGCTCGATATGGCGACCGTGGTGCCGTCGCTTGCCGGCCCCAAGCGCCCGCAGGACAAGGTTATCCTGACTGAAGTCGACAATGTGTTCAACGACGACCTCGCGTCGGTTTACAAGCATGACGGTGCCAAGCGCGTTGCTGTCGAGGGCAAGACCCACGATATCGGCGACGGCGATGTGGTGATTGCGGCGATTACGTCGTGCACCAATACCTCGAACCCAAGCGTTCTGGTCGCGGCGGGCTTGGTGGCGCGCAAGGCCAATGCCTTTGGTTTGCGGCCCAAGCCTTGGGTGAAGACCTCGCTCGCGCCGGGTTCGCAGGTGGTGACCGATTATCTCGACCGCGCAGGCCTGACCGCCGATCTCGACGCGGTTGGCTTCAACCTGGTCGGCTATGGCTGCACGACCTGCATCGGCAACTCCGGCCCGCTGGCCGAGCCGATTTCGAAGGCGATCAACGGCAATGACATCGTCGCCGCCTCGGTGATTTCGGGCAACCGCAACTTCGAAGGCCGCGTGTCGCCCGACGTGCGCGCGAACTTCCTGGCCTCGCCGCCTTTGGTGGTGGCTTATGCGCTCAAGGGCACGGTGACCGAGGATTTCACCACCACGCCGATTGGTCAGGCGACCGACGGGACCGACGTGTATTTGAAGGATATCTGGCCGACGAACCAAGAAGTTCACGACGTGATGACCGCGAACATCGACCGCGGCATGTTCACCGCGCGCTATGCGAAGCGTCTACGAAGGCGACGCGCACTGGCAGAAAATTCAGGTCGAAGGTTCGGACACCTATCAATGGCGCGCCGGTTCGACCTATGTCGCCAACCCGCCCTATTTCGAGGGCATGAGCATGACCCCCGCGCCGGTGATGGACATCATCGAAGCCAAGCCGCTGGCGATCCTGGGTGACTCAATCACCACCGACCATATTTCGCCCGCCGGTTCGATCAAGGCCAACTCGCCAGCCGGAAAATTCCTTATGGAACATCAGGTTAGCAAAGCCGACTTCAACAGCTACGGCGCACGCCGCGGCCATCACGAAGTCATGATGCGCGGCACCTTCGCCAACATCCGCATCAAGAACGAAATGGTCCCCGGCATCGAAGGCGGCATGTCGAGCTACAATGGCGAAACGATGCCGATCTACGACGCCGCAATGAAGCACAAGGCCGACGGCACGCCGTTGGTGGTCATCGCCGGCAAGGAATATGGCACCGGCTCAAGCCGCGACTGGGCGGCGAAGGGCACCAATCTGCTGGGCGTCCGCGCAGTCATCGTCGAAAGCTTCGAACGCATCCACCGCTCGAACCTCGTCGGCATGGGCGTGTTGCCGCTGCAGTTCATGGAAGGCGAAAGCCGCGACACGCTTGGGCCTGACCGGCGACGACAGCTTCACGATCACCAGCGTCGCATTGCTTCAGCCGCGTCAGACCGTGACGGTTCAGGTCACCCGCAAGGATGGCTCAACCTTCAACTTCGACACGCTGTGCCGCATCGACACCGCGAACGAGGTCGAATATTTCATGAACGGCGGCATCCTGCATTATGTGCTGAGGAAGCTGGCGGCTTAAACTCGCGACTAAGATCGACAGCGCCGCCTTCAAATGCGGCGCGTCGATCATTTTGCCGTCGAGTTGAAGCACGCCTGCGCCGGGATTGGCGGCGAACGCGTCAACCACCGCTTGAGCGTGGGCGAGTTGCTCTGACGAAGGCGTAAATCCAGCGTTGATGGTGGCTACTTGCGACGGATGGATGGCGAGCATTCCGGTAAAGCCATCCCTCGCCGCCCGCGCGACATAGGCCGCCAATGCCGCTTCGTCGCTGATGTTCGGGAATACGGTATCAATCGCCGCAACCCCCGCCGCATGAGCAGCGAACAATGTGAGCGAACGCACCATTTCATAAGGCGCGGTGTAGCTGCCGTCAGCCTCCCGCGAAGTCGCGGCGCCGACCGCCGCAGGCAAATCCTCGGCGCCCCAGCTTACGCCTGCCAGATAATGCGAAACCTCGCGCAAAGTGCCAAGGTCAAACACCGCGCCCGGCGTTTCGGTCGCAATCGGCAAGATCGGCGGAGCCTCGCCATCGGGATTGTCCGCCACCGCCGCCGCCTCGGCGCGCAGCCAGTTGACCGAACGCGCGCCTTCCGCCTTGGGCAACACGATGCCGTCGGGCAGAAACGGCAAAACCGACGCCAGATCGTCATGCGTCAGGTGGCTGTCTTGCGGGTTGACGCGCACGAAAACCGGGACAGGCCGGTCGCCCGACAAATATTCCGCCGTCGCCTCACGCGCCGCAACCTTGCGGTCGAGCGCGACTGAGTCTTCGAGATCGATGATGATGGCATCGGCACCGCTGGCCGACGCCTTGGCAAAGCGGTCCGGCCGGTCACCGGGGACGAAAAGGAGCGAGCGCAGTTTCATGCTGCCATTATGGTCCTCGACGAACGTGAAGGCAATCTAAGCCTTCTTCAGCAACGCCGCGCGCTCGCAACTGCACACCACTTCATCGCGCTGGTTGAGGCAGCGGTGGAGGAAGGTCACGACCCCCGCATCGGGCCGCGATTTGCTTTCCTTAAGCGCAATGACTTCGGTTTCGGCGCGCAGCGTATCGCCGAGGAACACCGGCTTTGGCATGACGAGCTTATCATAGCCCAGATTGGCAACCAGCGTGCCCAACGTCGTGTCGCCCACCGACAGCCCGACCATAAGCGCGAACGTGAAGGTGCCATTGACGAGGATCTGCCCGAACTCGCTGGCCTTGGCGGCCTCCGCGTCGATATGCAGCGGCTGCGGGTTGTGAGTCATGACCGAGAACAGCAGATTGTCGGTCTCGGTCACCGTGCGGCGGATTTCGTGGGCGATGGTGTCGCCGATTTGCCATTGGTTGAAGTAATTTCCCGCCATCTTGTTCTCCTACCCCTCTCCCGTTGGGAGAGGGTTGTGAAGACTTGGCAGCTTGCTGCCTAGTCGTAGCTGGGTGAGGGCGTTCCGCCTTAAAAGGCAACCCACACCCCCTCACCAACTTCGCCTAAGCCTGTCGGCTAAGGCTTCGTATCCTCTCCCAACGGGAGAGGGGTTATTCCGCCGCTTAATCCGCACCAGCAACGCCTCGACCTGCACCTGCGCGCCAGCCTCTGCATTCAGTTCCGCCACCACTCCGTCGAACGGCGCGGTCAGGCTGTGCTCCATCTTCATCGCTTCGAGCGTGAGGAGTTTCTGGCCCTTGGTGACGGTCTGGCCCTGCGTGACGTCCACCGCGATGATACGGCCCGGCATGGGGGAGAGGATGGTGCCATCGAAGGCATGGTGGCTACCTGCTCCATCCCAGCGTAAGCCCGCATGAAGTGCCTCCCCGTTGTTGAACGCAACAATTCCATCGGCAACTTCCAACACCCATAGCCGACGATTCCAATAATTATCTGCTTGTTCGCGATGACAAGTTTGGCCTTCGACCCTCATTGCAAGCTTTAGGTTATCATCTGCATTCAATCGAAAGCCAAACCGGTCGCGCCACACGTTCCCCGGTGGGGTGTAACGAAATCAGTCTCGAACGGTGACAACTCCCGTCCTCCAATCGGTTGCTTCCATCCCGAGAAGAGCTGCGGCGGCATCATCCATCAGAGTTTGCAGCTGCCTATCAGACCGTTGAAGCTCTGCATCATTGTCAGCAAGGAAGCCCGTATGCAGCTGGGCATGATCGGAGAAGTTCTCGTTGTCGAGGATACGATGCAGGTAGCCAGTATTAGTGGCCACCGGGTGTATTCGCGTGACTGAAAGACCCCATTTTAGCGACGCTATCGCCGACCTGCGGTCATCCCCTCGCGCTATAAATTTCGCTATCATGGGGTCATAGAAGCTTGTGATAGGATCGCACTCTTCTACGCCCGTCTCAACACGTATCTGTCCCGGAAATTCGAGGATGTCGAGTGAGCCAATACTGGGCAGAAATCCCTTTGATGGGTCCTCAGCATATAAGCCGCGCCTCCATCGCCCAGCCGTCGATGTTTGATTTCATCCTGGCGTCAGCGGCAACGTTTCCACCAGCTCGCAACCCAAAGTTGCCATTCGACCAGATCGACGCCGGTGATCTCCTCGGTCACCGGATGCTCGACCTGCAGCCGCGTGTTCATTTCCATGAACCAGATGCGGTCGGCGCGCAGGCCTTCGGACGCGTCGGCGATGAACTCGATCGTGCCTGCGCCGACATAATCGACCGCCTTCGCCGCCTTCACCGCCGCCGCGCAGAGCTGTTCGCGCGTGGCCTCGTCCATGCCCGGCGCGGGGGCTTCCTCGATCACCTTCTGGTGGCGGCGCTGGAGCGAGCAGTCGCGTTCGAACAAATGGACGATGTTGCCGTGGGTGTCGCCGAACACCTGCACCTCGATATGGCGCGGGCGCTGGATATATTTCTCGATCAGGACATGCGCGTTGCCGAACGAGGCGGTAGCTTCGCGCTGGCAAGAGGCGAGCGCGTCGGCGAAGTCGGCCGCATCCTCAACCTTGCGCATCCCCTTGCCGCCGCCGCCCGCGACCGCCTTGATGAGGACGGGATAGCCGATTTCGGCGGCGCGCTCGCTCAGGAACGCCGGGTCCTGGTTTTCGCCCATATAGCCGGGGGTGACGGGCACGCCCGCCTCGGCCATCAATTTCTTGGCCGCATCTTTCAGCCCCATCGCGGTGATGCTGGCGGGGCGCGGCCCGACCCAGATCAGGCCCGCGTCGATCACCGCCTGCGCGAACTCGGCATTTTCGGACAGGAAGCCATAGCCCGGATGGATCGCCTCTGCATTGGTGGCGAGCGCGGCGGCGATGATCTTCTCGCCCACCAGATAGCTCTCCCGCGCCGGAGACGCCCCGATATGCACCGCCTCATCCGCCTGCCGCACATGCAGCGCCTTGGCATCGGCATCCGAATAGACCGCGACGGTGCGAATGCCCATGGCGCGCGCAGTGCGGATGATCCGGCAGGCGATCTCGCCCCGGTTGGCGATGAGGAGGGATGGTGATCATATTATTTGGCCTCCGGCGCTGTTTCGATTAGGTCACGCAAGAGCAGAAAATTCCTTATTATCTGACGATCTAATTCATCAACCGATAACTTTTCCGGATCGCCATGAAGAGCTTTATCTCCCAAGCGCTTCAATCGCTCCGCCCGAGCATCAAGCGTCAGGCTTGGAAGATTGGCATCTCGAACCCAACCTTTAGCTGAACCCCAATGTCCTTTAAGCAATTGTTCTAATACCGCTCGTTGCATCGCCAACGCAGCAAGAGGCGCGCCAAATGTGAACGCCCTCGACGCCTCAAAAAGCCGTCGATAAATTGAGTCGTGGGCTGGGCCGTAATGGCTAGATACATGCGAAGGAAACAGATATGTGGAATCGCGCTGCGCTTCCAAAACGCCCCCTTGATGTCAAATCCGACAATTTGATTAGCCGGTTCCAACTCAATTCCACTTCGTCCAAGAATTCCAGATCATTATCGTCATCGTTTGCCCTACGATCAGCAAGATAATCGAACGCATGTGTGATGTTGCCAGCATCATTTCTCGCTCCGGATTTCCAACCTTCAATTTCTTGGCCAAGCGTGTCGACTAAGTCGTCTTCTTCGAAAAGTCCGTCCGGGAACAGCTCATCAAAAAGCGCCATAAATTCACGGTCTGCCACCCGCGCGACTAACCAACGCCAATGGTCGTCATATTCCCGGCGCGCTTTTGAAGCCGCAGCTGGCACGTGCGGCGTAAACGCAACAGCGGTCCATTCTTCGGCGACGTCGAAACTGCGGCGGTATCCATTCAACCGATCGCACATTTGCTGGAGGTCTTCCCGGTCTTTCCAATGCGTTTCCAAGAAGGAAGGTGAATTCGTCGTCGCGTTCTTGAGTTCTTGAAACGCAGCCAGAAACAGTGTGGCTTCGTCTCCCCTCACATCCGGAACACCCCAAACCGGGGCGCCTCCTCGACCGGTGCGTTCAGCGCCGCCGCCAACGCCAGCCCCAGCACATCCCTCGTCTGCGCCGGATCGATAATCCCGTCGTCCCACAGCCGCGCGGTGGCGTGATAGGGGTTGCCTTCGTCTTCGTATTTCTGGCGGATCGGGGCCTTGAAGGCTTCGGCTTCCTCCGGCGTCCATTTTTCGGCATCGCGGTGGACGGTGGCCAGCACGCTCGCCGCCTGTTCGCCGCCCATCACGCTGAAATCCGCGCATTGGGCCAGGTGAACAGGAAGCGCGGCGAATAGGCCCGCCCGCACATGCCGTAATTGCCCGCGCCGAAGCTGCCGCCGATCAGCACGGTGATCTTGGGCACGCTCGCGGTGGCGACGGCGGTGACGAGTTTTGCGCCGTGCTTGGCGATGCCCTCCGCCTCATATTTGCCGCCGACCATGAAGCCGCTGATATTCTGGAGGAACAACAAGGGTATCCGCCGCTGGCAGGCGAGTTCGATGAAATGCGCGCCTTTGACCGCGCTTTCGCTAAACAGCACGCCGTTATTGGCGAGGATCGCGACCGGCATGTCCCCAGATATGCGCGAAGCCGCAGACCAAAGTGCTGCCGTAGAGCGCCTTGAATTCGTGAAACTCGCTGCCGTCGACAATCCGCGCGATGACTTCGTGGACGTCATAAGGCGCGCGGACGTCGTCGGGGATGACGCCGTAGAGTTCTTCCGCGTCATATTTGGGCGGGCGCGGGTCTTTCAGGTCGATGTCGGGTTTGTGGATTGGGCCCAAGGTGGCTGATAATATCGCGCACGATGGTCAGCGCATGTTCGTCATTCTCGGCGACATGATCGACCACGCCCGATTTGCGCCCATGCAGGTCGCCGCCGCCCAGATCCTCGGCGCTGATTTCCTCGCCCGTCGCGGCCTTCACCAATGGCGGGCCAGCAAGGAAGATCGTGCCCTGATTGCGGACGATCACGCTCTCGTCGGACATCGCGGGGACATAAGCGCCGCCCGCGGTGCAGCTGCCCATGACGCAGGCGATTTGCGGGATGCCCTTGGCGCTCATATTCGCCTGATTGAAGAAGATGCGCCCGAAATGGTCGCGGTCGGGGAAGACCTCGTCCTGATGCGGCAGGTTCGCGCCGCCGCTGTCGACGAGGTAGATGCACGGCAGGCGGTTGGCCTCGGCAATCTCCTGCGCGCGCAGATGCTTTTTGACGGTCATCGGGTAATAAGTGCCGCCCTTCACCGTCGCGTCGTTGCACACGATCATGCACTGGCGGCCCGATACGCGGCCGATGCCGGTGATCAGGCCAGCGCCGGGGACTTCGCCGTCGTAAAGGTCGTTTGCGGCAAGCTGGCCGATTTCGAGGAAGGGCGAGCCCGGGTCGAGCAGGCGCTCGACGCGCTCGCGCGGCAGCAGCTTGCCGCGCGACGTATGCCGCTCGCGCGACTTTTCGTTACCGCCCAGCGCCGTCTCGGCAACCTTCGCCCAAAGATCATCGCGCAGCGCCCGGTTATGGGCAACGCGGGCCTTGTAATCTTCGGCTTCGGTGTTGATCTGTGTCGTTAAAGTCGGTGCGCTCATCGTTTCAATTGAAACGATTTTGCAGATTTAGCAAGGCCATCGCGGCCTGCGCCGCTTCGCCGCCCTTGTCCTTTTGCTTGGGGTCGGCGCGGACGATGGCTTGCTCTTCATTCTCGACGGTCAGGATGCCGTTGCCGATGGCGATGCCGTCCATCGTCAGCGCCATGATCCCGCGCGCGCTTTCGCCCGCGACGATTTCGAAATGATAGGTTTCGCCGCGAATGACGACGCCGATGGCGACAAAGCCGTCATATTGCTGCGCCTCGGCGGCCATCGCGATGGTGCCGGGGATTTCGAGCGCGCCGGGGACGGTGATGACTTCGACTTCGTGGCCTTTTGCTTTCAGCGCGGCCTTGGCACCGGCGACCAGCATGTCGTTCAAATGGTCGTAAAACCGCGCTTCAACTATCAGAAATTTTGCCATTATTCGCCTCCGGTGCCGGGTATCGGGCGTTCGCCTACAATGGACAGGCCATAGCCTTCAAGCCCGACCAACGTGTGGTGCGTATTGGTCAGCAATATCATGTCGTGCACGCCAAGTTCGGTCAGGATTTGCGCGCCACCGCCATAATCGCGCAACTCCTCGACCTCAGGCGCGCCAGCAGTTTTGCCTTCTGCGCGAAGCTGGATAAAGCGCGAGACAACGCCTTTCATGGGCTTGTTGATGACGACCACGACGCCGCTGCCTGCTTCGGCAATCGCTTCCATCGCGCCGGTTAATAGCCCCGACCGCTCATTCTCCTCGCCAAACACGTCGACGAACATCGACATGGTGTGCATCCGCACCAGCGTCGGCTTCGCCGGGTCGATATAGCCTTTTACCAGCGCCATCGTCTCGCTTCCGGTGGCCTTGTTGAAAAAGGTCATCGCGGTCCATTCGCCGCCCCATCGGCTGGTGAACTTCATCTCCGCGCGCTTTTCGACGAGATGGTCATGCTTGCGGCGATAGGCGATGAGGTCGCGGATCGTGCCCATTTTCAGATCGTGCAGCCGCGCGAACGACACAAGGTCGTCCATCCGCGCCATGCGTGCCGTCATCCTTCATGATCTCGCAGATCACGCCCGACGGATTGAGCCCTGCAAGCCGGCTGATATCGACCGCCGCTTCGGTATGCCCTGCCCGCACCAGCACGCCGCCATCGCGCGCGGTCAGCGGGAAGACATGGCCGGGCGAGACGATATCGTCACGGGCCTTTCGAGGCATCAATCGCAACCGAAATCGTCCGCGCACGGTCGGCGGCACTGATCCCCGTGGTGACACCTTCGCGCGCCTCAATCGACACGGTGAACGCGGTCTGCATGCTCGTCGCGATTGTCGCGCGCCATCGGGGTCAGGCCCAGTTGTTCGCAGCGCGTCCTTGGTCATCGTCAGGCAAATGAGACCGCGCCCATGCGTCGCCATGAAGTTGATCGCGTCAGGCGTCGCCATCTGCGCCGGGATGATCAGGTCGCCTTCATTCTCGCGGTCTTCGTCATCGACGAGGATATACATGCGGCCATTGCGCGCTTCCTCGATGATCTCCTCGATTGGCACCAAAGCAGGCGTATCGTCATTGGCGAAGAGATAGCTTTCCAGCTTGCGCAACGTGTCTGCCGTCGGGTTCCAGTCGGGCTGGTCAAGATCGCGCAGCGTGTTGGCATGAAGCCCGGCGGCGCGGGCAAGGCCGGAGCGGGAGAGGCCGCCGTCATTGACGAGGCTGCGGAGTTTGGTGATAAGTTGAGTGCTCATGATTTCTTCATTTTCACATTATAATGTGATTGTCAAAGATTGAATCACATTGATTTGTAGGGAGAGAGCAATTGGCATCGACTGTCTGGGTCAAAAAGTCGGCACTGACCGAAACGCAAATCCATGACGATGCCCTACCCGCGCTGGGCGATGGCGAAGTCCGGCTGAAAATCGAGAGCTTCTCGGTCACCGCCAACAACATCACTTATGCCGTGATCGGCGACATGTTCGGCTACTGGAATTTCTTTCCGGCCGAAGGCGATTACGGCGTGGTGCCGATGTGGGGCCATGCGGTGGTCGAGGAATCGCAGCATCCCGATATCGCGGTCGGCGAGCGCGTTTACGGCTATCTGCCGATGGGTACGCATCTCGATGTGCTGCCCGGCAAGGTCTCGCCCGGCGGCTTCACCGACATGGCCGCGCACCGGCAACCGATGAGCCCGATCTACAACCAATATAGCCGCCTCAACGCCGATCCCGAGCACGACCCCGCCAAAGAGGCCGAGCGCATGTTGTTCGGGCCGTTGTTCAAGACAGGCTTCCTGATCGAAGCGATGTTCCGCCGCGAAGGCTGGTTCGGCGCGCAGAATTTGGTCATGACCAGCGCCTCATCGAAAACGTCGATGGGGCTGGCGAGCGTTGCCAAAGACTTGTCGCCCGGTATCAAACGCATTGGCCTGACGTCAGCAGGCAATGTGGAATTTGTTCAGCGGCACTCGGTCTTTATGATGAAGTCATGGCCTATGATGACGTCGGCAACCTGCCGCAAGACGCCATCGGTATCGGTCGATTTCGCTGGCAACTAGCAGCCTGCTATCGAAAGACATCCACGAAACACTTGGCGACGCTCTGAAATATAGCTGCCTCGTCGGCGCAACTCATGTCGATGCGCGTGGCGCCAATAGCGTAGGCGGCGGAGGCGGCGAGATGCCCGGCCCCAAACCAATCCTCTTCTTCGCCCCCGACCACGCCGTTGCGACAGTGCAGGAACTCGGCCCAAAGGGCTTTGGCGAGGCGGTGCGGCAAAGCTGGAAAAGCTTCCTCGGCGCGGTCGACGGCGTGGTGGCCATCGACGAACGCCAAGGCCTGGGCACGCCGCCGATGCCTTTGTCGAAACGCTTCAGGGCCGCACCGACCCCAAAAAGGCATCATCATTCGGCCTTAAACACCCGCCCGTCCTTCATCACGAAGCGTACCGATTTCAGCACCGTGACATCTGCCGTCGGGTCACCCGCCACCGCAATCAAATCCGCCGCCTTGCCGGGTTCGAGCGAACCCACTTCTTTGTCCACGCCGAGCAATGTCGCGGCATTCATCGTCGCTGCCTGAATCGCCGCACTGGCGGGCATTCCGTGTTTGACCATCAGCTCGAATTCATCGGCATTCTTGCCATGTTTCGATACCCCGGCATCGGTGCCGAAGGCGATCTTCACGCCTGCTGGATAGGCTTTGGCTAGGCTTTTGCCGGTAACGCCGATGCGCCATTTGACCTTTGCCAGCACGTCGGGCGGATAGGCATTGGGGTCTTTCGCCAAGGCGCTCGATATAGCCGTTCACAGTTGAAAGCGTCGGCACATAATAAGCGCCCGATGATTTGAACAATTTGATGCTGGCGTCGTCAAGCATCGTGCCATGCTCGATCGAGTCCGCGCCCGCCGCCAGCGCCGCGTTGATGCCGTCCTCGCCATGCGCGTGGACCGCCATTTTCTTGCCGTAGAGATGCGCGGTATCGACCAAAGCCTTGACCTCGTCATCGAACAATCTGCCGCCCCAGCCCTGCGCCGATGCGGCTGTTGACGCCGCCGGTGGTCGCGATCTTGATGACATCGACCCCGCGGCGGATTTGCTTGCGCACCGCCGGCGGCAGCTTTCGACGCCGTCGCAGAGATTTTCCTGACCGATCGCTGGCGTGCAGGTCTTCGGACAGCGAAAGCGTCGCATCCATATGGCCGCTGGTGGTCGAGATCGAGCGGCCTGCGTCGATGATGCGCGGCCCCGGCAACTCGCCCGCCGCGACCGCATCGCGCAACGCCAGCGTCGCGCCGCTGCCGTCGCCTAGGTTACGAACGGTGGTGAAGCCCGCCATCAGCGTTTTCTTCGCATTGCCCGCCGCGCGATAAGCGGCGCGCGCGGGGCTGTCGGTTACCGCCTCGATCAACCCCGCATTGCCGCCTGCATCGCTGTCGAGATGGACGTGGCTGTCGATCAGGCCGGGGAGGACGAATTTGTCTTTGAGGTCGATCAGCGTTGCGCCTGCTGGGCCGGACTGATGGCCGTGCAAGCACTTCGGCGATTTTGCCGTTGCGGATAATGATGGTCGATGGCCCACGCGGCGCTTGGCCCGGCTTGTCGAGCAATTGACCGGCATGGATAACGGTGACTTGCTCAGGCGCTTGGGCGGATAGCGGCGCCGAAGCCAGCGCCAATGCAAGTACCAATGCCCTTGAAACCATCATTCGACTCCCACAAAAAAACCGTAACCCTGAGCCTGTCGAAGCCTGTCCTGAGTAACGCCGCAGGCGGCGTCGAAAGGGGCGCTTCTTGGCCGAAGCGCTAGACTTAGGGGCGTGCTTCGACAGGCTCAGCACTACGGTATTAGAGAAACGCAACCTTTCCGCTAGCGATTTGTGCGCCGTCTCCCCGGCGCGGGCGGGTCTTGCGGCGGTCCGGCGAAGCATTGCGCGACCGCCATCCATTGATGCGCGACATCGCCGGTGACTTCAAGCGATGTGTCGGCGATGTTGCGGCATTGGGTGACGACCTGGCAGAATTCGGTGGCGTTGCCGGAGATTTGGTCGGTGCCTTCTCCATATTCCCAAATTGCACCCGACGGCGCGGTCAAGCGCAACCGCGGCATCGGCCCGGGCGGATCCTGCCTGCGATTTTTCCATGTGAAGCCATAAGTGTTGACGCCGAGCCGAACGATATTGCCGATGCGGTCGGTGTCGATGCGCTCGACCCCCAGCACATCATAAATCGCCTGCCCGTGCGCCCATGTTTCCATCAGGCGGGCGGTGATCGAGCTTAACGCGCTCATCTCCGGCCCCACCCATTTGACCCGGGCTTTGGGGTCGGCTGTGGCAAAATGCTGCGCAACAATACGGAATTTTTTCACCCACGCTTCGCTCAATGTCGGCCCAGAAAGCCCATTGAGATACGCAGATTCGAAATCAGGCAACTTGCCGCCACGAATGCCCGCAGCCATGTCTGCCATAAACCCGGCAAACGCAGCATCGTCGGTTAGCGACAGGTCAGCGGCGATGTTCCAGACGTGGAGATGGCGCAGGATCTGATCGATGCTCCAACCTTTGAAGAGCGTTGGCGTTTCAAAGTGCGCTTCATCGAGCGGTGCCAGCAAAGCGAGCAACGCTTTGCTCTCGTCGAGGAAATCTTGGGCCTGTTGCATTGCCGGGCACGATACTGCGGTCGCAACGCTACGCAAGTGATTAGCGTTTTGCCCAATAGGCAAAAACCGCCGCCTGCAACCGCCCGACATGGGCCTGTGCCTCGGGTCCAGTCCATTGCCCTTGATAATCCGTTCTGCCGGTCCACCAACCTTGCCCCGGAAGGCCATCGCCTTCGCGCACGACGAGCACCGCGAGCGCGGGTGCACTCTCGCTAGCGTTTAACTGGTCTATCGCGTCAAGCGTCTTGCACACGGCGCGCATTTTCGGGCGGGTGAAACGAAAGCCCAGGTTGAGGAGAAGTTCGGAGTAGCTGATTGATCTACCCTCACGCGCGCATTGTTCGAGCGTCGCCTTGGTACGCGGCACGTCATGCAGCGCCGAGAGGTCGGCAGCTGGATCGCTCAGGAAATCTTCGAGGATCGGGTCCATGTCGGCAGCATGACGTTGCTGTGTTTAACCCGCAATACTGAAAGCGGATGGGATGCCGATAGGCGCTACCCGCGCTTGCGCTTGGGAGTTTTTCGGGAAACCGTCCCCCGGACGATTTCTTTTTCCGAAAAACTGGTGGGCGATACAAGGTTTGAACTTGTGACCCCTCGCGTGTGAAGCGAGTGCTCTACCGCTGAGCTAATCGCCCGTCCTGTCGGGACAGAGCGCGCGCCTTTGCCAGAGCCTGCGCATATTGGCAAGCGGTCAGGAGACGATTTTGATATGTGGTTCAGCCGCAACCGCAGCCACTGCTTTGCCGCTCAGCCCTGCAAAAATCGTGTCGACTATCATCGCCAGTTTTTCCACCTTCAACTTACCCGTGCCGATATAGATGATAGCTTCAGGATTGGTGTAACATTGCACCATCTGGTTGATCAGCGAGACTGTCTGGTCAATCGACAGGCCCTCAAAATAGCCCTCCTCCATTGCTTCCGCCACGATCAGCGCGAGATAATGGTCCCCCAGATCGACATAGCCGCGCACCACTTCGAAATGCTGGTTGCCGATTTCGAGATAGCTTTTGAGGAGATCGGGATCGGCCTCATATTGCGCCACCATCAGCTCGAACCGGCGGGCAAAATAATCGTACATTTTTTCGCGAACCGGCAGGTCGGAGGCGGTAACCTCCTCCATTACCTCGATTTTGCGCGCGAAAAATTTCTCGGCCACTGCCTCAAGCAAAGCCTCTTTATTTTCGAAGAACCGATAAAGATTGGAGGTCGACATGCCAGCGGCCGCCGCCAGATCGGTCATCGAGATATCGGCGGAGCCGCGCTCGCGGACAAGATCGTCGACGACCTCCAATAAATGGCCTCTGGTCGCGTCGATATCGGTCTGAGGGCGGGCCATATATCGCTCCCTGTGTATTAGGCGCCTAAGTCAGTTTTCTGATATGTGGAGGATATCTTCAATTTTCAAGGGCGTCGAATGCAAAACTCGCTTGCGGGGTTGCAATGTCCTGAACTCCCTCTTCGCCGACAAGCCCCGACAGCGTCAATCCCAACAGCCTGATGCCCATTTCGGCGGGTAATATCTGGTCAAGCAGCGCGTGGCCCAGCGCAGAAAACTCGGTGCGATCGGCGATGACATGGCCGATGGTGCGCGAACGGGTGACGGTGCGGAAGTCGCTGAATACCGCGCCTTTAGCACCAGCGTTTTGCCCTCGCGCCTGATACCGCTCGATGCGTTCCCAGACGAGTGTCGATGATCTCCTCCAGCGCATCGCGCAGTTCGGCCTCGCTGCGCTTGTCGTCGAAATAGGTGCTTTCGCCGCCAAGCGACTTGCGGATGCTGTTGGCGTTGACCGGGCGGTCGTCGATACCGCGCGCGGCTTGATGGAGATATGCGCCCCAGCTGCCGAAATGATGCGCGAGCCATGCTTCGTCCTTGTGCGCCAGATCGGCACCGGTGTTGAACGCCGAGTTTCGCCATTTTTTCCGCCGTGCGCGGGCCGACGCCGTGGAAGCGGCGGACGGGGAGGCTGGCGACAAATTCAGCGCCCTGATCGGGCAGGATGACGCACAGACCGTCGGGCTTGTTCTGGTCGCTGGCAAGCTTGGCGATGAACTTGTTATAGCTGACGCCTGCGCTGGCGGTGAGGCCGGTTTCTTCGCGCGATGGCGGCGCGGATCGCTTTGGCGACCTTGACCGCCGAGCCCAGCCCCGTCTTGTCGACGTGTCACATCGAGATAGGCTTCGTCCAGCGACAACGGCTGGATGATGTCGGTGTGCCGCGCAAATATCTCGCGGATTTGGCGGGAGACAGCCTTATACGCCTCAAAACGCGGCTTGACGAAAATCAGGTCGGGGCATTGGCGCTGCGCGGTGACCGACGGCATTGCCGAGCGCACACCGAACGCCCGCGCCTCATAACTGGCCGCCGCGACAACGCCGCGTTTGGACGAGCCGCCGACCGCAACCGGCTTGCCACGCAAGTCAGGATTATCCCGCTGTTCGACCGACGCGTAAAAGGCATCCATATCGACATGGATGATTTTGCGGATTGGGGACTCAGAGTTCGACACCGCCCTTCCTTAACCGTTCGCATCGAGCATCGTCGAGATGCCGTGAGGTTGCGCGCGATTTAGGGGTGTCTCGACTAGGCTCGACACGAACGGATTTGGTTCACACACCCAACCGCCGCTCTCAGCGCCTTGCGGTCGAGCTTGCCGATCATCGTTTTGGGTAGCGCATCGCATCACCACCACCGACTGCACACGCTCATGCTTGCCGAGTTGCGGATTGAGCCACGCCGCCAGCGCCGCGCCATCTTCGGTTGCGCCGTCCTGCAACGTTACAAAAGCACGCGGCAGTTCGCCGTGATAGGCGTCGGGCACGCCGATAACCAACGCCTCCTTCACCGAAGGATGGCGATAGAGCACATCCTCGATCTGGCTCGGGAATACCTTGAAGCCGCCGACCGCGATCATGTCTTTCAGACGGTCGACGATGTGGATGAAGCCATCCTCGTCAATGGTCGCGACATCGCCGGTGCGCAGATATTTGCCGACGAACACCTCGGCATCGGCGTCGGGCCGGTTCCAGTAGCCGCACATGACTTGCGGGCCGGAAAACACCAGTTCGCCGGGTTCGCCTTCGGGTGCGGGCTTGGTCGGGTCTTCCTTGTCGAGCAATTTGACGTCGGTGCCGGGGATCGGCTGGCCGATGCTGCCCAGCTTGTTGAGGCCCGAATAGGGATTGCACGATACCACGCCCGAGCTTTCGGTCAGGCCATAGCCTTCGATGACCACCGCGCCGCTGACGCTCTCGAACCGCGCCTTGAGTTCGGCAGGCAGCGGCGCGCCGCCCGAAATGCAGGCGCGCAGCGAAGTGAAATCGGTTTTGGCAATATCGGGGCAATCAAGCAACGCCTGATACATTGTCGGCACACCGGGAAGCGAGGTTACATGCGTGCGGTTGACCGCCGCGAGCGCCGCTTTCGCCTCGAAACGCGGCAGCATGACGATCTCTCCGCCATTGTAGACCGTGCGGTTGAGCACCGTCGCGTTGGCGAAGACGTGGAAAAAGGGCAGCACACCAAGGATACGGTCTGGGCTGGGCGCATCAGGCTTGTTGAACCGCGATTCCGGATCGAGCATGTTGATCTGCCGCGCATTTGCAGTGATATTCTGGTGGCTGAGCATCGCGCCCTTCGGCGTGCCGGTGGTGCCGCCGGTATATTGCAGCTGCGCAATGTCGTTTTCGGGGTTGCAGGGCTGGACCGCGTAATCGCCGTCATTGGCGAGCAAGTCGGCATAATGCGTAATCCGTGCGATCGCGTGGAATTGCCGAGATGTCCTTGCGCTTGAACAACCGGTAGGCCCAGCTTTTGGCCGCGGCAAAGCCTCGGCAACGCTGCCGACGACCAGTTCCTTCAAGCCCGATTTGTCGAGCACCTTGATCGCGTTCGGCAGCAACGCCGCGGCCGACACGGTGAACAATATGCTCGTCCCGCTGTCGGCCACCTGATGCGCCAGTTCATCGACCGAATAGAGCGGCGAGAAATTGACCACCGTCGCCCCCGCCGCCAGCGCGCCATAATAAGCCGCGATATAATGCGGCACATTCGGCAGAAACAGGCCGACATGATCGCCCTTGCCTATGCCCTTGTCCTGCAATCCCTTCGCCACACGCCGCACGGCGTCGGCCATCTCGGCATAGCTATATTTGCGGCCCATGAAGTCGGCGAGCGGGGCGGCACCCATTCTCTGCGCTGACTCGAAAAACATATCGTGTAGCGCCAGCGGCGCGAAATGCTGGTCCCATTTCGTCGGGTGCAGATAGTTGTTGGCCCAGTTCATTTCGCACACTATGCCGCGTGATACCAGCCAACGCCATCGCGGATTTCGAGCTTGGCTCTGCCAGCGCGTTCGAGGTAGCGCAAATGCGCGACCGCTTCGCCGGTGGCGAGGCCGTAGATGCTGTCGTCGATAGGCCGCCCGAACAACAGCCCGAAGGTATCGACCGCGCGCATTTCCTTTTCGCGCAAGCGCCGCCTCCAGCCGGTCGAGTTGCTCGTGGTGCCCTGACGCCAGCTTGTCGAGCCGCACATGAATGCCCTTGAACGGGAAAGCCGTGCGCTGGAAGCACCAGCATATCCTCAGGCAACGCCGCCCTGAACTTCGCAATCGACGCCAGCCATTCGGCCAGCGGGTCAGCATCGGGCTCGCTGTCCATGATCGACACGTTCGAGGTGATGCGCGGCAATATCTGGTCGCCCGCAATGATCACGCCGTTCTGGTGGTCGACCATGCAGGCATGTTCGGGCGTATGGCCACCGCCGGTCATTATGGTCCAGTCGCGATTGCCAACGCGGACGACTGCGCCGTCATCGAGCCGGTGGTGTCCGCTAGGCAACCGCGACACCGCGCGGGCAAAATTGCCCCAGCCGCCTTTGCGCATCTGCTCGATACGCTCTTCGTCATAACCATAAAATTTGCGGCGAAGCAGGATTTCCTCAGGCGGATGCTCCCTCACATCGGTGATCATCAACCGCGCCAGCAACCATTCGGTGCGGTTCATCCACACCGGCACTTTGAACTTGTTGGCAAGCCACCCAGCGCAACCGACATGGTCGGGATGGAAATGCGTAACAAAAATCCGGGTCAGCTGGCGTTCGGACAATGCGCCTGCAAACATCGATTTCCAGTGTTCGACCATGTCCGGCATGAAAAGGCCGGAATCGGCAATTGCATAGCCATTTGTGACTTCCGCATCATCGTCGAGCAAGCCACAGGTTGATATGGTTCAGATTCCCCGGCACCGGCATCCGCGTCCAGCCAAGATCGGGCGCAAGCTGATAGATTTCGCCATAGCCCGGCGCATGGTCGCCGAGCGGATAGGTCAGCCCTTTAAGCTCTTTGGCCTCGAACCCGTGATCGACGAGCGACATGTCATATGCAGGGGGAGCTTTGGTGGCCATCCAGATGCCCGTGCCTTAACCGCGCGGTTAAGGCAATGGTGACGTTAGGGAAAGAGTCATTAGAGAGGCTGCGCTTTGTTTGCACGCCTACCCTTTTGTGTTACTCATCACACTAAGGCTTTGGAGGAAGTTATGCAGAAATTTAGATGGATGGCCGCCGCCATCATGTTAGCGTCGCCTTTGCCCGCTTCTGCCTCTTGGGTAGCAGCCAACAACGATGTGCAAACAGCAACAAAAATTCCGCATATAGCGGAAGCTCTTACTGCGGCAGACCGGATGGACCAGGCAATATTGGCGCGTGATAGCAAAAAATTTGGCGATAGTTTTGCCGACGATGCCGTTGTCAACAACCCGTTCAACCGCATCGCGCGCAAAGCCGATGCTATCAAAAACATTGAAACCGGTCTGATCAACTACACCTCTCTTACGCGCAGCATAGAATATGCTGCGGAGCGCGGGGATCATGAAGTAATCTTGATGGGTGAAGAAACTCTGACACCCATTGGCAAAGCAAAGTTTGCCGGCGAAACAATCAAGCGCCGCACTACCGAAATCTGGACCAATATCAGCGGTGAATGGAAGCTGGCGGTTCGGCAGGCAACTATCTACCGAACCAAGTAAAAGCCTTTTACCGGTAGCTACTCCCCGGCCTTCTTGAACAGCGTATCTGCAGTCAGCTCAGGCTTCACAGCCTTCATCTTCCTTCGCCGTTCAGCGCTGCTTCGGCCTTGCGTGCGGCTTCGGTACGTTCCGCGCGAAGCTCTTCGATCAGGGCTTCGCGGTCGGTGCCGAGGCGCGCGTCATTCGCGGCGGTGTTATCGATGCCTGCCTTCTTTGCCATGCGGTTGACGATGGCGTCGAGTTCGCGCTGCGAGGTCAGACCCAAAGTCACCGGATCCTTCGGCTGGATTTCGGCGATGTTCCAATGGCTGCGTTCGCGGATGGCAGCGATCGTGTTACGCGTGGTGCCGATCAGCTTGCAGATCGCGCCATCGGAAATTTCGGGGTGGTTGCGGATCAGCCAGGCGATGCCGTCAGGCTTGTCCTGACGCTTCGACACCGGCGTGTAGCGCGGGCCTTTGGTGCGGCGGACCTGATCGGGGCCGACGCTCATTTTCAGGACATAATCCTCGTCCGCCTGACCCTTTTCGATTTCTTCCATCGCCAGCTCGCCCGCATGGACAGGATCGCGGCCGGTATATTTCGAACCGGTCATGTCATCCGCCATCGCCTGCACTTCGAGAATGTGAATCCCGCAGAATTCAGCGATTTGTGAGAAGCTCAATGCGGTGTTGTCGACCAGCCAGGCGGCGGTCGCGTGCGGCATCAAAGGGGTGGCCATGTCATTTGCTCCAATAATAAGGGCCGCCCCTTACCGGAGCGGCCTGAAGATGTTGGGCGGACTATTAGGCCAAGTTTGGCGCGGCGGCAAGTCGCAAAGATGCTTGCGCGGGCGCGGGCGAAAGGGCAACCATCCGGCAGCGAATGGGAGATGGGGATGAAGCGGTTTTTCAAATGGCTGGCGGCGTTCGTTGTGGTGCTGGTGGCGGCGTTGTTCATCTGGGGCTACGCGCCCGATACCGATCCGGCGGCAATGAAGGCGAAATATGGCGGCGGGGCGTCACGCTTTGTCCAGCTGGAGCCGGGATTGAATGTTCATTACCGCGATGAGGGCAAAAGCGACGGGCGGGTGGTGGTATTGATCCACGGCTCGAACGCGTCGCTGCATACCTGGGAACCTTGGGTACACGACTCGGGCAAGGATTATCGGATTATCAGTCTCGACCTGCCGGGCCACGGCCTGACGGGCGTCACACCCGGGCGGGGTGTATGACAATCCAGTGTTATGTCGATGTCGTCGATAGACTGATGACCAAGCTCGGCATCGCCAAGGCCGTTATCGGTGGCAATTCGATGGGCGGCGGGGTGTCGTGGATGTTTGCGCTTGGCGCATCCCGAAAAGACCGAAGCGGTGTTGCTGGTCGATGCCGCAGGTGCGCCGGCGTGGCAGTCGAAGAAAACCCCCATCGGCTTTCGCGCTGATGCGGATGCCGGTGATCAAGGAACTCGCACGCTTCATCGCGCCGCGCAGCATGTTTGAATCGAGCATCAAGACATCGATGAGCGTGCAAGTCGAAAATCGACGACAGCGCTGATCGACCGCTATTGGGAACTCAACCGCTACCCCGGCAACCGCGAGGCACCATGAAGCGTTTTGCCCTGCCGCACAACAATCGGCGGCGTCGAAAGAAACGCTGGCCGCGATCAAGGTGCCGGTGATGGTCATGTGGGGCGAGGAAGATAACCTCATTCCAGTGAGTTCAGCCAAATGGTTTGCTGAAGCCATTCCGGACGCGAAGCTCGTGATCTATCCCAAAGTTGGGCATATCCCGATGGAGGAGCTGCCAGAGCGTAGCGCGGCGGATGTGAAGGCTTGGTTGGATGGGTTGGTGTCGCCCGATAGTTGACAAATGTCATTTATAGAGCTACATGAGCATATGATAACAAGCTGGCGGCATAAAGGTCTGAAAGAGCTTTTTGCAGTTGGCAAGAGTGCCAAAGTGCGCCCCGACCAGCAGAAAAAATGCCTCCGGCTGCTCGATGCATTGCAACAGGCGATGGTGCCTGATGACATGAATGTGCCGGGTTGGCATTTCCATGGGCTGCAGGGCAAACCGAAAAGATATGCGGTTGCCGTGAATGGGCCATGGCGAATTACTTTCGGCTTCGATGGTCAAAATGCATTTGACGTCGATCTGGAGCAATATCATTGAAAAGGATTGGTAAATGAACGCTGTCAGTACGATTAGCCCCATGCGCGCGCCGACTTTACCGGGTGAAGTCTTGAAGGATGATGTGCTTCCGGCGCTTGGGCTGTCGGTGGCGGAAGCGGCGGGCCAGCTCGGGATAACGCGGCAGTCGCTTTACAAAATATTGAATGGCAAGAGCGCGGTTACGCCGGAAATGGCGCTGCGGCTGGGCAAATGGTGTGGCAATGGCCCGGGGCTTTGGTTGCGAATGCAGCAGGCGCGCGATTTATGGGAAGCAGAGCGCGAAATGGGAAGCGCGCTTGCCGATATCCCCTCGCATCTGGTTTCTTAAACCTCCAGCACGATCTTCCCGACATGATCGCCGCTTTCCATATGCGCGTGGGCAGCGGCGGCTTGCGCTAGTGGGAACGTCCGGTCCATTTCCGGGCGCAACTCACCACCTGCGACCATCGGCCATACAGTCGCATAAATCTCTTGCGTCAACAGCGCCTTGAACTCCGCCGACCGCGCACGCAGCGTCGATCCGGTCAGGGTCAGGCGGCGCATCATGACTTGCGCCATGTTGATTTCGGCGGCCATGCCGCCCTGCACCGCAATCGTAACATGGCGACCGTCTTCGCGAAGGCATTGCAGATTGCGCGCCACATAGCTGCCTGCGACCATGTCGAGGACGATATGCACGCCCTGCCCTTCGGTGATTTTCTTCACTTCCTCGACGAAGTCTGTCGTCGCGTAGTTAATCGCATGGTCCGCGCCCAAGGTTTTGGCGGCTGCGCATTTGTCGTCGGAGCCGCACGTTACGATGACCGTCAGCCCGAACAATTTGCCCAGCTTGATCGCCATCGTGCCGATCCCGCTCGTGCCACCGTGCACAAGGATGCTCTCGCCCTCACACGCATAAGCGCGCTCAAAAACATTGTGCCAGACGGTCATCAGCGTCTCTGGCAACGCAGCCGCCTCGGCCATGCTCAGCGCCGCCGGGACCGGTAGACACTGGTCAAACGCCGCAACGCAATATTCGGCATAGCCTCCGCCAGACGTTAAAGCGCACAGGCGGCTGCCCATTTCGCCGACGTCAACGCCCTCGCCTATTGCGACCACAGTGCCTGATATTTCGAGTCCCGGCAGGTCAGTCGCACCCGGCGGCGGCGGATAAAGGCCTTTACGCTGGACCACGTCTGGCCGGTTGACGCCTGCATAAGCGACCTTCAGCAAAACCTCGCCGGGTGCGGGTGTCGGCACAGGTCGCTGGCACGGCTTTAGCACTTCCGGACCGCCGGGTGTCGAAATCTCTATGGCTGTCATGTTTTGTGGCAAATTTGCCATAGCTCGCGTCCCCCGTCTGGCTGGGGTGCCTTTTAGGGAAGCTTGATATTGACAGCAAGCGTGGTCGTGTCAAAACATACAGTCATGGAAGCCGACGAAAATCTTCCGCTGCGCCGCGACGATCCGCTGGCCATTCTGGTCAGGCAGGACCTCGACCCGTTGTCGGTGGATGAACTCGAAGAACGCATCACGACGCTTAAGTCCGAAATCGCTCGGTGCGAAGGAAAGATAGCCTTTGCGAGCCGACACCGCAGCGTCGCCGATGCGCTGTTCAAGAAGTGACCCGACGCCGCTCTTTGCTAACTATTTTGGTGCGTAATCCGTTATCTGTTCAACCGCGGCTTGAAAGCGCAAAAGCAGACGCCGATATAGTACGTAATCCGACCAGCGACCCTTAATCCAAGGAATTCAAGACATGCCATCATTTGCGGAATCGCTGGAAGCCACACTGCACAATGCGCTCAAGCACGCAGGCGACCGGGCGCACGAATATGCAACGCTCGAGCATCTGCTGCTTGCGCTGATCGATGATGCCGATGCGGCAAAGGTTATGCAGGCTTGCGGTGTCGATTTGGGCGAGCTGTCCGACATCGTTATTACCTATCTCGATACCGAGCTGGAAATCCTTGCGCGTCGAAGGCAAGGTCGACCCTTCCCCGACCAGCGGCTTCCAGCGCGTCGTGCAGCGCGCGATCCTGCATGTGCAATCATCGGGCAAGGATGTCGTCACCGGCGCGAACGTGCTGGTTGCCTTGTTCTCAGAACGCGAAAGCTACGCCGTCTATTTCCTGCAGCAGCAGGATATGAGCCGCCTTGATGCGGTGTCCTATATCAGCCACGGCATCGGCAAGGACGGCAAACTCGCCGAACCGCGCCAGGTGACGGGCAGCGAGCAGAAGAATGAAGAGCAGGACGATTCCAAGTCCAAAAAGGACAAAAAGGAAGGCGCGCTCGACCAATTTACCGTCAATTTGAACGAAAAGGCCAAGCAGGGCCGCATCGACCCGCTAATCGGCCGCGCCGCCGAGGTTGACCGGACCGTGCAAATCCTGTGCCGCCGGTCCAAGAACAACCCGCTTTATGTCGGCGAACCCGGCGTGGGCAAAACTGCGATTGCCGAAGGGCTGGCGCGAAGGATTGTCGAAAATCAGGTGCCCGAGGTGCTGTTGCCTGCAGTGATTTACTCGCTCGACATGGGCGCATTGCTAGCTGGCACCCGTTATCGCGGCGATTTCGAGGAACGGCTAAAGGCTGTAGTTTCGGAGCTGGAAAAGCTGCCCGATGCGATCCTGTTCATCGACGAAATCCACACTGTCATCGGTGCTGGCGCGACCAGTGGCGGCGCGATGGACGCGTCGAACCTGCTGAAACCGGCGCTGTCGGGCGGCACCATCCGCTGCATCGGTTCGACCACCTACAAGGAATTCCGCAACCATTTCGAAAAGGACCGGGCGTTGCTACGCCGGTTCCAGAAAATCGACGTCAACGAGCCAAGTATCGAGGATACGATCAAGATTCTCGCCGGTTTGCGCAGCGCGTTCGAGGAGCATCATAAGGTCAAATACACGCCTGACGCGCTGAAGGCAGCCGTCGAACTATCGTCGCGGTACATCAACGACCGCAAGCAACCCGACAAATCCATCGACGTCATTGACGAGGTCGGTGCCATGCAGATGCTCGTCCCGCCATCGAAGCGCCGCAAGCTGATTACCGCGCGCGAGATTGAGGCGGTCATCGCCACCATCGCACGCATCCCGCCGAAAAATGTCTCGACCGATGACAAGACTGCGCTTGGTACGCTGGAAGCAGACTTGAAGCGCGTTGTGTTCGGACAGGACAAGGCTATCGAAGTGCTGGCCTCGGCCATCAAGCTGTCACGGGCAGGCCTGCGCGATGGCGACAAGCCAATCGGCAATTACCTTTTCAGCGGCCCAACCGGCGTCGGCAAGACCGAGGTTGCCCGGCAATTGGCTTCGATTATGGGTATCCCGCTCAAGCGCTTCGACATGAGCGAATATATGGAGCGCCATTCGGTCAGCCGCCTGATCGGCGCGCCTCCGGGTTATGTTGGTTTCGACCAGGGCGGCTTGCTCACCGATGCAGTCGACCAGAACCCGCATTGCGTGCTGCTTTTCGACGAAATCGAAAAGGCGCATCCCGACCTGTTCAACATCTTGTTGCAGGTGATGGATAATGGCCGCCTGACCGACCATCACGGCAAGACGGTCGATTTCCGCAACGTCATCCTGATCATGACGACCAATGCCGGGGCCAGCGACATGGCCAAGGAAGGAATCGGTTTCGGCAACAATATCAGCAAGGAAGATGCAGGCGACGAAGCAGTGAAGAAGCTGTTTGCCCCCGAATTCCGCAACCGTCTGGATGCGCAGGTGCCGTTCGCGTATCTGCCGACCGAAGTCGTTGCGCGAGTGGTGGACAAGTTCATCCTGCAACTCGAACTGCAGCTTGCCGACCAGAATGTCCATATCAAGCTCGATGACGAGGCACGCGCTTGGCTCACCGAGCGCGGTTACGACAAATTATACGGCGCCCGCCCGATGGCGCGTCTGATTCAGGAAAAAATCAAGCAACCGCTGGCCGAGGAACTGCTCTTCGGCAAGCTGGTGCACGGCGGCGAGGTTGCGGTGCACATGAAGGATGGTGCGCCGGTGTTCGAAGTCACGCCTGCGCCGCCCAAAACAAGCAAGCCCAAGCCGCCGAAGAAACCAGCAAAGGACAAAGCGAGCAAGGCGGAATAAGTTAATTTCCCTCTCCCCTTCAGGGGAGAGGCCACGAAGCCTTATGAGCGAAGCGAATTAGGCGAAGTTGGAGAGGGGTTCGGCGTTAGCGATAGTGCACTGCCCCTCTCCACTGCGACTAGGCAGCAAGCTGCCAAGTCTCGCTCCTCTCCCCTGACAGGGAGAGGGAAAAGTCACACCGCCACCAGCTCCGCCGTCGGCCCGATTCCGTCGAACAGGCTTGGCTCGGTACCCGTCATCCACACTTGGGCACCGGTTGCTGCGAGCCGCTCGAATAAAGCCGCCCGCCGTGACGGGTCGAGATGCGCGGCTACTTCATCCAATAACAATATCGGCGGCGCTCTTCGCTGCTCGGTTACCAGAGCAGCGTGGGCCAGGATGAGCGACAGCAGCAAAGCCTTTTGCTCGCCGGTGGAGCTGCGGTCTGCCGCTTGCCCGGTGGCGCGGTGGTGAACCACCAAGTCGGCGCGATGCGGGCCGATCAAGGTTCGTCCAGCCCCCGCATCGCGCTTTCGCGAAGCTTTCCAGAAGCTGCGCAATTCTTGCGGATCAGTCGGCCCCGCCATAACGAGCGTTATATCGGGCACCGCGAATGGCGCTGCCGGAGCCGTCTCGAGCTGTCCCACCAAAGCCATCATCATCCGCGCGCGCGCATCGATAATTGCTGCCCCGCTTTCCGCCATTTGCATTTCGAGCGCGTCGAGCCACAGCGGGTCAGGCTTGTCCGGCCCAGACAGCAACCGGTTACGTTGCTGCACCGCCTTTTCGTAACGGCTGCTTGCCAGGGCATGCGATGGCTCCAGCGCCAGCACCAGCCGGTCGAGAAAACGTCGTCTTGCGCCGGCACCGTCAACGAATATCCGGTCCATAGTTGGCGTGAGCCAGATAACCGACAGCCATTCAGCCAAATTGGTGATTGTCGAATTCGCGCCATTGATCCGGACCTTGCGCCGCTCGGGTGCTGCAGCATCCACCCCGGTGCCGATCTGCACATCTCCGATATTCGCTGAAACAGCGAACCCGCCGATGCCGCCACTACGCACCATTTCGGAAAGAGCCGCGCGGCGCAGCCCTTTGCCCGGAACCAGCAGCGATATCGCTTCCAATATATTAGTCTTGCCCGCGCCATTCGGTCCATGCAGCGCGACAAATTGCGCCGCAGGTTCAAGCTTCAATGCAGCATGATTACGGAAATCGGTCAGCGAAAGGCGGGTCAGGGCCATAAGCGTGTCCTGCTAAAGCAGCCCCCGTCCCGGTCAACCGGATATTTTTCCAAATATCATTCCCAAATATTGGGATAATTTCCCACTTTATGAAATGTTACAATAATTAGCAGATTGACAGAATTGCACCATCTGTATGTTTTATATCATTTTTATTAAACTGGCACACCCCGTGCAATAACTCTGGCATAGCCGGAATGGCCCGGCAAATGATAAAGGAATTTGAAATGACCCTCTCTTCACGTAACCAGATCGCTTCGGTTTTTGCAGCTATTGTCTGCGCTTTCATCACTGTCGGCATGAGCGTCGCACCTGCCGTTGCCCCTGTCGCATCGCTCGTCGCGTAACGCCGGCGCACACAAAAGGAATTCGAAATGAACTCGACTTCACGTAACCAAATCGCTTCGGCCTTCGCTGCTGTCATCTGTGCCTTCATCACCATCGGCATCAGCGTAGCCCCCGCCGTTGCTCCCGCCGCAGGCCTTGTCGCCTGAGGCGGGACCCACATCACAACCCCCAAATTCACGGAGTATATTATATGTCACGTCTGGTTCTCGACAAAGCCAACAAGAAAATCCTCGGCGTTTGTGCCGGCCTTGCCAACTGGGCAAAAATGGACCCGATGATCGTCCGCTTGATCTTTGCAGTCGCGACTCTTGTTGGCTTCGGTTCGCCGATCCTGATCTATATCGTTCTCGCAATGATATTGGACTAAACCGAAACGGAGATTTTTACTTGCCTCTTGCCGTCAATTAAAGGCAAACGCTGTCTTAACAACAGGAGGCACTGGTGAGCGACGAAGGAGACCGACATTACCAGTACCGTGAATTTGTTCGGGATCCGGTCAGCATTCCTGCCGAAGTCCGCGAAAAGGGTGCAGGCAAGCAAAAGGTCTCGGTTATCGACCTTTCACGCTCCGGTTTTCGTATGCATTGCATTTTCCTGATTCCCGAAGACCGAACGGTTTTTCTGTCGATGCAGGGTCTGGAATCGCTTGAAGCGCGGATCGCGTGGCATGATGACGATTATTATGGATGCGAGTTCAAGCAGCGCCTGCACGAGGCGGTGTATGACCATATAACCCGCAGCTACCCGACGCTGAGACGCCAGTCCTGACACGATTTCCTGAACGCAGCACATATTATCGCGGTCGAGCACGTGCCAGGTTGGCGCGCATCGCAAGGACTATAGCTTGGCTGCTCGTGCTACTTGCTGCGGGCGTAGCGGCGGCATTGATGGATGAATGGATCGATCCGCCGCGCAAGATAAGCGCCGGTGCGCAAGATATGCAAATCGCTGATGGCGACAGCTTTTCGATCGGCACTCAGAAACTTCGCCTTGATGGCATCGATGCTCCGGAATATCGCCAGACCTGCGATGATCCATCGAGCTCCCAATGGGAATGCGGCAAGGCTTCGCGCGCATCACTCGAACAGTTGCTGCGGCAGCCCGGCCTTGTCTGCGTCACCGATGCAACCGACAAATATGGAAGATCCATAGCCAAATGCTCCACGGCAGCAATCGCCGATATCGGCGCCGCACAGGTAATGGCGGGGATGGCCGTCAGCCATGAATATTTCGGTATTCGCGATTATGGCGATGAAGAAGACATCGCGCAAAACGGCAGGCGCGGCATCTGGGCCGGTACATTCACACCGCCCGACGAGTGGCGCGAAACGCACGTCCGCTCGCCGAATTGACCGCTTTATGCATGGAACATAGCGGCGGCGTTACGACTTGTTACGGCTAATAAAAAGGTCGCGCCGGAGCAAATATGGAAGAAAAAGAAAGCGCACATGACAGTGCGCTCACCGTCAACAACCGGAGAGATTTACGAACTCCGGTTGAAATATTCGCCGAATTATTTGTATCGGAGTCAGTGAGGTTCAAGGTCGCGGTGCACGACCTGTCGTCGTCCGGATTCCGGATTGAGACCGCAAACCACATTCCGATCAATCGTCTGGTTTATCTCACGATCCCGGGTCTGCAATCACTACAGGCGCGGGTGGCATGGAATGAACGCGAACATTACGGATGCACGTTCAGCAAGCCGCTGCACAGTGCGACCTGCGATCATTTGTCGAAGCGCTTTCCAAGGCTGTTCACATAATCTTGCGGACGAAAACCGTTCCCGCCGAATAGCCGGCGCCGAAAGAGCAAATCAGGCCGATATCGCCTGCTGCCAAATCTTGATTGTGTTTGTGGAACGCGATGATCGACCCGGCGCTTGACGTGTTGCCGTAAGTGTCGAGCACCGTCGGGCTTTCGTCATCGGTGGCTTCGTGGCCGAGCACGCGCTGCGCAATGAGCCGGTTCATACCGGTATTGGCCTGATGCAGCCACATCCGGCGCAAATCGGACCCTGACAACCCCAGCGTTTCGGCATGGTCGAGGATCATGCTGCCAACCATCGGCACCACCTCCTTGAATACCTTGCGGCCTTCCTGAACGAATAATTTGTCGTTGCGCGGACCGCTCTGATCGATTGGGCCAGCGCCATGCGCGCGGTTCAGGAAGCCGAAATTGTTGCGGATATTGTTGGAAAATTGTGTTTTCAGGCGCGTGCCCAGGATTTCCCAGTGATTGGCAGGCGCAATGTCCTTGGCTTCGACGAGGATCGCGGTAGCGACATCGCCGAAGATGAAATGGCTGTCGCGGTCGCGCCAGTTCAGATGGCCTGATGTGATCTCCGGGTTGACCACTAAAACCGATTTCGCATTACCGCTGCGGATATAATCGGCTGCGGTCTGGATGCCGAATGTCGCAGACGAGCAGGCAACATTCATGTCGAAACCGAAGCCACGATCCATGCCCAGTTCATGCTGGATTTCGACCGCCATCGCCGGATAGCCGCGCTGCATATTCGACGCCGCGCACAGCACGGCATCGACATCGGCGATATCACGCCCGGCCCGTTCCAGTGCATCACGGCACGCGGCAACGCCGATTTCCGCCATCAACGAAATCTGGTCGTTGGGGCGTTCGGGATAACGCGGCTCCATGATATCAGGATCGAGTATCGCCGCCTTGTCCATAACGTGCCGCGATTTGATGCCGCTCGCTTTCTCGACAAACTCGACCGAGCTGTGCGTCAACGGTTCGGCATCGGGATTGGCCGCGTTGTAACGGTCAGCATAGGCATTGAAGCTGGCGACCAGCTCCTCGTTGCTGATGGTATCGGATGGCGTGAACAATCCGGTTGAGGATATCACCGGTATTGCAGTCTGGCCGGCTTTGCGACATGGTTATTCCCGCTTATATTTATGAATTGCGTCCGGATGCCTAGCGCCTGCGTATTTGTGAAACAAGCCGTTTGCAGCAAGTTGTAACATCGCTAAGCTTGCGCATGGGGGGAGAAACAAATGTCGTTAGAAGAGCGCAGGCCGAGCTTGCTATCGCGCATTTTTTGCAAGACGCTTGTCGGCATTTACAAGCGGCACGGCTGGCGCGCGCATGGCGTGGTGCCGGAACCCCGCAAATTCGTGCTGATCGCCGCGCCGCATACCAGCAACTGGGATTTTGTCTATTTTCTTGGCCTTACCGATGAGCTCGGCATCAAGCCACATTTTATGGCGAAGACGACGCTTTTCCGCTGGCCGTTCGGCAATTTCATGCGCGACATGGGCGGGGTTGAAGTCGACCGATCGTCCAGCAAAAATTATGTCCAGCAGATGATCGACGAGTTCAATCGGCGCAAGGAATTCATGCTGACCATCGCGCCAGAAGGCACGCGCGGGTCGGTCAAGGCGTGGAAGACCGGTTTCTACCATATCGCGATGGGCGCCGGCGTGCCGCTCGTCGTCGGCATGATGGATTATGGCACCAAAACCGGCGGGCTTGGCCCTGCAATCTGGCCAACGGGCGATTATAAAGCCGACATGGGTAAGCTGGCCGAAATTTATGCCACCGTCACGCCCAAACATCCCTCAAACGGAATGAAATATGCCATCTCAGGAGGCGAGGAATGAGTCGGCGTGGTGACTGTGTTGATCGTGAACGCCGCTGCTTTGCTGGCGGCCATATTGGCGCTCTGGGCTTATTCCGTGCGGATCAGGGATGTGTCGTTTATCGACGCATTCTGGGCGTTCGGCATGGTGTTACTGGCATGGGCGACGTGGGCGCAATCCGGCGCGCCGGGCGCACGTTCACATCTGCTGCTCGGGCTAACGACATTGTGGGGGCTACGGCTGTCATGGCATCTGTGGACCCGCTGGCGCGCGCATGGCGAAGACCCGCGTTATGCAAAGATCATGGGCGCGAGGATGGAGAAAAAAGGCTGGAGCTGGGCCAAGACGTCATTGCTTTCGGTGTTCCTCACACAGGCGCCGTTGCTATTCATCACCTGCCTGCCCGCGCAATTGGGCATCTGGGCGAGCGATGGCGGGCGGACGGTGATCGGACCGCTGGGAGCGGCAGGGGCAATGATTGCGCTGATCGGCATCGCATTCGAGACCATCGGCGACGCGCAACTCAACGCCTTTCGCGCCAATCCTGCGAATAAAGGCAAGGTGCTCGACACCGGCCTCTGGCGTTACACCCGCCACCCCAATTATTTCGGTGATGCCTGCACCTGGTGGGGAATCTGGCTGGTTGCGGCGGAGACCGGGCAGCCGGGTTGGATCAGCATCATTGGCCCGATTTTCCTGACTTTCACTCTGACGAGGTGGTCGGGCAAGCCGTTGCTGGAGTATGGCATGAAGAAAACGCGTCCGGAATATGCGGAATATGTTCGGCGGACATCGGGGTTTTTTCCGCTGCCGCCTAAGTCCAAGTATCCGTCACCCTGAACTTGTTTCAGGGTCCATCGTGCAACCGAGACCGAAGAGCCGAGAGGCGAAATAGACCCTGAAACAAGTTCAGGGTGACGGCGGGTTGTTAAACGCCGTCACTTCACCAGCCAGATTTCGCCGTAACCGTTGAATGCGGGCGCGATTTTGTGTTTCACCTCGCGGTCGGGGGCGAAGGCTAGGTTTGGGAAGCGTTCGAACAGCATTGGCAGCGCAATCCGCCCCTGCACCTTGCCCAGTTGCGCACCCAGACAGAAATGCGCGCCGCCGCCGAAGGCGAAATGCTTGATCTCCTTGCGCTCGATATCGAACTTGCGTGGGTCCGGATTGAGCGCGGGATCGTAATGCGCGCCGAACAGCGAGAGATGGATCGTCTCACCCTTCTTCACCTGCTTGTCGGCCAATTGCATATCCTCGGGCGCGGTTCGTAGTGCTTGGGCGACCGGTGGTTCGACGCGCAGGATTTCGTCGAGCGCATTGTCGATCAGCGAAGGATCGGCCTTTAGCTTGGCCAACTGGTCGGGATTTTTAAGGAACTGCACGACACCGCTGCCGATCATGTCGGTCGTCGTGCTATTGCCAGCGATCAGCAGCAGACGGATGAGCAACACGATATCAGTCGTGGTCAGCGTATCGCCCGCCTCCTCCGCCCGCGCCATGCCGCTGATAAGATCATCGCCGTCGCCGCCGCGCCGTTTCTCGACCTCAACCGCCAGATACTCCGCCAATGTCGTGGTGGACTCCTCATAGAGCGCGGTCTGCTCTTGCGTTCGAAAGGGGTTCAGCGCTTGCATACAACCCAACGACCACCGCCTGAAATCCTTGCGGTCGGCGGCGTTGATGCCGAGCAATTCGGCCATCACTGTCGTCGGCAAAGGCGAGCCGAAGACCTGCACGAAATCGAACTCGCCGTCTTGGCGCTCGATATCGTCGGCAAGCTCTTTCGCAATCTGCTCGATACGCGGCGTGAGCGCATCGACCGAGCGTTTGTTGAACGCCTTCAGCACCAGATTACGCTGCCGGGCATGATCGGGATCGTCGAGCATCAGCAGCGACAATTCCTTGCTGTTCTGCCCATACAACGTCTTCGTAAACGTGCCGTCATTGGCCTTCGACGGATCAACCACGAGATTGCGGTTTTTGACCAAAGCCTCGACCTCTTCGCCGCGCGTGAAGAAATAACGGTTCAGTTGCTGGTCGTGATGCACCGGATCAGCGGCGCGCAATCGGTCGAGCGGCACCCAAGGCGTCTCGCGGTATGTCGGATCGAGCGCCGAAAGCTGGTAACCGGTTGGCAGAGGGGTATCGTCGGACATCAGGTGCTTTCGGCTGACAGGATTTCAACCGGACTATCGCAGAAGTTTTTGGGCGGCAAGCGGCGCGGGTGGTTAAGCCGAAATTACCCCAAATAAATCATGCTCATCGGCGTCCTCGATTTCCACGGTGACGATGTCGCCTTGGGCCAAGGACGCGGACACATCGCGCAGGAAGACATTGCCGTCGATCTCGGGCGCGTCGGCCTGCGACCGCCCGGTGGCACCAATGCTGCCATCTTCATCCGCCTCGCCGATTTCGTCGATGATGACCGGCAAAACACGTCCGACCTTGGCCGCCAGTTTGGCAGCGCTGATCGCGGCGGTTTTTTCCATAATGCGCTGATAGCGCTCTTCCTTGACCTCTTCGGGCACCGGATTGGGCAGCGCGTTGGCGGCTGCACCCTCAACGGGTTCAAAACGGAAGGCACCGACGCGGTCGAGTTGCGCTTCATCAAGCCAATCGAGCAGATATTCGAAATCGGCTTCGGTCTCACCCGGGAAACCCACCACAAATGTCGAACGGATAGTGATATCAGGGCAGATATCGCGCCATTTATGGACGCGTTCGAGCACCTTGGCTTCGTTCGCGGGGCGCTTCATCGCCTTCAACACATTCGGCGCGGCGTGCTGGAACGGGATGTCGAGATAGGGCGTAATCAGCCCCTCGGCCATCAACGGGATGACATGATCGACATGCGGATAGGGATAGACATAATGCAGCCGCACCCAAGGTGGCGTGCCATCCGATGTGCGCAAGCCCGCCCAGTTCGCGCGCCAGATCGGTCATATGCGCGCGGACCTCGCGGCCTTTCCATGTCCGCGGTTCGTGGCGCGTGTCGACGCCGTAGGCCGACGTATCCTGCGAAATGACCAGCAGTTCCTTGGTTCCGGCAGCCACCAGTTTCTCGGCCTCGCGCAGTACCGCGTCGATCCGGCTGCTGACGAGATCGCCACGAATGCTGGGGATAATGCAGAAGGCGCAGCGATGGTTGCAGCCTTCGGAAATCTTCAGATAGGAATAATGGCGGGGCGTCAGTTTCAAGCGCGCCTTCGGGCACCAGATTGATGAACGCGTTGACCGGCATCGGTGCCGCTTCGTGAACCGCGCCGACCACCGCCTCATATTGATGCGCGCCGCTGATCGCCAGAACCTTGGGATAGCGCGCTCGAATCATCTCGGCTTCGTTGCCAAGGCAGCCGGTGACAATCACGCGGCCATTTTCGGCCAAGCGCCTCGCCAATCGCTTCAAGGCTCTCTTCCTTGGCCGAATCGAGAAAGCCGCAGGTGTTGACAAGCACGACGTCCGCACCCGCATAATCGGGCGACATTGCATAGCCGTCCGAGCGGAGTTTGGTCAGAATCCGTTCGCTATCGACCAACGCCTTGGGACAGCCAAGCGACACCATGCCCACCTTGGGCGCTTCTTGTATTTTCGTTGCCATGATTGGCGCGCGCATAGCGGCTTTGCCTGCACTTGTCACGGCCAGCGTTGGGGCGCATACTCGACCGATTAATTTGAGGGGAGAGTTATCATGGCAAATGCAAATCTGTTGGCGATATTGGTTGCCGCCGCCGCCGGGTTTCTGGTCGGCGGCATCTGGTACGGGCCGTTGTTCGGTAAGGCTTGGATGGAAGAACATGGCTTTACCGAGGAAAGCCTGAAAAACGCCAATATGCTCAAGATTTACGGGCTGACCTTTGCTTTCAGCGTGCTGTCTGCGGTATTTCTCGGCCATCTGCTCGCGCATTTTGGCGAGATGAGCGCGCGCTCGACGATGATGATTACGATCGGCACCGCGTTGGGCTTTATCGTGCCAGCAATTGGCACCAATTATCTGTTCTGCCGTAAATCGGGCAAATTGTTCGCTATCGATGCCGGCTATTGGCTGCTATTTTATGCCGCAATGGGCGCAGTGTTTCGTTTTGCTAGGCACCTAAACGCGTCAAAGGATCGAGCGGTTTCCGGTCCTTGCGGATTTCGAAATGCAGTTGCGGCTGGCTGACATAGCCGGTTTCGCCGACGCCGCCGAGCGTTGGCCAGCCGAAACGCGGTTGCCCCGCACGACATCCAGGCTGCCCAGATGTGCATAAGCGGTGACCCATCCGCCGCCATGATCGACCAGCACCAGCCCGCCGAACACGCCGATTTCATTGCCGCTATAGACGACCATTCCGGGTGCCGCCGCCAAGACCGGCGCGCCTTGGGCCGCAGCGATATTCAGCCCGTCATTGACCCTGCCCCCGCCCTGCGAGCCGAACCGCGCGAGAATATTGCCCCGCAGCGGCCAGGCAAAACGCCGGTAAAGCCTGACGTTGCCGCCGTTGGGGTGCACACCGGCTGGCTGACCGCCGGTCACAATATCATCGATATTGAGCGTGAACGCTGCGGCACGTGATTTCGGGCGTTATTTCGGTGGACGTTGGTTCCGCCATCGCAGGCGACGGGAGCAGCAAATTCTGCCCGACTTGCAAGGTATAAGGCGGCTGCAGCGCGTTCATCATTACGACGTCGGCCCAGACCACATTATAGGCGCGGGCAATGGCGATACCGGTCTCTCCGCCCCCGACCTTGTGATACAGTCCGCCCGGGATTTGCAATCGGTCACCCGCTACGAATCGGATAAGGAGGGGCCAGATTGTTGGCGTCGGCAATGGCGGTTGCGCCCGCTCCGGTCTTGCTGGCAATCGCGAACAGGCTGTCGCCGGGCTGGACGATGTAGCCTTGCGTCGCCACCTGCCGAGCGTTGCGCTCGACGACCGACGGGCTCCAGCTTGGCGTTTCAGCGACAATCGTCTTTTCAGGGATGAGGTGCGGCTCTTGCGTCGGGGCTTCGGAATTGCGACCGATGCGATAATCATCGCCGCCGGGCGGTATGCAGGCCGCCAGAGCCAGCGTCGACCAAAGTGCAATAAACCTCCCCCGCATCGCCCCCGCCTTTCCTGTCTATCCGCCGTATGCCGTGTGCAACGCCGCCAGCGATTGGTGATGAGTGAGATCGAGTTGCAGCGGCGTCACCGAAACATAGCCATCCTCGATAATCTCGAGATCGGTGTCGTGGCCGGAAGTGTGGACGACTCCGTGCAGGCCGAACCAGTAATAATCATATCCGCGCGGGTCGGTGCCTTTGACGATTGAGCCGCGGCTGTAGTCGTGGAAACCCTGACGCGCGACCTTGATGCCCTTGACGTCCTGCGGCAAAACCGCCGGAAAGTTGATATTGATCAATGTGCGCAGCGTGAACGGCATATCGAGCAGTGGACGCAAAACCCGCTCGCCCCACGCCTCTGCCGCCGAGAACGGCACCGCGTCGGCCATGCCTTCCTTGCTGTAGACCTGGCTCATCGCAATCGAGCGGACACCGGCCAGCGCGCCCTCCATCGCCGCTGAAACCGTGCCCGAATAAGTGACATCATCGCCCAGATTCGCACCGCGATTGACGCCGGAGAGGATCAGGTCGGGCTTGGCGTCCTTCATGATCACGCCGAGCGCGAGCATCACCGAGTCGGTGGGTGTGCCAGCGACCGAATAATGCTTTTCGCCGTGCTGGCGGATCCGGACTGGTTTGGTGAGCGTGAGCGAATGGCCAGCGCCCGAATTTTCCTCGGCTGGGCGCGACGATCCAGATGTCGTCGCTGAATTGCCGTGCGATGGATTCGAGGACCTTGAGGCCAGGAGCATGGACGCCGTCGTCGTTGGTAAGCAGGATTCTCATTCACCCGATCCGTTCGCATCCAGCATCGTCGAGATGCCGTGAAGTCGCGCGCTACCGATGGGTGTCTCGACTGCGCTCGACACGAACGGGTTTAGACGGTGGTTCAAACGAGCGCCTCCAATTTGGTCAGGCCGCCCATATAGGGCAGCAAAGCGGTCGGGACGGTGACACTGCCATCGGCTTGCTGGTAATTTTCGAGCACCGCCACCAGCGTTCGCCCACCGCCAACCCGGAGCCGTTGAGCGTGTGCACAAAGGCCGTGCCTTTGCCTTCCGCAGGCCGGTAACGCGCATTCATCCGACGCGCCTGCCAGTCGCCGCAGTTCGAGCAGCTCGAAATCTCGCGGTACAGTTGCTGCCCGGGCAGCCACACTTCAAGGTCATAGGTCTTGCGCGCCGACGCGCCCATGTCGCCGGTGCAGAGCAGCATCTTGCGATAGGGCAGTTCGAGCGCCTGCAAGATGCCCTCGGCGCTTTCGACCATACGCTCATGCTCGGCGGCGCTGTCTTCGGGGCGGACGATGGAGACCAATTCGACCTTCTCGAACTGGTGCTGGCGGATCAGGCCTTTGGTGTCCTTGCCAGCCGCGCCCGCTTCGGAGCGGAAGCACGGCGTCAACGCGGTCATGCGGATGGGCAAATCGGTTTCGGCCAAGATGCTTTCGCGCACGCTGTTGGTCAGCGAAACTTCGGCGGTCGGGATCAGCCAGCGGCCATCGGTGGTCTGGAAATTGTCCTCGGCGAATTTGGGCAGTTGCCCGGTTCCGAACAATGCTTCCTGCTTCACCAGATAGGGCGTCGCACATTCGGCATAGCCGCGCTGCACCGTCTGGTAGTCGAGCATGAACTGCCCAAGCGCCCGGTTCAGCCGCGCCATCTGCCCGCGCATAAAGGTAAAACGCGCGCCCGAAATCGCGACGCCGGTTTCGAAATCGAGGCCGAGCGGCGGGCCGAGGTCGGCATGGTCCTTTGGATCGAAATCGAAATTGCGCTGGTCGCCCCAGCGGGCGATTTCGACATTGTCGTTTTCGTCGATGCCGTCGGGGGCATCGTCTGCTGGGAGGTTCGGCAGGCTGGCAAGCTCGTCATCAGTACAATTTTTTGAGCAACGCGGCTAGATTCCTTCAAGCTCGCCAGTCGCGCTTTCTCCCTGGCAACTTCAGCCTTTAACGAATCTGCCCAAGCAATATCGCTTCTTGGCGATTGCTTCGCCAATCAATTTCGACAGGTTGTTCCGATGCGCCTGCGCATTCTGCATTTCGGTCATAACATCGCGACGAATTTCATCGTGCTGCAAGATCACCGACGCACGTCAGGCCTCGACCCGCGCCGCTTAAGCGCTGCATCAAAAGCTTCGGGATTTTCGCGGATATATTTCAGGTCGTGCATGGCCGCTGGCTATGCCCAGCCACTGCGCCTCGCGCAATGAAAAGCTGCCTCCCGCGCAACGAAAAAGGGCGGCTCCCCCGAACCGCCCTTTTAAAAACAAGATGCGCACACCCCTATGCGGCAATCTTGTCCTTGTTTTTCTTGGCGACGCGGCGGCGGGCGAAGAGGCCTGCTGCTGCTGCACCGAAGAGCAATACCATGGGTGGAGCCGGAACATCGGTACCGCCGGTTGAACCACCCGAACCACCGAGCCGCCCGAGCCGCCGCTCGATGACGAGCTTGAGCTGGTCGAAGAAGAGCCGCTGCTCGACGAGGTCGATGCGCCGCTCGAACCCGAAGAGGTTCCGCCAAAGGACGAAGATGTGCTGCCACCGCTGCCGCCGAAGCTCGACGATGAACCGCCCGACGAGGACGAACCCGACGAAGATGAGCTGGACGACGACGAACTTGACGAAGAGGACGAGCCGCTAGAGCCGGAGCTACCCGAAGAACCGCTCGAACCCGAGCTTCCCGACGAACCGCTGGAACCGCTCGATCCCGAAGAACCATTGCTGCCGCCTGAGCCACCGCTAGAACCGTTGCTGCCGCCCGAACCGCCATAGCTGGACGAACCGCCGCGGTTTGCCGGAGCTGCCGCCATAGCTCGACGAGCCGTGCCCGCCCGAGCCGCCTGGCTTGCCCGAGCTGCCGCCATCACCGCCGCCCGAAGACGAACTGCTGCTCGACGAGGAGCTGGACGAAGAGGAGGAGCTGGACGACGAGGACGATGACGAGCCGGAGCTGGTTACGCCGCCACTCGATGTGCTGACGTTACCCGATGAGGTCGAAACACCGCCGGTCGATGTGCTCACACCACCAGTCGATGTGGACACGCCACCTGTCGAAGTCGAGGTGCTAACGCCGCCGGTCGAGGTCGAAACGCCGCCCGAGGTGCTGGAAGTGCTGGAACCGCCCGAGCCGCCCGAGGAGGTCGAGCTGGAAATGCCGCCAGTGCTGCTCGATGTCGAGGATATCACAACGGTGCCGCCACCGCCGCCTCCGCCGCCACCGGAAAATCCTCCGAAGAATCCGCCGCCGAAACCGCCGCCAGAGAAGCCGCCCGATCCGCCGATTACCACAGGAACGCCGCCGCCACCGCCGCCTTCATAAGGAACGGGCGCGGGCATCGGGAATGGCATGGGTGGCATCCCCTGGCTGGCTACCGTCACAACGCTGGGCGTGCAGGTCGACGTTGTGGTCGTGCGTACAACCTTGCGAACACGCTTCACCTTGCGGACCGGCGTGTGCCGCGCAATCTTGCGTACCTTGGGTGCACCTTTTTCTTGACTTTGTAGACCTGCGCGGGCGGGCGTATCCGCCACCTGCATCGCGCCGCCGCCGATAAGCGCGCCGCCGCAAGTGCAAGCACAAAGTTTTGCTAGAGCCATGCGTACTGACATATTCCCGACCTTCTTCAGCCTTGGAGCAAATGGTCCAGTCGCGATGCGAACCGGCTCCCCTTGCCTCCTGATATGCCAAGAAACGCAGAAGAATAGGTTAAGCTCAAACACATTAACCCTGTTTGGCAGGTGGCTGGCCAAGATTTTGCAGATTTATGGCGGACAATTGCCAAAGCGTCCCGAACTGGAACTGTTTGCAATCGAAGCATTTACTGCGCGAGGCGGTTTCCACAGCTTTTGGCCAATTGATATCATTCGCCACGATTTGCCGCTTGTGCGCCTATAGCCCCGAGTCTATACGCCGCCCGAGAGTAGGTTCTAAGCAGCTGCCCCGCTTTCTGCAGGGACTGCAAGAGGTGGAGAATTCATATGGGCGCGAGCGCCAAGCCTCAAGAAAATATCAGCGAAATCAGCGATTTGGATTATGATCTCGACCCGTCTTATGTGCCGACAGACGACGAGCCATTCATGGGTGAGCGACAGCTGAAATTTTTCGAAAAACAGCTTCACGACTGGAAGAACAGCATCCTTGCCGAAGCGCAAGGGACATTGAACCAGTTGCAGGACGGTCCGATCCGCGAACCCGACCTGAACGACCGCGCTTCCAGTGAAACCGACTGGAGCATCGAACTCCGCACCCGCGACCGCCAGCGCAAACTGATCTCCAAGATCGAATCCGCGATGCGCCGTATCAAGGAAGGCGAATATGGCTATTGCCAGGTCACCGGCGAACCTATTTCGCTCGCCCGCCTGCGTGCGCGCCCGATTGCGACGATGACATTGGAAGCGCAGGAACGGCACGAGCGTCAGGAACGTGTTTCGCGCGACGATTGACGCCAGAGGGCAATATTACCGTTGGTTAATCGGGGGTCTGAATTTAGTCCCAAATCAGCGGCTGAATTAACCTTTTAGCCACATTTTCCTGCCAGTAATATTGCGTAACACAGAGGCAATCATGCCCATTGGTAGCGCAACATGAACGATCCGATGACATCCGAGACACAAGCCGTCAAACGCGGACTGGACCGTGACAGCCTGTTGCTGAAAGCGATACTCCGCTTTCCCCGCACCAAGGACGAAGGTGAAGTGCGCATTCGCAACCTGTCCGCGGGCGGCCTGATGGCCGAAGCGCCGTTGCGGATCGCGCGCGGCGAGCTCGTGGAAATCCACCTGCGCAGCATCGGCTGGATCAGCGGTCATGTGGCATGGGTCACCGAGGGCCGCCTCGGGATCGCCTTCGACCATCCGATTAATCCGAAAGATGCACGCAAACCAGTCAGCACCAGCGAGCACGAAGTTCCGACTTACTTGCAAAAGCTCGCCAACCCTGCCGCGCCCAGCAAGCTTCGCCGGATGTAAGTTCAATCGTCGAGGCAGTAGATATCGACCGGAATCGCAATACGGTCGAGCACACGGCCCACGGGATAGGCTGATTTCGCGCCATCCTCGATCGCTTGTTCAAGCACTTCGCGCTTCATTGCGCCGGTTATCACCAAGATCGTGGTTCGCGCCGAGGCTATCGCATCTGCCGTTAGCGTCACGCGATTCGCAGGTGCATCCGATGGCATCGGGTCAGGCGCAACACCCACCGCGCGGACATCTTTGCCGCCATTCATCGCATCTTCGAGATCGGGCCCGGGAAAGATCGACGCGGTATGGCCGTCGGTCCCCATGCCCAGCCAGACCAGATCGGGTGGCCAGTGCAGGTCGGCCAACCGCGCATTTGCGGCGTTCCCTGCAAGCTTGTGATCCGCCGCCTCGCTGGTGATCGGCAAGACGCGGGCGCCTTTGGGGATGAATATCTTCGCGATCATCGCAACATTCGACAGCGGGTTGTCGACCGGCACCAGCCGGTCGTCGGTCGGAATGATCGTCACGTTTTTCCAGCGCAAATTCGCCTGTGCCAGTTTCTCTAGGATCGGCTTCGGGGTCGAGCCGCCGGGAAAGGCCACCAATGCTTGCCCGCGCGAATCGAGCGCGCTTTCGATGATGAAGGTGATGTCGCCAGCGATCTGATCGACCATTTCTTCAGCAGAATCGAAATCCCACCATTCGATTTCTTCGGCCATGACTTGCTCCGTTAGTGTCTGAGCGCCGATGCGGCGCGCGCTGCGGCTTCGATTGCCACAACGTCTGGCGCCCCTTTACCAACTAGCCAGCTACCGCCAACACATAAAATTTCGGGGACCGCCAACCAGTCGGCTGCGGTTTCCTGCTTTATGCCGCCGGTAGGGCAGAATTTGCATTGTCCGAAAGGCCCGATGAGCGATTTGAGCGCAGGGAGACCGCCATTTGCTTCGGCTGGAAAGAATTTGAAATGCGAGAGGCCAAGGTCGAGTCCGCGCATGATGTCGCCTGCATTGGCCACACCCGGCAGGAACGGGATGCCCTTGGCGACGGCGGCTTTGCCCAGATTTTCGGTCAGACCGGGCGACACAATAAACTCTGCTCCAGCCGCAATCGCGCTTTCAAGCCCCGGAATGTCGACGATTGTGCCAGCACCAACTATTGCGCCTTCGACCTTTTTCATTTCGGCAATGACATCGAGCGCAGCGGCGGTGCGAAGGGTAACCTCCAGCACCGGCAGCCCGCCTGCGACCAACGCCTCGGCAATCGGACGGGCGTGTGCAACATTCTCGATCACCAGCACCGGAATGACCGGAGCGGTTCGCATGACGGTTTCGACTGGCTTCATGAGGTATGCTCCTGAGCGTACGCAGCCGCTGCGCCAAATAGGCCGGGCTGCGGATGGGTGATGAGTTTGACGGGTATCGATGCCATCAGGCCTTCGAACCGGCCTTTGGCGATAAACCTTTCGGCGAAACCCGAACGCACCAATATGTCCTTGATACGAAGGCCCAGGCCACCCGCGATGACCACCGCCGAGCCGCCTTGTGCTAATGCAATATCGCCAGCGACGCTGCCAAGCGACAGGCAGAAGCGGTCGATAGCCGCAGCCGCCAGACTGTCTTCGCCCGATATGCCCACGCTCCCAGATCGTTTTGTCATCGAACTGCTGGACGGCACGGCCTTCGATCGACGCCAGCGTTTCGTAAATGTCGGAAATGCCCGGACCTGCAACCACGCGCTCCACCGAAACCCGGCGGTATCGCTTGCGCAACCGGGCAAGGACAGCGTCCTCGATGCTGTCCAGCGGCGCAAAATCGATATGGCCGCCCTCGGTCGCCTGCACATGATAGCCGCCATCGCCGCGCCAGATATGGGCGACGCCCAGTCCCGTGCCCGGTCCGACAACGCTGATGGTACCGGTTTCCGCCAGCGGCTCGTCCGGGCCGGTCAGGTGGAGGAAATGCTCTGCGCCTGCCTGCGCCACGGCGTGACCGACTGCGCCGAAATCATTGACGATGACGAAAGCTGTCGACGTCCAGCTTCTCGCACACCAGCGAGCGGCGGATGATCCAGGGATTGTTGGTGAGTTTGATGACATCGGCATCGACCGGTCCGGCGATTGCGATGGCGGCGGCTCTAGGCAGCGCCTGCCCGAGTGATACGCCCGAAATCCTCCCAGGCCGTCTGGAAACTAGCATGTTCGGCGGTTTTCAGCGTGACGGCCTCGCCCAAGTCTACAACGCGCCCGCCGTCGACTTCTGCCAAGGCAAAGCGGGCATGGGTGCCGCCGATATCGACCGAGACGATCTGCATTACAGGCCCGCCAGCGCGAGCATAGCCGAGCCGCCTTTTTCGGCCTCGTCGGCATGGACGCGCATCATCGCGAACAATTCGCGGCCGGTGCCGACATGCGGAGGCGGCATCGGCACGGGCATCCGCGCGGCCCATTCGGCTTCATCGACCAGCACTTCGATGCTGCCCAGTGTGGCGCATAGGCGCACGACGTCGCCATCCTGCAATTTCGCTATCGGTCCGCCCTTTGCAGCTTCGGGGGTCAGATGGATCGCGGCAGGCACCTTGCCCGACGCGCCCGACATGCGGCCATCGGTGAGCAGAGCAACCTTGAAGCCCTTGTCCTGCAAAACACCCATCGGCGGCGTCAATTTGTGCAGTTCGGGCATTCCGTTCGCCGCCGGCCCCTGGAAGCGGACGACGATGATGACGTCGCGTTCCAGCTCACCCGCCTTGAACGCCGCCAGCGCGTCATTCTGGTCAGCAAAGACGCGCACTGGCGCTTCGATGGTCCAGCGCGCTGGATCGACTGCGCTCGTTTTAAAGGTAGCACGTCCCAAATTGCCCTGCACCAGCCGCATCCCGCCATCGGCAAGGAACGGGTTGGAGGGTGGACGCAACATCGCTTCATCGCCTGATTCCGCAGGAGCGTCGCGCCAGACCAATTTGTCTTCGTCCAGCGCCGGCTCTTGCGCATAGGCACCGAGGTCGTCAGCAGCGACCGTCATAATATCCTGGTGGAGCAACCCGGCGCCCAACAATTCGCGGATGACATAACCCATACCGCCCGCCGCGTGGAAATGGTTCACATCGCCCGAACCATTGGGATAGACCCGCGCGATCAACGGAACCGCTGATGACAACTGGTCGAAGTCTTCCCAGTCGATGATGATGCCAGCCGCGCGCGCTATCGCCGGGATATGCAGCGCATGGTTGGTCGAGCCGCCCGTCGCCATCAGGCCGACGCAGGCGTTGATGATGGCTTTTTCATCAACACAAAGCCCGAGAGGCCGATAATCGTCGCCCTCCCACCCAATTTCGGCTAGCCGGTGCACCGCTGCACGGGTCAGTTCTGTTCGCAATTTCGTGCCGGGATTGACGAACGCCGCGCCTGGCATGTGCAGGCCCATGACTTCCATCATCATCTGGTTCGAATTGGCGGTGCCATAAAAGGTGCAGGTACCAGCGCCATGATAGGAAGCGGCCTCAGCTTCGAGCAATTCGGCGCGGCCGACTTTGCCTTCGGCAAATAACTGCCGGATGCGCTGCTTTTCCTTGTTGGCGAGACCCGATGGCATCGGTCCTGCCGGAATCAGGATCGTAGGCAGATGGCCGAACCGAAGCGCACCGATGAGTAGCCCGGGCACGATCTTATCGCAAATGCCCAGCATCGCGACACTTTCGAACATGCCGTGCTACAGCCCGACCGCCGTGCTCATCGCAATGACATCGCGGCTGAACAGCGACAGTTCCATCGAATCCTGACCTTGAGTCACACCGTCGCACATCGCAGGGGTGGCCCCGCCACCTGAGCGGTCGCGCCGACCTCGCGCGCGAACAGCTTCATCTGTTCAGGGATAACGGCCATAAGGCTGATGCGCCGAGAGCATGTCATTATAGGCGCTGACGATGCCGATATTCATCGCCCTGCCACCGCGAATGGCCGGCTTTGTCCTCGCCGCTGGCGGCAAAGCCATGCGCGAGATTGCCGCAACTCAAAGCGGTCCGGTTCAGCCCCGCCTCGCGTTGCTGCGCGATAAGGTCGAGATAAGCGGCACGGCCCGGCTTGGACCGTTCGATGACGCGCGCGGTCACCGCCTCCAGAGTGGCGTGCAATTTACTCATGCCAGCTCACCCCGTCGCGTTCGGCAAGGGCAATTGCGGCATTCGGTCCCCAACTGCCTGCCCCGTAATTTCTGGGTTTCAAGCCTGTAGAATTCCAAAGCGCGCGAATGGCATCGACCCATTTCCACTGCGCCTCAACCTCGTCGCGCCGAACGAATAACGTCTGATCGCCTTCGATCAGGTCGAGCAAAAACGTTCATAGGCAATGCGTCGCCGCGAGCCGGCAAAAGCCGCCGTCAGTGACAGATCGAGCGGGACTTCCTGCAAAGTGATGCCGCCGCGATCTAGCCCCGGCTCCTTCGCCATCACCAGCAGCCGCACATATTCCTCGGGCTGCAAACGGATGATCAGCGTGTTGGAATGAAGCCTTCCGCCGCGCTCCTTGAACACATTATGTGGCACCGGCTTGAACTGGATAACAATCTCGCTGCGCCGTTCGGGCAAGCGCTTGCCGGTGCGCAGGAAGAACGGCACGCCCTGCCAGCGCCAGTTATCGACATACGCCTTGATCGCCACAAAAGTCTCGGTTTCCGATGGCTTGCCAAGATCGGCGTCATAGCCCTTGACCGCCTCGCCCTTCACCGCGCCGTCGGCATATTGGCCGGTGACGACATCGCCTTCGACGACAGGCCGCAATGCGCGCAATACCTTGACCTTTTCGTCGCGGATTGCCGTGGCATCAAGATTGGCTGGCGGCTCCATCGCAGTCAGCGCGAGCAATTGCAGCATATGGTTCTGCACCATGTCACGCAGCGCGCCGGTGTCGTCATAAAAGCCTGCGCGGCCTTCAAGGCCGACGGTCTCGCTGATCGTGATTTGCACATGCTCGATGGCATTGGCGTTCCACAAAGGCTCGAACAGCATATTGGCGAAACGAAGCGCCATCAGGTTCTGCACGGTTTCCTTGCCGAGATAATGGTCGATGCGGAAGGTGCGCGCTTCGGGGAATACGGCGTTCACGGCATCGTTGATGTGCGCCGACGAAGCCAAGATCGCTCCCAAGCGGCTTTTCGAGGCCGATGCGGACATTGTCGCCTGCAAGGCCGGCGCCATCCAGGCCCTTGATCGTCGGTTCGAACAGCGACGGCGCGGTCGACAGGAAAATCGACAGCCCGCCGGATATATCGCCAATTTTTGTCGCCAAGCGCCGCAAAACCGTCGGGCTTCGAAGCGTCAAGCGCCTGATAATAGCAGCCGCTGCAAAAAGGCGTCGATCAGGCCCTCTTCCTTGCGGTCATCGGGCAAAAACTCGCACAATGCGGAGCGTGCAAATTCGCGGAACTCTTCGTCGGTATAGGCGCTGCGTGCGGTACCAAAAATCCGCAAATCAGCGGCAATCAGATCGTCGGCGTGGAGCGCGTAGAGCGACGGCAGCAGCATCCGCCGCGAAAGGTCGCCGGTCGCGCCGAACAGCAATAATGTGGAACTATGCTCGCTCATTTACCTTGATCTCCAGCGGTCGGCCCCGCTTTATAGCGCGTTTTGCGGGCGTCTAGCGAACATTCGTATGCACCGCAATCAACCGGTGACAAGCGCCCGTTGTTCGGCAATTCCCATCGACAGGATGAATGGGATCGTTCGCCTGTCGCGTTTCTGGAAATCGGCCTTGCCCGAAAGCCCGCGCCAGCCGCTGGCGATCAGCGCTTGTGCGACAGGTGCACCCAATGTCGTTCCAGGGCCGAGCACAATTATCTTGTCGGGCGCAAATTCGGCGGCTGCAACCTGTACTGCGCGGGTGAAATCATAAGTCCGGTTCAACTGCGCGCCGAGCGTGTAATCGTAAATCGCCGCCGGATCGAACGCCTTGGGCGACCATATTCTGCCCTGCCCGTCGATGGCCGCGATATTGCCCGCTCCGAAATCGGCGCAGCGGGTTGGCCTCACGCGCCATCGGCACGATATGGTCGAGCAGCGCGCTGTGGAATGCCGCATGGTGCATCAGCCGCATCGGAAAGCGGTCGTCCTTGGGCAGGCGGTCGCCTAGCCATTTCAGTCCAGCCTCATCGGCGGCAAAAACAATCATACCCGCCAAGCTGAATCGATATACGCAACGATTATGTCAGAATTCTGCTCAGCTTCGATCAGCAAATCATTGACTAGTTTCAATTTCTCTGGATCGACGCGCCAATCGGCATCGACAATCGGCCAGACAATCTGCCCGCCTTTGCCATCGCGGTGCATGATCCCGCCCATGTTGTTGACCAGCCGCCCGCCCGCCTCGAAATCCGAGCACGCCAGCGCAAGCAAGTGCCAGATACCAGCCCATCGAATTGCCGGTGACGGCAACGACGTCATATTTCTCGCGATCAATCGCTGCGAAATCGGCCAATGCGCAGGCGTAGATCAAGAGCGAGGCGTTATCGCCAGTCATATGCACCGACGGCGCATATTTGTCGGCGGCGTCGAGTTCGGAAATCGGAATTTGCCCTTGCTCGCGGCGCAGCGCGTCGAGCTTCGCAATCATCTCCGCCTTGTCGGAATGATGCGTTTTCAGATAGCCAAGTTCAGCTGCATTATAGGTGCCGCGACCGGGGCAGATGACAAGCGCGGTCTGCTTCATGCCACCGCCGCCTTCGCCGCTTCGATAATCGACATTTTGCTCGGCAATACCAGTTCCGCCGCCGGTCCCAACGGAATGAAGCAATCTTCGGCAGTGATCCGGCTGACCGCATCGCCCCTGCCCGCCTCGGTCAATATCGTCATCAACTTCTCACTCAGGCTGCCGGAACGACGGCTTTCATCGACGATCAAAATGTTCGCGCAATCCGCGACCGCCGCAACGATAGCCTCTGCGTTGAGCGGGTGCAGCCAGCGTAGGTCGATGATGCGCAAATCGATACCCGCGTCGCGCAATTCAGCTTCGGCCTGACGCGACAGATAATAACCATTTCCGTAGGTTATGATCGCAAGCTGAGTTCCGGCCCCATGCTGGCCAAGTTCACCAAACGCAATTCGATCGGCCTTGTCGGGCGCAATATAAGGCGCAGTCCAGCCACCATCTTCCGCCGCCGACAGGTCGGTAGTGTGATAGAGCGCTATCGGCTCGACAAAGACCACCACCCGTCCGTCCTCATGCGCCAGCCGCACACATTCACGCAGCATAGCAGGGGCATCGGCGGCGCAGGACGGCACGGCGACGATGATGCCCGGAATATCGGTCAGCACCGCCAGGCTGTTGTCGTTATGGAAATGCCCGCCAAAGCCCTTCTGGTAAGGCAAGCCCGCGATGCGCACGACCATCGGGTTGCGATATTGCTGGTTCGAGAAAAACGACAAGGTCGCCGCTTCGCCGCGCAGCTGGTCCTCGGCATTGTGCAGATAGGCGAGGAACTGGATTTCAGGGATTGGTACAAAGCCATTATGCCCCATGCCAATGGCAAGGCCGAGAATGGTTTGTTCGTCGAGCAACGTATCGAACACGCGCGCCGCACCGAACTTGTCCTGCAAGCCCCTGCGTAACGCCATAAACACCGCCTTTGCGCGCCACATCCTCGCCAAACAGCGCGACATTGGGATATTGCAGCATCAGGTCGGCCAGCGCGAAGTTGATGCTTTTCGCCAGCGTCACCGGCTTGGCTAGGTTTCGCGCATCCTTGGCAAACAAAGCGTCGCGTACCTTGGCGGCATGGCAATGCCGGTGAAGCGTTTACCCCCGATTTCGGATCGATGGACTCCATGACTTGAGCAGCGGTTTCAATCCGCGGCTTGGCCAATGCTTCCTGTGCGACCCTCTCGACCCGCGCGCGCATTTCCTCGTACCGCGCGACGATCTCGCCGCCCGACATCCCGGCTTGCTCGTGCAATATCCGCGCGCTGTGCAGCAACGGATCCTGCGCCTCGCCCGCTTCGATATTGGCCAGCGGCGCATAGCTCGCTTCGACGTCCGCACCTGCATGGCCCATCAAGCGAACGGTGCGCATGTGCAGAAATACCGGTCTGCGCCGCGAACGGGCATAGGCAACCGCCTCCTCGCAACCGCGCAGCGCATCGTTCAAATCCGCGCCATCGCACTGGATATAATGCAATGCGGGGCGCTGAGAGAAATTCGCTTCGATCCAGCCGCCGGGTGTGCGCACCGAAATGCCTATGCCATTATCCTCGCACAGGAAAACTATCGGCATCGGCAAATGCTGATAAGCCGCCCAACAGGCCGAATTAAACGCGCCTTGCGAGGTCGAATGGTTCGCCGAGGCATCACCGAACGAGGCGAGGATGACCGCATCATGCGGCAACACCGCGTCCGCCAGCTTCAACCGCTGCGCCATCCCGATTGAGTGCGCCGCGCCGACAGCTTTGGGCAGATGCGAGGCAATCGTGCTCGTTTGCGGCGGCACGAAAGTTTGTGCGCAGCCCAAAACCTTGTGCCGTCCGCCCGAAATCGGGTCTTCGGCCGACGCCGCAAAAGACAACGCCATGTCGTATAAAGGCGTCAGCCCGCCCGCCTGTTTCTTGCGCTGGATGAGGAAAGCGCCGTCGCGGTAATGCAGGAACGCCATGTCGGTCGTGCGCGTCGCCGCAGCCATCGCCGCCGTGCCTTCATGGCCCGAACTGCCGATCGAATAGAATGTCTTGCCCTTTGACCGCCGCGCCCATAGGTCGAGATGTCGGCTCATGATCTGGCTGTCGAATATATCGACCAGCTTGTGTGCAGCGACTGAAAATGCTGCGTCATTGCTGCGGCGCGCGGGGAAGTCATGCGCGGCAACACGGCGTACCGAAAGCATCGTCAATAATCGTTGGTCGGTCGAACATAGCCAAAGCCTATAGAGCCGCGAACGGCGGAAAAGCCACAGTTATTTCCCACTTTTAATCACTCGCTTAAACCGCTGGACATGGCTAAAATCGTCGATAGGATGCGCAATTGAGAGAGAGCTTATTCCCCGGGAAATACCCAGCGAATTTGTGACAGACCGACCAGCCGGGACGAGCAGTCAATGCCGCGAAGGTTGCCGGTCGATGAGGAGGAGAGAGAAATGCGTCGATTTAACCGTGTGATGACGGCTGCCCTGTGCAGCGCAATGTTGGTGCCTGCCGCCTATGCGCAGGAAGCCCCCCAGGCAGAAGAAGATAGCGGTGACGAGCCGATCATCGTGACTGCAACGCTGCGCGCGATGGATGTGCAGGACATTCCATTGGCGGTGACAGCAGTTGCTCCAGAGGCACTGGAGCGTCAGGGTATATAGCGATATCAAGAACCTCGCGTCGATTTCGCCGAGTTTTAACATCCAGTCTTCGCAAACCGAAACGCAGGGCACGTCGATCAAGATTCGCGGCGTTGGCACGACCGGTAACAATACCGGCCTTGAAAGCTCGGTCGGGGTGTTCATCGACGGCGTTTACCAGTCGCGCCCCGGCGTTGCTTTGGGCGATCTGGTCGATCTTGAACGCCTCGAAATTCTGCGCGGTCCGCAAGGTACATTGTTCGGTCGCAACACATCTGCTGGTGCGCTCAATGTCACAACCAAGCGCCCAAATCTGTCCGAAGTCGAAGGCTTCGTAAATGCAAGCTACGGCAATTATAACTTCATGAATGTGCAGGCTGGGGTCAGCGTGCCAGTTGCGCAGGATGTTGCAGGCGTTCGTATTTCCGGCACTTGGCGCAAGCGCGACGGCTATCTGAAAACGCCCGACGGGTGTCGAAAGCAACGACCGTGATCGATATATGCTGCGTGGTCAGCTGTATATTGAACCCAACGCCGACATCAGCATCCGTCTGCTTGCCGACTATGCGAAAACAGATGAACATTGCTGCGAAGCAGTGATTGTTCGCGAAACAGAACTCGCTCCTTTTTCGGCGTTCCACGGCTTGGCAAGCGATGGCGTGGACCAGTCGGGCCCTAGCGCTCAGAACAATCTGTCGATCAACGGCGGGCCATATTCTTAATGGCTCAAAGCAATGGGGCGCGTCGGGCGAACTGAAATGGGATCTCGGCGGTGCCAAGCTGACCTCCATCACAGCATATCGGGATTTTGAGTCTAGCTCGACAACTGTTGGTGGCTTTACCGCCTAATGCGACCTATACCGTCGGTAATGGCGCACCGACATCGCGGGCGGGCATCTTACCGTCAGGCGACCATATCAAGACATTTACCCAGGAAGTTCGGCTTCAGGGCACGGCGTTCAACGACCATCTCGATTGGTTGATTGGTGGATTCTACTCGAAGGAAAAAATTCGCGGCCGACCAGACCATGACCTTGAATGCCGATTTCCAGCGGACCGGAAGTGCTTTCAACTTCGCCAATGCCGCAGGGGTCAATCCGTTATTTGCGTCTTCACCGACCCTGACAAACCCTGGCAGGCCGCATCGATTCCAGCAAACGGCAATTATGCTTGCAAAACAGATTTTTGCAAGACGCCAGAAAGCTGGTCGGTATTTACCCATAACGTGATCAACTTCACCGAACAGCTCAGCCTGACCGTTGGTGCTCGCTACGTCGACGAAACCAAGGATGCGTCATTCAACCAGTTGGGTGCCAGCTGCTGCAAGCGCATGCCAAGCGAGCGTGAACAGCGTTTTATTGGGGCAGGTTCCCGCTGCGCTAAGCGGCTGGCGTGGTTGGCATAAACTGTTTCCCGTTTGCGACGCCGGTCAATCTAACCGCCCCGGCAGCACTGGGCGGCGGCTTGGCGAGCGCGAAGTTCCCGATACCACGGCTATGTGGGCCAGAACGTTCAAAGATGACGAGATCACTTACACCGCTCAAATTGGCTACAAGCCGAACGAGGATCTGCTATTCTATGCGGGGTATAGCCATGGCTTCAAATCGGGCGGATTCAACCTCGATCCTCAAGCTGCAACGCTGCAAAACTCTGCTGCGATATTGGCAGGGCTGGCTACGCGACCCGCGCCAGTCATTGTAGCGCCTGTCTATGCGGACCCAAGCTTCAAATCTGAAAAGGTCAACCAGATCGAAGTCGGCGTAAAGGCAACTTTGTTCGGTCGCATCAAGGCCAACCTCGCGTTGTTCGACATGAAGATGAGCGACTTCCAGGTTCTGGAATTTACCGGCGTCCAGTTCTTGACTTTCAACGTCAATTCGGCGCGTTCAACAGGTGCAGAGATGGAATTGTTCGGCAAGCTGAGTGATCATATTTCAGGCAATGTCTCCGCGAACCTATGCAAATGCGCGTTACCCGAGCAATTGTGCCGACGGTGTCGCTGCTGCTGCATTGGCGTCGGCATTACGCGCTGTGCGGATCAACGCTGACCAACGCGCCGAAATTCACCGGCGTTGTCGGATTGACCTATGATGGTCCGCTCAATAGCTCCGGCTGGGGTCTGTTGGTCAATGGCAACATCAATTATTCGGATCGCCGTCGGACGAGCACAATTCCATTGGACACAAATCAACCTGCCAATCCCGCTCGACTATCAGGATGCCTATTTCAAAATGAACGCGCGTATCGGGCTGACGACCCCCGACGAGCGGCTAACATTCGAGTTGTGGGGCACCAATTTGAATAATGAAAAGACACGCGGCATCACCGCCAACACTCCGTTGCGCGGCGGTGCTGGCACGCGTTCGCGCATCGGTTTTGTCGAAGAACCACGCATGTACGGGCTTACCGTTCGCGGCAAGTTCTAAACGCTAGCTTTTGATACAGAAAGGGGTGGCCTCCAGCGCGGAGGCCGCCCCTTCTTTTTTGCCTTAATCAGGCAGCGGCTTTGTAAAGCGTTTCGCCGTTATCCGCCATTTCGCGGAAGCTCTTAGGCGGAGCAAAGCGGTTGCCAAATTGCTGCGCCAGATTATCCGCCGTGCGAACGAAGTTTTCCAGCCCAACGGTGTCGATATAGCTCATCGGTCCGCCGGTATAAGGCGCGAAGCCCCAGCCGAAGATTGCGCCGAGATCAGCGCTTTGCGGGTCGCGGACGACTTCTTCTTCGAAGCACTGCGCGGTCGCGATCAGCTGGATGTAGAGCAGGCGCTGTTTGACCTCCTCAACGGATCGGCTGGTTTTCGGCAAGCGGGTAATGCTCGGCCATTCCTTGCCACAGCCCCTTGCGTTCGCCCTTTTCGTCATAGTCATAAAAGCCCGAGCCGAAACGGCGGCCCTTGCGGCCGAGTTTGATCGACCATCAGCTCCATGAAATCCTCGGTGCCGCTTGGCTGATATGCGTCGCCCAGTTCCTTCTTGGTCGATTGCATCACGTCATAGCCGAGCTGCAACGTCGTCTCATCGAGCAACGCCAGCGGGCCGATCGGCATGCCAAGCGACTTTGCTGCGTTTTCGATCAGCGCAGGCTTCACGCCCTCGGTCACCAGCTTCATCGCCTCGCCCATATAAGGCGGGAAAACGCGGTTGGTGAAGAAGCCGCGCACGTCCTTGACGACAATAGGGGTCTTTTTGATCTTGGCGTTATAATCGAACGCTGCCGCCATCGCGCGGTCGCCGGTAAGTTCGCCGGGGATGATTTCGAGCAGCGGCATTTTCTCGACCGGCGAGAAGAAATGCAGCCCGATAAACTGGCCGGGGCGCACCGAATTGTTGGCAAGACCGGTAATTGGCAAAGTCGAAGTGTTGGACGCGAATACAACGTCGGGACGAATAACCGCCTCGGCCATTTTGATGACATCGGCCTTGACATCCGGGCGCTCAAACACCGCTTCGATAATCAGATCGACGTCTTTCAGGTCATCATAATTATCCGTCGGCGTGATCCGCGCCATGAAAGCTTCACCGGCCTCCTTGGTCATCTTGCCGCGGCTAACCAGCTTGTCGATGATCTTGCGGCTGTAATCGACCGCCTTGTTTGCGTCTTCCATCGAGCGGTCGAGCACGACCACATCCATGCCGCCCTTGACGGTGACATGCGTGATCCCCGAACCCATCAGACCGCCGCCGATGACGCCGACCTTTTTGATATCGACCGGCGGTTGGTCTTTCGGACGTCCAGCGCCTTTTTCCGCCGCCTGCTTGTTGATGAACAAGGTGCGGATCATGTTTTTGGCCTGCGGGCCGGACAACAGCTTGGTGAAATATTTCGACTCTACGCGCAGCGCTGTTTCGAACGGCAGGATCGAACCTTCATAAAGGCACGACAATATCGCCTTCACTGCATCGAAATTGCCTTTGCTTTCCTTGTGCGCCATCGCGTTGAGACCGACGAACAGCTGCACCGAACGCGGGTCCATCGCGCCTGCGCCGCCGGGGAATTTGAAGTCCTTCTTGTCCCATGGTGCGGTGACCTTGGGGTTGGCCTTTACCCATGCCTTGGCATTGGCGATCAGTTCGTCGGCTGGCACAACTTCATGCACAAGCGCTTGCGCTTTCGCCGTTGCCGGGTCGAGCGACTTGCCCTGAATGATCATCATCGCCGCGTTCTGCAAGCCGATAAGGCGTGGTGTACGCTGCGTGCCGCCACCACCGGGGAGCAGGCCGACCATCACCTCGGGCATGCCGAGCTGGATTTTCGGATTGTCGGCAACGACGCGGTAATGGCAGGCGAGCGCCAGTTCCAAACCGCCGCCGAGCGCGAGGCCGTTGAGCGCACAGGCAACCGGCTTTGCCGAAGCCTTACCGCTGTTCAAATCCTTGGCGGTTTGCCCGCCAGCTTCCATTTTGCGCAGCAGTGCGTTCAACGCAAAGGCTTGCTCGAACGCCTCCTTGGAGCTGGCGGCCTTTGCGCCACCCAACATCGTGAGGTCAGCACCGGCAAGGAATCCGGACTTCTTGCCCGACGTGATCACCGCGCCCTTGATGGCATCGTTGGTCGTGAAATCATCAACCCACTGGCCGAATTCGCTGATCAGCGCACCGTTCCAGACGTTCATTGAGGCATCGGGAAGGTCAATCGTCAAAAGCGCAATGCCGTCGGCGTCCACATCGACCGAGAAAGTTGTGTAAGTCATGTCGGTCGTCCTCAATTCACGCGTTCGATGATGGTTGCGGTGCCCATGCCTGCGCCGATGCACAAAGTGGTCAGTGCGGTCGATTTGCCCGAGCGTTCGAGTTCGTCGAGCACCGTGCCCAGGATCATCGCGCCAGTTGCGCCCAACGGATGGCCCATCGCAATCGCGCCGCCATTCACGTTGATGTCGTTATGATCAATGTTCATCGCCTCCATAAAGCGCAGCACGACCGCAGCAAACGCCTCGTTCAATTCCCACACATCAATATCACCCTTGGCCATGCCAGCGCGCGACAGCGCCTTTTGCGCAGCGAATTCGGGGCCGGTGAGCATGATCGAGGGTTCGGAACCAATCGATGCCATCGACACGATCCGTGCGCGCGGTTTCAGGCCCAGACGCTCGCCGGCTTCCTTGTTGCCGATCAATACGGCAGCGGCGCCATCGACGATGCCAGAGCTATTACCCGCATGGTGGACGTGATTGATCTTCTCGACCTCGGGATAGCGCATAATTGCGATATCATCGAAGCCGGGCATCATCGTGCCCATCATCTGGAATGCTGGCGACAGCGCGCCCAGCGATTGCATATCGGTTTCAGGGCGCATCAGTTCGTCGTGGTCGAGGAGTACTTCGCCAATTACGTCCTTGATGGGAAGGATCGACTTGGCAAAACGCTTTTCGTCCCAAGCCTTCGCAGCGCGTTTCTGGCTCTCAACGGCATAAGCATCGACGTCATCGCGGCTATAGCCATAGACCGTCGCGATCAGGTCAGCAGAAATGCCCTGCGGGATGAAATAATTGGCAATCGCCGAACGCGGATCGACCGGCCATGCGCCGCCGTCGCTGCCCATCGGCACGCGGCTCATCGATTCAACGCCGCCGCCGATGGCAAGGTCGCATTCGCCCGACATAACTTTGGCCGATGCGATATTCGATGCCTCAAGCCCCGAACCGCAGAAGCGGTTGACCTGAATTCCCGACGTGGTGTGCGCGTAGCCCGCCTGTAACGCCGCAGTACGCGTAATCACAGCGCCCTGCTCACCCACGGGGGACACGCAACCGAAGGCGATGTCTTCAACTGCATCGGGCGCTAGTCCATTACGCTCGCGTACGCTGGCGAGTACCTGCGCCGCCAGATCCAAAGGCGTGATTTCATGCAGCGCGCCGTCGGAGCGCCCCTTGCCGCGCGGGCTTCTAACCGCGTCATAAATATAGGCTTCGGTCATATTCAGTCCTTGTTTGCGACCACGGAACCCGCCGCGATCAATTGGGAGATTTCGGTTTCGCTCAGGCCGGCCTCGGCCAATATAGCGGCATAATCACCGCCCTTACTTGCAATTTCGAAATGGGAAGCGAGCGGCTGCGTTGCAAGGCGCGGTGCGATTTGCGGATGCAGCCAGCGGCCGTCCTGAACCATCGCTTGCCGGTCGGCATTGACGGGGTGTGATGCGGCTTCGACATAATCAAGCACGGGAGTCACGCAGGCATCGGTGCCGGCGAAAACCGCTTCCCATTCGTCTCGCGTTTTGGTGGCAAAGACATCTTCGAGCATCTCGTGTTGTTTGGCGAACGCGGCGCGGTCATGTTGGCCGCCATAAGCCGCCACGTCGATAGGCAAACGCTCCATCATCGCGGCGAAAAATTGCGGCTCGATACAGCCCACCGCCATGAACTTGCCATCGGCGGTCATGTAGCAACGATAAAATGGCGCAGCGCCGTCGAGCAGATTGCCCTCGCGCGTCGTTTGCCATTGCCCCAGCCCCGCCATGCCGTGGACAAAACTCATAAGGCTATGCGTGCCATCGACAATTGCCGCGTCGACAATATTGCCCTTCCCCGTCCGCCCGCGCTCGATCAAAGCGGCGAGAATGCCGGTCACCAGAAACATCGACCCTCCGCCAAAATCGCCGATCATGTTGAGCGGCACAGCGGGCGGCTGGCCGTCTTTGCCAATGGCGTTCAGCACGCCGGTCATGCCGATATAGTTGATGTCATGGCCCGCCATCCGGCTCCAAGGGCCGCTTTGCCCCCAACCGGTCATGCGGCCATAAATCAGGCCGGGGTTGACCGCGTGGCATTCATCGGGGCCGACCCCCATGCGCTCGGTGACACCGGGGCGAAGGCCTTCGATCAGGACATCGGCCTTTGCCACCAGCTTGAGCAGGATCTCGACCGCTTCGGGATTTTTGAGATCGAGAATGATGGAATGCTTGCCGCGCGCGTCAATGCCCTTGGGAACGATAGCGTTGCCCGGACGGTCGATAACGATGACCTTCGCGCCCATATCAGCAAGCAACTGCCCGGCATAAGGTCCGGGACCAATACCGGCGAGTTCGACAACCGTGATGCCGCTGAGCGGGCCGGTCTTGGGGGACGAATCGGTCATGGCATCCTTCCGTTACGACAAAGCGGCGCGCGAATTTAACTGCACGATTAAGTCGCGCTTTCTAGCTGGTCGCGCAGGTTGACGCAAGCGTCAACTAACGGTTTTTCCGCCCTTCGATCAAGGCATCAACCACGCTTGGATCGGCCAAAGTCGAAGTATCGCCCAACGCCGAAAAGTCATTTTCGGCAATCTTGCGCAATATTCGCCGCATGATCTTGCCCGAGCGCGTTTTAGGCAAAGCAGGCGTGAAATGGATATGGTCAGGCGACGCTATCGGACCAATTTCGGTGCGCACATGATTACGCAGTTCACCGTGCAGTTCTTCATTGGCCACGACATCCGCGTTCAATGTGACATAGCAGTAAATTCCTTGCCCCTTGATATCGTGTGGAAAGCCCACCACCGCCGCTTCGGCCACCTTGTCGTGCAGCACCAATGCGCTTTCGACTTCGGCGGTACCCATGCGGTGGCCCGAAACGTTGATGACATCATCAACTCGTCCGGTGATCCAGTAATATCCGTCCTCGTCACGGCGGCAGCCGTCACCGGTAAAATATTTGCCCTTGTAGGTCGAGAAATAGGTCTGGGCGAAGCGTTCATGATCACCATAAATCGTCCGCGCCTGCCCCGGCCAGCTGTGCGTGATGCACAGATTGCCCGAGGTTGCGCCTTCGAGCACGCCGCCTTCGCTATCGACCAATTGCGGTTGAATTCCGAAAAAGGGCCGCCCAGCACTGCCGGGCTTCATCCCGTGAGCGCCGGGCAAGGTGGTGATCATCGTGCCGCCGGTTTCGGTCTGCCACCATGTGTCGACGATGGGGAGTTTCGCATCGCCCACGACGTCGTGATACCAACGCCATGCTTCTGGATTGATCGGCTCGCCGACCGTACCGAGCAAACGCAGGCTCTTGCGGCTGCGCGCCTTTACCGGCGCATCACCATCGCGCATCAACGCACGCAGAGCAGTCGGTGCTGTGTAGAAAATATTGACCCGATGCCGGTCGATAATATCCCAGAAGCGGCCATTGTCAGGATAGTTGGGAACGCCTTCAAAAATGACGCTGGTCGCGCCGTTCTGCAGCGGGCCGTAGACGACATAGCTGTGCCCCGTGACCCACCCGATATCGGCGGAGCAGAAAAATACCTCGCCCGGGCGGTAGTCGAAGACGTAATGGAAGGTGCTTGCTGTCCACACCGAATAGCCGCCGGTTGTGTGCAGCACGCCCTTGGGGCTTCCGGTCGAACCCGAAGTGTAGAGAATGAACAACGGGTCTTCCGCACCCATCGATTCGCACGGGCAATCGGCACCCACTCCGACCTCATGATACCAGTGATCACGGCCTTCGTTCATGGCGATGGGTTCGCCGGTATGTCGCACAACTAGCACAGCCTCGACCCCGGATACCTTTTCCAGCGCGGCATCGACATTGGCCTTCAACGGAACACTTTTGCCGCCGCGCAGACCGCTATCGGCGCAAATGACAAAGCGGCTGCCGCAATCGTCAATGCGCCCCGCCAGTGCCTCGGGCGAAAAGCCGCCGAACACGACGCTATGCACCGCCCCAATCCGCGCACAGGCCAGCATCGCGACCGCGCCTTCGACGATCATCGGCATATAAATGGTAACCCGATCGCCCTTTTGCACGCCGAGTTTTTTCAGGACATTCGCCATGCGGATGACTTCAGCCTGCAACTCGGCATAGCTGACATGGCGCGCATCTTTGGCGATGTCGTCGGGTTCGAAAATGAAGGCAATGCGGTCGCCATTGCCAGCCGCCACATGCCGGTCCACCGCATTATGGCAAAGGTTTAGAACGCCATCCTCGTACCATTTAATCGACACCGGATCATAGGACCAGTTGCCGATAGTGGTCGGCGGTGACATCCAGTCGAGACGCCTGGCCTGCTCCGCCCAAAACGCGTCGGGTTCGTTGATGCTCTCGGCATACAAGCAGTCATAATCGGCAGCCGTGCAGTGCGTGCCGGCAGCAGCATCGGTGGGCACTGGAAACCAGTCTTGATGTTCGCTCACAATCTCTCTCTTTGCTAGTTGCCGGGTTCGCGCCTAAGACACCGACCTATGCCCAAACTACAAGAAAAATCTGCCCTCGTCACGGGGGGCGCGCGCGGAATTGGTGCTGCTATCGCCAAAACTTTCGCTGCCGAAGGTGCAGCGGTTGTCATCGCCGACATCGATGTCGAGGCGGGTGAAGCACTGGCACATGCGCTCGGCGCAACCTTCTTCGAGCTCGACGTTGCTTCCGAAGCTGATTGGGAACGGTTTGCCGTTGCCTACCCTGCAATCGACATCGTCGTGAACAACGCCGGTATCACCGGCTTCGAAGAAAGCCCCGGCCCGCACGACCCCGAACATGCCAGCCTCGAAGAATGGCACCGCGTCCATGCGGTCAATATCGACGGGTGCTTCCTCGGATGCCGGTACGCCATCAGGGCAATGCGCGCGAAGGGGGCGGGCTCAATCATCAACATGTCGTCGCGCTCTGGCATTGTCGGCATTCCCGGAGCCGCAGCCTATGCCTCATCCAAAGCCGCGATCCGCAATCATACAAAGTCGGTCGCGCTCTATTGCGCACAACAGGGCCTCAACATCCGGTGTAACTCTATCCACCCGGCGGCCATTTTGACCCCGATGTGGGAGGCATTGATCGGTGACGGCCCTGACCGCGAGGCGCGCAAAGCGGCAATGGTCGCCGATACGCCGCTAAAGCGTTTCGGAACGGTTGAGGAAGTTGCGGCCATCGCCTTGCTTCTGGCTTCGGACGACGCGAGCTACATGACCGGGAGCGAGGTTCATCTCGACGGCGGGCTGTTGGCAGGTTCGGCGGCATCGCCGGGGGATTGAATGCTCAGTCGCTCGGTTTGGCGACATCGGTATATTTGATCGCCGTCCCTGAAATCGGTGTCCTGCCATGATCGAACATCGTACGCTGGGTCTTGCCGAAGCGCGCGTTGATAACGGCATCAGCGCCCATTTTCCGGGCACGTTCCCAGATTTCGGCAAGAATTTTTTCTTTGGTCGGGCTGGCCATGAAGGCGAATGGCTTGCGAAGATTGTCCCTGATCTCGCCAACGACCACATAAGGTCGCGTGACGTCGCCTTCGAACACGGGGACTGCTTCACCGGTTGCATTTCCAATAGTCCGAGCTTCCGAAGCCGCCGGATAACAAAGCGACGCCGCGACCATCGCGATAAGAAGCAATATCCGTCGGATGATCAATTTCTCCTGCCAACCCCTGCAACTATTAGCTCGCCGGCGGGCTGCGGCCGGAACCGTCAGCCCGCCGGCAAGCTTAATCGGCAATCATTCCATGCGCTTGGCGTAGCACTCTTCCAGCGCCTTTTCCTGCTTCTTGCCAGCGGGCAAAGCTCTCGCCGCAATTTTGCACTTGCCGATATCGGTCTTCATTTCCGCCGCCGCGGTTGCTGCCGATGAATCGAACGAAGCCGAAAGACCACCGCCTGCGTCAAATGGAACATCCTGCGCAAGCTGCGACATCAGTTCGCGCCCTGAAGGAAGGCGCGCACGTTTTCCGGTAATGAACCCGGCAAAAAGCCCGATTGCCAGGACGCCGACTCCCGTAGCAATGGTGTTGCCTTCGCCTTCCTGACGAAAGGTCCCCGAAACAGGGATCGACTTGCCGTTCAGATCGATGCTCGTCAGGGCAAATTCCATTTTCCCCGATTTGCCAAAAGCGCCTTTGCCGGTGCGCCAGGTGATTTCGGCATTAGCCGGAGTACCGCGCGGGATTACGACAGACTGCCCGACCGAAACATCGTTCAAAACGGTCAGCTTGAAAGTGTCACCTTCCTTGTGTGTGCTGCTGTTCACCTCTTCGGTAACCGCGAGCGTTATCGGTGTTCCTGCCTTGAGCATCAGATTTTGTGCTACCGGCACGGCTGCTGCTGCGGCTGGCTCTGCTGGCGCTTCGTTCTGCGCAGAAACTACTGACCCGATGGCGAGCAGGCTTGCAGCGCACAATATGTGCGCCAATCTATATTGTGACATGGTTACGACCCCCTAAAAAGACTTCCCCGACAAGTCGGTGGGCGCAACTTATCAAACTGCCTTTGCGTGTCAAATAATTGATGTATCGGGTCAATCGACATCCTCAACTGCAACCGCCTCGCCGGTCACCCGCTGCGCCAGCGCCGCAGCGATGAAGATGTCGAGGTCGCCGTCGAGCACATCCGATGGCGTCGGCGAGGTCACGCCGGTGCGCAGATCCTTCACCATCTGATAGGGTTGCAGCACATAGGACCGGATCTGGTGGCCCCAGCCGATTTCGGTCTTTGCAGCATATTCGCCCGACGCCACTTCCTCGCGCTTGCGCAACTCTGCCTCGTACATCCGCGCCTTCAGCATCCCCATCGCGGTCGCGCGGTTCTTGTGCTGTGAACGGTCATTCTGGCTCGCGACGACGATACCTGTTGGCTTGTGCGTGATGCGGACGGCGGAGTCGGTGGTATTAACGTGCTGGCCGCCCGCTCCCGATGCGCGGTAGGTATCGATTTTCAGGTCGCCTTCGTTGATCTCGATCTCGATATTGTCGTCGATCACCGGATAGACCCAGACGCTGGAGAAGCTCGTGTGGCGCTTGGCGGCGCTGTCGTAGGGCGAAATCCGTACCAGCCGGTGAACGCCGCTTTCTGTCTTTGAATAGCCGTAAGCATTCTCGCCCTTGATCTGCATCGTGGCGGATTTGATCCCCGCCTGATCGCCAGCCTGATAATCGACCATTTCGACCTTGTAGCCGCGCTGTTCGGCCCAGCGGTAATACATGCGCTGCAGCATTTCAGCCCAATCCTGGCTCTCTGTGCCGCCAGCGCCTGCATGGATTTCGATGAAGCAGTCATTGCCGTCGGCCTCACCCGAGAGCAGCGCCATGACCTTGTCCTTGTCCGCCCGGTCAGCAAGCGCCTTGAGCGCCGCTGCGCCTTCGTCGCCGAGTTCCGCATCGCCCTCCATTTCGGCCAGTTCGATCAACTCGACTGTTCCAGTCTTGTCGGCATCGATTTCACGCACCGTGCTGATCGCGGCGTCCAATCGGCGGCGTTCGCGCATCACTTCTTCAGCGGCCTTGGGATTGTCCCACAATGTCGGGTCTTCAACCTTGGCGTTGAGTTCATCGAGACGGCGCAATGCGCGATCCCAGTCGAGCGACATGCGGACGAGGTCGAGGGCGGCATCGATACGGGCAACATAGCCTTCTGCGTCGGCGCGCATGGGGAAACTCCAAAGCGAATGAAAAATGGTTGGCGGCCTTTAGCCGATTGGTGGCTTAAGTCAAAGGCGGCTAGTTGCGTGAACCGGGGACTGACCCCGCTTGGGGACTGTCCCTCCTCTCAGTCGAGCGCGGCAAAAGGGACAGTTCCCATGCGGGGACAGTCCCTGAGGTCAATTTCGCGGCCTTTCGTTCAAGAGCTTCACCAACCTGACAATCGACGCGAACTGCCCAATAGTCTTACCGAGCAATTCGCGGTCCTGTGCAGGGTCGAGCGTAGCACTTTCGAACATATTGCCGGTGCGCACACAGACGATGAGGTCTCCACCCAGAAACAAAGCCGCCAGTTTCTCTCCCTCGAACTCTTTTTCGAGATCGAGCAACCGCTCGCAATACGCCGGATGCACCAGATAGCGTCCCTCGACCTGATCGGTGCCATATACGTCGAATGCATCCTCGAAACGTGGATCGACCATCTTGATTCGCTCAAGCCTGTGCCCGCCAAAGGATTTGCTGTCGCCGAACAAAGTGAATTTGAACCCGTCGCGTCGCACTAAGGTGGTGGCAAGAAAAGGCCGCGCGAACTGGAAACGAAGCACGACGCCCTCAAACACCGTTACGGTCCGCCGGTTCTTGCCGCTCCCGCGCGTTTCGGTCAGTTTGGCCTCATAGAGCAGGAAATCTGTGCCCTCAATCTGCCCGTGCCATTGGTCCTGCACATAGCGGTCGTCATAATCGGGGAGCAGTTCGAATTCGCGGGCGTGGTCGAACTCTTGCCCCGGAAAAGCCGCGACCGAATAGTCAACCTGCAGCGCCTTCGCCAAAGCCCCATTCATTTCCTGCTTCAGCACATCAACCATCGCCTGACGGATTTTGTTGGCGAAATAGGCGGTAGCCGCACCGCAAACCGCCGCGATCATGTAACCGACGCCGCCAAGATCGAGCATCAGGCCGATCAGGAATGCAGCGACGCTGATTCCGCCACCGATCCAGATGACAGAGAACATCTTTTTCTTGGCCTCGGCGCGTTCTGCGGCCTTGCCGTCCAGCCACGCACTTAGGCCGCCCGCCATCAGCGTATCGACATCGGGCAACGATATCATGTTTTGCATTCCCCCCGAGGCATGATAATCCATGCTATCGACCGTTTGAGGGGGAGTAAAGCAAATGGGTTTGTGGATCATCATCGCCGTTGTCGTCATCGGCCTCGTCGCCATCGTCATCTACAACCGGCTGGTCGGCCTGCGCCAGAATGTACGGCAGGGTTGGGCCGATATCGACGCGCAATTGCGCCAACGGCACGACCTGATCCCCAATCTGGTCAGCACCGTGCAAGGCTATGCCACGCACGAGAAAACAACGCTCGACGCGGTGATTTCGGCGCGCAACTCGGCTATTGGTGCAAGCAATCCAGCATCGGCAGCGGTGGCTGAAGCCGGACTTTCAGGCGCACTCAAAAACCTGTTCGCGCTGGCGGAAAATTACCCCGACCTCAAAGCCAACCAGAATTTCCAGACGCTGCAGCACGAACTCGCCGACGTCGAAGACAAACTCGCCGCGTCGCGCCGCGCGTATAACGCGGTCACCGCCGACTATAACGGCGCACGGCAGGCGTTTCCGGCGGTGCTGTTTGCAGGCGCGCTAGGTTTCGGCGAGGAGAAATTCTGGGAGCTTGGGGCGGAAGAGCGACCCACGATTAGTGCAGCGCCTGAAGTGAAGTTTTAACGACCTAATAAATCCCGCCGCCTTGCTGGATAAATTCCTGGTCACGCTTGGTGCCCGAGCTTGGGCCCTGCGACGATGCGTTTGAACTTGTGCCGCTGGTGGAAGCAGTACGCGCTTTCTTCTTCGGCTTGTCGCCGCGCGCCGCCAACTCGGTCTGACGGATAGACCGGCGTGGTTCGGTTTCGGCCTTGAACGCTTCCCATATCACTGCGCTTTTGGGGTCATCGCCCGGCCATGAGCCATAGACGCGTTTGCCGCTCTTGCGGTCGATCCGCACCAGCCGCGTGCCGTCGGGGGCCACGAACGGCGTCTTGGGCATATCGGCCAGGGCAACACGCGCAAATTGTTTGAAGATGGGCGCAGCGAGCGAGCCGCCTTGGGCATAGCCGCCCATATCGCGCGGCTGGTCATAGCCCAGATATACGCCCGCGACGACATGCGGAGAGCCGCCGACGAACCAGACATTGGTCGGGCCGGTGGTGGTGCCGGTCTTGCCAAACAACGGCCGGTCGAGATCACGCAATATCGTTGCGGTGCCGCGCTGAACCACGCCTTCGAGCATGTGTACGGTCTGATAGGCGGTGATCGGGTCCATGACCTGCTTGCCTGCGGCGGAGAAGCGCGGCATCGGCTGCCCGTTCCAGTCTTTCGCGCGGCAGCCGTCGCACGCCTTCCACTTGGTCGGCAATATAACTTTGCCGCGACGATTCTGCACATAGTCGATCAGCGTCGGCTTCAATTCGCGGCCATGGTTGACCAGCATGGAATAAGCGTTGGTGATTTTCAGCACCGTGGTGTCACCTGCACCCAATGCGAAGGAGAGATATGGCTGATAATCGCCGATGCCCATTGCACGAAAAGTGTCGGTGACATTGTCCATTCCGGCATCGGCTGCGGCGCGCACAGTCATCAGGTTGCGCGATTGTTCGAGGCCCCAGCGCATTGTCTGCGGCCCCGCGCCGCCGCCGCCGAAGTTACGGAAGCATTTCTGGCTGCGCGTGCTGCCGTCATAAACGCAATAAGGGCCATCGACGATGATCGAGGTTGGCGTCATGCCGTTGTCGAGCGCGGTCGCATAAACGAACGGCTTGATCGTCGATCCCGGTTGGCGCTGCGCCTGCGTTGCCCGGTTAAAGCTGGATATCCGATTATCGAAGCCACCCTGCACCGCGAGAACGCGACCATTCAGCGGGTTCTGCACGACCATGCCACCGCCGACTTCGGGCACGGTACGCACCGAAAAGCTGCTGCCGCCATTTGGGACGACGGCAATGACATCGCCTGCTTTCATCGCTGCTGGACCGCCGTTGAGGCGACCGACGCTACCATCGGCAAAGCCAACCCGGCCACCGCCAAGGGCAACGCCTGCGCGCCAGTTGGCGTAATCGATGCCGATATTGGTTGATGCAAAACGCGATGCCCATTGGTCGTCAGACACGTCGATCGTGCCCATATTGGCTTTCCACGCCTTGCCCGCATTGTAGCGGAGCAATCCGTCGCGCAATGCTTGTGTCGCCAGCACCTGATATTGCGGGTTCATCGACGTGCGCACCCACAGACCACCCGCATAAACGCTATAAGGGCCGTCCTTGTCGGTCTCGCCGAAGCGTTCGATCAGTTGGCGGCGCACTTCTTCGGTAAAATAACCACCAACATTCTTGTAGCCGGTGCCACGTTGCGCAATGAGGCCGAGCGGCTGCGCCCGCGCTTCGGCCAGTTGCGCTTCGGTGATCCAGTCATTCGCGCGCATTTCGCCCAGCACCCAGTTGCGGCGGGCCATCGCGAGTTCGGCATTTTTGGCGCGGCCATACCGTTCGGGCGCTTTTGGCAAAATTGCGAGGAACGCCATTTCATGGAGCAGGAGCTGATCCACGCTTTTGCCAAAATAAGCCTGTGCTGCGGCTTCGACACCAAAGGACTGGCGGCCCAATGCGATTTCGTTCAGATAGAGCGAAAGGATCTGCGGCTTGGTCAGCGCGCCTTCGATACGCTTGGCAAGGATCGCTTCTTTCACCTTGCGCGTGTAACTATATTCGTTGGTCAAAAGCAGGTTCTTTGCCACCTGCTGCGTGATCGTCGATGCGCCGCGCGACCGCTGGTCGCTGAATATATTGTCGAATATGGCTGACGCGATGCCAGGATAATCGATGCCGCCATGGCTGAAAAAAGTCTTGTCCTCCGCTGCCAAATAGGACCGGATCAGCAATCTCGGGAAATCGGCATACTCAAGCTGCACGCGCCGTTCGCGGGCGTAACTGTGGAACGGCTGCCCGTCGATATCGCGCACTACGGTCGGTAAAGGCGACTGATATTCGATCAAGGCGTCCGCATCGGGCAGATTGCGAGCGAACAACGCCCAGAACAAGAGCAGAAATACCAACAGCGCGCCGACGGCATAAGTGGCCCAGCGAAACCGCTTCATTTGCCACCAGCCCTGCCAGCGGCCAACAAAGCCATCAACGTCGCGCTTCAGCCTGTAGCTGACGTTGGTCGGTTCTTCGGCAGGAGGGGCAGTATTATCCATGTTCCGCCCTCTCTAACCAAATTGCCGGAGAGGTCCAGAATATGATGCGCCAACGGCTGCAAATTTACGATTACCGCGAGGCGAGGCGTCGGGCGAAATGCACCTGAATGGCCGAAGCGATGCTGCGTGCGACGCGTTGCTGGCCGTCGGCGGCCGACAGGAACGCGACATCGTCGGCGTTGGTCAGATAACCGGTTTCGAACAGGACCGAGGGGGTATCCGGGGCCTTCAGAACGATGAAAGAGGCGAAACGGTGAGAGTTTGAGCGCACCCGCATGTTGGGTTTTGCCTCGCGGAGCAGCAATTTGGCAAAATCGGCGGACACGTTCATCGTCTCGCGTTGAGTCAGATCGATCAGAATCGACGATACATTGGCGTCGGTGCCGCCCAAATTGACACCGTTGATGATATTCGATTTATTTTCGCGCGCGGCCAACCGCTGCGCCTGGCGGTCCGACGCGACTTCCGAAAGCGTGTACACCGTCGCACCGCCCGCGTCCTGATTTTCTGCGCTATCGGCGTGGATCGAAATAAACAGGTTCGCGTTCATCCGCCGTGCGATTTCGAACCGGTCTTCAAGCACGAGAAACTTGTCGGTATCGCGGGTCAGGGCGACACGCACCCGTCCGCTTTTCAGCATTTCGGCGCGCACCGCTTTTGCGACCGCCAGCGTCACGTCTTTTTCACGCTTGCCGCCATGCGGGCTGATCGCGCCGGGGTCGTGGCCGCCATGCCCAGCGTCGATGACCACGAGCGGCAGGTCGCTGTCGGCAGGACCGCTAATTTTGGGAAGGCCTCTGGACGCCCCAACTTTGATCGGGGCGCTGACTTCATATTGGCGTTTTGGCGGCTCGGCACGAAATGCCTGTGGCGGAACGATTTCGGTCTTGCCTCGTCCTGCGGCACCTTGCGCCAGATCAAGCCGCAAACTTCTTCCGTCGGCCGAAAAAGTCCCACCCGTGAATGCGACCGGCGAAGCCAGTTCGAGCACGATGCGCGCCGTGTCATTATCGAACTGCCCCTGACGCACCCTCGCCACCGCGCCGCCCGCAAGCGATTGCGAACCAATGGTCGCGCCGGTCACATCGACGGCAATGCGGTCAGGGCCTGTCAGCGCAAACACCGACGCCTTGTTTACGACGTCATCAAACTGGATGAGTACAGCATTATCTGTCGCCGATACCTGCCGGATGTTACCGGCCAACGCAGGCGACATGGTAAGTGGCAGCGTGGCAAAAAGCGCAGCGGAAAGCATATTAGTCTTATGCGATTGTGTAGGCCGTCCGGTCCAGAATTTTCTTTGCGCCACGCAAATGCTCCGCTTGTTTGATGAACAGCGGATTAGGCATCTCGGGGTAAAACCCGGTATCCAGATGAGGTTAATCGGACATTAGCTATGAATAATCCGGATGACCCGCCGTATTACCAAAGCTATTTCACCTGCTGCCCTTGCCGATATGCTCGAGCGGTGCTAGCACCCTGCATACGGGCATGAATTTTCCAACGATGCCTGCATTTCGTGGCCGAACGCAATTTCGTCCGGCATTTTAACAGGTTGACGCTACATGAGGCATGATATTTCCACCACCGCCGCCCTTACAGGGACTGGCGCTTGGGCCGGAAATCAAGCGCGCGCGACATTCGCCCGCCATGCACAAGCAGCAGACGCAATTTTTTCTCATCAACATAACGCCCATGCCGGCACCGACGCCTCGCGTCCGATGTGGCACGGCACCAACAATAGAGCGTGCGGCCTTCGGCTGACAACCGAGCGGTCCGCCCGCTGGAGTAATATCAATGACAACGCGTATGCTAATCGACGCGCGGCACCGGGAAGAAACCCGTGTCGCGGTCGTCACCGGGAACCGTATCGAGGAGTTTGATTTCGAATCTGCCGAGCACAAGCAGCTCAAAGGTAACATCTATCTGGCAAAAGTAACCCGCGTCGAACCGTCGCTGCAAGCGGCGTTCGTCGATTATGGCGGCAACCGCCATGGGTTCCTGGCCTTTGCCGAAATCCACCCCGATTATTACCAGATTCCACGCGAAGACCGCGAACGCCTTTTGGCCGAAGAAGCTGAAGCTGCTGCCGAAGAAGCTGCCCTGCGTGAGCAGGAAGAAGAGGAAAGCGACGAGCCTTCCGACATTATGCAGGGTTCGGAAGAGCGCGAGGACGAGGTTTCCGACCTGATCGAAGTCGATAGCGACGACAGCGTCGACACCATCGACATGAGCGAAGGCGAAGAGCCCGAACTCGACGAGAACGGTCAAGAGCCTGGCGAGAACGGCGAAGAGGAAGCGGAACGCGGCAGTAATGACCGCAACAACCGCCGTCGTCGCGGACGTGGCGGACGCAATGGTGGCGGCGCCAATGAAACGAATGGGGGCCGTGCGCCCAAGGCAAGCGACGAAGTCCGCGCCAAGCGCATGAATTTGCGCCGACGCTACAAGATTCAGGACGTTATCCACCGCCGTCAGGTACTGCTCGTGCAGGTCGTCAAGGAAGAACGTGGCAACAAGGGTGCGGCGCTCACCACTTATTTGAGCCTCGCCGGACGGTACTGCGTCCTCATGCCAAACACGTCGCATGGCGGCGGCATCAGCCGGAAAATCCACAGCGCCGCAGACCGCAAGCGGTTGAAGTCGATCATGTCGGACCTGACATTGCCCGCAACGATGGGCTGCATCATCCGCACCGCCGGCCTCGCCCGCACCAAGCCCGAAATCAAGCGCGACTTCGATTATCTGGCGCGGCTGTGGGACGGCATTCGCGAGAATACGCTCAAAGGATCGGCACCGATGCTGATCCACACTGACAGCGACCTTATCAAGCGCGCCATCCGCGATATCTATAACAAGGATATAGAAGAGGTCTTTGTCGAGGGCGACGAAGGTTACCGCGCCGCCAAGGAATTCATGAAGCTGCTGATGCCGAGCCACGCCAAAAAGGTGCAGCACTATGCCGATCCGGTACCGCTGTTCCAGCGCTACCACGTCGAGGATCAGCTGAACGCCATGTACCAGCCGGTGGTACAGTTGAAATCGGGTGGTTATATCGTCATCAACCCGACCGAAGCTTTGGTTTCCATCGACATCAACTCGGGCCGTTCGACCAAGGAGCATGGCATCGAGCAGACCGCGCTGTCGACCAACCTCGAAGCCGCGCGTGAGATCGCCCGTCAGTTGCGGTTGCGCGATATGGCCGGTCTGGTGGTCATCGATTTTATCGACATGGAGCATCATGGCAACGCCCGCAAAGTCGAGCGTGCCATGAAAGAAGCGCTGAAACACGATCGCGCGCGCATTCAGGTTGGCCGCATTTCAGGCTTCGGTCTGATGGAAATGAGCCGCCAGCGATTGCGCACCGGTGTACTCGAAGCGTCCACCCGCCAATGCCCGCATTGCGAAGGCACCGGTCTTGTCCGCACCGCATCGTCTGCGGCACTTTCAGCGCTTCGCCTTATCGAAGAAGAAGCGGCCAAGGGTCATGGCAACCAGATCGTCCTGCAAGCCAGCCAGGAAGCGACGATTTATTGCCTTAACAACAAGCGCGGCGAATTGGCCGATATCGAGGAACGCTATCACGTCCGCGTGTTGATCGTTCCCAATGGCGAGACCGAAGGCGCGAAGCTCGCTGTGTCCAGCTCAGGCCCACGCCCCGAAGCACCGGTTGCCCTGCCCCCGATAATCGACCTTGAGGACGATGACGTCGAAGAGGATTTCGACGATTTTGAGGCCGAAGAAGAGGAAGAAGTGCGCGAGCCCGCTCGTTCACGCGAAAGCCGTCCGCGCGAGGAACGTCCCCGCGAAGAAGGTGCCGAAGGCGAAGGTCGCAGGCGCAAACGCCGTCGCGGACGTCGCGGTGGCAAGGGCCGCGAGCGTGAAGGCCAGGACGCTGCGCCTGGCGATCACGGCGAAGCAACAGCCAACGAGGCTGTGGTCGAAGCAGCGACTGAAGCCGAAACAGCACCCAAGCCCCGCCGTGGCCGTCGCGGCGGACGCCGTGACGAGGTTGCGGCAGTAGAAGCAGAACCCGCCGTCGAAGCGCCAGTCGAAGACGAAGCTGCGGCAGAAGAAAAGCCCAAGCGCCGCAGCCGCGCCAAAGCCAAGCCTGAGGGTGTTGCCGAAGCCGAAGTCGCCGAAACGCCGGTAGCCGAAGAAAAACCTGCGCCGAAAAAACGTGGTGCAGCAAAGGCAGAAGCTGTCGAGGAAGCACCGCTTGTTGATGAAGCGCTTGTAGCCAAGCCAAAGGCAAACCGCAAAAAAGCGCCTGCAAAGGCAGTAGCAGACGTTAAGGTCGAGGGTGACGCCGGCGACGACGGCACGCCCCGCAGCGGCTGGTGGCAACGCACCTTTGGGTGATGATCCCAGCGGTTCGTCATCCCGAACTCGTTTCGGGATAACACGCTGCCGTCGCCTGCTATCCTGAAACAAGTTCAGGATGACGAAATAGAAGAGAAAGCCCCGCCGTCCGCAAAGACCGGCGGGGTTTTTCTTTGCCCAACTTCTTCATTGCGCGTTCAGGCGGTTGGGGCCATTCAGCGCGTATGGCCTTATTTTCATTTCGCCGCGTTCGCGCGGCTTTTGCGGTGTTGCTTGCAGCGGCAGTGTCGGCGCAGCCTGTCATGGCGCAATCGATCCTGCGCGACGCCGAAACCGAGGCGTTTCTCGACGAGATTTCCGAGCCGCTCATCCGCGCGGCGAACCTCGACCCGAACAATGTCGATGTCGTCCTGATCAATGACAAATCGATCAACGCTTTCGTTGCCGGTGGCCAGATCGTTTATCTCCACAGCGGCCTGATCGATGCCGCGACCTCGGCCAATGAAGTCCAGGGCGTGATCGCTCACGAACTCGGCCATGTCGAAGGCGGCCACGTCATCCGCTATGCCGACGGCGCAAGCGCGGCAAGCGGAATCAGCATCGCTTCGCTGATCCTGGCCGCCGCAGCCATTGCGGCAGGTGCGGGCGAGGCTGGCATGGGCATATTGGCCGCTGGCCAGCAAGCCGCATTGGGCAAATTTCTCGCGTTCAGCCGCGCGCAGGAAGGAACCGCCGACGCCTCGGGCGCGCGCTACCTTTCAGCGGCAGGAATCACAGGCAAGGGTTCTATTGCGTTCTTCAAGAAACTGCAGAATTTCGAATTTCGCCTCGGTATCCCGCAAGAGGACAGCTATGGCCGCACCCACCCGCTGTCGGGCGAACGTATCTCGGTGCTCGAAGACACCTATTCCGCCGACCCGGCGTGGAAGACCCCAATCAACCAGAAATGGGAAATGGACTTCAAACGGATCAAGGCCAAGCTGACCGGCTACTTGGCAGAACCCAAGGCGACCATGCGCGATTATCCCGAAAGCGACACAAGCGTTCCAGCACGTTACGCCCGCGCTTATGCTTGGCACAAATCGGCGTATCCACAAAAGGCGCTGGAGGAATTGTCGGCGTTGGTCACGGCGGCGCCCGATGACCCTTATTTCCTTGAGCTGCACGGGCAAATACTGCTCGAATCGGGCAAGCCAAGCGAAGCAGTTGCTCCATTGCGCAAGGCGGTGCAACTGACCGGAAACCAGCCGTTGATCGCGGGCATTTTCGGCCATGCGCTGGTCGCGACCGAGGACAAACGCAATCTCGACGAAGCAGCCACCGTGCTCAAGGCGGCTGTCGCGAAGGACAATCGCAACCCGTTCGCCTGGTATCAATTGGGCGTCGTCTATGAACAGAAGGGTGACACCGCGCGAGCAGCGCTCGCAAGCGCCGAGCGCTATCTGATGGAGGGCGCTCCGCAATTCGCGCTGCCCAACGCGCAGACCGCGATGGCCGGGCTTCCGGAATATTCATCGGACTGGATCCGCGCCCAGGACATCAACCTTGTTGCCGAGGCGCAGTTGTCGCAGATCAAGAAGAAGCGTCGATAACATAATCGCTGGTAACCACCCCGTTAGACCGCTAATTCTGGGCGCATGAACGATGCAACGATGAGCAGCAACCGTATCCCCCTTATTATCGCGCTTTTCGGTGCGGTCATATTGCTCGGACTTGGCGGGTATCTTTTTGCCCGGCAAGATAATGCTGTCGAACGCGGGTCGGTCGAACAGAAAAATGCCCTTGCCAACAGCAGCGCCGACAGCGCCGTTGCTGCGGCCGACATGAAACCCGACGAGCGTAAGGCGGTCGAAGCCATTGTTCGGGCCTACATATTGGAGCATCCGGAAATCATTCCAGAGGCGGTCGAAATCCTGCAACAGCGCGAATCTTCGAAGCGGCTAACTTCGGCAAGCGGCAAGCTGACGACGCCCTTCCCCGGCGCCGAGATGGGCAATCCGAACGGCGATGTCACTTTGGTAGAATTCACCGATTATAATTGCGGATTCTGTCGGTCGAGCGTGGCCGATGTGCAGAAACTGGTCGCGAACGACCGCAATGTCCGCGTCATTTACCGAGAAGTGCCGATCTTGAGCCAAACCAGCCGCGACGCAGCGCTTTGGGCGCTGGCGGCAGCACAGCAAGGCAAGCATAAGGCATTCCACGACGCGATGTTCAGCGGAGCTCGCCCTGACGTGCAAAGCATCCGCGCCGCGGCCGCGAAAGCCGGAATGAACCTCGTTGCCGCCGAGAAATTTGCAGCCTCGTCCGAGGCCCGCGCCGAAGTCGAAAGCAATCTGGCATTGATGCAGCAAATTGGTTTCAGCGGCACGCCAACCTTCATCATTGGCGACCAGATATTGGAAGGCGCACTGGGTTACGACGCACTGAAATCGGCGGTCGATCAGGGCGCGCAAACAGGCTTAGCCGCGCCGAAATTCAGCTTTGCCGGTAACCGTTTATTTACCAAGAAACCCTAAATATCGGGCTCCAAATTCAGGGGCAGGACTTCATGGTTGGGGCTAGCGTTGCATTTATCCGGTCCCGTTTTGCCGTAGACAGCGAGTTGACGGGCAACCGGTCCGAGCTTCTTTGGCTTGTTCCGCTCTTCATCATGTTCGCTGCCCTGACCGGCACAGCCGAATTGCTTTCGGTCCTGAACGGCACATCTGCGATTGCGATGATTGCCGATTATGGCTGGAAAGCCTTGCGCCTGTTGCCCACCGTCGTCTTGTTCGGCGTTACCATCCAGCTTGTCCTGTCGGTACTGCGTAACCCACGTAATCCACTCAGCAGCGTTATCGATTACTGGCGCGGCGCATTGACCGACCCCTATATGGCGGCCGCGCGGATCGCGCCGATCTTGATGATGCCGTTTTTCTTCGCATCGTTCAGCGTCCTCAAGATGCTGATGCCCCGCTACGTCCCCTTCTGGGGCGACGTACCATTTGCTGCAATGGACCGCGTGCTGTTTTTCGGACATCAGCCATGGGAAATTACCCATGCCCTATTCAGCAGCATAGAAGCGACGCTCACGCTCGACCTGTTTTATTCGATCTGGGTATTGTTGCTTTCAGTCGCAATCGGCGGTTTCGCCCTATTTGCCCGCCGCACCGAACGTGCACGTTTCTTCCTGTCCTTTGGCGGCGCATGGTTTTTTCTGGGCTTTATCGGCGCGTGGTTGGGATCATCGGCTGGCCCATGCTTCCTTGCCCTCATGAATTCGCCGCTTGCTCCCGAATTTGCAGGGCTGATGGATCGCCTCCACGCGGCTAGCAACGCAATGGATACCAAGGCGCAAGCCGTCGAATGGCAGCAAATGCTTTGGCGCGGCTATGAAACGCAGAATTACAGCTTTGGCATGGGCATTTCCGCCATGCCCTCGCTGCATAACGCGATTGCGGTTCTCTATATTCTGATCGGTTTCCGCTATGGCAAAATCCCCGGCATTATTGCCTCGGTCTATGCCTTCATCATCTTCGTCGGCTCGATCCATCTGGGCTGGCATTATGCCGTCGACGGCATTTTTGCCGCTGTCGGCATGTGGGCGATCTGGTGGGCAGCGGACCGCTGGTGCAAGGTTTCGGGCTATGACGCTTCGGTCAAAGCCGCAGAACCAATCAAGGCTTGATCAGCCCTTTTTACCCTTTGCAATAACATACCATTCGACCGAGCCTTTGCGGCTGGCGGGTGGCTTGGCGTGTTTCACCGTGGTGAAGTTATTTTTGAGGATGGCCAGCATCTCCGGATCGGTGCCGCCTGCGAAAACCTTGGCGACAAAATCGCCGCCCGGTTTCAACACCTTCACGGCAAAATCGACCGCAGCCTCGACCAGGCCCATCGTGCGTAAATGGTCGGTTTGTTTATGCCCTACGGTATTCGCCGCCATGTCGGACAAGATCAGGTCAGGCGCATCGCCCAGTTCGGCAATCAGCCTGTCGGGCGCACTGTCATGCATGAAATCCATTTCGAGCAGGATGACGCCTTCGAGCGGATCGACGGGTAACAGATCGATACCGACTATCGCTGCTTTCGGCTGCTGACGCCGCACTACTTGTGCCCAGCCCCCGGGCGCAACGCCGAGATCTACAATGGCACGCTTGCCGCGCAGGATGTGGAATTTTTCGTCTAGCTCGACCAGCTTATATGCCGCCCGGCTGCGATAGCCCTCGCCATGCGCTTTCTTGACATAAGGGTCGTTCAATTGCCGTTCGAGCCACCGCGTCGATCCGGCGGTGCGCCGTTTCGCGGTCTTGACCTTCTGCTTGCCCGCCAGCGTCCGGCCCGAATCTTTGCCGCCGAAGAGATTGTCCGCCATCAGTTATGCCTGCGATTGCGGCGCTTGGCGTCGCTCGCCATCAGTGCGCGGAGAATGCCTTCGCGGATACCGCGGTCAGCGACGCCCAGCCGTTCGCCCGGCCAGATATCGAAAATCGCCTCAAGGATAGCACATCCCGCGACCACGAGATCCGCTCGCTCATGGCCGATCGTTGGAAATTCGGCACGGCCCTTCATCGTCCGGCCGGCAAGTTCACGGCTAATCTCGCGCATCGCCGAGGTTGGCAAATGCAGGCCATCGACCGCGCGCCGGTCATAGCTCGGAAGCTTCAGGTACACGCTGGCGAGTGTCGTTACCGTGCCCGATGTCCCCAAAAGCCGGTGATGACCGCCCTCCTCTGGCAGGCGCGCGGCGAATTCGGCGAAACTCGCCGCCACCTTGTCACGCATCGCATCATATGTCGCCATCAACGATACCGGGTCATCATCGTCGTTGCGCTCGCTTTCGGTCAGCGAAACGACACCCCAAGGGACACTGACCCAGTCAAGAATTTCCGGAACCAAACCGTCGGTCGAAACCAGCACGAGTTCGGTCGAGCCGCCGCCAATGTCGAATATCATCGCCGGTCCTTCGCCTGCCTCCAGCAGTGCATGGCAACCCATGACGGCAAGCCGCGCCTCTTCTTTCGGGGCTATGATGTCGAGATGGATTCCCGTCTCGCGCTTGACCCGCTCGATAAATTCAACGCCATTCAATGCCTGCCGACAGGCCTCGGTCGCGACCGAGCGCGCCAGCACGACATTGCGCTTTTTCAGCTTTTCGGCGCACACCGACAAAGCTTCGACCGCGCGGTCCATCGCTTCATCGCTCATCCGCCCGGTACTGTTCAGCCCCTCGCCCAGCCGCACCACCCGCGAGAACGCATCAACCACGGTAAAATCATCGCCGCCAGCCTTTGCGATTAAAAGGCGGCAGTTGTTCGTACCCAGATCGAGCGCAGCATAGGCTGTGCGTTCGAACCAGGTCCGGCGGAGATTATGGTTTTCGGAAGTTGCAGCGCTTGCGGAAATTTCCACGCGCGGCACGTCGATGGCCGGGGCCTGCTGCACTATAGCAGCCTTGGGTGCCGCATTTTTGCGACGGGGCGGTTTCTTGCGTTTGCGCCCGCGTCCCTTTTGCGGCGATGGCGCGACATTCTCGCCCATGGCCGAAACTCTCTTCTTATGTTCTATCCGGATCGGGTAAGCCGCCGGTACCTGACGCCAGTGTTAAAGCGAACGGGTTAAAATATCAAGATTTTTGCGTGAGCGCCGGTTGTCCGCCCATTCAGCGGCTTGACCGCGCCACCGACGGCGGCATATAGGCCCCCGCTCATTCCCCGGTCGTCTAACGGTAAGACTACAAACTCTGACTCCGTCTATTGAGGTTCGAAATCCTTACCGGGGAACCAGCATCCTGCCCCATCACGCCGCCATTTTCTCGCCGAACCAGGCATCGCGGGCCTTGGCGGCGGCGTCGATCCACGGCTGGCGTGCACATGCCAGCGCCGCCAGATGCGCGGCTTCTTCTGCGTCGCTAAGGTTGCGCTCATAATCCTCATCGCCAAAAAAGCCCGTTTCGGTGATCAAATCATCCTCCTCGCCGTCTGCTTTGGGGAAATTGGTCCGCCATTCCTGCTCGTCCTCGTCAAACCACACGCCCAGCCGCTGCGCCGCGACCTCGGGTTCCTCGTCGAGCATGTCGGGGATAGCGCGCTCAGCCGCAGAAATCCTGTCAAGTTCACAGTCAAACGGCCTTCGGCTCTCGACCGGATCGGGGTCGCGCGCCGCAAAGAACAAAGCCGCCTCGCTGCCCTTGCCGCCACGTTCGATCAGGTCGAGAAAGCTTTCGAAATCCTGGAGACCAGCATCACCTGCGCATTGCGGCTGCCCTTGATCGCCTGCGCTTCGGCCATCCGGTCGAGACGGCCCAGCAGACCCATACCCAGCCGGTTGTCGAACTTGCCGCGCATTGTTGTGCCATCGTCAAGCTTGCTGGTCACTTCCTCATAGCCATTGACCGCGCGGTCCATCAGCATATCCTGCACGACATCGCGTGATACCAGGATCGCCGCATCCCACCCCAGCCGGAACGCCGCGCCGTCACGACGAAAGCGCAAATCATAAGCCGAGCGCGGCGACTTGTTCACCTCCTTCGCCGCGCGCATCACACTGCCGCCAAAGGCCAGCGCCTCCAGAAACGCCCGCTGGCAAGCAGGCGTCCAGCGATAATCATTGCGGATAGTCGGTCATATCGGGGTTCGGCTCGGCATAAGCGTCCGCCCCGCACACACCATTGTTCGCCTTGCTGTTCTGCCATTCGTCGTTCATCGTGCTTCTCCTTCTGGAACAAAAGAAGAATTATAATGTACCATATAGGTTGTAGGAAAGCGGTTTTTATTCTTATTAGGGACTGTCCCTAATAAGCGGTCCTAATGGCAGCTTTGTTGTGGAGAACGGACTGGCGGCTTTTAGGTGAAGAAAGCGTGAAAGCTGCCGACTGTGCAATCAATCTTTCTCCACAAGCCGCCCAAGCACCGCTACCAAAGTCAGACTAGCAACCCAGCCGAAAAGGATTTCAAACCACATTGCCCAGCGCAGTATGACACCGAATAGCAAATCCGTTCCAGGTGGATCTTCGACAATGGGTGCCCAGTCGCTGTCCTGTTGTAAATCGACGAGAGGCAAGATGAGGTCCAACGAATAAATGAAGGGCTGAAAGGTCGAATACTCGGCGGGTACTTCGCTGCATTCTGTCCAGTTCTGCTTGCCGGGTTGCCCGGCGTGGCCACACGCGACATCAATCGCTGGGGCCAGCGTTGGGCTGTTAAGCAAAGGTGTGCTAGGACCGATATAGCCGTAATGTGCTCCAGCCATGAAGAGTAGGCTAAGTGCTAACCAAACGCCACCCATCCATATAAGCGCCCAAATCGGTCGGTGGCCATATCCAACAAGCCAGCCGTAGGTCCAGTGTAGACCTCGACGCCAAAAGCCGTTGATTTGCCCCGAAGCTTTGCGCAATTGCTCTTGTTTGGCGATAGCTACCGTTGCTGCATCCTCGATGTGCCCCATTTCGCGAAGGACCCTGATTAGTTGCTCCCAAGGCTGAGGCCGAAAACTGGCGCCTAGATGTTCGGGTAGTTGCCTGTTCAGCCACGAGATGCGTTCGGCTGCAGAAACAGAACCTTCTGCAATTGAGTCATAACGAAATCCGTCAAGTATTGTGCCATTTGCTGTCCAACACTTGTTATCGTCGACGAGTGAACCGACCCATGCATCAGTCATGTTAATGCCACCACCGAAAGTCGCCTTCTCGAAATACAGACTACCCTTTACTCGCATGTTGGCAGCGACGATTGCTTCTCCAAAGTTCCCGTCCGGCTTTCTATTTAGGAAAATCCCATCCCAACTCTCAAAGCTGCTGCCAATTTTAGCACCGGCCATCCGCACCGCGCCGACCGACATGAAGCCATCCGTCAGCAGAACGCTCCCCTCCACTGAAATTCGATCGGCGAATAATGCGTCGCCAAGTGCATTTCCCTCTTGGTCAGAATTACTGAAAAGGCCTCCCTGACATTCAAGGTTGCCGCCTATTCTTGCACCAATCAATTGTACAGCACCCAATGCGGAGAAATTTGGTCTAAACAAAACACTCCCTTGTACGCGCATCAAGTCGGCATGAATAGCGTAACCCGCCGGCTGCCCTTCTTGATCGCAATTTTGAAATTTGCTGTCGGCACACTCGAGGTTGCCGCCGATGTTCGCGCCTAATAGGCAAATTTGATCAATCGAGATAAATCCATCTCGCATAAATATGCTACCGGTGACTGAAATGCGATCTGCCGCCATTCCAGGAACAGAGCTGCCACTTAAAGCCAAGCTGACGATCTTTGCGTCACGCGCAAAAATTTTCTCTTCAAACCAGCAGGAAATTAGAGCTAGGCTAGTGTTGATAGTTGTATTGTTTAAATTGAGTTGTCCAATAACGCGGGCACCGGTCAAATAGACTCCTTCCTCTTGCACGGGATTACTATCATCACCACCGAGTGCGAGGAACCTTATTAAACCAGCACGAATAGTGTTAGCTTTAGTTGACGCGTCGGGCCGAGTGCCATCGCCCAGCACGCATGTCGCTCCCTTCGCGCAGCAAGCTATGAGCTTTTTTTCCGCCGCGTTCAGATTTGGAAAATCAGAAAGTGACCGCCCAAACGCTCGTTTGGGCGTGGTCGAGTTTGTAGACGACGTATGCTTTACCCCAGTCTTTAATTCCATATGGTTTCTTAACAGAATATAGCATCGGCACAAAACGAAACACAGCCGCGCTGCGGAAATCGGTGCAAGAAGCGTTTAAGTGGAACTGCTGCTTTTAGGGGCTCCATTAAAATTTAGAATGACTGCAAAGTTATCGCAACCCGCTAGCTACGACCAAAGCCCGACACACCAATCAAAATTTTCCGGTTGTAACAATCTTTTCAATCGAGAATTATGCGCCGCACATAGCATAAGCGTGCTGAGCGAACTGCCGGAGCAACATGATGAAACTTGGAAAATGATCCGCTTGCCGCATTCTGGATGCCGTTCACCGCGAACCGCGCATTCAAGGCGACACCCGCGCCAGCTGAAATCCGCAAAGGACATGCATTATACCAGCGATGATGGGCGGCAGATACTTGACGGCACGGCAGGGCTGTGGGCGGTCAATGCCGGCCATTGCCGCGCGCCGATTGTCGAGGCGATCCAGAAAACAGCGGCCGAGCTGGATTATGCGCCGCCCTTTCAGCTGGGCCATCCGCTGGCGTTTGAGCTGGCATCGCGGATTGCGGCGATCATGCCCGAAGGGCTGGACCGGATATTCTTCACCAACAGCGGATCGGAATCGGTTGATACCGCGCTCAAGATCGCGCTCGCGTATCAACGCGCCATTGGTCAGGGCACGCGCACCCGGCTGATCGGGCGCGAGCGCGGCTATAATGGCGTCGGCTTTGGCGGGATTTCGGTGGGCGGGATCGTCAACAACCGGCGGCAATTCGGCACGTTGCTGACGGGTGTCGATCATCTGCCGCATACGCACAATATGGAGCATAATGCCTTCACCAAGCGGGCGTCCGGAATGGGGCGGGCATCTGGCGGACAATCTGGAGGCGATTGTCGCGCTGCACGGCGCAGAGACGATTGCGGCCGTCATTGTCGAGCCGATGGCGGGATCAACTGGCGTGCTGGTGCCGCCGATCGGCTATCTGGAAAAGCTGCGCGAGATCACCGACGAAGCACGGCATCGTCCTGATCTTTGATGAAGTCATTACCGCCTTTGGCCGCGTCGGCGGCGCGACCGCATCGGAAACCTTGGGCGTCACGCCCGACATCATCACGATGGCCAAGGGCCTGACCAATGCGGCCGTGCCGATGGGCGCAGTCGCGGTCAGCCGCCATATCCATGACGGCGTCGTCGAAGGCGGGCCGGACGGGATCGAACTGTTCCACGGCTATACCTATTCGGGCCACCCGCTTGCCGCCGCCGCCGGTTTGGCGACGCTTGATCTGTATAAGTCCGAAGGCATTTTCGAAAACGCCGCGTCGCCTGCACGGCTATTGGCAGGACGCGGTCCACAGCCTGAAGGGCAAGCGCCACATCATCGACATCCGCAACATGGGGATCGTTGCGGCAATCGAGCTACGAAGCCGCATGCCGGAGGCGTCGGCAAGCGCGGGATGCAGTTGTTCCACAAATGCTTCGACAACGGCCTGCTGGTCCGCGCAACCGGCGACATCATCGCGCTTGTCACCGCCGCTGATCCTGGAAAAGGCGCATATCGACGAAATGGTCGGGCGGATTGGCGGAGTTGGTGGAGACCGTCGACTAAAGCGTCAGCACGATCTTGCCCACATGGCGCTTGGTCAGGAATGCTTTTTGCGCCGCGATAATGTCTGCCAGCGGATAGGTCGCCGCGACAAGAGGCTTGATTTCGCCGCGTTCGATGTATCCGATTAGGTTTGCGAACACCTCTGGATCGAGCACCGTACAGCCGAGCAGTCTCAAATCCTTGAGGTACAATGTCCGCAGGTCAAGATCGACAATGGGCCCCGAAATCGCCCCCGCCACGCCGTATCGCCCGCCGCGTTTGAGGACATTCAGGATAGCGCCGAACTGCGCGCCGCCAACGACGTCGACGGCGGCATCGAAATATTCGTTGCCAAACTCCGCCATCAGGTCGGCATCGCGCGACACAGTGCGGGTAGCGCCTAAAGCCAATAATGCATCCGCTTTGTCAGCGCTCGCCACGGCAACCACCTCAGCGCCGCGCCGTTTGGCGAGTTGCACGGCCGCCGAGCCGACCCCGCCCGACGCGCCAGTGACCAGTACGCGCTCGCCCTTTGCCAGCGCGATGCGGGTAAGCATATTTTCCGCAGCAGAATAGGCGCAAGGGAAATTTGCCAATTCGGCGTCGCTCAGGTCGCTGTCGAACTTGTGAGCATGGGCGGCAGGAGCGCAGGCATAGCCGGCAAAGGCACCATCGACTTCGGAACCGAAATAGCGAACATCGAAATGGGTTGCGCCGCGAAACACGGGCTCGACCAGCACCCGTTCGCCGATCCGCGCCGGATCAATGTCGCGTCCAACCGCCACAATCCGCCCGCACCCATCCGCGCCCTGAATGCGGGGAAACTGGAAGGCTGTGCCAGACCAGCCGTCATCCTCAGCCTTTGCGATGCCCGTTGCCGCGCCCAGGTCGGTCGCCTCGGCCACTGCTTTTGAATACCAGCCGATCCGTGTGTTGATGTCGGTATTATTGACCCCCGCCGCACCGATTTTGATCAGCACTTCGCTTGGTCCGGCAGTTGGCACCGGCACGTCATCGCGCACATCAAGCTTGTCGAACCCGCCATTGCCGGTGAGCAGCACCGCGCGCATACAGGCGGGAATACTCACTCTGCCCGCACAAGCCCGAACTGGTTCAGATACCATTTCTGGAATTTGATAACACTGCCTTCCTGATCGGAATAGCGGCCCGGGCGGTAACGGCTGGACATGATTCCGGCCTGATTATTCTCGGTAATGATCTTGTCCTGCGTCGTGGTGGCGTGATAGCCCCAGATCATTTTATCGATATCGACCTCGGCTTCGGTCGCGCGGCCATCGACGAGCCAGATCATTTCGACGTCCGATTCCAGCGCCGAACGCGGCGTGAACTGGAACAGGATGACGAAATGGTCATCAGCGACAATCTGGCTGAACGGGCTGAAGCTGAGGTGCATTCGCCCGCCGTCTGCCGCTGTCCGCTTACCCATCAAGGGCGCCGGTGCGCTGCCATCCTGCGTTTCGGCGGCCCAGCCGTCCTTGTTCATGCGCTGCATCAGCAGGCGGAGGTGGCTACTCTCGGGCGGTTCGTCGATCGTGCCTATCGGGCGGCCCAAGGCGGCGGCGCGTGCCTCCCACGCCGCAACCTTGGGTGCATACGCCACGACGGCATCGGCTGGCCCCGAACTTGGCCCTGCCCCCACCGCAACGATCGATTCCGCCGCGTGCATCGAACAGAATTCTGGGTGCGATGGGACGCAATGATAACATTCAAAGAAATTCTCGACGACCAGCTTCCAGTTGGCGGTGGTCGGATAGCTTCCGGCATGCGCGATGCGGGCCGTGTCCAGCCCGTGATAGTCAAGGATCGGCCCCATATCGCCAAAGGTCGCGTCGAAATCGTCGGGTTCATCCTCGTTCATATTAATGAAAATGAGTCCGTGGAAAACGCGGATGTGACACGCGAACAGGCTGTTTTCCGCCTTGTCGAAATCCTCGGGCATCAACCGCGCAGATATCAATCGGCCGTCGAGCCCAAATGTCCATGCGTGATAGGGGCAGACAAGGCGCGGCGCATTGCCGCTCTCGGCCTGGCAGATGGTCGAGCCGCGATGGCGGCAGACATTGAAGAACGCGCGGACGCTGTCGGCATTTTCGCGGATGATGATGATCTGTTCGGCACCAACGCGGAAAAGGAAATAATCGCCCTTGTTGGGGATGCGCGAGATATGGCCCGCCAGCAGCCATTTGCGGCTGACGATCTGATCGAAGTCGGCTTTGAACACCGCATCGCTGCAGTAAAATTCCTGATCGAGGCTATAGCCCACGCGCGTATTGGTGGCGAGGCGGCTCATGAGGTCAGTGTGCGACATCAGATTTTTATCCGGGCGTTCATGGGGTCATACATCGGCTTGAGCGAGGCGGTAACGGGGTAGCGCACCCCTGCAATCTCGATTTCGTAATCATCGGCGCCAATCGGCCCGACCACGCCGCCATCGGCAGCGGTCACATAGCCGAGCCCGCAGGCACCGCCGAGACCATGCGCATACATGCCAGAGCGGATGTATCCGGCAATCCTGTCACCCTGCCAGATGGGTTCATTGTGATAGAGCATTGGCTGGGGGTCTTTCAGCAGGAACTGGACAAGGCGCTGTTTCAGCCCCTCTTCTTTCTGGCAGAGCAAGGCTTCCCGCCCGATAAACCCGCCGGATTTGTCCATCTTCACGGCAAAGCCGAGACCTGCCTCCAGCGGCGTGTCCTCATCGGTGATGTCATGGCCCCAATGGCGATAGGCCTTTTCCATGCGGAGCGCGTTGAGCGCGTGATAGCCGCAATGCTTGAGACCGGATGCCGCGCCCGCCGCGACGATTTCGTCATAGACGCCCGCCATGAATTCGGTGGGTATATAGAGTTCCCACCCAAGCTCGCCGACATAGGTGATGCGCGAGGCGCGGACGATGGCATAGCCGAGTTCGATCTCTTGCGATGTGGCGAACGGAAATGCCTCGTGCGACAGGTCGTTGGGGCAAATGGATTGCAGCAACGCGCGGGCGTTAGGCCCCATGATCGAAATCACACCCATGCCCGATGAGACATTGGTGAGCACTGCATGTGCGTCGTCAGGTGTATGGCGTTTCAGCCAGTTGAAATCCTTAACCTCGGTTTCAGCGCCGGTGACGATCAGATAGGCAGTTTCAGAAAGCCGCGTGACGGTCAGGTCGGCCTCGATCCCGCCCTTGTCATTCAGCCACTGCGTGTAGACCAGCTTGCCCGGCTCAACATCGACGTCGTTCGCGCAAACGCGGTTCAGCACGGCGCATGCATCGCGGCCTTCAAGGCGAAATTTGGCGAAGCTCGATTGATCGAACAGCCCGACCGCTTCCCGCACCGCCTTGCATTCCGCCGCATTGGCCTCAAACCAGTTCTGGCGGCCATAGCTATATTCATATCTCGGCGCGCTTCCGGGCTCGCCATACCAGTTCGCCCGTTCCCAGCCGAACGCCTCGCCAAAGCATGCGCCTGCTGCCGCCAGCCGGTCGTGCAATGCCGACTTCCGCACACCCCGCGCGGTTTCATATTGCTTGAAGGGATAATGCGTTGCGTAGAGCAATCCCAGGCTTTCGGTCACGCGTTCGCGCAGATATTTGCGGTTGATCTGGAACGGCATGTTGCGGCGGATATCGACCGTCCACAGGTCAGCAGGCGGAATACCGTCGCGGATCCAGTCGGCCATCACCTTTCCTACCCCGCCCGCCGATTGCAGGCCGATTGAGTTGAGGCCAGCGGCAACGAAACAGCCTTTCAGCTCGGCACTTTCGCCCAGATGATACCGCACATCGGGGGTGAAGCTTTCGGGCCCGCAGAAGAATTTCTGGATGCCTGCTTTTTCCAGCGCAGGCACGCGGCGCATCGCATCCATCAGCAATGGTTCGAAATGTTCAAAGCTCCCGGCGATTTCATCGAAGCAGAAGTCTTCGGAGATGCCGTCCATGCCCCAAGGCCTAGCATTGGGCTCAAATGCGCCGACGAGCAATTTGCCAGCGTCATATTTATAATAGCCGCAATAATCATAATCGCGCAGCACGGGCAGTGTGTTGTCGATGCCCTCCACGCCTTCGAACAGCACATAATAATGTTCGCAAGCGTGCAAGGGCGCAGCCACCCCTGTCCGTCGTCAGAACATTTGGCACTGATGGCTTTGTAAATTAGCGGAGCATTGGCCTCATCAGTTGGGTTGATATTAGGCGGCGAGCTTGCGGTGTTGCAAGCGCCGATATTCGATGGTCTGTCGTTTTATCCTTTCGCGTTGTTGGATGATGGCTTGCGCCCTGCCGAAGTAGGCATCGGCAGGTGTGACGTTGTTCAGGCTCTCGTGATAGCGCTGATGGTTGTAATGCTCGACGAACGCTTCGATCTGTTGCTCAAGGTCGCCTGGCAGGAAGTAGTTTTCAAGAAGGATGCGGTTCTTGAGCGTCTGGTGCCAGCGTTCGATTTTGCCTTGTGTTTGCGGATGCATTGGAGCGCCGCGTACATGGCTCATTTTCTGAGCTTCGATGTATTCGGCTAGTTCGCCTGCGATATAGCTGGGACCATTGTCCGACAGCAGCCGGGGTTTGTGCTGGACCGTTGCATGATCGCAGCCTGATACCGCCAGCGCCATATCCAGCGTGTCGGTGACGTCCTCGGCGCGCATCGTGCTGCACAGCCGCCAGGCGATGATATAGCGCGAGAAGTCGTCGAGCACGGTGGAGAGATACATCCAGCCCCAGCCAATGATCTTGAAGTAGGTAAAGTCTGTCTGCCACATCTCGTTGGGGCGGGTGGTCTTGGTGTGGAACTCGTTCGCCGCTTTCACCACGACGTAGGCCGGACTGGTGATCAGGTCATGGGCTTTCAGAAGCCTGTAAACCGTAGCTTCTGACACGAAGTAACGCCGCTCATCGGTGAAGCGCACCGCCAGTTCACGTGGTGACAGCTCTGACTGTTCCAGGGCCAGATCGATGATCTGGTCATGGATTACCTTCGGGATACGGTTCCACACACGGCCCGGGCTTGATGGCTTATCGGCCAACGCTTCAGGCCCGCCTTCGAGATAGCGGTCATACCAGCGGTAGAAGGTCCGGCGGGCAACGCCCAGCTTGTCGAGTGTGATCTTGGTTGGCAGATGCGACTGCTCGACGATCCTGATGATCTCGAGCTTTTCCGAGGCTGGATACCTCATGCGTCGTCGTCCCCATCCGCGATCATGCTTTTTTTGAGCAACCGGTTCTCAAGGGTCAGATCAGCCACGCACTCCTTCAGGGCGCGCGCCTCACGGCGCAGGTCCTGCACTTCACCGCTGGTCGCTGCACGGGCGGTATCGCCTGCAAGCCTGCGCTTTCCAGCCTCCATGAACTCTTTGGACCAGGTGTAATACAGGCTCTGCGCTATGCCTTCCTTGCGGCAAAGCTCAGCAATGCTGTCATCGCCGCGCAAGCCCTCAAGCACGATCCTGATCTTGTCTTCAGCAGAAAAATGCCGACGGGTTGCACGCCGAATGTCCTTCACGACACGCTCGGCAGAGGCCTTCGATTGGCCAGAGTGTTTTGGTCTCATCTTCGTTCCTTCGTCACTACGATGAGACCAAAACACTCCTTAAATCACAACATCAAATCTGTGCCATTGGTGCTGACGGGGGACAGACCTCATTTACCGGGGAACCATTTATCGGTGTCGGTAAGTAATTTCCGTATTTTACGCGCCACCTCGCGCTTTTGCGTTGTACGCCGCAATTATTGGTGCGGGATCATAGTATCGATATCCAAATTGCGGAGTTGGTACGGCGGGAATATCAGCCGCCGAGTGCCATCGCTCTTGCCCAATCGACAAAAAGCTGCGGCCATGCCTCGGCTGGCTTGCCGATGGCTTTGCGCAAACCAAAACCGTGGCCGCCATGGGTGAACAGATGGGTTTCAACCGGCACTTTTTTGGCGCGCAAGGCCGCACGAAACAGCAGGCTGTTTTCGACGGGCACGACTTCATCATCCTCGGCATGGACGAGGAAAACGCGGCGGCGCGTTGTCCGGCACTTGCAGATGCGGCGAGTGCGATTTCTCGGCCGCTAATGATGGCTTTGATCCGATCAGCTTTTCGCGGCTGCCCGATATGCGCAAATGGCGCGCACATCGATACTACGGGATAGATCGGTGCCGAAACGAACGGCCGCGCTGAAAGCGTATCGGCCTTGATCGACGGCGTTGATAGGTTGGCGTCGCAAAGCGGGCTGTCAGGTCGCAACATAAATGCCCGCCTGCCGAAAAACCCATCGCGGCGACCCGTTCGGGGTCGATGCCATAGTCGCTCGCGCGATAGCGGATCAGACGCATCGCACGTTGCGCATCCGACAGCGCGACGTCGGGACCTGCCGCCCAGCCTTCGCCGGGCAAGCGATAGAATAAAACAAATACGGTGAAGCCCGCGTGCCGACAGCCAGCGGCCCATTTCATAGCCTTCTTTGTCGACCACCACCCAGCGATAGCCACCGCCCGGCGTGATCATGACCGCTGCGCCATTGGGCCGCGACGGACGGAACACCGCCATGCGTGGCCTGGTGATGCCAAAAACCGCTCGATCGGTCAGTTGCGCGTCAGTCGAGCGTTCGTTGACGGTTTCAATCAAAGCCGATGCGGGCATGCCCGGTGCGCCATCTGGCCACAGATCGATCGTCTCTGTGGGTTGCGGTAGGCCGGGCGGCAATGCGTCTGCCGTTGACGGGCGGCGGTGTTTGCGCCGCAATGCAGCGGCCGCAACGCCGGTAACGGCTAGGCCGAGCAAGCGTTCTGCGATCCGATAGTCATGGCAATGCCTCATAGGTGAAATTGCGGAAACGCACCTCGCCCTTCCCGCCGCATATAGCGCCGGGCGCAGCGACAGGAAATCATAAGCGACATTATGATGATAGCCCGACACCTCCATCTGCACATCGAATTTGCGCCATGTTTTGCGCCCGTCGTCGCTGGTGTGGATGGTCAGGATATTGTGGTCATTGGTCAGCCGAATTGACAGTTTGCGAATGCGCACTGCCGCCCGGGGTCGCGCTGGCCGGGGATGGCTCCACGCGGTCGCTGCAGACCGTAACGGTGCATCACCAGCCCTTTGCTGCCAAAGCCCAGCCCCGCGTACAGGCGGCGGTTGTAGAATAGCAACAGCCCGCCTTCTGCTCCTTCATCGACCTCTATATCGACGGTAATGCGGTAGGCCTGGTCACCGGCCAAGGCGCATGAGCGGCGAACAATCCGACGGCGTTTTTCCCTTGGCCGCCATATGCAGCGTGCCGCCGCTGCGCTTCAAGCGCTGACGCTTCACCCGGCGCCGGATCATAAAATGCCCAAAGCGTGCCCATTCTGTCGGTGGAGAAATCATCCGACAACGGCGTGCCATGCGGTTGCGGGCCAAGCTCGACGCGGCTTTTTTAACGGCGCGCGACAGATCGCCGCCCAGCGGCCTTGGCCAGCCATCGGCTTCCCAGTTGACTGGCTCGAGCAATGCCTGGCGTCCCAATGTCCAATAGCCATTTTCATAGCCATGATAGAGCATCCACCACTTGCCGCCGGGCCCTTCGAACAACGTCGCATGGCCGCGCGACCACCATTTTTCCCGCGCCGATTGGGTGCGGATAAACGGATTGCGCGGGCAATTTTCCCACGGCCCAGCGAGCGATTTGCTGCGCGCCATGATCACCATATGCCCGGTGGGCGGGCCGGCGGTGCCGCCGACTGCTGTCGTCATATACCAATAGTCGCCGCGCTTGACGATTTTCGGTCCTTCGGGTGCGAAGGTTTCGACCACCCATTCCTCGGGATAGCGCCACGGGTCATAGACATGTTCGACCTCGCCAGCGGTCGAAAGCCCGTCTGCGGACAAGCCGCACGCGGTCACCGCCCGACAGAAACAGCCAGCGCCGGCCGTCTTCGTCGGCGACATGTGCCGGGTCGATATGGATGGGCAGGTTCAGATCAACCGGTTCGCTCCATGGCCCCTCGATCCGGTCGGCGCGTGATGACATAGATCGATTTTTTCTCGGGAGTGCGCGCCGGGATGTAGCAATAAAAGCGGCCATCATGTTTGATCAGGTCGGGTGCCCAGACCGATCCGATAGGCTGGGTCAGTGCCGCCGTCACCGGCGTCCAGTTCACCAGATCGCGGCTGTGCCAGATGACAATGCCGGGATAGGCATCGAAGCTGGAAAAGGTCAGATAATAATCTTCGCCATCGCACATCAGCGACGGGTCGGGATGGTCGCCAGCAAATACCGGATTGAGAAATTTGCCATTGCCCAGATCGGCCTTGCGCTGCCCCTCAAAACCCTTGGCCCATCGCATATCGCGGCAGCGGGTCAAGCGATGAAGTGGCCGCCTGACCCTTGCGCCAATAGCGGTTTCCGGTGCCAGCGCCGCAACGCCCAAAAGTTTCAAACTTTCCCGTCGGCGGTCAAACATCTGGCGCTTCTCCAAAAAAAATGGGCCAGTTCCCGGGAAGCTAAGTGGAACTGGCCCATTAATGCGGACCCTTTAGCCGGATATAGGCCCGGATCAGATTTTCAACCGCGCGCCGAACAATATGGTGCGGCCGAAATGGTTGTTTTCATAGTTCCGGTCGGCATCGAAATCGGTGAAGCGATAGCGATAGGTATCGAGCAGGTTGTTGCCTTCAACCGACAACTTCAAGCCATTCGGTGAACTTGTAGCGCACCGAAGCATCGAGATTGGTGGTCGCGCCATAGCCCTCCAGCAGGTTGCCGGTGCCGCTTGCGCCCTCATGATAACGACCGCGATAGCTGAGCATCGCGCGCGCGCTGAACTTGCCGTCATCATAATAGAGCGTGCCGTTATACGCCTTTTTCGTGACGTTGCCGAGCGTGTTGCTGACACGCCACATTCTGAAGCGCGCCGCCCGAAACAATCGCGGGGCCTTGCAGGTTGAAGTTCGCATTGGAATCGATGAAGGTCGCATTGGCAAGAATGCCGAAATTGCTGAAGAATCCTTCGGTAAACGCGCTGAACGGGATTTGCGCGGCCAGCTCGATACCCTTGAGTGTTGCGCCTGATCCGTTGACCGTTGTCGACAATGGTCCAGCGCGGTTCAAGCTGTTGCGCCGGGTTCAGCGCAGCAGGCGATGCGGGGCTGAGCACCGATGCGGGCAGGCCGGTCTGGGCAAATGTTGCCCCTGTGATCGAAGCCGACTGCGTGAAGGTGCTCACATCCTTCTTGAACAACGCGACCGACAGCACAGCCTGCGGTGCAAAATACCATTCAAGCGACAAGATCATAATTGGTCGCGCGATATGGTTCGAGGAACGGGTTGCCGCTGGTGACGCGGTAGTTGAAGCCATCGGCCGAACCGCCCGGGGTCAGCGATCCCAGAGTCGGCCGTGTCATCACATCGGCGACAGCCAGCCGGACGATCGATATCTTCGTGTTGGATAAAGCGCCAGATTGGCCGACGGCAGCCAGTCTTCATAGCTGCGCTTCACCGTCGCAGTGACACCGCTGACCAGCCCATAAGACGACTGGTCGGTCTTGGCATAACGAATACCTGCGTTCAGCGCATATTCGAGACCGAGCACTTCGCCCTTTGCATCGAACTGCAAATAGCCGCCTTTGGTGGTTTCCTGAACACCGCGAATATTGCCGACGTCATTGACCAGCGGGCGGTTATACAGGTTGGTGAAGGCGGTCGTCGTTTCCAGATTAGGAACCAGCCAGCTGTTGGTGTTGCCGTCGGGTTGCCCTGCACGGCCCAGATTGAACAGCTGCGACAAGTGCCGCCGTTACCGGGAAAGCCGTAAACCGCGGTCGGGCCGAACAGGCTGGTCGGTGAGCAGGCAATCGTTCCCGATGTGCTGGTGACAAGGCTGGTGCCGCCATTGCCGCAAACTGCTGTGTCGCGGGTAAAGGCTTCGGCATCGAAGTTGAAACGCCGCCAAACCGCACCGGCCTTGACCGTGAAGCCTTCGGTCACATCCCATTCGGTGCGCAATTGAGCGGTTTTGAAACGGTTGGTGACGTTTGACGGACGGTCGCGAATTTCGGCAAGCTGGAAATTGGCCGGATCGGTAACGCTGGTTCCGAAAGTCAGCTTCGGATAGGCCATGTCGGTATAGTCGATAGCTATATCCTTGCGCATCGCGGTCATCGAAAATGATCGTTGTTTCGACGGGGATATCAGCGCTCGATTTCGAAACGCCGCCCAGCAACGTGAAAGCGGAAACTGTCGCTCAGGTCCTGATCCCAGGTTCCGCCGACCTGATAAAATTCGGTCGAACTTTCGCGCAGATAATGTTCGGTGCGAACCCATGCATCGTTCAGCGTCGCCGAAATCATGTTGTTGTCGGCGTCATAGACCGGATTCAAGACATTGATCGAACGCTCGTTCGAACGCAGCAGTACTTCGCCCCATTGCTCTTCGCGCGACGCGTCATATTTGGAAAACAGCGCGTCGATGGAAATCTTGGTCGCATCGGTAGGTGAGAACTGGACCGAACCGGTCAGACCCAGACGTTCACGGTCATGCGCGACTTCGCCATAACGCGGAATGCGCGGGTGGAAGGCCAGCGCTGCCCTGTCGCAAGCTGCGTCCTGGCCAACGTATAGATACCGCCCGAGTTATTCGAGCGATGCCGCTTGTTGCAGTGGTGTAGAACATGGTGCGCCGTTGACATTGTCAAAGCGCGCCTGCGCCCAGCGAACGGTATTGTTGCCAAGCTCCAATGTACTCGGTTTTCGAATAAGCCGCCGAAATCGACGCGCCGAAAGTGCCGGCATCATTGCGCCAGCTAAGCAGGCCGGCAACGCGCGGCCCCAAATCTTTCGACAGATCATTGTACGAGCCGACCACCGACAGCGCGCCCTTGAAGCCTGCGCTGCCGCCCAAGCGGGTTGCCGGTGTTCAAATCGACAACCGCGCCAAGCGAACCTTCGTCGAGCGAAGCTTCAGCGGTCTTGCGGACCACAAGGCTGCTGAACAGTTCGGAGGCAAAGACGTTGAAATCGAACGCGCGGTCGCGGTTTGCCGAAGCGCCGTCGGTCGAGGTCGCAATCGTCTCCATGCCGTTCACGCGGACGCGGGTAAATTGCGAAGACAGCCCGCGCACGGTGATCGAGCGGCCTTCGCCGCCATCACGCGAAATCGAGATGCCCGGAATACGCTGCAGCGATTCGGCAAGATTCTGGTCGGGGAATTTGGCGATATCTTCAGCCACAATGGCATCGACCGCGGCCACCGATGTCGCGTTTCAGATTCAGCGCAGCCTCTAGCGAAGCGCGAAAGCCGGTAACAACAATTGCCTCGCCCTCATCGGCTGGCGCTTCTTCTGCTGCAGCTTGTTCAGGCGCGGCATCTTGTGCCTGCGCCGATCCGATAGCGAGAACGCCCAGCGACACTGCTGACAAAAACTTTGTCGCATGGATGCTCATTTTGCGAGATTTCGACAGATTCATTTCACTCCCCTTCGCGTTCACCGGATTTTGACACCGGTGTCTTTTTGATTCGCGATGCGATGGAGGCCAACGCATCCTGCTCCTAATGGGCCGTTGCATTTACGCAAATTGCCCCGAAATTCGTCGTTTAGGTCGCCTTCGCAGCGCTCTTATTTCCGGCCTTGTTGGGTTTAGGTAACCGGTGTCATTTACACATTGCTGCGAACTTGGCTTCGTGTCAAGATAGCAACCAAGGAGAAGATGATGCTTATCCGGATATTGTTGTTTTTGGGCCTCACTTTGAGCGCCCTGCCCGTGCAAGCGCAGTCCTTGGCGTTCCCCGGCGCGGTTGGTTGGGCGAAGGAGACTGTCGGCGGACGCGGCGGGCGGATTATCCGCGTGACCAGCCTGGCTGCCGATGGTCCGGGCACTCTGAAAGCAGCGATTGACGCCAAAGGCCCGCGCATCGTGGTGTTTGAGGTGGCGGGCGTCATCGACCTCAAACGCAGTTCGCTCGAAATCAAAGAGCCATATCTGACCATCGCCGGGCAGACCGCACCATCGCCGGGCATCACGATCATCCGTGGCGGGATCGATCTGCGCGGGCATGACGTGATCATCCGCCATATCCGAGTCAAAACCGGTGCCGATGGCCAGGCAAAGCGCAGCGGGTGGGAGGCCGACTCGCTGTCCACCATCGCCGCGCATAATGTCATCATCGATCATAATAGCCTGACATGGGGCATCGACGAAAATATGTCGGCCAGCGGCCCGCGCTTTACCGGCAAGACGCTGGAGGAATGGCGCAACGGCACCAGCCGCAACATCACCTTTTCCTATAATCTGGCCGCCGAGGGACTGGCCGATTCGAGCCATCCCAAGGGCGAGCATAGCAAGGGTTCGCTGATCCACGACAATGCGACGGGCATATTATTCTACCGCAATGTCTGGGCGCATAATGTCGAGCGCAGTCCGCTGATAAAGGGCGGCGCGCAGGCGGCGATGATCAATAACCTGATCTACGATCCCGGCAAACGCGCGATGCATTATAATCTGATGGCGCTCGAATGGGCGGGGCAGCCTTATGTGACTGGCGAGATGACCGCCGTTGGCAATGTGATGCGCGGTGGGCCTTCGACCGACGAAGGCCTGCCGTTCCTGATGCTCGGCGGCGATGGCGATTTGCGCTATCATGGGCGCGATAACATTGCGGTCGATAAATTCGGCAAGCCGCTGCCGATGTTCGGTCGCTACGGCGAAACGCGGGCGAAGCTGATCGAAGCCAAAAAGCCGGTCATCTGGCCGAACGGCATCGACGTGATGCCAGCGCGCGACGTCGAAACGCATGTTTTGGCTCAGGCCGGCGCAAGGCCGTGGGACCGCGATGCCGATGACATCCGGGTGATGTTCTTCGTTGCCGAGGGGCGCGGCGAAATCATTGACGATGAAAGCGAAGTCAGCGCTTATCCAAACCCCAAAGAAACCCGCGCAGCCATTTGTCGAGGCTGACTGGGATCTGGCAACGATGGAGCCGAAGTCGGGCCTCTATCCCGGCCAAAAAGCGCCGTTGCAGGAAACAATGTCCGCCCGCGACCGGGCGATGCGCCAATGATTGCCGCGCTGCTCTTGCTGCTGGCTGCACCGCCAATGGTCGTCATCAACGAACGCGATGTCGTGCGCGAAGAAGCGCCGCCGCATGGTGCTATCGGCATGAGCACGGCCTACCGGATCAGCGATGCAGTGCCGCAGCCCAAGACGATGGAATTCCGCAAACGCGTGCTGCACAAGGGCGCGGCCATCGGCTTGCATCCGATTGCGCATGACGAGGTCTATTATGTCCTGTCGGGCGAAGGCGATGTGACTTCCGATGGCGTGACGCAAAGGTTGAAACCCGGAATGGCGGCCTATTTATATGACGGCGCGGTGGTCGGTATCAAGCAGGTCGGCCGGAAACCCTTGACGCTGATTATCAGCTATCCAGTAGTGCCTAAATAGGCGTCTCATGTCCCCGGCTGGATATAAGGGATCGCGCGCAAATAGCTCGCGCTCCCATCGTCTCGGATCGTTTTCGACGCGGCTGACAGTGTCAAAAATCATCGTCTCGCGGCGCTTCAGGCTATAGGGTTTCCAGCCTGGATTGCCGGTGCGCGCGAAGCGGACAAAAGCATCCATCATCCGTCTCGCTCATTGCGCGTTGAGCGACGCTGGGATTGGGCACCGTGCCGAAGGACAGGCCGATATCATCGGTATGCTTGGCTTGCTCGAAATCGAGTTGATAGACAAAGGCTGGAGCACCCGCCTTGGCCCGCTCTTCGGCTTCGATCACCTGCCCGCGCCAGCTGCGCGCGGTGGTCACGATGCGGTGGAAGAGTTCGAGCGGTTCGGCCTTGGGATAACGCGCTCGAAATTCGCGGACCACCCATTCGGGATGCGCATCAATCCGCATTTCGGGCGCGATGCGTGCTGCCAGATTGTCGAAATTCAGCCCCTGTTAGTTGCTTGCCATCGGCCGCGTAAAAGGCGCGGGTTTCCATCACGGTATTGCCGAGCATCATCGGAATATCCAGCGACTGCGGCGCGGCGTCGGGCCAGAATGGATGACGGTGCAGGTTCCGCATATCCAGCACCGGCCCCATATAAACACCGCCGCCAAGGATCGGGTCGGTTGCGGAAAGCGCGGCAACCAATTGCTCGACTGGCGCGGTTGCGGGATCAGCGCCGTCTAGCTTGGCCAGAAACGCCGCCGTGCGTTTCGCCGCGTTGAGCGGGCCGGAGGCGGTAACCTGCTGCCCGCGACATCGTGATCGCTTTGTGGAACAGCCCCTTGGCGGCAGGCATCGCCATCAACGTGGCAATCTTGGCCCCGCCGCCGGACTGCCCGAACACTGTGACATTTTCGGGGTCGCCGCCAAAAGCCGCGATATTGCGCTGCACCCATTTCAGCGCCAGGATCAGGTCGAGCTGGCCGTTGTTCCCGCTGTCAGGGAACCGATCGGGCATATAGAGATAGCCGAGAGCATTGAGCCGGTGATTGACGGTTACGACTACGACATCGCCGCGCGCCGCGAGCGCCGCGCCGTCATTCAGCGGATCGGTGACCGAGCCGGTGGAATAGGCTCCGCCATGGAAATAGACCATGACGGGCTTTTTTTTCGGCGCGTTGGGAAACTGCGTCCAGATATTCAAAAAGAGGCAATTTTCATTCTGCGGTAGATAGCGATTGCCTTGCTGGGGGCTTGCGGAACCCCAATTTCCTGCCACGCCCACATTCAAGTTAATCAAATCGTTGGAATCGGCCAGCATTTCGGGAGCACTGAAACGCCTCGACAGGCCATAGCGGATGCCCGTAAATCTCAGCGCGCGGATTGTCGTTTGATCAACAGGATCATACGCAAAAGCGCCAATTACTCTGCCCGCAGGTGTCGCAATTTCGGGTGACCTGATTGTAGTTGCGCGTAGCGGCGAAATAGCCAGCGCGGACAGCGACATGCCAGCCGCCAAAATAGCGCGGCGGCTAAACCCTTCACCGCCGGACATCGAGATTGCCACTCATAAACGCATCGATATCTGCTTGGCCGAACAGGCTGGCGTCGCCCGGCAGAGAATGTTTGAGGCAGGTCAGCGCGAGGCCGGTTTTAGCCATTGCTTCGGCATCACCGCCACCCAGATGCGCGTGCAACACTCCGGCGGCAAAAGCATCGCCCGCACCAATGCGGTCGATTATGCCGGTCACGTCGATTTCTTCGGTTTGCGCAAAGCTGTCGCGCAAATCGACACGCGCCGATAGCTGGTGATGATCGGCACTGACCAGATGGCGCGCGGTCGATGCAATCAGTTTCAGGATGGGAAACGCGTCAAATGCCGCTTGCGCTGCTTCGCGCCTGCGGTCGGCCCCGTCGCCTGAAAAATCCTTGCCAAGCACCAGCGAAATATCGCGGTGGTTGCCGAACAATATGTCGGCCAAGCCGATCAGCTCACCGAGAATCGCGCGTGGATTGCTGTCCCAACTCTCCCACAGCATCGCGCGGTAATTGCCGTCGAATGATATCGGAACGCCCAAACGTGACGCTGCCCGTGCTGCTGCCAAGGCAGCCTCGGTCGATTGCGGGCCAAGCGCAGGCGTAATTCCCGACAAATGCAGCATCTGCGCGTCCGCCAACAATGCATCCCAATCGAAGTCCGCAGCGGTCGTTTGCGCAAAGCTCGATCCCGCGCGGTCATAGACTATTTCGGACGCACGCAGCCCTGCCCCCTTGGCCAGAAAATACAGGCCCATCCGGCCATCGCGCAGTCTGCACATTACTGCAATCCACCCCGTGCGCGCGAATGGCCGATACCGCTCCGCGTCCTAGCGCGTTGTCCGGCACCGCACTCACCACCGCCGTATCATGCCCCAAATGCGCCAAGCCAACAGCGACATTCGCCTCGGCCCCGCCGACCTGCACATCGAAGCTCGGCGACTGCATCAACAGCTCACGTCCCCGGCGCGGTTAGCCGGATGAGCAACTCTCCGAAGAAAATGATGCGTTTTGTCATTGGCGGACGTTAGCGCGCCAACCAGCCGCCGTCGACTGCAAGGATGTGGCCGGTGACATAATCAGAAGCGGACGAGGCGAGGAACAGAGCGGCGCCAGCGATATCTTCAGGCCTCCCCCATCGCCCGGTTGGAATCCGTTCAAGTATTTGCCGGTTGCGCGTTTTATCGGCTTGCAAGGCAGCGGTGTTGTTGGTGCTGATATAGCCCGGGGCGATGGCATTTACCTGGACACCTTTGGGTGCCAATTCATTCGCCATGGCCTTGGTCACGCCGCCGACACCAGACTTTGCTGCCGCGTAGCTCGGCACGCGAATACCTCCCTGAAACGTTAGCAGCGACGCGATATTGATGATCTTGCCCGACCCGCGCACAGCCATGTGCCGCGCCGCAGCCTGCGACAGGAAGAACAGGGTTTTGAGATTGGTGTCCATCACCGCATCCCAGTCTTCCTCGTTGAAATCGAGCAAGTCATTGCGGCGAATGATTCCGGCGTTGTTCACCAATATGTCGATGCGGCCAAGACCCGTCAGCGCTTCATCGACAATGCGTTGGACGGGTTTAGCCGACGACAGATCAGCCTCAACATTCACGGCTTTCCGACCGATTGCGTCAATCAGCTTCAGCGTTTCCGTCGGCTCGGAACGGCCCGCAATAGCAACATCCGCCCCTGCTTCGGCGAGCGCCACAGCAATCGCTTGCCCGATGCCTGTATTGGCCCCGGTTACCAGCGCACCCAGGCCCGTGAGATCGAACGAAATCGGCATATCAGGCGTTCAGCGTCCGCAGATAAGCGGCAATCTGTTCGTCCTTGGCATTGACGTAAAAATATTCGGCGAAACGTTCACCCGCGATCGCAGCTTTCAACAATTCCTGATCGACATTTTTGAGCACGGTCAGCATATCGTTGCAGGATACAGCTTTCATGTCTTTCAATATACTGCGGTTCGCCGCCATGAAATGTGCGCGCTCCTTCGGGTAACCCGCGCCGCCTTCATTTTCGAAAATTTTGCGGTAGCAATCCTGCAAATTCAACTCGGCCGCCCAGCCGAAGCCCTTGGCATAGGGCATCGAGATCGCGTTGCCATCGTTGATCTGACTGAACAGAAACGCATCGGTGGGGTCGATGACGAGGCCGCAGAACACGCCGGGCATTGCGTTGCACGCGAGCATCGACCCCATGCCCGTACCGCAACCAGTCACAACGAAATCAGCCGCACCGGAATTCAGCAATATGCCCGTCAGCAAGCCATTCATGACATAGGTCAGCGATGCTTCGTCCTCGGCGCTATACATGCCGTAATTGAAGACCTGATGGCCCAGCGGCTCGGCGACTGCAGTCAATGCGTCATGGATGATGCCGTTTTTTGCAGCCTGGCTATTTTCGGTAATCAGCGCGATCTTCATGGGATGTCTTTCACTTCAAACAGGGTGGAATATGATACATCTAAGGTAACCGGTGTCATTGTCAGATGCAAGCTCATTGCTTGGGTGGCGCAACCGATCCGCGGCGAACCAGCGTCGAGAGGAATTCCGACGGCTCGTTGTCCAGATCAATCCCGCTGACCGCGCTTGCGATCAGCTTATGCGCCGCCGAGCGCCCCATCGCGACAATCGGCCAGCGGACAGTCGTGAGCGGGGGCCACAGACGCGCTGCAATCGGCGTATCGTCGAAACCAAGTATCGACAGTTCGTCGGGCACGGAAATCCCGCGCATCCGTGCGGCATAGAGCACGGCTGCCGCCATCTCGTCATTTGACGCAAAAATTGCGGTCGGACGCGGCGCGATGTCGAGCAACTGCTCGGTCGCCGCTAACCCCGACTCGAAGGTATATTCCCCCTCCGCCCGGTGGCTGCGCGGCAGCTTGATTTTCGCTTCGGCCAGCGCGTCTTCAAATCCGGCCAGACGCTCCGCCGCTGACCGGAACCCCTGCGGCCCAGTAACAATCGCGATGTTGCGATGCCCCTGCTCGATCAAAAACCGGGTCGCGTCACGCACAGCGTCGCGGTCGTTCGACGCGACCATATGCGCGCTGTCGTCAAGCACCGCAGACCCCATGCGTACATAGCGGCAACCAACATCGGCGCACATTTGCGCGACCGCATCATTTTCTGAAATCGGCGGCAAAATCACGACGCCATAGAGCCGCTGGCGCACAATAAATTCGCGCATATCGTCGATCAGCGATGGCGACGAGCGGTTTACCGGCTGCACGACCATCGCGAATTCGGTATCGCGCAGCGCATCCAATATGCCCTGCTGCATATTCAGGATCATCTGCGCGTTCGGATTATCGTGCACCAGACCGATCAGGAAATTGCGTCCGAGAGCTAACGCACGCGCTTGCGGATTCGGGACATAGCCCGTCTCCCGAATGACCGCCTCGATCTTTTCCCTCGTGTCCTGATTGAGCGAACCGGACCGGTTTATCACGCGGCTAACCGTTTTTTTCGACACCCCCGCGAGGCGCGCAATATCGTTGATTGTCGGCTTCGATGCTGCCGCTTTGCGAGGTTCTGGTTCACCCGTCATGCCCGCTGCATAGCAACAAAAACGCCCTGATACAGTAAAAGTTGCAGGCAATTTTTGGCTGATCCTTGCAAATGACACCGGTTTCCCATATCGAGTGCGACAGAGGATGTTTTTCAAGAAGGGCGTGGGACAATCATGCGCAAGCGGCGTCAATGATCGCAACCGAAATTGCGAACCAATTTGTGTCAGCGCGGCTTTCAGGCCGTGCATTGTCCGATTATCCCGGACCTATTCCCGATTCCCTGTCTGCGGCTTATGCTGTGCAGGACGCCGCAATCCAATGTGTCGACCAACCGGTCGTTGGTTGGAAAGTCGGGCGCATTTTCCCGCCACTTTCGGACCAGTTTGGCGCAGAACGTCTGGCGGGCCCGATTTTTGCAACCACAGTGCAGCACGACGACGCAACTGCAGCAGGGCTGATTTTTACCGACGGCTTTGGTGCCGCCGAAGCCGAATTTCTCATCAAAATCGCAAGTGACCTGCCTGTCGGCAAACAAGACTACTCGCTTGACGATGCGGCAGCGCAGATTTCGGCTGTCCATGTCGGCATCGAGATTGCCAGTTCGCCGCTCCCGACGATCAATGAACTGGGCCCAGCCGTCACAGTGTCGGATTTCGGCAATAACAATGGCTTGATAATCGGTCCGCAAATCAGTGGCTGGCAAACAAGCGATTTTGCCAATTGGGATGTGGCGTTAGAGGTCGACGGCGTAGAAGTCGGCCGGGGCGCTGCCAGCGCTTTTCCCGATGGGCCTATCGGTTCCGTCCGTTTCCTGCTCAACAATCTGGGCAGCAGGGGCATCGCCGTTACCGCTGGTGCATGGATTTCATCGGGCGCGGTTACTGGCGTCCATCAGGTTACAGCCGGGCAGAAAGTCCGCGCGGCTTTTGGCACAGAACTTTCGGTCAATTGCACGATAGAGGCAGCGCCGATTAGCTAGGAAATTGAGGAGTGAGAGGATGAATGACACGGTCGCCGCTGGCGTACCCGCACGGACCGGGCGGTTTCGCTGGTCAATTATCGCCCTGCTCTTCTTCGCCACCACGGTCAATTATATCGACCGAACCATGCTCGGTCTGCTCGCGCCAACGCTCGAAAAGGAGCTGAATTGGAACGAGGATGATTACGGAAATATCGTCACCGCGTTTCAGGCGGCATATGCGCTCGGCTTTCTTTTCATGGGCTGGCTCATTGACCGGTTCGGTCCGAAAATTGGCTATTCGATAGCGATCTGCATCTGGACCGTCGGCCATGTCGCGCATGGCTTTGGCGGATCGGTCGCGTCGTTCATGGCGGCGCGCGCTGTGCTTGGCGTTGGCGAAGCAGGTCATTTTCCGGCGGTGGTCCGATCCAGCAGCGAATGGTTCCCACAAAAGGAGCGCGCTTATGCGATCGGCTGGGTCAACTCTGGAACGACCATCGGCGTCATCCTGACCGCGCCGACGCTCTGGTTGTTCATGCAGGCGCTTGGCCTTGGTTGGCGCGAGACTTTCATTTATTCGGGCCTCTTTGGGATCATACTGCTCGGCCTTTGGTGGTGGCTATACAGCAACCCGCGTGAAAGCGGCAGAGTCAGCGAAGGCGAGCTTAAATGGATCGAGCATGACCCGCCCGAGCAAATCGAAAAAATCGGTTGGAGCCGAGTTGTCCGAAAACGCGAAGCCTGGGCCTTTGCCAGCGCCAAATTTCTGACCGATCCGGTGTGGTTTTTGATGCTGTTTTGGCTGCCCAAATATTTCAGCTCTACCTATAATGTCGACCTGAAAGTGGTTTTGTTACCGATGATCCTGATGTACCTGCTGTCGGATGTCGGCAGCATCGCAGGTGGATGGCTTTCGTCACGCCTTATCCAGCGCGGTCGCACACCCAATTTCGCGCGCAAGGTCACGATGATAATCGCCGGACTGTGCGTTCTGCCGTTGCTGTTTGTAACGGGTATCCAGAATATGTGGTTGGCGGTGTTGCTCATCGGCATAGCGCTTGCCGGGCATCAGGCATTTTCAACCAATCTGCTGTCGATCCCGCCCGATATGTTTCCCAAACGTGCGGTCGGCAGCGTGATCGGGCTTGGCGGATTTGCCGGCGGCATTGGCGGCATGATCATGGCGAAATCAACCGGGCTGGTGCTTGATGCGACCGGCGGCAATTACACCTTCATCTTTGCAGCCTGTACGTCGGTCTATTTCCTCGCAGTATTGTCGATCCATCTGTTGTCGCCAAGGCTTGAACGAGTCACCGTACCGGCGTGACCGCGCCCAGCCACATCGTCGCCTCGACGCGGGATAATGTGGCGACGGCAATAGTCGAGCTGGTGCCCGGAGAGACAGTGTCCGGCGGCGCGGTGGTGGCACAGTCAATCCCGGCCGGACACAAGGTTGCATTGAGTGCGATTGATGCAGGCGCGCCAGTCATCAAGCTTGGGCAGCCCATCGGAATTGCTACGCAGCCTCATCGTGCCGGGAGAGCATGTCCATACGCACAATCTGGCATTTGCAGGACAGGCTGAGCGCACCGAGATCGGCGTTGACCTGAATACACCGGCACCAGCACCCGCTACATTCCAAGGCTATATCCGTGCTGATGGCGGCATCGGTACCCGCAATTTCATTGGCGTACTGACGTCGGTCAATTGCTCGGCGACCGTCGCCCGCCGCATTGCGGCGTATTTTACCCCCGAAATGTTGAGCGCCTATCCCGGCGTCGATGGCGTTGCCGCGTTCAGCCATATGTCCGGCTGCGGCATGGCCAAAGAGGGGCGCGGGATGGACAATTTGCGTCGGACGATCACCGGCTACGCCCGTCACCCCAATTTCGCTGCGGTCTTGATTGTCGGCCTCGGCTGCGAAGTGAATCAGATCGATCCTTTGCTGGCGTCGGCTACATTGGAAATTTCGGACCGGCTGCAAACACTGACCATACAGGAAGCGGGCGGGACGATGGCCGCGATTGAGCAAGGCATAAGCTTAGTCACTGCGATGCTTCCTGCTGCAAATGCGTGCCAGCGCCAGACGGTATCTGCCGAACATCTGACCATCGGCCTGCAATGCGGCGCATCGGATGGCTATTCGGCGCTCACCGCCAATCCCGCCCTCGGCGCTGCTGTTGACAGACTGGTCGCCGCCGGGGGCAGAGCAATCCTATCCGAAACCCCCGAAATCTATGGCGCCGAAAATCTCCTCCTGCGCCGCGCGTCATCCGTTGCGGTCGCGGATGCACTGGTAGACCGGCTTAGCTGGTGGGAGGATTATGCCGCACGTGACGGGTTGAGCCTCGACAACAACCCTTCGCCGGGGAACAAAGCAGGTGGCATCACCACAATATTAGAGAAGTCTCTCGGTGCCGTGGCAAAGGCGGGCACTACGCCGCTAAATGCCGTCGTAGAATATGCAGAAGCGGTTACCGCGCCCGGCCTGACATTCATGGACTCGCCGGGCTATGACCCATGCTCTGCCACCGGCCAAATTGCAGGTGGCGCACACCTTATACTGTTCACCACAGGTCGGGGATCGGTTTTTGGATCCGTTCCTTCACCCACGTTGAAACTTGCCTCTAACGCTGTGTTGGCACGGCGCATGGCCGACGATGTGGATATTGATTGCAGCGGCGTGTTGGCGGATGTCGGGTGCAATGAAATGGGTGGCCGAGTTTTTGACTTAATTCTTTCGACAGCCAGCGGCCAAAAAACGGCTTCAGAAAAATTATCCATAGGCGAACACGAATGGGTGCCATGGGTTCCAGGGGCCATGTTATAATTGCATTTCACATTATGAGGTAGCGTTGCAACTGGTCGATTGGCGCGCAGATCGGCGAACCCGGTGCCAATGCGGCCCTTGCCGCTCTTCGCATCGCTGATATCGGGACAATAGGCCTGCGAAGAATGCCTTGCTTGCCGTTTGCGCAGCGCTCTGACATGCAGTTCGCAGGAAGTGAACGAAGCTATGCCAAGAACTCTGACCCATCTTGAGCGCCTCGAGGCGGAGGCCATCCACATCATGCGCGAAGTCGTGGCCGAAGCAGAAAAGCCCGTAATGCTTTATTCGGTGGGCAAGGATTCAGCCGTGATGCTGCATCTCGCGCGCAAGGCGTTTTACCCGTCACCGCCTCCCTTTCCATTGCTTCATGTCGATACAACCTGGAAATTCAAGGCAATGTACGAGCTGCGCGAAAAGGCTGCGCGCGATGCTGGCATGGAATTGCTCGTTTACCAGAACCCTGAAGCGGTCGAGCGCGGGATCAATCCGTTCGATCATGGCTCGCTGCATACCGACATGTGGAAGACCGAAGGGCTGAAGCAAGCGCTCGACAAATATGGTTTCGATGTGGCCTTCGGCGGCGCGCGGCGTGACGAGGAAAAAAGCCGCGCAAAGGAACGAATTTTTTCGTTCCGCACCGCCTCGCATGGCTGGGACCCGAAGAACCAGCGGCCCGAATTGTGGAACCTGTACAACGCCCGCAAGGCCAAATCGGAGAGCATCCGCGTTTTTCCGATCTCGAACTGGACCGAGCTCGACATCTGGCAATATATTCATCTCGAGAATATCGAGATCGTCCCGCTTTATTTCAGCGCACCACGCCCGACGGTCGAACGCGATGGAATGCTGTTGATGGTTGATGATGACCGATTTGTATTGAAAGACGGCGAAGTCCCCGTCGAACGCTCGATCCGTTTCCGGACATTGGGCTGCTATCCGCTGACCGGAGCGGTCGAAAGCACCGCCGCAACTTTGCCCGAAGTCATTCAGGAAATGCTGCTAACCACCACCTCCGAACGCCAGGGCCGGGCCATCGACCACGACCAGGCCGCCAGCATGGAGAAAAAGAAGCAGGAGGGGTATTTCTGATGCCGACTCCACTGGACGAAACTGCGATTTACAAGACCGATGAACTGATTGCGTCGGATATCGATGCCTATCTTGATGTTCATCAGCACAAGTCGCTGTTGCGGTTCATTACCTGCGGTTCGGTCGATGACGGCAAGTCGACTTTGATCGGGCGGCTGCTTTACGATTCGAAGATGATTTTCGAGGATCAGTTGGCAACGCTCGAATCCGACAGCAAGCGGATGGGCACGCAAGGCCAGGAAATCGACTTCGCATTGCTCGTCGACGGCCTCGCCGCTGAACGCGAACAGGGCATTACGATTGACGTTGCCTATCGCTTCTTTGCCACCGAAAAGCGCAAGTTCATCGTCGCCGACTGCCCGGGGCATGAGCAATATACCCGCAACATGGTGACGGGGGCCTCGACCGCCGATCTGGCCGTGATCCTGATCGATGCCCGCAAGGGGGTGCTGGTACAGACGCGGCGGCACAGCTATCTCGCCAAGCTGTTGGGCATCCGCAACATCGTGCTCGCCGTCAACAAGATGGACCTGATCGATTATGATCAGGCGAAATATGACGCGATCGTTACGGAATATGCCGCATTCGCCTCAGGCATCGGCATAACCGATTTCACCGCGATGCCGATTTCCGGTTTCAAGGGCGACAACATCACCGAGAATTCTGCGAACACTGGCTGGTACACCGGACTGCCGCTGATGGCGCATCTGGAAACCGTTGCGCTCGATAATGAGGCCGATCAGGCCAAGCCGCTGCGCATGCCTGTGCAGTGGGTCAACCGACCCAACCTCGATTTCCGCGGCTTCTCCGGCCAGATTGCAACGGGCACGGTTCATCCCGGTGACACAATCCGCGTGTTGCCTTCGGGCAAGATATCGACGATCAGCGGTATCGTGATGCTGGACGGCGAATTGACCGAAGCTGTTGCAGGCCAATCGGTTACTTTATGTTTTTCAGACGAAATCGACTGTTCTCGGGGTGACGTAATCGCTGCCGCCGATAATCCGCCAGAAGTGTCAGACCGGTTCGAAAGCACGATTGTCTGGATGGCCGATGATGCCCTGATCCCGGGACGAGCCTATTGGTTGAAGCTGGGCACGCAGATGGTGTCAGCAACATTGCAGGAACCCAAATATACCATCAATGTAAATACGATGGAGCATCTGGCGGCAAAAACGCTTGAGCTCAACGCCATCGGCGTTGCCGAAATTTCGACCGACAAGCCAATCGTGTTCGAACCCTTTGCCGACAATCACGCATTGGGCGGGTTCATCCTGATCGACAAGATCACCAACGCAACCGTTGCCGCAGGGATGTTGCACTTTTCGTTACGGCGCGCGCAAAACGTACACTGGCAGGCAACCGACGTCAGCCGCGAAGCCCATGCTGCGCTCAAGAACCAGAAGCCAAAAATCCTCTGGTTCACCGGGCTGTCGGGGTCGGGCAAAAGCACGATCGCCAATGAGGTCGAAAAGACGCTTAACCTGATGAACCGGCACACATTCCTGCTTGACGGCGACAATGTGCGCCATGGGTTGAACAAGGATCTTGGCTTTACCGAAGCCGACCGTATCGAAAATATCCGCCGCGTGGGTGAAGTCGCCAAGCTGATGGCCGATGCGGGGTTGATCGTTTTGACCGCGTTTATCTCGCCCTTCCGTGCCGAACGCGATATGGTGCGGGCGATGCTGCCCGAAGGCGAATTCATCGAAATCTTCGTCGACACGCCGCTCGATGTGGCCGAAGCCCGCGATGTGAAAGGGCTGTACAAAAAGGCACGGTCCGGACAGCTCAAAAACTTCACCGGCATCGACAGCCCATATGAGCCACCCGAAAACCCCGACATCAGGGTGAACACGGTTGAGATGAGCCCCGCAGAAGCCGCCGAGCATATCATACGCGAGCTGATGCCTCTCAAATGACCATTATTGCCAACGATAGCGATCTCGCCGCGCTTTTGGCGGAAGTCGCCGGCAAGCTGTTGCTTCAGGTGCGCGATTGCGGGCTGCTGTCGCTCAAAGCGCTGGGCAACGCGGGTGACCAGACGGCCAATCAATTCCTTTGCCATAGCATTCGCGAGCAGCGCCCCGACGATGGCTTGCTATCGGAAGAAGAAAAGGACAGTCCAGAGCGGCTTTCGAAATCGCGGGTGTGGATCATCGACCCGGTAGATGGCACGCGCGAATATAGCGAATGCCGGACTGACTGGGCGGTTCATGTTGCCCTTGCGATCGACGGTGTTCCGGTTGTCGGCGCAGTCGCTCTGCCCGGTCTGGGTCTCGTGCTGCGCAGCGACCGACCCCAACCTCTTGCCCCGCCTCCGGCAAAACTCCGCATGGTGGTAAGTCGTACCCGCCCAGCCGCCGAAGCGCTCGCCGTCGCAGAAGCAATGGGCGCAGAGCTTATCCCCATGGGTTCCGCCGGAGCAAAGGCAATGGCCGTGGTTCGTGGCGAAGCCGATATTTACCTGCATACCGGCGGCCAATATGAGTGGGACAGTTGCGCACCTGTGGCGATCGCCGCCGCTTATGGCCTTCATGCCAGCCGCATCGATGGCAGCCCGTTGCATTACAATCAGGCCGATGTCTACATGCCCGACCTGTTGATTTGCCGTAACGAACATGCGGCGCAAATTCTGGCCTTGTTGAAGGGTGTTTGAGTCAATCCGGCGCGACGACCGTGACCCGCCAGCGTTAACGGGCGCACATCATCGATTGGCACCAAGCGCTGCAAAAACGTCTTTCACACCCTGCGGCTGGGGTATCGATTGTAACCTCGCCAGAGTGGCCTGAACGTCGAGCGCGTAATAAGCGACGTTGTCCATTATGCTTGTACGTTCACCGCCTAAAACGGTGACAAGTCTGGATGCCGCATGATTATCCGCCAGCACCTGCATTTCGAGACGCGGCAACTGCTCGGCCTCACAATCGACGAGCAACGCGGCAATCAGCGTTCGGGCCAGACCAAGACCGTGATAATCGTCAAGAACGGCAATCGCGAGTTCGCCCTGTGCTGGATTGTCTTCCGACCGAACCGCATGCGCCGCCGCTATCGGCGGAAATTCGGCGCCGTCGAGCAGGATCGCGCCCCAGCCGATATGGTCGTGCCCATCAACCGCGCTCAACCGTTTGACGATGCTTTCCGGTGGTTCGCGAAACGCCGAGAAGAAACGCAGATAGCGCGAACGGTCGGACATTTCCGTTATGCCTTCCCTGATCCGCGCCTCGTCGCTGGGGCGGATCGTGCGCAAACAAATCGCGCGGCCATCGGACAATATCGTCTCGATTTCACAAAGCGGTTTGCGCCGAAGGCCGTTATTTGAGGTCATTGGTAGCCAATGCATAGCGCAAAGGGCTTGCGAATGGCAGACCTACTCGCAAACAGAAAAGGCCGCCCTCCTTCACGGAAAGCGGCCTTTTCTTTGAATAGTCGTTCGATCAGAAGCGGAAGGTCACCGTTCCGCGATAGGACTGGTTCGACACATCGCTGCGTCCGATTGTGGTGTCCGCACCCAGCGCGATTTCGAATTTTTCGCTGCCGAACGCGATGCCTGCGCTGGCTTCGAACCAGTCGGAGTCAGTGCCGGTCAGCGCGAATACGGCTGGCAGGCCGACGCCGCCGACGAAATTCGCGCCGAACGATGCGGGCTTGTCCTGGAATTCATGGACATAATAAGCCGACGCATAAGGACGGAATTTCAGGCTTCCGCCCGAAAGCGTCAGGCCCGCCAGGCCCTGCAGGCTGTCATAACGGCCACGGTCGAACTGCAACGCGTTGGGTCCGCCGGTTTCAGTCGTCGGCGTGAACTCCAGCCGGCTGGCGCGCATGGCAACACGCGGGCCAATGTTCAGCGAACCTGCTTCGAACGTCTTGCCCAGGCCGACTTCAGCCGAAAGCGCCAGCACGTCGTCCTTGCTTTGCAGACGGTATGTCGTCGGGCCGAGGACCGCCGAACGATCGGTGCGTGCACTGAACATCGCAGCGCTAACCTGCGTGTCGAGTACGAGGCCCGCATCGCTTTGCAGCTTGCCGTAGAGCGTACCCTGATACAGCTTGCCAGAGGCATTCTGCGCCGCGCCGCTCGTTGTTCCGTCGATATCGGTGTAGGATAACGCAAAACCGATACCGGCATTATCGCCCAGCTCGCTTTCAACACCTGCGGCGGCGTAATAGCCGTCATAGTTGTCGTCGCCGCCGAACGGGATGGCAGTGGCCATCGATGCGCTTTGGCCGTCGAGATAACCGCCGGCGAAGAATACGCTGACGGTATCTGGCAGATCAGCCGATGTTTCTTCGCTGTCCTGGCCATAGCCCATCACCGGTGCGCCCGGCTGTAGCTGGCTCGACGACATGCGCGAAACTGCCTGCAACGGATTGCCAAGCGTTGCCACCTGACCGCCGAAACCACCCGCGATGTCCATCGACTGCAAGGCGGCTGCGGAAGAAGCGCGACATATTGTCCATCGCGGTCGTTCCGATCGCCGCCTTCAGCGTTTCGGTGCGCGGTGCCCAGCTTTCCAGCGTTGCTTGGATGGTTCCGGCATTTTGCAGGTCGAGGAAGTCATAGAGCGGTCCGACATTTGTGCCACCACGGTTGCGGTCGAGCAACGCGGCATAGCTGCGTTGCACCGGCGTCAAAGCGAGCGGGAAATAGCTCCCTGCCACAATCCGGGTTTGCACGCTATTCGCGGTATATACAAATTGCGGGGTCAGGATTGCGCTGAGCGCGGTCGTCGAGAAGGTGCCGGTTACGCCGCCTGCAGCGGTCAGGATCGTATACAGGTCGTTGTTGCGGATGATGTTGCCACCAGCCGCCGAGAAGACAACCCGTCCACCAACAGTGGCTAGGCCCGTGCTGGTCCCGTTGGCAACAACCGCCAAGCGGTCGGATGTTGCGCTTGGGCCAAGGTCAACGGCAAAGGTGCTGCCCGAAGCCATCACCAGATTACCGCCAATGGTCAGCGTGCCGACCGTACCAACTGTCGCTGGGGCAAAGTTGCCCAGCACGCTGGTCAGGAACGGCGTGTTCACCCGGCCGGTTCCGCCCAGCAGACCCGACGTAAACAGATAATCGCCGCCCGTGGTGATCATGCCGTTATTCTGCACGATACCGGTCGAGTGCATGACGTCGATCAGGCTGGTCAGCGACGCGCCTGCATTGACGGTCAGCTGCGACGATGCACCCAACACGGTGAAGCGGTCGACAGTGACGTTCGAATTGAGCGTCACGATCCCCGCATTGCGCAAGGTCACGTCGTAATAACGACCCGCCGTCCCCGTTGCGCGGACGCTGTTCACGTTGTTCGGTACGAAGTTGGTCGCGCCTGGAAGGCCATTGGCAAGCGTTGGTGCCGGCAAAGGACCATCGCGGAAGCCCGGGGCTGCCTGCGCGTCTTCAATCGCCACCATTCCGTCCCGCGTCGCCGCAGCGCCGCTGCCATCTTGCGAAATCACGCTGGCTGCTTCTACCACCGCAACGGTGTCGGGCTCTGCTGCATCGGTAATCACTGCCGTCAGCGTCGGCGAACTGTCGCTCGTGCCGCTAGGCGTATTGGGCACATTGTTACGTGCCGCGCCCGTTGCCAAATTCTGGCATTCGTTGGTTGCTGGCGGCGTCGCGCTGTTCAACGGTGACTGGAAGCACACCTCGCCAAATTGCGGCGTGGTAGCGACAATCGTTCCGCCGAGCTCGGTCGGAACGCCATTGACCAGCTGGCCGCCGGAAATGATGTTGTAAGCCGGATCGAGCGTGGTCACCCATGCCGTCGCGTCTTCCCAATTCTTGTTGCCAGCGGTCGCGGTCACATAGCGATACGGGTTGTTGGCGACGATCCAGTCCCAATACAGGAAAAGCGGCTGATAAAAGCTTTGCGTGCCATAGCTGCTGCCCGGCTGTCCTGCGAAGAAGGTGGAGCCACCCGATAGCACGCCAAGGATAACGCTCTTCGAAAATGCCTGATCGAGGATCAGCGGGCCGCCCGAATCGCCCGGACCGGTCGAACCTTCGCGTGGCAGCGCGTTGTCGCGGAAACCGTTAAAGTCGCGCGGGTTGGCGGTCGCCGTGCCACGTGCGGGATCATCAAAATCGAGCCAGTACAGCAACTGCGGACGCGAAGGCGTACCGGTCGTTCCGAAGAGGAAAAGGTTGCGCTCGTTAATCGACGTCAAAGCGCCCAGCATGTTTTCGGCGGCGCGGCGACGGAAATCATTGCCGATTGCCCCGGTCGTGCCGGTACCGTTGCGGCCATAGCCCGATATCGAAACATGATAGCCGGTTCCCGTGGCCGGATTAATCGCCGACGGGGTGGCGAGTGGCGAGAACAAAAGCGCCCATGTTGGGACATTGCGCGTCGGTGCATCAAGCACGGCAGTCGCAATATCCGCTTCGAGGAAGCATGAAGTCGGGTTTGTGCAGGATGCCGCTGCTTGCGATGCCGGGTTCCAAAATACCTGGTCGATATTGTAGAATTGTTGCGCACGATTTGTCTGGAATTGCCCGGGACCTGCACCGACACCAAGCAGCCAATTGACCAGTTCGTCGGGTTGCCCGGCCGCATTTGCGCGGGTGTTTGTTTCAAAGCCGATGCCGATCCCGACTCCGCCAGAGCCGGCACCATAAGCCGTTGCGGCGCGCGTATTGACGCAGTGCGCAGCAAACAGAACGACGCGCGGGTTGATGAGGCTGGCCGTGCAAAGCCCTACGGACCCGCCACCTGCATCAACGATGATCTGGCCGATACCATTGATATTGACAGGATCACGGGCATCAGTGGGTGTGAAGTTGTTGTTGATGGTGATTTCAGGCGATTTCGACCGCCTCAAAAGTTACGCGTGCTGCCGCGTTCCGCTGCGCATCCTGCGCGGCGTCATTCAGGCCGTCGATCATTATCGTGCTGGACTGTGGCAAATCCAGTGCATCGGCAGGACGCCCCTCTTCGGCGAGGGCAGCAGCGGGCATCGCAAGCAAAGCCGTTGACGCAAGAAGAGCGCCACGAAGGCGCTGAGAAATCAAATTAGACATGTCGCATAGTCCCCTTTTGCTGGAGGGCTGGTCGCCTCCATCATGGAGTGTTGCTAACATGCAAATTCAATTCTTCGCAATAACCAAAGTTAAAGAAATTTTAACTGTGGTTAATGTGCAACTTCAAAGACTTTGCAAAAATATTTCAATCGTTTTCCGGCGTATCGTAGCGCAGTTCAAGATAACGCCCCCGAACCGCAAGCTTGTCCAGTTCACCGCGCGAAATCTGGCCGGTCATTGTTTCGATTTCGCGGTCGATTAACTTCAATCCGTCAACCAATTGCTGCTCGGGCGTCTTGCCGCCATGCTCCTTGCGTTTCAGGCTTTCGGGAATGCGCTTATAGCCGTTGATAAGCTCGGGCAGATGTTCGCCAACCAGTTTGCGCACTTCGCGCGAAGCTGGGTCGTTTTCGTCAAGCGTCTGCAATTGCGGCGCGAGCTGATCCAGTCGCACGCCGATATCCTGCATGATAGTGACCGCAGGTGCGGGTAATGCGGGCCGCTGCGCCTCCAGCCAGATTTCGGTTTTGCCAGCGAGCGTTCCCAAATCGGTCTGGCGAAGGCTTTCTGTCGTCGGCATAGGCATTTCGGGATAGCGCATCAGCACATAGGCCGCCGCCGCGCCCGCGATGCCGGTAATCATCACGCCCCAGAAACCGATGCCGTCGATAATTGCACCGACAATCCCGGCGCCAACCAGCACCACACCGACAGCCAAGCGCCGCCTTGCTGAACCTTGCCCCAGAAATGCGCGCGGCGCAGCGCCTGGCTCTTCATGCCGATAGGCGGCATCCGGACGTTGCGAACGACCGCGCTGCGGCGGTCAGGGTTTCGTCTGAATTGAGGCGGGGCTATTCACCTATCTTCAGTCCTTCGTCATTCCCGCGAAGGCGGAATCCATCTCCCGCCGCTCAAATTTCATCCGCCGGCGATGGGCCTCCGCCTTCGCGGGGGTGACGACCAGAGTTAATGGCACTGCCATCAAGCCTCCAGCGACAGCAAACCGCTGTCCTGCACAGATTTTCGCCTGCGCCTGCCCTTCGGCGCGCGCGATATAGCCCTTCGACTTCTCGACTTCTTTTTCCAGCGCCTCGCTCGTCTGCTTCATGCTGTCGAGCGCCTTCATCTTGAACGTGTCGATGGCATCCATCGTGTCGTAAATATTCTGGAATGCGCGGCTTAGCGTTTCGAGCGGAATGGTCGAAGCTGCCGCCTGCTCATGAATGCGCGCGGTGTTGTCCCGCAGCAACTTACCAGTGCTGTCGATAATGTTCGCGGTCGTGGTGTTAAGCGCGGTGATCTGGTCGAGCACAAGCTTCTGGTTGGTCATCGCCTGCGCGACCGTCACCGCCGTCCGCAGCGCGCCGACGGTGGTGGTCGATGCGCGGTCGACGCCCTTTACCAGCTCGACATTGTTCTTCTTGACCAGATCGAGCGCGAGATAGCCCTGCACCGTCACCGCCATCTGCGTCAGCAAATCCTGCGTGCGCTGGCGGACATAAAAAAGCGCGCTTTCCTTGATCGCGCGCGCCTTGGCCGGGTCGGACAGTTCGAGTTCGGCGGCCTTTTCCTCCAGCTTGGCATCGAGCTGCTTCGACATCACGATCATCTGTTCGAGCTTGCCCATCGCCACCCACAGATTCTGCCGTTCGACGTCGATCGCGGCGTTATCCATCAACAGCTCGTCCTTGCCATTGCCAAGGCGGCCCAAGATCGAGCTGATATGCGTTTGCGAGCTTTGGTAGCTGTCGAAATAATTGCGCAGCTTGTTGCCCAACGGAATGATGCCGAACAGCTTTTCCTTGGTCATCAGATTGCCCTTTTTCGAAGGGTCCAGATCTTCAACCGCGCGGCGCAGTTCGGCAAGGTCTGCGCCGACGCCTGAGCCTTCATCCATCCGGCGGATGGGCTTGTCGAGGAAGCGGTTCGACTGGTTCGACGCCTCCATGATTTCCTTGCGGCCCATATTGGTCAGCTGGTCGACGCGCTTGCCGAATTCGGGGCTGTTGACGTCCTGCGCGATCAGGTCGGCGACATAGGCCTCGACGCGTTCCTGCAGCTTGGTCGTCTGCTCATCGGTGACCGGCACCAGCCCCATTGCTTGGCTAGCGGCGACGGTCGGCACCGGGTCGGGCGGGGTCAGTTTCAGATCGCTGACGGTTTGCGTGGCGGTTTCGGTCGACATGATCACTCTTCCCACTGTAAAATACTTCGATAACAGATGGAACGAGTGCCCGACCATTTCAAGCACTTCCGTCCCCAGCTGTATTATTTTTCTAATACAGTATCACCCTGTTCCTTCAAAGCGGCTTCGACCAGCGGCGATAATCCTTCGACAACCCGCGACACGCCTTTGGCATTGGGATGGATGCCGTCAGGCAGCATCATCGCTTTGTCGGTCACCACTCCGTCGAGGAAAAACGGATAGAGCGGGGCATCATATTGCTTTGGCAAGTTGCGGGAATATACCGTTGAAAGCACTGCCATAATCCTGACCGAGATTGGGCGCGGCCAGCATCCCTGTAAGCACGACCGGGATTTCGCGTTTCTTGAGCTCATCCATCATCGCGGCCATATTGGCGCGGGTTTCTTCAGGCTTGATCCCCCGCAACATATCGTTGCCGCCAAGCCCAAGCACCACGAGATCGGGCTTGCGCTCCAGATTGTCGAGCACGAAGGCCAGCCGCGTCTTGCCCGCCGCCGTGGTGTCGCCCGACACACCAGCATTGTGCACACGTGCATTGATGCCATCGGCTTTCAGCGCCGCCTGCAATTGCGGCGCGAGACCTTCATTCGGCGCGAGCCGGTATCCGGCATACAGGCTGTCGCCAAACGCGACGACCAGCCGGTCATATTGTGCAGGTGCTTCGCTCTTTGCCGAAGCCGGTTCGCTCTTCGTCGATTCAGCCGGCTGTCCGCAGCCAACTAGCACTTGGAGAAGCAGGGCAAGCGCCCCATATAGCCAAAAACCTCTGTTCATTAGGACTTCTCCTTGCACGCTCCCGTCAGCACCACGCCGGATATGGCCATCCGCGCGGCAAATGTCACCCTAAGCCTTGGTTCGAACGATGCCGAAGTGTCGATTTTGCGCGGGGTCGATCTAGAGGTTCCCTACGACAGCAGCGTTGCTTTGCTTGGGCCGTCGGGGTCAGGCAAGTCCTCGCTGATGGCGGTGCTGGCGGGATTGGAGCAGGCGAGCGGCGGGACTGTGCTCGTCGATGGTCTCGATTTTACCGCGCTGGACGAAGATGAACTGGCGCGAGCACGGCGCGGGCGGATTGGCATTGTCTTGCAGGCATTTCACCTGCTGCCGACAATGACTGCGCTGGAAAATGTCGCGATCCCGATGGAATTGGCGGGCATCGACGACCCGTTCGGGCGGGCCAAAGCGGAGTTGGAAGCGGTCGGCCTTGGGCACCGTTTGACGCATTATCCCTCGCAACTTTCGGGCGGCGAGCAACAGCGCGTCGCCATTGCCCGCGCCATGGCCGCGGCACCCAAGATCATTTTTGCCGATGAGCCGACTGGCAATCTCGATGGATCGACCGGCACCTCGATCATCGACCTGCTGTTTGAACGCCGCGCGGCTTTGGGCGCAACGCTCCTCATCATCACCCATGATCCCGATCTCGCCAAAAAATGCGACCGCATGATCGCGATGCACGACGGCCATGTGGTGGAGAGCATGCTTGAGCCTGCTTATTCAATTCCGTTCGTGTCGAGCCCTTCGACGCCCGCAGGGCGGGCGCTCGGATAAACTTCCGCCAACGGCGGAAGTCGAAACCGTGAGGGTTGCGCTAAGCTGATGGGCATCTCGACGGTCGCTGGAATGCGAACGGACTGGGGCATGCTATGAACCTCCCGCTCGCTGCCATCTGGCGCATTTCCCGCCGCGACCTTTCGGCGCGGATACGGGGATTCGGTTGCTTGCGATCTGCCTGTTTCTGGGCGTTGCGACATTGGCCGCGATTGGCAGCCTGACCGCTGGCATAGCCGACGAACTGTCCCGGCGCGGACAAACGATATTAGGCGGCGACGTCGAGATCGGCATTGCCCAGCGCGAAGCGACCGAAGCCGAGATGGCCGCGATGCGCAAAGCAGGCGCTGTGTCCGAAACCGTCCGCCTGCGCGCGATGGCGATTGGCGACGATAGCTTGCTCGCCGAACTGAAGGCCATCGACGACGTCTATCCGCATTATGGCGCACTTAAAATTGCGCGGCGGCTGGCACCGTCAAAGCACCCGCCAAAGGCGAAATCTATGTCGGCCCAACATTGTCCGAACGGCTCGATATCGACAACCGGCGGCACTGTCCGCTTTGGTGAAGCAACGTTCAAGGTTGCCGGAATCATCGCCGAAGAACCCGACCGCTTGGGCGAAGGCTTTACGCTCGGCCCGGTCGCGATCATCAGTATGGCACTCGCTGCCCGACACCGGCCTGATCCAGCCGGGCAGCATGTATGAAGCAAAATATCGCATCAAGCTGCCCCCAAGCACGACGCTGCGGCCGTCGCCAAGGCGCTCGAAGCACAATTCCCCTCGGCAGGCTGGGACATCACCGACCGCTCGAACGGCGCACCGGGAACGCGGCGCTTTATCGAACGCATGGGGCAATTTCTGACTTTGGTCGGCCTTGCCGCGCTGGTCATCGCAGGCATCGGCGTCGGCAACGGCGTCGGCAGCTATCTCGCCAGCAAGCGCGCCAGCATCGCCACGCTTAAGGTCACCGGCGCTGACAGCCAGACGATTTTCCGCATCTATATGCTGCAAATCCTCGCGGTGGCTTCGGTGGCGATATTGGTCGGCCTCGCGGTCGGCAGCGTGATGCCAATGGCGATTGGCTGGGTCGCAGGCGACATATTGCCCGTCGCACCGGGTTTCAACCTGCACCCGCTGCCGCTTGCGGTCAGCGCGATCATACGGCCTGCTGATTGCGCTCGCCTTCGCCTTGCCCCCGCTGGCCCGCGCACGCACGGTGCCTGCCGCAGGTCTGTTCCGCGCAATCGTCGAGGGCGACAGCCGCATCGACCGGCGCAGCACAATCTGGGTTGTCGCGTCCATCGCCGCCATCGTCGCGCTTGCGGTCGTGACAGCACGCGAGCCTCTGTTTTCGCTCGCGTTCATCGGCGCGGCGTTCGGCCTTTTGCTTCTCCTCACCGGCATAGCCTTCCTGCTACGCTTCATCGCCATCCGCCTGCCCCGCCCCAAGGCACCCCTGCCCCGGCTTGCGCTCGCCAATCTCCACCGCCCCGGCGCGCAGACGCAGGCTTTGGTGGTCGCGCTTGGGCCTCGGCCTGACCTTGTTCGTCACGCTCGCCGCAATCCAGACAAGCATCAACAACGAGATCAAAAACAGCGTCCCCGAACGCGCGCCGAGCTTCTTCGTGCTCGATATCCCGCGCGAGGGTGCCGCTAAATTCACGAACATGGTCAAGGAAGCCGACCCGAACGGCACAATCAACCTCATCCCTGCCCTGCGCGGCACGATCATCGAATATGGTGGGCAGCGGGTCGACGAATTGGAGGAATTGCCCGAAGGCGCATGGGTGCTCAACGGCGACCGCGGCCTGACCTATAGCCCCACCGTTCCCAAAGGCAGCGAGCTTGTCGCGGGCGAATGGTGGCCAGCCGACTATAAAGGCCCCGCGCTCGTCAGCCTCGATGCCGAAATCGCCGAAGTGCTCGACGTCGGCATCGGCGACAGCATGACCGTCAGCCTGCTGGGCGTCGAAGTGCCCGCCAAAATCGCGTCATTGCGCACGGTCAATTGGGAGAATTTCGGCCTCAATTATGTCATGGTGTTCTCGCCCGGAAGCCTCGACGCCGCTCCGCATAATATGGTCGCGACGCTGACGGTTTCAAAGGACGCCGAGCGCAAACTGGCCAAAGCCTTGCCCCCTGCCTTCCCCTCATCCTCGCTCATCGAGGTCGGCGAAGTCACCGCGCAAATCACAACCTTGCTCACCCAAATGGCGCAAGCCATCGCCGCCGCCGCGTCCATCGCCATTTTGGCCGGGATCGCCGTTCTGGTGGGAGCCATCGCCGCCGCCGCGCCAGTCGCGCATTTACGACGCGGTCATCACCAAGATGCTCGGCGGCACGCGCAGCCAGATATTGGGCGCGCAAGCGATGGAATATGGCATATTGGCGGTTGTGCTGGGGCTGCTGTCGCTTGCGCTCGGCATGGGCGCGGCCTGGTATGTCGTGGTGCAAATCTTCGACTTCACCTTTGCGCCGGATTACGGGATATTGGCGATTAACGCTGGTCGGCGGCGCAGGCTTGACGTTTATTCTGGGCATCGTCGGCTCACTGCCAATATTGGCCGCACGGCCCTCGGAAGCGCTCAGGAGTCTTTAGCAAGGTGCGTTGCCAATGGCGCGGACAGGATCAACTGCGCCATATGGTAAGCGAGTGTCGGTAACAGCACCATTCCGGCAATCGCGGGCGGAAATATTGTTGCGGCCAGCGGCGCGCCAATGGCAATGCTTTTCTGCCCGCCTGAAAACAGCATCGTAATCCGGTCCCCGCGCGGCAATTTCATAAAACCGCCGAGCAGCCAAGACCCGCCAAAGCCGACGGTCAGCATTACCGACAACGCCAACGCAAGCCACGCCAGTTCATCGCCGCGCACAATGCTCCAGATGCCCGCGACCACTGCTCCGGAAAACGCCACATACACTGCAATCGCAATCGAAATGCGGTCCATCCATGTCGCTAGTGACTTATGGCCGTCGACCCACGGCTTGAACCATCTTTGCGCTGCTTGGCCAAGAGCAAAGGGTAGCAAAAGGATCAGCGCAATCCGCCCCACCGCCTCACCCGACACATTTGCCTCGCCGACATGCGCCAACGCAGCGAACAACAAGGGCGACAGAATGACGCCGAACAAGATTGACCAACGCCGCCGCGACGACGGACGCTGCGACATTTCCCTTGGCAAGCGCGCTATAAGCCGCCGCCGACTGGATCGTTGACGGCAATATGCCTGCAAATAATAAGCCCAAGGCTAGCGTCGCTGGCAGGATATTGTCGAACAGATGCGACAGCGCCAACCCAACCATCGGCATGATCCCGAACACAAAAAGGAATATCGCCCCCTGCAGCCGCCAGTTGCGAACCCCGTGCAGCACTTCGTCGCGTGGTAGGCGAACACCGTTCAGGAAAAACAGCAGGAATATCGCGGCCATCGAAATCAGCGCCGCAGTTTCCGCCGCCTGCCCGCGAACCGGCAAAACGCTCGCCAGAATTATCGTCGCAAGCAGCAGCAGAACAAAACGGTCGGCAAAGATACGGGCAAGCATGGCAGGCTGCTTTGACCATAGATAACGCGCTTTGCAACAGCAGCGATGTTGCGCCGCAACGCAACTTTGCGTTATGGGCGCGGCGAAATCGGGCGATTGCGGTCGTCCCCACTCCCAAAAGGCTATATTCATGTCCCTTCGCAATATCGCGATTATCGCGCACGTTGACCACGGCAAAACCACGCTGGTTGACCAGCTTTTCCGCCAATCCGGCACCTTCCGCGACAACCAGCGCGTCGAAGAGCGTGCGATGGATTCGAACGATCTCGAAAAAGAACGCGGAATCACGATTCTGGCGAAATGCACCTCGGTCGAATGGCAGGATACGCGCATCAATATCGTCGACACGCCCGGACACGCCGACTTCGGCGGCGAAGTTGAGCGCATCCTGTCGATGGTCGACGGCGTCATCCTGCTGGTCGACGCGTCCGAAGGCGCGATGCCGCAGACCAAGTTCGTGACCGGCAAGGCGCTGGCACTTGGCCTGCGCCCCATCGTCGTCGTCAACAAGGTCGACCGTCCCGACGAGCGCATCCAGGAAGTGCTCGACGAAGTTTTCGACCTGTTCGTTTCGCTCGACGCGACCGACGAGCAGCTGGATTTCCCTGTGCTCTACGCCTCAGGCCGTAATGGCTATGCGTCTGAAGACCCTGCGCGCCGCGAAGGCACGCTGACGCCGATGTTCGAAACCATCGTGTCACACGTTCCCGCGCCGAAGGCCGATATCGATGGCGAGTTCAAGATGCTCGTGACCTTGCTCGACCGCGACAACTTTCTCGGCCGCATCCTTACTGGCCTCGTCCTGTCGGGCACCGTCAAGGTGAACCAGCAGATCCACGCGCTTAGCCCCGACGGCAAGATCGTCGAAACCGGTCGCGCGTCGAAAATCATGTCGTTCCGTGGGCTTGGAGCGCGTTCCTGTCGAGGAAGCCAAGGCAGGCGACATCATCTCCATCGCTGGCATGACCACCGCCACCGTGGCCGACACCATCGCCGAACCAAGCGTAACCGAGCCGCTGCACGCGCAGCCGATCGATCCGCCGACGCTGTCGATGCGTTTCTCGGTGAACGACAGCCCGATGGCGGGCCGCGAAGGTACCAAGGTCACCAGCCGCATGATCCGCGACCGCCTGATGCGCGAAGCCGAAAGCAATGTCGCCGTTCGCATCACCGAAGCCGCCGACAAGGACAGCTTCGAAGTCGCAGGTCGCGGCGAACTCCAGCTTGGCGTGCTTATCGAAACGATGCGCCGCGAAGGCTTTGAACTCGGCATTTCGCGCCCGCGCGTCCTGTTCAACACCGACGACAACGGCAAACCAACCGAACCTTATGAAACCGTCGTGATCGACGTCGATGACGAATATTCGGGCACCGTCGTCGAGAAAATGGCCGTCCGCAAAGGCGAACTGACCGACATGCGCCCATCGGGCGGCGGCAAGACGCGCATCACATTCAGCGCACCGTCGCGCGGGCTGATCGGCTATCACGGCGAATTCCTGTCCGATACGCGCGGCACAGGCATCATGAACCGCCTGTTTGAAAAATACGGCCCACACCGGGGCAATATCGAAGGCCGCAAGAACGGCGTGCTGATTTCGAACGGTGCTGGCGAAGCCGTTGCCTATGCGCTCGGCCCGTTGGAAGAGCGCGGCATATTGATGGTTTCGCCCGGCGAAGCGCTGTATGAAGGCATGATCATCGGCGAAAATGCGAAGCCCGACGATCTCGAAGTCAACCCGATGAAGTCGAAGCAGCTCACCAACTTCCGCTCGACCGGCAAGGACGACGCGATCCGCCTGACCCCGCCGTGGCGGATGACGCTGGAGCAGGCGATTGCCTATGTCGACGACGACGAAATGGTCGAAGTCACGCCCAAGAACATCCGCTTGCGCAAACGCTTCCTCGACCCGAACGAGCGGAAGAAGCAGTCAAGGGCGAAGCAGGCCGCCTAAACAAAGCAAGGGCGCCGGTTTCCCGACACCCTTGCTGCGACCCTTTCGGGATTTGTTATCGCTTAAAAGCGGAACGCTGCTGTGAAGCGGATATTGTGCATGTCGAAATCGCTGTCAGAACGGCGCATATCGGTGCCGTTGGCATTGACGATGCGGAACGGGTTGGTGATCGGCGCAGTGCCCGGGCCGACGTTGACGACATAATCGTCATCGACGTAGTTGGTGTAGAGATATTCGAGGCCGATCGAGAAGTTCTTGGCGATCTTCACTTCTGCGCCACCGCCATAGCTATAGCCCCAGCTTTTGGTGCCGCCATTATTGGTAAAGCTGTTCGCGCCGTTGGTTGTTGAAAAGCTGTTGTCGATCTTGCCATAAGCAACACCGCCGGTGCCGTAAAACAGCGCACCGCGCGCCGCGTAGCCGATCCGGCCACGCGCGCCGAGCGAATAATCCAGTTCGCGTGTAAAGACATAATTGGCAGGGGTGGTGCTGAATGCGGTCACGCTATCACGTGCCTCATTCTTTCCGCCCTCGATCAAGGCACCGATAACGATATTACCCATCTGCGTGTCGTAACCCGCCCGGATGTTATATTCGAGGCCATCTTTATCACCGCGGCAGCCTTCGATTGGGGTGCGTCCGTTGGCCGCCCCTCCACAGAATCCCGGCGAAAACGCATCGGCACCAAGGCTGGTTCGAACGGCGTCCCCATAGTTGCCATCAAGATTGGTATCGAATACGACGCCTTCGTCACGGTCGTTGTTCTGCGCGGCAAGGCCGATAGAACCGCCAATATAAGCGCCTTCCCATTCTTCATCCTCGGATTGAGCGAGTGCGGGCGTTGCAGTAAAGGCGAGCGATGCAGATGCAAGCATCAGAAATTTCGTGATTTTCATTGAGGTTTCCCTTTCTTGTCGTGTTTTGACAGGGGAGAAACGCCGAAAAGCGCGATTTAGATGCATGAGGTATAAATAAAATTCGCAAGTGCGGCAAAATGGCAACAATTTTACGTTTCAGATCGCCTGACCCGCCGCGACGCCGCTTGCCCACGCCCATTGAAAGTTATAGCCGCCGAGCCAACCGGTGACGTCAACCGCCTCGCCGATGCAATAGAGACCGGGGACGTTTTTGGCCTCCATCGTTTGTTGCGACAGGCCGTCGGTGGCGATGCCGCCCAAGGTAACCTCGGCCTTGGCATAGCCTTCGCTGCCATTGGGGACAAATGTCCAGTTCGCCAGATGACGTTCGGCCTCCTCTAGCGCGCGGTCCTGCGTATCCGCAAGGTTACCGCTCGTGCCAATACGGTCGGCCAATGTCTCGGCAAGGCGGCCCGATAGCTCGCCCGCGAGCACCGCCTTGATATTGCTGCGCGGCTTTTCGCGCTTTAATGTGCCGCAACCAGCCGGACGCTCTATCGGGCACAAAGTCGATGCCAACGGCCTGCCCCGGCCGCCAATAGGACGATATTTGCAAAATTGCCGGTCCCGACAAGCCTTTATGCGTTAGCAGCGCCGCCTCGCGGAATTCGGTCTTGCCGCAGCGTGCAACGACATCGGCTGACACGCCGGACAATTCACGGAACAGCACATCATCGCCGCCCAGCGTCAACGGTACCAAAGCCGGACGCGGTTCGACGACTTTCAGCCCGAACTGCCGCGCCAGGTCATAGGCAAAGCCGGTCGCGCCCATCTTGGGGATGCTCGGTCCGCCCGTGGCGATCACCAGCGAATCTGCGCGCGCGTGCAAGCCATTATAGGTCACGCGATATTCGCTGCCGTCGTGCGAGACTTCGCCAACCGGCGCGTTGAAGGCGAAATCGACATGCCCGCCACAAGCCACCGACCGGTCGCATTCGTCCATCAGCATTTCGACAATCTGCCGCGCGCTGCCGTCGCAAAACAACTGCCCCAGCGTCTTTTCGTGAAAGGCGATATTATGGGCTTTGACCATTTCGATGAAATCGGTTGGGGTGCAGCGTCCCAGCGCCGACTTCGCGAAATGCGGATTGGCCGACAGATAGCGTTCCTGCGCGTGCGCCGTCGTGGCGTTCACATTGGTGAAATTGCAACGGCCGCCGCCCGAAATCAGGATTTTCTTCCCCGGCCCGGTAGCATGGTCGATGACCAGCACCCGCCGCCCGTTTTGCCCGGCGGTCAGCGCGCACATCAAACCTGCGCCGCCAGCGCCTAGGATTATCGCGTCATAATTTCCGGGCTTCATCGGAAGCCTTTGGCATGGCATAGGTCAGACATGAAGAGATTTATCGCCGCTGCCGCCCTGCTCGCTCTCACCCCAAGCGCATCCGCCAATGACAGCAGCGCTGCGGTCGGCGTCGGCGGGCTGGAATTGCGCCAAAATGACGCGATCAGCATGGACAGCGAGGATCTGTTCATTTCGCGCCAGCGGGTGAAGGTCAAATATCGCTATACCAACCGCAGCAGCAAAGATGTCGAGACGTTGGTGTCCTTTCCGCTGCCTTCGATCCCGTGGGGCATTGCGCCGTATCTCAGCGAACAAGGCTATCCCGATTGGAAGAATCTGCGCTTCTCGACCAAGGTCGACGGCAAGGCCGCCACGCTCACCCGCGTCGACCGCGTTGAGGTTGGGGGCAAGGATGTTTCGGTGCGGTTGAAACAGCTTGGCTGGCCGGTAGATTACTGGGAAAATTACGAGTTCATGGAAAAGCTGATCGGACTTCCCGAAAAGCAGAAAGCGGCGGCGCTGAAAGAAGGCCTGCTACGGCGGCCCACCGACGATCCGAAAGCAGTCGAACCGGCATGGCAGTTGGTCACGCACATCACCCGCAAACAGATTTTCCCCGCAGGCAAAACAATCACCGTCGAACATGAATATATGCCCGTCGCAGGCGGCAGCGTCGGCGGCGCACTGGTCGCCGAATATCGCAAAAATCCCGACTTCAGATTTGCCGATTATGCCAAGCAATATTGCATCGACAAGGCGTTTCTCGCCGGATTCGACAAGGCCTACGCGGCGAAACTGCAAAGCTTCGACGCCAAGGGTGCGGATTATTCAGGCGTGCCCCACATGGAGCATTGGGTCAGCTATGTTTTGAAATCCGGCGCAAACTGGAAAGGCCCGATCAAGGATTTCCGGCTGGTTATCGACAAGGAGAAGCCCGAAAATTTACTCAGTTTCTGCGGAAGCGGCGTGAAGAAAATCAGCTCGACACAATTCGAAATGCGCAAAACCAATTTCGAACCCACGGCCGACCTCGATATCCTGATTGTCGAATTTTTCGATCCCGAGTTGAACTAGCCAACTTGCCAAGCGCAGGGCTTTGCGGCAAAGGCGCTGCCCATGACAGAAACAGCCGACACCCCGCCCGACCATCTATCGATCCACCCGGCAAGCCCGCATTTTGACGGCGACAAACTCGCGCGCGGCATCGGCATTCGTTTCAAGGGCGAACAGCGCACCACAGTCGAGGAATATTGCATTTCCGAAGGCTGGATAAAGGTGCAAGCCGGCAAGGCCCGTGACCGCAAGGGCAACCCGCTGCTGCTCAAGCTCAGCGGCCCGGTCGAGGCGTGGTACGAAGACCTCGGCGATCACGCACCGGTGGCGAAGGCCTAACCCTTAGGGAAAATCGAAATCAGCTTCGCCAACTGGTCGTTGACCGGGTCAAGCTGATCGTCCTGCGTTTTGCCAAGCCGTACAATCGTCAGCCGGTGCTGTGGCGATACAACCACGAACTGCCCCAAATGCCCGAGCGCGGCGAATACATCGGACGGCGCTTTGCCGGGAAACAGCACCTGATCGCGGCCTTCGTTGCGCGTCCGGTTGAGCCAGATATGCCCACCATAATTGCTGTCGGTTTTGCTGGCCGTCTTCATAAAGCGCGTCCAGCTTGTCGGGAGCAACTGCGCGCTGCGCACTGATCCATTGTTCCGAAGGAACTCGCCGAACTTTGCCCAGTCCCGCGCGGTCGCATGAATGATGCTCCCCCCCAGCATCGTGCCATTGCGGTCGAACTCGATGAATGCGCTATTCATACCCAGCGGCTCGAACAACCGCCCGCGTGCATATTCGAGCATCGCGTCGCGGCGGACCTCGGGGTCTTTACTGTCGGTCAACGACCGCGTCATGATGTCAGCAAGAATATTGCTCGTCGCGCTGCTATATTCGAACTTCGTGGCTGGCTCCGCCTCCATCGGCCGTGTTTCGGCGTAACGCGCAACATTTTCGCGGCCATCAAGGAACAGCATCTGCGGCGTGTCGGCATCGAAGATTTCGACATCGTCGGTCGGTCCCTCGGTATGATCGAGACCTGATGACATGTGCAGCAAGTGCCGGATAGTGATCTTCGCACGTGGGTCGCCCGGGGTCTGCCATTCGGGCACCGGCGCAGGCTCGTCGAGCGCGAGCCGCCCGTCGGCAATCATTAACCCGACCAAGGTCGCCGTCACGCTTTTTGCCATCGACCAGCTGATCAGCCTTGTGTCGGAGCCGTAACCGGGGGCATAGCGCTCGGCAATCACCCGCCCGCCACGCATTATCACCAGCGCGCGGGTTTCGGATAACGCAGGGTCTTCAAAAAAAGGTGCAATGGCTTTGGCCAACCTCTCCTTGCCGACCACGGCATCATCGGCAATCATCAATGTGCCTTTGCCAATGCGTACATCGGGTTCACTGCCACATGCAGTCAGCATCAGGGAAAAAGCGGTTGCGGCGAGCAGGTATTTATATCTAGGCATGGAACAACCCGATGCACCAGATGGAACCATGATGGCAACCGCAACTTCAAAACCAGCCCAGAGTAAAACGCGCACCGCGCGTAACATCGCGCTGGGCGTGCTGGCCTTAATCGTCCTGCTGATCGTGTGGAGCTGGGGGAGCATCAAGGGTCAGGCCCGCGTCGGCGCAGCCTACGGCGCGCACATCGCCTGCTCGTGCCGGTATATCGAAGGCCGCGATATGGCGAGTTGCGAAACCGACAAGGAAGCAGGAATGGCTTTGGTCGGATTTTCGGACGATTCCGAAAACAAACGAGTCACAGCATCGGTGCCTTTCCTTGCCGAAGCCGTGGCCGAAAGGCGCGGCGCATTCGGCTGCGTGCAGTTGAACGAGGCGGAGATCGACGCGCTTTAAATCAACGCGCGGCGGACGCGGCCCACGCATCCAGTGTCTTGAAAAATTCTGGGTGAAATTCGACCAATGGCCCGATTTCACCATCGCACCGGCTTTTGGCCGAAAGGCCGATATGATGCGCAGCGCCCAGCGTTTTGACTTGCGCAGACCGAGACGATTTCAACCGTGATACAGCCAGAGGGCTGGGCGTCAAATCGTCCATTTCGCTGAACAGGAAATAGGCCTTGCCGCGATATCCCCGCCAAACCGGCAATGGGTCGAAATCAGCCGACAATATGTCATACCATTGCGGCTCGCCTCCAGCGGCAACCGTTGCAGGAAACAGCCAGTCCCGAAGCGCCGGGCGCTTTGCGGCTTCGGAACTTGTGCGCGCGAGATTGGCGGCCTTCGATGGATCGCGTCTTGCCGCAAAAAAAGCACGCTGCTGGTCGGTCGCCAACGTCACCTCGCTTGCCGAAATGCCTGCACAACGCATCCGGACGTCGGTATTATAGATATTCTGCTCCTCGACGGTCAGCGCCGATCCCGCCGCGCCAACGAGCATCGTGAATGCCGGATCCGCGCCTTTTTCTATGGCTTTGGCGACGACCCAGCCAGCCTGACTCGACCCGCCCAACCCGGTGCGCGCGCGATCAACCTCCGGCAATGTCCGGACATAAGCAAGGCCAGCCGACGCGTCGGCCGCAAGTTCGTCGAACCCTGCTGACGCCCAGTCACCTTCAGATTCGACAACACCCCTTTTGTCATAGGTCAGCACGACCATTCCAGCGCGTACCAGACGCTGCGCCATCAGCGCGATAATCGATGCATAACCGTGCCGGTCCTGCTCGCCCGAGCCGTGGGCCAGAACGATTGCGGGCCGCAGCCGCTGTTCTCCCAACGGCAGATATAATGTGCCTGCCAGCCTAGGTGATGTGCCGAAACCGACATGGCGGGTCTCGAATGCCTGTTGCTTGGCGTAGAACGTGTCGGCTCCGTCTTTGGAGACAATCAACGACTTGCCGAGATCGAAACGATATTTGCCGACAATTTGTGCATCGAAGACAGTCTTACCGGCAGTCCACTCAAGGCCGCTCAGCCGCGCCAACCCCCGCCATTCTCCGGTGCATTCATCGAGTGCGAACAACCGCCAAGCGGAGCGCGTGACGACAAGGTCGCATGTCCCATCCGAATACAGACCGACATGGCGGTCGTAATATTTGCCTGCCAGCATTTCATCGCCATTACCAAAAAGCAAGGGGCCTGCTGCGCCTTCAAAGTGGTCAATGCCAGCGGCGGTGCTGCTATCGCTGACAAATTTTCGGCCTTCAATTTGCGTTGCGAAGGCACCATAGTATCGCTGCGCTCCGCTACCTTTGCCGACTGTCAGCCGGTAAAAGCCGGCGTCTGCGAGGCCATCAGACGTCTTTTGCCGTGACGTAAACCGGAAGTTCAGATCGACCGGGTTTGATGGCGAGGCCGAGCCGAATTGCGCGAACAGCCCTGCGAAACCTTCACGGATGGCTGGCTTGCCGGTGCGCAGTACAGGAACAGTGTCCGGATACAATTCGGCGTAAACAGCATGCTCGGAATAAGCGTCTGCGGCGCTGGTTGCGTCGCCCTTAACATAGGCATCGCGCAGTTGCGCATAGGCGGCATCACTGTCGCTGGCCGCGTTGGACGCTGAACCTGCCAGCAGCATCACGAAGGTGATGGCTGCAAAGGCAGGCCCGAACTTCAAGCCGCCTCGTCCAATCGCGCCGCGATCGTTTCCTCGATCCACCCGCCACCAAGAACGCGGTCGCCATCATAAAGCACCGCCGCCTGTCCTGGCGCGACGCCATATTCGCTACTTTCGAAACGAAGCCATTCCCCGTCGAGCGTCGCTGCGACCGGTTTCGCCATCGAGCGCACCTTCGCCGAAATGCTCCTGCCCTGCACATCGCCCAGCCAATTGGCATCGACGACGCGCGCCGCATCGACCGCCAAGGCCTCACGAGGGCCTACAACTACGCGTTGCGTCGTCGGATCAAGTCGGATGACATAGAGCGGTACCGGCTGGCCACCAACCTCAAGCCCTTTACGCTGGCCGACGGTGTAATGGATCATGCCCTTATGCTGGCCAAGCACGCGGCCATCGAGATGAACGATGTCACCGCCAGTGTCAGCATCGGGCCGCACCTTGCGGACGACGCTGGCATAATCGCCGTCGGGGACGAAGCAGATGTCCTGGCTGTCGGGCTTCATCGCCACCACCAACCCCAGTTCCTGCGCGATCGCCCGCACCTGCGGCTTGGGCATACCGCCCAATGGAAAGCGCAGATAATCGAGTTGGTCCTGCGTGGTTGCAAACAGAAAATAGCTCTGGTCGCGTGCGGGGTCGGCGGCGCGGTGGAGTTCGGCGCCATGCGGTCCTTCGACACGGCGGACATAATGACCGGTCGCGAGGCAATCAGCACCAAGCTCTTTCGCCAGCCGGAACAGGTCGGTGAATTTCACCCCCATGTTGCACCGAACGCAGGGGATGGGCGTGCGGCCCGCCATATATTCGTCGGCGAAATGCTCGATCACCGATTTGCGGAAGCGGCTTTCATGGTCGAAGACATAATGCGCGATACCGAGCTTGTCGGCGACCGCACGCGCATCACGGATATCCTGACCGGCACAGCAGGCCCCCGCCCGCTTGACCGCGCTGCCATGGTCGTAAAGCTGCAGCGTCACGCCGATAGTTTCTGCACCCGAACGCGCCGCCAAGGCCGCGACGACCGACGAATCAACGCCGCCCGACATCGCCACAACGATTCGCTTGCCGCTCAAATCGGACCCCAATTGGAAATCGGCAGAGAAAATATCGTCAATCATTTGACGCCGCACATAGGTCGCCCCGAGAAGAATTGCCAGTTTTGCGTGCGGCTTTCTCGAAATGAAACAGCACGTCTGCCTAAATGATAACCGCCATTAACCTTGGCTAACATCGACTGAACTTGGCCTTTACCCGCTGTTATATGGTGTAACGCTAGGGGGGTGTCATGGAAATGACATTTCCCCATTTTGCGCTGCGTCAGGATTCGGTCAGTCCGAATCGACTAGCTGCCATGCTAGCCACCGTCATCGCGCGGCAGGCGAATAGCCGGACCGTGCGGACCATGCGGCGGGCCGAAAGGGCTGTGCTGGCAGGGGGTGACGCTGCCGAGCGACGCATCCATTATTTTGCGTATAAAGAAATGCAAGAAATGGCAGTTCGCGGTGCTTTTTGGCGCGATGCCAAGCCGCAACCAACATCTGAACAGGCCGTTTACCAAGCCGGTTCAAATAATGTCAAAGTCCTTGAATTAGAACAATACGGGACTGGGGAACAGTTCAACCATGCGGGGCATGGAGCATTGAGGAAATCATGATTGAAAACCAGAAAATCCGTCCAGCACAAGTGATTGGCCCGTTGGGCGAACCCTTGACGCTGTCCAGCCTTCCCCCGGCAGGTACCACGCGCTGGGTCGTCCGCCGCAAGGCCGAGGTTGTCGCCGCAGTCAATGGCGGCCTGCTCTCGATGAATGACGCGTGTGAACGTTACGGCCTGACACTCGAAGAGTTCGCGTCATGGCAGCGCGCAGTCGATCGTTCGGGCATGCCCGGCCTTCGCGTAACGCGCATCCAGCATTACCGCGACCTGTACGAGCGCCAGCAGAAATACTGAGCCGGCATTGAAAGCCCATGTCCAAAAACCCCCGCAAGCGATTGCGGGGGTTTTTCGTTGGAATGGGAATTTACACTAGTTCAACAAATGCAGTTTGGCATTCTTTCCCGGAACCGTTATCCATCTGTCGCGTTCAAGACACGTCCGAACGTCAAGGAGGAGGAATATCATGGGTTGGATTATCGCAATCATCGTCGGCGGCATAGCCGGCTGGCTGGCCAGCAAGGTCATGGGCCGCGATGCCTCGATGGGTATCATCTGGAATGTCGTCGCAGGCTGTATCGGCTCGGTCGTTGGCAACCTGATCGCCAATCGGTTCGGCATCGTTGGCAGTGTGAAGGAATTTTCAATTACCGGCTTGATCGTCGCGTTTGTCGGCGCGGTGATCGTGCTCGGCATCCTTAATCTGGTCCAGCGCGGCCGCGTTCGCTAAATACTGGCAGCCAAATTTCAAAAGCCGCGCAGCTAAATCTGCGCGGCTTTTTCTATGCGCCAAGTCGTTTGTCGAACAATATTGCCGCCTGTCTCTATTGTTGCACCCTGAGCTTTCCTGTATCGTAAACGCCGCTATCTCCATTATCCAGCGCTGAAGCTGCGCCTTGCAGGCGGTGAGTTATTTGGATAATACAGCGAGACATTAATCGCCGGACCGCGAGATGCGTTCCGCAAACACAGAATTTGGACGGGCATATGAATTACGAAACAACGATGGGCGGCACGTTGGACGGCGGCATTCTGGAAGAAGACCGGCAGCGCAAGCGGCGGCGGTTGATTATTGCCGCCGTGGTCATTGCCATAATCGCGATTGGCGCTGTGGCGTATTTCATGATGGGCAGCGGCGGTGAGACTGCCGCTGCCGCAGCCGAAGCAAAGGACGGTCAGGCACAGACCGTAACCGTCGTTGCGCCGGGCCGCGACACCGTCGTGCGCTTGATCAACGCCACCGGCACACTCGCCGCACGCCGGGAAATCCCGGTCGGGGTTGTTGGTGAAGGCGGTGCCGTATCGCGCGTGTTTGTCGATGCAGGCGATTGGGTCAAGCAGGGTCAGGTGCTGGTCAGCGTCGATCGTTCGGTGCAGGTGCAGCAGGCGGCCGCACTGGAAGCGCAGATTGGTGTAGCCCGCGCCGACGCGCAACTGGCACAGAACGAACTCGACCGCGCGCTACAACTTGTCGAACGCGGATTCATCTCCAAGGCCGATGTCGACCGCAAGACCGCAACCCGCGATGCGGCGCGTGCACGAGTCAATGTAGCGGCGGCCCAGCTTAACGAAACGCGCGCTCGTAACGCCCGCCTCGATATCCGCGCGCCAGTGTCGGGCTATGTGCTCGAACGCAATGTCGAAACCGGCCAGACGGTATCAGCTGGTAGCGGCGTGCTATTCCGTCTTGCCCAAGACGGGCAGATGGAATTGCAGGCAGCTTTGAGCGAGGACGATCTGGCTTTGGTGTCAGAAGGCGTGCCAGCCACAGTCACGCCCGTCGGCACCGAGCGCCAGTTCAACGGCACAATCTGGCAGGTTTCGCCGGTGATCAGCGAAACGTCGCGTCAGGGTATCGCCCGCATATCGCTGCCCTTCGACCGCGCGTTGCGGCCAGGCGGCTTTGCGTCGGTCGAGATCAAGGCAGGTGCGATGACCGCGCCGGTGCTGCCCGAATCAGCTGTGCAAACCAGCCGCGAAGGCAGCTTCGTCTTTATCGTCGGCAAAGATAACAAGGTGAAACGCCGTCCGGTAAAGGTCGGCACGACCACAGCAAACGGCCTGACCATCGCAGAAGGCCTCGACGGCACCGAGCGCGTGGTGCTCTATGCGGGCGGGTTCCTGAACCCCGACGAAGTTATCAAGCCCAAGTTGCTCAAAAAGTAACCTTACCAGAACCGGACCGGTGCCATGAATTTCAACAATATTTCCGCATGGTCGATCCGCAACCCGGTGGTGCCAATCGTTCTTTTTCTCGCCCTCACGCTGGCGGGAATTGTGTCATTCATGAACATGGATGTGCAGAATGATCCTGATATCGAGTTTCCGGTTGTCGTTGTTTCGATTTCCCAGCCCGGTGCCGCGCCATCGGAAATGACGACGCAGATCACGCAAAAGGTCGAATCTGCAATCCGCAGCGTTCAGGGCGTCCGCAACATCGATGCAGAGGCAACCGAGGGCAATACAACGGTTAGCGCCGAGTTCGAAATCGGCGACGATATCAACGCAGCGGTTAGCGAAGTTAAGAACGCGGTGGACCAGATACGAAGCGACTTGCCCGATGGCATATTGGAGCCGCAAATTTTCAAGGTCGCAACCTCGAGCGACCCGATTGCCTATTTTGCGGTCCAGGCATCGGACATGACACTTGAGCAATTGAGCTGGTTTGTCGACGATACCGTGGCACGCAGCTTGCTGAGCGTTGAAGGCATGGCGTCGGTCAGCCGCAATGGCGGCGTCAACCGTGAAATCCGTGTCGTCCTCGATCCTGCGAAAATGCAGTCTTTTGGTGTCACCGCTGCGCAGGTCAATGCCGTGCTTCGCCAGCAAAACGTCAACGCTGCGGGCGGACAATCCGAAATCGCCGGTTCGCGCCAGTCGGTACGCGTGCTGGGTAACGCTGCCGATGCGTTTGCCTTGAGCCAATCGCAAATCAGCCTTGGCGGCGGACGCACCATCAAATTGGGCGATATCGCCGAGGTAACTGACGGTTACAGTGAACAGAAGGCCATGGCGTTTGAAGGCGGACGGCAGGTAGTTACCTTTGGCATGTCTCGCGCCAAGGGGGCTTCCGATGTAACCGTTTTCGACGAAGCTGCGAAAAAAATGGCGGAAATCGAAAAGCAAAATCCCGGTATCAAGTTCATCACGCTGTTCAACAGCGTCGATTACACCAAAAGCCAATATAAAAGCTCAATGGCCGCAATGATCGAGGGCGCGCTGCTGGCCATCGTTGTCGTGTTTCTGTTCCTTCGCGACTGGCGGGCAACCGTTATCTCAGCGATTGCCATTCCGCTGTCGGCGATTCCCACTTTCTGGTTTCTGGATCTGCTTGGCCTCACGCTCAATATGATGTCGCTGCTGGCATTGGGACTGGTCGCAGGCGTGCTGGTCGACGATGCGATCGTCGAGATTGAGAATATCGTGCGCCACATGCGGATGGGCAAGTCGGCCTATCAGGCATCGATTGACGCCGCCGATGAAATTGGTCTTGCCGTTGTCGCGACTACCTTCTCCATCGTTGCCGTGTTCCTGCCTGTCGGGCTTATGCCCGGAGTCGCAGGCCAGTATTTCGCCAACTTCGGCCTGACCGTTGTGGCATCTGTGCTCATGAGCCTCGCTGTCGCACGTATGATCACGCCGATGGTCGCGGCCTATTTCCTTAAATCGGCCGGAATCGCGGAACATGGCGAAGGTCCATTGATGGACCGCTACATGAAAATCCTCAAATGGTCGCTTGGTCATCGTCGCTGGATGATGGGTCTTGGAGTTGCCGCGCTGGCCGTAACAATTGCGCTTCTGGTCGTTTTACCCAAGCAGTTCTTCCCTACCGGCAATCAGGATTTCAGCCGCGTCCGGATCGAAATGGTTCCGGGCACAACGCTGGACCGGACCAGAGCAGTGGTCGCCGAGGCGGCAGCGATGGTCGAAGCTCAACCCGAGGTAAAAACCGCGCTGCAAAGCGTGCGCGAAGGCAGCGGCAGCATCTTTATCACACTCGACAAGGACCGCGATCGCACCAGTCAGGAGTTCGAGCAGGCACTATCACCGGCGTTCAGCAAGATTGCCGATGCACGTGTTTCATTTCAGGCCTTCGGACCGGGCGGAGGTGGTTCAGGCCGCGATGTCTCGGTCATGCTTTCGGGTTCTGACCCTGCGGCGCTCGATAGGGCGGCGATAGCGCTGGCGGAACAAATGAAAGGGCTCAAGGAAGTGCGCGCGCCGCGTATCGCCGCCGATATGCAGCGCCCCGAACTCATCGTCACCCCGCGCACTGATCTTGCCGCGCAGCTGGGTGTAACTACCGTTGCGTTGAGCCAGACCATCCGCATCGCCACGCTCGGTGACATCGACCAGAACAGCGCCAAATTCTCGCTGTCCGACCGGCAGATCCCGATCCGGGTCATGCTGGCGAAGGAAAGCCGCCAGAGCCTTGATGTGATCCGTAACCTGCCGGTGCAGACCGCAAGCGGTGGGTCAGTGCCGCTGTCGCGTGTTGCCGATATCAGCTTCGGTGCTGGTCCGACCGCAATCGAGCGGCGTAACCAGAACTTCCGTATCTTTGTCGGTGCAGACTTTGCGCCGGGCGTCGTCGCCTCGACCGCCGATACGGCGATCAACAAACTGCCGATAATGACAAGTCTTCCCACCGGGGTTTCGCGCGCGCCCTTTGGCAGTCAGGAATGGCAGGAAGAGATGCAACGCGACTTCCTGAAAGCACTTATCTCGGGGACGCTTCTGGTATTTGCCGTGCTCGTGTTGCTTTACCACCGCTTCATGTCGCCACTCGTCAACATGGGTTCGCTGCTGCTTGCGCCTCTCGGCGGGTTGCTTGCGCTAGCATTGGCCCAGCAACCGATTTCGATGCCGGTGTTCATTGGTATCCTTATGCTGTTTGGCATCGTCGCCAAAAACTCGATCCTGCTGATCGATTTCGCAATTGAGGAAATGGCGCGCGGCGTGCCCAAATTCCAGGCGATCATGGAGGCCGGTCACAAGCGTGCGCAGCCTATTGTGATGACCACTGTTGCAATGACGGCGGGCATGATTCCCACCGCGCTTTCGCTGGGCGGCGATGGTCAGTGGCGCTCGCCCATGGGCACCGTGGTGATCGGCGGGCTCATCGTCTCGACTTTGTTGACGCTGCTCATCGTACCCGCAGGCTTTTCACTTGCCGACGGATTTGAAAAGCGCGTTGGACCTTGGCTGCGCACGCGCTTGCTCACCTATGATCCCGATAAGCACGGCGAGAAGGAAGCACCTGCAAAGCCCGGCAAGAAGTCGGGTAAGGACGATCTCGGCGGGTTGCAACCTGCCGAGTGATTGCTGCCCTTGGCAATGCCGCGCACCTTCCGCTAAGGCATTGATGTGAAGTCAGTCGACAAATTGGGGCAGTCCGAAAAGACCCGCTATGCCGAGCGTGATGCCGAACTGCGGCAGATGCGGATCATCGCCACTGGCCTGCTACTGTTCATGGTCGTGCTCTTTGTCGCAGGCAACTATCTGGAAACACGCTACGAGGGCCATTGGGGCTTTCTGCGCGCCTTTGCCGAAGCAGGTATGGTCGGCGGACTTGCCGACTGGTTCGCGGTCACTGCGCTCTGTTCCGCCATCCACTGGGCATCCCGCATCCCGCACACCGCGATTATTCCGAACAACAAGGAGCGGCTGGGCCGCACGCTTGCCAGTTTCCTGCGCACCAATTTCCTGACCACCAAAGTCGTCGCCCGCCGCGTGCAGCGCATGGACGTCGCAGGTGCAATGGGCAAATTCCTGAGCGCGCCTTCGGGCGGCGAAGGCCGGATGCGGATGGGCGCGTCGCGGCTGATGGGCGATATCATCGCAGCATTGGACGACGAACGCTTGGGCAGGTGTGGCCAAAGGCGCAATCCGCGAAGCAGCTCGACAAACTCGATATAGCACCTCTGCTCGGCCAGCTTCTAACCGCTATGATCAAGCAAAGGCGGCATGTGCCGGTACTCGACGGCATCATCAAATGGGCATCAAAAACCCTCGATGCGAACGAACATCTGATCCGCGCGATGGTCGAGGAACGCGCCAATACCATCATGCGCTGGACCGGCCTCGACGACCGGCTGGCCGATGCTATCGTCAACGGCCTGACCAAACTGCTTCATGATATGGCCGCCGATCCCGACCATCCCTTGCGCGAAAAGGGCGAAGAGGGCCTCGCCAGCCTTGCCCACGATTTGCGCCACGACACCGAATTGCAGGCCAAGGTCGCGCATTGGAAGGGCCAGCTGCTCGAAAATCCGGCGATGAGCAAGTGGATCAATAGCCTGTGGGACCAAGGCCGCGACGGATTGCTCAAAGGCCGCGCGCAATCCCGATGCAGCGATGGCAGGCAGCTTTGGCGATGCACTTATCAAGCTGGGCGGAACGCTACAGGAAGACGCCCGCCTCAAGCATCAGATCAACCGCTTCGCCCGCCGCGCGATTGTCGGCACGACCGAGAATTACGGCGACAATATCGTAGCGTTGGTGTCCGACACAATTGCCCGCTGGGACGCCTCGACGATCACTGACCGCGTCGAAAATGCGGTGGGCAGCGACCTGCAGTTCATCCGCATCAACGGAACGCTGGTGGGCGGCATGGCCGGGATTGTCATCCACGCGGTGGGGTTGTTGATTTAGAACTTACAACGCTGCAATCATTCGCTCCGCTGCCTCCGCCGCCATCCGCGCGGCGCGTTTCAAGTTGCTCTGGAAATCGCCAGCGCTTGTCCCATCGGCATTGTCGGTGGTCGCCTTGATCGCGGCCCAGGGCAGGTCCATTCGCGCCGCCGCCTGAGCGACCGCTGCTACTTCCATGTCGATCACATCGCCGCCCAGTGCCTCGTTTAGCCTGCGTCCGTGATCGGGGCTTTCCACAAAGCTGTCGCCGCTGATGATCCGCACTTTGGGCAGACCGAGGTCGGGCATTGCATGAGCGCGGAACGGTTCGACATGCGCCTCGCCTATCGGCCAGGAACCCGCCGTATAATGCACGAAATGTTCATGTCGCGACGCGCCATAGTCGCCCTGCACCGCTTCGGTGATCTGGAAACAGTCGCCATTAATATCGGTCAGTTTTCCGCACGTGCCGACGACCAGCAACAACTGCACGCGATAATGTTCAGCGAGCATCATCGCCGCCATCGCGGCATTGACCTTGCCGATACCGCTGCAGGTGATCGCGATGTCCTTGCCCGAATGCTTGACCTGCCGCACGAGGAAACCGTGCATGGCTTCGCCGTCCGAACTCTGGCCGGGGAAAAGCGCCGCTGCTTCGGCATCCACGCCGGTAATGATGCCAATCCGTTCGATCATGCATGGGCCGCCTTTCTGAAGTGCTAAGCGACGGGCTTAAGCGGGCTTTGATGTGATTATGATGACAGTTGCACCAAAATCCGCAACCATACGCAAATGCGCTCAGGCACGATAAAGATTTACTTCGACGGCGGATGCAGGCCCAACCCCGGGCAGATGGAGACCGCCGTCGTTGCGCGCGGAATCACATATCACCGGCCAGACTGCGGCATTGGCGGCAGCAATGACGCGGAGTGGCTGGCACTGATCCACGCAGCGGAGATTGCGCGCTCCATTGATGCTCGCGACGTCGTGATGCTTGGCAACTCCGCCTTCGTCGTGGCTGCTGCAAGCGGAAAAGCCAAGTGCCGTACCAAGGGATTTCAAGCGTATTTCGACAGGTTTCGAAGCCTCGCTGCGGAATTCGAGCGCATCAGGATCAGGAAGATCGCGCGCACCCAGAATTTGGCAGGGATTGCGCTGGCGAACGCTCGCTTGTGATTTAACCGCCTGCCGCAATCATATCCTCGATGCTTACGAACTTCTCGCGCGGAGAGCCGTCCCGCGCCCGCGCAGCCTCCGCCTCTTCGATTTTTTTCCAGTCGCTATATTTGACGACTTGCACGCCGCGCGTATCAAGCAGCGAGTCCAATCCGGGGCGACCACTTTTGCTGTCACCATCGCCGATATCCTCCGCAATCAGATCGACAATCGCATAGCCGTCGGGCCGGTTGGTGCCGATGGTTCCAGACGGCCCGCGCCGCGCCCAGCCGACGCAATATAGGCCGGGCAATATCCGCCCTTCGTCGCTGGCAAAGCGGCCACGGCCATGTTCATAGGGCACACCTTCGATGGGCGGAGTCTGGTAGCCGATACAGCTAATGACCATTGAGCAGTCGAGCCTATAGGTCTCGCCAGTGCCTATGCTGCGCAATTGGTCGTCGAGCGCGGTCCGTTCGATAACGATCCGTTCAACTCTACCCTCTCCTTCGATTGCAACGGGCGCTGCGAAGAAATCAAAGTCGATGCTGACGGCCTTGTCGGCATGAAATCTTTCAGGGATCGCGGCAAATTCGCGCAGATGCGTGACCGACTTGCGCATCCCGGGTTCGAGCAACGCGTCATCGCCCAAATCGGGTAAATCACCCTTTTCAACGCGCGGCGTCGCGCGTTCGAGATGCCCCAATTCGCCCAGCTCCTTGGGCGTCATCGCGATCTGGTGCGGCCCCCGGCGACCAAGAATGGTTACCTCTTCGGTGCTCGCGTGCTCCAGCGCATCGAGCGCATGGCCGACAATGTCCGACCCGGCAAACTCGGCGCGCGTTTTCGACAATATCCGCGCAACATCGAGCGCGACATTGCCATTGCCGATCACGACCACATGCTTGCCATCCAAAGGCGGGGCAAGGTCGGCAAAATCGGGATGGCCGTTATACCAGCCGACAAAGGCGGCGCTTCCGAATACGCCGGGCAAATCACCGCCGGGGATATCGAGCTTTCGGTCATTGGGCGCGCCGGTGGCCAGCACCACCGCATCGTACAGCCCTTGCAGCTCATCAATGCTGACATCATTACCGACCGTCACATTACCAACAAAGCGCACATTGTCGGACAAGCGCGACTTTTTCATAACGCCCCGACACCGCCTTGATCGACTGATGATCGGGCGCAACGCCGAAGCGGATCAGACCGAACGGCACGGGCAGCCGGTCGATAATGTCGACCCGGACATCTTCCCCGAACTTTTTCTGCGCTGCCTCTGCGGTGTAATATCCTGCCGGACCCGAACCGATAATCGCAATATGCCGCATGCCTGTCCCCTCTCGAATTGGCAGGCTAACAAACTTCGCACAAAAGAAAAGGGCCGGAGCATTTTTGCGCTCCGGCCCTTCCTAATCAAATTCTATGAGTGCTTAGAATTTGGCTCCAACCTTCACTCCATAGAAGCGAGGCGGCGATGGATAAACCGCGAAGCTGTTGCCTTGTTCCGGAATCGGGAAAGCGGTGATATTATAATAGGTGTCGAACAGATTTTCGACATAGCCTTCGATGCTGTACTTGCCATCGCCGAAGTTCACGCCAGCCCGCAGATTGACGATGCCGAAGCCGTCATTCGCGGTGAAGCGACGTGCCAGCGGATCGTTCAACGGGAACGCATCGCTGTTCACGCGGAAATCGGCGTGGAGCAGGCCGTTGACGCCAGCGCTAATTTCAGGCGTCCAGGTCATCGCACCGGTAATCGTGTGCTTGGGCTGGTTCGACGCCTGACGGCCATTGTCGCCGCCCGCCAGCGGATCGGTAACCTTGGCATCGACATAGGTATAGCCCAGGTTGAAGGCCAAGTCAGGATGCGGACGGATGATGCTTTCAAGCTCGACGCCCTTCGACACCAATTTGTCATAGTTCAACACGACGAAGCTGTTTCCGAGGAAGCGGTTCGACTGATAGCCCTTGAAGTCGGAGTAGAACAACGACGCGTTGAACTGGAACTGACGCGTGAAGTTGGTCTTGATACCGATTTCATAGGCATCGACGGTTTCATTGCCGAATTCGAGATCGCCCACCTGCGCGCCGTCGCCGCCGAGCAGGATGGAATCGAAGCTGCCCCGGTCGAGATTGTAGCCGCCCGATTTGTAACCGCGATCATAACCGCCATAGACCAGCACATCGTCATTCACCTTGAACGACAGCTTTGCCGTACCGGTGAATTCGCTTTCCGAACGGTCGCCCGAACGTACGCCGTTGAATTCGCTGTTCACCGTCGGGTTGCACGTCAGCAGGAACGCCGAATTGAACAAGCCAGCCGACTGCAACGCCGCACGATAGGTCGCGGTCGCCGGGTTCTGGAAGAACGAGCAAGCCGGAACCGTCGAAGTCAGGTCGGTGTCGATATCCTTGGTTTCGTGGTTGTAGCGAAGACCAAGGGTCAGCGACAGATTGTCGGTGAAGTTGATGATATTGTGCGTGAACAAGGCGTACGCTTCGGTGTCCACCTTATACGCATCATTCTGCTGGCCCGCACCATTTGGCGTGCGTGGCAGCGGGCTGTTGAACTGCGCGAACAAGGCCGGATTTGCCAAAGCCGCTGCCAGCAATGTCGGGTTGGATGCCAATGCGACCTGACCGAACAACGGCGTCGTCGGTCCAAGCGTGCCGAACAGCTGCAGACCCGAAGGCAAAGCCGCGCTGCGCGTCAGTTCGCGGATCACGCTATCGACATATTGGTCGGCCTGATTGCCAAAGCGCACAGTGTCGTTCAGCGTCAGCTTCTCGTTCAGATAGAAACCGCCAACCAGCCAGTCGACGTTGTCGTTGAACGCGGTGCCCTGAAGCCGGATTTCCTGCGTGAAGTCCTTGATGCCGGTACGATAATTATCGCGATAGGCACGGTCGAGGCCGGAGAAATCAATGTCCTGATTACGCCGTGCGTCCCAGTCGCGATAGGCGGTGATCGAGGTCAGCGTTGCGCCGCCCAGATCCCAGTTCAGTTCGCCCGAAACGCCCCATTCTTCGACGCCTTCGGCCAGGTTACGGCCCGGCGTGACTGCCATCTGGCGGCTGCCGCGCGAATAGGCTGGAATACCGACGGTGCCAGCGGTGCCGCCCAAGGCCGGAACGCCTGCGATGCCGCGAATGACATTGGTTGCCACCAGCGCCAACGCCGAGTTCGACGTTGCGTCGATACCGGGGAAGATCGACAGACCGCTGAGCGTATTGACCGCGCCGCAGCAGACTTCGTCGGTTTTCGCGTAGTCGCCGATGAAGCGGAAGCTGACATCTTCATTCTCGAACAATGCCTGACCGCGCACGAAGTAACGGTCAATATTATTGATGCGATTGCCGTTGTTGACGTCGGTGATGTAGCCGTCCCGCTTGTGATAGCCGCCGTCGAGGCGCAGCGCGAGCAGTTCGGACACGGGTCCGGTGACACCTGCCTTGACTTCGATTTCGTCAAGATTGCCATAGCTGGCCTCGACATAGCCACCGAATTCGAACTTCGGCTTCTGTGTGGTGATGTTAAGCGCACCAGCCGAGGTGTTACGCCCGAACAATGTGCCCTGCGGTCCGCGCAATACTTCAACTCGCTCGATTGGTGGCAGTTCGGCAAGCGCCACACCGGCGCGCGAACGGAAGACGCCATCGATGAACACGCCAACGGCTGGCTCGAAACCGGGGTTGTCGCCTGCGGTCCCGATACCGCGAATGCTGAGTACTGCGCCGGTCGCGGACGACTGGCCGGTTGTGGTCTTGAGCGAAGGCGCAAGCTGCTGGATGCCGCGAATGTCGACGACACCGGCATTGGCAAGCTGCTCGCCGCCGACAACGCTGACAGCGAGTGGCACGTCTTGCGCGGCCTGGTCGCGGCGCGTGGCGCTGACGATGATTTCATTGTCCGAATATTGCTCTTCGGAGGCCGACGCGTCTTCGGTGACGGTCGTGTCCTGCGCAGAGCCCGTGGCGACTTCGCCATCCTGAGCAAAAGCGGCAGTGGTCGGCGCAACAAGCACCGCTACGCTGGCAAGCAGCATGTGGATCGATTTCATGATGTTCCTCTAAGACTTTTTGCGGTCGAACCGCCGGGGGAGAGTGACTTCGGGCGAGAACCCGAACTCAGCTTTCCGTTAGCGGAAACACGGGCAGTGTTCCAAGGAATTCAGCCGTTTTTTGACGATTTCACCGACTGCTGTGGCCATGTTGCCACAATTTCTGTCCGGCAATCCTTTGCAATTACGCTATCACGACTGGCATGTTCTGACTTTGGAGTTTTCGTGGGACCAATGCCGGTCTAGAGCGTCGGATCGAAGGGAACGAAATGAACTTGATCGACGCCGCTATCGATGCAGCGAGCAAAGCCTTGGGTGCAAACGGACCGGCGGTCGAAGCAGCGGCGCAGAGCTTTGCGCCAAGCGATTACAGCATCCATTTCTTCCTGCAACTCGCGCTGATCATCGCCGCCTGCCGCGTTGTTGGCTGGCTGGGGCAGAAATTCCTCGCGCAGCCACAGGTCGTGGGCGAGATGATTGCGGGCGTCATCCTCGGTCCGTCGCTATTCGGCCTGCTCCTTCCCGATATCCAGGCGGCGATATTTCCCAAAGAGACCAAAACTGTCCTCTACAGCGGCGCGCAACTGGGCGTCGGGCTATACATGTTCCTCGTCGGCACGACGCTGCAACTCGGCCATTTCAAGTCGAAGGCGAAAAGCGCAGTCAGCGTATCGGCGGCGGGTATCATCGTGCCGTTTCTGGTCGCAGTCGCCATAACGCCGTGGCTACTGACCATCCCCGGCCTGTTCGCGCAGGGCATCTCGCAGTTTAACGCAACGCTTTTCATGGGCGCGTGCATCGCGCTGACCGCTTTCCCGATGCTGGCGCGGATCATCAACGAGCGCGGCCTTGCGAACACGTCACTGGGTACGCTGTCCTTGACCGCAGGCGCGTTCGACGACGCCGTGTCGTGGTGCGTGCTGGCAGTGGTGCTTGCGACCTTTGGCGGCGGGCCCGGTGTTGCGGTTCTCGCCATCGGCGGCGCGGTGATCTACGCCGCCTTCATCATGCTGTTCGGGCGCAAGCTGCTCGCACCTTTGGGCCGGATCGTCGAGCGCGAGGGCGAAATGAGCCTGACCGTCCTGGGCATAACGCTGGCTTTATTCTGCCTGTCCTGTTTCCTGATGGACATTATCGGTATTCACGCGATTTTCGGCGGGTTCATCCTCGGAGCGGTCATGCCGCGCGGTCTGTTCGCGGCGGAGCTGAAGAAAAAGGTCGAGCCGCTGGCGGTCATTTTGCTGCTGCCGATGTTCTTTACCTATTCGGGCCTCAATACGCGGATGGACATGGTCAATTCGCTCGATCTTCTGCTAATAGCACTTGCCATCCTCGCCGCGTCAATCGCTGCAAAATTCGGTGCCTGTTATCTCGCAGCGCGCATCGCTGGCGAGGACAACCGCACCGCATTGGGCATCGGCGCGCTGATGAATTCGCGCGGATTGATGGAACTGATCATCATCAATATCGGCCTGCAAAAGGGCATTATCGGGCCGACCCTGTTCTCGATGCTGGTGCTGATGGCGATTGTCACCACGATGATGGCGAGTCCCTTGTTCGAGGCGGTTTACGGCAAAAAGGCACGCGCAAGCGGCGAGTTGGGCCAGGTCGGCGAACCGGCGATTGACGGGGCTTGATGGGAAAAACCCCTCTCTCCTTTAGGGGAGAGGATACAAAGCCTTATGAGCGAAGCGAATTAGGCGAAGTTGGAGAGGGGCACTGAGTTGTCGGGAGGGCATCCCCCTCTCCGCTGCGACTAGGCAGCAAGCTGCCAAGTCTCGCTCCTCTCCCCTAAAGGAGAGAGGGGCGGAGCCACTAAGCCGCCTTGCGCTCTTCTTCCACGGTGCGGTCCAGAAAACCGCGGATCGCCGTGATACTCTGCTCCACGTGGCTCAACAAAAACAAATGCCCACCATCCTCGATCACCAGCAACTCGCTGTTGGGGATGAGGAAGTTCAGGAACTTGCCGTTCGCAACAGGCACAATCTGGTCGTCGCCGCCCATCATGATTAGCGTTTCGGTTTTCATAAACGGCAGGAACGGCGCACTGGTCCAGCCCATCATCGCCATCAACTGATAGAAATAGCCGGTCTTTGACGGCGGCTTCAGACGGTTGATATGCTCCGCTTTGTTGCCCACCATGCCGCCGTAAAGCGTCTTGAAATGCTTCGCCATATAATCGGGGTCGATATAGCGGCGCGGGTCGGCCATTTTGATCAGCGCGGCGGGGTTGCCCGGCACCATCAACATGCCCGCGCTGGTTGCGACAAGAATGAGCTTGTTGGTGCGCGCACCGTTCTGGATGGCAAATTGCTGCGCCATCGCCCCGCCCCAGCTAACGCCCATGACGTCCACCAAAGGCATTTCGAACCGGTCGAGCAACAACGCCGCAATCCGCGCCATCAGTATGGCGTTATACGGCACCACCGGATCGGGCGAGCCGCCGATCCCCGGCATATCGAACGTGATAAAGTCGCGATCATCGATCAATTCCGCCATCGGCGCCATAGCCTCAATATTCGCGCCAATGCCGTTGAAGAACAGGATCGGGAGTTTGGTCGACGCCTTGGTGGACCGCCATAGAGCAACGCGCAAAACGCGGCCGTCGACGGTTTCCATGCTGAATTTCGGCTCGCGGCCCTTGGTCATACTCGTTCCCCCTGCCCTGTTTTTGGGTCGCAAGCGATGGTTTAACCGAACGGTTACATGGTGCAAGTAACTTTGTCGAAACTGCCTTAGGCTGCCCGTGCAGCGGGCGCACCGCGCAACAGTCCTTCAGTACTCAAGTCCTCGTCTACGTCGGGCCAGTGAATGCCGAAGCCGCCGCCGCATTTCTCCCAATGCGTCCGTTGCTCGACACTGGCATTTGCCAAACGGGGATACCAAGTAAGAGGCGAAGAAATTGTCCGCAAACGTCGGCATCAAATATACAACATTGCCATAACCATCTCTCCTAATCAAATCCTGAAAGTCGTACTGAACACCGCATTTCTCCCAATGCGTCCGTTGCTCGACACTGGCATTTGCCAAACGGGGATACCAAGCAAGAGGCGCAGAAATTGTCCGCCCGTCCATCAAATCGACAATCAGACTATGTTCGTCGAACCGCACGTCGAGGACACGCTCGTCCGTGACTTTAGCCGAAATATTCATGCCACTTCTCCGTGAACATCGCCTGATGTTCGCTGACCATTGCGATTATGCCAGAAATCTCGTGCGCGCGAAAGCCCCGGCTCTTTGCAACCTCAAGACTGCCTAGCCAAACCTTGATCGTCGCTTCGCCTTTGTCCACGTGGACGTGTGGCGGCTCATTGGGTTCGTGGCTGTAGAAATAGAACCGGAAGCCGTTTGGCGAATAAATGGTTGGCATTTACGCTCGCCCCCCTCACTCCAGAACATACAGCCCCGGCGCGGCCTCCATCGCTGGATACGCCTTGCTCCCCAATCCGCCCGGAGCCTCCACTTCCTTGCCCGAGCGCGCCTGCAACCATTCCATCCAGTAGGGCCACCAGCTTCCGGCGACCTCCTCGGTGCCTTTCATCCACTCGCCCACATCGGCTGGGGTTTTTCCCTTTGAATGCTTCCAGAATTTCGCCTTGGGGTTGCCCGGCGGGTTGAGGATCGCTTGCATATGGCCGGCTTGACTCAGGATAAATTCGATATTCTTGCTGCCGAACAACTGCGTCGAACGGTAACACGCTTTCCACGGCGTGATATGGTCGGTCGTACCACCCAATATGAACATGTCGCCGGTCACCTTGGTCAGATCGAGCGTATGGCCAGCGACGTCATAGGTGCCGGGCTGCGCATAGGCATTGGCCTCGAACAGCTCCAGGAAATCGCCCATCAGGCTCGACGACAGGTTGGTCGTGTCAGCATTCCAGAACAGCACGTCGAATGCGGGTGGATCATCGCCAAGCAGGTAATTGTTGATGACATAATTCCAGATCAAATCATTGGGGCGCAACCAGGCAAAGCCACGTGCCATGCTGCTCCCTTCGATCACGCCTTTCTTTGCCGCGCGTTGCCGCGCCAGCGCAATGCCGTTGTGACTGACCAGCGAAGACGCCTCGGTATCGCCGGGCTTGGGTTCCAGCACGCAGACCATCATGGTGATCGCGTTAACCCTGTCGTCGCCCATCGAAGCGAGCTTCGACAACATCACCGACATCGTTTGCCCGCCCGAACATCCGCCCGAAATATTGACCTTGTCGCTGCCGGTAATCTCGCACACCACGTCGAGCGCCTTGATGCAGCTTTCGACATATTCAGCCATGCCCCAAACACCCTGGTCATGAGTGGGATTACGCCAGCTGATCAGAAAAGGCTGGACAGCATGATCCTGCAGCCATTTGATCACGCTTTTTTCCGGCGACATGTCGTTGATGTACATTTTGTTGATTTGCGGCGGGATGGTCAGCTGCGGGATGGCGTAGACGTTGTCGGTTGTGGGCGCGTATTGGATGAGCTCGAAGCGTTCATCGCGATAAACAACGCTACCCTTGGCAGTCGCGAGATTCTCGCCCACCTTGAATGGGCGCTTGTCGACCTGGCTCACCATCATGTCGTTATGGACAATGTCATTATAGGCGTTTTTCAGGCCCTTCACGAGGCTGAGGCCGCCTGAATCCACCAGCCGTTTTTGCGCGGTCGGATTGCCGATCAGGCTGTTGGTCGGGGCCAGCGCATCCATGATCATCTGGCTGACGAAATTGGCGCGGTCGCGTTCGATGGCGTCCATTTCGAGGTCTTCGATATAGCTTTTGACCCCCTTTTGCACCGCGAGATAATATTGCGCGCCCGCCTTGAAAAACGGGTTGAAGCGCCACGCCGGGTCCATGAAGCGCTTGTCCTTGGGGTCGGGGGCGAGGTCGGATTGGCCGGTCATGATCTTGACGACATCCTCGGAGAAGCCCTTGGTCGCCTTGAACGCCTTGTCGGGATTGGTCGCGGTCTGCCGCAGCATAAGGCCGATGGCGCCAATAAAATCCTCTCGCGCCAATCCGGCCAGTGGCCCCAGCGCCGAAGTCGCGTCATTGGCGGCGTCGAACGCCCCGGCCATGCCCGAAAACGGCGCGCCTTTTTTCTTGGCCTTCTTCTCGCCCGATTTTTTACCCGAGTCTTTGTCAGCCATGTCGCCGTTCCTCTCCTTTTCCTGCGATCAGAGATTGCACGGCGTCAGCCAGACGTCAATCAGGACAAGCTGCGGCTTGCGACATCATCCGCATCCTTTTCCTGTGCTGAAAAATACACGTAATCAGCTGGAATAATCATACAAAGATGACGTGTTTCACTGTCGTTAAACCAAGCAATCAAGCTGATGCCACTAAACAAGATACGCACAGTTTACTGAAATGCAATTTAGACCGGACTTTTACACTACAAACATAGCCTTGAACTATCAAATAATTCCTGCTGATATATCGCTTTTAGAGGGAGAAACGTCAATGCAGGAGGTTGTCGAAGAAGTTAGCGCATATCTTGAGCGGACTCGTGGGCAGTATGGTAGATTTTTGGCCGCAATTCAAGGCGAACTTGGCGATTTAAAAGATCGCGCTCGCAATCACGAACTTGTATATCGAATTTATAGCCGAGGTGACAAACAGGTTGGTGGAGACATACTTAAAAGTGACACCGGCATCGCTAAAAAGCTCAAACGATGGCGAGATGACGATAATTTTCATTATCATCCGTCAGAGGTGCATGACATCATTGGCATTACCATTGTGACTTATTTCGATTCCGGAGTTGATCGGGTTGTTTCAATACTCGAGCGCGTCGATGCCTTCAGGTCGTTCAAATATCTCAAAACGGAGAAAATCAATAGGGGTGGCTATGCAGCGAGCCATGTCATCGTACATGGCCGGGGAGTTAGCAGATCGAGATTCAGATGTGAAATCCAAGTGAAGGCATTGCTGAATGATAGCTGGGCAACAAAGACACACGACCTCACTTACAAGGTGAGGCACGCCGTCGATCCGCGAATAAAGGCCTTAATCGAAGAAATTGGTAATCAGTTACAGGGCGTTGAGCGTCAGAGCGAGGAACTTCGGGACATTGTGTTGTCGCACGAAGAAGAAGAGAAGGAACGTCGAAACGTCGCCGTGGTCCGGCTATTTACCACAGCATCAGAACAAATCTATAATTCAGACGATAGCTCAATCGCAGAATGCGCCAGAATCCTACTTGAGAAGTTGGATCATTTTTCCGAGTGCCATCAAGAGGATATCGAATTGAATATCTTTGTTGATAAATTGGCGGCGCTAACAAAAGTCGCGGGCCAATCTCGATCCACATGCAGCTTGGCAATGCTGCTCGCGACGAGCCGACGCGATCGCGACATCGACGAAATAGCGCTCGAAGCGATCAATAACTGGGTCAATACGGCGAAGGGTGATGAGCGTGTAAAAGCGGTGGGCTTTGAAGCGCAGGCATGTTGGAGCCTTGGCGAACTAGATCGAGCAGTCAAAGCCGCCGAGCAATTGGTATCGCTTTACACTACCCCCGCAGACAAGGCCTTCGCTCGATTAGATCTGGCATATTATAAAGCAGAGCAGATCTTCAGTTCGGGAGCACCCTCTTCGCCTGCCGCCATCGAAAAGGTCCGCAATCTATTGAAAAATATTCCAAAAGCGTCATGCGAGCGCACCCAAATGTCGATGAACGATACAAAGGGCGCTGTGCTGATTATGACTGCAACATCGGTTCATGACGTCACAAAAGGCATAAAGCTTTGCGAGAAGGCTTGGAACTGGGCACAGCAAACCCCAGACGATATTGAGTTATTTCGAGGATTTTTCAGCCTTCACCGTGAGCGGGGAAACCGACAACTAAAGGCGTTGGCGACAAGCTAAAGACGTTCTGGGCCGCGCATATGTATCTCCCGCGAAAAGTGGTTAATAAGGTTCATAGCTAAAATTACATGCAGATAAATAAAAAAGTATTAGAAAGTTCCAAAAAAATTAGCCGGATAGCATATGAGCACCATCGAAATTATCGCCGTCCTGCTGGGTATCGCCAACATCGTGCTGATCATCCGGCGTTCAGTGTGGAATTTCCCCGTCGGAATTGCGATGGTGGCGTTCTATTTCGTGATTTTCCGCGATGCCAAGCTCTATAGCGACGCCGGTTTGCAGGTCTTTTTTGCCGTCGTAAACCTTTATGGCTGGTGGAGTTGGCACCGGAATAAAGCGGATGCGGGCGAGATAATAGTGCGCCGGTTGCCGCGCCTAGGTTATGCAGCATGGATTGTCGCTTCGATTGCCCTCATCGGGACATGGGGATACCTGATGGGGCGCTATACCGGCACCAGCGTGCCTTACTGGGACGCGGCTGTCGCGATGCTATCGGTCGCGGGCCAAATCCTGATGACGCGGCGCTTTGTCGAGAACTGGCACTACTGGATTATCGTCAACCTGATCTCGATCCCGCTTTATGTAACCAAGGAACTGTACCTGACGGCGGGGTTGTACGGCGTGTTTCTCGTACTCGCGATTGCCGGATTGGTGGAATGGCGGAAGGCTGAAAGCGCATGAAACGCATCTGCCTCCACGGCCCCGAAAGCACGGGCAAATCAACACTCGGCACGCGGCTTGCGGCGCATCTGGGGTGCGAGGTCGTCCCTGAATATGGTCGCGCCTATTGCGAGGCGAAAGGCACCGATATCGGCATGGCCGAGCTGGTGCATATCGCGCAGACCCAAGACGCCATGAACCGTGCGGCGGCGGCGCGTGAAGGTGCCGTTGTGCTGTTCGATACCGATCCGCTTATTACCGCCGTCTGGGCGGAGATGATGTTCGGGCGGCGCGATGCGTGGTTCGATGGCTTCAACGACTATGCCGATCTCTATCTGTTGCTCGACATCGACCTGCCTTTTATCGACGACGGCCTGCGCGTTTATGCGGGGCCCGAAGAACGGCAGCATTTTTCGATTTGTGCAAGGCCGAGCTCGACAATCGCGGTGTCAATTATGCGCTGATAAGGGGCGAAGGCGAGGCGCGGTTCGCGGCGGCGCTTGCGGCGGTCGCGTGACAGAAGCTGTAAACATTCCGTCGCCTTGCATCGACATATGCGACCTGGACCAGACGAGCCAATATTGCCTCGGCTGCGGGCGGTCTTTGGACGAGATTGCGCTTTGGGGCGGAGCCAGCAATGACGAGCGCCGGGCCATAGTTGAAAAGCTACCCGAACGGCTGCGGCAGCTAAACCCCTAGCCAGCCTTTTCCAAAGCCTCGCTCGCCGATACCCATTTTGCCTCCGCTGCCTCCTGCGCCGCGACGATCTTCCCGCGCCGCTGCGACAATTCGCCCATCGTCAGCCCCGCATATTCGGCCACCGCGCCCGGCTCGAACATCGCCTTGTCAAGCGCGGTCAGGACGACCTCCAGCTTCGCCAAATCCGCTTCGGCATCGCTCACTTCGCGTTTCAGTCTGGCCTGAGCCTCGCGGGCGGCGGCTTGCGCCTTTTTGTCTTCCTTGCGGTCGGCTTTGGACATCTTTTCCTTGGCCGGACTCTTGCCCAGGATCATGTCGGTATAATCGTCGATGCTGCCCTGATATTCGGTCGCGGTGCCGTTATCGACGAGCACCAGCCGGTCGGCGGTTAGCTCCAGCATATGGCGGTCGTGGCTGACCAGAACCACAGCACCTTCATAATCGTTCAGCGCCTGCACCAACGCCTCGCGTGCATCGACGTCCAAATGGTTCGTCGGCTCGTCGAGGATCAGCATATGCGGTGCGTCGCGGGTGATAAGCGCCAGCGCCAGTCGAGCGCGCTCGCCGCCTGACAGCTTGCCGACAAGCGTCGTCGCCTTCGCCCCGGAAAAGCCGAAGCGCCCCAGTTGCGCGCGCACCGCGCCCGGCGTCGCGCCTTTCATCAGGCGGCTCATATGCTCAAGCGGCGTGTCCTTGCCGTCGAGTTCCTCGACCTGATATTGCGTGAAATAACCGACGCGCATCTTGCCCGAGGCCGACATCGCGCCATCCATCGGCGCGAGCTGCGCCGCGAGCAGGCGCGCCAGCGTCGTCTTGCCGTTACCGTTGCGCCCGAGCAACGCCACGCGGTCATCGGGGTCGAGCCGCAGGTTCAACCGCTGCAATATCGGCTTGTTTTCGGTGTAACCCACCGCCGCCATATCGAGCGTCACCAAAGGCGGGCGCAGTTCGTCGGGGCGATGGAAAGTCGAAGCTCAAGCGTCGGGTCTTCGGCCATTGCCGCGATGGGCTGCATCCGCGCCAATGCCTTGGCCCGCGATTGCGCCTGCTTGGCGGTCGAGGCGCGGGCCGAGTTGCGCGCGACATAATCCTGCAACTTCGCGCGCTGCGCATCCTGCGAAGCCTTGGCCGCCGCAAGCTGCGCCGCGCGTTCGGCGCGTTGCCGCTCGAAACTGTCATACCCGCCCGAATAAAGCGTGGTCTGGCCCGCCCTCAAGATGCAGGATATTGTCGACGACATTGTTGAGCAAATCACGCTCGTGGCTGATCACCACCATCATCGAGGGATAGGATTTGAGGAAGTTTTCAAGCCACAATGTCGCTTCGAGATCGAGATGGTTCGAAGGCTCATCGAGCAGCAAAAGATCAGGCTCTGAAAACAGCAACGCCGCCAGCGCCACCCGCATTTTCCACCCGCCCGAATAGCTATCGAGTGGCCGCCCCTGCATTTCCTCGTCGAACCCGAGCCCCACAAGAATCCGCGCCGCCCGCGCTGGCGCGGTATAGGCATCAATCGCAATCAGCCGCTCGTGCAGTTCGCCCAGCCGGTCGGGGTCAGCGCAATGCTCGGCCTCTTCCATCAACGCCGCGCGCTCGACATCGCCTGCGAGTACGGTTTCGAACGGGGTCGCGGTGCCCGACGGTGCCTCCTGCGCGATATAGCCGATGCGCGTGTTCTTGGGCATTTCGATGCTGCCGTCATCGGCCTCCAGCTCGCCGATCATCACCTTCATCAACGTCGATTTGCCAGCGCCGTTGCGCCCGATAAGGCCGACGCGCGAGTAAGGCGGCAACGTCGAGGTTGCGCGGTCCAATATGGTGCGCCCGCCGAGCCGCACGGTGATTCCATTCAAATTTAACATGATGCGCGGCCCACTAGCAGGGGTAAGCGGGCTTGTCAGTGGTAAAAGGATGGCACTTGACGGCGCTATGCCGCTCCGACATCTTCCCACATAGCCATCGTAGGGAGTGAAGATGGACAATGTGAGCCTGTGGATCGGAATAATCGGCGGCGGCCTGGGCATCCTTGCCGTGCTCGTCGGCGTCACGCGCTTTTTCGCCAAGAACGAGGAAAAGGGCGAACGCGACAGGCTGGAGGCCGAAAAGCGCGATCTTGCTTCGCAGCTTGAACAGGCCGTCACTCAACGCGACCAGTTATTGAGCCAGCTCGAACTCGCCGGACGCGGCGGCGGCGTGGTGCTGAGCCAGAAGGCCGGGCTGGATGCGGATTTGCAGGCGCTGATGAAGGCGGTGGGTGCGAGCGGTGGTTCGCTCTACATTCCGGTCACCGGCATCAAGGGCGATGTGCACGGCCTAGCGTTCCTGTGTATCGAACCGTTCAGCCCGCAGACGCAGCGGCTTCGTTCGAAGATCATCCCGCTGAAAAGCCTTGCCGGCCGCTGCTTCACCGATGGCGACAGCTTCGTGTCGGTCAACACCGGCAGCGACGCAACGCACTTCAAGGCGGCTGAGAGCATAGCCAATTACGCACCCTCGACCACGCTCAACGCGCCTTTGCGCGACAAGGGCGATATCATCGGCGTGCTGCAATTGCTGCGCAAGGAAGGCGAGGCGGCGTTTACCGATGCCGACCTGACTCGACTTGCGGCGATGGTGACGCCAATTGCCGAGCGCGTTGCCGCGCTGTCGAAGCTGCCCGATTTCATGAAACTCATGGGTCCGGCGGAGGATGGTTCGGGGAGCAACGGGACGGTGCTATATTTCGACCTGTCGCGCTCGTCGCTTTTGTTCAAGGAATTCTCGTCGAGCTTTGCGCTGCAATTGCTCAACGAATATTTTGAAACGATGTGCGAGGCGGCGTTTCGCAAAGGCGCGACGCTCGACAATTATATGGGCGACGGCGCTTTGCTGCGTTTCAACGTGCCAAGGCCGCAGCCCGAGCATGAACTCGCCGCAGTCGAAGCCGCGCTCGAAATGAAGCGCGCTTTTGTCGATATCCGCGATTACTGGATTTCATTGAACCCGCAACTCGCGGGGATTTATTACCGCGCAGGGATCGCGAGCGGGCGTTTGCTGCGTGCCAATCTCGGTCATTCGCAGTTCCAGAGCCTGACTATTGTGGGCCCGCCGATCGCGGTGGCTGCGGCGCTGTGCGAGGCGGGTGAGCGCACGCGGTCGGTGATTATTGCCAGCGGCGAGACCTATGAAGCCGTCAAGAATCGCGTGGTGGCAACGCCGTGCAACCTTGTCCCGACATCGAAGGCGTTCAATTTTTCGAGCGGGGCTTACGAGATTAGCGGTCTGGCCTGACCTTCAGGTCACGGCGTTGCGCAGCGCGAATTCGGGGCGTTGCCATTCGCCGCTTTCGACGATCTCGCGCAACATCTCGCCAGCGTTCCAGACATCGGCATGGCTGAGCGTCAGCGGCGTCAGGCCGAAGCGCAATATGTCGGGATCGCGAAAGTCGCCGATAACGCCGCGCGCGATGAGCGCTTGCACGATTTCATAGGCATGTGGGTGGCGGAAGGAGATATGGCTGCCGCGTTTTGCGGGGTCGGCGGGGGTGACGCATTCAAGGCCTGCGGCGGTTCCGGCGGCGTGGAAAATGTCCCAGAGTGCCGCCGATTTCGCCTCGATTTGGGCACGGTCGAGACCGTCCCACAGCTTTAGCCCGCTTTCGAGCGCGGCAAGGCCCAAGCACCGACGGCGTGCCGGTCAGCCAGCGCTTCATCCCCGCCGCCGGTTCATAGCCATCGGCAAATTCAAACGGCGCGGCGTGGCCCATCCAGCCGGATAGCGGATTTTGGAGCTGATCCTGCCACCGCTTCGCGACATAGAGAAACGCTGGTGCGCCGGGGCCGCCATTGAGATATTTATAGCCGCACCCAACCGCCAGATCAGCCCCCGCCGCGTTCAACTCCACCGCCACCGCGCCCGCGCTATGGCTCAGGTCCCAGCACACTAACGCGCCCGCATCATGCGCGGCCTTGGTCCACGCGGCCATGTCGAAGCGCTCGGCGGTCTTGTAATGCACATGGGTGAGCAGCAGCAACGCGGTGTCATCGCCCAAAGCCTCGGCCAGCGCCCCGCGCTCGACGACGCGCAATTCCGCCCCCGGAACCGCCGCGACCGCCCCTTCGGCGATATGCAGATCAGTCGGAAAATTCCCCGCCTCGCTGACCACAACATTGCGCGCCGGGTCGAGCCGCAGCGCCGCGACGATCAGCTTGTACAGGTTCACCGAAGTCGAATCCGCCGCAATCACCTCGTCCGCGTCTGCCCCGATCAGCGGCGCGATCATGCGCGCCAACGCGCTGCGGCGCGTCGATCCAGCCTTCGTTCCAGCTGCGGATCAGCCGCTGCCCCCATGCCGCGCTGATCAATCCGCACTCGCCGCCAGCGTCGCCTTTGGAAGCGGCCCGAGCGAATTGCCGTCGAGATAAATCACCCCCTCGGGCTGGACAAACCGCTCGCGATACCCCGCCAGCGGGTCCGCCGCGTCGAGCCTCTCCGCCGCCTCCAAACTCAAAGCCCAAACGCCTTCAATATCACCGCGCGCTGCTTGCCCCAGCTCACGGTCTCGGGCGCGATCAGCTCGGCATGGCCTTCACCCGGCGTTGTTACCATCTCTGCACCATAAGCCGCGCCGAACGACGGCGGCGCGATGCTGTCGAGGTCATTGTTAAACTGCAACTCGCGCGCGCTCCCTTTGGGCATTTCCGGCGGAGAGGTCCGCGCAAAATCCGCATTGCCAGCCATCTTCGCCGCCGCCTCATTGCCGCAACCATGATCGGGCAGCGTCATCTGCGCCCGCAGATCGGGCAAGCCCGCCCTGCGATATCGCCAGATCGACCTTCAAAGGCTCCGCACCCCGCAACGCATCCCCCTTCGCCAGCCCAGCCCGCCGCGCCAGCCACAAAGCCAGATGCCCGCCAGCCGAATGCCCGATCACCACCACCGGCGCGTCGGTCCGAAACCCATACTCCCCGCGCTTCGCCGCAAACATATCCGCCGCCGCGCCCACATCCTGATACGTCCCCGGATAGCCACCGCCCCGGTCCACCCCGCGATATTCGATATTCCACACGCCCACGCCGTGCGCGCGCAGGTCACCCGCAATCCAGTTCATGATATCGCGCTCGGCAATCGCCGTCTGCCAGCATCCGCCGTGGATCATCACCACCGCCGGATGCGGGCCACCGCTCCCGGCAGGCCTCCACACATCCACCAATTGCAAGGCATCCGCGCCATAGCTGACCGTCGCATCAGGCGCAGGCTTTGGCCGCGAGAGCAGGTCGTCCCACGTCATGAGCGCCTTTTGCGGCCTCAGCCATTACCGTTTCCCTGAGCCCCGTCGAAGGGTCCCCCGCCCGTTCGGGCAAGGCAGCGCCCGAAGCACATCCCGCCAACACCCACAACAAAACCAGTCCCGCATATCGCAATCGCCTCACTCCTTACCCATTATCCTGTAGCGCGCGAGCGCACGAGGGGGCAACGAGCGATTTCGATAAGCCGGGGGACGCAGGCAACAGCCTTAAATTGACAAGATTTACGCAAAATGCGGGGGGTAGCTGTCCACTACTTGTCAATTTAAGACGGAGGCGATGAGCAGGTCGCAAGCCCTCCTTCGACCGGATCAGGACGGGCGTTGGCTCATAGGGCATATACCGATGTCGGTGGAGAGAATCGCAGTTGCAATCCTACATTGCAAGCCTTTGATCAGGGCTGGCGCGCAAGCGGCAAGAGCGAAGCGATCGCGGCGTTCGTGAAGCGGCTGTACTGCAAGAAGTGCATCGGCCCATCAGGCGAAAAGCGCCGTCACCTTAAGGTCGAACAAACACGCGAGCCACCCGACGGCCCGTTGCTGCCGGGGCCGGATGAAGTTGAGTGGAAGCGGTTTGTGGTTGGTGTAAACTGTTACGCAATGGAATAGTTATCCACTGCCATTAACAAATCAACATCCAAATAGGACTTTGCAATTGGATGCAAATCGATTTAAATAGGGCGAATTCCGCCGTAAACGCTAATCGGAGAAACCATTGACTTGTATTCGCACATTGAGCCTTTTCTCGGGGTGCTGGAGGCTTGGATTTGGGTTTTCTCGCGGCTGGCTTTGACATTGTTGGTTGCGTGGAAATCGAGCCAAATTATTGCAAAACTCTTCGCGCCAATGTTGGCGGTAACCATCGCTTTGGCGAGGCTACTACAGTCCACGAAATTGATATTCGGAAGTTCGATACCGCGCCCTATCAGGATGCGGGAATTCAGTGCGTTATCGGCGGCCCACCCTGCCAGACATTTTCTGCCGCTGGTCGGCGTTCGGGAGGCGTCATTGGAACGGGAGACGAGAAGGGCAGCTCTTCCAAGCATACTGTCGGGTGTTAGATGAATTGCAGCCAGAAGTTTTTGTATTTGAAAATGTTTATGGCCTTCCCGGAAGCAACAAAAGGCGAACCTTGGCGAGAAATTTGCGCTGCATTTTCACAGCGAGGATATCAACTAAAGTGGGAGGTTGTCGACGCCGCCGACTACGGTGTGCCGCAACATCGTGAGCGACTGATAATGATCGGCAGTCGTTCAAAGTGCTTTGCATTTCCATTACCCACACATGGCCCCGACTTCTTACGGAGGGCCTGAGCTTGTGTCAGTTGCTCAAGCAATTAATGACCTCCAATCCGATAATGAACCCTTTCACGATAAATTGGGAGGAATGTACGGGCATTTGTTGCCGCTGGTGCCGGAAGGCCTAAATTACGCTTACTTTACTGCCGAGATGAATTACTCCGGCGCCCGTTTTTCGGATGGAGGTCAAAATTTCACGATTTGCTTTATAAAGTTGATCGAAATTCGCCTTGCCGTACACTGAAAGCGCAGCCGGGAAAGTTTACAGGGCCATTTCACTGGAAAAATCGCCACTTCACAACGGCTGAATTAAAGAGACTTCAAAGTTTTCCAGACGACTATGAGTTGCAGGGTAGCAATGCTGTTGTTCTTGAACAGATTGGGAATTCCGTGCCGCCTCGCTTGAGCCGAGGTAATCGCTGTGTGTGTTAAAGAGCAGCTACTTCAACCATCGGAAAAACTGACATATCCTGTCCGGCAGGAAGGCTTCAAATCGACGTTTCGTCAGAGACAGCGAGCCAGAAGCGCTGAATTTCGCGACACGGCAAAGGAAGCTCACGGTTCCATCAAACCTAGCAATGCGGAAAAAACCAACTCTGCCTTGGCGACTTATTGGATCACCCACCAACGCCTTTTTGAGCGAACTGAGCATCAAAGCCCTATTGATTTGGATGGTCAGGCACTGAAAGTGTCGGTTTCAGAAGACGGCCCTAACATCAATCTTGAGATTGTCCGGCTTAACGGTCCCAAATTACCACTTTCAACCTTAGAAATTTCGGGGCTTCGTAAATACTTACCTGATTATGAGCAACTGAGCGTAAAGGCACGAATTTTAAGTTTCGGACGAACTTTTTCAGGTATGGTCAGTCGTTGAAAAGGTTTTGGTAGCCAGGTCACGCTTCTTCACGTTGATAGATATTTACGGACACTACGCGAACCGTGGCGACACGGTAAAAATCGTTTCCGATTGGAAGCTGGGAATAGCGCCAGAGATATCACGAATGATCAACTTTTTTGGGAAAACCGAGAATTGTGGTCAGTTCATCAAGATTGAAAATTTGAAACAGAACTTGAACCTTCAGCAGCTTAACTTTCCAGATGTAATTGAGGAATTGAGGCGAATTCGGGTTGATGTACGCACAACTAGATAGACTCACCCAATAATTCAAGCTGAAACGGTGTTGTGTACATACCCTTTTCCACTGCTTTCTCCCCCGCGCACTTGTCGAAAGCAAGGTCAGGATGTTGCGTCGTAACGCCGAAAATACTGATCTAGCTGAAGCGGTATAGCTAGAAAAGTGCGATCGCCCAAAATGATCGGGGATTGCCCTAAAGCGGCCCATTCGTAAAGAGCTTCGGTCAATTGGTAACGCTGACGAAACATTGCTGGCCTTGGATGATGCCTTTGCAAAATTGGAAGTGAAATCTGCGCTTGGGTATTGGCAAGCAGATTTGCCACGATTGGTTCATTCTGAGATTGTTCAATGATCTCAGGATGCCAACTTATCGCCTTGCCATCCGGGTCAATCCAAACTTTGTGCCTGTCAAACAATCGGTGGTGATTTCTGCAGAGTGCCAAACCATTCCAAGTTCGGTCTGTAGAACCTGGAGCGCTGGCAGGATAAATGTGCGCGCCCTCCAAAAGTCCTAATCCAATTCCGCACATTGCACATTTACAACCATATGCGTCGCAAACGTCACGGCCGAATGCAGCCCGTCGGAACGAGGCGACTGACCGCAACTCTAGTTCTTTCGCTGCTTTCATCGTCGTCCTGTTCCGACAGCCCTGACGCGCTTGCTGCATCGCTTACCGAGCTTGGGTCTAGAACTACGTTATGGATCAGCGCCTCTACAAACGCGGGTATTAGTCGAGGGTGCATGGCAACTATGGTTTCGCCAGTACTCGACTGATACTCGCTCCAGCCCGTCAACGCCGCTTCTTCCATTATCCCCACGTTAAATAGGATTGAAAAGCGCGCCTCACGTCCGACCCTTGTCGCCCCCGACACCGCTACTACTATTTCGGTTCCATTCACTGCACCGAGGCCTAGCAATATTGGGATAGCACCGTTGGGAGCGTCCACGGGAGTCCTGTTGCCGGGATTTTGGAATCTCCGCTGATAGTCGGCGCGAGCATGAGTGCTTATGTTTGAAACATGCAACGAAACCGTAGACGCACCTTGAGCAGTCTGCACCCTTGCAATTCCGGGCCATCCGTCGCGAGGATCAACAGATTTTACTGAAGGCCCAGCTATTTGACAAATATGCTGAAAAAGGTCTGGTCGCGCCATAACCATTAGCTAGTCTATGCTAAAATAGCCCACAAGCTTAATTTAACCGCTATTCGAACGCTGTCGGTGCAACCACTATTCCTCGCCCATCCGTAATGCGGCGATGAAAGCCTCCTGAGGGAAATCAGACATTCCCATACTCCCTCATCTGCGCCTTGCCCTTCTTCTGCTTTTCCAGCAGCTTCTTCTTGCGCGATATGCCTTGTCCTGAGCCTGACGAAGGGTCGCCGCCGTAACATTTCGCGGTCACGTCCGTTGACCTCCGGTCGCCTATCGGCCCGACAGGCTCAGGACAGGCTTGCGCATCGCGCGACACTCTTGCCCCCCCACCGTATATCCCGTATATACAAGCCATGAACAACCCCATTCACACCAAGACCTTCAAGTCCGGCAACAGCGTCGCCGTGCGCTTGCCAAAGGGCTTTGCGATTCCTGCCGATGTAGAGGTCGCGCTGGAAAAGTCCGGCGATACCGTCACCATCCGCACGCTGCGCGATCCTGTTGCTGAAAAAAAGGCATTGCTGGACATGCTGGATGAGTTGAAAAAGCTGCCCAAGCCGCCGACCATCCAGAAACGTGATCCGTTTGAATTTCCTGACCGTCCGGGGCTTTAACATTTGTCGTTCCTGATCGACACCAATGTCGTCATCCATTTGCGCGACGGTGACGAGGGTATCGCCCGCCATATGGCAGAACTCGATGCGTTGCCTGCCATTGCCATGATAACGCGGATCGAGCTCGAAAATGGCCTGTACCGCGACCCCGAACAAACCGAATTGCTGCGACCCAATCTTGAGGCGATACTCCGGCGTACGGAAGTCATCGACTTTGGGGAAATGGAATTCGGGGCTGATCGCTCGATATTGGAACAGGTTGGCTTTTCCAAACGCAAGGTTCTCGACCGCATGATCGCGGCCACCGCGCTGGCGCATGACCTGACGTTGATTACCATGAATGGCCGGGATTTTCGCGACCTGCCGGGATTGAAGTTAGTGGTGTGGGAAACGCCTGAGGCGGCGTAAAGGTTACTCCTCGCCCATCCGCCTTCGCCGAGGCTACGGCGGACAAGTCCGCCATTCTTCGCCTGAGGCTACGGCGGACAAGTCCGTCATCCTTCAACCCATCCTTAGCGCCGCGATGAACGCCTTGCACCTACGCCAAGGCTACGGCGCACAGGTCTGCGGAATCGATCACATTCCCATATTGACCTCTGGTCGCTATCGGCCCCCGCATCCGCGCCCTTCGACTAGCCCAGGACAGGCCTTGCCCTTCTTCTGCTTTTCCAGCAGCTTCTTCTTGCGCGATATGCCTGTCCTGAGCCTGTCGAAGGGATTTCCAGATGGAGGAGGCCAAGGAAGCGTCGGTTAACCTATAGAATGGACTTGAATGTTGCGAATTACTTGCTATTATAGACGATGCGAGTCGAGGTTTATTTTATTGGCCTCAAGTTGCTAACTAAAAAATAAGTCGCTTTCACTGGGTCAGATGCTTCTGATTTAATTTGTCTTTTTGTCTTGCAAAGAGAGGATAGCGAACATGACAGCTTCATCAAAAAGCGATTTACCCCATCATGGGTTGCTGGCGAAGTTAGTTGGCAGCGGCACTGGAGACCTGACCACCATCAAAGGGTTTGTGGGTCCTTCAGCGAACGATGGTTACGTGTGCATCTATGCAACTCTGGATGATTTGGGCGAAAGTATGGAGGTCGCAGAGTCTGATATTGTTTATCATGAGAGCCTTTCAAATAAAGACGCGTCGCAAGGCGCAATCAAACTATGGTTGAAAAAAAACGCGAAGGTCAATATTCGGCGCGAACGTACCAAAGCAGCCGTGGGTGTCTCAAACTATCTGAAACATGAGGAAATCGTGCGCGGCAAAGTCCGGATCGTCATTCCGGGTCGTGGTTCGCACAGCAACGTATGTCAGTCCGTTTGCAACGTCTGTCAGTCGGTTTGCGGTGTTTGCCAGTCTGTTTGCCAATCAGGTGGCTGCAGTGTGTGCCAATCGGTATGCGGTGTTTGCCAGTCTGTCTGCTCTGCAAATGTCCGCGACTTGGTTTTCCGCGAGCGGTTCTGGCGGTAGATCGAGCTATCGGATGTCACTTTTTGTGGGTATGTGACCGTGCTACAAGAATGTTTCGCTAAATTTTGCGATAGATTTGAGGCGCTGCCGTTTCCGGCGCAAGAAGACTGTACTGCGGCAGACAGCGAAGCTGTCGTGGCAGCCCGCGATTTACTGCACCTAAATCTCGGTGACGATGGCTTCAAACTTGGTGCTGTTGCTGCGGAACTGGAGCGACTGAGGGAAGGTGCCATGGGCCCGGGGCTGAAACCATTCATCCGGTTGCCGCGGACAGGCGCTATTCTGTCATTTGGCTATTGGGGGCCCGCTGCAACACCCGGCCCTCACGAACACAGCGCCTGGACGCTGACTGCAATCTGCCGCAACGAGCTGGATGTCGTCTCGTTCGACCGGGAAGCCTCCTACAAGGCAGGCGCGCTCCAGCCGAAAGCACGTTTCAAAACGTATAGCGGCGAAGTTGGTTATCTGACCAAACCAAGCATCCATGCGCCCAAGAATGCGAGCCGTGACTGGACACTGACCCTTCATATATCCAGTCCGCATGACCGCCCTTCTGAAGATCACGATATCCGGCTCTTGCCCAAATTGACCCATCCCGCAGCGACTGGCGCACCGATCTCAGACGTTGAAATGCGGATAGCCAAGGCTCGGCAACGAACCCAGCAAGCCCGATTTCTTGCGCACTACGTCTTGGCACTGCGCCATCCGGACGCTGCGCCCATTCTCGATATGTGCTGCCTATTTTCCGATGTGGAAACAGAGGCCGTTGTGCGACGATCAGTGCCGAATTCCTTGCCGTTATCCGAAAACCCGATCCGGTTGTCCAGAACGCATCCCGATCTGGAATTGTCGATACGACATGTCAACGACGGCATTGCGCTCTGCTCTCACACGCCGAATGACGCGAAAGTCGAGCTGATTTTCGGGAGCGAAGCTGCTGCAACTGTATCCTTCATCGCGCAAGAGAACTCGTTTCAAATGGATAAACTCCCCGGCGGTTACTCGCATGAGGAACGTAACCTGATCGTCGCGCTGCTGGAACGACGCGGCTTGCTGGAAAGGGTTTATCAATGACTGCGGCAACAGTTCTGCACAACGATTTGCGCGCTGCGCTCAGCTATGAAGCCCCATTTTTAATAGAGAAGCTCGTACAGGATTACATCGTAAGAAGTGAGTCAGATGCCGAAGACCTATTTCGCGAAGTTAAACGCTATATTGTCTTTGTACAAGCCAACCGTGACAGCATATGGGACATGCACTCATTGCGCATCGACGAAGCATGGCACCAATTTGTTTTGTTCACCCGTGAATATATAGATTTTTGTCATGAATATTTTGGAATGTACGTACAACACCGCCCGGCAAACGCTCCTGAGACTGACGCGGGTGACACCGACGGCGAACCGGAACATGTGCCGTTACGTTTGGGGACCTTCGAAGAATTCGCGCAGCGTTACCAAATTTTCTATCGAGAGCCGCTGCCCGACGTCTGGCGCGATGAAAATGCCGTCACACGGGACCAGAGGCTGCTGAACAAGTTGGCAAACAAGCTAGCCGTACACATTGGGAACGGGATGGCACATCTTGTCAACCCATCGACTGGTGATCGCCTTTTTTCCGTATCCGAGTTGGCCCGCGAAGGCCTCGAAATGATTGCCCGAACCGGCACTTTTTTTGTCCGTGAAATTCCGGGCGAACTTTCCGACGACGAGAAAGTCGCTATCGCTGCATCGCTGGTGCAAGCGAAGCTGTTGCGCACCGCTCCATGACTTTGCAGACGTCTATTCCCAATACCGCGACAACAGAAATCGACGATTTTTGGCCGCCTTTTGTCGAACAGAATTGGGAAAAAGCGTCGTGCATGATTTGCGAAATCGACACGACTCCATTGCCGTCGCTGGACATCAAGCTCGTTTTCCAAGCTGCTGTCCGGGCCTGCGCATCAGTTCGAGACAATAACACGCAAATCTTGCGCCTCTACATGGGCCAACTCGCTGTGGATCCCCGCGATCCCAAATTTTTCGAATTGTTGCCGTGTGAGAAGGATGGCGATTTTCTGACCTATCATCACCGTGTCTCCGAAGTGTTAGATGAACCATATGGGCTGATAGTTACCGACTGGC
>CAWFCI010000025.1:0-33308 GCA_963814305.1 uncultured Alphaproteobacteria bacterium
TCCATTCGCGTACCCGACGCCTCCTGGAATGTCCCAAAAAACTCTAGAGTTTTGAGGGTTTTAGCGTTATGAGTGTCTCGCGTAATTTCGGTTTATCTCCGTCCAGCCTGCACTTTTTTGGGCATATCCCGGGGTATAAACTGGCGTATGTGGAGATACCCTAAAAATGCTCAAGGCTGTCGAGGCCAAGGCAGAAAGCCCAAGATAAACTCTGTAAAACAGGCGACCGGAGTGGGTCTGTTTCTTGTTGTGCTGCCGATTGGCGCGAATTCGATTTGGAGAAGAATGCAGGGCAAAGATCGTCGAGGGATTCTAATTTTCCGGCGGACGGTTTTGGAAGAAAGGATTTGCCCCGGAACCCGATTTGGCTTGTGTGGCATTTGCAGAGTTACGAAGCTTGCTGCGGAGTTAGGAAGTCTGCGCAACGGCTAGCCCATCCGATGCCTCGTCGAAGCGGGCGTTAGAAAAGACTATTCTGATGTTGCGCCACACAGGATTACTGCGAGAGACAAAGCGCTGTCTGGGCCAAAAATAGCGAGAAGCGAGGACTATCGATTCAACGGCAAGGGGCTAGGTACGGAAAGGAACTGGACCTCACAGGTTCCGTGGAGGTACAAGTCGCTGCTAATGTCCGGGGCTCAACAGATGCGACGGCCTGCTCGATTGACGCGGCGCCCGGACGCCTCGAATATCCAAGTTTAAGCAGTAGTTGAATCCGTCCGTCGACACGCAGCTCCGAAAAGGTAGCACGACCTTCTAACGGCGGCACCGACTATTCGACGAAGGGTTGTGCTTTATCGGAATTTGCTTTCCCTCAACTTGAGCAGCGTCAATTAACCTTTTTCGGATGATCGGGTTGAGTACTACCACGAACGGAAATCTATAGAATATCGGCGCTTGCAACAGCGCAAACTCGGCGGTTAATATCACCCATCAAATGAGGCCAACGCGCTGCTATTTTACGCAGCCGCCGTGCCAGATTTGTTGATGACGAACAGCTGCGAATATTTTCAATGAGCAGAAGTAAACTCGCCAGGAACACGTATGCTGCCGGATGACTATTTTATAGTTTTTGAAAACGCCACGCCCAAGCAAATCGAGACGCTTGATCTGGCGGCCTCGGGGCTCACATCGAAACAGATAGCGCGCAAGTTGCACATCGCTCCTCGGACGGTTGACCAGCGTATCGACGCTATCCGTTCGAAACTCGATGGTGTGCCTGTTAGGGTTGATATGATCCGGTCGTACCGACAGTGGCGGCAGATATGTGGTTCAGTCCTATATGACTCAATCCCTATGGCCCAATCCGGAACGCTGCCTGCACAGATCAAGGCACGGCTCGAAGACGAGTTGCAGTTTCACGACGCGATAACCTTCGATGATCGCAACTTTTGGAACTTCAACAAGCTTTGGCCGCAACTGGGTGTAAGTCCTGTCGAGCTGGGAATTGTTGGTAAGGTCTTTGCGATGCTTGCAGGGGCTGTGGTGTTAATAATCATTGCGGTACTTTCAGTGAGCTTTAGCATTGCGGTCATGACGCTTCTTGACGGCTAGTCACGCCCAATCAGCTTTGTATTAGGGAGATTAGTCTTGCCACTTGATATCAATTCCGCTTCCGCCCGCGTAACCCGTAACCTTTGCAGCACGGAAGATTCCATTGACACCGCGCTCGTTGAGGCGACGGCACTTCTTCACAGCGCTGCAATTGCACGTCGCGATATATCTGGCGTCGGCGGTGCCACAGCTCAGGGGGCGATGATACGACTCAGTAAAATTGTCTCATCGCTTGTCGACGTGCAAGGCGATGCGAAGCGCGCACATGCACAATTACTCGGGATTGCGCATGAGCTGGGCGCGACTGAACAACCGGGTTGCCCGGACTATATCGTCACAACCGGCGATCATAAGCAGGCAGCCGCCTGACCGGCGAACGTGGCGATAGTGAATAAGCGGCATTGATCATGATCCTGTTCTGCATCCAGGTTGGACTTTTGCTGCTGTTCACTGTCGTCGCATTTGTGGCCGGAAGGAGGCCTCATCAATATGTCATTTCTATCTATCTTGGGATGTTATGCCTCGACGTCGGCAACATGCTCCTTCAAGGTGGTCCCGGCGAGTACATCGGGGTCGAATTTTTTCGCTTTGCGCTCGACACGGTCGCGCTTGTGCTCGTCGTATTGGTCGCGCTCAGGTTTAATCACTGGTGGTGTCTGTGGGTAGGTTCGGCCCAATTTCTTTCAGTCAGCGCGCATGTGCTGAAGCTGGCCACGGTCGAAATTCCTCCGATCGCGTACGCAGTGATGGAGCGTTGGCCAATTTGGTTTGCAATCCTAGTCACGAGTGCAGCGACGACACTAGAATTATGCCAGCGCAGGCGGGTGGTCGCTGCGCTCTAGGTGGGCTACTCGGCTCCTTTCGGCTAGCAGCGAGCAATTCTGCCCAACATCTGATGGCCCAAGCGGGTCAAATCAGACCCCAGCTGACCGTTCAGCGTAACTCTGCCAAAGAGGCGCGCGACCGGTTTCTGCTAACCCGCCTTGATGAAGATTCGGCAGCGCTCAAGCGCTACCTGCTGGCCACGATGAGCCGTTTGCGCCACGAGCGGATGATTGCCTTTTTCGGCGATGCGCAGGGAAGTGTAATGGCGAAGGAGACGATCGCTGAGGGGCAGAGTGGCTCCCTCACATTATCAATGCATTTGCTGTTCTCGCGGGCGCTCGCCTTCGATTGCCATCGCATAACTTTGGCTCACAACCATCCGTCAGGGACGGCCAGGCCGAGCCTTGCTGACATCCACCTCTCAAAGATCATCGCATCGCGCGCAAAGCAGTTTGAAATGATCCTCGCCGATCATTTCATTGTCGGACGACACAACGTGTTGAGCATGAAGCGGATAGGCATGTTCTAGCCCGCTTACGCATGAAGAAAATGAGCATGAGCGATCAACCGGAGACTGGTCAGTCCCCTTTTCAGTTCGCCCGAGCTGGCCTTCTATGGAGGTCAGAAATTGGCTGCAGCCTGAACTAAACGGAAAAAGCAATTGTGAGACGATGAGCATTCCTCAAACAAACACGCAACCAGCCTTTGATCCGGTCTCGCACATATTGCGGCGAGACACGGCCCTGAGCTTTGCTGTAAACGCGCATCTCGCATCCAGCTGCATTGATCTTTCGCAAAGGCTGCTGGAAGCACTTAAACCATTCCTGCTCTCCAGTATCGCTTATGTCCGGCTTGGGCTTCCAGGAGAAGTCGTTCGGCTCGAGCGGTTGTTCGGCGGGGGAGACGCCTCTAGCGATTTTATCATCGATTGGCTTGGTGACGCGATTCCGCACATTTTTGCCAACGACGGGCCTTTTCTTTGGCCATGTGAACCCAGTCGGGACGCACCGGATATTAGTAATGGCAAGACCGAAGGCGTGTGCGTACCTGTCCTTGGCCATCATGGCGAAATTGGCGCGGTGGCGTTGGTCGGCGACCGACCAGTGTCCCTTGCCGACTGCGAACTGGCAAGTATCGGGGCGATTGCCAACATCTACGCACGCGCCGGTTTGAGACTAAACTGCGAAGCGGCACCCGAACACTACGCGCTTACTAGGCGAGAGCGCGAATGTTTGGGCTGGGCCGCCCAAGGCAAAAGCGACTGGGCTATCAGCCAGATATTGGGTCTCGCGACTCGAACAGTCCATATGCACATCGAAAACGCGAAAAAGAAACTTGGGGTCAACTCCCGCGCCAAGGCCGTTGTCGAGGCCTGGCGACGCGGGTTGCTCACAATATAGCCGTCCTATCGCAGCTTGGGCAGGAGAAAGGAATACCGTGCACCCGATTTCTGCTTGGGCCATTCGAAATCCACTGCCCCCGATCTTGTTGTTTATTGCCCTCCTTCTCGGCGGTATTGCTGGCTTACAAACTCTCGACGTCAACAGCTCACCGGACATCAGCTTTCCAGCCATCGAGGTGACTATCGTTCAGTCTGGTGCGGCCCCGACCGAACTGGAAAGCCAAGTGACGCAACGCGTTGAAGCCGCGGCGCGGGCGGTAAATGGAGTTGATGAAATCCTTTCGCGGGTCAACGAAGGTACTTCGCGAACGCTCGTTCAGTTCAGCATTGGCACACCGATTGACCGGGCGCTTAACGACATTCGCGATGCCGTAGCCAAGATACGAGGTGACCTTCCTGGCGATATACTCGAACCGCAAATTGAGCGCCTGGAGGTCGATGGCGAACCTATCGCGCGGTTTGCGATCACGTTCGAAGATAAATCCGTTGGCGACTTGTCATGGTATGTCGATAGTACATTGACGAAGAGACTTTTAGACGTCCCCGGGGTGGCTGAAGTAAAACGCATTGGCGGCGTGAACCGTGAACTGCGCGTCGTGCTCGATCCTGTGGCGATGCAATCGCTTGGTATTTCGGCGTATCAAGTCAGTCAACAACTTCGCCGGACCAATTTCAACTCTGCGGGAGGGCGCTTCGAAATCATGGGGTCCGAGCAGGCGGTCCGGGTTCTGGGCAATACGCCAAGCGCCCATGCCCTTAGCAAAACGAACATCATGCTCGGGGGCGGACGAACCGTCCGACTTGGTAGCGTGGCCCGTGTGACCGACGGGCACGCGGAACAACGCTCTCTTGCCAAAATGAACGGTCGTGAATTTCTCGGCTTTACGATCGCCAAAGCCAAGGGCTCGTCCGACTTGGCAGTCTACGACCAGACGCGCAAGGCGCTGCGCGACCTCGAAGCGGAAAATCCAAGTGTCCGTTTCACCGAACTGTCCTCGACCGTCCACTACACGCGCAACCAATATGGCGCGGCGATTCAGGCGTTGTATGAGGGGGCATTGCTCGCTGTGTTTGTCGTTTGGCTTTTTCTCCGCGACTTTCGGGCGACTCTGATTTCGGCCGTGGCCATACCCTTGTCGGCAATTCCTACATTCGGGTTCATGGTGCTGATGGGGTTTAGTCTGAACTTCATGAGCCTGCTTGCATTGAGCTTGGTGGCTGGCGTACTCGTCGATGACGCTATAGTCGAAATCGAGAACATCGTACGGCACATGCGTATGGGCAAATCAGCCTACCAGGCATCGATCGATGCCGCCGACGAGATTGGACTAGCAGTCGTCGCGACCACATTTTCGATTGTAGCGGTGTTTCTTCCGGTGGGCCTTATGCCTGGCGTGAGCGGACAGTTTTTCCAGCAATTCGGTATGACAGTGGTGGTAGCTGTGCTGACGAGCCTTGCGGTTGCCCGGCTGATCACCCCTATGCTTGCCGCTTTCTATCTGAAGCCGTTCGGGCGCGTGTCGCATCATGATGGCAGCGCGATGCGCGCCTATCTCAAGATTCTCCGCTGGTCTATGTTGCATCGCTGGAAAGTAATGGCTGTAGGAGCTGGTGCATTAGTAGCGACTGTTTTCGGATACGCGACCTTGCCTTCGGCCTTCAAACCGGCCACCAACAATGACTTCAGCACCGTTAATATCGAATTGCCGTCTGGCAATACGCTGGCACATACTACTGCTGTCGTGGATGAACTGGCGGGGATATTGCAATCTCAGGCTGAAGTCGAGTCCACGGTTGCCGAGATCGGCGTCGGTCGGGCTCGGGTGGACGTCACTCTTGCCGACGACCGCGAACTTAGCAGCGTCGAGTTCGAGCGCCGTATGCAAACGTCCTTTGAGCATATTCCCGACGCGAGGATCGCCTTCCAGAGTCAGGAAAGCGGAACAGGTCGTGACATCTCAGTACTTTTAAGCAGCGAAGATTCGGATCGCCTTCACGATATGGCCGCAAGGCTTGTGGCGCAAATGCAGACCATTCCCGAGCTACGTTCTCCCAGGATCGAAGGCGATATGCCACGCCCGGAGATCTTAATTTCGCCCCGCTTCGATCTGGCGGCCGAGCTCGGTGTCACAACCGAAGCGCTTGGTGAAGCTGTTCGCATCGCTAGCATTGGCGACATCGACAGGAACGTAGCCAAATTCTCCATCGCCGACCGTCAGATACCCATCCGTGTAGTCATCGATGAGGCCTCGCGGCGCAATTTTCATACCCTACGCCACTTGCTCATACCGACGGCGGACGGGCGGTCGGTTCCGCTGCATCTTGTCGCCGACATCGAGTTCGGCAGTGGCCCGACCGAGATCCGCCGCTATGCCCAACGTCGCAGGGTGGTGGTGAGCGCGGATCTCGCGCCGTCCGCCGTTTCGGGGGATGCAATGGAAAAGATAAACACTCTGCCAATTCTGGCGTCCTTACCTCCCGGGATCGAGCGGATCGAATTTGGTGCCAGTCGGCTTCAGGCAGAGATGATTTCGAGCTTTGTCATTGCCGTTCTGGCGGGCGTATTGCTCGTCTTTGCGGTATTGGTGCTGCTTTACCGCAAACTGTTGCCTCCGCTGGTCAACATCGGCTCGCTCTTGCTCGCGCCAATGGGTGGAGCGATAGCGCTACACATGACGGGCAACATCTTGTCGATGCCAGTTTTCATCGGTGTCCTGATGCTGCTCGGTATTGTGGCAAAAAATTCGATCCTGCTGATTGACTTCGCGGTTGAGGAGATCAATCGCGGTGCCGACCAGAATCAGGCTATCATCGATGCAAGCCATAAACGGGCGCAGCCAATTATCATGACTACGGTCGCGATGATCGCTGGCATGGTTCCGACTGCGGTGTCGATCTATGGCGATAGCGCTTGGCGCTCTCCAATGGGAGTCACGGTTATCGGCGGACTGCTTTTCTCTACCTTCCTAACCCTCGTGATTGTACCTCCGGCGTTCAGCCTTGCCTGCGATGCCGAATCGTGGCTAAAAAATCGATTTGTTTCTTCTCCTCGCGGGCGGCCGCCGCTGATTGATCCGCTGCTCGAAGAACGTCAACCTATCGAACCCCCATCAACGCCTTAAGGAAATCGACTTTATGAAAAAGGAAACCAAAACAGTCCTGCTGCTGTCTGGAGGCGGGGGTCACGAAGACGAAATTTCGCTGCAGTCGGCTGACTATGTGGCTTCACTCATCAAACCGATCGATAAATGCCAATTAATAGAGCTTCGTCTTTATTCCGAAAGCTGCATGCGTGACCGGCAGGGGCGGGCGTATCGTTTCTGCAGCGGTGGAATATTGATGGAAAGATCGAACTCCCAAATCCTGATTGACTACGTAATCCCCTATTTCCATGGTTATCCTGGTGAAACAGGCGACATTCAGTCAGTGCTTGATTTCTACGGCCTGCCTTATCTCGGCCCCACACCAGAAGTGCATCGCATTTGCTTCAACAAATATCTGACCAAGCTGGTGTTGCGCGACATCGGTGCACCGGTTGGTGATTATCGGACGTTCCTGAATCGCGAAGCAGTCTTGAACTTGGCTGCGGACTCCTTCTTTGCCCAAGACCTTTTCGTGAAAGCGTCATCGCAGGGATCTTCGATCGGCTGTTATCGCGCGTCGGGTGCTGACGACGTGCGAGCTCGCGCTACGGACGCCTTTGCCTATTCCGACCAAGTGATCGTGGAAACTGCGATTCTTGGCCGCGAATTGGAGGTTGCTGTTTACGACTATGAAGGACAGTTAGTTGTGACTGACCCCTGCGAAATCATACCTCCAAAAGGGGGCTTCTATTCGTATGAAGAGAAATATTCGGCGACCTCGCGGGCACAAACGGTGACTCGAGCCGAGGGCATTTCGCCCGAAGCACTTCGCACCATAAAGACTATCTGCCGCGAGCTGTTCGCAAAAATGCAACTCAAGGATTTGGCGCGGATCGATTTTTTTATGTCTCGGAATGAAGAGATATTCGTAAACGAGATCAACACATTTCCAGGAATGACTCCGATATCGATGTTTCCCAAGATGCTGTTGGCAAATGGAGATGATCTTGGGCTTTTTTTCGCCTCCCTCATCGACCGCAGCGCGCTCGTAAGGGCCGAGGTCAACCGTGGCCAGCATGACGCGGCAAACGGCGACATCCCAGTGTGACCACTCCAGTGCAGATCAAGTCCGCATTACGAACCACGACGACGGCGCGACCGCCGCCGGGCATATATGAGAGCGATATCGAGCAAACATTTATTGCCGCGGTGACGATGGCTTTGGCGTATCGCTACCAATATCGAAGCCTTTGGCCGGGCGAACTGCTGGTAATGGGCGGAGGTGTCGAGCCGATCCGCCGCCATAGCTGCATGATAGACCCGCAGACCACGTTCAGTTCGGTGCTGGCGGCAATCCACAACGAACCGGGAGAGGCAGTCCCGCCACTTTTGCCGGACAAGGACTGTGAGGCGGCGCTGCTTGTGCTTGTGATTGGCGAATGGAACCCGGCTTTGCCCATCCCCGCAGATGCCATATGCATCGAAAACCTGGGTTCAACCTATCGCATGGCGTATGATCGCACCCTTCACTCCGAAAGCTTTGTCGCGCGGCTGATGAATCATTTCGACCGAGCGTTCGAATTGTTTACCGTCGATCCGGGCACGAAGCTCTCATCGGCCGCGCTTCTGACTGACGAAGAATTGCAATCCCTGGCGTGGGGAAACGGTAATTGGCCGCATATCGAGGCGTCTTTCGGTACAGTACATGAGACAGTGGAATGCATGGCGCGCAACGATCCTGCTGCATCCGCGATCGAGGTAGGTGATCGTATAGTCTCCTACAAAGAATTGAACGAAAGGGCCAATGCGCTTGCGCTGGCGATCGCAACTACAGGGATTGGGACAGGTGTGATCGTGGCGACCGCGCTTGAACGATCGGTCGACTTCGTCGTGGCGTTGCTTGGAATCCTGAAGTCAGGTAACGCCTATCTCCCGCTAGATGTGTTGCTGCCGCAAGAGCGGCTAGCCTTCATGGTGGAAGATTGCGACTGCCCCCTAATTATCGTTGGGGTCGAAGGCTCGCCGGTGTCACGCATGAACATGATCGAGCTGCCGATCAGCGATGTGCGTGAGAGCGAGGATCGCGCTCCGAAATTAGCTGCGGCGGGTGAACCTAGTTCGGCAGCTTACGTGAATTACACTTCGGGATCGACTGGGCGACCAAAAGGCGTTGCGGTCCCCCATTCTGCAATCATGCGTCTGATCATCGATCCGAACTATGTACGCCTGGATCGCGGAACCCGTATTCTACAACTCGCTAACATCGCTTTCGATGCAGCCACCTTCGAGATCTGGGGTGCGCTTATGAACGGTGGATGCCTCATCCTGTATGGAGAAAAGCACGTCGGACTTCGCACGCTCGGGCGATGTTTGGCCGAATACCGGATAGACACGCTGTTTCTGACCACTGCCCTGTTCAACGCCATTGTCGACGGTTCGATTGATATCCTGAAGAATACGAAGCAGATATTGACGGGCGGTGAGGCGCATTCTGTCAAGCACATGGTAATCGCGCGCGAAAAACTGGACAACACCGCGCTAAGCAGCGTTTACGGTCCCACCGAATGCACAACGTTTGCGTCGCACTTTCCGATCAAAGATCTTGATATTGCTGCACCATCGGTCCCGATAGGCAAGGCGATCAACGACACGCAATTGGTTGTGATCGATGAGAACTTCAACCTGATGCCTTGCGGTATCATTGGCGAGATCGCGATTGGGGGGCTTGGTCTGTCGCTCGGATACGTAAATCTCGAGGAGCAAACGAGGGACCGTTTCGTTTCTGAAGTGCAGGGCTTCCCGCGCGACTACCGTCTCTATCGAACAGGTGATTTTGGCCGCCTGCTCCCGTCCGGCGACATTGAGTTTCTCGGTCGGCGCGACGATCAAGTGAAGATCGACGGATTCCGAATTGAGCTGAGCGAAGTGGAGCACGTGTTGAACAATCTCGAATGCGTCGCGCGCGCGATTGTGTTGGCAAAGCCCGACGAATCGGGAAGCAAACGTCTCGTTGCCTGCCTCATCGCTTCCGGAGAGCGCCCCGTTAATGCCAACGTCGCCGCCGCTTTGCGCAAAATTCTTCCAACATACATGATTCCTTCGGAATTTCGCTGGTTAACGTCGTTCCCCCTCAACGCTAACGGCAAGGTCGACAGGCGCGCTCTGTTGGCACAGCAGTAACTTCGCCAAGGTCCGCACCATCGATGTCCATGTGAGATGCTCCCGACGAAATAGCAAAGCCAAGCTGGTGCACGATCAGAACCGATGGGAATGGGTTGCGTGACCTCACCGCCGGGAGTCGTGATCGCCTGCCGCGCATGATACCTGCCGGATGCAAACTCGAATCGGCGCTGCATTCTGCATGATGGCTAGACGTGCGATCGGTGGTGCCGATCGGTCCGGCCGAGGCGGCAACGCCCGATGGTAACAACGCAGTCAGCGCACTCGCCACCACGCTAGCGCAATTGACTGCGGGGGATTTCAGGAAGAAGCGACGACTTCATTCGGAAGTCGCCGCAGCAGAAAAATCAGCGGAGCTGTGCAGCACACTGTCACCAACAGCAGCACGTAAAGATCGTTGTAAGTCATTACCAAGGCTTGCATCTCGATCACGTCCAACAGCACATCCAATTCTACCGGAGCCTGACTCGCCGCTTCTTCAAGCCTGCGGCTATGAAACCACAGGCGCTGGTCATAGGCGGTCGCGAAGCCAGCCAGCGCCAGCGTGCCGCCAAGATTGCGAGCCGCATTGTAGAGCCCGGCGGAATCGCCCGCCAGTTCTTTGGGCACGGCGCTGATTGCTGCCTGATTGAGGTAAACGAACGCCAATATTGTGCCGATCCCGCGAAGCAGTTGTTGCACGACAAATGCCTCTCCGCCCGATTGACTGGTCAGTGTCGTACCAAGCAAGCTACTATATGCCAGGATCGCCAGAGCGACGGTCAGCCCGATGCGCATGTCTAGGCGTGCCAATAGCAGCGGCGCTAAAGGCACGACGAAGAGCCAGGCCAGCCCCGCAAGCAGCACGATCTTTCCTGCTTGCACCGGGCTATATCCTGCCACCGTTATCAGAAACTGCGGGATCACATAGGTTGGGCCGTACATGACCATTCCGACCAACAGTGTGAGCACCATCACGCTGGCGAACTGTCGATCGGTCAGCAGCTTCAACCTGATAACCGGCTTCCGGGCATATTTCTGTCCAGCCAACAGCATAGCGAAGCCAGCCAGTACGGCAGCGGCCAGCCATGACACGAGGGATGAAGCGAACCAGCCTTCGCGCTGCCCCTGCTCCAGGACGAATGTTAAGCTGCCCAATCCCAAGACAAGACCCACGATACCTAACCAATCCGCTTCATCCAAGGCATTCGCGACAACGGGCGAAGCCGGAATGGCCGTCAAGATCAAGGCTGCTAACACCGCCGCCAATGGAATATTTATGAAAAATGCCAAATGCCAGCTCATATTTTCGGTGAGCCAGCCGCCCAATATCGGCCCAGCGATGGGTCCGATGATCGCAGCGAAGACAAAAAACGCGTTTCCGGCGGGCTGCTTGGACGGGGGCAGGCGCGTCGCGATGATCAACATTGCCATGGGGATCAGGATGCCGCCGCTAAAGCCTTGTAACGCCCGCCCGACAATCATCATTCCAAGTGATGTCGATAGCCCGCACAGCAGGGAGGCGGTGGCGAAGGTGGCAACTGACCATAGAAGCAGGCGACGCAACCCAAGTATCCGCTCTAACCATCCCGATAGGGTGATCGCAACAATCTCTGCGACGAGATAGGCTGTTCCGATCCAGGTAGCCTCCGGCGCAGAAGCCCCGATGTCACCTTGAATCACGGGGAGCGAAGCGTTCACGATCGATATATCGAGGGCAGCGACAAAGGCACCCAGCGTTCCAGCAGCGACCGCCAGCCAGGCGCCATTCTGGGCTAGCTCTTCAGCTCTCGTCGGGTCTGGACCCTTGGCGACCTGCGTTGCGGCGCTCACCGAACCGTCTGCCGGAGACTGTCCTTCGGCCGAGCCAACTCATCGCCGGGATTAGCCGCGGATCGCGTATCGACCGTCACCGTCGCAGAAACACCTGACACGACAGAGGCCTGGCTATCCACTTTCGAATCCAACTCAATCCGTACGGGCACTCGCTGGACTATCTTGGTGAAGTTGCCTGTAGCGTTCTCCGCTGGAACGACCGCGAATTCGGCTCTTGTACCCGGTGCTATGCTAGCCAGATGTCCGCGCAGGCGCACGCCGGGCAACGCGTCAACTTCGATATTTACTGATTGGCCGGATCGCATCATGCCGATCTGGGTCTCTCGGAAATTCGCTGTTACGTATAGTGAATCCAAGCGAAACACGCTCATGAGACGCGCGCCTGGCTGTACGAACTGCCCAAGTTGTGCGGAGAGATTGCCGACCCGCCCGGCAACGCTGGCACGAATGATCAATGGCGAGTCCGATCGGCCAACTGTTTCGGTTGCCTCAACGGCCTCTATCTCTATCAAGGGCTGCCCTTTGGCTACATTGGTATTCTCGGCAACCAGAATCTTCGCGACGAAGCCGGTCTTCGGGGATGATATCGCGACTGCAGGTGCCCGAAGATAAGCGTCGTCAGTCAACTCCAGATAGCGCCCAGTTGACCAGTGAAACACGATCCATGCTATCAGTACCGTAAATGCAGCCAAGCTGAAGGCAATCAGTCCGATCCGGCGCCGCTTCGATCCGATAGAAGGGGCAACCGGTCCAATAAAATCGATTGCCTCTGGAGTATCCCGTGGTTTTGACATGCTGATTTCCCCCTGTATCTGACGCCGTGACGATCAGCCCGCAGACACCGCTTCAGCGTGCCGCACAAATTCGGGAACCTCCCTCGTTAAGGCCAGTTCAAGGTCGAGCAGCGGTTCGACCTGTGTTCTGAAGAGCTCCATAGAGCGGATGGTTTCTGCGCGCGAACCCGCGCATTCGAAACCCAGGATGACACGCTTGATGCCAGGAATCGACAACCGGCGATTCATCACTTCGGCGCAATACTCCGGAGTGCCGATCGGGTTGAGCCGAAGAATTTTTTGAGTCCGTTTTGTACTTGAGGTCTCACCTTTACGGACTGCCTCCTTCCATTTGTTCAGCAACCAAGAATAATCGTTTACCGATTTCTTCTCGATCATCTCGATAATGTTGGTATCCCCTAACATTTCTTCGTCCCACCAATTCATGAAGTAATGGGCGCGTTCCAACGCACGCTCCTGGTCTTCGTCTACGAGTACAGCCAGCGAAATCGTGTGTTCGATCGTATCGACATCGTGGCCGTGCGCCTGAGCAACGTCGTTGTAATATTCGAGATGAGAGACGAGTTCTTCCTCTTCGATGTCGTGCTGGATAAGCATGGGCAGACCTTGCTCAGCCGACCATTGTACTGATTGAGGAGAATTGGTGGCGTTGAACACTTGCGGCCCGCCAAGGGTATAGGGCGTGGGATAGACCGGAACGTCAGGGAAGGAGATCAATTCGCCCGTCGACCCGACCCGGCCCTCGGTCCAGGCCTCGCGCATCAGTCGGTACCATTCCTTGGTCGTTTCACGAGACTTGTGGACGTCAAAATCAAAGACCTCGAAATCCCGATCAAAGACGCCACGGCCGATTCCAAGCATAAACCGACCCTCGCTCATGCGGTCGAGTAACGATACCTGCTCGGCTAGTCTCACCGGGTGCTCCAGCGGAATTATGTTGATCGCGGTCCCAACCTTGATCGTGGGGCACGCACCCAAAATGAAGGACGCCATGACGTTAGGCGAGCTACAAATTCCGTATTTGGTGAAATGGTGCTCCAGGACCCAAACGCTCTCGAAGCCCTTTTCTTCGGCATAACGCGCATATTCCAGCGAGTTGGAAATGACCTCTTGCTCGGTCGATGTCGGATGTACGGCGGTTGTAAGATAAAGCCCATATTTCATGACGTCTGCTCTCCTCATTCTAGATAGTCGATGTCGGCGCAACAACGCGCTCCGTGCGGCGTTCCTGGATCACCTGCTGAGTAATTTCGCGAAACGTCGGCTCGCGCCAACCGGGCATGCGCGGCGACCCGCACAGCTCAACGCACGTCTCCGTGAGATGCGTCAGGAAAGCGCGGGCGATAGCGGGATTGGCACCGATCTCGTGCCCGCTGCCGACAAGTTCCCTGAGCCGAGAGCCGGGGTGGCTGGCACCTTCCATCACCGAACGGATTTCACCCACGTCGACCCACCGGTCATCGGCGGCGCTGAAAGCGACGACGGGAATAGTGCTGCCTTTCAGTTCGTCGCGACATGTAGCCGCATCAAGCCACCGGTTGGCGAGCCCATCGTCTCTGAACGGTCCGATCAAGAACCGGCGGTTTTCGAATTCCGCATGGCGCGGCAGGTCGACCGAATCCATCACCGCATAATCGGCTCCAAGCGCTTCCCGAAGCGTTGCGGCAAGATGGACGACGCCGACGCCAGTCACGAGATAATCGAATAAGGGATTTACGGCTGCGAGGCGGTACGCGAGGCGGGCCGAAATGCTGTTGGCGACTAGGCCAATGGACTGGCTGGGAAAGCGACGCCGGACCCAAGCCGCGACGAGCGTAAGCGAATCCAAGCCCGAACTCATCGTATAGTCTTCCATATCTCCCGTACTCGCGCCGACGTGATTGAGCGGGTCATAGCGAATGACGTCGAAGCCGGCATGAGCGAGATAAAGCGAGAGTGGAGCTGAATGCGACATCGTTTTTCCGAAGCCTGCGGCGAGCAGCACGATCGGAGCGCCTTCGCTGCGCCCGCGACATGATTCCCAGATGACGATCGTGCGATCGGCATCAACAGCCAGCTCGTGCACTGCCATGCCGTTGTCTTGCGCGCGGGTTCGGCTCATTTCATTCACTCGCAATGCCTTCCATGGCCAAGGCGCAACCCCTGCTAGCGGTAGTGTTCAAGCGTCGCTGGATGTCCACCGTCGGCCCCGCGACCCCGCATGGGCAGCCGCTCGCGTTCACGGTGCCGACATCTTCACTCAAGATCATAGAGGGAAAGCTGTTCGCCGATCCGTCGACATAGCTCAGAAGGCCTATATCTCCGTCGGGCCGCGCCGCCATTGTCCGCGGATCGCGGGTTGCGACATAGACCCAAGGCGGCACATGCTTGCGGCCTTGATGGCACTCGAAAAAGGTGGTGTTCAGTTCTACCTGATTGAACACGTCGCGTAGCTGGTTCGCACTCGTCAGGCCGAGCGCCTCGCAGGCCTGTCGGCGCAGCACTTCCTTGCCGACCATCAGGCCCGACTGGCGTTTCCAGCCGCCTGCGGTTAAAACTGTTATGCGTGAATTGCCCTTGATTAGCCGCCCCCTGCCCGCGATGTGGTCGCAAAGCGCCATAACGTGGAATGGCGGTCCCACGATGGCGATGTCGCCACGGGCTGCCAGGCGTTCCTCAATTCTCGCTGTCACATCGATCCAATCGATCAAACCATTGTGCTCGCAATAAACAGTTGGAAAGACGACTTCGATGAGTGACATGACGTATTGGAACCAGACTGTAGTTTCGTCACCCGACCCCAGATTAAATACTAGCAAGTCGTCGTCGTACCAGTCGCCGATCAGTTCAATTCCTGAATGAACCGACCCAATGAGACGCTCCAGCGTAATCCTGTCGCGCGGTACAGCGCTCTTGGGACCATTGGTGCCGCTGCTCGTGTACCAATGTTCGATTTCCGACGGCGCAACGCTCAGAATTCGGTCGAACTTGAACGAACGGGTGGAAATCAACGGAATTTTTTCCAAAACACCATCGAATCCGGCATAGCCAAGGTTGTCGCAATAATTGCGATAAGGTTCGCAGCGGTTGAGATGCAGCTCTACCGCATCGCCCACAACGCTTCGGCGGATTTCGTCTTGCGTAACAGCATTAAGCTGGTGCCAGGGATCCTGACTCGAAATGACAGAATCCACGAACGTGCTGGCAGAGATTTCTGCAAAATCGGTCACGGAAACGGAGACATGGTCAGTCATTGGACAAATTCCAAGAATTTGTCCTCTTCAAGAAATGTCGTCTGATCGATTTTCACCGAAAATGATCGAATTCGGTGGTCCGACGACAGTTCACAGGAGCTGAAGTTAACCATGAGCTGCAAAGGAAAAGTCCCATCATGCGCACCACCGGGCCTGAATATATTCGTCATCCCTGCTTCGACGAAGCGGTAGACTCCAGCCCGGCTCGCCTGATCACGGATACGGTGGACCATGTCCCTCGGATAAGCGGCAATGGTTTGAACATTTCCGTCGAGATGGTTTTCGAGCGTTTCATCTTCACTCAGATCGTAGACCAGTACGGTCCGGCCGAGCGGATGCCCTTCGAGATCGCGGCCGTTCGGTTCGATGATGTTCCATTCCAGTCCGATGCCGCTTCGCACCTTGGCTTCGGCCATTCGGTACTCGGAAACGAACAGCCGAGCGATGCCGTCTGCGTCGAGCGAACTTTCTGCCCTTGGGAGTATCTCGGAATACAGGTCCAAGGCCACGCGAAGCTCGGTGAGGAAGGCTTCCTTGCCAGCCCCGGCCAGAAAAACCTTTTGGACCGAAAAGCATGCCGATTGATCATAGTGGCAGACGTCGTGCGCGACGCGCCGTGCTGCTTCCCTGGAATCGCCATCGGTATCGATGACGGCTAAACTCCGTTTGGGCCCGAAGAAAATTGCGCTGGCCTGAGCCGACAAATACTGTTCGGCCCAGCGCATGGCGCTTTCCGATCCCCAAACACACATCACGTCTGCCTTGCGGATAAGTAATTGTTCGTGCTCGCTTTCCTCGCCACCCTTCCAGTTGAGAACCGAGAGTGATCGCGTGACCGGGGAAGTGGGATCGACATCTTGAAAGCTTTGGGCCAAAGCGAGCGCGGTGAAGGGATCTCCAGAAGCCGTCTTCGCAACGCTCCGGTTTTTGGTCAGCACCGCCCGCAAAATGGAGGTGACGCTTGAAAGTGGCACATTGCCAGGTAGGCAATGAAAGCACAGACCCTTGGGAAACGCCCTGATTTCGCTCTCGCCGCGCAGCAGCCAGCGGTCAAGCGCATAGGCGGAGCCAAGCTCGTTTTCGATCAGCATAAAGGCGCTCGTTTGAGACGACAGGATCATTGCAATCCAGTTCGCTTCGAGTTCGGCGGCTTTCTCCGAATACCCTAGATATCGGACCAAGTCGGAGATGTATGTGCGGCGGCGAATGTAGTCGCGCGATTTCCAGCGTTGCCCCACTGAATAGAGAAAAGTTACGATGTCATCTATGGGACAGTCGACGAGGTTAGTTTCTCCGCAACCGTCTAAAATCGCGTGCGCCTGCGCGGTATTTACCCGCGGCACAGCGAGGCGCCCGTCCAGCAGGACTGTCGTCTCCTGGCTTGCAGTTGCGCGCAAGGTTTGGCCGTTGATTACGATTGGTAGCGTCTTGGTGGGCATTGCTGCGACAGGCGATGATGTGGCTTCCCTCATGAGCGAACCTCCAGCAGCGAGAGTTCGATAATGCGTTCGAGGGTGCGCCCCGCCGACATGCCCACCGCTTCGGTTGCTTTGAGGAATACACTGCTCGGCGTCAGTCCCGGTGCGGTGTTGAGCTCGAGTAGGACCGGTTCGCCGCACTCACGAAGCAGCACGTCCATCCGACCCCATACACGAGCGCCCAAAGACCGAATGCCCTTGGTGACCACCGATTCAATTGCGCTCAGCACGGGCTCGGAAAGTGCTGGCTTCAGAGTGTAGCTTGTCTCTGTCGAATGATATTTTGCTTCATGATCGAACAGCACATTTGCAGAATGAATTTCCACCGGGTGGAGAATTTCTTCGCCCAAAAATGGCACCGTGAATTCGCGTCCCGCGACGAACTCCTCGATCAGTACATCGGCTGCCCGCGCTCCGGCTTTGCTTATGGCCTCGGACAACGTCGAACCGTTTTCAACCAGCGAAAGACCAAAACTGCAGCCGTCTGCGCACGGCTTCACGACCACCGGAAAATTCAGGTTATCCGGCAGTCTGTCCCCATCAACAACGTGCTCGCCAGTGGTCCATGCGGGAGTGGCGAGGCCCTGAGAACGCCACAGCTGTTTCGCAACGTCCTTACGCATCGCAAGCGCAGACGACAAAGGGCTGGCGCCCGAATACGGCACACCCATATGCTGGAGTATTGCCTGCGCGGTTCCATCTTCGCCGTTCTTTCCGTGCAGAGCCAAAAATGCGAAATCGCCTTCATGAAAGTCGATGTGATGGATTTGGATCTGAGCGGTGTCGATCACCTCTACATCCCATCCTGATGCCGACAAAACCTTGCCAACCGTGGTGCCCGACTGAATGGATACATCGCGTTCAGTTGCATTGCCGCCACACAGCACTTTGATGCGCCGAATCATCGGGAAGCGCCTTCCAATTGACGGGATGCGGGCTTCGAACTGATTTCGGCGCGTTCTATGGCCGAGATCAGGGTTTCTGTCAGGATGGCACGGAACCGATCCTCTTCTCGATGAATGAAAAAATGGTCTGTTTCAAAATCATGCCAAGCGACCTCATTGAATAAGTGCGTCCAACCCAACGTGTCTTGGGGCCGGACGACTTCATCCTGCATTCCACGCAGAACCACCAGCTTCACATCCCGAACAGGATAGTCCGGAATCTCGGCCACTGCTTCAGCGAGAGTAAAGTCGGCGCGAAGCGCAGGTTTACATAGCTCGAAGAGGCGATGATCCAGCGGGCCGGCATTGCCCATGTCGACTAAAGCGCGAGCGAACGCCACGTCATCCAGTTCTACCATGCCCTGGCGACGATAGGGCAACTGCGGCGCACGACATCCCGATGCCACAAAACAAAGCGGAAGCTGGTCTCCCTTCGCATGCTGGCGGACGATAATCCGCGAAGCGATCAGGGCACCTAGGCTGTGTCCGAAAACCACATATTCTTGCAATCCCAGGCTTTGCAATTCCCCGTGGATCCGATCTACAACCGCGTCCATGTCGGAACAGGGTGCTTCGCGGACGGCGGCACCACGCCCTGGAAGGTCAAGCGCGTAGAGCGACAGATGCTCGGGCAGCCAATGGACCCAAGAAGCAAAGATGTTCGCGCCCGCGCCTGCATAAGGCAGACATACGAGCGCAACGGTATCGTCTGCGCCCGCCCGTAGCCTTTTGATCCAATTTCTTGGCGTCATGTCAAGCCGCGCTGTTTCCCGCATGGGTCGCTATCTGCGCCGCCAAATGGCGGGCGGTCGCTTCGTCGAAGAAAAACTCCAGATCAAGTTCGACCTGATATTGCTGCTCAATCCGATGGATCGCCTTCAATGCAAGAAGCGACGTGCCGCCCTGATCAAAAAAATTGTCGGTCTCGCTGATGTCCGGACGGCTCAACACGTCGACAAACACACTGCGGACGAACACGACAGCATCGGTCATTCTGGTTTCTCCTTCAGGCCAAAGATTTCGAAAAGCCCCAGAGAGGGGTGATAAAGATGTGCCGACATGTGCCTGGAGAAGATCAAGCTTTCGAAAGGCTTGGTCACCGTTGTAGCACCCGCCGCTTTGAGCGAGAGGTAGGTCGCCGCAAAATTCTCTACTTTGTGGCAAATATGGTAGAGTACGCAGTCGGCAGTGCCGAGCGTTCCGCTTACAGCGCTCGGTTCACCCGGTATCGGCTCCACCAATTCGATGACGTCGCCGCGGTCGTTGACGAGCTTGGATGCAAGGATGCCGAACTTGTTGATCGGCGTTTTGTCGATTACTTTGCGAAATCCAAGCAGACCAAGGATTTCGGCGGTACCATCGATCTGTCGAGTAGCATAGGCGATGTGGTCTACCCCAGCTCCGGGCGCCACCAACTGATCTATGAAACTGTCGCCGGGCCGGGCCATATCTGGGTTCTGCTGCGGCATCCTTAGCTCGTCCAGGTCGGCTCAAAGAGCTTGTTGTGACCGTATGAATCCTTGCCGGACACGAGCACGCTACCATGCTGGCCGAGATCCACCGATCCACCGAATTCCTGAAGTTTCTTTGAGTATGGATAAACCCTCACACTGGTCGGCACGTAGCGGACGGAAAAGCCGAGCCTCATGTCTTGGGTCTCTCCCAGATGCGGGTGTGAGGCATGCATCAGAGTGGACCAGAATATGACGAACTGGCCCGCTTTCATGATTAGTGATTGGGCCTGATCTTCTTCCGGGCGCCACGTCGGATCAATCTGAAGCTGACGATAATCATAGCCAAAAAAGCCGCGCCGAATTCCGTCCTTCTCGATCGAATTGATCGACGACGGATCGTAGGTAAGCTCCTTTAACTCGTCGTAGTTCATCTTCCGGTGCGTGCCGGGAATGATCTGCAGGCAACCATTTGCAAGTGTTGCGTCGGTCAAGCCGACCCATACCGTCAAAGTTCCGCCGAAATCCGATCCGTCGGGCCATTCTATCTGCGGCTTCTTGTCGCCCGCGACGTTGGAAAAATTGGACGCTTGATGCCAGTCAGTGCCCTCATCACCTGGATATTTCGGAAAAAATTCCGTCCGCCAGCATAATATGTCGGGGCCAATGATCTGCTTTACAAGGTCAACAATCGCAGGGTCGTGAACTATGTTCCAGAGCAGTGGAATATCCAAGTGACGATCATAATTCGCCAGATTGGTGACGCCTGCGGTAGCGCCGTCCTGATTGTATATTGATCCGTCCGAACGCAGCAGCTTCGCCCTGACGGCGTTCAGCTTTTTCCTAGCCTCCGTTTCAGAACAAAGGTCAAACGGGCCAGCGTAACCGTCGCGATCAAAGCGGTATTCGAAAGTATCCGGCAACCCGGCAACCTCACAAGAGTTCATTATGCACTGCCTTCCGTTGATGTGCGTCGCTTTCGCGTGTCGCTACGACCATGCGCTGCTGTGAACCGACCACTTTGATTAGTTATCGACCGACCGCAGTTCGTTCGCCCAGACCTGAGTGAACTGCGGACTGAACCACGGCAATACTGCTAATTGGACGTATTGGCGTTCGATCGGGTTCACGTAGACATTTAAAATATTCGGTCTCGGAAAAAGGAACAGGTTGGCCATGCGAAGTTCGACGAGCGGCGCAGCGGCCCGGCCTGCTCTCGCCTCAAGCTACGCTGCGCTCGCGCATCTGCCCGGTCCTCCTCGAAGCGCTTTTCCCCTTGGTTACATGTATCGCGCGCTACGCGATCCCCTTGGCGTGTCGCAGCGCAGCTACGACGCCTTTGGTCCGGTATTCCGCCGAGGCAATTTCGGGGGTTGGGGCGTATCGCTGATTGGACCCGAAGCTATTGAAATCGTGCTTTTGAACCGTGGGCTTACTTTTTCTTCCGAAAAAGGGTGGGAATCCATCCTTGGTCGAATCTTTCCCCGTGGCCTAGTGGCTCGCGACGATCCCGACCACCGGTTACACAGGCGAGCGTTGGGCATAGCGTTCAAGCCTGAACAGATGCATCACTACTTGACGGCCTTAAATCACGACATCGCATGCGGACTTTCGAGCTGGGCCGATCGCATAAGATTTTATCCGGCAGTGAAAACTCTGACGCTTGATCTCGCCGCAACGTCATTTTTGGGGGTTAGGTTCGGCGCTGAAGCGGACATGGTCAAACGTTCATTCATGGCGATGGTTTCTTCCATGACGAGTATATTAAGGTATCCGATACCCGGGACAGCTATGTGGCGAGCGGTGCGGGCTCGCGAAGTATTGTGCGGCTATTTTGCCAGCGAAATCAGCAAGCGTCGACGAGGTGCTGGCATGGACTTCTTTACCCAGTTCTGCCACGCACGCGACGAACAGGGCGAACTCCTGTCGGATAGTGACATCATCGATCATGTAAGTTTCCTGCTTGCTGCGGCGCATGACACGCTCGCTTCATCGCTGACATCAACGATTTATTTCCTCGCAAAGTACCCGCATTGGCAAGATTGGGCTCGGGAAGAAATTCTGAGCCTTGGCCCTCAAAGCTGCGTGGAAGGTCCCAGCCATGACGAATTGACCAAAGTTGCTAGGCTAGAAATGTGCCTCAAGGAAGCAATGCGGCTTCATGCCCCTATTCCGGGTATTCAACGACAGGCTGTGCGCGACGTCGAGATAATGGGACATCTTATTCCAGCAGGAACGCAAGTTGTACTAAATGTCATGATGACGCATCGATTGCCAGATATCTGGCCCGACCCCGAGCGCTTCAATCCGTTGCGGTTTACGACCGAGATGATCCGGAAGCGCCACAAATACGCGTGGACGCCGTTCGGCGGAGGGGCTCACATGTGTATAGGGCTTCATTTCGCAAATATGCAGGCCAAAGCCTTGCTGGTTCAACTCTTGGGCCAGTACCGCATTTCATTGCCTGAAGTCGACAAGACAGAATTCCAGCTATTCCCGCTACCAAAGCCAAACAACGGGCTGCCAGTGGTCCTGACACCAATCCGTTAAACGCCGGGCAACACGGACCATGACCAGCACATTCGAGTTTCTTTTGTCGGCATCCGCGCTTTTGCTCACACCAGGTCCAACAAATACTTTGATGGCATTGGCCGGCCTAAGGCTAGGTTGGCATGGACTGTTCAGACGAATTATGGCCGAACTCTCAGCCTATCTGGCTATCGTTGTCCCACTTGTATTTGTAGGCGCGGCGACTTTTGATCGCTGGCCTGAGCTCGGGCGGGTGTTGCAATTTTGTGCGGCACTTTGGGTCGGGTGGCTCGCCGCGATGCTCTGGGGCGGACATAGGAATGGAGAAAAGGCGCTTGAAGTATCAGCAGTTCGCATTCTCATAACCACTCTTTTGAACCCAAAAGCACTGGTGTTTGGGCTCGTTCTATTGCCTCAGAGCGGTCTCGCTGTTCTCCCAAACCGCATCGCACTGTTTTCGTGTTTGATCGTTATCGCCGCTTGCCTGTGGACAGTCCTTGGAATGCTGGCGAGCAGCGGCCGCCCTCTTGGCAGCGCCGTATGGCTGCAACGCACAGCTTCAATTTGGATGGCGTTGCTTTCAGCCGGGTTGTTATTGCGCAGCTTAGAAATATGGTGACCGAACTGGCGAATTGGATTCCTTTGGTGGGGTGTTTCGATTTGGCATCGCGACGCTTGGCCGATAGGCTCGTTTCTGGCATCGACAACATGTTGTTGGCTCACTTTGCACGCGGTGGAATTTGTCGGAACTGCCAGCCGCCATATGTTCTGTGCCGCACGCGATGCTGCGACCGGTTGTGATCAACTTACCTAAACCCGTTTGATGGTACTAGGGTCCAGACCCTAATGCTCTGCGCATTTACGCATTTTCCTGCATCTAGTGTGTCAATCGCGGTCGGAGACCATGACCCGAAACATTATTTTACATTTGTGATTGACTCTGCACACAAGTTCTTTAGCTTGCCATTTGATTAAACATCGAAATTTACCACGAATCCAATTGTCTTTATTTGGCGTAGTGAACAAAAAACAGATGTTAAATGAGTCAAGGTTTGTGTTTGCAATTTGAGCTCCGATTTTTCTATTTCAGAATAGATAGCGAGGAAGGTTCACTGTGACCGAAGCGCGGCCAGCAATCAGGTTTTTAGTCGATGTCTGACGACGTCGTCTCGGGAGCTGCACCGTCTTCGGCATGGACTGGAATGTTCGGTAGTATTGCTGGTCAAACTCCGGTCGCACCAGTGCCGCAGGACAATCTGTTCTGTGCCTTTCTTTCCAAGGCTGATTTAGACGCGACAACGAATAGCTTTGATCTCATGTTCGAAATGGTTCCGGCTCAATGGATGCTGCCTGCTATTATCGCGCCGCCTGTTTCTACTGACATCCCCGCACCCGTCAGCCCGGCTTTGATCTATCACATCAGAGGTGCCGACGCACCGACCGTCGTCAATTTGCTGGGTGTTAAAAGCACGGATTATGTTGCCGAAGGCTCCTGGTATGTGCTCTCGCTCGTCGCCGGGTCGAGCGGCCAGGTTCATGGTGACCTGTACGATCCAGATATCGACAAATCCGGACAAACACCGCCCAATGGCTGATCCGGTTGCCTTCGGCCTTTTGATCGGAAGGGTGCTGCGATGAACGGCAAAACATATGATTATGGGCAGTTCAGCATCCAGTCCGCGCAGATCGTTGCGCTGCCCCAGATGATCAACGGGGCCATAGGCCTGGTCCCGGCGGGCGGCACACCAAAAGACGAACCGGAGGCTATGGTTGGCGGGTCGGCCCCGATGGTGAAATCCTCGGTCGTTGCCGCTCGCCTTCGCGAGGCTAAAAATGTCGGTAAAGCCAACCAGCGATTTCGTGCCGGCAAGACGACCGCTCGCAAGGCTGGCGGAAGGCGGATATACAAAGGTGCGCCGATTGTTCGGGCAGTCCCGCCGCCGCTTGTGCCGCCACCCCCTCCGCCGCCGCCGCTTATTGCCGCAATCGCCGTGAACGACATCGGCATCGGCAATTGCAACATGCTGATCGACACTAACGGTGATCCCGTCGCTTATTATGATTGCGGCTATCCGCTCTGGTTCTTCGTCAGCAGCGCGCCCGCCAATATTCGCGTTGGCCTGCCCGGTTATCTGGGGCCGATAACCCAAAATGCCGCCCATAATCTTGAAGTCGTACTTTCCCATTGGGACTGGGATCATTACCGTTATGCGGCGTTGACGCCGCTTTTCGGGTTGCCAATTTATGCGCCCGACCAGCCGCTTGGGCCGGCAGCGAATAATTTCGCCAATGCGTTGCCCAATCTTGTCCGGCACAACCCGTTGATCCCTATGGTAGTGGGCGCGGGGTACAACATCCATCAATGTGTACCGCTACCCGGCATGCCGGCTGCTGCCTTGCTTAATAATAGCGGGCTGGCGCTTCGCGTTCCGACGCTCTTGCCGGTCGCCGACCCGATCGCGCATGACGTCATCCTGACCGGCGATGCGAACTACGCCACTTTGCCGCCGGCGATATTCAACAACGTCAATGGCGTTCTTGCGGTTCATCACGGATCGAATGCGCATGGCGCGGGCAACCCGCCGCCTTTGGCACCGACAACTCCGCCCGGCTTCAATGCATATTCCTATGGTATCACCGCCGCGCTCAACCGCCCCTATAATTTTCCGGTCCAGCTTGCCGTGAACACTTATGGTCTTGCGGGCTGGGCGCAAATGGCGGCAACGCCGGAGGCCCCGATCCGGGGGGTTCCGGTCGCAATCAACCGCGGTAATATTCGTATGGGCAACCAGGGTGCACTGCCGGTCGCTTATAATTACTCGGCATTCGCGCCGTTCGTTCGCGGACTGTTTTGATACAAGGATGGCCATGACCGCGCCGCAGCCTCCTTATACCACGCTTGCCGACGTTCAGGCCTGGCTTGCGACGCTGTCGGCCGGAGCGAGTGTTTCGGTAGGATCGACTTTGTTCGCCGATCCGGGCATTCAAGGCATTTTTACTGTCATTCCCGGTGGCAACCCCATTGTGCTGCAGATCACTGCGGTCGATTCCGCGGCGGGGACGCTGTCGGGAACGACATCGCTTTTGGGTGATGCAGGCACTGCGAAATTCACCTTTACCCAGCCCGATACGATACTGCTTGCCAGCTTCGCCTTCTCACCGGCTGGATTGTCCTGGACGCTGCTTTCAAATTTCAATGCCAGTTTCGAAGTGGAACAGGCGGTCTTCGCAACCGACCCTGACACCGATGTCGTAGGTCTGTCGATCGATGCCGATCTGGTGGTCGGCACAGCTCCCGACCAGATGACGTTGCCCATTACACTTGCCGTCCCATCGGTCGATGGCGACTGGATGCTGAAAGCGGGTGTGGGCAAGCCAATTCCCAATCTTTCACAAACTGCGATCAAATCGCTGGCAGGGGGTAATGACGTCATGTCGATCCTGCCCGCCGCCAGCCAGCTTCCCAGCAATTTTTCGTTCGACCATTTCACGCTCGATGATTTCGAGATGGCGTTCAACCCGGTTGCCGCCTCGCCGAGCTGCTCGCTGATCCGGGTCGGTCTGGGCTATACCGCCCAATGGCCTTTGTTTGATGGCCATTTCACCGTGGAAAAACTGGGTTTCCAGTTTGATGCAATCCAACCGTTCAGCCAGAATCCGGGCTTCGAGGCGACCGTTTATGCCGAAATGCAGATCGGCAAGGGCGGACCGATAGTCGATGTCGGGATGCAGTTTCCCGAATATACGGTATTTGCCCGGCTCGATCCGACCACTCCGCTCGATATCACGAGCGCGCTTGAATTTTTCAACGTCGATCTGCCCGCAGGGTTTCCCCAAATCGAGATCGATACGCTGGGCTTCATATTCTACCTTAGCCAGAACGCGGTGTTTTTCGATATCGGCATCACCAAAGCGATTCCGATCATCGGCAACATCTCGCTGGACAATTTCGGTTTCGACATGATGGTTACCTATTCGGGCGGTGCCTTCACCGCCGAAGGTGCGCTGTCAGCCGCTTTCTCGATGAACCAGACCTCTCTGGCGCTGGTCGGTAATTATTCGGCCGCAGGTCTGTCGCTGGCCGGGCTGATCCAGAATGTCCCGCTGGGACAGATCATCACCGACATAGCGTCAACCTTCAAGGTCAAAGAAGCAGACATCCCCGCGCCAATCAAGGCTTTGACCCTCAGCTTTGTCCGGGCCGACCTCTCCACCGGCGCCACCGACAGCTTTACCTTCGCGTTCGATGCCAAGACAACGGTTGGCGGTGTCGATGTGGATTTCTATCCGACGATCACCTTAACTCATGATGCCAATGGTTGGTCGTTCAACTTCGGCGGCATCCTGCGTCTCGTCACCAGTTCGGGCGACATCATTGATTTCACGCTGACCTTCGCCGCCGATGCGAAGTCGACGCAGTTCACCGCGACCTATTCGGATTCGGGTACGGGCCTGACCTTTGAACAGATCGCGGGCGTTTTCGGCCTGTCGCTGACCGATGTGCCGCCCGATCTCGATCTTGACCTGACGAACGCCAGTTTCACCTATGACAGCGCGACGGGCCTGCTCGCCTTCGCGCTGAAATCCAAAAATTATGGCGAAGCCGTGTTTATCTCGGTCAAAAACGGATCGGGACGCAGTCAGGTTTTCATCCTCGACGCCGACCAAAGCTTCAGCCTTTCGAACCTGCCACTGGTCGGAAACGAACTTGCAAAAATCGAGAATATCCAGCTTGAAAATCTGACGGCGATTATCGCCTCGGCGACGATTGACTCGCTGCTGACAGCCACAATCAACGCGGCGATCGCAAAGCTGGGTTCAATCTATCCGCAATTGCCAAGCACGGGTATCTCAGCCAAGCTGCTGCTCTCGGCGCAGCTCAATCTGGGCAAAGAGGTGCTCCACCTAGCGGTGCCACTGGGCGGCACCTCCAATGGTCGCGCGACGAGCGGAAACCGCGCGCTGGTTGCGGCGAACGATGCAGGGCTGGCCGCCACTTCGGGATCGGGCAATGATGGCGGCACCGTCTGGTTCAATATCCAGAAGAGTTTCGGACCCGTCTCGCTGCAGCGGATCGGGGCATTGTATCAGCCCGGCACCCAGACATTGTGGTTCGAGATTGATGCCTCAATCGCTTTCGGACCGATGACGCTCGATATGCAAGGCCTGGGCATCGGTTCACCGCTGACCTCCTTCGCGCCTGAATTCGCCTTATCGGGCTTTGGGCTTGAATATAACGCACCGCCGCTCACCATCGGCGGCGCTTTTGCAAGTCTCGCTCCGCCGGGGGCACAATATGTCGAGTTCGAAGGCGGAGTGACCGTCGGCACCGGCAATTTTTCGCTCGAAGCCTTCGGCTATTATGGCAACAAGCCCGGCTTTCCCTCGCTCTTCCTGTTCGGAGATATCGGCTATCCGCTGGGCGGTCCGCCCGCATTTTTCGTAACCGGCCTTGCGCTGGGCTTCGGCTATAATTCCGATTTGCGGCTGCCATCGATCGACGAGATACCCAATTTCCCCTTTGTCCAGGTGCTCCCCGGGTCAACATCGTCCAATCCGGGCGCGTTCGGAAGCAATCCCACACCGCTTAAAGTGCTCGATACGATCCTGCAGGGTCCACAGCCCTGGGTTTCGTCGCAGGCCGGGCAGATCTGGCTGTCAGCAGGCATCACCTTCACGACTTACGAGCTGCTCAATTCGCAGGCGATGGTCATTGTCGAATTCGGCGGCGCTGACGGGCTGGAAATTGCGCTGCTCGGTACCTCGACAGCGCAGTTCCCGCAAACGGGAGACATTCGCTATGCCCATGTCGAGCTTGATCTCGACGTGCGGTTCATGCCCGCCAAAGGCGTATTCTCGCTGGAGGCGGTACTGGCGCGTAGCTCGTTCCTGCTCGATCCCGCCTGCCTCCTGACCGGAGGTTTCGCTTTTTATGTCTGGTATGATCCCAGCCCGCACGAGGGTGATTTCGTACTCACGCTGGGTGGCTATAATTCGGGTTTCAAACCGCCCGATTATTATCCATCGGTGCCCATTGTTGGTTTCAACTGGTCGCTCGATTCCTCGATCAGCGTAGTCGGCGGAGCCTATCTTGCGCTGACACCATCGGTTCTGATGGTCGGTGGCCGGCTCGACGCGACCTATCATACGGGCAATCTGAAAGCGTGGTTCGACGCGCATGCAGACGTCACTATCCGCTGGAAACCGTTCTGGATCGACGCAGGTGTCGGCATCACCGTCGGCGCCTCGTACAAGCTTGACCTTTTGTTCACGACCGCGACGATCTCGGTCGAGCTGGGCTGCGACCTTGAACTATGGGGACCGCCGACGGGTGGCAGTGTTTCGGTCGACTGGTATATTATCAGCTTCACCATCCCCTTCGGCACCCCGAAGTCCGACGGCGAAACGATAACGGGCTGGAGCGACGTCGAAGCGATGCTGCCAAATGCTGCGGCGGACAGCGGCCCGGTCAGCATCGTCGAGCTTGCGCCGGTTGCCGGGTTGGCGACCAATACGACGGCACCGGCGGGTTCCTCACACTCGGGCTTGTCGAAGCTAACAAGCGCTGTTCCAGCCGCCGTTCCCTGGAAGGTGCGGGCAAGCTGCTTCGGCTTTTCGACCAGCGCGGCGACCCCCATTTCGCAGGCGACGGTGGGCGGCGCTCATGCCTTTGCAGGGGACAGCTTCAACGTTCATCCGCTGACCAACGCTGGCAATCCGGCGGCTTGGACCGGTGTAACCGCCTCGCACCAGGTGACGATAGAGGATGACGCTAAAAATGATTATTCGTCTTCGTTCCAAGTCGCGGCGCAGCGATCCAACATGCCGGCATCGCTTTGGGGATCTCCGCCGGAAGGGGCGAACGGCCCGCAAGTACCCAGCGCCAGCGAACAGACAGTCAAAGGGCAGATTTCGGGGCTTTCGATCACTGTCAATCCGCCGCAGATCGGAGGATCATCGGGGCCCATTGATGTTCGCGCGAACTTGTCTGCGATCGACTTGGCGCTACCCGATGCGCTCCTGCCGGTCAGCAACCTTGCCGGTCCATCTGGGCCGCTCGCCAGCGCCAACAGCAACTGTGTCGGTATCATCGCTGATCCATCCTCGGGCATCGCCGCTGCTGCCACGCAAAGCGCCCGTGCCGCCATGCTGAGCGAATTGCAGGCGCTGGGCTATGGACCAGACACCGCGAACAGCGACATGTCTGCTTTCGCCGGTGCCATCGGCTGCGCTTTCACGTCGCAACCCTTGCTTGTCGGAGCTTCCGGATAGACCATGACAAAGGCAATATTCTTGCGCGCCGCTCATGCTGCACCCACGCCGCCGCTTGGTGCTCTGCAGATTTTCGATGGCTATTTCCCCGCCCTTCCAGCGAAGAACTATACGCTCACGCTGGACCATGCCGTTCATCCGCCAGCCGGCGAAACCGCCGGAAGCTATAATGTCACCCAGGCGATCGAAGTGGTTGCACCGCAGTTTTCGATCGACACGACCATTGTCCAATCCGTCTTCCCGCCAGCGGGCGGCACCGACCATTATGACGAAACGCTGCCGTTTATCGTGCTGTCCGATCCGGCCTTGCCTTGGGAACGCGCACTCGATCCGCTCAACCCCGGCAAAGCCAATCCGGCCAAACCGACGCCTTGGATGGCGTTGCTGATTTTTGCTGACGGGGAAATCAAGTTGCAGCCCGGCACGAGCAGCCCCGTTCAAACGATGACCGTAGGGACATTGCTCACCGCCGATCCCGACATTTTGAAACCGCCGCTTACGGTAACCGATTCCGATATTCTGGCTTCGCAGTGCCAAACGATTACCATTTCCGGTGCTGCGTTCAGGCTCTACCCCAACGCCCGATGAACTTGTGACAATGGCGCATTGCCGGGGTGTCAACGCGCTTGACGAGCGCGTGGGGCTCGCCTCGGTATTGCTGTGCAACCGGCTTGCGGTCGCCAACAGCAGCGGCGCGACGCGTTATTATGCGCATCTCGTATCGCTGGAGGGTTTCGCATCCTATCTGGCCCGGGCGGCAAGGCGCTACCAAGCAAGCCGGGCGGCGGCCCTGTCGATGTTCAACTGGTCTCGCTCTACAACTGGTCCTTTTCGTCGCTGCCAGCTGCAGCGATCAGTTTCAAAACGCTGGTTTCCGGCCTTATTGCCAGCGAACAGGCAACCGCCGGGCTTGCGCTGCCGGTTCCGTCCCGCGGTAGCCCATCGGCCGCGCTCGTCGAGCGGCTGAACAATGGCTATGCGCCGATTACCTTTGTTGCAGGCGCAGGTGATCAAAGCTTTGCCTGGTATCGCGGGCCGTTTTCACCGGTTGTCCCGCAGCCGCTGCCCGAGGTCGGCGATCCTGCAACGCCGGTCGCGCACGCGCAAAATGCAGATGAACTGCTCATCTATGTTCAGAAAGATGGCTTGTTCGATCTGAGCTATGCCGCGGCTTGGAATATTGGCCGCGCTCTGGCGCTTTCGGATTCCGGCTTTGCCCAGGACATAAACGCAACACGGCTCGCCGCCAACGGCGCGGTGACGGCAATGGCGCAAAAAGGCCTGCTGTCGCATATGACCGACATGGTCGAACCGCAGCAGCTGTTGGCCCGCGATTCGGCAAAGCGTGCTTTTACAGGGCTGGTCTCGGATGGCTTGGGGCAGGGCTGGACGAATGCGCTCAACGCCGCGCGAAGCAACGAGCATCCGCTTGCCACGCCCATGAGCCAGCACCGTCGAGTTCGCATCCGGCGGCGGGTACCGCGCGCTCCCGCTGGCTATTCGATGCTCGCCGGTACCGGTACAGGTGAGGCGCTGGGGCAAAATCTGGCCGAAAAGACCAAATCGGTCGCGCAATGGCTCGCGGCGCTGCGCCGCCTTGAACCGCTTCCGTTTTACATCTGGTCCCGGATCCAGCGATGCTGCCGACCGAGTCAATCCGCTTCTTCTATGTCGACAAGCAGTGGCTTGATGCATTGACCGCTGGTGCCACCAGCATTGCAATCCACCATTCCGGCGACCGCGCGATGTGGAGCGCGATCAGGCCGTCACTCAACGACGCGATCCGCAACGCAGAGCGCGCAATGCACGAGCGGCCCCATAATCTTACCGCAACGGCAGCGTCGCAGCCAACCGTGGCGATGACTGGCGTGCTCATCCGCTCGCAACTGGTCAATGCCTGGCCCGATCTGGTCATTTCGGCGACACTCGACGGCGCGCCGGTTACGCTGATCCGCGACGATACGCTTGCCCCAAGCGTCCGGCTCTGCCTGTTTCAAGGTATTCCGGACGCGGTGACGCTGGCCGAGCCCTATCAGGGGCTGCGCTTTGGTGTTGAGGACGGCAATCGGGTCTACGCCCGAGCGGTCACATCTCCAGCTAATGTCGGTGCACAGCTGCTTGATGTCGCGCCGGTTGCGGCAACGCTGCGCGCCGCAACGGGCCTTTCGTCGCCCGCTAGCGTGCTCGATCTTGCTGCCCTGCTGCCCAAGCTTGCCAGCGCCTGCGGGGTGATTGAATATGACGCCAATGCGGTGGTAAACTGGAACGGCACGGCCCTGCCGACCAGCTTCGTCGGTCCGCATCAATTGACCGCAACGATCAATGCCGCAGACCTGCAAAATGTGGGTACCGCCGCCATTACCGTAACCAGCGGTGGATCCACGTCTGCCCCCACCAATTTTATCATCAGCCCGGCGCTCGCGATCACTGGGCTGGAGCCGACAGCAGTGCTTGCAGGTGGAAGCGATTTCACGCTGATTGTGGAGGGCGAAGGGTTTGCCTCCGGCGCCACTGTTAAGTGGAACGGCAATCCTCTGCCAACCAAATTTGTCGCCGTTACGCAGCTTCGAGCGAGCGTGACGGCCGCTCAGATCACCGCTGCGGGCACTGTCTCGGTTACGGTCGATGTTGGCGGCACAACAACGCCTGCCATGACATTGCCTGTCCTCGCGTCCGATCCACGGCTCGATACGGTGACTCCAAGCGTCGCTGTGGCGGCGCGACCGGGTTCACGCTGTATGTATCCGGAACTCAGTTTGACAGCGATGCCGTCGTTCAGTGGAACAGTTCACCGCTGGAGACGACCTTTGTCGATGATGAATCATTGACCGCAGCTGTCCCGGCCTCGGCCATCCCACATGCCGCGCCGGTCACCGTTGCGGTCCAAAGCGGCGGCGTCACGTCAGGCACGCTGCCGTTCACCATAGCTGCGAGCAACCCGACGATAGGCTTCGTGCACCCAGCCGTCGCCATGCAGAATGGCAGCGATTTCAAGCTCGTCATCGATGGCGTAAATTTCGCCAACGGTGCGGTGGCGCAATGGAATGGCACCGCGATGGCAACGACCTCGAAATTGCGGCCAGTCCACCGCAACGGTGCCCGCCGCGTCGCTCACCATCGCCGGAGATGCCAAGGTAACTGTCCTTTCGGGCGAAATCACGTCCAATTCTGTGACCGTTTCGGTACTAAAGCCGCAGCCAGTGATCGGCCACCTTGATCCGGCAATCGCGCCTGTGGGCAGCGGCCCGGTCACGCTCAATGTGTATGGCGGGTTCGGACCGGGCAGCCTGGCCATCCAGCTGGTCAAGGCACCCAGATCACAAACTTTCCTGCCGAGTTGACGAGGCAATTAATGACCGACCAAAGCCCCTTAATCGTGCCCATCACCGTCGAGGCCGTGGTTGTGAACGACCATTTCCGCAACGGCGGAAACGTCTTTGTTCGGTCGCAGATGCAATATGGGCTGCTGGGTCTGGGACTGAACGGTCAGGCGAGCATCGACCAACGATACCAACTTCACCGGTTCGGGTTATGTGGGGTCGGTCGCCGCGTCGGACTATTACAACGGCGTCTATCTGAAATGGCGGTTGCCGCGTGTATTAACGAGCGGCGCACAGGACACGCCGACCGAGACGACGACCTATCCACGAGTACCCAATCGCTGGTTGATTGTACGCTATAGCGGTCCGCAGACCGCCGCGTCGCGACCGCATGGATTGTGGAGAGCGACTATATTTGGCAAAATAAT
>CAWFCI010000026.1:0-21875 GCA_963814305.1 uncultured Alphaproteobacteria bacterium
CGGTATGATCGTTTTCTGGCGCGCGGTTGCCCCACCAAACCCCGCGCGCGACCATGCTGGCCGGTCGAGATCGGGAAGCACGGGCCGATCGTTTCGTCGGCCGGCATCCGACATCGCGAGTTCGGTCTCGGACTGATGGCCCATATCAGCGGGAATTGCATCGGCCCCCAGCCAGCCCGAGGCGGACCTTGGAGCCGTCTGATGCAAATCGTTGACGAGGATTTGTCTTCCGCACGACTGTGGTGATGGTGCCGGCAGAGGGGATTGAACCCCCGACCTTCGGTTTACAAAACCGCTGCTCTACCGCTGAGCTATGCCGGCAAAAGTCACTTGCGGTGCGCTTCGACGCTGGGTCGCCCCACCGTGAGAGTTGCGTTGCGCTTTGTGCTCGATTTTGGCCTCGCCCGTCAATCACCGTTTCGTCGCGGTGCGGGCGCGCGCCCGCCCTTATGCCGCAATCTGACACCGCCGTTTCGGCAACCAATGCCGTGGAATGCGGCCGACGTGTCCAAGCGCTGGATTTGCCGGCCGGGCGTCAAGGCTCGTGGGTCAAGCCCCCAAGCGCCAGCCAGTGCAACGACGTGCGCTTCCGTCGGATAGAGCAGGATCTCGCCGCCCGTATCGCCTCGCCGTTCGCGGACCCCGCGCAATTGAAACCGCTTCAACCCCAGAGTTTTTCTTCCGAAGTCACTTTCCCCGCCTGCCAGACGACACCATCCTCCGTGATGGCAAAGGCGCGCACCATCTGACCATCGCGGACGCGTGCCCAGGCAAAGACATCGATCAGCGGGTAGCTGAAGAAATACTGGACGTCGGGGAATTGTTGGCCTAGGCCCAACAACATCGGCGTCACCTTGTCGACGAAACGCGGCCCCATAGCGGCCGGCAGCGATAGTCCTGCGACAAACGTCCAACCGTCGACGGGTGGCGAGACAAAAACATGGGATTGGCCGAGGCGGTCGTCATAGATCGTGCCGAGGCCCAATTCCCGGTTCCCGATCGCGCATCGCGAAGGCCCAAGCATTCCAGCCACGCGCCGTATCGTCGGACCGAATGGCGAGCCACGCCATCTTGTAGCCGAACGGGTACGGCCGATCTGGGACCAGACTGAAGACCACACGGCCTGGCGATAACCGCGGCACAATGACCAACGCCGCGACCGCGATGGTGGCGAGGACCAGAATGGAGGTGACAAAAATCACGCCGGGCTCCCATGCGCGTGTCAGCCAGACAGTAAAGTCACGGTGCATCCGCAAATCACGCGACGGCAAGTCGCCGCCTGTGGACAGCGGGGGTAACTTTGGGTTCAACCAGTGTTCTTGGCAAGACCCACAGCAAGGCCCTGTGGGCGATCAAGCCCGCTCTTTCGGGACGCCTATGACCGCCTCGCCGCCGGGAATATAGGCGAAACTGGCTTGGCCGATAGCGCACAACAACCCGGCCTCACTTCGGATTTCGCCGGTGGCCGTGGCGATCCGGCCGTCGATCCCTTCCAGTCGGCCATTGGCTGTCAGAACGCCGCGATCGACGCCCTGCAGGAAACTCGTCGTCAGCGAAACCGTAACACATTTGCGCGTGTTGCCAGGTACGGAACACCAGGAGACGCAATGTCCCATCGCGGCATCGAGCAGCGTGGCATAAACACCCCCATGAACCTTACCCATTCGGTTCATATGGTCGGCACTGACTCTCATCCGGATTTCGGCGTAGCCCTCGCGCCATACAACAGTCTCGTAACCCAGCAAACGCCGAAACGAACCGGAATGGTCTTCAGGAGAGGCTGTCGTGCTGTGGGCGCACTTGTCGGGCATGGCGGCGTTGACCTATGGATGCTGTCACTGCATCGAGCCATAGCGGAGACGATCGTCCGATGAAAGTGAACGTTGCGCCTGGACCCAATATTGCGCCGTCCGTGCTGGCCCGACTTAAAGCAGTCGTTGGTCCTGAGGGTGTGATCGAGCAACCCGATGATATCGCACCCTACTGCAAGAGCTGGCGCGACGACTGGCACGGGCAGGTGCCCGTCGTGCTGCGTCCAAAAACGACGGATGAGGCGGCGGCACTGGTGGCGATCTGCGCTGAAACACGGACAGCGATCGTTCCGCAAGGCGGCAATACCGGCCTCACCGGCGCCAGCCAGCCTCACGACGACATGAGCGAGGTGATCATTTCGACGTCGCGGATGCGCCAGGTCCGTAGCATTGATCTGGAAAACGATACGATTACGGTCGAGTCCGGCGTGATCCTGAAGGACATCCAGCAGGCAGCCGATAAAGCCAACCGCTTTTTCCCGTTGAGCCTCGGTGCGGAAGGCTCCTGCCAAATTGGCGGCAATATCTCGACCAACGCCGGTGGCGTGCAAGTTCTCCGATACGGCAATACGCGGGCGCTGGTGCTCGGGCTTGAAGTTGTGCTTCCCGACGGGCGGGTTTGGAACGGATTGCGGGGGTTGCGCAAAGACAACACGGGGTATGACCTGAAGCAGTTGTTTATCGCTGGCGAAGGCACCCTTGGGATCATTACTGCCGCCGTTCTGCGATTGTTTCCGAAACCAACTGCAAGCGAAACCGCGTGGGTCGCGGTATCGAGCCCGGCGCAGGGCGTCGCACTGCTCTCGCATATGAAAGCGACGATGGGGGAGACGGTATCAGCTTTTGAGTTGATCAGCCGGCAAATCGTTGAATTCTTGTTGGCAGGTGTCCCAGGCCATGAAGATCCGATGCGCGAGGTTCACCCCTGGTACGTCTTGTTGGATGTGACCAGCCAGGGTGCGGCCGGCTCACTTGCCGAGCCATTCGCTGGTGCGTTGGCCGTTGCGATGGAGCAGGGGCTGGTCGACGATGCCATCATTGCGAGTTCCGGCGCGCAGGCATTGCGATTGTGGAAGATGCGCGAGGACATGGCTGAAGCGCAAGTCAAGGCCGGTGGCAGTATCGGGCACGACGTTTCGGTACCGGTGTCGCGCATCGCCGAGTTCGTCGCGCGTGCCGATGCGGCGCTCATTGATGCCTATCCCGGCATCCGCCCAACGACATTTGGGCATGTCGGTGATGGCAACCTCCACTACAATCTGGTGCGGCCACTCAGTTGGGAACAAGCGCGCTTCAAGGGTGAGAGGACGCGGATCAATCGCATCGTACACGATGTGGTGACACAATTGGGAGGATCGATCAGTGCCGAACATGGTATCGGTCGCATGCGGCTCGACGAAAACATGCACTACAAGAGCGCGGTGGAAATCGACCTTATGCGGACGATCAAGCGCGCGCTCGACCCGCTGAACATCATGAATCCCGGCAAGATGATTCGACTATAGAAAGAAAAAATGCGCAACCGACTGAGCGGTTGCGCTGGGAGTTTCAGGCCGTATGCCGCTGGCTCAGTACCAGCGGCGATAGCGCGGTCCGTAATAAAAACTGAAGGCCGGGCGGGGAGCATAATAGTAGCTGTAGACGGGCTCAACCCAGCGACAGTGACGGTGGCCGCGATGCCACCAGCAGCGTCGCGAGGCCTGCTCAACCGCCGAGCTTTCCTGTGCCGCAACTTTGACGCTGCCCATGTTTGCGCCAAGCGGCGCGGCATTAGCACCAGCAACCCCGAGGCTCAGAAGGCTCACAGCAGCGGCTGCTACGATCCATGACGTGCTTCGCATGCGTTTCTCCTTGTTTGAAATATGTTCAGATGATGTCCCGCGAAGATCGAACGCTTCTAAACGCCCGGATCCGTCGCTGTGGTTTTGGCGTTTTCCACGCGCATTGAACCGTAAAAATAGTGGTCCAACCTGAACCGTCGCTGAATAGGGACGCAAGCAATTGTGGCGGTGGCTTGTCTAAGGGCCGTTGGCGGCACTGGGCTGAGGTTGCGCGGAGCGACGCAATTGCGCTTCTCGGCGTGCGATATAAACGGCGGATGCAAAGATGACGAGTGCACCGACCCAAGTCCAAACGTCGATGGTCTCGCCGAAAACCATGTAGGCTGCGGCCACAGCGAACGGCAGTTTGGAAAATTCGAATGTCATCACAAGCGAGGCATCGGTTGCCGCGAAGCCGCGCACCAGTGTGACATGCCCGAGGGTGGCACACAGGCCCATGCCGAACAGCAGCGGCAAAACAGAGGCTGGCGGCCAACTCCAAACCATCAGCGCCGGGATGAGCGACATCGGCACGAGAAGGAGATGTGTTAAGAAAACAATTTTATTGGGGTCATCACGCGCCGTCAACTGCTTCACCAGGATAGCTGAGAACGCGCCGCTGATGGTCGCACACAAGGCGAGAAGTTGGCCAAAACCGAGACCTGAGAAACTGGGACGCAGAATAATCATGGCGCCGACGAAGCCGACGGCGAGCGCTGTCCAACGGCGACGGCGGACGACTTCACCAAGAAATAGCACTGCGGCAAGCGTGCCAAAGAGGGGAGTCAAGAAGCCAATAGCGGTCAACTCGCCGATCGGCATCATCGACAATGCGGTGAACCACATCAGCATTGAGGCGAGCGCAACCGCGCAGCGCCAGCCGTACAACTTCAGTTGTCCCGATTGGAACAACTCGGGGCCGCGCATCAGCAGAAGTGGGGAAAAAACGATTGCGGCGAACATGTTGCGGAAAAACACAACTTGAAACGGGTGGACGCCTGCCTGGGCTGCAGCCTTGGAAAAGACTGAGAGCCCCGCCAGCAGGGCCATCGAGAGCGTGACCCAAAATGCGCCGGCCAATGGATCGTTGCGCTTTGCACCGGCAGGGGCGATCGTGTTGGACGCGGCGAGCAGCGCTTGGAACTTGTTGACGAGGGTTGGCAATTTGAGCTCGTTGGCGGGGTGGTGAAGCTTGGTCGCTTCATGATGCTAGTGAGTTGTACACTCGGACGCAGCAATGCCGCTGGCAACCAGCTAAGCAGGAGCCACGGACATGGCGGCCATGCGATCTCCGCACAAAGGCCCTCACCTCGTGACGTGAAGTAGGCTTGCATCGCCGCTCTCTCCCGTGTTTCGATGAGTGCCAGGGAAGCTACGAGGGAGACCGGCATGGCTGTGGCGGGCAATGGGCGCGATGGTGCCATCACGCGGGCACGCGCCTATGTCGATGGCGGCGACTTCGAGCGCGATCTCGGGCGTCGAGTGGCCATAAGGACCGAAAGTCAGGCGCTACCGGGCAGCCTAGCCGAGATCGAGCGATACGTGACAGATGAAATGATTCCGTCATTCGAGCGACTCGGATTTGCTTGCAAGGCCTATCCAAATCCTGTCGCTGGTCAGGGGCCGGTGTTGCTCGCGAGCCGAATCGAAGACACGTCACTGCCGACCGTGCTCGGCTACGGTCACGGCGACGTCATTCGCGGGCAGGACGACCAGTGGACGAAGGGCAAGGGACCATGGGTTGTCGCGCGCGATGGCGAACGGCTCTATGGCCGCGGTACGGCTGACAATAAGTGCCAGCACACGATCAATATTGCGGCCATGGCAGCGGTGATGGCCGAGCGCGGTGGCAAGCTCGGGTTCAATGCAAAATACATTATCGAGATGGCGGAGGAGACAGGGTCGGCGGGATTGGGTGCAGTCATTGCTGCTCGTAAGAGCGACTTCGCGGCGACCGTCCTCATTGCTTCCGATGGGCCGCGCGTGACGCCGGAGCGGCCGACAATCGTGCTTGGCAATCGCGGAGCAATCACATTCGATCTCATTTGCGAATTGCGGGAAGGCGGGCATCACTCCGGTAACTGGGGCGGGTTAATCGCCGATCCGGCGATTATCCTGGCGCATGCCATCGCTTCGTTTGTTGGGCCGAAAGGCGGACTGCGACTCAAGGCTTGGTTGCCGCCGCCAATCGCGCCGCATATCCGCGAGTGTTTAAAGGACGTTGAAATCGACGGAGGCAGCGATGCGCCGAAAATCGACGGGTGGTGGGGCGAACCCGGACTTTCCGGCCCCGAAAAAGTATACGCCTGGAACAGTTTTGCGGTGTTGGCCATGACCGCTGGCAGTCCGGGTGCACCAGTCAACGCGATTGCGCCTTCAGCGCGCGCGCGCTGCCAGTTGCGCTATGTGGTTGGGACCAATGTCGACGAAGTGCTGCCGGCGCTGCGTCGCCATCTCGATCAGAACGGATTTTCATCAGTTCGCGTCGAAGAAGCCAAAGGAGTCGGCAAATTCCCTGCGACGCGAACGGATCCTGATCATCCCTGGGCGCAGTGGGCACGGCAATCGCTGGAACGGACGACGGGCAGTAGGCCGGCGATTATCCCATCGACCGGCGGTGGCGTCCCCAACGATGTGTTCCAGGATGGCCTTGGCCTGCCGACACTCTGGTTACCACACTCCTATGCGGGCTGCTCGCAACACGCACCCGACGAGCATATCCTGCTGCCGGTTGCGCGCAGCGCCATGGCGGTGATGGCCGGCCTTTATTGGGATCTCGGCGAAGGTCGCTTGCCGCAGTGACCGTCTATTGCAATGATTTTTTCTCCGGAGCGGCCTCATGACCGAACCTTGCCTACTCTCAGCGATCGAGGCGCGCCGGCTCATCGGTGCCAAAAAGCTTTCACCAGTCGAGTTGCTCGAAAGCTGCCTGAAGCGGATCGCCAAGACCAACAAGGCCATCAACGCCGTCGTCGCGATGGATGAAAAGCGCGCCCGGATGGTCGCCAGGGAGCAAGAAGCCCAGGTGATGCGCGGCGATGATCTAGGCCTGCTGCACGGTTTGCCAATCGGCATAAAAGACCTTGAGCCAACGGCCGGTCTAAGAACGACCTGGGGATCGCCACTCTACAAGGATCATATTCCTGATGTCGATCATCCAATGGTCGCGAACATTCGTGCATCAGGCGGCATCATTTTCGCAAAAACGAACGTGCCGGAGTTCGGTGCCGGCGCCAATACCAAAAACCTCGTCTATGGCGCGACCGGCAATCCTTTCAACACGGATCTAACGGCCGCAGGATCATCCGGTGGTTCAGCTGCGGCGCTTGCTGCGGATATGATGCCGTTGGCAACCGGCTCGGACTATGCGGGATCGTTGCGAACGCCAGCGGCTTTTTGCGGAGTGACAGGTTATCGCCCATCGCCAGGTATCGTACCGTCGACCGAGCGGTCGGCAGGCATTATCCCGTGGGCTGTTCTTGGGCCAATGGGCCGCACGGTCACTGATGCGCATCTCCTACTCAAAGCTCAGTGCGACACCGATCGCGACGATCCCTATTCGTCGCTGGACCATTTGCAAATTCCAGAAACGCTGGCCGGCATAGACTTGGCGCCGATCCGGCTGGCGTTGTCCGCTGATTTTGCGACCTGTCCGATCGACAAGAAAATTCGCGGCCTTTTCAAAAGACGGGCGAAATCATTCATCTCAGCTTTCGCCGTTGTCGAGGAGGCAACACCAGATTTTTCCGGTGTACATGATATCTTCGACGTCCATCGCGGTCTCGCTATGCTTGCGGGCCATCGTGATCGCTATCGCCTTTCGCGCAACAAGCTGGGCGCTAATATCATCGACGACGTTGAGCGTGGACTGAAATATAGCAGTGACGATATCGCACGCGCCATGGTCGAACAGCACGCGCTTTATCGACGTTTCAATGCGTTTTTCGATGCCTATGATATCCTCATCGCGCCGGCGGCCGCCGTATCGCCTTTCCCTCATGCGCAGCGCTATGCTTCGGAGATCAACGGACAGACATTGGATAGCTATGCCCGTTGGATGGCCCTGGCTTATGCCCCGACCATGGCGTTGTGTTGCGCTTGCGCCATACCCTGCGGCGTTGATCACCTCGGCATGCCGTTTGGCATTCAGATCATCGGACCGAAGGGCGCGGACGCGCTGGTTCTGGAAGTGGCGCAAGCCTTGGAGCTGGTGCTGGCGTCCAATGAAGAAACGCGCCGCCCCGTACCGACGCTCTAGCCAGCTGACTATCGTCAGAGCGGCTTGATGCGCCAGAACTTCAGTTCGACAGGTGTCCCATTTAACGCAATCGGTTCGAGGAAATCGAACTTGGTGCCGGCCTTCAGGTGCTCCTGGAATGTGCTCGGCGCCTTTTCGTCGACCGTTGCTTTCGCCGTTGTGAGGGAGCCGCCGGGCTGCGCAGAGCTGGTCTGACGTGAAACGCACTCGAAGACGTAGTCTGCACCGATGGCCCGCAGGCTAGCTTCCGCATTGGCTGGCATTGAGTGCTGGATGCGATGCACGGCGAGGATCGCTCGGTCGATGCGATGATAGGGTGCCGAGACGACGTTGTGATGAGAGTTGGCGACAATGAAGGGGCCAAAGTCGACGCTGGCAACAACGAGGCCCGGCGGCGCAACGTTGAGGAGCCGCAGCCCTGGACTCTGCAAGCAGACGTCGGACCGACCATCGGTCCGGCTACTCATGATTTCCTGCGGCACTCCACCAAGCCTCAGCATCGGCTCGGCGACGGCATCGAGTGTCGCTTGACTACAGAACACAACGGCCGCCAATCGGATCGATCGCGCCGGAATCGTTCGCCAACCCGGCAGCTCCGCAATTGTTAGGACCAGCACGAAACTGGCGAGCCAGCTGGCGTAGGGAAGAAACTTGACTTGCCAGAGCCCGCAGATGGTTGCCGTGATCACGGCAAACAATAGGAACGCCGACTCGGTTGTTCGGCTGCGATACCAATGATGGCATTGCGCCGCGATGGCCAAAGTAAAATAAATGATGACGACAACGGCGGCTGGCGCAGCTGTCTTCGCCAAACGCGAGATGTTGTGCGTCTCGGTCACCAGGTCGAGCCAGATCGGAACGACCGCAGGATCGATCAGTGCGAATGGACCGCCAAGACATACCGGATTGGTCGCGACGTATGCAACTGAACCAAGAGCAGCAGAAGCGGCTAATGCACCGATCCGGATTGCAATCGGGGCGGTCCGCAGATGGCGAGAAACGAGGGTCAAACCAACGGCGCCCGAGGTAACCAGCAACGTCATGTTGACGGACAGCGCGTCACAGTGTGCGGCCAACCATTGCCCGGGCTCAATAGTCAGCACGATAGCTATGGTCAGGATGCCGGCCATAGCGATAGCCGCGCGTTTGATGCCTTCCAACCAACGCGTTTCAACCACTGCCGCCATCGCTGCGACGGTGACCGCGGGCAATACAATGGCCAGCCCCTCGTAGCCGATTGCCATGCCCAGTCCGAGCAGCGCACCGGCAGCATATCCAGATCGGTGGTCGTCGAAGGAACGCGCCAAAATGATCAGTCCGCCAACCGCACACAGGATCATGACACCGTGGTGGTCGATGCGACCGAGATTGAACTGATAGAGACTGATGACACCTGTCACCACCAGCGCAAGCATCAGCAATGCTCCGGTCTGGCCACTCCTGAGTTCGGCCTCATGCAGCATCAACCGGATGGCAAAGCATAAGACAAGTAATGGCCAAAACGCCCGTACTGCGAGTTCCGCAGCTGCCGGACTCATGATCAGACCAAACATGGACATCAGCAGGGCCAGCGGCAGGTCAATCAACCGTGACCAGTGGGAGACCAGTGGTGTCGATCCGCCGAACCGGGACAATGTGAGGTCGTACCACGAGGCGCCGGCCAGCAATTCGCGGACCTGGACAAGCCGGGTAGCGTCATCCGTATCACCAAGCATCGTGTGCAGCGACTGGATATCGCTGAAATAGTTGCGCAGCCCAATAAAGAGGACAGCCGCAATGCACCAAGCCCATCGGGATTGGATCAAGTTGGCTGTCCATCGCGGTAGGGCAATGCTTACTGGAGCGGTCGACGCAGTCATGGCTATCCCCGAGCTTAAGCCCGCTAACACGGTGATTCGGAGGTTATCTCTGGGATCTTGCCGGGCGCTTAACGTGCTGGTGACAACGAACTCAGCGGTTTCCGAGCGACGACAAAGTTGAAAGGATTTTCTTAACCTTTGTCCTCAATGCTCCGGATGTGTGCGGGATTCGTTGCGCGAACCGTTAATTGGCGGTGGCCGTGCATTGGGCTGCCTGGGGGGCTGAATGTCACATTCGGACGTCTTTGTGATTGGTGCTGGTCCGGCCGGCCTTACGGCGAGCTACTTGCTGACCAAAGGCGGAATCTCGACCACGGTCATTGAGATGGACCCTACCTATGTCGGTGGCATCAGCCGCACGGCGCACTATAAGGATTTCAAGTTCGATATCGGCGGCCATCGCTTCTTCTCGAAGTCCAAAGAAGTGGTCGATCTGTGGAAGGAAATTCTTCCCGATGACTTCATTTCCCGCCCGCGTCTGTCGCGGATCTACTATGACGGCAAGTACTACTCCTATCCCTTAAAGGCTTTCGAGGCGCTGACGAACCTTGGCATTTTCGAGAGCGGACTCTGCGTTCTCTCGTTCATGTACAAGCAGGCCTTTCCAAACGAGAAACCGGTCACGTTCCACGAGTGGGTGGCGAACCAATTCGGCGAACGCTTGTTCTCGATCTTCTTCAAAACCTACACCGAGAAAGTGTGGGGGATGAGCTGTGACGACATCTCCGCTGACTGGGCGGCACAGCGAATCAAAGGTCTTGATCTCTGGTCGGCGATGGCGAGCGCTTTGCGCAACTCGATCATGCCGAAGAGCAATGGTCCGGTTCGCGACGCCAAGGGCGAGATCATCAAGACGTTGATCGACAGTTTCGAATATCCACGCCAGGGCCCAGGCATGATGTGGGAAGCGGCTGCTGCCAAGACACGCGCTCAGGGTGGCACGATTCATATGGCAACTGCGCTGGAAAACCTATCTTGGAATGGCATTCAAAAGCTCTGGACCATCACCACGAAAACGGCAAGTGGCGAGGTTAACGTCTTCACTGCGAAGCACGTCATTTCGTCGGCCCCGATTCGCGAACTGGTACATTCGTTCATTGAGAAACCTCTTTGTGTCGGCGCGGCCGACAAGCTTCGCTATCGCGATTTCATCACCGTTGCCATCGTCGTCGATAAGCCGGATCTGTTCCCCGACAACTGGATTTACATCCACGAGCCAAGTGTGAAGGTCGGCCGCATTCAGAATTTCCGTTCATGGTCGCCGGAGATGGTTCCAAACGAGAAACTTGCTTGCCTCGGGCTGGAGTATTTTTGCTTCGAAGGTGACGGACTCTGGACAACAAGCGACGCGGATCTTATCGCATTGGCGAAGAAGGAGCTCGCGCAGATCGGCTTGACAACCGTCAGCGAATGCATTGACGGCTGCGTCGTAAGGCAAAAAAAGGCCTATCCTGTTTACGACGACAGCTACAAGGCCAACGTCGAGACCATCCGCGCGGAACTCGCTGAGAAATTCCCAACGCTGCATCTGGTTGGGCGCAACGGCATGCACAAATACAATAACCAGGATCACGCGATGATGACCGCCATGTTGACGGTGAAGAACATCATTGCCGGCAAGACCGAGTTCGACATTTGGAACGTCAATGAGGACGCCGAGTATCACGAAGCCGGCAATTCCGGCGAACAGGAAGCGTTGAAGAGTGTGCGCATGGTGCCGCGCCGCGTTGGCGGGCGCTGACCAAAGTCTAAGTCCAAAATCAGAATGCAGGTTGGTATGTCGTCCAGCATCAACTCGTCGGTCGCGCCCAAGGTCTCGTTCGCGCTCGATCATCCCTGGTTACGTCCGATTGCTCGGCTGATGCCAGAACTGTCGTACTACACGATAGTCAGTGCGGTAGCGTTGTCCGTTGATCTCATTCTCTTCACCGGCTTGACCCGCAGCGGAATGCGTGCGGCCGCCGCCGGGCTGGTCGGCTACTCAGTCGGCCTCGTTCTGCACTACATCCTTTCAGTGCGGTTTGTTTTTGAGACGAACGGTTCGGACAAGTCCAACGTTCGTCGTTTCACCGAATTCGTCGCTTCCGGTTTGATTGGCCTTGCCATTACGTGGCTGATTATTGGGGTGGCGACCGAGTGGTTGCACCTGCCAGCCCTGATCGGCAAGGTTGGCGCAGTGGGCACCAGCTTCATAGTCGTCTTCATGCTGCGCCGAGGCATCGTTTTCGCCCGTTCTAGGCGCTGAGTGCTTCACATTGTAGTCATGGCTGCCTACACATCCGCTTTCATAGGATGTGCGGCGCGACTGCATTTGCTGGCTTGCTATCGCCAAGCATTCTCTGCACTGCTATAGTCAAGCGACGAGCAAGCCGCTGACGATGCGGTAGCGCAGGAGGTGCCCCATGGGGCCGGCCAAACACGAAGGCTTCGTTTTTGCTGCGGCAAGATGTGGCGCGCTTGCCGTTATCACCATTTTGAGTGCAGGTTCGATGGCTGCGGCTGATGCTGTGGTTGGCAAAGCGCCTCCGGCATTCACGGCGCGCGACAATTTCGGCAAAGAAACGACACTGGCGGCATATGCGGGCAAGACTGTCGTCCTTGAATGGACCAATCCCGAATGCCCTTATGTCATGAAGCACTACTCGACCAGGAATATGCAGCGGCTGCAGCAAGAAGCACGAGATGCCGGCGTTGTCTGGCTGACGCTCACCTCGGCGGCTCCAGGCCAGAATGGTTACGTCAATGAACTGGAGTTCTGGGGCTTGGTTAGAGCAGCAACAGGCCAAGCCGACCGCGTTCTTACATGATGCCAAGGGTCGCATTGCCGATGCCTATGGTGTCAAGCTGGCGCTACATATGTTCGTGGTCGATCCAAAGGGAACGTTGGTCTATTCAGGTGCCATTGATGATAGGCCGACGTCGAAGCCACAAGATGTCAACGGCGCAAAAAATTATGTCCGAGAAGCGCTGTCGGCGGTAGCAACTGGTCGAACGGTGCAACCGGCTGCTACACGTCCCTATGGTTGTTTTGCGCGCTGAGTTGCTCCTGATAACGCACTCGATCGACGTTGGTTTAATACGCCACGATCGAGGTTCATCCGCGAAACGTCGTCTGCGCGTGCAGTTGGGTTCCGACGTCGTGCTGATTGGGTTTCCGTAGAGCGTTGACCACGTTCAGCGCACAAACCAACCAGATTTGGGCTTCGGCGGGGCAATCGCAGTGTCGCTCTGCGGTGTGGACTGAGCTGGCGAGGCCGGCGTTGTCGCCTTACCGTCGTCGACAGTGCGCACAACCGCTGACGTTGCCTTCTCAGTACCAACAGCCGGCAGTCCTTTGACACTGTTTTCGACGATGACATCATACTCCGGCAGCGACGTTGCTGCCGCTTTCGCTTTCATGTGGACGACCTTATAGCCCTTGGCTTTCAATTCGCTGAGCAGCAGCGGCACGGCTCTGGCAGTTCCCGGTTGAATATCATGCAATAACAGGATGCCTTTGCCCTTCTTCTCCAGTTTGTCGATAACGGATTTAACGATCTGTTCTGGCCCTTTGATTTTGAAGTCGAAGCTGTCGACGTCCATCGAAAACACCGCAATGTTCCGGTCGGCGAGATAGGCCAACGTTTCTTTGCTGTCCTGAAGGAACGGAAACCGGAAGAACGGCGCAATCGGCCCACCGACCGCACGTTTCACGGCACTGATACCTTTTTCGATCTCCATCGTCGCATCTTCCGGCTTCTTGACCTTGCGCAGACCGGCATGGCTCCAAGTATGGGTACCAATCGTGTGGCCCTGCCTCGCGACTTCGCGAATAATCTCAGGATAACCGAGCGCCATTTTGCCGATCGAGAAAAACGTTGCCTTGGTGCAATGCTGCGCAAGGGCCGCCAGTACCGCGTCGGTATGGTGCTTTTGCGGACCATCGTCGAACGTCAGGACGACCTCATGCAACTGCAGGAAATCATGAGCTTTATATTGCTCGAATCCGAAACCTGGGCCGCCCGTCGTATCGACTTCAACCGTTCGCGAGAGTCCCAGCGCATTGGCGTTACCGGCGCACTGGACAGATTGGGGGGCTGATTGCGCGATCGCAGGCTCAAGAGCGCTCAACGAGATCGCCGTCATCAAGAGTGTGCATTTTAGGAACGATGCCACGGCCCTGAATCTCCCGTTGTCGTTGTCGTGTGCTCGAATCATTAACTGCACGATCGAGCACCCAACGCGGCGGCACAAGACTGCCAATGCGAATTTTTCTGTTCTGCGTCGTGCATCTCGAACTACTCTAGTCAAAAATAACAGGCTGAGGACAACCTTTGCATCGACACAATTCGGCCAAACCGTCTAGCTCCGGTACGATTGCGGGTCAAGTAACGCGTATTTTGGAGGGTTAGCATGCTTATGCGCAGCGCGCCGGTTCAGCCGGCCACACTCAACACTCGCAACGTCAAGGAACTGTCGGCGTCAGCCGAAAAAACAGTGGCGGCCTCAACGTCGCCGTCAGTTCTATCGGGGGCAGCCAGAAACGGTGGTGCGATGGAAACTGATCGAACTGACACCACGATTGCCTCGTCAGCGTCAGCACGATCTGTCATTGGGAAGGACCTGACAATCATCGGTCAGGGATTGAAGATAATTAGCGCAGGAACATTGCAAATTGATGGTGAAGTGCAGGGAGACGTCCAGGGGGCTGATGTCATTGTCGGTGTCACGGGTCGAGTGACCGGGACGGTTGCTGGCGGATCGGTCGTCGTTAAGGGGGCCGTTGAAGGAGCCATTCGCGGCCGCCAAGTCACACTTGAAGACAAGTCCCGCGTCGAGGGCGATATTCACCATCAAGCCTTGTCCATTATGCCCGGCGCGGAGTTCGAGGGCCGGTCGCGACGGACTCGCGCAGGCGAATCCTATGAACTTGCGACTGGTCCCGAAGGCGACCAACCAAGGCCTGCGGCGCTGAGCTGAGTTATTGCGGCTGCCCCCGCGATATGGGCGGTCACGGCGGGTATCAATATTCGGCAACGCTGTGGCGCTCATGTCCTACACAACGACAGCACTGTGTGGCACACCTTAAAAGTGTACAACAATTGAAGGGAGGTGATCCGATGTCGAGTGGGAACTTGAGGACGGCGATGGCGCTAGGATTTCTCGGGGACGCGTCGGGTTCACTTCCGCGATCCAACTGAAGTTCGGTCGCAGGCTTGATGACGCGCCAGCCGCGCATCGCCGCCGATCTCACGAACAGAAAGCTGCGAGGGGCCGCCGTCGAGCGGCCCCTTTGCATGAGTGTCGGCCGGTTGACATAACGGGTGGATATGCCCATCCAGCATTTTTTTCGATAGTATTTCCTTCGCTGCATGCATCACCAAGCCTGAAAGGTCGTTCGAAATGAAAGCCGCCGCCAGGATTCAGGCCGCGATCGAGGTCCTGCACGACGTACTGAACCGGCATCGGCCCGCCTCGGCAGCGCTAGCAGATTGGGGCAAAGCCCACCGGTTCGCCGGCTCTAGTGATCGTGCGGCCATTGGCAACACTGTATTCGACGCGCTGCGCAGGCAGGCGTCGGCAACCTACATCATGGGTTCCCCAAGTTCACGTGCAGCTGTCCTGGGGGCATTAAGCCAGCAAGGGGTATCAGGCGACGAGATTGCCGAACTATGTTCCGGGGAAACACACGCGCCTTCGCTTCTGACTGCCGACGAGAGAGTGCGGATTGTAGAAGCCAGTCTAGATGGCGCACCAGCCTGGATTCAGGGGGACTATCCGCAATGGTTGCATGCCTCCTTGGCGCGCGCCCTCGGTGATCAGGTCGTTGCGGAAGGCCAATGCCTCGCGCGGCGTGCGCCGGTTGATGTCCGCGTTAACACGATCAAGGCCAGCCGCGAGACGGTGTTGCAGTCCATGGCCATGTATGGAGCCATTGCTACGCCGCATTCGCCATTCGGCATCCGTTTGGCACCGCCGGATGGCGCACGTCGTCAGCCGAACGTCGAAGCCGATGCGTCGCACGGTCGTGGCTGGTTCGAAGTGCAGGACGAAGGTTCGCAAATCGCCGCAGCATTGACCGGCGTTCGCTCAGGAGATCAAGTGCTTGATTTATGCGCCGGGGCTGGTGGCAAGACATTGGCCATGGCTGCGGCCATGAAGAACGAAGGCCGCATCGTTGCTTATGACGCTGACAAATTGCGCTTGCGACCGATTTTCGAGCGATTGCAGCGGGCGGGTGTACAGAATGTCGAAGTCATCAATGGTGGGGACCGAGGCGCATTGGCCAACCTCGGCAACGGTTTTGACGTGGTGCTGGTTGACGCCCCCTGTTCCGGTACTGGAACTTGGCGGCGCAAGCCCGACGCGAAATGGCGCATCAAGCCAGAGGGACTGAGAGTTCGCCGAACCGAGCAGGCCGATGTCTTGGATTTGGCGGCGGGCCACGTCAAGTCGGGTGGCCGCATTGTATACGTGACGTGCTCGCTATTGCCTGAGGAAAACGTTGATCAGATCACAGCATTTGTTGCAGCCCACCCCGAATTTGCGCCCATGCCTTGGCGTAAAGCCTGGACCGAAGCGTTTGGCCAAGATGCAACAATAGCATCCGCTGATCGGGCTGATGATGCACTGTTGCTGACGCCGCGCCAGCATGGAACCGATGGCTTTTTTGTCGCCGTCCTGACACGCGGCACGTGATCATTGCCTGCCGCCGGTAAGGAGGCCAACTGTGAGTACAGGTCATGTTCCACAGATAAGTATTTGACATCCAAATCCGAGAGTCTAAGGATCGCCCGCAGTTTGAAGCGATGCCGCGCGGGTGACAACGCGTGGCCGTCGCTGTCGAATTGGTCGAGGCAGCCGAGCTTTTGGGGCTCGGTGTTTCGGTGGACATGGATCGGCCGGCCAACCGGCGTCGATCGGAAAGCAGGCACACGAATGCTTGGCTTTTCGGCGGCTGCTACCACCGGCAGCGAGGAGGACTTTGGTCCGTCATGGCAATAGCTGCAAGGCCAAAACGGCCGAAACGCGCGCCCGCGCGTCAGTGCCTCGGTCCGGTTTCGGACCTCGAGCAGCATCTTCCTGAGGAGTGGTGGCGCAAACTGTTCAATGCGCTTTACGTCAAGACCGACGGCGACGTCGTTGAGAACTCTGAAAATACCAGGCGTGAGGTCGACTTCATCGTTGCCGCCGCCGCGATCCAACCGCATAGCGCCATCCTTGATTTGTGCTGCGGCCAGGGTCGCCACTGCCTGGAGTTGGCGCGGCGCGGCTTCAAGAATGTCATGGGCGTCGACCGTTCGCGGTATCTCGTAAGGCTCGCCAAAAAGCGAGCGCAGAACGAAGGCCTGCAGGTCATGTTCAAGGAAGGCGACGCGCGCAATCCGCGGTTGCCCGAGAATTCCATCGATTGCGTCTGCATCATGGGCAATTCGTTCGGATATTTTTCGAACAAGCAGGATGACGAGAAGGTGCTGGCTGCTGTCGGCAAGGTTCTGCGCCCGACAGGCCAGATCATGCTCGACATTACTGACGGCGCACATATGCACGAGAATTTCGACAAGCGGTCGTGGGAATGGATCGACGAGCATCATTTCGTCAACCGCGAGCGCTCGATCAGCGCAGATGGCGAGCGGCTGATCAGCCGCGAAGTGATCGTCAATGACGAGATGGGCGTCATCGCCGATCAGTTCTACGCCGAGCGGCTCTATACGCGTGAAAGCATCACCAAGCTGCTAGAAAAGACTGGATTCCGCAATATCCGTCACCACGGCACCGCTGAGTCGGTCAGCGATCGGGATCAGGATCTCGGCATGATGGCGCGACGCATTCTACTAACCGCGGATGCGCCGCAAATGGCCGCCAAGAAGCCACGCGGCAAGATGCAGTTGCTTGACGTGACGATCCTGATGGGCGACCCGCGATTGCCCGACACGGTCAAGCGCGGCGGACAATTCAATCCCGAGGATCTCGATACCGTTCGCAAGCTCAAGGATAGTTTGTCCGAACTTGGCGCCTATAAGTTCCGCTATCTCGACAATCACAAGACTCTTGAGCGCGATCTCGCCGAATTGCGCACGGATCTGATATTCAATCTGTGCGATGAAGGCTTCAATAATGATGCCTTCAAGGAGCTCCACGTTCCGGCGATGCTTGAGGTGCTAGGGCTTCCCTACACCGGGGGAAATCCTGGCTGTTTGGCGGCGTGTTACGATAAAGGACTAGTGCGCGCGGTTGCACAGGGGCTTGATGTCCCGGTGCCACTTGAAACGTATGTCCGCGCTGGAGATCAAGGCGCGACGTTGCCATCGGTCTTTCCTGCTATTCTGAAACCGAACTTCGGCGATAGTTCAATCGGGATCACCAAGGATGCCGTCGTCAAGAACGAACGGGCGCTGCTGGAATACCTCGATCAGCTTCGTGTGCTGTTCCCCAAACGGCCGATCCTCGTGCAGGAATACTTGACGGGGGCCGAGTACTCAGTCGGGCTCATTGGAAATCCAGATCAGGGGCTGCGTGCATTGCCGATCCTAGAAGTGGATTTCTCGAAACTCGATGCCAATTTACCAAAAATTCTTGGCTACGAGTTCCAAATGGGAGCCGGACAGCCCCTATTGGACGCAGATCAAGTATCGAGAAGCAACGCTCCCCGATCACATTCAACAACAGATGATCGACAATTCCGCGAAGCTGTTCGAACGTTTGAATTTGCCGTGACTATGCACAATTCGATTTTCGCGATGACGCCAATCGCGACATAAAATTGCTGGAGGTCAATCCCAATCCCCGGCTGGTGCTCGGACGGCAAGCTGAACATTATGGCCGGTTTCCAGGGTATGCGTTATTCAGAGATGCTCGGTTTGATATTGCAATCCGCAGTGGAGCGTACGGGCGTCACCGCCAAGCCGGTTGTCAATCCCGCAGCGACCAGCGGCAACAGCAATCAAGCTTCGGCAGCCAATTGACCGCAAATGGCATACCGCTGCGGAAATTAGATTCGCGGCGGTCGCGGCGCTTGTAGTTGAACAGCATCATTGGCGTAGCGTCCCGTACGAGCCGTGCATTGGCAGCGGTTCGGGATTAGTCAGTGGCAGGGCCAGGTCTTGCACGGGTGTGCCGAGTACTGCACGGGAGAATTCGCGACCAAGGGCCACAGATAAGCGACCGCCCGACCGTTACAGCCCGCCCAGGCGTAGCCATCTGGGCCAAGTCGGTGGATACGCGGCATGAAATCCCGGGTCATGCCGACATAGCCATTCCAAACGAAATCGAAACTTACGTCGCCGATTTGGGGAAAGAGGCCCTTGAGGCGCGTGGCGATGTACGGTTTGAGCCGACCGGCGCCATGCGTTGAGGCGACAAGCGCGCCGCCTATAACAAGGCGATGACGGGCGTCAAAGCGGGCAAAGTAAATTCCCCGTGAGTATCCGACATGGCCGACCGCTCAGGAGGACCGTGCGGCGCAGATTGTCGAGCAGCGCGTCGTCGCCATCTGCCAGGATAGGATGGGAACGACCTCGCGGGCCACGTTCGGTGCAAGGCGTTTGAGATTTCTCCGGTGTAAGCGTGGTGGCAAGGTTCAGCGAACGAGCCACGACGCGGCCGTGATCCGTTGTCACTATCCAATTCGATTCAACGCGGCCAAACGTAATCACTGGCGAGCGGGCGTAGACGCGCACTCCCGTTGCAAGGCGGGCTTGCGTCATTCCGCGGCATAGAGCGAGTCGTACGATGTGGCCGCCTGTCGCATTCGACCAGCCACCGTGTCAAGCGTCGGAGCCAATTTTTGTGCCATATCAGCGCGCGAGAGCAGGTCGACCGGTGCGCCGTATCGGGACCATTGCGCGAAGCGGCGTTGGCTTAGTTTCATGCGGCCCGGCGTGTGCAGCGGTTGGATCCATCCGGTCTGTTCCGCCTCGGCGTCGATACCCTCAGATCGCGCCAGATCAAACAGCGATGCCGCACTGTCCTGTAGCAAGTGGACAAAACGCTCGCCTGCATCGCCATGTGGCGATGATATCGTCTGAATCAAGTCATGACAGCGTTGGAATGATTGGACCGTTGTTGCGACCTGAGGCACCCCAGCCAGGTTCCATGGCCTCGACCACTGCAACATTGGCGCCCCCCTTGCTCAGATCCGATGCGGTGGACAGTCCCGTGAAGCCGGCGCCGATACGATGGCATCCGCAGTCAACGCGCCATCAATTCCGGCGGTCCCTGGTCCGGAAGGGGTGACCGAAGCCCACAACGATGGCGGCCAGGTGACTGGCATTGCATCTGGGGATGATAGGCAAGACAATGGGGAGTGCCATTGCGGAAGTCTTCTGCGAAAGCGCATGGGGCCGATCGGTGTCCGGGGACGTCGCCGCAGGGCAGCCACAGAGAGCAAGGAAACACACCAAGACTCTTATTTGCTAACATCTCTAGTAGTTTTCGTCATTCTTCTGCTGTCACGACATGCGTAAGTCCACCAAAGGGTCTGAATTCACGTGGAGTTTAAAGGATACCCTATGATGTCCACCAACAAAGGCATGGCGATGCTTGAAAAGCGCCGAATTGAAGCGGCTATCCTGAAACACGTTTACAAAGCACTCAAAGCCAAGCAGGGCATCGATATTGCGAAACGGACCGTCGCTGAAGCTGTTCGCCGCCGTCGATCGAGCAAGCGCAGGAGATGGCGGAGCCGTCGGTGAAAGGACGTCGAATGAGGGTTCATCGATCGGCAGGACCTTTGGACGAAGGGCGGCGCGCTGGAAATCTACGTCAAGGAGAAGTCTCGACGCGCTATCGTTATCATGTCACGCGCTGTCAGTACGCCGAGATGTATCATGTGATGGGGCTTGGAGGATCGGCCATCTGCTCTCTTGCCAGCGGGACGGAACGTTCTGCGAGGGTTATGACGCCAAGCTCACGCTCGAGCGAACGCAGACCATCATGCAGGGCGCAGCGCATTGCGATTTTGACTACCGCTACGAGAAATAGCAAGCCATGATTACTGCAACTTTTTCCCCGGCGGCTATCGCTATATTCCCGGAATGTTTCATATTTTCGGGCGGTGTTGCTGCTCAGGCCGGTTATCCATCGAACGCGTGCGGTTTCAGGCTCCCATTCCGCTGGCCGAGGGGTTCGCGATCGAAAAATGGATCACTGCTGAGGCCGCCCGTTGACGGCGTATTGCGCCTGCGAATGCGATCGCCGGTGCCATTCACCGAAGATGGCTCTCGCGTCTTCAATCAAATGTACGCTAGAGCGCTTAAGGCGTGGGGCATCACGGATGGTATCGTCGATCCGTCGCGCGATCGAATGTTGCCCCGAACACACCAACAAGGCGAGCGCATTCCAAGCGTTTTCGTTCACAGTGAAGGACGCTGGCGCCCGTTCCTCGTTCGTCGTTCGGGCAGCGGCGAGGCGCCAGAAGGTAAGGGAAGTCAGGCCACACGTCGTCCGCCCTGGGGATATCAGCACCGGCGGAATGACCGAAAAAGCGCGCGCTGTACTTCGTGAAATGGACGCCGCATGGGTATGCTCGGGTTCAACGGTGGAAAAGACAGCCACGGACTCTATTCCGTTTTGATATCTATGCGCATCTTGCCGATGAGATCGTCAGGCGCGGCGCGGCCGAGCACGGTCTGGTCTGGCACTATTGCCGCCCACCGGTGAACGTCCTCGACTATGAGATCGACTGTCGCGGCGTTGACGTCGAGCGCGTGATTCCATAGCCGTTGCGGGCGACGCGTCTATCCCGACCAGTTCACACTTTGCCGGCATAGGCCAATTCATAAAGTCGCAGGCAGGCCGCGGCGTCGATCGGCACGGGATTGCCGCCTGCGGTCGGGTCCTTCGGTGCCATCTCACTCATCAGTGCAAATTTCTTATCGTCGACATTGAAATCTTTAAGCGAGTGCGGAACGCCGAGCTCCCGACGCAACCGTAAGATCCAGTCCAGGAAGGGTTGAAAGCCGGAATTCAAGCCCAGATAGGCTGCAACGCGTTCGATTTTGACTTCGATTTCCGGACGATTGAAGACTAGAACGTAAGGCATGAACACGGCATTGGTCATGCCATGGTGGGTATCGTAGTGGGAGCCGACTGGATGTGAGAGCGCGTGGATGGCGCCCAGCGCCTTCTGAAATGCCGTCGCACCCAT
>CAWFCI010000027.1:0-18855 GCA_963814305.1 uncultured Alphaproteobacteria bacterium
GCCGTTCAAAAACGCACAGCATTGCGTCTAATGCGTCTGCCCCCCAACCCGCATCGTCATCGCGGAAAAAGAGGGTGAGCGGGCCATCCCGCCGGTCGAGAGTAGCGATCAGGCGTTGCATAGTGCCAACTCCATCAGGATTTGCGCGCTTTTTTGCGCGCCGTTCAGATTGATCGCCGCGCTGAATTGTGGAGGATCAAGCGTCAATATTCGCTGTGCCAAGGCCGCACCGCCGAGCCCTTCCTCGGGCATCCAGTCGGCCAGCCCCAAATCCTTCAGTTTTTCCGCACGCGCCGTCTGTTCGCTTTCTTGACCACGCGCGAAGGGCACGAATAGGGCGGGCAATCGGGCCTGACACACCTCAAGCGCGCTATTGTATCCGCATTGTCCGACGAAGCGGCCAGCCCGAGACAAGAGCGGCACCATTGAAGGTAAGGAACGCACGAGCGTTAGCCCCGGGACACCTTTGACATGCGCGCACAAATCGTCCCAATCGGCTTCCGGAAACAGCGGTCCGGCGACCAAAGTCATTGCCCAGCCCTTTTCGGCGAATAAATGCGGTTGCGCGGCCACAGCCGCTTGAAAGAGCGCCTGTCCGACGGCCCCGCCACCCGCAGCGACCAAGGTTGGTCCGTCAACGCATCCGCCAGATGCCGGCTGCTGCGAACGCACGATATAGCCGGTATGCTCGACTGGGATTCCTATCGGTGTTGCGGGTCGGAAACTATCCGGCAGAGCAAACAGCTTTTCATCGGTATGTACCAGCACAAGGTCGAACGGCCGGTTGAGCGTCTGTGCCGCACGATCATCATGCCGCGCCTGATCGACGCGTGCGGTGACCAGCACATCGCGGACGCTGCACGCAACCTGACCGCCTTGTTCGTGCACTGCGTCAATCAGCGGATCAATCTCCACGGCAAATTTCTTGCGACCAAAAGGATAGAGTTCAACCACCAGCATTGTCGCGCGGGTTTCTCGCGCGACACTCAGCATGTGATCGCGGCGTTTGGCGAGTAGCTGGTTGATGGCGATGTCGCCAATAATACTGCCATCGTCTTCCATGCGGATCGGCGGCAGATGTTCGAAACGAATAGTGTCGGGCAGAACGAAACCTTGCGGCACTGGCCCGCCGTTGAAAAAGACAACCGAAAAATGCTCGGTCAAGGCTTCGGCCAGCGCCAGCGAACGAACGAAATGACCAAGCCCAAGCGAATGTTGGCAATAGATGAGCAGCGACGGCTTCATGGGCGTTTCTCCATCATGCGTACGGCGTTGGCGAGGATCGCCATTGTTCGCTCTTCAGCATCGTGCCGGATCGCGGTCGCGGTACGGAGTGCCTTTGCGACATGTTTGTGCAGCCGGTATGCGTGCATTAGCGAAGGGTTGAGTGGCCAGCTTTCCGCAAAGCTATCGCGATAAGCTTGGCCGATTTCGGCGGCATTGGCGGCGTCCTCGAAATCGGCCTCAGCCACAAATGTCGCGACATCGAGTTCGGGGTCGCCAAGCCGAAGCGGTCGAAGTCAACCAGTTTAAGGCCGTCCGGCCCATCGAGCCATTGATGGGCGTGCGGTGCGCCATGGATGGGGCGGTTGGCGGGACCGGGTATGACGGTTTCGAAGTACATCATCATCTGGTCGAGTAACGCGCCGGTATGCGGCAGATATTTGGCCAGCCGCCGGGCATATTTGGCGGTGCGCTGCATCTGGTCGGCATAGGTAAAGCGCATCGGCGGCGTGAGCGGGGACGCCGCAAGTGTGGCGTTGGCCTGTCCCAGTCGTCGCGCAAGTGCCGGGCCTTCGTTCGACCACAGCCGTTCGATGACAGGCGCACCTTCAACCCTGTGTTGCAATATCATGCGCTGTGAAGGCAACCAGCCTGCCGGACGGGCTACGCCGAATGCGAACATCCCGGCTTGCTGCCCGGCCCATAACAATCGCGCATCACGATTGATCGCGCAGCCGCGTTCGTCGGCCACCAGCTTCAGGAAAAGTTCGCCCTTGCGGAGCGTGCAGCGTTTGCCGGGGCGATAGCGGACCGGGATGGCATCGCCGTGGCGCGCAAGCAAAGCGGGCAATGCAGGCAACGTAGCGTCATCCGACCATGGCCGGACCAGGACTTGCCTTGCATCGGCGGATACCGAGGCAACGACAGCGGTTGCTGGCCCTTCGGCATTTTCATAAACAAGCGTTGCGCCTTGGCTCGACAGCTTGCCATACACGCGCTGCCAATCGCCGTTGGCCAAATGAACGCGGACAGGATCGTCCCTAAGGATGTGCTGGACAAGTGCCGGATTCACGCGGCACCTAATTGTTTGTTCGCCGGAACCAACGAAAGCTGACCGGCGTCCATCCGCAACCGCATCGTCGCCATTCCGGCAGGCAGCGGTTGGTGGGTCACGACAATGATCGTGCGCCGTCCGCTTTCTTGCCGCAACGCATTGAGCATTACCTTTGCTGACACAGGATCGACATTTGCAAAGGGTTCGTCGAGCAGCAGCACCGGGCGGTTCGCTGCCAGCGCGCGGGCGAGGGCGAGCCGCGATTGCTCGCCGCCCGAAAGCCCCGCACCGCCTTCACCCAGCGGTGCATCAAGGCCGCCGCGTGTGCGAAGCATTTCGGCTAGCGAGACCGCCTTGAGCGCGCGCCAAAATGTCGCATCGTCAGGCGTAACACCACCCAATTGCATCCAATCACGCACGCTTCCGGCCATCAACGGCGGGCTTTGCGGGCTGACGGCAAATTGGCGACGCAGCGTGGGCAAATCCCAGTCGCGATAATCCTGTCCGTCTAGCTGGATCGCGCCCGATTGCGGATCGAACAGCCGGGTCAACAGCGCCAGCAAAGTCGATTTGCCGCTGCCGCTTGGTCCTTCGATTGACACCAAAGATCCTGCCGGAATATCGACCGCATCATAATGAAAGTCGCGGCCATCGGCATAGGCAAATTCGGGCGAAGCAAGCGTCAATCGGCCCTCGGCAAGTTCGGGCGCATAGCTGCCCGAACGGTCGAGAGGTTCATCGCGATCAAGCAACTCGGTTAACCGCGCTGCCCGCGATGTTGCGCCAGACACAGCAGAGGCCAGTTCGTTGATCTTTTCGATCGGGCGCAGCATCTGGTTCAGATACAACATGGCAATCGCCAGATCGCCCGCGCTCACCGAACCCCGCAGCGCCAGCCAGCCGCCTCCGCCGACGATCAAGGCAACCGCCAGCCCGTTGGCAATTTGCATCATCCGCTCAAGGCGAACGGCGGCGCGGGTTTCATCGACGCCTGCACCCAGACTATCGCGATTGGTCGCCTCGAATTGGTCGCGGATTTGCATCTCTGCGCCGGACGACTGAATGAAGGAGAGCGAGCGCAGGATTTCCTGTGCGAAGCCCGCAACACGGCCTTCCTGCACCCGCTTTGCCTTTGCTGTCTGACGCAGCGGACGTGCGGCGAAACGCACCATAATCGCGAGTGTCAGCGCAATCCCGACTGCCGCTGCCCCTAACGCAGGCGAAATCCAGATCAGCGCGGCGAGCGTGAACAGCAAGGTCAGTCCGTGCCGCACAATCACAGGCATCGTTTTTGTATATAGCCGCGCGACTTGCTGGACATCATCGACCAGCCGCAATCCCAGTTCTCCGCTGCGGTCATCACCCCGGCACAATGGCGTCAGCAACATCAGCCGGTCCAGACACAGCAAGCGCAGGTTGAGTGTCAGCCGCTCACGCAAACGGGCGCTGATCATCTTTTCACTGGCCGAGAAAAGCGCGGACAATGCCGCCAGCAACGCTGCCAGCGTGGCCAGCAACAATACCAGTTCGACTCCATTCATTGCGGGAAAATCTTTGGGGTGGCGGCCCTGTAACACGTCATCGATGATGATCTTGACCGGCATCGGTGCTGCCACCGCAAGCCCCGATGCCAATAGTGATGCAGCGAATGCCAGCATGACAGAGCGCCTGTCAGGGCGGAGCACTGGCCAGAAGCGCTTCAGCGTGCGGCCTAATGTGGCATTGCGTTCAGGCATGACGCATCACCAGTTTTTCGGCCTGCGCCAGCAAACGTTCGCGCACCATCAGCCGCGGGCTTTTTAGGCGGGTGGTGCAGCGATACAGCCGCTCGCCCAACAGGCTGGCGGCAACGCACCAGTCAAAGGCGGCATCGTCGCCAATCTCATCACGGGCGGCGATCCGCAATTTGCCAAGCATATCCGCAATATCGGAATCGCGGGCGTCGGCTTCGATAGCCTTGTGAACAAGCGTTGCAGCAAGCGTTCCATGATCGAGCGCGCAAGGGCCAAGGGCGGCGGTGTCGAGATCGATCAGCGCAAAACTGGTTCCATCCCACAACAAATTGCCCGCATGCATATCGCCATGGGTCAGAACAAGCGCGGCTGGCTGTGGCCTTTGCGCCCGCAATTGCTCAGCTATGCGCTCAAGTCGTACGGCAAAATCGGGCAGGCTCTCGGCCATGCGGCCATATCCGTTTTTCGACCGTTGCCCCGATGCTGGCGTAGGTCAGGCGTTTCAATCCGCGTGGTGCCGCCAGCCCGTGAAATGCCGATAGCGCGCGGGCGATCCGCGAGGCCCAATAATGCGGGCGGGTGCAAACGTCGGTTGGCTCGAGCGGCTTTCCGGCGACTTCCTTCTGCCAGATTATGCGGTGGCTTTGATCATATGAACACGCTCGCGCCAGCCGGACACCTTCGGCGTCACCTGTTGCCGCCAATATTCTAGCTGCCACCGCGCCACGATCATCGGCGCGGCATTTTCCAAACAGTGTCTGTCCGTCATCTTTGACGACACGGACGGTACAGCCCTGTTCGGGAACATAATGGACAATCTCGACCTGTCCCGGCTGGTCCGCGATCAATCGCGCAATATGGTGTACTTTCCGGTCGTTTGGAAAAAACCAGGCGCGCCCGGCGATTTCGGGAAGGTCGAGCGTTGGCGGGCCAAAGGCTGGAGTAACAAGCTCGGCATCCACCGACATATCCGGCAATGCCGCAGCATCTCCATGTGGGAAAAGCGCAATCATGCAACGCTGGTCGATGGGCTGCCCATCGGCGGTGCGTCCGCGCAGCCGGATACCCAAGACCGCCTTGCGACCGCGTTTGATCCGGCTGCGTTCAATGGTGCAGACAAGTCCCTGTGCCACAAAGCCTGACGCCGAAAGCGCGGCATCAAAGGCACGTGCGATTGCATCGCGGTCGAGCGCCTGCGCCAGAAACGGGAAAACCGGATCGGTCGGTGTCTTGGTCAGCATCAGCATGGCAACTCCATTTCCTCGGGCGCACCCTCACCAAACCGGACGTGGATTCGGCTGCCGTCGCAGGCAAAGTCGATATCGGGCATTTCGCCCCGGAAAGGGCATGAGCAGCGTTGAATACCAGCTGCTCGGTGCCCTGCTGGTTGACCCGCAGGCGCGGCGCTGCATGGCGCTCGCCATAGCGCGGTGCGAACCAGCCTTGTTCGATTGTCAGTTCCGCTGCCCCTGACGATAATGGCACGACCAGAAGCTCGGGTGAGAGGAACGCGCGGGTGCCGCTAGCCAGTTCCACCTGATGCACATGGTCCTGCGCCTCGGGCGACAGCTGAAAGCGCAAATCATAATCATGCGGCGTTTCGCTGATCAGACGGTCGTGGATCAGCCACCAACCCCTGTTGCTGCGGACAATGATCCGTTCGTTGATGACATTCGCTTCATGGCTCGCCGCACGGGCATGGACCAGTTGTGCATCGGCATGGAGAAGCACTGCATCTGGCGCAGGCCCGGCAATCTTCATCCGCTTTGGCCCTTGCCGATAGGCGGTCTGTTCGCGGCTATCGACTTGTACGACATTGTGTGCGGCGGTCCCGCGAAAGGCGGCGCGTTCGTTGGTCGGGCCGCCTTCGTAATATGTGTAGCGACCGGGATCGACAATCAGTGAGCGGCCAAAAGCAGCCAGTTCGAACGACAGGCAATCGAGATGGCCGTGGTTTCCTTCGCCCAGCGGCCCGCAATCGAAGACCAGATACTGGCCATCGGGGTCGCCCGCCACGGCTGCTGCATCGCGCAGAAAGACATAGCCTGCATCGGGGAATAGTTCGCATTGGCCAAGGGATGGGGCCGCACCCAACATCGCACGGTAATCGCCGACATCGGCGTCACTCAGCGCCGGGACAAAGCCGTCGGGTTTGTGCAGGACGTGCGCGAAATGCTCTGCCTTGCCAACGATCCGACTGAGGGCTGCCGGAACGGCAATGCCATTGTCGGATGCGACATTGATGGCATCCAAGAAGTTGCGGAGTGCGAGACAGTGATAATGCGATGACAGCTCGACATGCACGCCATCGGGTAGAAAGTCCGAGGCGGCATTTTCAGTGAGCGCGGCCATCGCCCATGTTGCCCCAATGCTATCGTCCAGCCAGACCGACGCCAGCAGCAAAGCTAGCAGTTCAAGCGTGCGGTGATTGCGTGCGGGATGTAGATTGGCGCGCAGCCATTCGGCCTGAGTGGCAATCGACCTATCGGCCAGTGCGCGGAATGCAACGTCTTGATCGCTGCCATTTTCTCTCCACAGCGTCAGCGCATAAATCCAGTTCTGCAAACGCCTTCCGGTAACGTCGGCGGCGATGAAACCGGATTCCATGGTGGCGATCCAGCCGCAAAGCTGACGCTTCCACATATCCAGATAGCGGCGGTCTGCGTTATCAATCCATGCCTGCACCAACCCCGGCGCATGGTAGAATTTGTTGAGGATGATCAGCCATTCGATATCGGCGCTGGGGTTATGCCGCCAATCGATATCGGTTCCGATCAAATGGCTTTCACCAAGTGCTGAAAAAACACCACCGAGCATGTTATCAAGCAACGGATTCGCCGAATATTCGGGGTCGAGGCGAACCCCAATTATGGGCCGTTGCACAGACTGTGTGGCTTGAAGGGCAAGCGCAGCTGTCATGATGCTGCCAGTGTTTCGGCAAACAGACGGTCCATTTTCAGGATCGTCCGGTCAGCATCAAATTTCTCACTTATGGTCGCGACTGCCGCTGCACCCAATCGTCCGCGCAGCTCTACGTCGCTTACCAGCCGTTCCAGTGCGCTGGCCAAGGCTTGCGCGTCATCGGGGGCGACCAACAGGCCGTTTTCATCGTTACGAACCAATTCGGGGATACCCGAAACATCGGTTGAAACGACAGCCAGCCCCGTCGCCATGGCTTCAGCCAGCACATTGGGAATGCCATCGCGATCCCCGCTGTCGTCGATCCGGCAAGGGAGAACAAAAATATCCGCCTCGGCATAGCATGCGCGCAAATGGGCGTGCGGCAGCGGCGGGTCGAGTGTGACAAGGTTGCCGAGACCTGCTGATGCAATCTGACGCGCCAAGGCGTCCGACACAGGGCCGTTTTCGCCGATTATCCGGCATTCGAGCGCCAACCCTTGTTTTTGCAAAATCTCCAGAGCGGTTATCAGCAAATCGAAGCCCTTTTTCTCCACATGCCGTCCGACTGCAATCAGTCGCGGCATATCGCGCATCGGGCGCTCGGCGGGCGCAAAAAAATGCGTGTCCAGACCGTGATACACCGTGTGCAAGCATGGGATTGCACCCAGCTTTGCTTCGAGATGTGAATGGTTGGCTGATGTGCAGGTGGTGACAAAACTGGCCGCTTCGGTCTTGCGCGCCAAAAGGTCGCCGGGATTGTGCCTTTCCTGATAAATATCCTTGGCATGGGCTGTGAAGCTGAAACTGCATCCTGCCAGCCGCGCGGCGAACCAAGTGATCGTCGTCGCATTGTGGCAGAAATGGCCGTGGAGATGGGTGATGCCAGCGCGCGGCAAAGCCTCTGCGATGGCGCCTGCTTGCAGAAATTGTTTGAAATAGGATCGTTTGGCGCAGCGGTCTTTGCTGTGACGATAATCGCGGGCGAAACGCCATGCCTGGGCAAGCGTGGACAACCATGCGTTTGGTCGTTTGCGGAACAATCGCCAGTGGATCGGCGCGAAAACAGGAATGACCTGACACAACCATTGCAACAACGTGCTTTTGCGTACCGACCCGGCGCTTGGCATATAGGCAAGCGGCGAGCCCATGTCCGCTAGAACCGGCGCCGCCATGTCATCGCCATGCGCGAGAGCAAAAACGGTGATCCGTTGCCCTAGCTTTTCGAGCCGCAATACTTCGGCGCTGATGAAGCTCTCCGAAAGGCGCGGAAAGCCCTTGATGACATAGCCTAGGCCTTGGGTCGCGGATTGGGTTGCCCCCCGCAAGAGCCGGTCGAGCATGGCAATGTCGCGGCCTTCGCCGAAGCGTGAATGCACGGCGTGGCGGGCAGCGCCGACAATTTCAGAATCGGCACCATTTGCGATCATCGCACCCAATCTGTCTGCCAAGGCTGCGGCATCGTCGGGCGGGACCAGCCAGCCTGTGCGTCCATGTTCGATAATTTCAGGGACGCCCGACACCGGAGTCGAGACAACGGGCAGCCCCATCGCCATCGCTTCAAGAATGACATTGGGAATGCCATCGCGGTCACCGTCCGCATCGATCCTGCAAGGCAAAGCAAAGATGCGCGCCGCGCGCATCCTTTCCAACACCTCATCGTGCCCTAGCTTGCCAGTCAATCGAACATGCTGTTGCAGGCCAAGCAATTCAATCTGCGCGCGTAATGCCGCTTCTTCCGGGCCATAGCCGATGATTTCACAGCGAAAGGCTACATCGCTTTTGCGAAGCCTGGCACATGCGTCGATCAGCACATCCAGCCCCTTCTTGCTGCGCAGCCGTCCGACAGAAAGGATCAGCGGAGGATCAATGCGACCTGCTTCCTCACCGGGGTGTAGTTTGGCACAGTCGATGCCGTGGTAAAGCTTGGCAACTGGAACGCCCGGTGCCACTTTACGCAAATGCTGGGCATTGTGGCTGGTGCAGGTCACGACAAAGCGCGCATCACCCAGATTCTGGCGGAGCAGCGCTGGATCGGTCAGGTAAATGTCTTTCGCGTGTGCGGAAATGCTGTAGCCGATGCCACACCGGCGCGCTGCGATGCGCGCAATACTGGCCGGTTCACCAGCAAAATGGGCGTGGAGATGGGCCAATCCGCGCGTAATCATCAGATCGGCCAGATGACGTGCACAGTTCCGCTCGTCGAGCTGTACGACCTCTGCCTTGATTTTTGCTACGTCCGGGTGAACCAAATCATCGCTAGGTGGGGCCAGCGTAAAAATCGTCACTGGCCAGCCAAGCGCCTCCAATGCCAGCAATTCGGACAGGATGAAGGTTTCCGATAATTTCGGAAAGCGCTTTACCAATACGCCAAGCGGACGACGTTCGCTCATGGCCGCACCGCCTTGATGCGGATGGGGCTGGCTAATTGTGCTCCAAGCAACCGGTCACAGATCACATTCAAACCGTCGAAACGAATACGCGCCGTCAGGCTAGGCACCACATTACCACGCTCTATTTCGGTACGGATCATGCGGGCAAGTTGCGACGGGTCGAGCTGCTCTGCTGGGATCATCCGCAGCAAGCCGAGCGCGTCCATTGCCTCGGCGCGGATCCGCTGTTCGCGCACCGGGACCGAACGGGGCACAATGATCGCGCGTTTGCGATAGCTCAAGATTTCGCAGATGCTGTTATATCCGCCCATCGAAATGACCAGGTCGGCGTTCGCTATTTCCATGCCCATGGTGTCGCTGAAGTCGATCCATTGAACATCGATCAAAGCAGCGGCACGACGAGCGAAGACCTTGCGCGTCACGTCATTCAATTCGGGGCCACCTATGATGCGGCAATCGAATCCGCGATTGTCGCCCATCAATTCAAGCGCAGCCAGCGTGCCGTCCATCACGCCCGCGCCGTCTTCGCCACCACCAGCATGAACCAGCAGCAACGGTCTTTCGGCCTTCGAATAGGGGCGAGCCAGCAATTCAGGGTTGGCGCGGTTGATATAGCCGCAATAGCTCAGCTTGCCGCGGGTCGCGGACGGGAAGCGATAAGCCTCTGCCATATCGAACACTGCGTCGTCACCCACCACGAGCACCGAATCGTAATAAAGCGATATGGCTTCATGATAGTCATTCGCCTCCCACACTTTTCGGGTAGCAGCGGGGGTATCGAGAATGTCGCGCAGCAACAGATGGATTTCGGGCCGCTTCTCGCGACCGGCGAACAGTTCGAGCATCGGCCCCACTTCGCCAGCGACGCCGAGCGGCTTTTTGTCGATCAGGACAATGTCTGGGTCAAAATCGGCGGCAGCTGAAAGGATGAGGCTGGCGCGCATCCGCACAGCATCGCCGAAATCCATCTCCAGATGGCGAACGCCATAGGTGCCGCTGGTATCGCGGGCCAGGCAAGGCAATTTCACATAGTCGATGCGAGGGGGCAGACGGAATGCATGCAGCATCGGCGAACCGGTGACGATCAACACCGAAGCCCCGGGATCGCGCTCTACCAGCGCCTCGGAAATTCGCACCATGCGGCGGATATTGCCGAGGCCGAAGGTATCGTGGGAATATACCAAAATCCGCGTCACATCTGTCTCCCATTTGGCTAGCGACGCGGCAGAAATTCAACCGGTCATGGGAATATGACGTTTCGGTGACAGCTTTATTCCGTCACATGCCGAAAATATTTGGGTTAATTCGATGAAATAAAAAGGCCGGGAATCGCATCCCGGCCCTTCATGCAATTTAAGAAAGCGTTAGAAACGGTAACTGATACTCGCCCCACCTGAAAAATCGGCACTGTTGGTGTTCAGCCCCGTTCCCGCGAACACCGTAAGGCTCATGTGATCGCTAAGCTTCATATTGGCCCAGCCGGTGACTTCGCTGCTCGCTTTGCGCCCGACAAATGCTGATTGCTGCCAGTCATAGTCTGCACCGACGGTGAAGCCATCGCTTGCCTTCACACTTGCGCCGCCGCCTGCGCCCCAAGTCGAACGGATCGTCGAACCCGCCGATTTGCCAGCGAATTTGCGCCGTCCATGGAGGTAGAAGCTTGCGTTGCCGACGTCCTTCACCAGATCGCCGGACAGCGTGAAATCAACCTTGCCAGTGCCAAGCCGTTTGGTTTTGGAAGCGGTTGGCAGTTTGACCTTCACCGTTGGATCGAAATAGAAATCGCCGCCCAGATCAAAGCTATAGGTCATCGCAACATTGACGTCGCCAAAGCCACTGCGCTTATTGTTGGCCAGGCCGACACCATCATTGCCGGTGACGCCATCGTCGTCGATCACATCATCGTCGCTGTCGTCTTCAACCTCGATCCCGCCGCCGCTGCCGCTTGAACCCGATCCACTGTTTGAGCTGCCCGATCCACTTCCAGAGCTTCCAGAACCGCTGTTGCTGCCGCCATTGTCGTCAAAGCTTCCGCCACTATCGCGCCCTTCTGGCGTCTGTAGCAAGGAACCGGGGCCATCGATCCGCACCCAAGGCGTTGACACCCGGATTTTGAAATTGCCCTTTTTATAGGTCAGACTGACGGGGACGGCGATGACTTCGGTGTCTTCGATTTCGCCATAATCGCCTTTGGAATAGCTAAAGCCAGTGCCCAATCGAAAGGACGAGGTGGATGTCGACGATGACTTTTTCACTGTTTCGTCCGCTTTGCTTTGCGCCTTGGCGCTTTGCGGCAATGCAATGCTGGCCGCGACGATTGCGGCCAATGCGATTGAGGAACTACGCATCATGTTGAACTCCCCTCAGAATATGAAAACATATTGCGGCAAAAGGCTTGCCTCGTAAAGTTGGAAAACGGACTCTGGCAAAGTCAATATTGCCAGAGTCCGTCTTTGCGACCCACCAGGGCGGGTATCAAACTGGATTGTTCAACTGCGCGCCGCAGAACGATCACTGCCAGCAGCATCATCGGTGCCACGACTGCGGCGCGTATTGCCTGGCGCATCATCGGCACCGCGTCCTTGACGGACATGACCGGGCGCATCATCGGCACCGCGTCCTTGACGGACTTGACCGGGCGCATCATCAGCACCGCGCCCTTGACGGACTTGACCGGGCGCATCATCAGCACCGCGCCCTTGACGGACATGACCGGCAGGATCATCGCATCCACGGCATTGGCGGACATCGCCCGGCGCATCGTCTGCACCTCGGCGCGCTTGAACGGCAGGGTTGACCGCAAGTGTCGCCAACAAAGTGGCGCTCAAAAATACGGATTTGGCGATTTTCGACATGACTGAATCTCCTTGATTGTGAACCCGGCTGTTCCGGATATGGAGACTACGCAGGGCTCAATGGATTATTCCCCAAAGGCGAAAATAAAAATTCACCGCCTGTCCCATTTGCCATCGATCAGCGCCTTTTCGGCGGCGGCGTCGAACGGATCAGAGGCGCCGAGGCGTTCATAGGCGCCGTCAAGCGCATTGGTATCGGTACCGGCGGCGGTCGCAATTTCTCCGGGGTTTTGCAAAGCAGCCCCCCCTTTCGCCAGCGCTTCGATGGTCCATGTACCTTTGCTGCGACAGGCGATTCCGGTTTCGGCATTGCCGCCGCTTTCTTTCAGAAACTCGCGGCAAAACCGTCCATCATTTGCGGCGAAGGTCAATTGCGGGGTAACCTTGGTTTGATCGCCCAACGATGCCGTAACCGATGATGGTGTCGTTTCCATCGCTACCGAAAAGGCATCGTCAGAACCTCCACCCGATTGCCATACCATCACCAGCGCAAGGCACGCGGCAATCGCGCCGCCCACCGGCCATTGCCAGCGTCGCCACAGCGGAGGATTGTCATTGGCGGCATTTGCGATGATATGGAGTTTCGGCAGCACCTAGCCCCATACGCTCAATCAATGACTGATCGACAGGCTCCTGCATCGGCCCATCAAAGGCAGCGCGAAGAAGATCGTCGTTGCCTGCAATCCGCGCGACTTCTTCCGCCAGTTCTGCATTTTGCTCCAGCTCGGCCTCAAAGGCGTTCATCTCTGAATCGGACAACCGCCCGTCGAGAAACGCTACAATCTGTTCGTCCCTATTCATGCCATTGCCCCTTCTACGCCGTGCACATAGGCGTCGATCGAACGGCGCGCGCGTGCAATGCGGCTCATCACTGTGCCCATCGGGATGTCCAAAATGTCGGCGGCCTCTTTATAGCTTTTGCCATCGAGCACCACGAGCGCCATCAGCGTGCGTTGGTCATCGGGCAATGCCGCCATGGCTGCACGGGCGCGCGCCAATTCAGAGCGGCCTTCAACAATTTGCACGCCGTCGTCACCGACCAATGTCAGTGCATCATCGACGTCGATCTCGTGCCCCCGCGTTTTTTTGCGGCGCGCCTGATCAATCATGATGTTTTGCGCGATGCGATACATCCAACTATCCAATCGACTTCCCTGTTCAAACTGGTCGGCGCGCGACAGGGCCCGTTCGATTGTCGCCTGACACAAATCATCACCTGCATCGCCCCCCCGGGCAATCGCCATGCAAAAGCGGCGCAGCCGGGGAAGAATGGCGATGATCTCTGTCCGCAGATCAACCTCTTTGGGTCTGTTGCCGTCCACCGATCTTCTTTCTGCAAAACGCTTGGGAATACGGCTTATTCCCGCCGCGAACAAAAATTGCAAATTGCTTGTTTTATTTCGCTTATTTCTTGCGGCTGGGTGAAATGGGAATATCTTTGTTCATAGTGCGTTATGATGACAAGGCGCAGGAATTGATCTGCGGGAGCGGGTGAATGACGAATTCGGGTTTTTTCAAACGCAGAAGCGTGCATCTGGCCGTGGCTTTGGTCCTTTCCATCAGCCTGCCCGATACCATGGTTGTCGCTCGCGATGGGCGCGATTCCGACAGGACCGACCGGGTTACTGACAATGTTGACCGCGATGCTGCGCGCGCCGCCGAACGTGCGCAGCGCGATGAAGCACGTTATCTAGAGGAACGGGCGAAAATCATGGAAGACGCGGCCAAGGACCCGCAACGCGCCGCCGAAGAAATGGCAAAGCTGGAGGAAGACCGGCAGGAAGATTTGCAAAAGGCCGCTGAAGATGCGGCCAAAGACGCCGCTGACGCTGCCGAGGATGCCGCAGACGAGCTTGCCGAAAATCACGGGATGAGCGGCAGCAGCGAAGGCATGCGCGGTGTCGGAGACTCCGAAAATCCGGACCATGACAGCAGGGGATACCCCGTGCGTCGCGGAGAAATTGTCGCGCTTGACCTAAGCCCAAAAGGTTTGCGGCAGGCGCAGGCACAGGGTTATGTGGTTATCACGAGGGAAGAGTTATCCTCGTTGGGCGGTTCTTTGACCCGCCTCGCCGTCCCTCAGCCTGATCGAACCCGAAGCGGCTATTGACGCGTTGCAGCAGATCGAGCCGGAGGCGACGATTGATTATACGCATTATTACGGAATGCAGGTTTCGACTGCAGGAGCCGCAACCAAAGCCGGATCAAATAGGCTTTCGCGCAAAACTGGCAGCTTTTCGGTTGGTATGATCGACACCGCAGTGACCGCTCATGCCACGCTCGAAGGTACAGCGTTGACCAGAAAAGATTTCAGTTCAGGTAAAACCAGTGTGCCCATCGACCACGGCACTGCGGTCGCGTCAATCTTGGCCAGCGAAGGCGCAAAGTCGCTTTATGTAGCCAACATTTTCAGGGGCGGAACCGGATCGCCTTTCACCTCTGCAGAGGCAATTGCATCCGCGTTGGAATGGATGGTCAGTAACCGGATACCGGTCGTTAACATGAGCCTTTCCGGCCCGCGAAATGCCATTCTCGACAAGCTAATCGAACGCACAAGCGCCAAGGGAACGGTAATCGTTGCGGCCGCGGGCAATAGCGGGCCAACCGCGCCCCCCGCCTATCCAGCCGCTTTGCCATCTGTCGTCGCAGTGACAGCGGTTGACGCAAAGATGCGCGTCTATCGCTATGCCAATCAGGGCAAATATCTCGACGTCGCATCGCGCGGCGTGAATGAACCGGCGGCGAAAGCCAGCGGCGGAACGGCTTTGTTTTCAGGAACATCCTTTGCAACCCCGCATGTTGCCGCTTGGCTGGCGCGGTGTATGCAGGGCGGACGCAGCGGGAGTTGCAGCCAGAAATTGGTAAGCAGCGCAAAGGACTTAGGCACGCCTGGTCACGATGCAATCTATGGCTATGGTTTTGTCAATTGAGTGTCTCTGGCCGATTAGGTCGCGGCGGATATCCATTTTAGCGTCGGCATCCGAAAGCCACACGAAAATGGTGCGCGAGCGTCTGTGACTTCTAGCGTTAAATGGTAACACTATCGGCTTGCATCCCCCTGACTGGTCGAATCAGAATGCACATCACGGCTTTGCTATATGAGATGAACGAACAGAAGGTTTTGAAAGTCTGAAATGCAGGATGGAACAGCTGGTTTGTTAAGCTTAAGAGAACTAAGCATTGCACAATCTTAAAATAAAATAATAATAATAATAAAAAATAATAATAAAAAATAAATAAATAAATAAAGCTCTTGCTATTATGCCTTGGTTATTCAATTTGATGGGGATCCCAGTGAATTTTGAGATATTGAATCATTGCACATTGGAATTAATTTGAAGCCTCATGATTACTAGTTCACCTTACACTGAATTGAACTTATGATGCCTGAGCTTGTCGTTTGTAAGTGGTTAGACTTTGGAATTCTATCGCTATCTTCGCCGACGCTGACCGCCATTTCCTAAGTTAGCGCCGCCGCCGAGAGACCACGGCTACTAAGTGAAGGCGCTCGTGCCGTTGTCGGACGCCTAGTGGTCTGCGATCTGTCACCAATGGCCTGCGGCATCGCATGCGCTGTATGAGCCCCCGACTGCTACTCGACGCCGCCGTTGGTGCACGCGACTTTCGGCACGCCATTCCCGTACGTCGACCGCACGGCAACTGGTGGGCGACACTTCTTATACGGCGCAGCCGCGCTGGAATTGTTCAACGACTTTGTGGACACAGCCGACGCCTCGCCTGCCATGGTCCCGAGAGGCGCCCACACAGCTTGACGCCCTGTGCGCTGCCGCCGATGTGTTCGCAGCGCGCCAAAACCAAGGCCGTCAGCAAAGGGGATGACCCTTCTGCCTACCGAAGGCTGACTATCAACTGTTCGCATGGCGCTCAGCTACATCAATTTGGGAGGCGGCCATCGCGCGGTCAGAGCGCCGACAACCCAATCCTCAAACTATCGGATCGGAGCAAAAGTATTCGTCACTTGCACCAACTGGAAATGCCCAGTCCCTGGAGTGTCGTAGCTTCGATAGCCTCTCGGTACTCGGATAAAAAAATGCACCTGTGGCAATGCCAATTTGACGAAACACAAAGCTAGAGTATGCAGCTTGTTCCCAGCGCAAATGATTGCTTGATCCACCTCGCGGTCGACCTCTTTGCTAAGAACATCCTTTGCCACCGAAAATATTCTCTCGAATTCGCTAATTCCAATTGCTATTACGTCCGAAGGCTTGATCTGAAACACAGCTTTAATTCTTTCCGCGGTGCGCTCAGCTATTGCTGTGTATTCATCTCGGAAGCCTGGACTTGGATAAATTATGACATTGCTGTCGGCCTCCAATTGATAGATTACAGACTTCAACTTGTCATATTCAAATCCGCAAGAGATCAAGTTTCGTCGATACAGCCCGCGGTTGAAGGATAGGTGGGAAAATGGAGGTTCCAAGATGTTCCAATCGCCATCAGTGTACTGATATACAGCTCGATTGGTTCCTTCTTCTGCAAACTCGTACTGGGGGCGCGCGTAAAAAAGCTGCATGGCGAAGAACATCTTGAGCATCCATGCAGAATATTAGCGATGCCCAAAGCCTCCTCGGCAACGACGAAATGTCAATCAACCACTGAGACGACGTCGAATTCATTGCATTCGCCAATTCCGACACAATGTCATGGTGATAAGCGAAGTCGCCACCCACCCAATCAATCAATTTCTCCACAATTTCTATTCTTCGTGAGGCGAAGACTTCCTTTATTCTATTCCTAATATTTCCTGAAACACCACTCAAGCCTTTATTCCTATAGCGGATCAACACTATTTTCTCGATTCTCAATATGTATTTAATTTCATCAAGAATAACCTGACTTCGCTTCTCCCAGCTCGCCGCCAAAACGAGCCCCCCTTTGAAGTTTCGCACGTCAGGGTGTCCCTACACAGTCCGCCGAGCTTTTGATGCGGTATTTGCCAGTCGAAATCATTACAAATCACCCAACAATTTTGCGACGATTTTTTCAAGCTCTCTGGCCAGTCCGCGTAAACCTCGTCAGCCCACTTGCTGGGTTCAACTTGCTCCTTCTCCCTCAACTGCCGCAGCCTGAAGCCAGAAATGGGTATAGTACGGGCGCCGTCTTCTCGGTAAGAATACTCGAATCTTGGGTCGCGATGAAGCCTAAAGCAATAGGCCCCTTTCTGCGCGCTCCGGCCCATGGCGACCGGGGTTTCCGGTTGATGGCGACCACCGTTTCCAGTCGATGACGACCACCGTTCCGGTCGATGGCTACCAGGGCGACAGGGCTGTGCACGGGCGTGATGAACGCCGTTGGGTGATCCGCGAATCAGCCGGACCTCGCTCCTCATTCCAGAGGAGCGGTGATGGCCCAATCGAGATTACCCATGCGCAAGATCCGCGATGTGCTGCGGCTGTCGGCCGCCGGCCTGTCCAAGCGCCAGATCGCAGCGAGCCTCGGCATCGGTCCGACGGCGGCCGGGGCGTGCCTGCGCCGGGCGCGCGAGGCCGGCCTCGGCTGGCCGCTGCCGGACGAACTGGACGACGACGCGCTGGAGCGCCGACTCTATCCGGCGCCTGCGACCCCGGCCAAGGACTGGCGGTCGTTGCCGGACTGGCCGACGGTGCATCGCGAGTTGCGCCGCAAGGGCGTGACGCTGCAGTTGGTGTGGGAGGAGTATCGCGCCGTCCATCCCGACGGTTACGGCCGCAGCCGGTTCTGCGAACTGTATCGCGCCTGGGAAGGCCGGCTGTCGCCGACGATGCGGCAGGCGCATGCCGCCGGCGAGAAGCTGTTCGTCGACTACGCCGGCACCACGATCGATATCGTCGACGCGGCGACCGGCGAGGTGCACGCCTGCCAGCTGTTCGTCGCGGCGCTCGGCGCATCGAGCATGACCTACGCCGAGGCGACGTTGACGCAGACGCTGCCCGACTGGATCGGCTCGCACACGCGCGCGTTCGCGTTTTTCGGCGGCGTGCCGGCGATGGTCGTGTCCGACAATCTGAAGTCGGGCATCACCAAGGCGTGCTTCTACGAGCCGGCCGTCAATCGCGCCTATGCCGAGATGGCGACGCACTACGATACCGCGATCGTGCCGGCACGACCGATGAAGCCGCGCGACAAGGCGAAGGTCGGGTCGCCGTGCAGGTCGCGACGCGCTGGATCATCGCCAAGCTGCGGGAATGGCAAGTTCTTCTCGCTGGCCGAGTTGAATGAAGCCATCCGGAATGCGTCACCGCACTGAATGATCGCGAGTCCCGCCATCTCGGTTCGAGCCGCCGCGATCTGTTCGAGACGACGAGGCGATCGACGCTGAAGATCGCTGCCGGCCGAGACCTACGTCTACGCCGAATGGAAGCAATGCAAGGCCGGGCTCGATTATCACGTCGAGGTCGAGAAGCACTACTACTCGGTGCCGCACGCGCTGCTGCGCGAGGCGTTGTGGGCGCGGATCACCGCACGCGCGATCGAGCTGTTCCATCGCGGGAACACGCGTCGCCGTGCATGTTCGGTCTTCATCTCACTGCTACCACACGACCGTGCGCGAGCACATGCCGTCGAGCCATCAGCGTTATGCCGATTGGACGCCTGGAGCGCATCCAGCGACAGGCGGCCGAGATCGGGCCGAAGCTACCCTTGGCGCTCGTCGAGCTGATCCTGCGCGAGAAGACGCATCCCGAACAGGGCTTCCGAGC
>CAWFCI010000028.1:0-259888 GCA_963814305.1 uncultured Alphaproteobacteria bacterium
ACTGCCGCCGACATTGTCGTCCGCCATCGCCTCGTCAACGATTTGCAGCCGTTCGCCGACATGGCGGTAAGCCGAATGGAGTGCGATAAACTGGTCAGCCAGCGCAGGTTGCTGCTCGGCTATGCGGGTTATCTGGTCGGGCGACAGCGGCGTTGAAAATAATGGATCCGCCGTAGCCTCACGCAGCGCGGCAAAACGGCGGGTTGCCGCGTCGTCGTCAAATTCTTGCCAGTCCAATGGAAAATGACGGGCCAAGGCTTCGAGCAGAACAGGCGTCAGCGGTCTGTCGTCATGTTCCAGCTGTGATAGATAAGATACCGAAATGCCCAGCAGAGCTGCCATGTCAGGCTGCTTCAAGCTGCGCCCATTTCGCAGTTTACGGAGCCGATCTCCGGCAAAGATGCGTCGCTTGGTCATAGGCATGTTTTACTTTGCAAATTGAACTTTGCAACTTTGCAAATTCACATTTGCTTTTGCCATGTGAGGCTTACAAAAGGCAGGCTTGGAACTTCAGGGGAGCCTACATGTCGGCCAATATCGCTGAACTCGAAAAACGCCGCGCGGCTTCCAAAATGGGGGGCGGGCAGAAGCGGATTGATGCGCAGCATGCCAAGGGTCGCCTGACCGCGCGCGAGCGGCTTGATATCTTGCTCGACGAGGGCAGCTTCGAGGAACTCGATGCCTATGTGACGCATAATTGCACCGATTTCGGCATGGCGGAGCAGAAAATTCCCCGGCGACGGCGTGGTCACCGGTTCAGCGGCACGATCAATGGCCGTCTGGTCTATGTCTATAGCCAGGATTTCACCGTGTTCGGCGGCTCGCTGTCCGAGGCGCATGCGATGAAAATCTGCAAGGTCATGGACAATGCGATGAAGGTCGGCGCGCCGGTCATCGGCCTGAACGACAGCGGCGGCGCGCGGATTCAGGAGGGCGTGGCGAGCCTTGGCGGCTATGCCGAGGTGTTCCAGCGCAATGTGCTGGCATCGGGCGTGGTGCCGCAGATTTCGCTCATCATGGGGCCATGCGCTGGCGGCGCGGTGTATTCCCCCGCGATGACCGACTTCATCTTCATGGTGAAGGATTCGAGCTATATGTTCGTCACCGGCCCCGATGTGGTCAAGACCGTGACCAACGAAGTCGTCACACAAGAAGAACTGGGCGGCGCGGTTTCGCACACCACCAAGTCGGGCGTGGCCGATAATGCGTTCGAGAATGATATCGAGGCATTGCTCGCGACGCGCGATTTCTTCGACTATCTGCCGGAGAATAACCGCGCTCGGCGTGCCGGAACGCCCGACCGAAGACGCGTGGGACCGCATGGAGCCAAGCCTCGACACGTTGATCCCGCCGAGCGCGAACCAGCCTTATGACATGCACGAGCTGATCCGCAAAACGGTCGACGAAGCCGATTTCTTCGAGGTGCAGCCGACGCACGCGGCGAATATCATCATCGGCTTTGGCCGCATCGAGGGCCGCACCGTGGGCATCGTCGCCAATCAGCCGATGGTGCTGGCCGGCGTGCTCGACATCAACAGCAGCCGCAAGGCCGCGCGCTTCGTGCGTTTTTGCGATGCGTTCGAAATCCCGATCATCACCTTCGTCGACGTCCCCGGCTTCCTGCCCGGCACCGCACAGGAATTTGGCGGCATCATCAAGCATGGCGCGAAGCTGCTGTTTGCCTATGCCGAGGCGACCGTGCCCAAGATCACCGTTATCACCCGCAAGGCCTATGGCGGCGCCTATGACGTGATGGCGTCAAAGCATCTGCGCGGCGATTTGAACTACGCCTGGCCCACCGCCGAAATCGCGGTGATGGGCGCGAAAGGCGCGGTGGAAATCATCTTCCGCGGGCTGGGGCCGGAGGAAATCGCCGAGAAAACCAAGGAATATGAAGACCGCTTCGCCAACCCCTTCGTCGCGGCGAGCAAGGGCTTTATCGACGAGGTAATCTATCCGCATTCGACGCGGAAGCGGATTGCCTTGGGCCTCAGAAAATTGCGGAACAAGGCGTTGGAAAACCCTTGGAAGAAGCATGATAATATTCCGTTGTGAGCAGGAGGAAGATCAAGAAATGCCTTGGAAATCCAATCGAACGGCGCTGATTTTCGCGATTGCGGTGATTATTGGGGCGCTTGTATATTTGATACTTGGAGATTGAGTTTGAAACTAGGCCGTCTCAACCATATCGGCGTCGCCACGCCTCCACCCTCTGTCGTCACCCCAGCGCAGGCTGGGGTCCATCACGTCTATCCGTTTGAACCGACAGGCGAGATAGGCACCAGCCTTCGCTGGCGCGACGGTGTTTTGGTATTTGAGGGTTAGTTTATGAAGCTCGGAAGATTGAACCATATCGGCGTCGCGACGCCTTCCATATCGGACAGCATCGTCTTTTACCGCGACGTGATGGGCGCGACGAAAATCCATGATCCGTTCGACTTGCCCGATCAGGGGGTGAAGGTCTGTTTTGTCGATACGCCCTCTGATTCTAGGGGGCGCGGACGGCGCGATGGACGGCACACAGATCGAGCTGATCGAGCCGCTGCCGGGCAATGCCTCGATCGCCGCGTTTCTTGAGAAGAACCCGGCGGGCGGGCAGCATCATGTCTGTTACGAAGTGCCCGACATCCACGCCGCCAAGGCGGAGTTCGAGGCGATGGGCAAACGCGTGCTGGGCGAGCCACGGATTGGCGCGCATGGGACGCTGATTTTCTTTGTGCATCCCAAGGATATGGGCGGGGTTTTGACCGAGATTATGGAGGTGGCGGAGGGGCACTGACTAAACCCCCTCCCGCAAGCGGGAGGGGCAGCGAGACTTGCAAGCTTGCTTGCTAGTCGCAGCGGGGTGGGCAGAGGCCCACACCAACTTCGCCTGGGCCTACGGCCAAGGCTACGTATCCTCTCCCGCTTGCGGGAGAGGAAAAAGGAGACAAAATGACCTACGAAACCATCTGCCTCGATATCGCGGACCAGATTGCGACCATCACGCTGAACCGCCCGGAGCGGCTGAACGCGATGGGGCCGCAGATGGCGGACGAGATTAGCCTTGCGCTCGACAATCTGGGCGGCGCGCGGGTGGTATTGGTCACAGGCGAAGGCCGCGCCTTTTGCTCGGGTGCTGACCTGTCGGCGCGCGGGAGCGAGGCGGCGGCGAGCACGGGGCCGGGCGCCTATGCTGCGCTGACCAAAAGCTATAACCCGTTGATGATGAAGTTGGCCAAGCTGAATGTGCCTGTGATTACCGCGGTCAACGGTCCGGCGGCAGGTATCGGATGCAGCCTGCGCTCTGTGCAGCGACTTTGCGATTGCGGGGAAGTCGGGCTATTTCCTTCAGGCCTTTGTCAATATCGGGCTCGTCCCCGATGGCGGGGCAAGCTGGATGCTGCCGCGCCTGATCGGCAAGGCCAGGGCGACGCAGATGATGATGCTCGGCGAGAAAATCGGCGGCGAACAGGCGGCTGATATGGGGCTTGATTTACAAATGCGTCGAGGATGCCGAGTTGATGGCCGAGGCGCGGGCGTTGGCGACCAGACTGGCAAATGGTCCGACATTGGCGCTGGGCCTGATGCGCCAGAATATCGCGACCGCGCTCGAAATGGACTATGCCAGCGCGCTGACCCGCGAGGCAGAGGCACAGAAGATTGCAGGCGAAAGCGCCGACGCGCGGGAGGGCGGCATTGCCTTTTTGCAGAAGCGCAAGGCGGAGTTTAAGGGCAACTAAACTCTGCGGTCTCTGCGTGAACTCTGCGCCTCTGCGCGAACCCTTCACCGTTGATGGTTCGCGCAGAGGCCGCTGAGGAAGCAGAGACCGCAGAGAAGATTTTTGGATTGAATGATGGCGAATATCGACGACTGGAAAAAAGCGGCTGAAAAGGAGGTCAAGGGACGCGACCTGACCTGGCACACGCCCGAGGGCATTGCCGTCAAGCCGCTCTACACGGCTGATGACGCGGGCGTTTCTGATTCTGGCCCGGGCCTTCCCGGCTTCGCGCCGTTCACACGCGGCGTTCGCGCGTCGATGTATGCGGGCCGCCCGTGGACCATCCGCCAATATGCCGGTTTTTCCACCGCCGAGGAATCGAACGCCTTCTATCGCCGCAATCTCGCCGCCGGGCAAAAAGGGCTGAGCGTCGCCTTCGACCTCGCCACCCACCGCGGCTATGACACCGACCATCCGCGCGTTGTCGGCGATGTCGGCAAGGCGGGCGTCGCCATCGACAGCGTCGAGGATATGAAAATCCTGTTCGACGGCATCCCGCTCGACCAGATGTCGGTCAGCATGACGATGAACGGCGCGGTCATTCCGATCCTCGCTTTCTTCATCGTCGCGGGCGAAGAGCAGGGGGTTTCGCAGGCGCAACTCGACGGCACCATCCAGAACGACATCCTCAAGGAGTTCATGGTCCGCAACACCTATATCTACCCGCCCGAACCATCGATGCGGATCGTGTCGGACATCATCGCCTACACCAGCGCCAACATGCCGAAGTTCAACAGCATCTCGATCTCGGGCTATCATATGCACGAGGCAGGCGCGACGGCGGTGCAGGAGCTGGCCTTCACCATCGCCGACGGCAAGGAATATGTGCAGCGCAAGCGATGGCAAGCGGGCTGGATATCGATGCGTTTGCCGGGCGGCTGTCGTTCTTCTTCGGCATCGGCATGAACTTCTTCATGGAAGTGTCGAAACTGCGCGCCGCGCGGACGCTTGTGGCACCGCGTGATGGACGGGCTGGGCGCGAAGGACGAACGCTCCAAAATGCTGCGCACGCATTGCCAGACGTCGGGCGTGTCGTTGCAGGAGCAAGACCCCTATAACAACGTCATCCGCACGACGATCGAGGCGATGGCGGCGACATTGGGCGGCACGCAGTCGCTCCACACCAACGCGCTCGATGAAGCGATTGCGTTGCCGACCGAATTTTCGGCGCGGATTGCGCGCAACACGCAGATCATCCTGACCGAAGAAACCGGCATTACCAAGGTCGTCGATCCCCTGGGTGGGTCTTATTATATCGAAGCGCTGACCGCCGAACTGGTCGATCAGGCGTGGAAAATTATCGGTGAAGTCGATGAACTCGGCGGCATGACCAAGGCAGTCGCATCCGGCATGCCCAAACGGTTGATCGAAGAAGCCGCCGCCGCCCGTCAGGCGCGCGTGGACAAGGGCGAGGATGTCATCGTCGGGGTCAACAAATACAGGCTGGCGACCGAGGACCATCTGGAAACGCTTGAGGTGGATAATGACATGGTCCGCCAAGGCCAGATTGCGCGGCTGGCGAAGATGCGCGCATCACGCGACGAAGCGGCGTGCCAAGCTGCTTTGGCGGCGCTCACCGAAGGATCGAAATCGGGCGGCAATGTGCTGGCGCTTGCCGTGGTCGCGGCCCGCGCTCGCGCGAGCCTCGGCGAAATCTCCGACGCAATGGAGGCGGTGTTTGGCCGCTATGGCACCACGCCGACGCCAGTCACCGGCATCTACGGCAGCGCCTATGAATTCGACAAACGCTGGGCGCAGGTCATCGAAGGCGTCCAAGCCGTCGAACGCCGCTTGGGCCGCAAACCCAAATTGCTCGTCGCCAAAATGGGGCAGGACGGACATGATCGCGGGGCGAATGTGATCTCTTCGGCCTTTGGCGATATGGGCTTTGATATCGTGTCCGGGCCATTGTTCCAGACGCCGGAGGAGACAGTGGTGCTCGCTCTCGAAAGCGCCGTCGATGTGGTCGGCGCGTCCTCGCTTGCGGCGGGGCACAAGACGCTGATCCCCGAACTCATCAAGGGTCTGCGTGAAGCGGGTCGCAATGATATCAAAGTCATCGCTGGCGGGGTTATTCCGCCGCAGGACTATGATTTCTTGCGCGATGCAGGCGTGCAGGGCATTTACGGCCCTGGCAGCAATGTCGTCGAATGTGCAGCCGATGTGTTGCGAATGCTCGGCCACAATATGCCGCCTTTGGGAGAGGCTGCTTGATCAAAATCATCAAATTCTCTGCGGTCTCTGCTTCCTCTGCGTCTCTGCGCGAACCAGAAACGTTGCAGGGTTCGCGCAGAGACGCAGAGCTCCGCAGAGGCCGCAGAGAAGAGATTGTTTTATGATAGTCAGAACCGACTGGACCCGCGAAGAAATCGCCGCGTTGTTCGACCTGCCGTTCGACGAATTGGTCTATCAAGCCGCCACCGTCCACCGCGCGCATCATGCGGTGGGGCAGATTCAGCTTTGCACTTTGCTCTCGATCAAGACCGGCGGTTGCCCCGAAGATTGCGGCTATTGCAGCCAGTCGGTGAAAGCTGACTCGGCGTCGAGGCGACCAAGTTGATGGATGTGCAGGCGGTGTCTGCAAAAGGCGGCGCAGGCGGCGGACAATGGCTCGCACCGGTTCTGCATGGGCGCGGCGTGGCGCAACCCCAAGGACCGCGACATGCCCGCGATTGTCGAAATCGTGAAGGGCGTGCGGCAGATGGGCATGGAAACCTGCATGACTTTGGGGATGCTGACGCCCAACCAAGCCGATATGCTGGCCGAGGCGGGGCTCGATTATTACAACCACAATATCGACACCTCGCCCGAGCGTTATAACGAGATCATCACCACGCGGACGATGGAGGACCGGCTCGATACGCTGGCCGAGGTGCGCCGCGCGGGCATCAACGTGTGCAGCGGCGGTATTGTCGGCATGGGCGAAACGCGCGCCGACCGGGTGGGCTTCATCCACACGCTGGCGACCTTGCCGGCCCACCCCGAAAGCGTGCCGGTCAACGCTTTGGTGCCGGTGAAGGGCACGGTGCTGGGCGACATGCTGGCGGATACGCCGCTGGCGAAGATCGACGATATCGAATTCGTCCGCACGATTGCGGTGGCGCGGATCACGATGCCGATGAGCATGGTGCGGCTGAGCGCGGGGCGTGAGTCAATGTCCGAGGCGACGCAGGCTTTGTGCTTCATGGCAGGCGCGAACAGCATCTTCACCGGCGACAAGCTGCTGACCGCCGCCAATGCAGGCGACGACAAGGACGCGGCGATGCTGGCGAAGCTGGGGCTGGTGCCGATGGAGGCGGAGGAGCCGCTTAGGGCGTGTAAGGCGTTGGAGGCGGCGGAGTGAGCTAAGTTCGTCAGATACTAGTCAGTTCTCCGGGCGACGGCTGTCGTATCGTTGCAATTCTGCGCCATCGCAATTGTCGACCAATGGAAATATGGGATGCGTTGCGAAACGTTTCATCGACCGGCTACTATCGGCTCGTCGCCGAGTGATATTGAACCTGCTGTTAAAGATGATCTGCGGGCAGTCAATTACGTCTCTGAACTGTTTCAGTATTATCGACAGCAATATCGTCAGCTCATGTGGCAACAGCGATTCTGACAGTTCTGGGTGACGACTTAGGGGAAAGTAATGTTCAAAAAAATCCTGATCGCAAACCGTGGCGAAATTGCTTGCCGCATCATCAAGACCGCTCGCCGGATGGGGATCGCGACCGTTGCGGTCTATTCCGATGCCGATGCGCGCGCGCCTTTTGTGGCGATGGCCGACGAGGCGGTGCATATCGGGCCTTCGCCTGCCGCGCAGTCTTATCTGCTGGCCGAGAAAATCATCGCGGCGTGCAAGCAAACCGGCGCGGAGGCGGTGCATCCGGGCTATGGTTTCCTGTCCGAACGCACCAGCTTTGCCGAGGCGCTGGCCGCCGAGGGCATCGCCTTTATCGGCCCGCCGGTGAACGCGATTGCCGCGATGGGGGACAAGATCGAGTCCAAGAAACTGGCGATGGCGGCGGGCGTCAATGTCGTCCCCGGCTTTGTCGGCGAGATTGACGATACCGAACATGCGGTGCGGATTTCGGCGGAAATCGGCTATCCGGTGATGATGAAGGCCAGCGCCGGCGGCGGCGGCAAGGGGATGCGGCTTGCCTATAATGAGGCGGACGTGCGCGAAGGCTTTGAGGCCACGAAACGCGAAGGGCTGAACTCGTTCGGCGACGACCGCGTGTTTATCGAGAAATTCATCCTCAACCCGCGCCATATCGAAATCCAGATATTGGGCGATCAGCACGGCAATATCCTGTATCTGAACGAACGCGAATGTTCGATCCAGCGGCGGCACCAGAAGGTCGTCGAGGAAGCGCCATCGCCGTTCGTTACGCCCAAGATGCGCAAGGCGATGGGCGAGCAATGCGTCGCCTTGTCACGCGCGGTGGGCTATTATTCTGCGGGCACGGTCGAACTGATCGTATCGGGTGCGGACCCCAGCGGCGAGAGTTTCTACTTCCTCGAAATGAACACGCGGTTGCAGGTCGAGCATCCGGTAACCGAGTGCATCACCGGCATCGATCTGGTCGAACAGATGATCCGCGTTGCCGCTGGCGAGAAGCTGGCGATGACGCAGGACGACATCAAGATCGACGGTTGGGCCATCGAAAACCGCGTCTATGCCGAAGACCCCTATCGCGGGTTTTTGCCCTCCACGGGGCGGTTGACGCGATACCGATCCCCCGTCCCGGAACGGTTCGGGTCGGGCGCTAGGCGAGTGCACCCAACAGGCAGCTGCCCAACCTCACAGTAGCCTCTCGACCAGCCCGACTCACGCACGGTGAGGGAGGGGAGTATGCGGCGCGCGGCATCGACGGCATCCGCGTCGACGATGGCGTAGCCGAAGGCGGCGAGGTCTCCATGTTCTACGACCCGATGATCGCCAAGCTGATCACCTGGGGCCAAACCCGCGACGAAGCCGCCGACCTGCAAATCGCCGCGCTCGACCGCTTCGAAATCGAAGGCCTCGGCCATAATATCGATTTCGTCAGCGCCATCATGCAGCATCCGCGCTTCCGTTCGGGCGAACTGACCACCGGCTTCATCGCCGAGGAATATCCCGACGGCTTCCACGGCGCGGCATCCAACGCCAGAACTCATCAAATCACTCGCCGCCATCGCCGGTTTCGTCGCCACCGCCGAAGCCGACCGCGCGCGCCATGTCGATGGGCAGTTGGGCGACACGCTCGACCCGCCTTCGCGCTGGCAGGTGAAAATCGGCGATGCGGTCCACGATATCGAAATGGTCGATGGCGACATGCACGTCGATGGCGAACCGTTCGACCTGTCGATGGAATATGACCCCGGCGACCGCTTGATCGAAGCCGAGATTGGCAACGAAGAACTCGCGGTCAAAATCATGCGCACCCGCATGGGCTTCAAACTCACCACACGCGGCGCAAGCCACACCGCGCGCGTCCTCCCGGGCCATATCGCGCATCTCGCCGGTCACATGATCGAAAAAATCCCGCCCGATCTATCGCGCTACCTCATCTGCCCGATGCCCGGCCTGTTGACCCAGATACATGTCGGCGCGGGCGACAAGGTCGAAGCAGGCCAACCACTCGCGGTCGTCGAAGCGATGAAAATGGAAAACATCCTGCGCGCCGAAAAATCGGGCACGGTCAAAACCATCAACGCCACCCAAGGCGAAAGCCTTGCGGTCGATGCGATCATCTTGGAGATGGAGTAAGCCATGACACTACCAGTAACCGCATTCGTCGCCGCAATCTGCGCGCTGATGCTGCTGATCACCGCCATCGATACCGTGCGCCAACGGATGCGACTGCGCGTGCCGTTTGGCGACGGTGCCGACCAGAAACTGATCAGCGCAAGCCGCAGCCACGCCAATCTCGCCGAACATGCACCCGTCGTCATCCTTCTGCTTGGCCTGCTCGAAATGAGCCGCGCCAATCATATGGGCTTGATGGCGGTTGGCGCGCTGTTTCTCGGGGGCCGGGTGGCGCATATCATCGGGCTTTATGCGCCGATGAGTGACAAGCCGCCTTTGCCGCGCAGCGTCGGTGTGATTGTCACGTGGCTAACGCTGGCCCTGTTGAGCGGATGGACGCTCTGGATGCTTGCTGTCCTAAATTAGCCGCTTGAACATAGCGGCATTGGCTATAAGACAATCCATAAGAGTTTTGGGGGATGAATATGGCGAGTGCTGCCGATACCGAAGTTACGCTTGATCCGAAACGCGACCGATTGGTGATCACGGCGTCGTCGCTCGGCACTGTGTTCGAATGGTATGATTTCTTTGTTTACGGGATTTTGGCCGCGCTGATCGGCAAGCTGTTTTTTCCTGCGGATAATCCCACCGCCGCCACGTTGGCCTCGCTGGCGATTTTTGGCGCTGGTTTCGGCGTGCGGCCATTCGGGGCAATCCTCTTTGGCTACTTTGGTGACAAAATCGGTCGCAAATATACGTTTTTGGTCACCATCACGCTGATGGGCGTGGCGACCGCCGCTATCGGGTTTCTGCCGACCTTCGAAACCGCAGGAGTTTGGGCGGCAGGCCTGCTGTTGCTCATGCGCTGCTTGCAGGGACTAGCACTTGGCGGCGAATATGGCGGCGCTGCGATTTACGTCGCCGAGCACGCGCCTGACGGCAAACGCGGGCAATATACCAGCTGGATTCAAGCTTCGGTCGCGGGCGGCTTCCTTCTTGCGGTCATCGTCGTGCTGATCACGCGCTATTCGATGACCACCGAGGCGTTCGAGGCATGGGGTTGGCGCGTTCCGTTTCTGACTTCAATTCTATTGCTGGCGGTATCGCTATACATGCGGCTGAAATTGTCAGAGAGCCCGGTGTTCAGGGCGATGAAGGAAGCCGGAACGACATCCAAAAACCCGTTCGTCGATAGCTTCACCTATCCTGGCAATGTCGGCCGAATCTTGGTCGCATTGTTCGGCGTCGCTGCCGGTTTGACGGTCATCTATTACACCTCGCAGTTCGGCACGCTCTACTTCCTGACGGGAACGGCGCGCGTACCCGAAGCCGATGCGTTGCTCTATATGGCGGTGGGCGCAGCATTGGCAGCACCGACTTACGTGGCCTGTGGCTGGCTTTCGGATAAATGGGGACGGAAGCGGTTATTGCTGCTTGGCTATGGCCTTTCGATCATCGGCGTATTCCCGATATTCTGGATGATGGCCGATGCCGCCAATCCGGCGCTGGAAAAGGCAACGGAGAGCAACCCGGTTACGCTTTCGATACCGGAATGCGATTTCAACGCGCTCAACCGCGTTCACGAAAGCGAATGTGCACAGGCGCTCAACTTCCTGACAAAGCGCGGCATTGCTTATAGCAAACAAGCGGGAGAGGTCGTTGCGTTAAAAGTAGGTTCGACCGAACTGCAAGGTTTCGATGAAAAAACGTATGTCGCGGCTCTCGAACAGGCGGGCTATCCCGACAAATCCGACCCTGCCCAGCGGCAGCCATGGAAAATCATCCTCGCGGTGTTCCTGATGGTTGCGCTGTCGGGAATGACCTATGGTCAGGTTGCGGCGATATTGGTCGAGATGTTTCCGGCCAAAATCCGCTATACCTCGATGTCGATCCCTTACCATATAGGCGCGGGCTATTTCGGCGGGTTCCTGCCCTACATCTCGCAATATATCGTCGCGCAGACCGGGCAGCCGTTTTCGGGGCTTTGGTACACCGTCGGCGTCACCGCGATAGCGTTCGTCGTGGCACTGATCTGGCTGCCGGAGACATCAGGCAAGACAAAGCTGGATTGACAGCAGAGCGGTTGCGCGCAAGGGGCGGCTATGAGTGATTTCGACGCTCCGCTTCGTCTGCATCTTGATGGTGATGCGCTGGTGTCCAACTGGCGGTTTCTGAAAGGGCAGGGAAGTGCAGCCTGCGGTGCAGCGGTCAAAGCAAATGGTTACGGCCTCGGCGCGCGCGACGTTGTAACGCGGTTGCGTGACGCCGGATGCCGGGATTTCTTCGTTGCGCATTGGGGTGAGGCGGCGGCAATTGCCGATCTCGTACCGCCCGACTGGATTGCCGTGCTCAACGGGATAGACGCGGCAGATATAGCGGCTATCCAGCAGCTCGGCGCGGTCCCGGTGCTGAATACGCCCGGGCAGATATCTTTATGGAAAGCTTCGGGTGGTGGTAAATGTCATGTGATGCTGGACAGCGGCATCAACCGGCTTGGCATCGGTCCGGAGCAGATTTGCGCTGATTTGTTTGACGGGCTCGATATCGACATATTGATGTCGCATCTGGCTTCTGCCGATCAGGATTGCGACCAAAACGCCCGCCAACTCACGTTATTCAGACAGTTCTCGCATAACATTGCTGCCAAACGGCGCAGCTTCGCCAACAGCGCGGGGATCATGCTGGGTGCCGGTTATCATTTCGATCTGACTAGGCCTGGAATCGGCCTTTATGGTGGCATAGAACGGCCTGAAATGCTGGGCGGTATAAGGCCAGTTGTCACTGTGGCCGTTCGAATTATGCAAGTCAGGCAGTTAAACGCGCAAGAGCCTGTAGGCTATGGTGGCACGTATATCTGTGAAAATCCTACTATTCTCGCCACCGCAGCGATGGGTTATGCCGACGGCTATTTGCGCAGCTTTGCGGGGCATGGGACAGTATATGCCGATGGTGTGGCGCTAGCGCTAGTCGGACGGGTATCCATGGACCTTATCACAATCGATGCGACTGCCTGTCCTGCGCTGACTGAAGGGGACTGGGTCACGCTACCTTATGATTTGCCCAAATTATCCGCGCAGTCAGGGCTATCGCAATATGAACTGCTCACGACTCTCGGGCAGCGGTCCGAACGTATGTGGTTATGATCCGTCCGCGCCATACAAACGAAAAAGGGCGCCCCGAGAGGCGCCCTTTCCTTATTCGCGTGACGATAGAATTTAGAAAGTAGCGCGCGCGCTAATCTGGAAGCGGCGACCGATGAGGTCATGATAGCTTGCAGGAATGATCTCTCCAAAATAGTTCTGCCCCTTGCGGTCAAACAAGTTCGTGACCGATAGCGTCAACCGGAAATCATCGGTAGCATCGACGAAGAAGCCAGCACTGACTACGACATAATCGTTCAGCTTGTCGATTTCGCGTGCATCTGGCCCTGATCCTGCAACACCTGTTGCACGGTTGAGGCGGTTGAAAAGCTGCTCGCCAGTGTAGGTTATCGTCGTTGTTGCGCCGAAATTTTCATTTGACCAGCGGAACCGAACCTGACCGGAAAACTCCGGATCGCCGATGATCCCATCGGTACGGCTAGGAGCAACGCCGGTGATGTCGACGAGCCGGCGACGAACGTACAACATATCACCGCCAACTGTGAATGTACCATCCAGCAACGGGAAGTCGTAACCGATCGTTCCTTGAATTCCGCTGAACTTGATCTTGTTGCCGTTGACAAAGCCGCTGATCACAGCCGGATTCTGCGGATCGCCTTGCACACGGCCGTTCGGGCCATAGTTGATTTGGCGGCAGAAGCTGTTGCCATTCGACGGGTCCGACGCATCGAAGTCGGTGTTGTCGAAACAGGCTGAAGCAATTTGCGCGACCGTGAGGTTGGCAATCGGCTGATTCAGCGTGATGTCGATATAATCCGCCGTAATCGACAAACGCGGAATGAAGCTTGGACGTACAATTACACCGAAGCTGTAGCTGTCTGCTGCTTCGTTATCCAAGTTAGGATTTCCACCCGAACGTGCAGGAACGCTCGCCGTTGATGCAGGGTCCGGCAAGTTGAAATTGGTTCCCGGAAACGCCGCGATAAAGGCAGCGCAGTTCGCCGCACGAACCGTCGGTGCCGGGCCGGCGTTACGTGCCGATGGCTGACAAAGGTCAGGAACGAACGCAAACGTATTGACCTGTGGCAAGAACAATTCGGTAATTGCCGGTGAACGGAACGAACGAGTGAAGTTCCCACGGAATTCGACATCCGGAATCGGCGCAATCGTACCGCCGACCATATACGAGAAGAACCCTCCATTTACGGTGTTGTCCGAATAACGGCCACGTCCGGTCAATGTTGCATTGTGGATAAACGGAACATTATTTTCGTCGATTACCAAGGGAATGGTGATTTCGCCAAAAACCTCGTCCAGATTATAGCTGCCAGACAGCGCGGTGATTGCGACCGAGCGGCCACGACCTGCTTGCTGGAAGTCGCTGGGGGTGAAGCTCGCCTTTTCCTCGCGATGTTCATAACCCACGTTGAAACCGATCGGTCCAGCCCACAGATCAAACAGCGCACCACCGATATTGGCGTTGAATACTGTCTGTTCCTGTTCGCTAACGGTTACAAAATCCTCGATAATATAATCGCGAGCAGCCTGCGAAGAGTTGCCGTCTCCGAACACATTCAAGGGCACGCAATTAGGATCCGCAATCGGCGTACCGCCAGGTGCCGCAAAACCCGTAAGAGTAGCTCCTACAAGGCGGGTAGGTGCTGTAGTACAGACGATCTGTCCGCCTACAGAGGTGACGTTGACAGCGTTGATAAAGTTCTGTGCGTTCAAATCCTGACCGAAATCGCGGCTTCTGGTGTTGCCATGGCTGGCATAGGTTTCGAAATTCAGCGTACCGCCGAAAACTTCGATATCCGCCTTCAAGCCGCCGACTAGATTGTAAAGGCGTGTCTTGTTGAACCCGGTCAGGTCAGCGTAATCGTTGGACGCACGCGACACGTTAAATGTAGTGACGCCCCGCGAGACGAGTGCATTACGCGCCTGTGCAGTCAGGAACGGGTTGTCGACAGAAAATGTCAACTGGCCGCTCAAACCGCCGAACAACGAGCTATTGAAAGTAGGCTGTTGCGTCAGCTCGTCTGCGCGTGATTCGAAATAGCTGCCCTCGAAAAACAGTTCTACATCGGGCGTGGCATCAAACGTCACAAAGGCGTTGGCGCTCGTGCGGTTAAGATCCGAAGTAATCTGGGTAAAATCGGCAAACACAAAGCCGTCGCCGCCCGAACCTGATGTGCCAGGGAACACAATTCCCTGATTGAAGGGCACAAGGTTTCCAGCCTGGTCGAACTGAAGGCCATTTGCGGTACGAACGCCAAATGGAACGGCAGGGTTAAGCGGATTGGTTCCGGCACCGGCAAGATTGGTGCCGGTGATAAGTCCGCCACGCGTCAGGAAAGGAATATTAACATTACGAATCAACACAGTACCAGGGAATCCGTCAGTGGCGTTATTGTTGAAGCCAATGCCCGAATTCAAACGACCGTCATTCGTGGTATTAATGCCCGGAAAACGGAGAGCTGTATTTTGTGCGTCCGAAGGGTTTGTTGCGCCACCAATCCGACGACGAAGAAATTCCCGGTCGTTAAATTGAAGACCGTCAAGTTCATCCCGCGAGAAAGCGAGCGTCACGTTCAGGCGCCCATCCAGCATATCTTTACCGACTATACCGGAGAAATTGTAGTTGGCGCTATCGCCGCGCGACGTGATCCCGGTCTGGAATAGCACCTCTGCGCCATCGAAGCGTGTGCGCTGAAAAATATTGACCACGCCCGAAATCGCGTCCGAACCATAAATCGGCGCACCGCCAACGCTGAGCGTATCGATCTTGTCGGTCAATATGCTGGGCTGAGTGTTGAGGTCGACCTGCGTGCCTGCACCCGCATTGGCGAAAATGGTTGCAACGTTCGAGCTCACGAAACGGCGACCGTTGATTAGCGTAAGTGTGCGGTTTGACCCAAGGCCGTAGCTATTGACGAAGTTGACGCCCTGTCCGAAGCCCTGTGCTCCTTGCGGCGTCACGCTGCCCCGAATACCGGGTAATTCATTCAGCGCATCGGCAACGTTTGTAAAGTTTCGTTCACGAAGCTGCCTGTTATCAAGCGTCGTCGTCGGCTCAATCGATTCAAGGTTTGGTAGCCGGATGCGCGAGCCAGTCACCAAGATCGGTTGATCAGCGTCGTCTTCGTCGTCGTCTGCAGCAACTGTCGGTTCAGGCGCATCTTGCGCAAACGACGGCATCGCCGAAAACAGGGCCAGGCTGATTACAGAACCGGCAATCATCAAACGTGACTTCTTCATAATAGTGAGCTCCCCAGCTACAGGTTATTCATATTCGATTAATCGACCGGTTATGCGCAGTGGCAAAATAAGCGCAAGGCGCATCCGCAAACTTCTGCGGATTTTGGGATTATGTTGCTGACTTGCAACAGAAACGCCACATACGAAATCGAAGCCTGATCGAAACATTCAGACCGAATGAATAGGCGATGCGAAAGATTATTTCGCGATGTGCATTTAAACAATCCGAAAATGTTCAGCGGACACTGCGGCGGTATTTTGGGGCGAACCGCGCCATCCGTTCGATTGATCTCTGCGATCTTATGAGTGCAGTCGATTGCTAGCCTAGGTTCGACAATATTGGAATTAGTTCAGCCGCGAATCGGCCAGCTTGCTGAAGCCCTGACCAACTATGTTGCAGTGCATGATAAACTGATGCTAATGGGCGAAATCATCCCGAAAGGAACACGATATGGCGCGCGCGGGCAAATCTGGTGACGGCCCCGTCATCATCAAAAAATATGCTAACAGGCGTCTCTACAATACGCAGTCGTCGAAATATATTACTCTCGACTTTCTCGCCGACCTGACGCGCAAGGAAATCGACTTCAAGGTGCTCGACGCCAAGACCAATGACGACATCACGCACGGCGTACTGACGCAGATCATCATGGAAGAGGAAAATAGCGGGCAGCAGATGCTGCCGACCAATTTTCTGAAACAGATTATCGGGATGTACGGCAATTCGATGCAGGGGTTGGTTCCGCAGTTTCTTGAAAGTTCCATGGATAATTTCCGCAAGAACCAGAAACAGGTTCAGGAAGCCATCGAGGCGGCGGTCACGGCTGGGCCGTTTGGTCAAATTGCCAAGCAGAATATCGAGTTCATGCGAACAGCGCGTGAGGCTTTGATGCCGAACCTCTCCAACCTGACCGGCAAGAAGTCGGAAAAGGAAACGAGCGTTGATGACCTGAAACGTCAGATGGCGGCGTTGCAGGCAAAGATCGATCAGCTTTCTGGCGAATAATTAGAATAAAGTACAGCGGGTAAAAAATTGATAAAACATGCTTTAAATGTCACTCGCGCGCAAAATTTTGCGGGCTGGTATCAAGAGGTCATTTCGGAAGCCGACCTGGCTGAGGAGTCTGGCGTGCGCGGCTGTATGGTCATCCGGCCTTGGGGCTATGGCATGTGGGAACGTATCCAGAAACTGATGGACGCCGAAATCAAGGCGGCGGGCGTCGAAAATTGCTATTTTCCGCTGTTTATCCCTTTGTCTTTTTTCGAGAAAGAGGCCGACCATGTCGAGGGCTTTGCCAAGGAAATGGCGGTTGTCACGCATCACCGGTTGATCGGTGATGGCAAGGGAAAGCTGATCCCCGACCCCAACTCTAAACTCGAAGAGCCGCTGGTCGTGCGGCCGACGTCGGAAACCGTGATTGGTGCCGCAATGAGCCGCTGGGTGCAAAGCTGGCGTGATTTGCCGCTGATGGTCAACCAATGGGCCAATGTCGTGCGCTGGGAAATGCGGACGCGGATGTTTTTGCGTACCAGCGAGTTTCTTTGGCAGGAAGGCCATACCGCGCATGCCGATAAGGCCGACGCGATGGCAGAAACAATGCGCGCGCTCGAAATGTACCGCGCCTTTGCCGAAGGTCCGCTGGCGATGCCGGTCGTTGCGGGCGAGAAGCCTGAAAATGAGCGCTTTCCGGGCGCGGTTGCGACCTACAGCATCGAAGCGATGATGCAGGATGGCAAGGCTTTGCAGGCAGGTACCTCGCATTATCTCGGCACTGGCTTTGCCGAAGCATCGGGCATCAAATATCAGGACAAGGACGGCGGCCAGCAGTTTGCGCACACCACAAGCTGGGGCGTATCGACCCGCATGATCGGCGGCGTGATCATGACGCATGGCGACGATGATGGCCTGCGCTGCCCGCCGCAAATCGCGCCGCATCAGATTGTGATTGTGCCAATGCTGCGCGAAACGCAAGAGGATGAAGCGGTGCTCGAATATTGCCGCAGCCTGCGCATCGAATTGTTGGCGCAGAGCGCTTTCGGCGAGCCGCTGCGGGTGTTGCTCGACACCAAGGCGATCAAAGCATCGAACAAGCGCTGGGCCTGGGTCAAAAAAGGCGCGCCGATTATCGTCGAAGTCGGCCCGCGTGACATGGGCGAGGGCAAAGCCGCCGTGCTGCGCCGCGACCGGCTCTATAAGGAAGATGGCAAACTCGCCACGGCCTTCACACCGCGCGGCGAATTTGTTGCCGCAGCGTCGGCGATGCTCGAAGAAATCCAGGCAGGCCTTTACAGGCAAGCCAAAGAACGGATGGAAACCAACATCCGCCGCGACATCACCGACCTCGCCGCACATTTCGCTGGCGATGAGGCTGGCTTTGCCGGTTGGGTCGAGGTCCAATGGGCCAAACCAAGCGGCACGGCGCTCGACAAAATCGTTGAGCAACTCAAGGCGCTCAAACTGACCATGCGCAACAGCCCGCTAAACGCGGACACTGCGGATGGGCCATGCTTCTTCACTGGCGAACCAGCGGTTGAGCGGATACTTATCGGGCGGACATATTAGGGGTTCGCACGAAGGCACAAAGACACGAAGAGGGTAGAATGGAAATTGAACACATCTGCTCTCTCATCGTTGATACGGCTTTCAAGCTTCATAAAGACATCGGGTCGGGGTTGTTGGAAAGTGCCTATGAGGCAATCTTGGCAGCTAAACTTGAGAGCACAGGGCTTCTAGTGGATCGGCAAGTGCCGATCGATATTGAATATGATGGCGTTCGGCTAGCTTCAGCATTCCGGGTCGATTTACTCGTTGAAAAGCGTATTATCCTCGAGATTAAGTCGGTCGAGAAAACACTAGCTGTCCATGCGAAACAGGTAATAACCTATCTACGCCTCACCAATTTAACGCACGGGTTTGTGATCAATTTTGGTACTCCCATGTTCAAGGATGGAATAAAACGCTTGTTAAATGATCGACCATCTTCCGTGTCTTCGTGTCTTCGTGCGAACCAAAATGGGCTAGGGGCGTAATGACAAAGAAGCACGCGTTCGGGCTTCCAAGCCGCGAGCAAATTCTGGAATTCATTCAGTCATCGAGCGAACCTGCTGGCAAGCGCGAGATTGCGCGCGAATTTGGACTGCGCGGGAATGAGAAGATTGCGCTCAAGGCGCTGCTCAAGGATATGACCGACGAGGGAATCGTTGACATGGCTCCCGGTCGCGCGTTCCACAAAATGGGCGGAGTTCCCAAGGTTACTGTTCTCAAAATCGTGGGAATTGACGGTAATCAGCCGATTGCGGTGCCTGAGCGATGGGAGGCGGAGGGCATTCCTGTCCCAAAAATCCGCGTTATCGAGGGTAAACGCGGTGCTTTGACCATTGGCGACCGTATATTGGCACGCACCGAGGAGCGCGGCAATGGGTGGGTCGCGCATGTGATGAAAAAGCTCGCCAAGGGCAGCGAGCAGATATTGGGCGTGGTTGAGGGCGGCGAAAATGGTCGATTTTTCCTGAAGTCAGTCGATAAGAAGGCGCGCTTCGATACGCAGATTGGCGATGTTGGCGAGGCGAAGGCAGGCGATTTGGTGCTCGCCGAACTGACCGGCAATGCCCAGCGCAAATCGGCGCGGGTGACGCAGGTCTTAGGTGATCCCTTCGCGCCAAAAAGCTTTAGCCTGATTGCCATCCACAAATATGGCATTCCGTTCGAAATGCCCGAAAATGCCGAACGCGAAGCTGCCATCGTCAGCAAGTTGCCGGTTACGGACGATCACCGCGAAGATCTGCGTCATCTGCCGATCATCGCCATCGACCCGCGCGATGCGCGCGACTTCGACGATGCGATCTGGGCCGCGCCCAATGCCGAAACCGGCGGGTTCGACGCCATCGTCGCGATTGCCGATGTCAGTTACTATGTCCGCCCCGGCAGCGCGCTCGATCATGAAGCGGCAAAGCGCGGGAACAGCGTCTATTTCCCCGACCTCGTCGTGCCGATGCTGCCGCATGCTTTGTCGTCGGACAAATGCTCATTGAGGGCAGGGGAAGACCGTGCAGTTATTGCCTGTCACTTGGCGATCAGCAAAATGGGACAAGTGACGTCATGGCGTTTTACCCGCGCTGTGGCCCGGATTGCTGCCAATATTCCCTATCCCGATGCGCAGGCCGCGATCGACGGGAAGATGGAAAATCCGCTTCTGGAGACTGCGCTCAAGCCGCTCTGGGCCTGCTGGCGGTTGCTGGCGCTGGCGCGGCACAAGCGTGCGCCGCTTGAACTGAACCTGCCCGAAAAGCGGATCACGCTCGACGAGCAGGGCCGGGTCACGGGCGTAGCCGAACGCGAGCAGTTGGAAGCGCACCGGCTGGTCGAAGATTTCATGATCGCCGCTAATGTCGCAGCGGCCAAGGCGCTTGAGGCGAAGAAATCCTCGCTGATTTATCGCGCGCACGAACCGCCGAGCCGCGAGAAACTGGTCGCGCTCAAGGATTATCTCAAGACCTTCGACATCGATTTCGCACTTGGGCAGGTGGTCAAGCCCGAAACCTTCAACGCGATCCTCGAGAAAATCATCGACGAGGAAATCCGCCCGCAAATCATGGAAGCCGTGCTGCGCAGCCAGACTCAGGCTTATTATGGTCCGATCAATGTTGGCCATTTCGGGCTGTCATTGGGCAGTTACGCGCATTTCACCTCGCCGATCCGCCGTTATGCCGACCTGATCGTCCACCGCGCCTTGGTAAGCGCCTATGGCCTCGAAATGCCCAAACCCAAGCTCAAGGATGTCGAGCCGACCACCGGCCTGACCGAAGCGGCTACGGCAAAGCTCGCAGCGACCTCCGAAGCCATCAGCCGCACCGAGCGCCGTGCGATGGAAGCGGAGCGGGAGACAACCGACCGCTATATCGCGGCGTTTCTCTCGGCGCAGGTCGGGGAAGTGGTGCAAGCGCGCATTACCGGCGTGCAGAATTTCGGATTTTTCGCGACAGTTGAAGGGATTGGCGGCGACGGCTTGGTTCCAGTCTCAACGCTGGGCAAAGACTATTTCCATTATGACGAAGCCAGCCAGACGCTGATCGGCGAGAAAACGCCGGCAGGAATATCGCCCCGGAATGCGGCTCGAATTGCGCTTGGCGGAGGCCAATCCGGTTTCGGGCGCGCTGCGGTTTGAACTGCCCGAAGGCGGCAGCTTCGCGCCGGACCGTTTCAAACATAAGGGCAAGGCGGGGAATTTCGACGTCGGCAAGCGCGGACGGCCGAAGAATATCCGGCATCAGGGTAAGAAGCGCTGAATAGGGTTCACGCAGAGTTCGCAGAGTCCGCAAAGAGTTCGTTCAATCCCAAAAACTCGGCGTCCTCTGCGACCTCTGCGTGAACCAAAAATCAACTCAATTCATCCAGATGCTCGTCGGTGATCGACCCCGGAATCACCATGACCGGGCAGGGCAATGTCCCCGCATTCATCCCGGTAAAGTGCGCAATCAATGGCCCCGGCGCGCCTTGGGCGGCCGCGCCCAGCACCAATGCGGCAATCTCCGGATGCTCTTCCAGCATCGCTTTGACCACATCGATGGCTTCACCGGGCTTCACCGTAATCGCGGGGCGCACGCCCATTTCCTCGAAGATCGACCCGGCAGCCGCGGTAACAAGCTCTTCCGCCCGTACCCGCGCTTCTTCCTCCATCGTTGCCTGAACGCCGCCCCAGGCGACAAAATCGGCTTGTTCTACCAGCGCCAATATATGCACCGCGCCGTTGGTTTTGGATGCACGGCGTGAGGCAAAGCGCAAAGCGGTGCGCGCTTCCTCGGTCTCGTCGATGACCACCAGATATGTCCGCATGCCCAACCCCTTTAATGTATTCGTATAAGTTGCGCCAAAAGCATCGTCCACGCAACCATTAGCCGCTTGACGCTGCGGCGCGCGAGGCTATTCGGGATAGAAATTGCGACTGGAGAGGCCCATATATGCCCATCGAACTCAAAATGCCTGCGCTTTCGCCGACAATGGAGGAAGGCACGCTTGCCAAATGGCTGGTGAAGGTTGGGGATATCGTCAAATCGGGCGACCTGATGGCAGAGATCGAAACCGACAAGGCAACGATGGAGTTCGAGGCGGTCGATGAGGGTGTGATTACCGAGATATTGGTTGCCGAGGGTACCGATGGGGTGAAGGTTGGCGCGGTAATCGCGATGATCCAGGGTGAGGATGAAGAAGTCACGGCTGCTGCCCACCCCCAGCCCCTCCCGCCTGCGGGAGGGGAGCAGCCAGCGCCTAAGCCTGAACCGGAAGTCGCCAAGCAAACCGACCTTACTCCCCTCCCGCAGGCGGGAGGGGTTGGGGGTGGGCCTGTGACGCCTGCAAAAGCGTCAGGCGACCAAATCAAGGCCAGCCCGCTTGCCAAGCGTATCGCCGCCGAACTGGGCGTTGATCTGGCCGCTGTGACTGGCACCGGCCCTAATGGCCGCATTATCAAGGAAGATGTCGAGGCCGCCGCCAGCGGTGCACCCGGCGGATACCGCGCGCAGCCCCGCACCTACCGCGTCCGTCCGCGCCGTCGCCGGCACCGGTTGTGGCAACGCCCGACGGCGGCATCCCGCATGAGGCGGTCAAGCTCTCCAACATGCGCAAAACCATCGCGCGCCGCCTGACCGAGAGCAAACAGACCGTTCCGCATATCTACCTGACCGTCGATGTCCGCCTCGACGCGCTGCTCAAGCTGCGCGGCGAACTTAACGCCGCACTCGAAGGGCAGGGCGTCAAGCTGTCGGTCAACGATCTGCTCATCAAGGCGCTGGCAAAGGCGCTGGTCCAGGTTCCGGCGTGCAATGTCAGCTTCGCGGGCGACACGATGCTGCAATATAGCCGCGCCGATATTTCGGTGGCGGTCAGCATCCCGACAGGGCTGATCACGCCGATTATTGTCGATGCAGGCAGCAAATCGGTCTCCGCTATCTCGACCGAAATGGCCGCGCTCGCCGCGAAGGCGAAAGAAGGCAAATTGCAACCGCATGAATTTCAGGGCGGCACTGCCTCGCTGTCCAACATGGGCATGATGGGCATCAAGCAGTTCGAAGCCGTCATCAACCCGCCGCAGGGCATGATCCTGGCAATTGGGGCAGGTGAAAAGCGGCCCTATATCGTCGATGACGCAATCTCCATCGCCACGGTGATGTCAGCGACGGGGTCATTCGACCACCGGGCAATCGACGGAGCGGACGGCGCAATGCTGATGAAAGTGTTCAAGGAATTGGTGGAGAAGCCTTTGGGGTTGGTGGCGTGAGCCTCACGCCCTCTCCAACTTCGCCTAGGCCTTCGGCCAAGGCTTCGTATCCTCTCCCGCAAGGGGAGAGGAGTGCATAACGGCGAAGCCATAACCAGCCCCTCTCCCCTCGCGGGAGAGGGAGGGGCCCGCGTCCTGAGCGAAGCGAAGGGCGTGGGAGGGAGAGGGGGTCTGCCCTCGCGGAAACTACTTCTTGCCCGAGCCAAGTGGATGCGCGCCAATCCGACCGATGCGGAAAAACGGCTTTGGTCGATCCTGCGTGCCAAGCGGCTGTGCGATTACAAGTTCAAACGGCAGGTTGTCATTGATTACTACATCGCCGATTTCGTCAATTTCGAGTACCGCGTGATTGTCGAAGCGGATGGCTCGCAACATGCCGACAACAAATATGACGAAAAGCGCGACGCCTATCTAAAACACCAAGGCTTCAAGGTCATCCGTTTCTGGAATAGCGATGCTTTGAAAGAAACCGGGGCTGTGGCTGAGGCGATACTTAACGCATTGACCTCACCCCCTCTCCCTTCCGCCGCTTTGCGGCTCCCTCCCTCTCCCGCGAGGGGAGAGGGGTTTGAAAGTAGCATAAATGTCTGATTATGATTTAATCGTCCTCGGTTCCGGCCCAGGTGGCTATGTTGCCGCTATCCGCGCCGCGCAACTCGGCCTCAAAACCGCAATTGTCGAGCGGGAGAATCTCGGCGGTATCTGCCTCAACTGGGGGTGCATTCCGACCAAGGCGTTGCTGCGCTCGGCGGAAATCTATCATTATATGCAGCATGCGGGCGATTACGGGCTGACGGCGGCGAATATCAGCGCGGATATCGACGCGGTGGTCAAGCGCTCGCGCGGGGTCGCCAAGCAGCTCAATCAGGGCGTCACGCATCTGATGAAGAAGAACAAGATCACCGTCCATATGGGCGACGGCAAGCTGACCGCCGCAAACAAACTGACGGTCACCAAGGACGGCAAGACCGAAGAGCTGACCGCGAAGAACATCATCCTCGCCACCGGCGCGCGCGCGCGCGACCTGCCGTTCGCGCCCGCCGACGGCAAGCGCATCTGGACCTATCGCCACGCAATGGTGCCGCCCGAAATGCCGAAGAAGCTGCTGGTCATCGGGTCGGGCGCAATCGGCATCGAATTTGCCAGCTTCTACAATGATATGGGCGCGGAGGTGACGGTCGTCGAAATGCTTGACCGCATTGTGCCGGTCGAGGATGCCGATGTCTCAACGTTCCTTGAGAAAGCACTGAAAAAGCAGGGCATGACAATCATGACCGGGGCAGGGGTCGAAGAACTCAAGGCCACCGCGACGGGCGTTTCCGCCAAGATCAAGGGCAAGGACGGCAAGGTTGTTGCGTCGGACTTTACCCACTGCATCGTCGCCATCGGCATTGTCCCCAACACCGAAAATATCGGGCTGGAGGCGCTGGGCGTCACGATGGATCGCGGTTTCCTGAAAACCGACCCGATGTGCCGCACCAATGTTCCGGGCCTTTGGGCCATCGGCGACATCACCGCGCCGCCCTGGCTCGCGCACAAGGCAAGCCATGAAGGCGTAATCGCCGCCGAAGCCATTGCAGGCGGCCACCCGCATGCGATGGACCCGCTCAACATCCCCGGCTGCACCTATTGCCACCCACAAGTCGCCAGCGTCGGCATGACCGAAGCCAAGGCCAAAGAGGCAGGCCATGACGTTAAAGTCGGCAACTTCCCGTTCCTTGGTAACGGCAAAGCCATCGCGCTGGGCGAGGCGGAAGGCTTCATCAAGACCGTGTTTGACGCCAAAACCGGCGAATTGCTGGGCGCGCACATGGTCGGCGCCGAGGTCACCGAGCTGATCCAGGGCTACACGATCGGCAAGACCGCGGAACTGGTCGAAGCCGACTTCATGCACACCGTTTTCCCGCACCCGACATTGAGCGAAATGATGCACGAAAGCGTACTCGGCGCTTATGGCAAGATGTTGCATATGTAACTGGGTCGTTTAAACCAAACTACCAATCGCCTAGACCACGTCGCTCCAGCGTAGGCTGGAGCCTATGCCGCCTTTCCCGAAGAACTAGCATCTGTTGATGCTGATGCACGTGATAGGCTCCAGCCTGCGCTGGAGCGACGATATTGTCTGTTGCTGCTGTGGCTTCACTTTCCGCTGTCCTACAGGCGGCGTTTTTGCCATCCTTTCAGGCAACAAACTTCTGTAGGAAACAAAAACATGCAAATTGGTGTGAACTTGGTTGGAAAACTGCGGGTCTTGGCGTTTGTCGGCGCCACCATTTTATCCACGACGGCATATGCTCAAAACACCGTTATCACCGCCGACAAGATGATCGACGTGTTGACCGGCAAGACCGTCGAATACCCAGCAATCTTTGTCGGCCCAGATGGCCGGATCACCAGCGTCGCGGACGCGCGCGTCGTCAAATGGGGCGCTGACGTCAAACATATCGACCTATCGGGAAAGACTATCCTGCCCGGCCTGATCGACATGCACGTCCATCTCGATTCGCCTGCGAATATCGGCGGCTATCGCGGGTTGGAGTTCACCGACAGCTTCTGGGGCATGACCGCCGTGGGCAACGCACAGGCGATGCTCAAGGCGGGCTTCACGACGGTGCGCAATGTCGGCGCGGGCAACCGTAACGATATCGGGCTGAAACAGGCTATTGAGAACGGTTATGCAGTGGGCCCGCGCATCGTGCCGGCTGGCTATGCGCTAGGCGCAACGGGCGGCCATTGCAATTCAACCTTCCTGCCGCCTTCGCTGGAGAAAGCGGAAAAAGAGGAAGGAATTGCCGATAGCCCTGATGAACTCCGCTATCAGGTCCGCCGTCAACGCAAATATGGCGCTGAAGTCATCAAGGTGTGCGCAACCGGCGGCGTTTTTTCGCGCAATACCGAGCCGGGGCAGCAGCAGCTTTCCGAGAGCGAACTGCGCGTGATCGCCGATGAGGCGCATCAATGGGGCATTCGAGTTGCAGCCCACGCGCATGGCGGCGATGGAATAAAGGCGGCGATCAAGGCGGGGATCGACACGATCGAGCATGCCAGCCTTGTCGATGACGAGGGTATCAAGCTCGCGGCGGCGCGGGCGCGTCCGGTCTGGTTCTCGATGGATATCTACAACACGGACTACACGCAGGCTGAGGGTGCGAAAAATGGTGTGCTCGAAGATAATCTCAGGAAGGACCGTGAAGTCGCTCAAATTCAACGTGATAATTTCCGCAAAGCGCACAAGGCTGGGGTAAAAATGGTCTTCGGCTCCGACGCCGGGGTGATGCCGCACGGGCTGGTCGGCGGCCAGTTCAGGACGATGGTGCAATATGGCATGACCCCGCTCGAGGCCATTCAGGCCGCGACTCGCAACGCCGCGCAGGCGCTTGGCCGCGAGAAAGACGTTGGCGCGATTGCGGTTGGTCGCTTCGCCGATATCATCGCGGTCGATGGCGATCCGCTGGCCGATGTCGGCGAACTGGCCTCGGTCGACGCCGTTGTAAAAGGTGGTAAACGCGTCGAATAGTCAGCTTGTGTCAATCATCACAGTTGCATTGCTTGCCAGTGGCCTGAGTGATATTATCGGGCATCGGCGTCAAATGCCGGAATGAAAATGGTGCTGGGGGTTACGAAAATGATGACTTTGGTCGCAGCAATGATGCTGAGCATGGCCGCGCAAAAGGCCGATCCGATGAACAACGCCCGCAAGGCGTTCAACAATTGCATGATCGAGACGCACAATAAAGGCGTGACCGACAAGGTCAGCCCGAGCGATTTCCTCAAAACCGCCGAAGCCGCATGTCCGACGGAGCGAACGACCTATCACAGCATGATGGTTAAAGCCGAGCGTGGTTATGGCTCCAGCCAGAAGGACGCCGAGGCATTTGCCAACGAAGAAGTGCAAATGATGGTCGATGGCATCGTCAGCGCCTTCAACGAAAATGCCGAGACCGGCGCGAAGCTTTCACCCGAGAAGTAACGTACTAGCTTAGCTGTCCAAGAAGCAGGCCGCCCAAGCCGGCGGCGGCCAGCGTTTTGATGACGTTCCATTTGAACCGGAAAATCAGCGCCGCTGATAGCAAGGTGAGCAATGCTGCTTGCCAGCTAAAGCTGCTGAAGTCAGGCCAATAGAGGCGTAGCGGGCCGAACTGCCGCTCGCCGATGCGCGCGAACAGCACATGCAGCGCAAACCAGACCGACAGGTTCGCGATAACACCGACTACGGCCGCTGTCAGCGTCGCCAGACCGCCCTTCAGCCAGCGTGCATTCTCCATTCGCTCGATCCACGGCGCGAAGGCGAATATCCAGAGAAAACAGGGGGCAAAGGTGACCCAAGTGGTCAGCCCTGCACCGATGATTCCCGCCACCAACGGCGTAAATGGCTCTGGCGCGCGGAATGCGGCGAGATAGCCGACAAATTGCGTGACCATGATCAGCGGCCCGGGCGTTGTTTCGGCCAACCCTAACCCGTCGGCCATCTCGCCCGCCGAAAGCCAGCCATAACCCTGAACCGCCTCCTGCGCCATATAGGCCAGCACCGCGTATGCCCCGCCGAAGGTCACGATCGCCAGTTGCGAGAAGAACAGTCCGATATCCCACAGCACATGATCCCGCCCGACAGTCGCAAGAACCAGCGCTAAAGGCGCGGCCCAGATGATGCCCCATATCGCAATGGCGCGAATCGATTCCAACCAAGGCCTCGACGCCGCCAACACTTGGCTATTTCCGGCTTTCAAGGCCAGCCATTCAGGCCGCGTCGAAGCAACCGCAATCCCGATTGCGCCTGCGCCCAGAACGACCAGCGGAAAGGGCAGGTTGAACAGGAACAGCGCAAGGAATGCAGCCACAGCGATCATCTGTTTGAAGGCGGTATTGAGCGCCCGTCCGCCGATCCGGATCAGCGCTTGCACAACAATCGCCAGAACCGCTGCCTTAATCCCAAGGAAGAGCGCCGCGAACCATTCCAAATTGGCAGCATAGGCATAGAGGATCGACAGCGCGAGAATGATCAATGCGCCGGGAATGACAAACAACAATCCAGCAACCAGCCCGCCCCTGATGCCATGCAGCTTCCATCCGATCCACGTCGCCAACTGCTGCGCCTCAGGCCCCGGCAGCAAATGGCAGAAATTGAGCGCGCTTAGATATTGCTCTTCATCCACCCATTGCCGATCATCGACCAGTTCGCGGTGCATCAACGCAATTTGCCCCGCCGGGCCGCCGAAACTGAGGCAGCCGATACGCGCGAAAACGCGAGCCAACTCGTTGAAAGTGGGTGAGGGAAGGGGTGCGGTCACATTATCGCTCCATGCCTTAGCCATCCGCCGACGCGGACAAGAAAGGCAACGCTTGGGCGCGGACGCCTGACCGGGAGGTTGCTTTGCCCCGATAGCAGTGGGTTAGAGCGGACAACAAAGATGGCGCAACAAAGAAAATCTTGGCGGACAGGGTGGGATTCGAACCCACGGTGAGCTTCCACCCACGACGGTTTTCAAGACCGTTGCCTTAAACCACTCGGCCACCTGTCCTCGGCGAGGGCACCTATCCATTCAAGGTCGTGCTTGCAAGCGCTAACGCGCTTGGGTCTTGGCCTGCGGCTCCAAGACCGTTGCCTTAAACCACTCGGCCACCTGTCCGCTGCGCTGTCGCCTTTATTGAGCAATTCCCGCGCTGGCAAGCCACGTAAAATCAGCCAACCCGAAAACTAAAGGGATTCCCTTGGCCAGGCCAATCTGCCACTATGACGTCATTGGCTTTAGGGAAATGGTTGTGCTGGAAATATTGTTCAAATGGGCAGCAACGCCATTGGCTGCAGCGCTTATGGCGCAATCGGGTGTTCCGCAAAGCGGTGGCGCGATGCCTGACCAAGGCGCGATTGCGCTGGAAAGCGGGTTCCGCGTGTATCTTGGGCAGGTCCGCGCGCGCGCCATACGCGAAGGTGTATCCGCTGCCACGCTCGATAAAGTTCTGCCCTCACTTAGCTATAACGAGCGCGTCGTCCGTCTAGACCGCGCGCAGCCCGAAGGTGCATCGGACGCACCCATTCCCGACTTCGCGCCTTACAAAGCCCGCCATGTCGATGCAGCGCGGATCAACCGAGGCCGCGCCAAATATGCCGAACTCCGCCCCATGCTGAAGCGGATCGAGGACCAAACTGGCGTGCCCGAAGAGATGATGATCGCCATCTACGGCCATGAAACCAATTACGGCACTGTCACTGGTAACTATAATGCGCCCGAAGCCTTGGCATCGCTTGCGTATGAAGGCCGCCGCCGAACGTTGTTTGAGGCTGAACTGGTTGCCGTTCTGAAAATGATCGACCGCGGCGTTCCGCAATATGCGATCACCGGAAGCTGGGCGGGCGCGCTCGGCAAACCGCAATTCTTGCCTTCGGTCTATCTAAGGCTTGCCCGCGATGGCGATGGCGACGGTTATGCCGATATCTGGCGTAGCGAAGTCGACGCGATGACGTCGATTGCCAATTATTTCGTAAGCTCGGGTTGGCGGCGCGGCGAGGAATGGGGCTTTGCGGTCAACACCCCGGCCTCGCTCAATCGCGCGGCAATCAAGTCACGCATCGCGCCACCGCGTTGTCCGCGGGTGTTTGCGCGCCACAGCCAGTGGAAAACGATAGCTGAATGGCGCCAACTCGGCATCACGCCGCAACGGGGTTTCTGGCCAAAGGACACTATGATGGCAACATTGATCGAGCCCGATGGCGTTGGAAAAACAGCATATTTACTTGGCGGCAACTACCGTGTGATACTCGATTATAATTGTTCGAATTTTTACGCGCTTTCGGTGGGGTTACTGGCAGATGAGGTACGCAATTAGAGGATTTGGGGCGCTGGCTTCGTTGGCAGCGCTTTCGTCGTGCGGGAGTTTTGATGGCAGAAAGGATGGCGGCGAGCTGGCATCGGCGTCGTCAGTTGAGTCCTCCGGCCCGGCTCAGATCAGCGTGACCGATGATGTCGTGAAGATCGGCAATCCCTACAATATTGGCAACACAAGCTATACGCCAGTCGATTCGGCGACTTACGACGAAGTCGGCTATGCGAGCTTCTATGGCCGTGAACTCGCCGGCCAAGACACGGCAAATGGGGAAAACTTCAATCCGGCTGGAGCATCGGCAGCGCACAAGACTCTGCCGATGCCGAGCTACGTCGAGGTGACAGCGCTCGACACCGGGCGCACGATCCTGGTGCGGATCAATGACCGTGGGCCGTTTGCCAATGATCGGCTGATCGACCTGTCAGAGGGCGCGGCGCGGCAACTGGGCCTGGGGCCGCAAGGCGTCACTGGCGTCCGCGTCCGCCGGGTCAATCCACCCGAGCAGGAAAAGTCGGTGCTGCGCCAAGGCTTGACCGCAGCCGAGCGGATCGAAACGCCAGGGCCATTGCTCAAGGTATTACGCGACAAGCTGGCCAAGCAACCGCGTCCTCCAGCAGGCGCGCAACGGCCCGCACCTATGGCTGGTCGGCCAATGCCGGTGGAAACGCCGTCAGCGGCTTCCGATGGCCGCTTCATCCGCGAGGGCGGAAATGCGCCTGCGCGCAAGCCTGTGCAAGTTCGACCGCAGCCCGCTGTGTCTGGCGACTATTTTGCGCAGATTGCGGCGTTTTCTTCGCGTTCGCGCGCCGATGCCTTGGCGCGCAAGATCGGCGGGTCGGTTGCTGCCAGTGCCGATGGTCGCCTGTTTCGTGTACGCGTCGGCCCCTATGCAAGCGAAGCCGAAGCCGCTGCTGTAGCGCGGCAAAAAGGCTATCCACAGGCCCGCGTCTATCGCGACTGAATTTGCTGGCGAATTGCGGCGCGAGGCGCTTTAAGGCTTCGCATGCGTGGACGATTCATATCGATCGAAGGTGGCGAGGGCGTTGGTAAATCGACGCAGATCGCGGCGCTTGCCGACGCCATTCGAAAAGCAGGCCATGAGGTAATTGTCACCCGCGAGCCGGGCGGAACCCAAGGCGCCGAAGTTATCCGGCAAATGCTGCTGGGCGGCAGCGCCGAGCGCTGGTTGCCACGCGCTGAGGCGTTGCTCTTTGCCGCAGCGCGCAGCGACCATGTCGAACGGCTCATTGAACCAGCGCTGGAGGGCGGTAAATGGGTGATCTCGGACCGCTTCATCGACAGCAGCCGCGCCTATCAGGGCGGCGGTTCGGGGTTGTCGGATAGCGATATTTTGGCTCTGCACGACATTGGCAGTCGCGGTTTGTTGCCCGATCGGACGCTGGTTTTACGGCTCGATGTCGAAGAATCCGCTCGCCGCGCGGCAATCCGCGACGGCGGCAAGCCTGATCGTATCCAGGGCCGTGAGCCAAGCTTTCATACCGATGTCGATACCGCTTTTGTCGGCTATGCGGAACGCGATCAGCGCGTGCGGCTCGTCAATGCCGATGGCTCTCCGCAAAAGGTGACGGCGCGGCTGCTGGCCGAAATTGCCGACCTGTTGGCTTCTGTATGATCAAGATGCTCGGTCATGATGAGCCGTGGCGGCAGTTTTCGTCGGCGCTCGGCAGTGGCAAACTCCATCATGGCTGGATACTGGCCGGTCCGCGCGGGTTAGGGAAGGCTGGCTTTGCGTTACGCGCCGCTGCTGCTTTGGTCGACCCGGATGGCCAGCATAGCGGCTTGATCGACCGGGGTTCGCATCCGGATATAATCATAATCAAGCGGTTGGCGAAAGAAGCTGCAAAAGAGGATGAAGAGGTTGATGCTTCGGCGGAATTGAAGCGCAGCATCACCATAGACCAGATCCGGAAACTTCAGGGCGCGCTGACAACACGTCCCGGATTATCCGACAAACGCGCGATTATCATCGATGCCGCCGACGATCTGGAGCGCAATGGTGCCAACGCGCTGCTGAAATCATTGGAAGAGCCGCCGATCGGCACCTATTTTTTGCTGGTCAGCCATGCCAGCGACCGGTTGCTGCCGACTATCCGGTCACGGTGCCAGATGCTGCGCTTCGAGCGATTGAATAACGCCGATATGGCATCTGCCCTTGCCGCTGCGGCACCCGATGCCAGCCCCGATGATATCGCAACGCTGGTAAGGACTGGCAATGGTGCGCCAGGGCAAGCGATTGATTTTCTTGGACTTGATCTCGGAAAGCTCGAAGACGCCATGACGTCAATCATCCAAACCGGCGACCGAACGAACGCATTACGGAGCGGTCTGGCCGAGCAATTGGCACTGAAGGCTGCGCAATCGCGCTACGAAGCGTTTTTACGCCGGGCACCGTCATTGATCGCGGAAAACGCACGACACCGAGATTCGGCGGACGCGCTTGTCGCCGTCGAAGCATGGCGCACGGCCTCCTCGCTTGCCAACCGCGCGATTCCGCTCAGCCTCGACAAGCAAAGCGTGGTGTTGCAAATGGGAAGCTTGCTGGCATCGTTGCAACCGCATAAGGCGGCGCGATAAGCCCGATTTTCGCGAGTATTCATGTCCGAGCCGTTCTACATTACCACCGCCATCGCTTACCCCAACGGCAAGCCGCATATCGGCCATGCGTATGAGGCGATTGCGACTGACGCGATTGCGCGGTTCCAGCGGTTGATGGGGCGCGATGTCTGCTTTTTGACGGGCACTGACGAACATGGTCTGAAAATGGACCAGACGGCGCGTGGGCTCGGCATCCCGACAATCGAACTGGCCGATGAAATGTCATTATATTTTAAAGAGATGTGCGCCAAACTTGATATTTCGAATGATCATTTTGTTCGTACAACATCGCGACCATCATCACAAAGCCAGCCAGGAATTGTGGAAACGGCTTGAGGCAAATGGTGATCTCTATCTTGATCGCTACGAAGGCTGGTACTCGGTCCGCGACGAAGCCTATTATGACGAAAGCGAACTTACCGACGGGGAAGGGGACGCTAAACTGTCCCCGCAAGGCACGCCGGTCGAATGGACTGTCGAGGAAAGCTGGTTTTTCCGGCTGTCCAAATATGAACAGCCATTGCTCGATTTTTACGCCGCCAACCCGGTTTTTATCCGTCCCGAAAGCCGCAGGAACGAGACACTCCGCTTTGTCGAAGGCGGTTTGAAAGATTTATCCGTATCGCGCACCAGCTTTGACTGGGGCGTCAAGGTTCCGGGCAGCGACAATCATGTCATGTATGTCTGGCTCGACGCGCTCGACGACCTATATTTCGGGGATCGGCTTTCCCGACGATAGCGAGGAATGGCGCAAATATTGGCCCGCCAGCGTGCATATTATCGGCAAGGACATCGTCCGCTTCCACACTGTTTACTGGCCCGCTTTCCTGATGTCGGCAGGCCTGCCCTTGCCCAAGCAGGTTTTCGGCCACGGCTTCCTGCTGTCGCGCGGCGAAAAAATGTCGAAGTCGCTCGGCAATGTCGTCGATCCGATGGAGCTGGCAGAGTTGTTCGGTGTCGACGCTCTGCGCTATTTCCTGTTGCGCGAAGTGAGTTTCGGACAGGATGGCAGCTATAGCCCGGAAGCTATTGTGACCCGCGTCAATGCCGACCTTGCCAACAGCTTCGGCAATCTTGCGCAGCGCACATTGTCGCTGATTTTCAAAAATTGCGATGGCTATATGCCCGCGATCCACGGCCATACAGACGAAGACAACGCGCTTTTCGAGCTGGTTGGCGCTACGGTGGCAAAGCAAATTCCGGCGCAGTTCGAAGAGCTCGCGATGTCGCAAGCACTGGAAAGCTGGATGCAGGCGGTTTTTGCGTGCAATGCCTATATCGATGTGCAGGCACCTTGGGCGCTCAAAAAAACCGATCCGCAGCGCATGGAAACCGTGCTCGCGACCTTGTTCATCTGCATCGCGCAACTGGCCGTGGTGGCGCTTCCTGTCATTCCGGGCAGCGCGACCAAGCTGCTCGACCAAATGGGCATTCCGTCTGATGTCAGGAATTTTGCTGGCATCGGCTCGCATTGGTACTCGCCGTTGGCCGAAAGCGATTACCGTCTAGAGCAGCCGCAGGGCCTGTTTCCCGGACTCGAACTCCCCGCAGAAGAAGCCGCCTGATGCTCGTCGATTCGCACTGTCACCTAAATTATAAGGGCTTGGTAGAGCAGCAGGGCGAAGTGCTGGCGCGTGCGCGAGAAAGCGGCGTTACTGCCATGCTCAACATCTCGACACGCGAACGCGAATGGGATGAAGTGATCGCGCTTGCCGACCAAGAAGCCGACGTCTGGGCGTCGGTGGGCATTCATCCGCATGAGGCCGATGGCCACACTGGCGTCGATGCGGCCAAGCTGATTGACAAAGCGCCGCACATCCGCGCGTCATTGGCATCGGCGAGACCGGCCTCGATTATTATTACGACCATAGCGACCGCGCGCAGCAACGTGCGTCGTTCCGTGAACATATCCAGGCAGCCCGCGAAACCGGCCTGCCGATCATCGTGCACACCCGCGATGCGGAAGAAGATACTGCTCAGATATTGTCTGAAGAAATGGCTGCAGGCGAATATAACGGCGTCATTCATTGCTTCACCGCGAGCGCCGATTTCGCGCGCACGGCGCTAGATTTGGGCTTTTACATATCGCTGTCTGGCATCGTGACGTTCAAAAATGCGACCGACTTGCAGGATGTCGCAAAGTGGCTGCCAGCAGATCGAATTCTCGTTGAAACCGACGCCCCGTTCCTTGCGCCGGTGCCGCATCGTGGGCGGACCGGCGAGCCCGGCTTTGTCGCCGATACCGCGCGTTTCGTCGCCAAACTGCGTGGGGAAGGGGAGGACGCCCTCGCCGCGCAGACCACTGAAAATTTCTACCGCCTCTTTTCAAAGGCTGCGCCATGAATATGATGGAAGATGGGCCATCGCTGATCTGGGGCGTGGTATGTGTGCTGTTGCTCGTCAGCTCATTGGCTGCACGGCGTTTGCCGATGGGCCAAGTCGCCAAAATGGCGCTGGCCTGGGTAGCCATATTCGCTGCGATGTTTGCGATATTCAGCTTCCGGTTTGAATTTCAGGCCATTTGGGAGCGCGTGAAGGCGGACTTTGCCGGAACTGCCGGCCAGTCGGTCAGCGGCGAAGCTATCGAACTGAAACGTCAGGATGGCGGCCATTACTGGTTGCAGGTTGAGATCAACGGCAACCCGGTCAACTTCATGATCGACAGCGGCGCAACGACGACGGCGATTAACGCCGCAACGGCAGCTGAAACCGGCGTCAACGTCGATAGCGACGGCTATCCGGTTATGATCGAAACCGCCAACGGGTCCGTTACTGCCAAACGTGGCGTCGTCCAATCATTGGAAATCGGTCCGCATAAATTGACCGATCACAAAGTCGTCGTGTCCGAAAGTTTCGGCGAAACGAATGTGCTCGGTATGAACTTCCTCGACGGCATGAAAAGCTGGAAGGTCGAGGGGAATATCATGACCCTGCAGCCCTGATATCCAGATATTACTTAACATAATATATATTATCGAACTTAAATATGCCTCAAACCCAAAGCCCCCGACATCACCCCTCTCGCCGCCATCATGGCGCGATTGCGCAATCCTGACGGTGGCTGTCCGTGGGATTTGGAGCAGGATTTTGCGAGCATCGCGCCTTACACCATCGAGGAAGCTTATGAAGTCGCCGACGCGATCGAACGCAATGATATGGATGCGCTTCAGGATGAGCTTGGCGATCTGCTCCTCCAAGTCGTGTTTCATAGCCAGATGGCCTCCGAACAAGGCAGCTTCGGTCTGCAGGACGTCATCGACGGCATCTGCGATAAGATGACCCGCCGCCACCCGCATGTGTTTGCCGATACCACCGCCGATACGCCTAACGCCGTCGTTGCCAATTGGGAAAATATCAAAGCCGACGAGCGCAGCGGCAAAGCCGATACTGGCGCGCTGGCAGGCGTTGCACAGGCGCTTCCGGCATTGCTGCGCGCACAGAAAGTCCAGAAACGCGCGGCGCGTACCGGCTTCGACTGGCCCGACATCGAAGGCGCGAAAGCCAAGGTCTTCGAGGAAATTGAGGAAGTTGAAGCCGCAACTTCAGCAGCGCATCAGGCCGAAGAAATTGGCGATCTGCTGTTTGCGGTGGTGAACATGAGCCGTTTTCTCGACGTTGACGCCGAAGCCGCGCTCAAAGCTGCAACTACCAAATTCGAGCGCCGTTTTCGCGCAATGGAGGCACAGGCTGGTGATGCGTTTGCGGCGCTTTCACTTGATGAAAAGGAGGCGCATTGGCAGCAAGCCAAGGCTGCCGAAAATTCTCAGGTCACGTCCTCGGCGGTCTGAAACTGCTTGTCGAATTGCCCCCAAAGCTGGCGGCTAAGCGAAACTTCAACCTGCAAAATGCCGTCCCGCTCGGTTTGGTTAGTCACTTTACCCCTGCCGTGTAGCCAAGCCAGCGCTGCGCCATCATCGGCCCTCAGCCTGATATGTCGCACCTGATTGCCCTTGGCGATTTGGTCGGATAGCAATTGGCGGAACGCCTCTACCCCCTCGCCCGTTTCGGCCGAGATCATCAAGATATTGGAATTTCGCGAAGCCAGTCCAGCAAGCTCGTCCCTTTGTTCCTTGCCGAGCAAATCAACCTTGTTCCAAAGCTCGATCATTTCGGGTCTGTGCTCTGCGTCCGTCTCACTCCCCACCCCAAGATCGCGCAAGATTGCCAGCACATCGTCACGTTGCGCATCGCTTTCCGAATGCGAGATATCCCGGACATGGACAACAATATCGGCGGAAATCACTTCTTCCAGCGTCGCGCGAAATGCCGCGACCAACTGCGTTGGCAGGTCCGAAACAAATCCCACGGTATCGGACAAAATCGCTTTTTCGACCCCCGGCAGCGAGATTTCGCGCATCGTCGGATCGAGCGTCGCGAATAGCATGTCTTCGGCGAGCACCTTCGCCCGCGTCAGCCGGTTGAACAGCGTCGACTTGCCAGCGTTGGTATAGCCGACCAACGCAATCACTGGCCAAGGCGCGCGTTTGCGGCGGGCGCGGTGGAGCGAACGGGTGCGCTTCACCTCTTCAAGCTCACGGCGCAGCTTGGCCATCCGGTCACGGATCATCCGCCTGTCGGCTTCAATCTGCGTTTCACCCGGGCCACCGAGGAAGCCGAAACCACCGCGTTGCCGCTCAAGGTGGGTCCAGCTGCGCACCAGCCTGCCCGCCTGATAATCCAGATGCGCCAGTTCGACCTGCAAACGCCCTTCGGCTGTTGCCGCGCGTTCGCCGAAAATTTCCAGGATTAACCCTGTCCGGTCGATGGTCTTCAGGCCGGTTTTCTCTTCGAGATTACGCTGCTGGATTGCCGTCAGCGAAGCATCTACGATCAGCAAATCGGTTTCAAGATCTCGGCCCATTTCACCGATTTCCTCGACCTGCCCTCCCCCGAGAAGCGTTGATGCGCGAGGGTTGCGGACACGGTAATGCTTTTTTCGAACGACATTCAAACCAATGGCAAGCGCCAAGCCCTCGGCTTCATCAAGACGAGCTTCGGGGCCGACCGACGCCTTCCCCGGTAAATCCGGGTATACAACTAACGCCCGTGCACCACGCGCAAACTCGTCGGTTTCACTTCGTTCAAAAACGCTCAAATATCGGCCTCATCCACGCCCTGGTTATATTCGGCGAGGTTGACCGGATGAGCCGGCTGGATCGTCGAAACGGCGTGCTTGTATACAAGCTGCGTCGTGCCATCGCGTTCCAGCAGAAGCGAAAAAAGATCGTAAGCCGCGATCGCTCCTTGCAGCATTACACCGTTGACCAGAAACGTGGTGACCAATTCGCGCTTGTCGCACATGGCGTGCAGGAATACGTCCTGCAACATCCCTGCCCTGTGGCTGGTGCGCGACATCATCTCGTCGAACAGGGCCTTGTCGGGCGAAGTCGATGGCATGATCGTGGAAATACTATGCTTGTAGACAAGCTGCGACATGCCATCGCGGCGCAGAAGCACCGAGAAGTTGTCGAACCATGTCACAACACCTTGCAATTTAACGCCTTTTACCAAAAACATAGTAACCGGCGTCTTGGCTTTTCTGAGGGAGTTCAGAAAAAGGTCTTGAAGACCGTTATTTTTTTCAGTCATTATATTTATCCGATTATCTTATTGTTGATACCGAAAACGCTGCGCTGGCTTACCGAAAACAAGCCATGCCACTATTTTGGTGCATTTTATTTACAACAATGACAATCGTTTCGCAATTGCGGGATTCACTCGTCTTCGTCTATCCCGTCGGCACCATTCTTGCGGACCGAGATGCCGAGCAGCTTTAGTTTGCGGTGCAGTGCCGACCGTTCCATCCCCACGAATGTCGCGGTCTTGGAAATGTTGCCAGAGAAACGCTTGATCTGGACCCGCAGATATTCGCGCTCAAACGCCTCACGTGCTTCGCGCAACGGAGCACCCATCAGCGAGGTCACGTTATGCTCGGAGCCTTCGTAACTGTTGATGATCTCTGACGGGAGCATGTCAGCCTCAATCGTGTGAATACGGTTCGAGGGTGCCAGATATGATCGTCCGCTCGATGATATTGCGCAACTGCCGCACGTTGCCTGGCCATTCGCAGGCTTGAAGCGCTGCCATCGCATCGTCAGAGATAAACGGCGGCGCGAAGCGATGCTCGGCGGCAAAGCGCGCGGCATAATGATTGGCAAGATCGGGTATGTCTTCGCGGCGACCAGCCAAGGGCGGAATCTCCACTGGCACCACATTAAGGCGGTAAAACAGGTCTTCGCGGAAACGGCCATCGGCAATTTCCAGCGCCAAATCACGCGCGGTTGCTGATACGAACCGGACATCGACCCGAATTTGCCGGTCGCCGCCCACCCGAACGAAGCTCTGATCTGTCAAAACGCGCAGTATCTTTCCCTGCGTTGTCCGCGGCATGTCGGCGACTTCATCCAAAAACAACGTTCCGCCGTGCGCACGTTCGAGCATCCCGGCCTGTACCAGCTTGCCATCCTGTTCGATGCCGAACAATTCTTCGTCAAACCGCTCGGGCGAAAGCCGCGCGGAACTTACCGAGATAAAGGGCGATTCCGCTCGCGGGCTCCAGCTGTGCAAGAGGCGCGCTGCCACTTCCTTGCCTACACCTGCAGGTCCGGTAATCAGCATCCGGCTGCCAGTAGCCGCCACCTTCTTCAGCGTTGCGCGCACGGTGTTGATTGCCGCTGACGACCCCGTCAATTCATCGGCCATCCCCACCCGCGCACGCAGTGAGGCATTTTCGGCCCGTAACCGTTCGGTTTCGGTGGCCTTCGATACGAGATGTAACAGCTTTCCCGCCTGGAAAGGCTTCTCGATGAAATCGGCGGCACCTTGGGCAATCGCCGCAACGGCGGTGTCGATATTGCCATGGCCTGAAAACACAATCACCGGAATCTGCGGATCACGCGCCTTGATTGCCTTGAGCAATTCGATGCCATCCATCGACGATCCGCGCAGCCAGACATCGAGCAAGATCAGCGACGGCAACCGCTCGTCCAATGCCGCAAGAGCCTCATCGGCGGTGGCTGCGGTGCGCGTGCCATAGCCATCGTCATCCAACACGCCGGAGACCAGATCCCTGATGTCCTGTTCGTCGTCTACAATCAAAATATCGAGCGCCATATTTATGCGTCGTCCTTTATTTGCGTTTTACCGCTCGATGCCAAATCGCCTCCGGCAACTTTTTCCGCGACCATTTGAGGTTTGAAAATGAGTGTCACAACCGCACCGCCGTCCGGCGCATCGCTCAAAATGATTTCACCATAATGCTCCTCGACAATCTTTTTAACGATCGCCAGACCCAAACCGGAACCGGTTGCGCGGTTGGTGATATACGGCTCCATTATCCGGTCGCGATCATCGGGCAAGCCAATCCCGTTATCGGCAATTTCGACAAAAATCCTGTCACCTTCTTCACGTAGAACGACAGAAATTTCGCCTGGAGCATCGTTGAGATTTTTTCGTTCCTCAATCAGATTCCGTCGCATTTTTCAGAATATTTGTGATCGCTTGTCCAAGTTGCCGCCGATCCGAGATGAGCACGGGCGATGCTGCTGCCTGATCGTAATTAAATCGAATGTCCGGATGTGCGACTTCGAACATGAACACGGCATGCCCGACGATGTCATTCAGGTTTTCGTTGCGAAACACGGGTTTCGGCATTCGCGCGAACGACGAAAACTCGTCAACGATGTTGCGCAAATCCCCGACCTGACGAACGATTGTGCTGGTAAGCTGCTCGAAGATCGCGCCATCCTGTTCGATGTGCTTGCCGAAACGGCGTTGCAGACGTTCGGCGGCAAGTTGAATCGGCGTGAGCGGGTTCTTGATTTCATGGGCAATCCGGCGAGCTACATCGGACCAAGCCGCACTGCGCTGATCGGCCAGTTGCTGGCTGATGTCTTCAAAAGTGACCACTGTTCCCTGGCCGCGTTGCGAAGCCTTTACCGCTACGGTCAGCGGCTCAGGCCCGTCGCCGAGTTGAACGACGCCGCGCGAGCGGTCGCGGGCGAGTTCGGAGAGTACCGGCGCGACATCGGCAAATCGCAAGCCGACAATGCTATCGGCCTTTCCGCGCAAAAGCGTTTCGGCGGTTGAGTTCGCCAATTCGATGACGTCGCTTTCGTTGACTGAAACGACCCCTGCCGAAACCGATTCCAGCACCGTTTCAATGAATATCCGCCGTTCCCCGAGTTGATGATTGGTTGCGAGAAGCGCCCCTGTCTGCCGCTCAAGCCGCTCGGTCATGCGGTTAAAGGATTGCGAGAGGAACCCAACCTCGTCATCGCGGTACTGATCGGCGCTTACCCTCGCCGACAGGTCCCCATCGGCAATTTTCTGAGCTGCATCGACAAGGCTGTTGACGGGGCGGACCAGGCGATCAGCGACGCGCAGTGCGATCCACAGAGTGACGGCAATGATCAGCAGCGACACGACATATAAAGCGATGTTAAACTGCAGCTGGAGCGAGCGTGACCGCGCAACCATATTGTCATAGTCTTTAAGCACCGATTGCGCTTTTTCGCCCAGCGCAAAAGAAGGAACCGAAAGCGCACGGCTCGCATAAAGATAGCTGCGTGGATTATCGAACAGCACTGTGGCGACTTCGATCCGGTCCGTGCGATTGGTAACCACCAACCCTTCGCCTGCGTTCAATTTTGCAAGCACATCCGCCGCAATCCAGTCCTGCTTGCGATCCTCATTCTCGGTTGCGACGGCTTCGGTTCGCTGAACGCCATCGGCACCTACCGAGACAATGGCCGATTCGCTCAAGCGCCGCCTGAAAACCTGCTCGAGATAGTAACTGAGAAATGCGGGGTCGTCGGCGATTGGTCTGCGAAGCGCATTCCGGAAATCCCCCGCCATCGTCTGTGTTTCGTCGCCGACATCCTTTGCGTTGACCTCATAATATCCTTTGGCAAGCTCACCTGCATTTTCGAGCATGCCGCGTGCGGAGCCTGAAAACCAGAATTGCACCCCGCTCTGGAACAGCAAGGAGGCAAAAATCACCAGCAACAATGTCGGAACGGCGGTAATCGCCGAAAAAATGGCAACTAGCCTTACGTGGAGAAGCTGTTTGCTACCGATATTGCTCCGTTCGGCTCGTTTGAGCGCAACGCGTCGGCCGAATAAAACCAGTAAAAGCGTGGCGGGCAAAAGGTTGGCAACGAGCATCGTTGCCGAAGCGGCCGGCGACAGCGGCTCCGAACGAGGCCCCTGATCGAGCAGGATGACCACCGTGACGACCGTAACTGTCGCCAGCATCAATGCGCTACTGATTTCCAGCAACTTGATCGACTGGCTGTTACCAAAGGCATCCATGATCGAATTGCCCATTCGCCTCAACAGCGATTGCTGTTCAATGTGGTCAGCCGCCGCCGTTGTTGCCATTTTGCCACTGTGCCACCAGCGTCGTGACATGAAAAGCACAAAATTGTGTCTATCGCATCACATAGTCGCGCCACACCATCGCTTCGTCGGCTATGATGGGCCAATCGCATAATCGGTCAGCTTTTTGCGCAATGTGTTCCGGTTGATCCCCAACAACGCTGCGGCCTTGAGCTGGTTACCTTTCACCTGTCGCATGACATGTTGGAGCAGCGGTATCTCGAATTGCGCCAGCGCTTTGGGATAAAGCTTTTCGCGAGGAGAGCCGCGCAATTTTTGCTCCCGAAGGAACTGGGCAACCGCCGCCTCGAAACTTGCGCCTTGCAAAGGCGCATCGGCATCGATGGCATGGTCCACATTCTGGAAGATCGTCGCTTCGGTAATAATGTCCTCGCGGCACACAAGCGCCAGGCGGTAGACGAGGTTTCGCAGCTCGCGGATATTACCGCGCCAGGGCATCGTCATGAGTGTCGAGATCGCGCTATCGTCGATTTTGCGCGCCGGGAGGCCATCCTTTGCCGCAAGCATGAGGAAATGTTGCGCAAGCAGGCCAATATCCTCGGTGCGGTCGCGTAGCGGCGGCATGTTGATAGGGACGACATTCAGGCGGTAGAACAGATCTTCGCGAAACGCACCCTTGGCAATCAGTTCTTCCAGATTCTGGTTGGTTGCAGCAACGATGCGCACGTCGAGCCGGATGCTTGCCTTACCGCCTATCCGGCTGATAACGCCACTCTGCAATGCCCGTAGCAAACGGGTTTGTGCGTGTTTGGGCATATCTCCGATCTCATCGAGAAACAGTGTCCCACCCTGCGCCTGTTCGAAACGACCGATCGCCTGGCCTACCGCGCCGGTGAACGAGCCCTTCTCATGGCCAAACAATTCTGCCTCGATCAGTTCGCTCGGGATTGCGGCCATGTTCACGGCGACAAACGGACCAGTTTTGCGATGACCCAGGCTATGGATAGCTTCGGCGACCAGCTCTTTACCCGTCCCGCTCTCACCCGAAATCAATACCGACAGATCGTTGCGCAACAACCGCGCGACCATGCGATAGACATCCTGCATCGCCGCGCTTCGTCCGATCATCGGCAAGTTGGCCTCGGCGAGCATGTCGGCGGGGCTATCGGGAACCGCGCGCCGTTTTTCTATGCCCTGTTTGACCGCAAGTACGAGGTCGTTAAGATCGAACGGCTTGGGAAAATATTCGAAAGCATTGATTTCGCTTGCCCGAACCGCCGTTTCCAGCGTGTTTTGCGCCGACATGATGATGACCGGCATGTCCGGGGTTGCCGCCATCAACTCCTTGAGCGTTGCCAGACCGTCGCTGTCCTTCAGCACCACATCGGTTAGCATCAGGTCGAAATGTCCGTTCGCCAGCGCAACGTCACGCGCGCTAACGGTATCACACAATTGCACATCAATATCTTCGGCAGCCAGCGCAGCGCTAACCACCAAGCCGATGGATGCGTCATCCTCAACAATCAAAACCTTCGCAGCCGTCATCTGTTACCCTTTTTGGTTGCTACGGGCAGGAACAGGCGAAACACGGTGCGGCTTTTGGCCACGTCGCGTTCGAACAATATCCGGCTGTTCATTTGCTGGACGAGCTTGCGGACAATGGCGAGACCCAGCCCCTGCCCATCGCGCTTCGTGGTCACGAATGGCGAGAATAATTCGTCCTCGATATGCTCGGGGACGCCGGGGCCATTGTCGGAAATGGCGATTTCGACGGGCAGTTTGATCGAGCGCCGTTCGATATCTGTTTCGCGCAATGCGCCGCTCATGACGAAGCGTGTTGATATCCCAATGACGCCGTCCAGCCTGCCTTGCAGCGCATCAACAGCATTCTGGAGGAGGTTGATCAATATCTGCACCATACCGTCAGCATCGATCATCACTTCGGGCAAGGAAGGGTCATAATTGATCGATAGCTCGGGCATTGCCCGATTCGCAGCGCGCAGCGAACGGATCGCGCGCTCAATGAGCAAATGCACGTTGGCCGGTGCCAGTTCGGGTGGCTCCGAGCGCCCCAATTTCTGCATCTGGTCGAGCAGGCGGGCAATGCGGTCGACTTCGTTGACGATCAATTCGGTGAGCGGCTGGCTTTTTTCATCCACCCGCTTTGCCAGCAATTGCGCCGCGCCCTTAATGCCTGCAAGCGGGTTCTTGATTTCGTGCCCCAGTATTGCAGGTGCACCCATGGCCTGCTGCTGGCCACTATCCTTCTGCTCACTGATATGCTCGCGCCCGCCGTGGCGTGGTGAGATGATGGCAATACGCCAGTCGGGATCGCTCGGCAAAACCGAGATATTGATATCGACGGTGATGTTACCATGCGCCGATATCAGCTCCATATCTTGCGCCGAGATATCATTTTCGCGCGCTATCAGCGCCGCGTTCATTCGCTCACTTTCGAACTGCAACACCGAGGTCACTGGTTGACCTTCAAGTTTGCGCCGGCTGCGTCCGAAGAACGCCTCACTCGCGTCATTGGCATAGGCAATACTGTTGTCGGGCGCGATCAGGAATACCGGCACGGGGACATTGGCCAGTATCTGGCTGCTGTCCGGACGGTGCAGCACCTCGGCCATGTTCAGGCGGCCGTACGCGTGAGGAACGGCTCGTAAAAGCGGGTAAGCTCGTCGATGACGACATTAGGGTCGTCGATGCGATTGACGAAGTTGCGGAACTCCGCCGATCCGGTCAGGCCCTTTGTGTACCAACCGATATGCTTGCGCGCGACCCGTGGGCCGACTTCGCTGCCCATAAAGGTCGAGCATCGCGCGATAATGTTCGATAATCAGGTGATATTGCGCCTCAAGACTTGGGTCAGCTATCGTCTGCCCGGTGCGGAACCAGTGCATCATCTGGCCGAGCAGCCACGGCTTTCCGTAAGCGCCCCGCCCAACCATCACGCCATCTGCGCCGCTTTGCGCCAACGCCGTTTCCGCATCCTCGATGGTGCAGATGTCACCGTTGACGATGACGGGAATCGACACCGCATCCTTGACCTTGCGAACAAAGCTCCAGTCGGCGGAACCTTTGTACATCTGGTTGCGCGTGCGGCCGTGGACGGTCACCATCTTCGCGCCCAGATCTTCCGCGATATGCGCCAGTTCGGGTGCGTTCAGGCTGCCATGATCCCAGCCCATCCGCATCTTCACCGTAACCGGCACAGAAACCGCTTTTACCGTCGCCTCGATCAGGGCGGCGGCAAGCGGCAAGTCGCGCATCAAGGCTGAACCCGCATCGCCGTTCACGACTTTCTTCACCGGACAGCCCATGTTGATGTCGATAATCGCAGCGCCACGTTCTTCGTTGAGCTTCGCCGCCTCGCCCATTTCATAAGGCGTGCAACCGGCAAGCTGCATCGACACCGGCTCTTCGATCGCGTCCCATTCGCATTTTTGCAAAGACTGCCGCGTTTCGCGGATCATCGCCTGGCTGGCGATCATTTCAGTGACGTTCAGGCCCGAACCAAAGCGGCGGACAATGCGACGGAACGGCATATCGGTGACGCCCGTCATCGGCGCCAGTATGACGGGACAGGCGATCTCGATGGGGCCGATCTGGATGGGTTTGAGCTGCATTTCAATTATTGCCTAAAATTTAGGCAGGCCGTTACAAGCTTTCGGCTTGGCGGGCAAGAGCGCGATGGCTAAGGCGCGAACATGGCCTCGCGTCCCCGCATCATCGCTTTAATTGTCGCCGCCGGTTCCGGCAGCCGCTCGGGTGGCGAAGTTGCCAAACAATTCCGCCTGGTGCGCGGGCAACCGATGTTGCGGCACAGTTATAAGGCGTTCGCGGAACATGCCGACATTGACGGCATACTTGTAGCGATAGGCGACGGCCAGCAAGCCAAAGCGCAGGCCGCGCTGGATGGCTTGGTTCAGGCAACATTCGTCACTGGTGGCGGCACCCGGCGCGAAAGCGTCCATAACGGGCTGGAGACAATCGCAGAGGCAGGCGGGGCAGACTATGTCCTCATCCATGACGCGGCGCGCCCATTTCTGTCGGCGCGGATAATCGACGAGTTGATTAACGCGCTGCTTGAAGCACCGGGTGCGGTCCCTGCCCTCCCCGTAGTCGACAGCCTTGCACGGGGTGGCACGGCACTGTTCGAAACCGTCGACCGCGAAAATCTGTGGCGTATCCAGACCCCGCAAGCGTTCCATTTCGACGCCATATTGGCCGCACATCGTGACTGGTCCGGCCCCGAACCAACCGACGATGCACGAATGCTGATGACCAAAGGGCAAGAAGTCCGTATCGTGCCGGGCGATGAAGCCCTTGCCAAATTCACCTTCGCCAGCGATTTCGAGCAATCTGGCATGACTGAGCGAAACGCGGGTCGGGACCGGATTTGATGTGCACCGGCTCGTGCCGGGCGAGGAACTATGGCTGTGCGGCGTCCAAATCGCGCATGACAAAGGACTGTCAGGTCACAGCGACGCCGATGTCGCAATGCACGCGCTGACCGATGCGATTTTGGGCGCTATGGCCTTGGGTGACATCGGCGACCATTTCCCACCGTCCGATCCAGTATGGCGCGGCGCATCCTCCCACCGTTTCTTGACCCATGCAATGAAACTGGCTCACGACCAAGGTTATTCGCTTGGAAATGCAGACGTGACCATCATCTGCGAAGCGCCAAAAATCGGTCCGCACAAATTGGCAATGCGCGCGCAATTGGCCGAAATCATGGCAGTTGAGATCGACCGCATATCGGTCAAGGCTACCACAACCGAGATGCTCGGCTTCACCGGACGCGGCGAAGGTATCGCAGCTCAGGCCATTGCCACTTTCCAGAAGGTTATGCCATGATATCGGTTCTGCCCGAAAATATCGCCGAACTTGCCGAGCGCGTCGTCACCGAAAACAACGCTGCTGGCCGTACCATAGCGCTCGCCGAGAGTTGCACCGGCGGATTGGTTTCGGCGGCGATCACCGAAATTCCGGGGAGCAGCGCGGTTCTCGGCAGCGGCTATGTTACCTATTCGAACGAAGCCAAGATCAAGATGCTCGGCGTGAACGAGGATATCCTCGATACGTTCGGCGCGGTGTCGGTCGCGGTCGCGTGGGCCATGGCGCAAGGCGCTCTCAAGAAAAGCGGGGCCGATATTGCCGTGGCGATCAGCGGCGTTGCGGGGCCCGACGGCGGCACCGAGAAAAAACCGGTCGGCACAGTTGTTTTTGCCGTTGCCGAAAAAGGTCGCGATCCCAATGAAGTCAATGCCGACCGGATGGAATTCGGGTCGGACAAAAGCCGCGCCGAAATCCGCACGATAGCAACGCTTCACGCTTTGCAATTATTGCTGCCGACGACGGATTAGGCTTCGGCCAACGACGCCTTCACTAAAACTTGCGACAAATTGGCGTTGCGCGCCTCCAGCGTAACCACGCTCTGCTCCAATTCCCGCACCCGGATGGCTTGCAAGTCGAGCCCGATCTGGTGGGTGGCCCAGGCCATCACTTCGACCTCATCGGGGCGGTAGTCTTCGCCCGTTGGTTTGGGGCCGAGCAGGATAAAGCCTGCCAGCGCGGCCTGGTGCATCATCGGCAAAGCGAGCGCGGCATCCAGCGGCGAACCGATTTCGGCGGGGACGATGGGGCCTTGCTCGGCGCGCATGGCGGCCAGCGCAAGGTCGTCGGGGCCAACCGTCTCGCCTGCCGCGCTGGCATACTGCCCCTCCGCCGTCCGCGCATAGAGCGCCACCGCTGCGCCGCCGGTGAAGCGGGCCAGTTCGGTGGTGAAATGTCCGGCGAGCGCCTCGGGCTGCTCCATATGCCCCGCCGCCGCGACAAAGCGTTTGAGCGCGGCTTCGTTGACCTGCCATTTGTGGAAGAACAGCCGCTCGATGGCATGTTCGACGCTATGGTGGATGCGGTGGAAGATCAGGAACAGCCCCAGCGCCAGCCCCGCGCTGATAATCACGCTGCCCTGCGTCCAGACCTTGGGCAGCAGCGATTTGACGGCATATTCGGTAAGGCCAATGCCAACCAGCAACACCGCGCTGACTGTGCCATAAACCAGCGTCCGGTTCACCGCAAACCCCAGATCGAACAGCTTGTGCCGCAGCACCGCATAGGCGAGCAGGCCGGGAGCGATCAGCCCCATCATCAGCGCCGCGATGGTGATCATCCAGGCCGATGCATACCCCGCTTGAAAAACCAACCCCTCTACCAGCACGGTAAGCATATAGGCTGCAAAGGCGAGGATAATCAGTGCGAAGCGGGAGCGCGTCGTCGTGTCGCTTTTGCGCCAGCCTGCGACCAAATAGCTGATCGTGGCGACAAAACCGATCTGCGGGCTGAACGCCATGATACTGAAACCGCCGATCCAGCTGATATGGTTCGTCAGTGAGAGATAGTCCCAACCTCCGACCACCCAGACAAGCGATGTTACGATGACGAACGTTAGCGCCCACCACCAGTGCCAGCGTGCCAATGGGGCTATAGCTTCTTCGTACATCCGCATGGCAAAGGGCAGCAGCAGGCACCCCGCACCCGCCGCGACCCAAAGCACCAGAAACATCGGAACCGCAATTATTGGCGCGTCCGCCCAGGGCGGCAGGGTAATCCCGCCTATGCCCATCACGACCAAAGCAGCACCGAGCAGCATCACCGTCTGGTTTCCCCAGCCGCGCCACAGAATGAAACACCCGATCAGCAACGAGACAATCAACGCAATCGTGTAAATAAACGTCTGCGAAGTGAACTGCCCGTCCAATTCGCTCGACTGGAGCGGTTCGACAGTGAGCTGGCGGTTGCTGCGCATTCCCTTGTGGTCAAGGGTAAACGCGAGCTTTTCTCCCGCGGCCGAGCGTCGATATCGTTCAAAGCTGTGATTGAAGCGCACTTGATCGCCCTCGTGCACCCCTGCTTTCGCGAGGGGGCCACCGGGTGCCAGATCGACCACCTTGCCAAAGCCCGCCTCTGCTCCGGGATCATTGATGAGTGTGCCGCCTATTGTCGTAATCGGGCCGATGAGGCCTGAGTGTGCGACTGCCGTATCAACCAGCATGGTCAGGCGCACAACGATTGTCAGCGCCAGCACCGCAATCAACATCGCCTGCTGCCAGCGTGGCCAGCCCAGAGACATGGTCACGCGTTTCGTTTCGGTCTGATGGCGATGCCGTTTCGACGCCGTTCGCCTTTGCAATAGAGTCTTGCCGGTTCGTCACTGGGCGGAGAAGCGATCATCAATGGACGCTGAAGCGGGAGAAGCCATAGGCTTGATCGCCGACGGCACTGCTTTGCGTTCCCAGGGCGAACATGATGGCGAAATCATAGTCAAGGCCGCGCGGGAACGAGGTACCGCTGATGCCGTAAGGAACCGCCGGGTTCTGGAACCAGCGTGCCCATTCGGGAGATCCGGGGGCAAAAAGCACGAACGGTTGCCCGTCGCGCGGGAATGCCTTGTTGGGTGCCGGATAAAGATTGCGGGTCCATGGAAACTCTGCGGCGGAATGGCAACTGATGCACGATGATGCCCCGGTATCCAGCATGTCCACAAAACCATTATTGCCGGCCACCGAAAGGACATTTGCGCGGTTGGCGACATCCAGCGGTCCGGCCAGCCTGCCGCCCCAGCCCCGCGTGCCGTGAACGACAAAGGGCGATGCCTGGTTGAAATAGGTTTGGGTCAGATTGCTGGTGTTGCCGCCATTGCCATCGGCCTTGTTGGCCAGTTGCGGATCGTTGCCCCACATAGCGCCCACCGGAACGAACTTGTCCCACGGGGTGGCTCCGGGCGCGGCGGTATCGAAGACGAAGGCCGCATACACCCAGCCGGTTACCGGCGATGCGACACGGTCTTTGACAGCGATGCTCATCTGGAAGGGCCGGACATTGATGACCTGCGCCTTGGCACCACCCGGCGGCGTTGTGAGCTGATCGGCCACACTGGGCCGATAGACTTTCCAGGTGGACGCCCCCTTGACGACCGACCATTGGCTTTCGTTCGGCGTCACTGCTTCGATCTTTACCGAAATTGACCCGTCGGGGAAATCAACCGCAGAAAGGTCAGGCTGGAACGGATTGCGCCACAGCTTTTGCAGCATCTTGGCGGCAACGCCGTTGTAATAGATGACCGCATGGTTTTGCACCGGGACACTTGGGATTGGCCCCTGCTCGCGCTTGCCAAATCGGTTGATATAGGTGGTCGGGGGAACGATCTGCCCGGTATAGGTGTTGGAGATTGGTTCTCTCCCCGACGTCGGGTCGATCACACCATTTGGTCCGCGATCACCCTGACCCAGCCAGACCATGTCATACCAGCCGCTTGATTTTGGATCCCAATGGGCACTGTCGTTGATCAAGCCCTTCAGCGATGGCGTCAGATGGGTCTTGAGCGCTGCGAGATAGGCGGGAGCGGAAGCGACGGTGATTGGCTTGCCCGAGCCAAGATTGACCGGAAGGGGATCAAGTTTCTGAAGGCCATAATCTAGATTACTGACGCGGAAGGAGCCAGTATATTCCTGTCGGGAAGGATAGTTGCCGTTGTTTGACGCAAGGGGATCGAACAGCGCTGGCGATTGCGCGATCGCGCTAAAACTCAAGGCACAGAGCGCAATGGCCGACAGTGTGCGTTTAGAGACCAAAGCCTTCATGTCATTCTCCTCGGGAAAGCGACGACCCGCTGAAGGATAACGCAATAGAGCTTCGCGAGCAATACCGCTGCGTTTAAGTCACCGCATCAGGCGTGCCCGCCAAAATCTTGGCCAGTGTCTTGTTATGGGCTTCGAGGCTGCCGGTGTGCACTTCGAGCCGCGTGACCGTCTGCTCCAACTCCCGCACCCGGATGGCTTGCAGGTCCAGCCCGATCTGGTGGGTGGCCCAGGCCATCACTTCGATCTCATCGGGGCGGTAGTCTTCGCCGGTGGGTTTGGGGCCGAGCAGGATGAAGCCTGCCAGCGCCGCCTGATGCATCATCGGCAGGGCGAGCGCAGCGTCGAGCGGCGAACCGATTTCGGCGGGGACGATGGGGCCAAGCTCGGCGCGCATGGCGGCCAGCGCAAGGTCGTCGGCGTCACCGTCTCGCCCGCCGCGCTGGCATAATGCCCCTCCGCCGTCCGCGCATAGAGCGCCACCGCCGCGCCGCCGGTGAAGCGGGCGAGTTCGGTGGTGAAATGTCCGGCGAGCGCCTCGGGCTGCTCCATATGCGCCCGCCGCCGCGACAAAGCGTTTGAGCGCGGCTTCGTTCACCTGCCATTTGTGGAAGAACAGCCGCTCGATGGCATGTTCGACGCTGTGGTGGATGCGGTGGAAGATCAGGAACACGCCAAGCGCGAGCCCGGCGCTGATAAACACGCTGCCCTGCGTCCAGACCTTGGGCAGCAGCGATTTGACGGCATATTCGGTGAGGCCGATGCCGACCAGCAACACCGCGCTGACCGTGCCGTAAACCAGCGTCCGGTTCACCGCAAAGCCCAGTCGAACAGCTTGTGGCGCAGCACGGCATAGGCAAGCGTGCCGGGGGCGATCACGCCGAGCATCAGGGCGTTGAGATAGGTCAGCCAGCCTCCCCCGCCGAACAAGGTTCCTGATTGGCTCAAATTACAACCTGTCACCAAAACGGACACCAGATAAGGCCGAGAGCGCAAAGACGATCAGGGCGAAGCGATTGCGAACCGCCGCCTTGCTCTTGCGCCACCCGACGATCAAATAGGCAAGGCTGACCAGAGGGGCGATCAGCGGCACGACCTAATGCCGTGAACAAACGCCTCCCCAAAGTTTGCCAGACCAATGATGTTCCAACTCAGCAAGAGCGCAATAGGGAACGGTAAGAGCCAGAAAGACTTCGCGGCTTGCCAATGCCAGCGCGGCAACGGGCCAACACCCTCTTCAAACATGCGCATGGCAAAGGGAATCAGCAAACTAGTCAGCGCTGTCGCCACAAGGACAAGCGACCACATCGGCACGGCCAGCCAAGGTGCGCTCGCCCAAGGCGGTAGCAGAATTCCGCCAGATCCCAAGGCGATCAGCGCAGCGCCGAGCAGCATCGCCGTCTTGTTGCCCCAGCCGCGCCACAGGATGAAGCAAGCGATCAGCATCGATACCGTGGCGGCAAGCGCATTCAGCAACAGCTGAAAATTCCGCTGCCTGTTCGCTTCATTCCAAACCGTAGGTTCGACTGTCAGCTGGCGGTTCGATTGCACGCCGCCGCGATCCAGCGTGAAAGCGAGCGTCTCACCCACCTCAGCGCGCCGCAAGCGTTCATAGCTATGCTCGAAGCGCAGTTCGTCACCTTCCTGCACCCCGGCCTTGGCCAGTGGACCGCCGGGCACCACCTGTCGCGCTTTGACAAAACCGCTCTGTCCCCCCGGATTATCGGCCAGAAGGCCGCCATAATCCGGGACTTCGCCATAGAGCCCCGCGCGCACGCTGGCGGTATCGACCAGCAGGAACAGGCGGTTGCCGATGAGCAGCGCCAGCGCCAGATCAGCAGCAGCTGCTGCCAGCGCGGCCAGTTCAGGCGGTTGGTGTCATTCCGTTCTGTCATCTGCCCCTCCCCCAACGGCTGACCATTGGCTATCATGGCCGGGGCAAAAGCGATAGGATTTGATTTGAAATGGCTGGCACCCGCGAATGGCGCCAATTCGGGCAGTCTATGCCCTATCCGTAAAGCGCGTCGGCGCGCTCGATAAATGCGCCGGTCATTTTGCGTAGCGCTGAGTTCGAAAAACTGGCCTGCCAGCGCCTCGAACACGCGGTTGCGGAATGAAAAATCGACAGTGAAATCGACGACGGAGCCGCCGCCTGCGACATCCTCGAATGTCCAGCTATTGTGCAGATGCTTCATCGGGCCATCGAGATAATCGACAACAATCGACGGTTTTCGGCGTTTTCACCACGCGCGATGAGAATGTTTCGCGCAACGATTTGAAGCCGACGATCATATCGGCCAGCATTTCGGTCTCGTCATCCTTGCGAATGCGGATCGCGCTGACCCACGGCAGGAATTCGGGATAACGCGCGACATCGGCCACCAGATCATACATCTGCGCCGCGCTGTGCGGCAGGCTGCGGCGCTCGTGATGATGCGGCATGCCCCTGCCCTTGCGCCTCTGGCCTATCCAGCCTTGGCGAGCTGCGCCGCGCGGGCATCGCGCATTTTGGCGAAATCATCGCCCGCATGATAGCTGGAACGAGTCAGCGGGACGACGCCACCAGCAGAAAGCCCTTGGCGCGGGCAATCGCGGCATAGGCATCGAAAGCCTGCGGCGTCACGAAATCCATCACTTTGGTGTGCTTGGGCGTCGGCTGCAGATATTGGCCCATCGTCAGAAAGTCGATATCGGCGCTCCGCATGTCGTCCATCACCTGATGCACCTCCATCCGCTCCTCGCCCAGCCCGAGCATCACGCCCGATTTGGTGAAGATCGACGGATCGTGCCGCTTGACGGTTTCGAGCAACCGCAGCGACGCATAATAACGCGCGCCGGGGCGGATCGTCGGGTACAGCCGCGGCACTGTTTCGAGATTGTGGTTATACACATCGGGCCGCGCGGTGACGATGGCCTCGACCGCAGCCTCCGCCTTGTTGCGGAAATCGGGCGTCAGGATTTCAATCGTCGTGTTGGGCGTATTACGGCGCAGCGCCTCGATCACCTTCACGAACTGGCTGGCACCGCCATCGGGCAGATCATCGCGGTCGACCGAGGTGATGACGATATGCTCCAGTCCCATTTTCGCCGCCGCAATCGCGACATGCTCAGGTTCAAGCGGATCGACCGCCTTTGGCATCCCGGTCTTGACATTGCAAAACGCGCAGGCGCGTGTGCAGACATCGCCCAATATCATCACCGTTGCGTGCTTTTTGGTCCAGCATTCGCCGATATTCGGGCAAGCCGCCTCTTCGCACACAGTGTTGAGATTGAGGTCGCGCATCAGCTTGCGCGTTTCGTTAAACCGGCGCCGCCGGGCGCTTTTACCCGAATCCAGTCGGGCTTGCGCTCGCGCGGCGCGCGGTCGGGCGGGGTTATCGGTGCGTTCATGCCGCCCAGATAGGCGCATCGCTGACTCATCTTGCCACCCCGAATTTCGCTGCTAGAGAGGCGCGCATGACGCTCTTTTCAGACATGCTCGATGGCTATGCCCGTTTCCGCGACGACGAATGGACCGACGAGCGCGAGCGCTGGAAAGTATTCGGCGAAGGACAAAGCCCGAAAGTCATGGTCATCGCCTGCTCCGACAGCCGCGTCGATCCCACCCAGATATTCGACACCCGCCCCGGCGAGATATTCGTTGTCCGCAATGTTGCGGCGCTCGTTCCGCCGTTCGAGACCACGCCCGGCCTGCACGGCGTTTCGGCTGCGCTTGAATTTGCCGTCCAGTTTCTGAAGGTCGAAGAAATCGTCGTCATGGGCCACGGCCTGTGCGGTGGCTGTAACGCAGCACTGACAAAGGCAATGGTCGGCATGGAACCCGGCGAAGGCGGCTTTGTCGCCAACTGGATCAGCCTGCTGGACGACGCCCAAGCCAAGGTTGCGGCCGAACATGGCACGCACGGCGAAGCCGCCGAGCGCGCGATGGAGATGGAAGCGGTCAAGGTCAGCCTCGCCAATCTGCGGACATTCCCTTGCATCCGGCAAAAGGAAGCGTCGGGCGAGTTCGCGCTGCATGGCGCGTTTTTCGCGATATCGGATGGCAAGCTGCACGTGCTTGGACGAAAAATCAGGCGAATTTTCACCCTATCTTTAATTTGCCGACTTTGTGCAGTTCGCCAGATAAGCCGTCGATCATGACCTTGTGCCGCGCGGCGAGCGACTGCGAGATCGATTTCCTCCCGGCTCTCGGCATTGAAATAGGGCGATGTCGGGTCGGTTCAAGCACAAGATAGTTGGACATCGAGCCGTCGCTTTACTCACCCGCTCATGCCAGAAATGGACACCGCGCATTTAGCGTATCCTGCCGGCATGCGATGCGCGCGTCGCATCAGGCTTGCCATCGCGTGCAAGATAGGCAATCAAGCCCAAGCGTGTCGTAATTGGCCATTTCCGCGTTTGGATTTATCGCGCGATAGTGCGCCATGACCGCAGGATTGATCTCCATGCCGCGTGGCTTACGCGGTCTAGTATCGAGCAAACTCAACTCGCCCGCTGGCCGTCCCCTGAACCCTGGTTGGTATGCAGCGCAATTACGGGTTGCCTGTCGCGGTCGCTGGCTGAGAAAGGCGGAAGTAAAAAGCGGCGTCTTACGTCAAAATTGCGGTTGGGGTCGCACGACGATAACCGTGGCAGGACGCCCGCCGCAGCGTCCACTTCCCGATTGCCGACGCAAGACTGCCCGGACCGCGAATTGACCGCTAATGCCAACGCCGCCATGCTCTTTAATCGCGACGATCATCGCCATCGAAAGCCGCATTTTCATCATCATGCGGGACCATCCAGAACGGACCTTCCGGCTTTGCCGTGTTGGTAAAACGGATAAGGTGCCAGTCGAACCCGTTCTCGCGGAACCGCTATTCGCTGATTGCGATGCCCGTCGCAAATAGCTCTGCGTATCGCGCGCGATGTCGTCATCGATGCTCGTCGTCGGCATGACCGGTCAGCCATGTCGAACCGACGTGCCATTGTCGCTTGCGCCGGAAAGGCGACAGACACAGCCGCATATGGCACAAGACATCGCCCTGAAAATGTTCATCATTCATCCTCAAAAATCGCACCGACGACATACCGGCGGTGCAGGTCAGTGGCAAATGCCCTTCCTCATACTCGCCGTCGATCAGCAAACCCGGTTTCGGTCGTCGTCGCCAACTATCGTCACTTCGCGCCATCTCGCCCAGATCGTCCTTTGGCCCGTCGCGAAAATCGCGGCGGAGCCATGCGATGCCGTGACCGACCATATCGCCCATATTGTCCGCGCGAAAGCGCGCACTGCCGACAAACTTCTCATCATCATTGCGGCTCGACAAAAATCGCCGGCATAAGCATGCTGTCGCGTGCCTTCAACCCAGAACCCTCATCGGCCGGCGTCGTCCGACCACGCCTCGGGCACTTTTTCGACCAAGCTCGCCGACATCGCCATGCCGGATGCCCTCGCGCACCTCGCCCCACTTGTGGATGGACCGACGGTAAGGCCGGTGAAGACCTCACGGTCGCCAGTCTGATAACCGGGATCTTTGGCGGCTTTGGCAGGTGTAATCGCAGCTAGTCCAGCAGTTCGGCCAGCGCCAATGTCGCCATGCAGTCGCCGCGACAGCAGGTTCATCGTGCCGCCCGGCAGCACCAATATTTCGCCGGCCCAGCCTGCAAGTTTTCGCACAGGCTGCAATCGTGCCATCGCCTGATAATATGACGACGATCTTCGAACGACCCGACTTCACCATCTGCCTCGATCGGGCAATTCGTCATCGGGCAGCTCAGCGACGTTTTGCCGATCTCGCAGACCCGCCGGCTGCCAAACGCCGCATACAACCTCCCCCTCACTCGACAGCGCCAGCACTGCCGCTGGTGGCGTTGATGATGAGGAGCGTGCGTTTCACCCCATCTAACGCGTCATCTTCTTATAAGTTGCACGATGCGGACGGGTTGCCTCGTCGCCGAGGCGCGCGATCTTGTCTTCTTCATAGGATTCGAAGTTGCCTTCGAACCATTCGACATGGCTGTCGCCCTCGAACGCGAGGATATGCGTGGCCAGACGGTCAAGGAAGAAGCGGTCATGGCTGATGACCACGGCGCAACCGGCGAAGCTTTCCAGCGCTTCTTCGAGCGCCGACAATGTTTCGACGTCGAGATCGTTGGTCGGTTCATCGAGCAGCAGCACATTGCCGCCCTCTTTCAGCATCTTCGCCATATGCACGCGGTTGCGTTCACCGCCCGATAGCTGGCCGACCTTTTTCTGCTGGTCCACGCCCTTGAAGTTGAACGCGCCGACATAAGCGCGCGTCGGCGTTTCATGCTTGCCGAGCTTCATGAAATCGGCACCGCCCGAAATTTCTTCCCAGACATTCTTGTTGGGATCGAGGTCGTCGCGGCTCTGGTCGACAAAGCCCAGTTTGACGGTTTCGCCGATATCGACTTCGCCCGAGTCGGGCGTTTCCTGACCGGTAATCAGCTTGAACAATGTCGATTTACCCGCGCCGTTGGGGCCGATCACGCCGACAATTCCGCCGGGCGGGATCGAGAAAGACAGATTTTCGAACAACAGCTTGTCGCCATAGGCTTTGGAGACATTCTTGACCTCGATCACCTTGCTGCCAAGGCGTTCGGGAATCTGGATGACAATCTGCGCCTTGCCGGGTGTGCGGTTTTCCTGCGCCTCGACCAGCTGATCGAAAGATTTGATACGCGCCTTTGATTTGGTCTGCCGCGCCTTGGGGCATTGCCTGATCCATTCCAGCTCGTCCTTGATCGCCTTCTGGCGCCCGGAATCTTCGCGCGCTTCCTGCTCGAGCCGCTTGCCCTTCTTCTCCAGATAGGTCGAATAATTGCCTTCATAGACAAAATAGCGACCGCGATCGAGTTCGAGAATCCAGCTGACCACATTGTCGAGGAAATAGCGGTCATGGGTGACGAGGATGACGTTGCCCTTGTAATCGACCAGATGCTTTTCCAGCCACGCCACCGATTCCGCATCCAAGTGGTTGGTCGGTTCGTCGAGCAGCAGGATATCAGGCTTTTCCAGCAACAGCCGCGTCAACGCAATCCGGCGCTTTTCACCGCCGGAAAGGTTGGTCACGCTGGCGTCGGCAGGCGGGCAACGCAGCGCGTCCATCGCCAGTTCCAGCTGGCTATCGAGTGACCAGCCATCGACCGCATCGATCTTTTCCTGCAGCGTGCCCATTTCTTCCATGAGCGCATCGAAATCGGCGTCTTCGGGCGGGTCGCCCATGATCATCGAGATTTCGTTGAACCGGTCGACCAGATCGGCAACCGGACGCACGCCGTCCATCACATTTTCGCGCACCGTCTTGGTCGGGTCGAGTTCGGGCTCCTGCGCCAGATAGCCAACGGTGATATGCTCGCCCGGCCAGGCTTCGCCAGTAAATTCGGTATCCATCCCGGCCATGATTTTCATCAACGTCGATTTACCCGTGCCGTTCGGGCCAACGATGCCGATTTTTGCATCGGGGTAGAATTGCAGGTTGATATTGCTCAGCACGGGCTTGTTGGCACCGGGGAAGGTCTTGGTCATCCCCTTCATCACGTAGCTATATTGCGCGGCCATGTGGGTTACTTTCCTGTTCTGGATTGGCTTGATTTGGCCGCTTCCCTAGCCAGCTGGCCCCCTCCTCGCAAGGCGGGATTGCAAAAGCGTGACAGGGCATTAAGCGTGCGTCCATGAAAAACACGATCTATGCCATCTCCGCCGCCGCACGCTGCTTTCCGCGCCCAAATCGCTACTGCAGCGCCGCCTCCACCGCCAAATATACGCAGAATCGCTGCGTGATGCTGCGTTGACCGACGATGTCCGCATATGATATCGTCGAAGGTCTGACGACCGAGATCGGTCCGCGCCAGGGCGGAACGGAGGCCGAAGCGAGGGCGCGGGCATGGTCGGTCGCCAAACTCAAATCGCTGGGCTTCGACAATGTGCGCATCGAAGAATATCAGATGCCGACCTGGGTCCGCGGCGAAGAAACCGCCTATGTAACGCGCCCTTTCCGCAGAAACTTGCGGTCACCGCACTCGGCAATAGCGGCAGCACGGGCGAAGAAGGGCTTGAGGCGGAAATCGCCTATTTCCCGACATTGGAAGCATTGCGTGCAGTTCCCGACGGCAGCCTGAAAGGCAAAATCGCCTTTGTCAGCCACGCGATGCAGCGCACACAGGACGGCAGCAGCTATGGCGCGTTCGGCCCTGCCCGCTTTGTCGGTCCGAACATCGCGGCCAAAAAGGGCGCGGCGGCGATTGTCATCCGTTCGGCGGGCACCGACTATCATCGCAATCCGCACACCGGGAACACCAATTTTGAAGCGGGCGTGACGCCGATTCCGGCAGGTGCGCTGTCGATCCCCGATGCCGAAAATCTCGAACGGATGCTGGCCGCAGCAGCAAAGGCGGCAAGCCGGTGAAGATGAAACTGAAACTGACGCCGCAAAATATCGGCATGCAGACGTCGGGCAATGTCATCGCCGAAATAAAGGGGTCGAACCCTAAACTGCCGATGATCGTCATCGCCTGCCATCTCGATAGCTGGGATTTGGGCACTGGTGCGATCGACGATGCGGCGGGGTGCGGGATCATACTGCCGCGGCCGCCGCTGAAAGGATGGGCCAGCCGAAACGCACGGTCCGCCTGCTTTGGGCAGGGGCCGAAGAGGTCGGCATCTGGGGCGGCAAGGATTATGGCGAAAAACATGCCAACGAACCGCATGCGTTGGCGATGGAATCGGATTTCGGCGCGGGCAAGGTCTGGGCGGTGGATTTCACCCTGCCCGCATCAGCGAAGCCGTTGCGCGAAAAAATCGTTCGGCGCTGGCCCCGCTCGGCGTCGTTCCGCGTCAGCAAACTGCAGGCGGCGGCGCTGATATCGGCGCGATTATTGCGGCGCAAAAACTTGGCATCATCGACCTGCAGCAGGACGGCACCAAATATTTCGACCTGCACCACACGCCCGACGACACGCTCGACAAAATCGACAAAGCCGAACTGCGCCAGAATGTCGCCGCATGGGCAGCAACGCTGGCTCTGGTTGCCAATTATGAGGGCGAACTAAAACCGGAACCAAAGCCATGAGGGGTTTTGTCCTGGTCGGCTGCACCGCTCTTTTGCTTGCTGGCTGCGTCGATGAGCCGACGCCGAAAGAGGCCGAAAAAGCCGCTGCGGCCATAGAAAAGGACATCGAGCAGGACGCGGTGAAGGAACGCCAATTGTCGATAGAGGAAGCGGCAGAAGAAGCCACAAAACTGATCGAGGCCGACGCAAAGGCCGAAATCGACGACCTGATCGCTGAAAACCCTGCCAAATGAGTAAAGAAATGGTCGGGGAGACAGGATTCGAACCTGCGACCCTCTGGTCCCAAACCAGATGCGCTACCAGGCTGCGCTACTCCCCGACATGGGTCACTGGTACAACAATGTACTTCCTTTAACTTTCCACTTATGATAAGTAGTCGTTAGGCAGCTTTCAGCCTAAAGCGATCTTTTCGCTGGCTCGCCAACCAAAGCCCGAAAGGGCAAAGGCTGGTGGGCCCGGAGGGACTCGAACCCCCGACCTAGCCGTTATGAGCGGCCAGCTCTAACCAACTGAGCTACAGGCCCCGACCGGCTAGCCAATCGTGAGCGCGCCGATAGCGGAACTATAACGCGCTGGCAAGCCTTTATCTCATGACGCACATGAATTCCGCTCGCCGCCTTGATTTCGGCCATAGTTGTCGGCCGAACGCCCGCCGCATTAAGATGCGCGAACACGCCTGCAACCATGCATAAAGCGCGTCGAGCTGGCCTTCATCACGCACATAGGGTGTGTGCCCGACCGCCAACGACGGCGAGTGGAAAGACAGGTTGATCACCTGCACGCCTTCAGCGAGCGCCATGTCGATGCCTTCAGCGCCTTCGTCAGCGAAATGCCTTCAGGCGTCAGAGCAATCCGCTCGAGCATGCCGGAGCGCGCAAGCACCGACCGCGCGGGTTGCGAACTGAACCATTGGCCGAATACGAATCGCCTACCGCCCGCATCACTCCACCGAACACCGTCGTCAGCGGCAGTTCGAGCAGCTTGCCCTTTTCACCCAATAAGGATTGACCGGATGGCAGCGTATAATCCGGCCCGCCCTGCGCCGAATAGTTAAACTGCGACCGAACCGAAGTGTCGATGGCTATTCCCAGATCGGCCAAAATTGCCGCCGTATTCTGGCCTGCACCATAGCGCCCGCCCGATACGCATCGGGATTAACGCCGAACCGCTGACGATTGCCGCGTGCAAGCTGCGACAGTTTCGCGCGTTCCAGCGGCTCGGGCAAATTGCAGGCATAGCTGTTGTGCGTCGATAATGTTTCGTCAAACGGCGGATTGACCCAAGGGTGGAGCTGGACGCCGATCTCCGCCTGGTTGCCATGCGCATAGCCGCCCAGCAAATCGACGGCAAAGGCATCTTGCGTGATCGGATAATCGACCAGATAACATGGCTTTACGCCATGATCCGCACATAAAGCCTGAAATCGCGGGACCGATTTTAGATGCTCGGTGCCATAACCGTCCCGCGTAAAAGGCGCGTTCCAGTCGAATTCTTCTTCGGTATCGACGGTAAGGACAAAACGCGGGCTGCCCAAGCGGAAAGGTCAACAAAATCGGTTTGGCGGTGCGAAAGATCAGGTTTGAAGCTCATTCCCGATCCTCCTTGCCAGCACGTCATTCTCGCTCTTCGTCCCTATACCCTGATTGGCCATTACTGACCGCTGGTAGGTTCAATATCAGCGCTTCATTGTAAAATCGTAAATCTCCGCCGACATTTCTTGCAAGACTGCGCACGAGCCGCAAGCGAAAAGCCAAGACCCAGCAACGGTGCTTCGCTGACATCGTCAAAGCTGCTTGGGCCGGACCCGAAAAATTCGGCCTCATCCATCGCCAAAAGCTTACGCGGCAGCGTCAGGACGAAGCGGTTGGTAGCGTTCGGCCCAGGCTCGGTGCGGAACCGTCCGTCGAGTACTTCGCCGGCTTCGCAGCCGATGATAACCGCCGACAACAGCCGCGAAAACATCCGTTCGGCGATATCTGCATCAACAGCATAGGGCCGAACCGGATGCGCCTGCACGAGATTGAGCGTGACATGCAGCAAATCGCTCAGACCATGCAGCCGGTCGGCAAGCCGCGTTGCCAGCCAGTCGCATTCGGTGACTCCGGCCGACAGTTCCAACTGCCCTGATTCGATCTTCGCCGCCATCGAAAGATCGTCGAAACCGGCCAGCAACCGTTCGGCATCGTTCAATATGTTGCGCGCGAGTAGGCGGTAATCTTCGGTCACCGGACCGAATAGTTGCTGTTCGATAATTTCGGAAAAACCGATAATCGCGCCCAAAGGCGTGCGCAGTTCGTGAACCAATTGCTGGATATGGTCCGAACTTGCCGGGGCATCGGGCTGGATCAGAGCGCTTTCGGCAAAGGTCGGTCGCCGGAAAATCCCGCGATAGCCGTTAAACCGCCCGCTAACGGGATCGAAAAACGGCGCGGCATTTATCCGCCAGTCGCCCGCGATCATGTCTGCACCGCACAAGCCGCATCCGCGCATTTTCCAGCGGCATCCGCTGCCGGAAAGCCGCCGCACCATAAGCATCGGGCCCCGGCCCATCGTCAAAAGCCGGTTCGGCGATATCGACACCGACGATTGCTCCGGGCGGCGCGCCTTCGATCCAGCTGACCGTGCCATTTTCATCGGTTTCGAAGCGGATTTCGTCGATCCTTGCGGGGAAATCGCTGAATTCCTCTTCGGCATAAGGCAGAAACGGCGCTTCGCGCGTTTCGCGCTCGCTGCGCAGCCGCTCGATCCGTTCGACAATGTCCCGGATTTGGACGCCATTGGCCACTTCGGCAGTTGTGCGGGACTGGCAGAACAAAGTCAGCAGACGACCATATCGCCAGTGCCCGGCGCGTTTCCGGCCCCAGATCGCTTCGGTTTCGCAGAAAACCCCGCGCCCGGGTCGGCATAGCCGGAATGATTTCTGCCCATTCGGCATCGCTCAGTTTCGCGCCGCTGACCGCTGCTGACGCTACGGCGGGATATCGCCCGCCAGCAACAACACGAGCGGAGGCGACTGAATGCGGCCATTGAGCGAGCGAACGCATTGTTCGCGTAGCGACGCCGGAACCAGGGGGAGGAATTCCCGGACCTTGCGCAAACCACGGCGACATATTCAAGGTCGAAATCGCGTGGATTTTGCGCGAGTATATCAACAAGTTGCTGCCATTTCGCGACTGCGCCATATCCGCCATCGTCCGCCTGACGCAAAGCAGTTTCAAGGCGATCGTCAAAGCGCAAACCCAATTATTCCTAACGGTAAAATTATCCCTGTAATCGCCACCGATATACCCGTCTTAGCCCGCGCGAAAGCGGCAAAATTTAGCACGTCACACTATGGGACAATTGCAATGGGCTATAATTTTATTATAACCAGCGCAGAGAATCGAAATGGAAATATCAAGAACATGGCCAATTTGAACCTCGATGCGATAGATTTGAAGCTTTTGGCCGAATTGCAGGCCGATGGGCGCATCACCAATGTCGAACTGGCCACCAAAGTCGGTTTGACTGCTCCGCCTGCCTGCGCCGGATGCGCGCGCTGGAGCAGTCGGGGACGATCAAGTCATACCATGCCGATATCGATGCCGGTTCGCTCGGCTATACGATCACCGTTTTCGCAATGGTCAGCTTGAAAAGCCAGGCCGAAGAAGACTTGAAAGCGTTCGAACAGCATGTTCGCGCCCTGCCCGATGTCCGCGAATGCCATATGCTTAACGGTGAAATCGACTTTATTTTGAAGATTGTAGCGCGCGATCTTCAGTCATTTCAGGAATTCCTGACGTCGCAGCTTACTTCTGCCCCGAATGTCAGCAGCGTCAAGACGTCGCTGACCATCCGCACCGCCAAGGACGAACCCGGCGTCCCCATTCCGGCGGCATAAAAAAGGGAGGCTCGCGAGCCTCCCCTTCATTTTCCTCCAGTTGCCGGGATCAGGTCGTGGCAGGTGCAGCCACAGGTGCCTTGGTTGTTTGATCGATATACATGATCCAATATTCGGCCATCGCCTTGCGGTTAGCTCCCGTAATCACAGCAAAATCCGCCTTCGCGCCTGCGTAATCGCCCAGCATCGTCTTGGACATAGCCAGCCGGAACCGGGTCCGCTCGCTCTGGTCCTTGCCATCCTTGTCCAGCACCGGCCCCTTCGCCAGCGCCGCTTCATATAGTTCCTTCGCGGTCTTGTAATCCTTGTGCGAATAGAAGGAATCGGCAGTCAGCGAGGCGAGCATTCCCTTGGGGCTGGCCTTCGCCGGGGCAACCGTTCCGGGCAATGTTCTGGTATCTTCGGCAAGCCGTGCTTGCGCTTCCTTATACTTTTCGCCGAAAGTCACGTTGTTCTTCGAAATCACGCCCTTGGCAAAGCCTTCGTCCAGAACCGAGACCGCTTCGGCCGGATAGCGCACGCCGATATAGCTCAGGCTATCGAGATATTGCGCATATTCCTGCTGGAACCGCAGCCCGTTTGTCACACGCATCAGGCGCATAACATCCAGCGATTCTTCGGGACTGAAGGTCAACGACCGGTCGAAATATGCCAAAGCATCGTGCCAGTAATCGGCATTATTTTCGGTCGCCAGCAACTGTTTGTACCAGCCCGCTGCCCCGCCATAATTTTTCGCCTTTGCAGCCAAGTTTGCGGCACGGACAAAATAGGCCTTGTTCACCGTGCCCTTGGCCTTGTCGGCATCGATTGCCTTGCTTAGCCAAGCTATTGCGTCGGCATCCTTGCCCTGCTGCGATTGCGCATTCGAGATCAGGAACTCGATGTTGTTGGCACGATGCCCCATATTATAGGCGTCGGTCATCAATCCGTTCGGCGTCGGGGAATTTCTTGGCATCATAGGCAATCGCGCCTTTGCGGAACGTATATTCGGTCTTGATGTTGGCAGGCGTGGTTGCCGATGCCAGCAACAGGTCGATTCCCTGCTCCTGAAAGGCCAGGTCTTTCAACTGCGCGCCGATATTGATGGCCAATATGCCCGCTTCATAGCGATCATCATCATTCTGGATCGCGGCAACAACAGTCGGAAAATCGGCCTTGGCCCCTGCGGGATCCTTGGCCTTGTTCAACTTGTCCAAAACCGGTGCGAAGGCGGCGATAAAGGGTTTCGAATAATTACGCTTGGGTGCCGCTGGAGCAGGGGCGACTTTGCCCTTCTTTTCCTTTTTGGGCTTTTCCTGCGCAATCGCCTGCGTCGGTGCCAGCGACAGACCGGCCAGCGACAGCATTAGTGCAAATTTGGAAACAGACTTCATTCTACTCTCCGCGATACTAGGGTTTTGGCCTTATTGCCTCCGTCATGTGCGACTATAGGTAGGTGGCCGACGATGTGCAATTAGCGTTGCGCGCATGAATTGTGGTTGAACAATTTTTCGGGAGCAACGGTGGCAGCACATAGCGCAATCATTATCGGAGCGAAGTGGCGGTATCGGCGCGGCACTGGCCGAGGAACTGCGAAAGCGGGCGAAGCGCATCCTCGCGTTTTCACGCCACAGCGAACCGTCGATCGACCTGCTCGACGAAAGCAGCATATCGCACGCCGCCTCAAATCTGGCGAGCAAGCAGGCGTTTCGCCATCGCTCATTATCGTTGCGACCGGAATATTGCATAAGGACGGCAAAGGCCCCGAAAAGTCGTTGCGCGAGCTTGATCCCGAATGGATGATGGAGAACTACCGCCTGAACGCCATCGGCCCGGCACTGGTCGCCAAGCATTTCCTTCCGTTGATGCCAAGGACAGGCCGGACATGCTTCGCCGTCCTGTCTGCTCGCGTGGGCAGCATTTCGGACAATCGGCTTGGCGGATGGCACAGCTACCGCGCATCGAAAGCGGCGCTCAACATGCTTGTGCGCAACATCTCGGTCGAATGGCAGCGCAAGAACGCGGACGCAATCATCGTCGGCCTCCATCCTGGCACCGTCGAGACCGCCCTCAGCGCGCCTTTCAAGGGCAATCCGGCGCATGAGCGCTTTCCCCCTGCCCAAGCCGCCGCGCAGCTTCTGGACGTGCTTGAGAGCGCTAAATCCGGACCAATCGGGCCAGCTTTTCGCCTATGACGGGGCCATCATCGCGCCATGAGCTAAATTCGCCCCTGAATCTGTGGATAAACTGTCGAAAAACGCTCTTTTCGAAGGGCGGCGGGTGGCTATTTTGGCGACCCTCGTCTAGGGTCGCGCCACATTAAAAATATAAGGATTTTCGCGGCGTGAGCGACGATATTAGCCCACAAGACCCATCTGATATTTCGCCGGTCGACATCGTCGACGAAATGAAGGCGAGCTACCTCGATTACGCGATGTCGGTCATCGTCGCGCGCGCGCTTCCCGATGTCCGTGACGGCCTGAAACCAGTCCACCGCCGCATCCTCTTCGCATCGCAGGAAGGCGGCTTTGTCGCTGGCCGTCCTTACCGCAAATCGGCCAAGATCGTCGGCGACGTCATGGGCAATTATCACCCGCACGGCGACAGCGCGATTTACAATTCGCTCGTCCGCATGGCGCAGGATTGGGCGATGCGCGTGCCGCTGATCGACGGTCAGGGCAATTTCGGTTCGGTCGATCCCGACCCCGCCGCTTCGATGCGCTATACCGAGGCGCGGCTCGCCAAGGTGGCGAACGCTCTGCTCAACGATCTCGACAAGGATACCGTCGATTTCCAGCCCAATTATGACGGTAGCCGCGAAGAGCCGTCGGTTCTGCCTGCCCGCTTCCCCAATTTGCTGGTCAACGGCGCTGGCGGCATCGCGGTCGGCATGGCGACCAATATCCCGCCGCATAACCTTGGCGAAGTGATCAAGGCGTGCCTGGCCTATATCGACAACCCGCTGATTTCGATTGATGAACTGATCGAAATCGTCCCTGCCCCCGATTTCCCCACCGCTCCGCTGATCCTGGGCCAAGGCGGCGCGCGCGCGGCTTACCGCGACGGCAAAGGCTCGATCATGCAGCGCGCGCGGCACGAGATCGAGGAACGGCGCGGCGATCAACGCTCCATCGTCCTGACCAGCATTCCGTATCAGGTCGGCAAATCCGGCCTGGTCGAAAAAATGGCCGAGGCCGCCAAGGACAAACGCATCGAAGGCGTGTCCGACATTCGCGACGAATCGAGCCGCAAGGGCATCCGCATCGTCATCGACCTGAAACGCGATGCGACGCCCGATGTCGTGCTCAACCAATTATGGCGTCACACCCCGGCGCAATCGAGCTTCCCCGCCAATATGCTCGCCATTCGCGGCGGCCGGCCAGAGGTTCTGAACCTCAAGGACATCATCAGCGCCTTCGTCGATTTCCGCGAAATTGTTATCACCCGCCGCACCAAGTTCGAGCTCAACAAGGCCCGCGAACGCGCGCATCTGTTGCTCGGACTGGTGGTTGCGGTCACCAATCTCGACGAAGTCGTTCGAATCATCCGCGGCTCGGCCAGTCCCGCCGACGCGCGCGCAGCCTTGGTCGCGCGGCAATGGCCGATTGCCGAGATTGCGCCCTATATCAAACTGGTCGAGGCGGTCGAAGCCGACATCAGCGGCGACAGTTATCAGCTTTCCGAACTGCAAGTCCGCGCCATCCTCGAACTGCGCCTGCACCGTCTGACGGCGCTTGGCCGTGATGAAATTGGCAAGGAATTATCGGGACTTGCGGTCGATATCGAAGGATATCTCGCAATCTTGGGCGACCGCGTGAAACTCTACGCGGTGCTGCGCGAAGAGCTCGTCGCCATCGACGCCGAATTCTCCACGCCGCGTCTGTGCGAAATCACCGCAAGCTGGGACGGTCTCGACGACGAAGACCTGATGGAGCGCGAGGAAATGGTCGTGACCGTCACCCACGGCGGCTACATCAAGCGCACCGCACTCGCCACCTTCCGCGCGCAAAATCGCGGCGGCAAGGGCCGTGCTGGCATGGCGACCAAGGAAGAGGATGCCGTCACCGAATTGTTCGTGACGTCAACGCACACGCCGGTGCTGTTCTTCTCCAATATCGGCAAGGTCTATCGCCTCAAGGTCTGGAAACTGCCCGAAGGCGGGCCATCGACCAGAGGCCGCCCGATGGTCAACCTGCTGCCGCTCGGCGAAGGCGAGGTCATCTCGAACGTCCTGACCCTGCCCGAGGACGAAGCCGAATGGGGCGGCTTGAGCGTCGTTTTCGCCACCGCCAAGGGCTATGCCCGCCGCAACAGCATGGACGCCTTCGCCAATGTGCCGTCCAACGGCAAGATCGCGATGAAATTCGAGGGCGAGGATGCCGACGACAAATTGATCGGCGTCGAATTGCTGACCGCTGACGACGACGTCCTGATCGCCAGCCGCAACGGCAAGGCGATCCGCTTCGCCGCCGACGACATCCGCGAATTCCAGAGCCGCAACTCGACCGGCGTGCGCGCGATGAAGCTGTTGAAGGGCGACGAAGTAATGTCGCTCTCAATCCTCCACCGCGTCGGCACCACGCCCGAAGAACGCGAGGAATATCTCCGCTTCGCGCCGTGGAAGCCCGAAAAGGAAGGCGAGCCGACAATTTCGCCCGAACGCATCGCCGAAATGGCCGAGGCTGAGCAGTTCATCCTCACGGTCTGCGCCAACGGCTATGGCAAATTGTCATCGGCTTATGGCTACCGCCGCACTGGTCGCGGTGGTCAGGGTATCACCAACATCGACAATATCGAACGCAACGGGCCAGTCGTCGCGAGCTTCCCCGCCACCAAGGGCGACCAGTTGATGCTGGTCACCGACCAGGCCAAGCTGATCCGGATGCCGCTGGATAGTTTGCGCGTGCTGGGTCGCGGGACGGCTGGGGTGCGGTTGTTCAATGTCGGCGATGACGAGCATGTTGTTGGCGCGGCGAAGATTGATGAGAGTGATGAGGGGGATGGAGATGCTGAGGTCGAGAATAGGACGCCGGATCAAACCGCAAACTAAATGGAGCTGGTAGCCGCTAATATTCAGATTCCAAACTATACAATTTGGTAAGTGCGCGCATTTTTGAAGAAAATGGGTTTGCGTTTAACATAAGCGATAGGTAGATAGTTGGCACCTGTTGGGGGAATCGGGTGCACATTCTTTATTCCGCGGGAACAAGACTCGCATATCAAATTAATCAGAGATTTTATGGCGAGCTGCACTATGTCTGGTGTGCGCCCGCTCCCGCAACTGACTCTCTTGTAGGCAGCAACCCGCCAACCTCAGATCCTTGGCAAATTTGTTCGGATTTTTCCGAACACGTCGTCCGTGGAGACGGCCACAGCCCTTTAGTCACAAGTAATCGTGCGGGAATTATCCGCGGGGCGGCCGCTCGCCATGCTGAGGGCGTCATCGATTCGGGAACGAAAGACGTTATTGAGCAGATTGCTAATACAGCTGAGCTTCAAATGTTTTCACCGATCTTCATGGTGATCCCGTATGAACAAGTTAAGGGTTTAGTCAGTCCCGTTCCCTTATCGCAGAGGGCGAACCCATTATCGCAAGAGTTTATTATTCCTAATTTGCCCAGAGGCAGTTTTGATGTATGGGAGTGGAAACGCTAGCAATGAAGTCATTTTCATCCCTTCTGGCCGGACTTCCCAAAGCGGTTGTCATTGAAGCCATTTACCTCGCTGGCCGGGAGTTGGCGCTTGAGACGCCGTCTATTAAAGTCGCCCGCGAGACCAACGGCGCGCTTAACGATAACGAGCACTCCATTGCAATCGAGCGCGCCAAATCGATGATTCAGGAAATCGAAGGTGAGTTCAATAAGCCAGTGTTCGAACTGTCAGAAAAAGACCGAACAAAACTGTCCGAAGGCCTTTATCGCTATCTGCGCAACCTCACGCAACATGGCACTGCAGTTCAAAAGCAGGCGAATACCGTTTTGAAGGAATTTGGAAGCGCTGCAATCTGACTACCACGGTTTCGGTGAAAGAATTTCGGTGGGAAATTGAAATTACGGTGACAGGTGCAACAGCCCCTAAGGTAAGCGCTGCCCGAACGCTCCCACCCAAACCAATATTATGTCGCCAAAACCGAGCCCACCGGGATCAAAGGGCATCGTAGACGGCGTCTTCGGGATTGTTCCAGATGGCGGCCAACGCAGGTGCGCTGGTTAACGCCGCTGCACGCGTTATCGTGCCATCGGATGAAAGCGCTTCATCCATCTGCTTCAGCGACGCGCGCAGCAACGCCTCCAGTTGCGCCGGATCGAGCAAACCCGCCTCTGCCGCATCGCGCGCCAGATCATCGGGCAAAGAGATTTGGACGATTTTCATGGGGAGCAAATATCATATAACGGCCCGCACAATCAAGCCGCGCCTGCCCCTCTCTCCTTTAGGGGAGAGGAGCGAGACTTAGTGCCGCAGGCGCTTAGTCGCAGCGGAGAGGGGCTGGACGGTGAGGTTTGTGCGCCAACTCCCCCTCTCAACTTCGCCTAAGCGCCTGCGGCGCTAAGGCTTCGTATCTCTCCCCTGAAGGAGAGAGAGGCTCGAAATCAAGCCGCACTCTCCAGCCTGTCCGCCAGCCACATCTTCATAAGCGCCTGCCGCGTCATGCCGCATTTGCGAGCTTGCAATGCAGGATTTGATTTGAGATCGGCATCTGGTCAGTCCGCAACGGTTGGCGCCGCTCTCCGAGAGGCCTAAACTCAATCGCGCTCTTCGCCTTGCGGATAATGCCCGCGTTTGACCAATGTCTGAGCGATCCCGGTGGCAATCAGGAACACCCCGAAATAATAGAGATACCAGATGGCAATGCTGGCCAAATCCGAATCCGCCAGCGGCCCCAATCGCGCGAAGATCAGCAGGTCGGAAATCACGAACAGCACCGCGCCGGTGCCGACGCGGTAGCGGGGGAAGTTGCTGCTCCACGCCATTGCTGCCATCGCCGCTAATACCACGCTGTATGCCGCGACCTGCAGACCCTCTTCCGGATTGCCCGGCAATGCATAAGCGATCACCGGTGTGAGCAGCAATATCGTGACTGCCAGCAATTTCTGGCTGAACGCTGCCCCTACCCTGCGATGCCGGAGATAGATAAAGATGCCGACCAGATGCCCTGCGGCAAAGGCAATTGCCCCGTAAATCATGCTCAGTTCGATGAGACCGTCGCCGAGCGCGTAGAAGCCCAGCATCACCGCCAGCCACACAAACTCGCCCTCATGATGCCGCCGCAACGCGAACGGAACCAGCAGGCCAACCGCCGCCATTTTCCAGATGACGGCGAACAGGTTCCCGTCGAACGGCAGCAACAGCCACGTCGCCGGAAAACTTAGCCCCGTCAGCAGGCTGGCCAGCAACCAAGGTCGTTTATGCGCTAAATCCTGCCCCATCCGGTTGTCCTGCCGCTTTTGCCTGTGCAGCGCAAAGAAATTTTGATAGCCGCGCGCGGATGAGCAAATCCTATGACGTGCATATTATCGGTGGCGGCCTCGCTGGCTGCGAAGCGGCCTGGCAATTGGCGCGGCGCGGCGTCAAGGTGCGGCTGTCCGAAATGCGCGGCGGCGGAGATACCACGCCTGCGCACCAAGGTGACGGGTTGGCCGAACTGGTCTGTTCGAACAGCTTCCGCTCGGATGACGCGGAGAACAACGCCGTCGGCCTGCTCCATCAGGAAATGCGCGATCTGGGCTCGCTGATCATGATGGCCGCCGAGGTCGCCAAGGTGCCTGCGGGTTCGGCGCTGGCGGTGGACCGCGATGTCTTCTCAAGCGAAGTTGAAAAGCATCTGCAAAGTAACGACAATATCGACATTGTGCGCGAACGGATTGACGCAGTGCCCGACGATATCCCGGTGATTATCGCCACTGGCCCGCTCACCGCAATGAGCCTTGCGACAAGCATCATGGCGAAAACGGGCGAAGATCGCCTCGCTTTTTTCGACGCAATTGCGCCAATCGTCTATCATGACAGCATCGACATGGACGTCGCCTGGTACGCATCGCGCTGGGACAAGGGCGAAGGCAAGGACTATATCAACTGCCCGATGGACGAGGCGCAATATCGTGCGTTTCATCAGGGCTTGCTCGACAGCCGAAAAGACCGAGTTCAAGGAATGGGAGACGAATACGCCTTATTTCGAAGGCTGTATGCCCATCGAAGTCATGGCGGCGCGCGGGCTGGATACGCTGCGTTTCGGGCCGATGAAGCCGGTCGGGCTGGATAATCCGCGCACCGGACGCTGGGCGCACGCGGTGGTCCAGTTGCGGCAGGATAACAAACAGGGGTCGCTGTGGAACATGGTCGGTTTCCAGACCAAGATGAAACACGGCGCTCAGGTCGAATTACTGCGGACCATACCGGGCCTTGAAAAGGCCGAATTTGCGCGGCTGGGCGGCCTCCACCGTAACACCTTCATCCGCTCGCCAGTGTTGCTCGATCGGCAACTCCGGTTGAAATCGTCGCCGAATGTCCGTTTCGCCGGACAGATCACCGGCTGCGAGGGCTATGTCGAAAGCAGCGCGGTCGGATTGATGGCGGGGATTATGACTGCGGCGGAATTGGCTGGTCGCGATATCGCCCAGCCGCCACCCACCACCGCATTCGGCGCGCTCCTCAGCCACATCACCGGCGACGCCCTTGCCGAGGACTATCAACCGATGAACGTCAATTTCGGCCTGTTCGCGGCGCTTGAGGACAAGGTTCACAAAAAGTCCCGCAAGGCGGCGATGACAGGCCGGGCCCGCACAGACTTCGCCGGATGGATTTCGACTACAGGTTCTTATTAGGGACAGTCCCTAATAAGAAATTAGCAGCGGCAGCCCGGTTTTGCCGCCGCTTTCGGCCTTGTGCTCGCAAATTCCTTACGGGTAAGAAGCCTGTCCTTGTTCGCATCTGCCCCGGCAAAGCGTTCGCCCGTCGCCGCAGCCCATTCCTCGAAGGTCAGCAGGTTATTGCCGTCCTTGTCGAGCGACTTGAACGCCTTTGTCCGGCTACCCATCATTTCGAGGCGGGAAATCAACTCATCGCGGTTGCGGTCGTAGCGGTTGAAGCGCACTTCCTCGCGGCTCGCCTTCGGCGCTTCGGGCGGTGTCGGCGGAGCGGCGCCAAACGCAGGCGCCCCCGCCCCCGCCTCGGGTAACGTGTCAGGCAATGCAGCTGGAGGTGGCATCGCCGGTATCTCATTTTCCTGGTACGCCTGTGTTTGCCAGAACCATAATCCGCCCGCCACCAAAGACAGCGCGCCTATTCCGCCAGCCAGAAACCGTCGCATTTCCGTGCTCCTAACGTACATCCCCACCCCGGATGACGTCATGACGATGTGCCCTGAAAGTCAGCGCCCCGTCAAGGCATGCCAGACAAGACGGGTGCCGGAAACATTGCGTACCGACATCGCCAGGATAGTCAGTGGCCGGGAGGCGCGATCTTTCGGCAGGGCTACGCTAGCAATGATATCTTGCGGTACGCGGCTGCCAAAACGCAGCCTCAGATCATCCGCCGCCCATTGCTGTGCAACGGCCTCCGGAAAATCAGGCAGACCGCATAACGCGGCATAAGCGCCAAAAATCGCAAGACCGCGTTCGCTCGCAAAGCGTTTGACGACAGGCGTTGTCCAATTCTCGGTGACAATGAGCGTCTCCCAGGCGTCCACCAGAGATGCAACGGCAGTTTTCAGGACCCCATCGTCCAGATCGGATAATACCGACAACAGCGGCTCCCCTCTGGGTCGCGTCGCCGATGCCGTGCCAATGGCATCGCGCCACCATGCGAGCTTCATCTGCCCGATCAGTGGTTCGCTGGTCGCGCCGACGACGCCCGCAAAACGCGTATCGAACTGCAGCACCAGTTCCCAAGCCGCCCTCACCTGCTTTGGCGCATAGGCCAATGCGAGTTGCACTGGCGGGGCAAGGTCGTCAATCGTTACGCTCATGCCGGACCACCACACGAATTTCCGCGCCAGATCAAGCTTAACGGCGCGGTAACCCTGTTTCTTTAAAGAGCGATAACCACGCGTCGCCTATGCGACATCACAAGTTTTATGTGGAACAGGGGAACGCCACAATGAAAGCCAAGACCGACGCGTTCAAGCGTTTCGGATTCCTGTCGCGTTTGCGCAAGGATGAAGGGGGCAATGTTGTCGCCATTGTTGCAGCGGCGCTAGTTCCGCTCGCGGCGATGATCGGTGGCGGCATCGACATGAGCAGATCTTATATGGTTAAGACCAGGCTGCAACAGGCCTGTGACGCTGGAGTTTTAGCGGGCCGGAAAGCTGTTGGCGAAGGGACTTTCGACACGGCCGCTGAGGCCCGTGCGGAGCAGTTTTTTGCTTCAAACTTTCCCACTGGTTATCAAGATACGCAAGATACCACATTCGACGCCAATGGCATCAACGGAGGGACGACTGTACAGGGCGTAGCAACCACCAAGGTGCCGACGCTGATCATGGACATGTTCGGCAAAGACAGTTTTGATCTCGAAGTCAGTTGCGACGCGAAGCTGGAAGTCAGCAACGCAGACATCATGATGGTCCTCGACACAACCGGATCTATGACGGCAGCCATCAGCGATGGCAACGGTGGTACTACCACGCGAATTCTCGCCTTGCGGGGCGCAATGACGGATTTCTACGACGTCCTGACCGCTGCTGCTGACGGCACAACAGCACGCATTCGGTACGGGTTTGTACCCTACTCGGGCACCGTGAATGTGGGCGGCGTGCTGATGACGGAAAATTCGACGTACGTAACCGGCGGTAGTTCCGGTGAAAGCGCGAATTATCAGTCAAGAAGGCCAGTTTACAAGGTGTATGGCGCTCCAGCCAATGGCGTGGAAACTCTTGATTTCGTATTTTCTGGGACGACTTATGCCGCATATGCCACCAGCTCAGAATGTACCAAATATCAGAATAACCAGAACGCTGCCGTCCGATATTTCCGAAGCGGGTCGTGGCGGAATGGTAGCTGGACGCCGGCAAGCGACGGCTATTCAGGAACAGGCAACCCGCTTGAAACAGCTACCAATCGATATGCATTTTCCGCCAATTCGTGGACTACGCCCAATGGCGAAAGTACGTCGTACAAAACATGCAAACGCAACCGGGAGTCCCGAACGGTTACCTATACATTTGATGGTACGACCAGCGGCGCGGTCCACTCACACTACGAATACAGCAACCTCAGCGTACCCGTCTCGGATTACGTCGCAACGCTATCGGGCGGAACGATTACCGACCCCTCCGACAGTCTACATGACGCTGTTAACCCACCCAACCAGGTAAGCTGGAGTGGCTGCATCCAGGAACGCTCTACCACTGCAAGCGCAACATTCGCTTACGACAATACTATTGGCGTGAAGAGGATAATTCCGACCGCAGCGACCGACCTTGACATCGACGCGGCACCAACCGATGCCGCTTCAAGGTGGACGCCTTATTGGCCCCAAATCGTCTATTTTCGAAGCAGCGACGCCACATCGACATCCGGAACAGCCTCACAAACGGCATGCCCGTGGACAGCACAGTTGCTGGCGGAAATGGATGAAGACGACTTCGACGAATATACCGAGAACCTTACACCCAATGGCGGTACTTATCATGATATCGGGCTGATTTGGGGCGCTCGCTTAGCGTCGCCAGACGGCATTTTTGCAGATAATGTCACCGAGGACGCTGCCAACGGCTCGTCTGTTGCCCGCCATTTGATATTCATGACCGACGGACAGATCGATACCGGCGAGACCTATTACAGTGCCTATGGCGTAGAGCGTCATGACAAAAGGATAACCGGAACGGCCAGCACCGAACGAACACTTCGGCATGAACGGCGTTTTGCAGCTATGTGTGATGCCATAAAGGCCAAGGGCATCCGGGTTTGGGTGATCGCATTTTCGACATCGCTCAGCACCGAACTTACCAACTGCGCCAGCGGCGGCCTCGACAGTGCATTCACCAGTACAAATGCATCGGGTCTGAGGAACACGTTCGTAACGATCGCACAGTCCATCTCTGATTTGAGGCTATCCAAATGACCCGAAACAGGAAACTTTTTACTGCCGATGAATCCGGTGCGACACTTATGGAATTTGGCCTTATTGCGCCAACATTCATGGTGATGCTGATGGGAGTGTTTGACGTCGGCATGGGCATATATATGCAATCTGTTCTCGACGGAGCGGTTCAAAAGGCGGCGCGCGAATTTGCGCTGGAATTTGGTCCAACCGAACTGGCAAATATCGATACTGCTGTCGAAAATACCGTACAGTCGATCCTCTCTACCGCAACCGTTACCCGCGAGCGGAAAAGCTATTTTCAGTATGCGGATGTCACGCGCAGCGAAGTATTCGATGACAATAACAATAATGGGGTTTGCGATAACGACGAGCCATTCGAAGATGAAAACGATAATGAGGAATGGGACGCAGACGTCGGTGAAGACGGCATTGGCGGGCCAAAGGATATCGTTCTTTATACCGTGACTGTGGCGTATGAGCGTATCTTTCCGCTCGATGCATTAATCGGTGGAAAAGGTGTCACAACCCTTAACTCCACAACCGTACTCAAAAATCAGCCATACGGCCAACAGCTTGCTGACAATCCAGCGGTTGACCGCAATTGTGTTGATTAGAGCGAAGGCGAATGCGCATGAAAACGTCCAAGAATAGATCTTTCCTGAAGGGGCTTTGGAAAAACCAGAGCGGTTTGGCTATAATCGAATTTGCGTTCAGCATGCCTGTGTTGATGGGTCTTGGAATGTACGGAACCGAACTGTCGTTTTTGGCCATCTCAAACATGAAGGTCAGCCAGGCGGCATTGAACCTCGCAGATAACGCGTCGCGTATCGGCCAAACAAACAATGGTGTTGTTAGTCCGACCATATTGGAGTCGGACATCAACGAAGTGTTCTTGGGTGCCGCATTGCAGACCGGCAAACTCAACCTTCTGGAAAACGGCCGCATTGCCTTGTCGAGCCTGGAAGTGGATACCACTCCTGACCCCGACCAGCAGTTTATTTCATGGCAACGCTGCAAAGGGCTGCTTGATCGGCGGACAGATGCACAAAAAGCCGACAATGACGATTATGGCAGCAATTATGACGATGATGCCGACGATAACGGAACTACCGATGCGACATTTATCGGGATGGGCAGTAACGGCACGAATTTGCAGGCCGTGGAAGATTCCGCCGTCATGGTTGTCGAAATAGAGTATATCTATCAGCCTTTGTTTGGGGACCTTTTCATCCCGCAGAAAATACTGCGGCAAGAGGCTGCTTTCAATATCCGTGACGACCGTAACCTCATTGCCGGATTGTTTAATGATATGGGCACCGCCAGAGCGGATTGTAACGACTTTACCGCAACATAAAAATTGCCGGGCTAGCGGCCCAACACCTTCCGGACGCCCGCAGCAATCTTGTCGGCGTTGACCAAGGCCAGCTTTTCCAAATTGGCTGCATAAGGCATCGGGACATCTTCGTTCGTTACGCGGATGACCGGTGCGTCGAGATCGTCGAAGCCTTCTTCCATGCAGATCGCGATGATCTCGCTGCCGACCGAACATGTGGGCCAGCCTTCTTCCGCAATAACCAAACGGTTGGTTTTGGCGAGGCTGGCCAGCACCGTCGCCTTGTCTAGCGGGCGAATGGTGCGAAGGTCGATGACCTCGGCGCTAACCCCCTCGCCTGCCAGTGTTTCGGCGCCTTCGAGCGCCATGCCGACGCCGATGGAATAGCTCACGATGGTGACATCGGTCCCTTCGCGCATGACACGGGCCTTGCCGATGGGCAGGACATGATCGTCGAGCGCGGGAACTTCGAAGGTGCGGCCGTAGAGCAGCTCGTTTTCGAGGAACACCACCGGGTCTTCGCAGCGGATAGCAGCTTTTAGCAATCCCTTCGCGTCCGCCGCGTCATAAGGGCAGATAACAATGAGGCCGGGAACGCTGGCATACCAGGGCGCGTAATTCTGGCTGTGCTGCGCACCCACGCGCGCCGCTGCGCCGTTTGGCCCGCGGAAAACGATGGGGCAGCGCATCTGACCGCCGGACATATAATTGGTCTTCGCCGCCGAATTGATGATGTGATCAATCGCCTGCATCGCAAAATTGAAGGTCATGAACTCGATAACAGGCCGAAGTCCGCCCATTGCTGCGCCCGTGCCGATGCCGGCAAAGCCATATTCGGTGATCGGCGTGTCGATAACGCGGCCAGCGCCGAATTCAGCAAGCAGGCCTTGCGTCACCTTATAGGCACCCTGATATTCGGCGACTTCCTCGCCCATAACAAAGACACGGTCGTCGCGGCGCATTTCCTCAGCCATCGCGTCGCGCAAAGCCTCGCGGAGCGTGAGCGAGATCATGGCGGTGCCTTCAGGGATCGCGGGGTCGGATTTTGGCCGAGATGGCGCTGACCCACCCCCGGCCCCTCCCGCCTGCGGGAGGGGAGTCGCGGCAGTTCCTTGTGGAGCAGTCGGTGCATTTAGCACTGCAACCTGCTCCCCTCCCGTAGACGGGAGGGGTTGGGGGTGGGCCTCTGCGCTCTCATCATCACCCGCAATCAAGGCAATCACCGTCCCGACCTTCACACCGTCGGTTCCTTCAGCGACCGTAATTGACGCAATCACACCCTCATCGACCGCTTCGAATTCCATCGTCGCCTTGTCGGTCTCAATCTCGGCGAGAATATCACCCGACTTGACGCTATCGCCTTCCTTCACCAGCCATTTGGCAAGCGTGCCTTCTTCCATCGTCGGTGAAAGCGCAGGCATTTTAAGTTCGATTGCCATCAATATTGCTCCACCAGCACGTTGGTATAGAGTTCACCCAACTCCGGTTCAGGCGAAGTTTCGGCGAAATCGGCGGAATTGTTGACGATGGTCCTGATTTCCTTTTCGAGCGCCTTCAACTGGTCCTCGCCGACACCCATTTCGGCGAGATAGGCCTTGCAGCCCTCAATCGGATCGCTGTTATCGCGGACCGATTGCACCTCGTCGCGGCTGCGGTATTTTGCCGGGTCGGACATCGAATGCCCGCGATAGCGATAGGTTTTCATTTCCAGCAAAACCGGCCCCTTGCCGCCGCGCACCCAATCAAGCGCGACTTCGGCAGCACCGCGCACTGCGAGAACATCCATGCCGTCAACCTGTATACCCGGAATGCGGAAGCTTTCACCGCGCCGGTAGAACTGGTCTTCGGACGAAGCCCGGTTGACGCTGGTGCCCATCGCGTATTGGTTGTTCTCGATCACGAAGATGATCGGCAGCTTCCACAGCTCGGCCATGTTGAAGCTTTCGTATACCTGCCCCTGATTGGAGGCACCGTCGCCGAAATAGGCAAGGCACACGCCGCCATCGTTCGAATATTTATGGCCAAAGGCTAGCCCGGCCCCAAGCGAGACCTGCGCGCCGACAATGCCGTGGCCGCCGTAGAATTTGTGGCTGGTCGAAAACATATGCATCGACCCGCCCTTGCCCCTCGATATTCCGGCGGCGCGGCCCGTCAGCTCGGCCATGATGAGGTTAGGATCGATCCCGTAGGCCAGCATATGCCCGTGGTCACGATAGCCGGTGATAACGCTGTCCTTGCCCGGCGTCAGTGCGGACTGAAGCCCGATGGCGACCGCTTCCTGACCGATATAGAGGTGGCAAAACCCGCCAATAAGCCCAAGCCCATAAACTGCCCCGCCTTCTCCTCGAACCGGCGGATGAGCAGCATTTGCCGGTAAAACTCGAGCAACTCTTCCTTGGTGGCCTTGTACGGCACCGGCTCCCGGGGCCGTTCGCGATTGGCGCGCGCGGCGTCCTCGCTGACGCTGGCTTTTTTGGGCGCGGCTTTCTTTGCGGGGGCTTTTGCCAAGGCAGTCATCCTCTTCGTCTGTTATCTGCCGCCTAGTCAAAATGATGTGAGAAGAAAAGCGCTTTTCCGTTACGAAACGCCTGCATAGCTATTCATTCTGGACAACCGTCATCACTTTAGCGGAACAACAACCTCGTCCGGGGCAACCACGTTCAGTTCCTTGCGCATGAGCTCTCCGGCTAGGTCGGGGTCGACATTATCGCGGTCGAGCAATACCTGCCGGTTGCGCAGCGCGTCGCGCTCCTTCTGCAATTGCGCAAGTTCGATTTTGCGCTCCGAAAGCGCCGCGCGATAATCGGTCCATGCGATAATGCCCGTCGGCCCCAGCAAGGCATAAGACGCGATACCCAGCAACGCGACAAGCGCCAGCCCCGGTCCGATGACCGACTTCATATATTCCGGATTCTTCTTGCCGCGCGCCATGACTGTTTTGGGTCATAGCGCGCTTTGCGATTCAAGCAAAGCCGCCACATTCTTATTGGGGACTGTCCCTAATAAGAAATCAGCGGAAAATGGAGCGCCCCGCGTAAACCGCCGCACTGCCCAATTCTTCCTCGATGCGGATAAGCTGATTGTACTTCGCCAACCGGTCCGAACGCGCAAGGCTGCCGGTCTTGATCTGCCCGCAATTGGTGGCGACCGCGAGATCGGCGATGGTTGCGTCCTCGGTCTCTCCCGAACGGTGCGACATCACCGCGGTGTAAGACGCGCGGTGCGCCATCGAAACAGCGGCCAGTGTTTCGGTCAGCGTGCCGATCTGGTTGACCTTGACCAGCAGCGAATTGGCGAGCCCCTTGCCAATCCCCATCGACAGCCGCTCCGGATTGGTCACGAACAGGTCATCGCCAACCAACTGGACTTCATGGCCGATTTTGTCGGTAATCGCCTTCCAGCCCTCGAAATCATCCTCGCTCATGCCGTCCTCGATCGAACGGATCGGATAATCCTTGCACAATGCCGCCAGATAATCGGCCATCTCGTGCGGGGTCAGCGAAAGCCCCTCGCCCGAAATCTCGTACTTGCCGTTCTTGAAAAACTCGGTTGCGGCGCAATCGAGCGCGAGCACGACCTCGTCTCCAGCCTTGAACCCGGCCTTTTCGATCGATGCCATGATGAAATCGAGCGCATCGCGGGTCGAGGCCAAGGTTCGGTGCAAAACCGCCCTCGTCGCCCACCGCCGTCGCCAGCCCCTTTTCGTGAGGCCCTTTTTTCAGCGTGTGGAAAATCTCCGATCCCCAGCGCACCGCCTCGGCAAGCGAATCGGCACCTATCGGCATCACCATGAATTCCTGAAAATCGATGGGGTTGTCGGCATGCTCGCCGCCATTGATGATGTTCATCATCGGCACCGGCAGGACATGCGCATTGACCCCGCCGACATAGCGATACAGCGGCAACCCGCGCGCATCGGCAGCGGCTTTCGCAACGGCCAAGCTTACGCCCAATATCGCGTTGGCTCCAAGGTTCGACTTGTTGTCAGTGCCATCCAGGTCGATCATCACCGCATCAATATCTTCCTGATCCTCGGCATCGAGGTCGATCAGCGCTTCACGGATATCGTCATTCACCGCGGCTACCGCCTGCAACACCCCCTTGCCCATGTAGCGCGCCTTGTCGCCGTCACGCTTCTCGGCGGCTTCATAAGCGCCGGTCGACGCGCCAGAAGGCACGGCTGCGCGGCCGAAACTGCCATCTTCCAGCAACACATCGACTTCGACCGTCGGGTTGCCCCTGCTGTCGAGGATTTCGCGGGCGTGAATGTCGATTATGGCTGTCATGGGGTGGCTCCATCGGGTCGCAGGGGAACAATGTCCGCGCCTCTATCGTTCTGGTCCCGATTTGGCAACGACGTGCATACATATACATTCACAAGGTAAAATCGTGGTGCTATAGTTGACTAAGGCACCTCCCGTACCAATATTGCACCTTAGCAACGCGCCTCTAACCCCAAGGAGTTCCTAAATGGCCGAAACCGCAAAACCGAAAGCCGCCGCGAAACCAGCAGCAAAGCCGAAAACCGCAGCAAAGAAGCCGGCAGCAACTGCCAAACCAAAGGCAGCGCCAAAAGCAGTCACAAAGGCTGCGCCACCCAAGGGCAAAACCGAGGACGTCAAAAATAAGGTCAAGGCTGACATGAACAACTTCAAGGCGAAAGCCACCGACAGCGCGAAAGCCGCCGCAGAAAAAGGCAAGGACCGCGCCACCGAAGCCGTTGGCAGCATCGGCAAGCTGATCCGCGACAGTGCCGCCACCATCGATGACAATGTCGGCAAGCAATATGGCGATTACGCCCGCAGCGCCGCCGATATGGTCGACGGCTTTGCCGACAAGTTGGACGCCAAGGATGTCGATGCAATTGCGGAAGATGCGCGCCAGTTCGTTCGCAAGAGCCCGGCTGTCGCAATTGGTGCCGCCGCCGCAATCGGCTTTGTATTGGCGCGTCTGGTGCGTTCGGGCGGAAAAGACGCCTGAGCGGTTCATCCGGCATTGCCAGATGCTGCCATTGACCGGTAAGCGGGCGTCATGACGGACAAGCATCAACAGGACGAGGCGGTTTCAGCGGATATCCCCGATGTCTCGCCGACGCAGCAGGTTTCGCTGGTGCTCGACGATGTCCGCGCTTTGGTCAGGGCCGAACTGCGTTATTACCAGTCGCGGCTCGACTATAGCCGCCATGTCATGCGCATCTCATTCCGCTTCGGGGCAATCGCGGCTTTCGCGTTTAGCGGCGCGGCGATTGCATTGGTGATCGGCTTGGTGATGACGCTGGCCCCAATGATCGGCCCTGGCTGGGCGACGTTGGTCGTTACGTTCGGGTTCATCCTTATCGGGGCATTGGCAGGCTATCAGGCCCGAAAATGGGTGAGGAAGGTTTACTTCCCGGAAATTGAAAGAGACGATGACAATACTCCCCAAAGACCCGCAAGTGACGGAGCGTAAGTCGGTCATATTGTCCGATGCCGAACGGCGGAACCTGCGCCGGAAACTGAAAGGCAGCGTCGAAGTGGCGCAGGATGTTCTTAACCCGCGCAACCAGCTGAAACGGTTTGTTGGCCGGAACACCGCAGAGGTGAAGCGCGTTGCAGGGGATGCGGCGCAGGTCGCAAAGCAGAATGCACCGGCAATCGGACTGGTCGGGCTGGGCGCACTGCTTTTTGCTGCGCGCCGCCCGATTTCGAATTGGATTTCCAAGGTCCGAAAGAGTAAACCCAACGCGCCCGACGGCGAATGACACAGGAATTAGACATGAGCAAAATTGGCGATACGATCAAAACCGCTACAGACACTGCTAAGGAAGGGCTGGCAACGGCCAAGGCGAAGACCAGCGAAACCAGTGCCGCGGCGCGTGAAAAGGCAGCCGAGGCCTATGGAAAAGGCCGTGAGGCCGCCGCACGGGGTGTACAGCAATCACGCGATGTCGCGCATAATGTTGCCATCAAAACAGGTGACGGCATCGACAAAAACCCGCTTGCCATTGTGCTGGGGGGCATTGCCCTTGGTGCGATAGTCGGCGCGTTGCTGCCACGCACTGAGCGCGAGACGAAGCTGATGGGCAAGACCGGCAAAAAGCTGAATAAAAAGGCCAGGGAAATGGCCAAGGCCGCAAAGGCAGCGGGCAAGGAGCAGGTGGATAACCTGGGCCTGAACGGCGACGCAGTGCGTGAACAGTTTCGCGACCTTGTCAGCAAAGCCGCATTGGCTGTAAAAGCCGCCGGAGAGGCCGCCAAAGCAGAAGCTGCGAAGAAGTAGTCTGGGTCGAGGTTGTTATTAGGGACAGTCCCTAATAAGAAAGATTAAGGGGCGAGAATTTGAGCAATGCAAAATTGCATCTGGTATTTGGGGGCAAAGTCAAAAACCCGCAGACGCTGGAATTTACCGATTTGGAAAAGCTCGACATCGTCGGGATGTACCCTGATTATGCCAGCGCGGAAGAAGCATGGCGCGGCGCGGCACAGCGTACCGTGGACGATGCCGAGATGAAATATGTCGTCGTGCATTTGCACAAGTTGTTGCAGCCGGAGGGATGACCGGGCTTTTCGGGACTGTCCCAAGCGCAGCGCCGCGGAGCGCAGCGAAGCAAGCCCCTAAAAGTCAGTGCGTGACCTCCCGGGGACAGTCCTCTGCGCTGCGCTTGGGACAGCCCCCTACCGTTCGCTACACTCATAATTCTTATTAGGGACAGTCCCCAATAAGGTATCGCGGATCAAGCCTTCCGATACCGCCAAAGCAGCAGCGGCCTTGCCAGCAATAATCCCGCGACAAACCCGCCGATATGCGACCAGATCGCGATGCCGATCCCCAGTCCCGGGCCGACAAAACCGATGGCGAGATTAAGCGCCACCCACGCAATCGTAAGGTGCACAGGACGCGCAATGTTCGCCGGGATTGGTCCCCACGGCTTAGGCTGCTGGTTCGGAAACAACAGCACATAGGTCCCGATAATCGCAGAAATCGCGCCGCTCGCGCCGATGGCAGGCGCCATCATGTCGGCGGCCATCGGCCATTGCATGACCGCCGCCAGCCACTCAGTTCCCGCCGCCGCATAAGCGCCGATCAGATACAGGCCGAGATACAGCGCGCCGCCCAGCACGCGCTCGACCATCTTGCCGATCAGCAACAGCATCAGCATGTTGAGGATGACATGCGCGATCCCGCCATGAAGGAACGCAGCAGTCAGCGGCGTCAGGACCGCGGGAACCAGAAATCCGACATCGGCAAAGGCCGAACTGTCACCGCTCAACCGGATCGGAAACAACCCGCCCGACACAACCGCATATTGCCACCAGACCGGAACCAGCAGAACGGCGGCAATCACCAGGTTGATGACAACCAGCACGTTCGTTACCGGTCCCGGCGGGAAGCGCATGTCCTAGATAAATTCGATTTTGGATACGAGGTAGAATTTGTCGCCCGATGGCACAGTGACTTCAACCTCGTCATCGGCGACACGCCCGATCAAGGCACGGCCAAGCGGCGAATTATAGGAAATCCGGCCTGCCTTCGCATCAGCCTCGGTCTCGCCGACGAGCTGGTAACGGACGGGCTTGTCGTCCTCGTCCATCAAGGTCACCGTCGCGCCGAACACGATCTTGTCACCCGAGAGCGTCGTCGGATCGATAATCTGAGCGCGGCCGATTTTGTCCTCGATATCGCCAATTGTCGCTTCGACCTGGCCCTGGCGTTCCTTGGCCGCGTGATACTCGGCATTTTCCGAAAGATCGCCGTGCGCGCGCGCTTCCTCGATGGCTTCCACAATCAACGGACGCTCTTCGCGGAGGCGTTTCAGGTCGGTGGTCAGCTTTTCATAGCCTTCGGCCAACATCGGATATTTTTCAAAGCTCGCCATGAGCACGGTCCTAACGTCACAAAAATGTCCCTACCGGCGAAGCCTGACGCTTCATCCGGCATGCAGTTCAAATGTGGGGGAGAATACTGCTGGCCTAATAATAGTCCTGAAGTGGCCGAACTTCAAGCGGGCGTTGCTGGAGCGAGGCAATCGCCTGCGCCACCGCGACACTTCCGGCAGCGGTGGTATACTGCGAAACCTTGCCGACCAGCGCTGAACGGCGGATTTCTTCGCTGTCTTTCAGGCTCTGCCAGCCCTCGGTGGTGTTGAAAATCAACTGGATTTCGCCGTCCTTGATCTTGTCGACAATATGCGGGCGGCCTTGTGCCACCTTGTTGACGCGCTCGACCTCTATGCCTTGGGCTAACAGATAGTCCGCCGTGCCGCCGGTTGCGCAGACGGTGAAGCCGCATTCGATAACCTGGCGAACGGCGGGCGCGATGACGGGTTTATCACTGTCCTTGACCGAGACGAACAGCTTGCCCGACATTGGTGGCGGCATTCGAGCGCCAATTTGTGATTTGGCGAAGGCCGTGGCGAAATCCTTGTCGATGCCCATAACTTCGCCGGTGGATTTCATTTCGGGCGAAAGCACCGGATCGACGCCGGGGAAGCGGTCGAACGGGAACACAGCTTCCTTGACCGCGATATAATCGATGTCGAGGTTGATCGGTGGCAGGTCCTTGAGCTTTTCCCCAGCCATCACGCGTGCGGCGATTTTGGCGATGGGTGCGCCGATGGCCTTGGCGACGAAGGGCACGGTGCGGCTGGCGCGCGGGTTGACTTCGATGAGGTAGACGTCGCCGTCCTTGACCGCGAACTGGATGTTCATCAGGCCCAGCACGTGCAGATTGCGTGCCAGAAGCTCGGTTTGGCGGCGGATTTCGGCGATGATGTCGGCGGGCAGGCTATAGGGCGGGATAGTGCAGGCCGAATCTCCACTATGCACGCCAGCTTCTTCAATATGCTGAAGAATTCCGGCAACCACCACGTCGTCGCCATCGCAGATCGCGTCGACATCAACCTCGATGGCGTCGCGCAGATAGCTGTCAATCAGCACTGGCGAGTCGCCCGAGACGATTACGGCGGTCTGGATGTAGTTTTCGAGCTGCAGCTGGGTATCGACGATCTCCATCGCCCGCCCACCAAGCACGTAGCTTGGCCGCATAAGCACGGGATAACCGATCTTGTCAGCGACCGCGATGGCCTCTTCGCGGCTGCGCGCGATGCCATTTTCGGGTTGCTTAAGCTTGAGCTTGTTGATGAGCGCGGCAAACCGCTCGCGGTCTTCGGCGAGGTCAATGGCGTCGGGCGAGGTGCCGAGGATCGGGATGCCTGCCGCTTCAAGCGCCTTCGCCAGATTGAGCGGTGTTTGCCCGCCGAACTGGACGATAACGCCCTTCAGCGTGCCGTTCTGCTGCTCAACATGCAGGATTTCCAGCACGTCCTCGGCGGTCAGCGGCTCGAAATATAGACGGTCCGACGTGTCATAGTCGGTGGAAACCGTCTCGGGGTTGCAGTTGACCATGATCGTTTCGTAACCCGCATCCGCCAGCGCGAAGCAGGCGTGGACGCAGCAATAGTCGAATTCGATCCCCTGCCCGATCCGGTTCGGTCCGCCGCCCAGAATGACGATTTTCTCGCGGTCTGTCGGCTGGCTCTCGCATTCGGGAACGCCGAAGCTCGGCGCTTCGTAGGTCGAATACATATAAGGCGTCTTCGCCTCGAATTCGGCAGCGCAGGTGTCGATGCGCTTGAACACCGGACGAACGCCGAGTTTGTGGCGGAGTGCGCGGACTTCTTCCTCGGTCACCGCGCCCGCCATTGCCCGTGCAGCCTGCATGGCAATGCCAGAGCCGTGGCGCACGGCGGTTTCCATGCCGGGACGAAGATTGAGCAACTCAACCGCAAGAAACGCCAGTCGCTTGTCGGAAAAGCCCATCGCTTTCAGGCGGCGGAGCGCTTCGGGCCCGTTGGGCAGGCCGTTTGTTTTGATTTCGGTTTCTTCGGCGATGATTTCCTCAAGTCGTTCCAGGAACCATGGGTCGAACTTGGCAATTGCGTGGATTTCCGCGACACTCATGCCTTCACGCAGCGCCTGCGCCGCGACCAGCAACCGGTCAGGCGTCGCGCGGCTTAGTTCGGCGGATAGCTCGTCCTTCGACGCACCCTTGAGCGCATCGACATAATTGAAGCCCGAAAGCCCCGTTTCCAGACCGCGCAGCGCCTTTTGCAGGCTCTCATGGATATTGCGGCCAATCGCCATCACTTCGCCCACCGATTTCATCGCGGTGGACAGCAAAGGCTCGGCGCCCTTGAACTTTTCAAAGGCAAAACGCGGGATTTTGGTGACGACATAGTCAATCGTCGGCTCGAACGAAGCGGGCGTCGCGCCGGTGATGTCGTTGGTAATCTCGTCGAGCGTGTAGCCCACCGCCAGCTTCGCCGCGACCTTGGCGATGGGGAAGCCCGTCGCCTTCGACGCCAGCGCCGAAGAGCGCGACACGCGCGGGTTCATCTCGATGACGATCAGGCGGCCATCTTCGGGATTGACTGCGAACTGTACGTTCGAACCCCCTGTTTCAACGCCGATTTCGCGCAGGCAAGCGATGCTCGCGTTGCGCATGATCTGATATTCCTTGTCGGTCAGCGTCAGCGCGGGCGCGACAGTGATCGAATCGCCGGTATGCACACCCATCGGGTCGATATTTTCGATCGAGCAGATGATGATGGCATTGTCGGCGCGGTCGCGCACAACCTCCATCTCGAATTCTTTCCAGCCGAGCAAAGATTCCTCAATCAGCACCTCGGTGGTCGGCGATGCGTCGAGCCCGCCGGCGACAATCGCCATGAACTCGTCGCGATTATAGGCAATCCCGCCGCCGGTGCCGCCCATGGTGAAGCTGGGGCGGATGATTGACGGCAATCCGGTGCGTTCGAGCACGGCCAGCGCCTCGTCCATCGAATGCGCTATCCCCGACCGCGCCGATTCCAGCCCGATCTTGGTCATCGCATCGCGGAACTTGATCCGGTCCTCGGCCTTGTCGATGGCCTCGGCATCGGCACCGATCATCTCGACGCCATATTTCGCCAGCGTGCCATCGTTGAACAACGCCAACGCGACATTCAACGCGGTCTGCCCGCCCATCGTCGGCAACACCGCGTCGGGGCGTTCTTTTTCGATGATCTTGGCGACGATTTCGGGCGTGATCGGCTCGACATAGGTCGCATCCGCCATATCCGGGTCGGTCATGATCGTCGCCGGGTTGGAATTGACGAGGATGATGCGATAGCCCTCCTCACGCAGCGCCTTGCACGCCTGAGTCCCCGAATAATCGAACTCGCACGCCTGCCCGATGATGATGGGGCCAGCGCCGATGATGAGGATGGAAGAGATGTCAGTGCGTTTGGGCATTATTTGCTCGGCTTGCTTTCTACTAACCTCAAGCCACGTCGCTCTTTCAAGCGGACGCAACGTAGTTGTTCAGGGGTAAGGTTCGCATTTTTTATCGCCAGCGTGAGTATGCCGTCGGTTTGCTGATTTCGGTAAGTCGCCCCAAGTTTACACTCTGCGACAATTCCGAGAAGCACAGTATCCGCGTCAGGCAAGAAGTAGTCATTATCCTCAGGATCGCCGGTAACGCTGGGCCCATTCCAAACTTCAATTGCCCAACGAGACTCGGATGCCGACTGAAAAATTTCGGGCGAAGCGCCCACAATAATTGAGTCTTCGACAATAGCGATCTTGTCAGTTTTAACTTCGGAACAGGCCGAAAGGGTGAGTGCCGCCAACATTATAAGACGCAGGCAATTCCTCACCCCATCATCCCCGCGAATTTCTCGAACAGATAATGGCTGTCCTGCGGGCCGGGGGAGGCTTCGGGGTGATATTGCACGCTGAACGCTGGCTGGTCGGCGAGTTCGAAACCGCAATTGCTGCCGTCGAACAGGCTGGTATGCGTCGCCTTCGCGCCCGCAGGCAGCGTCGCAGCGTCGACCGCGAAGCCATGGTTCATGCTGGTAATTTCGACCGCGCCGTCGCTAAGCCGCTTCACCGGATGGTTCGCGCCGCGGTGGCCTTGGTGCATCTTTTCGGTCTTCGCGCCGACCGCAAGGCCAAGCATCTGATGCCCGAGGCAGATGCCGAACAACGGCTTTTTGGTTTCCAGCCATTGCTTGATCACCGGCACAGCATATTCGCCCGTTGCGGCAGGGTCGCCGGGGCCGTTCGACAGGAACAGCCCGTCGGGGGCGTGGGCCATGATTTCCTCGAACGTCGCGGTGGCGCTTACCACGGTGACGTCGCAGCCGGTGTCGACCAAGTTGCGGAGGATGTTGTGTTTGATGCCATAGTCGATGGCGACGACTTTTTTACTCCCCTCCCGCAGGCGGGAGGGGTTGGGGGTGGGCAGCGACATATCGGCAACGGCAGAGCTCGCTTCGCTCGCCCCACCCCCGGCCCCTCCCGCCTGCGGGAGGGGAGAAGAGTAGCCCTCGCCAAGCTTCCACAGCCCTGCATCCCAGCCATAGGTCTGCAACGTCGTCACATCCTTGGCCAGATCCATCCCCTCAAGCCCCGCCCAGGCCTTCGCCCGCGCCAGCATCGCAGGCACATCGAAATCGCCGCTCGCCGAATGCGCGATCACCGCATTGGGCGCGCCCGCCACGCGGATCAGCCGGGTCAGCGCGCGGGTATCGACGCCCGAAATGCCGATGCGGCCATTGGCCTTCATCCACGCATCGAAATGCTGCGTGGAGCGGAAATTCGACGGATCGGTCACATCCTGCCGAACAATCGCGCCCAAAGCATGCGGGTTCAGCGCCTCGACATCTTCCGGGTTGGTGCCGACATTGCCGATATGCGGAAAGGTGAAGTTGATGATCTGCCCGGCATAAGAGGGATCGGTCATCACCTCCTGATATCCGGTCATCGCGGTGTTGAAGCAGACTTCGCCGACCGCCTGGCCCTCTGCGCCAAAGCCGCGGCCCCAGATCACTTCGCCCGACGCCAAAACCAATACCCCCGTCGCTCCAGAAGGCGCGCGCGAAGAATTGGGGTCGGCCATGATGGGGTCGCTCCGGTCAGAAAAATTACAGCAATGTCGCTAAGGCACCGCGCCTAGAGATGGGGGGCGAAGGCGTCAATCATATTCAAAAAGAAAATTGTGGAATAAGCGATCCGATGTTTTTGTGTAACTCTCTGCGTTCTCCGCGACCTCTGCGTGAAATAAAGTTGGTTCACGCAGAGGTCGCAGAGCGCGCAGAGATTGTTTGCGAGCGGGTGTCGGCTTAAGGCCTTCGGCGCAACGTTATTTGAAATGAGTATATTATGATTCGAGATACCATTAAAGCTGCCCAGATCACCGCGATGAAGGCAGGCGAAAAAGACCGTCTGGCCGCAATCCGCCTGATCCTTGCGAAGATCAAAGACCGCGATATCGAGCTGCGTACGGCGAGCGCCTTGCCCGACGACGACGCGATGGTGGTCGAGGTCATGCAGAAGATGATCAAACAACGCCGCGAATCGATTGCGCTCTATGAACAAGGCGGGCGAGCGGAACTGGCGGCAGTCGAGGCGGCGGAGCTGGTGATTATCGAGGAATTTTTGCCCGCGCAGATGAGTGAGGCGGAAACCAGTGCGGCGATTGAGGGGATCAAGGCGGAGCTTGGGGCCGAGAGTTTGAAGGATATGGGGCGCGTTATGGCGACCTTGAAGGAACGCCACGGGCCGCAGCTGGATATGAGCAAGGCGAGTGGGTTGGTGAAGGCGGCGTTTGGGGTAGGTTTTGGGCTGAGGGGTTTGAGCTTAACTGATAGGTTGCTCCCACCCCCGGCCCCTCCCGCCTGCGGGAGGGGAGGAAGTACGCGCATGTTTCAAGGTAAGTTTGACAAATAGCGTAACGTGACATCCCCTCCCGCAAGCGGGAGGGGTTGGGGGTGGGCAGCGACGGTAAATGGAAAGACAGTTCAAGCCAAGAAACACCAAGCGCGCCAAGGAGCTGAGACATCAGGCCTCCCCCGCCGAGCGGCGTTTATGGCAATATCTGTCCAACAGCCAGTTGGACGGCCACAAGTTCAGTCGCCAGATTCCAATTGGTCCGTATTTCGCCGACTTCGTTTGCCGTAACGCAAAACTGGTCGTCGAACTTGACGGCTATTCGCATGATGTAAGGGTGGAATATGATAATGTCCGGACGAAGTTTATCGAAGCGCTAGGGTATCGGGTGATCCGGTTCAACAATGAGGACGTAATGACGAATGTGGAGGGGGTGCTGACAATGATTGGGTTGGCTTTGGCTGAATCGTCGCTGCCCACCCCTAACCCAGTGGAGCCTCTCGGACCAGTCCGGGGGACTGGTCCCTCCACTCGCCTGCTGGAGGGGGACGAGTGAGTGCAGTTTATCGTAGTATTGCACGACCTTGCTCCCCTCCCGCAGGCGGGAGGGGTTGGGGGTGGGCCTCCACGGTGAAGGCAATATGACCCTAACCCCGCAATGGCTGGACGAACTCCGCTCGCGGGTCACGCTTTCGGCGCTGATTGGTCGTACCGTGAAGGTCACCAAGGCGGGGCGTGAGTTCAAGGCCTGTTGCCCGTTCCATAACGAAAAGACCCCAAGCTTCACGATCAACGACGAAAAGGGTTTTTACCATTGCTTCGGCTGTTCGGCGCACGGTGATGCCATTCGCTGGATGACCGACCAGCGCGGTCTGTCGTTCATGGATGCGATCAAGGAACTGGCGGCGGAGGCAGGGATGGACGTCCCTGCCCCCGATCCGCAAGCCGCGCAACGTGCTGAAAAGGCGAATAATCTTTATGACGTCATGACGGCGGCGCAAGACTGGTTTGTGGCGCAGTTGCAGGGGCTGGAGGGCGCAGCGGCGCGGGCATATCTCGAAAAGCGCGGGCTTTCGGCGAAAACGATCAAGGAATTTGGCTTCGGTTTGGCACCTGATAGCAGGACAGGCTTGAAGACCGCGCTCAAAGCCTTTGAAATTCCTATGTTAGTCGAGGCAGGCCTGCTTATCGCGGTCGATGACAAAGAACCATACGACCGTTTTCGCGGCCGTCTGATGATCCCTATCCGCGATCCGCGCGGGCGGGTAATTGCCTTTGGCGGACGCGATTCTCGGCGAAGGCGATGCTTCGACAGGCTCAGCACAGGCGGCGAAATATCTAAACTCGCCCGACACTCCTTTGTTCGACAAGGGCCGAACGCTCTATAATCTCGACAAATGCTCGCCTGCTTCGCGGCAGACGGGCCGCGTGATTGTCGTCGAAGGCTATATGGACGTCATCGCCATCGCGCAGGCGGGATTTGCCGATGCGGTTGCGCCGCTGGGAACCGCGCTGACCGAGCAGCAAATCCAGATGCTGTGGCGGATGACCGAGAAACCCCTTCTCTGCTTTGATGGCGATGCGGCAGGGCAGAAGGCGGCGTTGCGCGCCGCGTTGCGGGCGTTGCCGTTGCTAAAGCCTGGGCATAGCCTGCAGTTCGTCACTTTGCCCGAGGGGCAAGATCCCGACGATCTGGTCAAGAAGTCGGGTCCGAAGGCGCTGGCGGCGTTGCTTGAAGCATCCGAACCGCTCGTGGAACGCCTGTGGCGCTCCGAAGTGGCCGCTGGCCCACTCGACACGCCTGAAGACCGTGCAGGCCTTAAACAACGTCTGGGCGCGCATATGGCCAATATCGCCGACGGTGAAATCCGGCGTCATTATGCCGACGCCTTCCGCGAGCGCTTCGACACCTTGTTCGCAGCCAAGCCCCGTGCGCCATTCGTGCCCGGCCAAAAGGGGCAGAAACGCGACTGGCGCAAACCGCAAATCCTGCCGCCGGGGGCCGAAACCAAAAGCTTCAACGCCAAAAGCTCCGACTTTCTGGTGCAGGGTGTGCTAGGGGCGCTGCTGCGCAATCCGTTGTTTATCCAGCGCCACCACGAAGCGCTCAGCGACTTTGTTCCGGCGGACGCGAATCACGCCCAATTGCTCGGCGCGATGCTCGATGCAAGTTTTGCACAAGAATCGCTTGATACTGACGCCCTTCTTACCATATTGGACGAGAAGTTGTATAATGTCGCCACGACGCTCCTCCACAGCAACGGCAAAGTCTTTGCCTTCAACAGGCAAGGCAACTGGGGAGAAGCAGGGGATGGAGGCGACGGATTATCCAGCGCTTCAAAGGAATTGGGTGAAGCAATCAGGCTGATGAAGCAGCGTCCCGCGCTGGAAGAAGCTCTGGAACGCGCCACACGGCTGGCGAGTTCGGAGATGACCGACGAGACGTTTGCAGAGCAGCAACGGTTGCGACACGAAAAAAAGGCATTTGACGACCGCATCATCGCATTTTTCAGGCGCGATGCGGACGGTTTTTGAGATTATCGGGGAATTATTTTGGCAAGTCGCGCAAACGAAAATGAAGAAGATATCGCAGAAAATGGCGATGCACCGCTGATCGATTTGAACGATGCGACGGTTAAAAAGCTTCTGGCAAAGGCGAAGCGCCGTGGTTTCCTGACCTATGACGAATTGAACGCTGCGCTGCCGCAGGACCAGATGTCTTCGGAGCAAATCGAAGACGTGATGTCCGCGATTAACGGAAATGGGCGTGCAGATCGTCGAATCCGACGAGGCACGGCGAGGAGGAAGGAAGAGCAGGAAGAAGAAGTCGAAACCATCGACAATATTTCCGAAAACGACCCCCGTTCGCTGACCAACACGATCAAGAAAACCGGCACCGGCGAGCGCACCGATGACCCTGTGCGCATGTATCTGCGCGAAATGGGCGCGGTCGAGCTGCTTAGCCGCGAGGGCGAAATCGCGATTGCCAAGCGCATCGAGTCGGGCCGCGACACGATGATTCTGGGCCTGTGCGAAAGCCCGATCACTTTCCACGCGATCATCGACTGGTCGAACGCGCTCAACAATGGCGAAATGCAGTTGCGCGAAATCCTCGATCTCGACGCGATGCTTTCGAAGGCACCCGAAACGCTGACCGATGATGAGGAAGAAGAAGGCGACGGCGAAATCAGCGAAAAGACCGCTGGCGTCTCCTACAAGGAAGAAGAAGAGGTCGAGGACGAGCCTGAAACCGTCAACGAAGACGACGAAGACATGACCGAACGCCGCGCGCGCCCGGTCGAGGAAGAGGAAGAAGACAACACGCTTTCGCTCGCGCAGATGGAAGAAGCGCTGAAGCCCGAGGCTTTGGAGCGGTTTGCAAAGATCGCGTCCTTGTTCAAGAAATTCTCGAACATCCAGCTCGACCGCATGCGCGCGCTCAACGCCGGCGAAGATTTCTCCACAGCTTCGGAGAATAAATATCACAAATTACGCGAAGAATTGACCGCCGAGGTTGAAGTCGGTACAGTTCCACGCGAACAAGATCGAATATCTGGTCGATCAGCTCTATTCGTTCAACCGTCGCCTGACCGCTCTGGGCGGACAGATGCTGCGCTTGGCCGAACGGCACAAGGTGCCGCGCAAGGCCTTTCTCGACAGCTATATGGGCCATGAGCTCGACGAAAACTGGCTGTCGGACGTATCGAACATCGACAAGAAATGGACCGCATTTGCCACCGCCGAAGCCGACGGTGTCGAACGCATCCGCGCCGAAATAGCTGACATTGCCGCCAATACAGGCATGTCGCTCAACGAGTTCCGCCGCATCGTGAATATGGTGCAAAAGGGCGAGCGCGAGGCACGAATCGCCAAGAAGGAAATGGTCGAAGCGAACCTGCGCCTCGTGATTTCCATCGCCAAAAAATACACCAACCGCGGCCTGCAATTCCTTGATCTTATTCAGGAAGGCAATATCGGCCTGATGAAGGCGGTCGACAAATTCGAATATCGCCGTGGTTACAAGTTCAGCACCTACGCGACCTGGTGGATCCGCCAGGCGATCACCCGCAGCATCGCCGATCAGGCGCGCACCATCCGTATTCCGGTGCACATGATCGAAACGATCAACAAACTTGTCCGCACCAGCCGCCAGTTCCTGCACGAACAGGGCCGCGAACCGACGCCGGAGGAAATGGCCGAGCGCCTGTCAATGCCGCTCGAAAAGGTCCGCAAGGTGATGAAAATCGCCAAGGAACCAATCAGCCTCGAAACCCCCATCGGCGATGAGGAAGACAGCCATCTGGGCGATTTCATCGAGGACAAGAACGCGATCATCCCCGTCGATGCCGCGATTCAGGCGAACCTCAAGGAAACCGTAACCCGCGTATTGGCGTCACTGACCCCGCGCGAAGAACGCGTGCTGCGGATGCGCTTCGGCATCGGCATGAACACCGACCATACGCTTGAGGAAGTCGGGCAGCAGTTCAGCGTGACTCGCGAACGTATCCGGCAGATCGAGGCGAAGGCATTGCGGAAGCTAAAGCATCCGAGCCGTTCGCGGAAAATGCGGGCTTTCTGGATCAGTGATTTCTTATTAAGGACAGTCCCTAATTAAAACGAAGCAACGGGATAGATCAATCTTGATGCAAGAAACCCGGATAGTCGTACAGCCTGCCAAACTGACGTATCAAGGTGGCGACGTGCGCGTGAAGTGGACCGATGTTGCCGAGATAATCGTCCGCCATTGGGGCTGGACTGCAATCTTTGTCCTGATTGCGATTGGTGGACTCGTTAGTGGCTATTTCATCAGTGGTATCGAGGGTGTGATGCTCAGTATTTTGGTCGAGGGCGCTAATTTGATGGTTGCTCGAAAAATGATCGCGAGGAGCCTGCGGGTTAAGCATCGGTCAAGCTGATGGTGGCTGGCTCCTTATTAGGGACAGTCCCTAATAAGATGCAGCGCGCCGTTCAAAGCACCCTCACCCTCGGCGGCCCTTTCTCCGTCCCCAGCATCAACTCACTCAAGGCCCACACCATAGCATCCGCCCTATCCGGCGATCTTCCCGGGCCTTCATAGCCGCCACCCGCAATCATTCCGCACAATTGCGCCTCCAATTCCTCAAAGCGCCCGCACAGCCGCACCTTGCCTGCCTCGAAACGCGCCGAAATCGGTGTCGCGCGGTCACTTTTGCTGATATGGGCCTGCACCGCCTTGACGCGCAGCCGGGCGTCGGCGGCCCTCAGCACGGCCTCGACCATCTGCCCGCCCTGGTTGGTTTCGGCGACCACCATTTGCGCTTTGTGGACTTCGGCGGCGGCGGCGACTGCCCTCGCCCAGCCTTCCGGACTTCGAGCCGTAACGCTGTGGTCGGCGAGCACGTAAGCGATGCCATCGGCGTCAAGCGCGCAGGCGACAATGCCGCAGGTGCCATCGCCCGAGGGCGGGTCAACGCCGATCAGGGTGCGGGCATAGTTCCCCTCCACCGGGTTAGGGGTGGGTAAGTCCGGTGCCAATAGGGCAGAGCTCGCTGCGCTCGCCCCACCCCCAACCCCTCCCGCCTGCGGGAGGGGAGTAAGTGCCCGACACCGCTCGATCAACTCGACGCTCCACAACGCCCCTGCGACATCGGGCAGCAACTCGCCATCCAGCTCCTGCCGCCCAAGCCTTGTTCCGGCGTATAATTCCTCCACCGTCTCGATAAAAGCGCTTGGCAAATGCGGGTTCGCTCGCGTCTTGCCGCCGGTCACCACGCAACCTTTCGCCGCCATAATACGCGTCAGCGCCTGCCCCGACCTGGGCGTCGTCGTTACCAACGCGCGGGGCCGCTCGCCCAACCGCAAACCGAGTTGCAACATATCCCATGTCTCGCCGGGCTTCTCCCATTTCGCCAGCTCGTCGCACCAGGCGAAATGATGCTCCGGCCCGCGCAGGGATTCGGGCGAGGCACCTGAAAATAGCGTCGCCTCAGCGCCGTTTTTGAACTGCAACAGACGCCGGCTGGGATGAAACTGTGCCACCAGATCATTTGCCACCGAGAGCAAACCGCTTTGCCCGTCAACCATCACGCGCCGCGCCTCGTCTATGCTCGCGCCGACCAGAGCAATCCGCAAATCGGGATTTCCATCGATCATATGAGCCACCCACTCGGCCCCTGCGCGGGTCTTGCCAAAGCCCCTGCCCGCCATGATAACCCATGTCCGCCAGTCACCCGGCGGGTTTTTCTGTCCGTCATGTGCCCAGTTGGACCAGTCGCCATCAACCGCCTGGGCATTTTGCAAGCCCAATGAATTGAAGAACTGCAGACGTTCGTCGGGCTTAACGCGCCCGAGCAAGCTGTGAAAGTCGGGTTCCTCAATCATCTTCCGTTCCTAAATATTTCGCGCAGAGACGCAGAGGCCGAAATGTTCAATTCTCCGCGTCCCCGCGTCTCCGCGTGAAAATTTTTCAATCTCTATTCGCTGCTTTCCGGTTGCTGGTCACGCGCCCGCTCGATCGCTTCGATTTTCTTGATGATGCTGTCGCGCACTTCCTCAAAGCTGCGCCGCCGCGCATGGCGGCCGGGTATCTTGCGGCCATCGCCCATGACTTCGCCTTTATGGGCCCGAAGCACGCCCATCGCCTGATCGACGGTCATTTTCGGAATGGGCCGTTCGGCATCGAATTCTGCATCGGCCATGCTGTCGCAGGCGGCTTCGACCAGCGCAAATTCAAGGCGGATATAGCCCTGAGACAATGCCTCCTGCCACCGCGCCGCAAAGTCAGGCCGCAACCGGCGCATCCGGTACGCGGTCTGGGTATGAAATCCGGTCGCCTCCGCCGCCATCTTCACATTGCAACTCGATGCCAGCACATCGAGAAACAATTCCTCGGCCTCGTCCGACCATTGCGCGCCGCCGGTCTTGATGCGTTGCGCCCGGCCCGTCGGGCCGTACCGGACATGCGAACCTGCCACCCGACCCTGCTGGTCGGGCGATGCTGTATTTTCCATATTGGGAACTCCTTAGAACTGTGCCCGCCAATTCAGCGGGCTCCATCGAATGTTCTGTATATGTTCCATTTCAGTGCCAAAGTCAATGACTTTTTACCGATATGGTTAGTTTCTAAAAACAGCGTGATATAATGGCGTAGCGTCGGGCGCATCTGCTGCTAATGATATCGCAAACAGGAGAGCCAATTTTGACCATCGCCCCGCGCCAGTTCGGTCTCGCCGCGCTTCTTACACTGCTGTCGATGGCCGCAATCTGGCTGCTACTCTCCACGCTCGGCCCCGACTGGGCGGTTTATGCCCCCGCTTCGTGCACCGCGACACGCTGTTTTTGCGAGCTTCCGCGCGTCGGCGCACTCATCGTGCAACCGGCGAACAGCTGGTCGAGCTATGGCTATGCCTTTGCGGGCTTCCTGATGATTATCCTCTCGCAAGGCGCAAGCTGGCAATCGCGGTTCCGGTCCGAAGCGGCGGCGGCGTTCGGGCTCACCGCGATTTTTGTCGGGCTTGGTTCGGTGCTGCTGCATGCAACACTCACGCTTTGGGGGCAGTTTTTCGATGTGATGGGCATGTATCTGGTCGGCGGATTTATGCTGATCAGCGCGGTGGTGCGCTGGCGCGGCCTGCCGGTGCGCGTGGCGGTCATGCTCTATCTGGCGTTGGTGAGCGCGCTGCTGCTGGTGCTGTATCAGGTTCCCGACGTGCGCCGCTGGCTGTTCGCGGTGGTGTTGATTGCGGCGATTATCGTCGAGCTTGGCTTTGCCAGGCCGCGCCGCAAGGGCGTTCGGGTTGCCTGGTATTTCGCGGGCGTTGCCACCAAAGCGGTGGCTTTCACAATCTGGAATCTCGATCAGCACGGCACGTTGTGCGCGCCGGGAAGCCTTTTGCAGGGCCACGCCGCGTGGCACCTGCTCGGCGCGACCTCGTTGTGGCTGACCTTCTGCTATTATCGCAGCGAAAAACCTTATTAGGGACAGTCCCTAATAAGGCCGCTTATCGAACATCCTGAATCAAAAGTTTTTTCTTCGTAAACGGGTCATTTAGGACTTTTTGCTACTCCTCTTCAATTCGGTGCGGTCACAACACGGGCCGTATCGTCAATCGGAGTGGGCAATGGACAATCTGGCACGGCCGGACACATATAGCGATTTCGGTTCGCTTTTCGTCGATGCCGTGCTCGCCGACGGCAGCGTGGCTGTGACCGCGCCGCTTGCCGATTTCATATCGCATGGATCAACTCGGCCCGATTTGCGTTCGCCTTACAAATATGCGCGCGGCGCGCTGGTTGCCGATGTTGCGCATTTCATCAACGTCTCGCATGGACGGCACCCGGGCATCATCGACCACGCTGCGCTCAAAATTGTCGACGATGCCGCACGCAAATGGCTCATTCGGGCGATCGATGCCTTTGCCGTCGAGCGCGCCTTTCTGAACGCGCTGACCGTTGCGGCAGGCCCCGAACGCCGGCACACTGGCGAGAACAAGGTTGCCGCGCTGATCCTGGGGCAGGCGAAAAATTTCGAGATGCTGGCGACTTCGGATCGTCAGGGCTGTCCAGCAGGTGCGGCCATTGCATTCGCCATCGACTGGCAGCGCAGCCGGCCATTGCTGTCGGCGGTGGCGCTGCATACCGGCCTTGATGTCCCTGCCTGCACCCTGCCTGATATCGGCGAATGCAGCGAGCTTGCTGAAAAGCTGGGCGCGACCGAAAGCTATCGCCGCGCGATGCGGTTTGGGGCGGAGCAGATATTGGCGCAGCAACGCGGGCTTTGGCAGCTGATTTCAGCGCGCCATGCGGAAACGCTGGCAGGCTAATTCTAATTCTAATTAGGGACTGTCCCTAATTAGATTATGCGGCTTGCATCCGCAGCGCTCCCCACTTATCGGCTTAACCGTTCGATTAACTTGACGGGAACGTTCCATGCGCTTTGAAGGCACTGATAATTATGTGGCCACCGATGACCTGAAAGTCGCGGTCAACGCCGCGACCAAGCTGCGGCGACCGTTGCTTGTGAAAGGCGAGCCGGGAACGGGCAAGACTGTGCTCGCGCAAGAAATTGCAACGGCGATGGGCGCTCCTCTGATCGAGTGGAACGTCAAGTCGACGACCAAGGCCCACCAAGGGCTTTACGAATATGACGCGGTGGCTCGGCTGCGCGACAGTCAGCTTGGCGACGAGCGCGTGCATGACATCGCCAATTATATCAAAAAGGGTAAATTATGGGAGGCGTTTACCTCGCCCACGCTGCCGGTGCTGCTGATCGACGAGATCGACAAGGCCGACATCGAGTTTCCAAACGACTTGCTACAGGAACTCGACCGCATGGAGTTCTACGTTTACGAAACGCATGAGACGGTGAAGGCCAAGGAGCGGCCAATCATCATCATCACCTCGAACAACGAAAAGGAACTGCCCGACGCGTTCCTGCGCCGTTGTTTCTTCCATTATATCAAATTCCCCGACCGCGACACGATGCAGGCGATTATCGATGTCCATTTCCCGGGAATCCAGAAGATCCTCGTATCGAAGGCAATGGACATTTTCTACGAGGTGCGCGAGGTGCCCGGTCTTAAGAAAAAACCATCGACGAGCGAATTGCTCGATTGGCTCAAGCTATTGCTGCACGAGGATATGCCTCTGGACGTTCTGCAATCGCGCGACCCGACCAAAGCGATCCCCCCGCTCCACGGCGCGCTTCTGAAAAATGAACAGGACGTGATGCTGTTCGAGCGCCTCGCTTTCATGGCGCGGCGCCAAAATGGCTAAATAAGGGCGGCTAGATCACATACGCAATTTCGGCGTCGCCCCACCGGCGGCCGTTAATGCGGATCGGCACATAGACATTGCGCACCGTCGTGTAGGTCGTGCCATCGCCCTCGTGGCGATAGACAGCCATCATGTAATCCTGATCGCTTGCCTTGGCGATATCGTCGATGCCGCCCAGCAATATCCGCCCGTTGCGGCAATATTTGGTATCGTGCGCAAGGTCGCCAATCGGGGCTCGCGAAAATTCCTTGAGATGAATCGGCAGGAAGCCTTCACGGCTCGTCGGCACGCATGACAGGATTGTGTCAGGGCGACGAGCTTTCATCGCTTCGATGATCGGCTGCCAATGCTGCTCTGCCCACCGGGTCAGCCGCGTGGTAAAACGCGGCGGATTGCTTCCCGGGACCGGCTGGTAATTCGTATCGAACAGATCGTCCATCGTCAGTATGCCGTTCGCTATGGCTGCCTCGGTGACATCAACGATTGCTGCGGCCTCTTCAATGGCCAAGTCGACGAATTCCTGATCTTCGCTAGAAAGGCCACTGTGGACAATATGGTCAAACATCCGGTTCGCTTGCAGTTCCAGATCGTTGATTTGCCGATGTGCGTTGGTGACCGCGTCGAACATTTCGCCATTCGCCTCGGCCACGTCGTCACGCACTCTTTGCAACTCGACGAGGCTGTGGTGGATTGCCGAAGTACTCTCGGCGATTTCCCGGTTGTGGCCGCCAACCTGTCCGACGATGTCGGTGACGCCGTCGATGACCTGTTGAAGACTGGAAAACTGACGCTGCGCATCGCCGCTGGCCGAAATGCCGTCTTCGATTTGCCCGACAAATTTCGATGCTTCATTCGACAGCGAATTGACCGTGCCGGTAATTTCTACGGCGGCTGTGCGCGTATCGAGCGCAAGTTTTTTCACTTCGGCGGCAACAACAGCAAAGGTTTGCCCCGCCTCGCCTGCCTTCTCGGCTTCGATGGCAGCGTTGAGCGCAAGCATATTGGTCGTTCGCGCGATCGTATCGATCGATTGTGATACGCGCTTCACCTGCTCCATCGCTGAAGCAAAGCCAGTGATGTGCGTGCCCAGACTTTCGATGAGCGCGATCATTTCGGAAAAACTGGCCATCGAAATGCTGATGGTTTCAGCGCCGCCGTTCAATTTGGTAAGTGCTGCCTCTGACAAGGCCCGTCGCGTCCGACGTCGCTTGGGTCACGCCCGCAATATCGCTGTCGAGCCGGAGCGTTAGCTCTGTAAGTTCGGCATATTTTGTTTTGAGAAAGCCGGCCGACTCAAGTCCATTTTCAAGAATCCCGGCGGTATCCGAACAGCCCACGGTCACATCGCCGCACATGCGCGCTGTATCCTTGATCCAATGATTGTCCTGGAGTTCGATTTTTTCCATTTTCATTGCGCGACTGGTCCTTGGAGTATGTTGTGAGGGCGATAGCGACATATGGTTATCAGCTGATTAACTACGTCCAGTTGACGTCGTTTGACGTGCGCGTCACAAGCAGTTGGCAAAGTGAGGATTGTTAATGTTTTTCTCGTTCATGGAAGAGTTACGCAGCGCTGGCATTTCCGCGTCGCTCAAGGAGCATCTGGCACTGCTCGAGGCGCTCGACGCCGAAGTGATTCAGCAAAGCCCCGAGGAATTCTATTATCTCGCACGCACCACGCTGGTGAAGGACGAAGCCCTGCTTGATCGGTTCGACCAGGTTTTCGGCAAAGTATTCAAAGGCATCTTCACCGACTACGGTCAGAACCCGGTCGATATTCCCGCCGATTGGCTGAAGGCAATTGCCGAAAAATATCTAAGTCCCGAAGAAATGGCAGCCATCGAGAAAATGGGTAGCTGGGACGAATTGATGGAGACGCTCAAAAAGCGGCTTGAGGAGCAAGAAAAGCGGCATCAGGGCGGCAACAAATGGATTGGGACGGGTGGCACGTCTCCCTATGGCAATGGCGGCTATAACCCCGAAGGCGTGCGGATTGGAGGCGAATCCAAGCATAAGCGCGCGGTGAAGGTCTGGGACAAGCGCGAGTTCCAGAATCTCGACCACACAAGAGAGCTTGGGACTCGCAATATCAAGATCGCAATGCGCCGCCTGCGCAAATTCGCGCGCGAGGGCGCAGCAGAAGAACTCGATATCGACGCTACAATCGACGGCACCGCGCGGCAGGGCTGGCTCGACATCCAGATGCGGCCAGAACGCCGCAACGCCATCAAATTGCTCTTGATGCTCGATGTCGGCGGCTCGATGGACCCGTTCATCAAGCTGTGCGAAGAATTATTCAGTGCGGCGACCAGTGAGTTCAAAAACCTCGAATTTTTCTATTTCCATAACTGCCCGTATGAAGGCGTGTGGAAGGACAACCGCCGTCGTTTTGCGGAGCGCACCCCAATGTGGGATGTTCTGCACAAATTTCCGCATGACTATAAGGTGGTGATGGTCGGCGATGCCTCGATGAGCCCTTATGAAATCACGCACCCGGGCGGCTCAGTCGAGCATTTCAACGAGGAATCGGGTGCGGTCTGGATGCACCGCATCACCAACACCTATCCGGCAACGATCTGGCTGAACCCAGTGCCGGAAAAACAATGGGGCTATTCGCAGTCGACGAAAATCATTAAGGAATTGATGAACGACCGCATGTATCCTCTAACAATCGAAGGGCTGGACGACGCAATGCGCGAACTCGTCCGCAAACACGGGCATTAATAAAGTAAGTATTTCTGCCGTTTTTCAATCCATGCTGCCTCGTCAAGTGACGCCATTACGTCCAGATCAGTGGGCGTGGATGCACCATTATCTACCCATTCGCGTAAGCCCGGGCCTCCGTTGATGACGTCGATTGCCAGCTTGCCGAACTCATATTCATAAGGGAAATCCCGCCACAGATCGTAATCCGGGTATAATTGCCGGATGGCTTTGAAGGCCAGTGCCTGGACGCGCCACGGTTTGAATGCCTGATGATCGTAGCTGACACCCTCGGCATGGATATGGACGCCATGGCACAGCTGATGGACATGTTTGTGGAAAGTCGGCTCGAACCAGATTTCGCGCAAGCGCGCAGCCGTCCAGCCATTGCGGCGCAAAGCTTTGCATTTCGGTGATAACGGCTCGTGCATCAATATCGGGAGCACCGAAAATCTCGAGCGGGCGGGTTGTACCCCTGCCCTCGGACAAATTAGCGCCTTCAAGCATCACCGTTCCCGCATACGCCCGCGCCATATTGATGTTCGGCGCGTTCGGGCTTGGGTTTATCCACAGCCGGTCTTCGGGCCAGCCAAAACCGGGAGCCGCGTCAAGGCTGATAACCTTCCATCGCGATCACGCGGTAATCGACGTCGATTTTGTAATGATCGACGAACCATTGGCCAAGCTCGCCCAGCGTCAGTCCATGCCTCATGGGGATTGGCCCTGCCCCGACGAAGCTTTCCCAACCCGGCAGCAATGTTAGGCCCTCGACCGGACGTCCGGCAGGATTAGGCCGATCCAGCACCCAAACCGTTTTGCCATGCTCCGCCGCTGCTTCCAGCATGTAGAGCAAGGTCGTGATGAAGGTATAAATCCGGCAACCGAGATCCTGCATATCGATAAGGATGACGTCGAACGTGCCCATCGATTGCCCGGTCGGTCGGCGCACTTCGCCATAAAGGCTGAACACCGGAATACCGTGAACAGGGTCGGTGAAGTCGGGCAACTCCATCATATTGTCCTGCTTGTCGCCGCGCAGGCCATGTTGTGGGCCAAAGGCTGCACTGACCTTCAATCCGCATGCTACCAACGCATCTAGCGAATGGGTAAGGTCTTCCGTTACGGAAGCAGGATGGGCCAGCAAAGCGACACGCTTGCCGTTCAAGGGCGCGCGTAGTTCCGGCTCAGCAAGTAAGCGATCTATACCGAATTTCATGAAACGCGTGGTGCCTCCATGGGCAGCGCAAAGCAATCCTTATGATGAAAATCTGGTTCGCCGGGCGGATGTGCGAGCGCCCAATAGGACTTGGTGCCTTCGCTTTCCTCGACCACGGCCGCAAGGCCGATCATGAACAGCCCTTCGCGCCAGCCATCGGGCAAGTCGAATTCGGCATTGAGCGCGAAGTGGCTTTCCGAATAATCGCACGTGATCCTCGGACGCTTTACCATTTCTTCGGCCATGCCCTTGCGATAATCCGAAAAGCGATAAAGCGCCCATTCGGTAGAGGGCGAAAAATTATACTCGAAATAGCGTTCATCGCCGGCACGCCTGATAAACAGTTCGAAGCACGTGGCTTGCCAAAGGCGGTCGGACCGGACCGGGGCAAACGGCTCTGGCAGCATCAACATGCTGGTGTCGCATTCGAGCGCATAACGCGCGAACAAGCGACCGTTACCCGCAGTCCTAATCTCCACGTCGATATGCTCCGCTTTCAGGGCCGGGGTCGATGGATGACATGACAACTGGATTTCGCTCATCGGAATGTTGGCCAATGTCAAACTCCATGCTAGGCGCAGCCGCGCTATGACTGCTTACAAATCCGACCTCCTCCGCCTGCTCGACGAGCGCGGCTATATCCACCAGGCGACCGATGCCGCTGCTCTAGACGCGCTGGCATCGAAGGAAATCGTACCCGGCTATATCGGCTTTGACGCCACAGCGCCATCGCTTCATGTCGGCAATCTTGTTTCCATCATGCTTCTGCGCCGGTTACAACAGACTGGACACAAGCCCGTGGTTGTCATGGGCGGTGGCACCACGCGGATCGGGGACCCAACGGGCAAGGATGAAGTCCGCAAAATGCTGACCGATGCGATGATTGACGACAATATCGCGTCCATCAGGTCAGCGTTCGAACAATTTCTGACATTTGGCGATGGACCCACGGACGCGGTGATGGTCAACAACCATGATTGGCTCGGCAAGCTCGGCTACATCGAATTATTGCAGGAAGTCGGTACGCATTTCACCGTCAACCGGATGCTGACTTTCGACTCGGTCAAGTTGCGTCTCGAACGCGAACAGCCGATGACTTTTCTCGAATTCAACTACATGATCTTCAAGGTTATGATTTCCGTCATCTTGGCAAGAATATGGGTGTACGTTTGCAGATGGGTGGTTCGGACCAATGGGGTAACATCATCAACGGTGTTGAGCTTGCCCGGCGGATGGACGGTGCCGAGGTGTTCGGCCTGACAACGCCGCTGATTACCAAGTCGGACGGCACAAAAATGGGCAAATCGGTCTCGGGCGCGGTTTGGCTCAACCGCGAACAGTTGCCCGATTATGATTACTGGCAGTTCTGGCGCAACACCGATGATCGCGACGTCGGTCGGTTCTTGCGGCTATTCACCGACCTGCCATTGAACGAAATCGAACGGCTTGAAAAGCTGGAAGGCTCGGAAATCAACGCCGCCAAAATTGCGCTCGCAAATGCCGCGACCGAAATGTGTCGCGGTCCAGACGCAGCGAGGCTGGCGGAAGATACCGCGCGCAAGGTTTTTGCCGAGGGACTTACAGGCGATGATTTGCCGGTTTTTGAATTGCGTGAGTCGATTTCGGTGGTTGATGCCCTGGTTGCATTGAACTTTGTTGCATCCAAAAAAGAAGGCCGCCGGATGATCCAAGGCGGCGGTGCAAAGGTCGATGGCGTGCCGGTCAGCGACGAGAACGCAATGATTGCAGTAACATCGCAGGACATAACGGTATCAGCGGGCAAGAAAAAGCATGGCATTTTGCGGTTTTCGTGACCCTATAAGGTAAACTTCCCACCCGCTGGATTTTACCATTTATTTGTAACTTTCTGCGACATTGACGATCCAAACAAAAAAGGGTCGCACTTTATGGCGCAAGCCGCATCGACAAATGACATGGATTTACGCCGCGCCGCCCGACACCGGGCGGACCATAAAGTGATTGCCGAAAGCAAGCAGCACGGCGACCAGACAATTCATATCGTCAATGTCTCGGCGCACGGCTTCATGATCGACGATAATTCCGTGTTTGAACGTGGCGACCGCGTCGAATTACGCTTGCCTGTCGTCGGTCGTCTGGAAGCATTGATAATCTGGACCGTCGAAAACCGGGCAGGTTTCCAGTTTGAGCGAGTCGTACGCCTGCCGGATTTCCTCGCCATGCTCGACCAGATCGGCCCGAAATTGCGCTAACCCCCGCGCAAGGTCGCAATCCCTGCGTCGCGTTCGAATAAATACAGGCATAACCGCGCTGCATCGCCGCGCGGTCCGTCAAGGCCGCCATCGCGGTCGAGAAGCAAACGTGCGTCGTCCGCGGCGACCGGGATCAGCTCCCGCACCTGTTCGGGCGTAGCGACGCGAAACGGACTTTCGCCGGATTGGCGGGTGCCGAGTAATTCGCCTGCTCCGCGCAGTTTCAGATCTTCCTCCGCTATGCGAAACCCGTCATTGGTTTCGCGCATCAGCGCCAGCCTTGCACGCGCGGTTTCACCGATTTGCGGCGAGCGGACGAGCAAGCACACTGATTTCTCGGCACCGCGCCCGACGCGGCCGCGCAATTGGTGGAGCTGCGCCAAACCAAAGCGGTCTGCAGCCTCGACGATCATCAGGCTGGCGTTGGGCACGTCGACCCCGACTTCGATAACCGTGGTCGCTATCAGCAGCCGCGTTTCGCCAGCGATGAAGCGCTCCATCACAGCATCCTTTTCCGGCCCGCGCATCCGGCCATGAACGACTGCCACTTGCTCGCCAAAGCGTAACCGCAATTGCTCGGCACGCTGCTCTGCCGCAGCAAGATCGCTATTTTCGCTCTCCTCCACAAGCGGGCAGACCCAGAACGCCTGCTTGCCCGCAGCGAGGTGTCGCGCGACGCCGTCGATAATTTCCGGCAACCGTTCCTGCGAAATAACCCGCGTTTCGACCGGTGTCCGGCCCGGCGGCAATTCGTCAATTTGCGAGCTATCCATCTCGCCATAGGCCGCCAGCGCAAGGCTGCGCGGGATAGGGGTCGCGGTCATAACCAGCAGATGCGGGACGCCCCTGCCCTTTTTCGACAGCATGAGCCGCTGAGACACGCCAAAACGGTGCTGTTCATCGATCACAGCCACCGCCAACGCCTTATACGTCACCGCCTCCTGAAAGATCGCGTGAGTACCAACTAGGATGTGGATAGAGCCATCGGCCAGCCCCATAAGAGTCGCCTCGCGCACTTTGCCCTTTTCGCGTCCCGTCAAAATGGCAACATTGACAGGCAACCCGGCGAGAAGCTGCTGCAAATTGGCAAAATGCTGCCGCGCCAATATTTCGGTCGGAGCTAGCAACGCCCCCTGCATCCCTGCCTCAACGCCACGCAATAGCGCCCTTAGCGCCACCATCGTCTTGCCCGAGCCGACATCGCCCTGCAGCAAGCGCAGCATCGGTCGCGATTGCGCAAGGTCGCCTTCTATTTCGGTGATCACCCGTTGCTGCGCGTTGGTAAGCTCGAACGGCAACTGCAACCGGTCGACCAAAGCCCCTGTGCCGACAATTGGAACTGCTTTGCGCTTATCCATTGCCGCGCGCACCAGACGCATCGCAAGCTGGTTCGAAAACAGTTCGTCATAGGCGAGCCGGTCGCGCGCTGCTTGGTCATCTTTGTGATGAACCGTCTGTAGCGATGCTTGCCAGCCTTGCCATTTGCGCGTCGCCAACAATGAGGGTTCTATCCATTCGGGTAACTCAGGCAGATGTGCCATCCCGGCGGTTACAAGCTGCCCCAAACGGTGGTTGGTGATCCCTTCGGACAGCGGATAGACCGGCTCCGCCAATCCCGGCGCTCCAGTTCCGCCGACCTCCGCGATATGGTCAGGATGCACCATCTGCAGTTCGTCGCCATAACGGTCGAGCTTCCCCGAAATAATCCGCGCTTCACCCGTCGGCAATTGCTTGCGGGCCCATCCGCCGTTGCGCCCGAAAAAGGTGAGCGTGATGTAATTGCCATCGGCATCGGCGGCATAAATCCGCAGCGGTGCCCGCGCACTTCCGCTGCTGCGGTGCTCCATCACAGTGACGTGGATGATGATATTGCTGCCGACATCGGCAACGTCGAGCAGCGACACCGACTTGCGATAGGTCCAGCTAGCCGGAAAATGGTAGAGCAAATCCTTGACGCGCTCCAACCCGAGCCGGTCGAGCGGCTTTGCAAGACCCGGGCCGACGCCTTTAAGGTCACGCACTTCTGCAAATAACGGATTGAGTATATCGGGGCGCATCTCTAACGCAGCCTATATCCCCGCACCCTCACAAGCCATAGCCAAAAGGACGCGCGCAATGGACGCCGATGCCTATATTCGAAAACTGCATTTCCGCGCACACCACCGGGGTACGCGTGAGGCAGATGCGTTGGTTGGAGGCTTTTTTGATTGCTATGTGAAAAATGGGTGTGAAGCAGACTTCGCCTGGTTCGAACGTCTGCTGGAGGAACAGGATGTCGATATACTCGACTGGGCGCTGGGAATCACGCAGCCAGATCCGTCGTTTGCGGGACCAATGATGGACGTATTAAGGCGGCTTGATTTCGTTTCGCTGCCGGAAGGACTGGCCAAAAGCGGCACATGATCGATTTGCAACGAATTACAAAAGCGCAGCAGGGGCTGACGCTGGCTTCGGTGCCTTCAGGCTTTGCGCCTTTGCTGCTTGCCGACCTGACGCGCGCGGCGAAAGCACGTACGCTGTTCATCGCGCCTGATGATGCGGCAATGCGCGCGGTTGCCGATGCGGTGCCTTTTTTTGCACCAGAACTGGAAATACTGCAGATTCCCGCTTGGGATTGCCTGCCATATGACCGCGCATCACCTTCGGTCGCGGTTACGTCGCAGCGTATGTCGACGTTGCAGGCGCTCCAGCAACCACCCAAAAAGAAGCAACTGGTGCTGACCACCATCGGCGCGGTTATCCAGAAATATGTCACGCCGTTCCGTATCCGGCAGACCGGAGAACGGCTGACTGCAGGCCGCGAAATCAGCCGTGAACGATTGGCATCGCTGCTCCAATCAAACGGCTATTTCCGCGTTGATACCGTCGCCGAAGCTGGCGAATTTGCGATTCGCGGCAGTATCGTCGATCTTTTCCCGGCGGGCAGCGAGTTCGGACTGCGTCTCGATTTCTTCGGCGACGAAATCGAAAGCATCCGCCGTTTCAACCCCGTTGATCAGCGAAGCGTCGATCAGGTCGAACATTTCGATATCTTGCCCGCCGTCGAGGCATTAATGGATGAGGAGGCAATCAAGCGCTTCCGCGTTGGTTATCGCGAACGCTTCGGCGTGACCGCGACTGGCGATCCGCTGTACCAGGCCGTCTCCGAAGGCCGGCGCCTGTCGGGCATGGACCATTGGCTGCCCTTGTTTGAAGAGCGGATGGCGACAATTTTCGACCATGTCGGCGACGGGACTTTGGTAATCCGCGATTCAGGCGCGGTGTCGGCGGGGCAATCGCGGCTCGACGCGATTTCGGACTATTATGACAATCGGGTAAAGGCGCAGGTCGCCGAACCCGGCAGTTATCGCCCGTTGCCACCCGAAATGCTGTATTTATCGGCTGACGAATTAGAGCAGACCCTAACGGCCAACGCCGCACATTTATTGACCCCGTTTGCCCAACCCAATTCGGCGCATGTTATCGACTTCGGTATCTCGGCGGCACGCGATTTCGCCCCAGAGCGCGCGCAAAAGGCCAATGTGTATGAGGCGGTTGCGGATCACCTCAAATCACTCGCCAAATCTGGCAGAAAAGCGATTATTGCGAGTTATTCGGTTGGTGCGCGCGAACGTTTAAAAGGCCTACTTTCTGATCACGGTGCCCCGCCACTGTCGGACGCCGATAGTTGGCAGCAAGCATTGGGAACGACAATAGGTCGCGCGGCGATGGTGGTCTTGCCAATAGACCACGGCTTCACCTCGCCTGACGTGGCGCTGATCAGCGAACAAGACATGCTCGGCGACCGCCTCGTCCGGCGGCAAAAGCGCAAAAAGTCAGCCGATGCCTTCCTTGCCGAACTGGCGGCGCTGACTCCCGGCGATCTGGTAGTGCATCAAGATCATGGCATCGGCCGTTACGAAGGACTGATTTCGATTCCTGTCGGCAACAGCCCGCATGATTGCGTGGCTTTGACCTACTCGGGTGGCGACAAGCTTTATGTGCCGGTCGAGAATATCGACGTGCTCTCGCGCTACGGATCGGACAGCGAGACTGTAAGTCTCGATAAATTGGGCGGCGAGGCATGGCAACGGCGCAAGTCGAAGCTGAAAGAACGCATCCGCGCAATAGCAGGCGAACTCCTGAAGACTGCGGCCGAGCGCGCGTTGCGTCCCGGTGCGGTGATCGAAGTCGACGATCAGGCCTATGCCAGCTTTGCCGACCGGTTCCCTTATGAGGAAACAGAAGACCAGCAGCGAGTCATCGACGAGGTTCTGGAAGATCTGGCGGCAGGCAAGCCGATGGACCGGCTGGTGTGCGGTGACGTCGGCTTCGGCAAGACCGAAGTCGCGATGCGGGCAGCCTTTGCTGCGGCAATGGCGGGTATGCAGGTCGCCGTGATTGCACCGACAACTTTGCTGGCACGACAGCATTTCAGCAATTTCGACGAACGCTTTCGCGACCTGCCGCTAAAGCTTGGGCGTCTTTCGCGGTTGGTCCCCGCTGCCGAAGCGAGTGCAACGCGCGACGGGCTTGCCGACGGCACTATAGATATCGTCATCGGAACCCATGCCGTGCTTGCCAAATCGCTTCAATTCAAGCGGTTGGGGCTGGTGATTGTTGATGAAGAACAGCGCTTCGGGGTCAACCACAAGGAGCAGCTAAAGGCGCTCAAAACCGACGTGCATATGCTTACGCTGACAGCAACGCCCATTCCGCGCACCTTACAAATGGCGATGTCGGGGCTTCGCGAACTCTCGGTTATCCAAACCCCGCCGGTTGATCGCCTAGCAGTCCGCACCTATGTCATGCCTTGGGACACGGTCGTTTTGCGCGAGGCATTGCTGCGCGAACATTATCGTGGCGGACAGAGTTTTTTCGTCGTCCCGCGCATCGCCGATTTGACCGAAATCGAAGAATATCTGCGTACCGAAGTGCCGGAGGTCAAATATGTGACAGCGCACGGACAGATGTCCGCGACGCAAGTCGAGGAGCGAATGAGCGCGTTTTATGAAAAGCGTTATGACGTCTTGCTGTCGACGACCATTGTTGAAAGCGGGCTTGATATACCCAGCGCCAATACCCTCATCATCCATCGCGCCGACCGTTTCGGGCTGGCGCAGCTGTACCAGCTTCGCGGACGCGTGGGCCGCTCGAAAACACGCGCTTATGCTTACCTGACGCACGAAGCCAACCGCGTACTCGCCGAAACTGCCGAAAAGCGACTGAAGGTCTTGGGTGATCTCGACAGCCTTGGGGCTGGATTTCAGCTTGCCAGCCACGATCTCGACATTCGCGGTGCGGGCAATCTGGTCGGTGACGAACAGTCCGGCCACATCAAAGAGGTCGGGTTTGAACTTTACCAGTCGATGCTCGAAGAAGCGATCCTCGAGGCCCGCGCAGGCGCGCAAGGCCTCGCCAAGCCACGCGGCAGCTACAGTCCCCAAATCACCATCGACGCGCCAATCCTTATTCCGGACGACTATGTCCCCGACCTGTCGGTACGGATGGCGCTCTATCGCCGCCTGAACGATTTGGAGGAGGGCCAGGATGTCGAAGGCTTTGCTGCCGAAATGACTGACCGGTTCGGGTCCATCCCCGAACCTACGCAGAATTTGCTCAAACTCATCCAGATCAAGCAAAACGCACTTGTGGCGCAAGTGTCGAAGATGGAGGTCGGCGCCCGAGGAACGCTGGTCAGTTTCCACGACGACCGTCCGCCCAATGTGCCCGGCTTGCTCGCCTATGTCGAAAGACTTGGCGAAGTTGCAAAGCTGCGACCCGATAGCAAGCTGGTCATTAATCGGGTGTGGGGCGACCCAACCTCGCGGTTAAACGGGTGTTTGCAGCTGTCCAAGGGGCTGGCTAATTTAGCGCGTAAAGCTGGCTAATTGCTCCGGAGTGCGAAATTCTCGAAATCTGACGGGATAAGAGGCGGTGCGCGCAAAAATCCCTGAAAATAGTCGCAATCCTCTGCTTTCAGCAGCTCCAGTTCTTCAGGCCGCTCAACGCCTTCTGCTATAATCGCCAGCCCTAGCGCCTTGGCCATTGCAATTATCGCGCGCAGAATGACGCGATCCTTTCCAATCCCGACGATATCGGGGGTCATGCTCTTGTCGATCTTCAGATAGTCCAGCGGCAGTGCCTTCAGATAAGCCAGACTGGAATAGCCGGTCCCAAAATCATCGACCGCGATTCGCACCCCCTGCGCGCGCAGCAATTCGAGCTGTTTAGCCGCCAGATCAAGATCGCGGATCAGACTCTCTTCGGTAAGCTCAAGTGTGAGGCGATCAGGCGCCAACCCTGTTTTAACCAGCAGTTCCAAAAGATGCGGACCATAACTGTCGGTAAGTTCTTCGGCACCCAGATTGACTGCAAGACGCAGATTATTAAGGGCCGCAGGCCAGCCCGCCGCGAGATTGATCGCACTTTCCTGGATGAGGTTGGATAGCTCTTCGCGCAAATCGCAACGGTCCGCTGAAGCGAAAAGGTCGGTTGCGCTGACCTCACCCAATTCAGGATGGTTCAGGCGCGCGAGCGCCTCAGCGCCAACCAGGCGCCCGGTCGCGACTTCAAATTGCGGCTGCAACATGATCGATATCCGGCGGTCTGCGAGCGCCGAGCGAGTTGCAGAATCGACCAATTCGCTTATGTTTGACGAGGCACCTTCGCCAAACTCCGCGACGAGAAACCGCCTGCCCTTGCGACCATAGGCATTTGCCAACGCATCGCTGGCCCGGGCAGCAAGACTTTGCCTGCTCTCCCCCAGCTGCGACAGGGCTATGCCAAGCCTCGGATTGATATGCAGCGGATCGTTGCCTTCGCTCAAGTCCACCGAAACCATTTCAAGCAGCTTTTGAGCAGCCAGCTCGAGTTGCCGTCCGCCCGCGTTGCCATCCACCACCAGCAAGAACTCGCGCCCTGGCATCCGGGCCAGAAGCCGAATCGGTGACAACTGCTGCTCGGCAAAGGCGCGGATGTGCTGTCCGACGCGCCGAATAACGGCGTCGCCCGTCGTTCGCCCGAGACGATCATTGACTTGCTTGAGATCCTTGATGCCAAGCAACAGCAAAGTCACCGGGCTGTCTGCTGGTTCGGCCAGCCATTCACGCGCATCGCGCGATCGGCGCATGGTTGCGAACCGCCGTTCCTTGCTCTCGTTCGATGTCTTTTGCATATCGTGCATCACATAGCATTAGCAGCCAAATCTTTCGTTACCTTTTAGCTTTGTCTGGAGGCGATTTCGCCTTACATGGGCCGAATGATTGACGGTTTCGGACGCAAAATCGATTATTTGCGGATATCGGTCACCGACCGGTGCAATTTCCGCTGCCATTATTGCATGCCCGAAAAGCAGACTTTCCTGCCGCATTCGGACCTGCTCGATTATACCGAAATAGCCTTGTTAGCGAACCGCTTCATCGCGCACGGCATTCGTAAAATCCGCCTGACAGGTGGTGAACCGTTGGTCCGACGCGACATCGAAGTGCTGATTCGCGAACTTGGTGGCCATGTCCACGCCGGACGGCTGGATGAGTTGACGCTGACAACGAACGGCAGTCGGCTGGTACAATTTGCTCCGATATTGGCCGAAGCAGGCGTAAAGCGTATCAATGTCAGCATGGACAGCCTTAACGTTGAGACGTTCCGCGAAATAACGCGTGGCGGAGAGCTCGCGCAGGTGCTCGCCGGAATTACAGCGGCCAAAGTGGCTGGCATCGCCATAAAAATCAACATGGTGGCGTTGAAAGCGCAGAATCAAAGCGACCTGCTTCCAATGGCCGAATATTGCGCGAAAAACGGCTTAGACCTCTCGCTGATCGAGACCATGCCATTGGGCGACGGAGTTGTCGGCAGGCAGGATCGCTACATCGGCATCGACGAATTCATCGCCCCATTGCGCGATACCTTTGCTCTCCAACCGCTCGGACATCGCAGCGCTGGGCCCGCTCGCTATTGGAATGTCCAACCCCTTGGACTTAGACTCGGTCTAATTACTCCGATGAGCCATAATTTCTGCGACGACTGTAACCGGCTGCGGCTTACAACGGACGGCAAGATTTTCATGTGCCTGGGTTCCGAAATGCATGTCGATTTCCGCAGCGCCATTCGAGACGAAGGTATTGGTGCCGTCGACCGCCTTCTGCAAAAAGCGATTCGCCTCAAACCCGAGCGTCATGATTTTGAACGGCAAATGGCAGAGCCCGACCTGCGCCTGCACCGCCATATGAACGCCACTGGTGGATAGACGCCTCGCCTTATTATCATCGGCAACGCCTCAAGCCCGTGAGGCCGAGGCGATCTTGCGCAAACAGCATGAATTCGTGCCACTCGACAGCGCCGATGCCGTCGTCGTACTTGGTGGCGACGGGCATATGTTGCAGGTCTTGCACCAGTTGCTTGAGGACCGCCGCGATATTCCGGCCTATGGTATGAACCGCGGAACCATAGGTTTCCTGATGAATGGATGGCATGCTGCGGACCTGCTCAACCGCGTAGAGCGCGCGAAATCCTTTTCAGTGCGCCCGCTGACCGCGACCATCACAACCGTTGGCGGACAAAATTTTACGCTACCGGCAATCAACGAGGTGTCGTTGCTCCGCGAAACGCGGCAGGCAGCGAAAATCGAGATTTCGGTAAACGGACGCGCAGTCATTCCTGAACTCGTCTGCGACGGGATTTTAGTGTCCACGCCAGCGGGTTCTACCGCGTACAATCTTTCAGCGAACGGCCCTATCCTGCCGCTCGATTCCTCGCTGCTGGCGCTCACACCGATCAGTCCGTTCCGACCGCGCCGGTGGAAAGGGGCGATCTTGCCCGACCGCTATATAATCAGACTGACGATAACTGAGGCGAGCAAGCGCCCCGTAAGCGCGGTCGCTGACCAGCGCGAAATCCGCGATATTTCGCATGTCGAAGTAGCGCTGGACCGCAACCGGGCGCTTACCTTGCTGTTCGATCCTGAACACGCGCTCGATGACCGCATCGCAATGGAGCAATTTATTACCTGACGCGGCGATGCGGGCTTGCCAAGTGCGAAAATCCGCTGCTATAGGCGCGCCTCTGCCCGAGCAATCGGGCTGTTCCCTGGTAGCTCAGTGGTAGAGCAGTTGACTGTTAATCAATTGGTCGGGGGTTCGAATCCCTCCCGGGGAGCCATTTTCTGGATCAGATCAAGACCCATCCTTGCCATAGCAGTCGGATGGCGACGTAGCCGACGAGCAGCGCGGTCAGCGTACGCAACAGGCGCGGCGTCAGGAACTTCATTCCGAGCAAACTACCCAGCTGCCCACCGGCGAAAACCGCAATGAGCAACGGCCAATAGTCACCCGCAGGACCGGCGAGTGAGTGCGGACCCGCTTTCGAAATTTGCCCGGTCAGCCCGGTAACCGAATTGATCAGGATATAGATCGAGGCAAAGGCCGCGATGCGGCGCGCATTGTCCCAGCGAATCAGGTGAAGCACAGGCGCCATGAATATTCCGCCGCCGATGCCCGATACGCCCGCTAACAGTCCGACCGCGCCGGATATCGACAGCAGAACTGGCTTCGTCAGCTTTCGCGGTGCCAATTTTTCGGGCTGCACAACCAAGGCAATCGCCGACAGCAACAGCGCGCCCCCAAGGATCAGCAGGAACAGCCATTGCTTTAGCGGCACTAATCCGCCGATAAAAGCGAGCGGAGCCGATACCATGAGCAACGGCACAACATTCGGCCACTTGACCAATCCGGCGCGCACGAAGCGGATGGTGCCGCCGGTAACGACAATGATATTGCACAAGAGCGAAATGATCGGAACCAGCTGGTAGTCGATACCCCACAATGTCAGCAATGCAGTATAGGTCGAGCCACCGCCAAATCCGACCGAGGCATAGATAAGCGCGACTAGGGCAAAAAGACCGGTTAACCAGATCATCTTCGCCCTTGCCTCATCACAAAATCAGTAAGCGCCGTGACAATGCTTGTATTTTTGTCCCGAACCACATGGGCAAGGATCGTTGCGCCGGATGTCGGGATTGCCCGCAAATGGATCATTCGCGCGCGAAGCAGCTGGGATCTTCGTAGTAACCAACCCCAGTGAGCCAGCATCGATATCGTCGCTGTCGTCATCGCCCGTGAACGGATCGATATGGGTCGTCAGGAAGTCGGGCAGTTCCGGCAGTTCGGGCAAATCTATCTGCTGTTCCGCCTGAAATTCGTTGGTGGCGATGGTCTTTGTCACCCCTTCACGGATCGCAGTCAGCATCCGTTCAAACAGCCCGAATGCTTCCTGCTTATACTCGTTAATCGGGTTTTTCTGGGCATAGGCGCGCAGGTAAATCACCTGACGCAACGCATCGAGCGTGGACAAATGTTCCTTCCAATGATGATCTAGTGTTTGCAGCAAGATGCTCTTTTCAACCTGCCGCCAAACAGTTTCATCAAGGTCCGCGCCCTTGCTCGCGAATTTTGCAGTAGCCATTTCGGCAAGCCGCGTTTCAATAATTTCGGGCTCGATCGCCTCTTCCTGCAACCAGTTGTCGATATCGGGAGCAAGACCCAGCACTTCGGCACATTTTGTCTTAAGGCCATCGACATCCCATTGCTCGGGATAGGTACCGACCGGGCAATATTCCCCAACGAGCATATTCACCGTATCGTTGCGCATGTCCTCAATGATGTCGTCGACCGCTTCGGCATCCATGATGTCGCTGCGCTGTTCGTAAATGACCTTGCGCTGGTCGTTCATTACATTGTCATATTCGACGAGTTGTTTACGAATATCGTAATTGCGCGCTTCGACCTTTTTCTGTGCGGTTTCGATGGCTTTCGACAGCCATTTGCCGCCAATCGCCTCGCCATCTTCCAGCGATGAATTCATCATTTTGGAGAACAACGTTTCCGAACCAAAAATGCGCAGCAGATCGTCGTCGAGCGACAGATAGAAACGCGACAAGCCAGGATCGCCCTGACGGCCAGAACGACCGCGCAACTGGTTATCGATACGGCGGCTTTCGTGGCGCTCGGTGGCGAGCACAAACAGCCCACCAGCCTCGATGACCTTTGCCTTTTCGGCGGCGATTTCGGCTTTCAAGGCGTCGATTGCTGCCTCACGCTCTGGACCATCGGGCATTTCGCCCAATTCGTCCTCAAGCCGGAATTCATAGTTCCCGCCCAACTGAATATCGGTTCCACGGCCAGCCATATTGGTTGCAATTGTGACCGAACCCAAACGTCCGGCCTGCGCCACGATATGCGCTTCGCTTTCGTGGAAGCGTGCGTTCAAGACACTATGCTCGACGCCTTCTTTCTCGAGAAATTCGGACAGCAGTTCGGACTTTTCGATGGAAACAGTACCGACCAGCACCGGCTGTCCACGATCGTTCGCTTCCTTGATGGTCTTGGCAATCGCGCCGAACTTGTCCTGCGTATTCTTGTAGAACTGGTCGTCTTCGTCGATGCGCATAACTTGCACGTTGGTTGGGATTTCGACCACATTCAGCTTGTAGATTTCATGAAACTCGCCAGCCTCGGTCGCGGCGGTGCCGGTCATCCCTGAAAGCTTGGGATACATGCGGAAATAGTTCTGGAAAGTAATCGTCGCCAGCGTTTGGTTTTCCGGCTCGATCTCGACCCCTTCCTTGGCTTCGACTGCCTGATGCAGTCCGTTCGACCAGCGACGACCGTCCATCATGCGGCCTGTGAATTCGTCGATGATAATGACCTTGCCGTCCTTCACGATGTAGTCGGTATCGCGCTTGAACATGACATTTGCTTTGAGCGCTTGGTCGAGATGGTGGACGACCAATGTGTTCTCATAATCGTAGAGGTTAGAGCCGGTCAGCAGACCCGCCGCTTCGAGCATCCGCTCGACCTTCTCAGTACCGTCCTCGGTCAGCGTGACGTTCCTGCTCTTTTCGTCCTTTTCGTAATCGCCCTCGTCAAGCCCAAGCACGACGGCGTGGACCTGCATGTACAGTTCGGACTTGTCATCGGTCGGACCCGAGATAATCAGCGGCGTTCGCGCTTCGTCCACAAGGATCGAGTTCGACTTCATCGACAATCGCGAAGTTGAACGGCCGCTGCACCATCTGCGCGCGCTCATATTTCATATTGTCGCGCAGATAATCAAAGCCGAGCTCATTGTTCGTCGCGTAGGTAATGTCTGACTGATAGGCAGCGCGGCGTTCATGCTCGGCAACATTCGGGACGACAACACCAGTTGTTAGGCCCAGAAAGCCGTATATCCGTCCCATCCATTCGGCATCGCGGCGCGCGAGATAGTCGTTGACCGTGACAACATGCACGCCCTTGCCTTCCAGCGCGTTCAAATAGCAGGCGAGTGTTTCGGTGAGCGTCTTGCCCTCACCGGTCCGCATTTCGGCAATTTCGCCGCGATGGAGAACAATGCCGCCGACCATCTGCACATCGAAATGGCGCATTCCCATGACGCGTTTCGACGCTTCGCGCACCGTAGCAAAAGCCTCAGGCAGGATATCGTCCAACGTTTCGCCTGCTTCGAGGCGGTCACGGAAAAGCTGCGTCTGCTGTTTCAAACGCTCGTCATCCATCGCCGAGATCTCATCTTCGAGTGCATTGATGGTGGCTACGATCTTCATGATCGATTTAACGTATCGGTCGTTCGACGACCCGAATATGGCTTTAGCTACAGAGCCGAGCATGAGAAAATCCTTTGAATTTATGATATATTTTGCGCGAACATGGGTAGCGCGTAGGTGGCAAAAATTTGGCGTCAGGAATTAACGCGGATTGCCTCAGCCAAGAATGACGTCATGCCGCAGCACCGGGGTCGTCGGCTCAATACCCACGAATACATCCCCGTCGGGAAGCTCCGCCAAAGGTGCGGCAGAAAATGACACGGCCGATACGGCTTGGTTATTGGTCGCCGGTGCGGCAACCACGATGCTTGTGGTGTATAACTGTCCAACTGCCGCATCTGCCGCAGCAGGCGCCGCCGAAACAGGACGCACGGCTTCTGCAGCGGAAAAGCCGGTCATCATTGCCAGCAGATATATGAACAATCGTGTCATCATCAATTTAACGTGGTGCTCACATAGTGATCGAGGCGGCATTCGTCCATCTTATTTGGGGCAGATCAGTCGACCAGTCACTTCGCTTCCAGATCAGCATCATTGGCTTCGGTGATATTGACCGTTTGCGATGTCTGGACCTTGACCCTGACCCGTTCGCCCTGCGGGTTGTAATATGGTTGAAATGTGACCCCGGCATCGCAGGGCGTTCTTGCATTCTCCGCTACCGCCGAGCCCGTAATCTTGCAGTCCGTCGGCTTTCCGTTCTCGTCGACGATGAAGCTAAAATTGACCTGCCCCGCTTTTGGTACAGGCACGTTTCGCGCAACATTCTGGCCTTTCGAAGGTATTTGCCAGCGTACGCGGTTTGCGTAACGCCCCGCCTGTGCTTTGCCTTTTGCATTTCGCGCAGGCGTGAACCGCGCGCGTTGGCTGATCAGCGAACAGGCTGCGGCATCGAGGTCGGCGGATCCGCTGGTGGACGCAATTTCACATGATTTAACGCGACCGTCGGTCCCGATTATCAATGTAAAACCAACCGTGCCCTCCCGCTCTTCTCTTAAGGCTAGCGCAGGATAATCATTGGTGGTCACCCAAAGCCCCGGATTTCCGGTCGGAACCGGGTTGTTGCCGTTCCCAGGCGGCAAGAAGACCGCGGGGTTGTCTATACGCTCGAAATAGGTGACAGAACCCGGCATAGCAGGCGCGTTGCCAATCATTGCCGCCGCCCATGCAAAATAGTATGCGATCATATTCTGTCTCTCACTGCCAATTTTTATCGTGCTTATTTCGAAAGTTATCCCTTGTCGAACAAATCTCCACTCGCTTTGCCGTTTCCTGCCATGCCCGAGATCGCAGGTGTCACGCCACGCATCGCCCGGGCCGGATACAAGGATTGGGGACGGTGCGATTTGACTTTTGTCGAACTCGCCGAAGGAACAACGGTCGCGGGTGTGACGACGCGCAATGTCTGTTGCTCGACCGAGGTCGAATTATGTCGCGAGAATATCAAGGGCGGATCAGCACGTGCGCTGGTTGTCAATGCGGGCAATGCCAATGCCTTTACCGGCTACCGCGGACGTGAAGCCGTGGAGGCTATATCAGCGAAGGTCGTTGCACATCTGGATTGCGCTTTGAACGAGGTTTTTGTGTGCTCCACCGGCGTGATCGGCGTGCCATTGCCCAAGGACAAAGCCGAGGCTGGCCTGCGCGCCGCGTTCGAAGCCTCGCCGTGCACTTGGGAAGAGGCAACCGACACCATCGGCACCACCGATACCTTTGCCAAGGGCGCAACAGCCAGCGCGATTGTCGATGGCCGCAACGTTTCGCTAGTGGGCATCATCAAAGGCTCGGGCATGATCGCGCCCGATATGGCAACAATGCTGGGCTATATTTTTACCGATGCAGCGGTCGATGCTGCGTTTTTGCAAGAATTGCTGTCGGCTGCGAACGAAAGCAGTTTCAATTGCATAACCGTCGATAGCGATACCTCGACGAGCGATACCGTCCTTGCTTTTGCCACAGGCAACGCGGGCAATGCCTCGCTCAGTTCGTTCGATAATGCAGGTGCAGATGCTTTCGCTTCTGCGTTGCACGATATTTGTCGCCAACTCGCACATCTGGTCGTGCGCGATGGCGAAGGTGCGCAGAAATTTATCGAGATCGCAGTTACCGGCGCAGTAAGCGACGACAGCGCACGGCGGGTGGGCTTGGCAATTGCTAACTCGCCCTTGGTTAAAACTGCGATTGCGGGAGAGGATGCCAATTGGGGCCGCGTCGTGATGGCAGTAGGCAAAGCAGGCGAACCCGCCGACCGCGACAAGCTATCGATCCGCTTTGGGGCAACGCAGGTTGCAAGTAACGGCCTGCCGGTCGATGGTTATGACGAGGCGCCCGTGGCGGTTCACCTCAAAAAGCCACAAATCGAAATCGGCGTAGATCTGGGCCTAGGCGAAGGCCGCGCGACCGTGTGGACGTGCGACCTCACCCATGGCTACATCAACATCAATGCCGACTATCGCAGTTAAAGCGCGGCTTCGAGCCAGCTTTTCAATTGTGCTTTGGGCGCTGCACCCACTTTGGTGTCCGCAATCTCGCCACCCTTAAACAGGATCATCGTCGGAATGCCGCGCACGCCATATTTGGCGGGCGTGTCGGGGTGATCGTCGATGTTCAGCTTCACGATCTCCACTTGCTCACCCAGCTCTTCGCTGATTTCTTCCAGGCTCGGGCCGATCATTTTGCACGGACCGCACCACTCGGCCCAGAAATCGACGAGAACGGGTTTGCCCGATTGCAGCACTGCGCTGTCGAAATCGCTGTCGCCTACGGATTTGGTTGCCATGTCGTTGAACTCCTTTGTTGGCATCGAATGTATGCGGCGCTTCCCTCGCTTGCAAGGCGGTGCGGCAATAGTTTTGCTTTTATGGGGTTGAGGCGGGTTTGTAGGGCGCAAGGATTGCATTAGAAAGATTGATAAGCTTTGGAGCGTGTGTAAACAGCAACGATGCCTCGACCGCGGAGTCAGGAAAAATCATCTCCAGCGCTGCGACATAATGCGCCATTTGCCTGAGATAGGGAATAATAACGCCATTCGCGTCATCTGGAACTGAACGCCCGGTTTTGAAATCGACCAGGCGAACAAGGCCAGGCTCGATCACAAGCCGATCAACACGGCCGGTGATAACGATATCGCCGACTACTGCCGCGAGCGGAACTTCAGCGCGCGTAGCTGGGCTGAAAAATTCGGACCATTCGGGGTTCGTAATGACCGTTGCGACCGCCGATATCAGTTGTTTTTTGTCAATCGCGGGATCGCGCACCGTCGCTTCCAGCCACTGCGTTGCGGCAGCCAGCGAAGCAGCATCGGTGATGCGTTCAAACAGCGCATGCAGCAACTTGCCCCGCTCGGCTGCGGCACGCATCGCGAGCGAAGCAGGCGCATCGCCATAATCATCATCTTCGATGCGCGATGGAACCAGAGGCCGTGGTGGCCGCAATTCTTGCGGGGCTTCGGTATACAGCCATGCCGGGGGTTCGATGCGAGTTTGGGCAATATCGTCCTTCAATAGCAGGTCTGCTTTCGCAGTGCCCACCAAACCTTCAGCACCCATGTGCCGCATCACCTGCCCCCAACGGGCATCGCTCTGCCAATTGCATCCCAGCGCCAGCATTCCCCGCTCCAACGCCATATACCAGCTATCCGCAGGTGCCTCGCCTTTCCGGCTTGGTCCGAGCGAACCGCCCATGATTAGCCGCTCTTCGGCCCGAGTCATGGCGACGTAGAGCAATCGACGATGCTCCTGCAGTTCGCGTAGCTTTTGCTTTTCCACTACTTCGAGCAAATGGCCCGATTGCTCAAGGCTGCGGATCGGCAGTAACGGCACCCGCTTGCCATCATCGACCAGTAGCTCCGCCGAGCGGTCGGGCTTCTTCATAGGGTCTGATGTCGTGTCAGCCAGGAACACCACCGGAGCCTGCAATCCCTTGGCACCGTGCACAGTCATCACGCGAACTTCGTTGGCGCTGCCGACGCCTTCGCGCTTGATTTCGATATCGCCGCGATCAAACCAGCCCAGAAAGCTTTGCAGCCCGCCGCCCTGCTGTTGCTGAAACTGCAACGCAGTGTTGAGCATTTCCTCGATGGGGACAAGCGCCTCTGTACCCAATCGGGCAACGAACTTGCGGCGTGCGCCGATGGAGCCGGATAATATCTCTTCGATGAAATCGTAAACGGTAATGTAATCTGCTGCCTCCAGCACATCGCGCAATGGCTTGATGTTGTCGGCGATGACTTCCTGTTCGCGCAGATGCTGCCAAAGGCTCACTTTGCGCGAACCACGATATCCGAATTTCAGCAAATCGTCTTGCGTCCAGCCAATGATTGGCGACACCAGAATGCTGGCAAGGCTGAGGTCATCGTTTGGCTGCAACACAAAGCGGATGACCGCTAGCAGATCCTGAACCACTAATGGCTGCGCCAGCCGCAACCGGTCGATCCCTGCGACAGGCACGCTGCGCTCGTGCAACTGCGCGACAAGGAGCGACGCGAGTTCGCCGCGACTACGCAGCAGGAACATTATGTCGCCCGGTTCGAGATAACGGCCTTGCGACGCCAGCCAGGGTCGCTCGTCGATCAGCGCCCGGGCGTAATCGGCCAACCGTTCGGCGAGTAGCCGTTTTTCGTTGGTAACCCAATTTTCCTCATCGTCATTATTGTCGTTCGCGGCAGCGTCATCCGAAACGCCTGCCGCTACTGCGCGAAAGCAGTTCGACCGAACCAACGGCGGGCTTCAAGCTATAGTGATCTTCAATAATGTCAGTGATGCCGAAATTTTCAGCGCCGGTTGTTTCAATTACGGCGTTAACGAAATCCAAAATCGGCTCGGTTGAGCGGAAGCTTTGCGAAAGTGTAAGCCGCTCCAGCGTCAACCCTGCTGCTTCAATCTTGGTTCTCGAACCTATCGCCAGCATTGCGATAATGCTCGGGCGCGGTTCCCTGAAATCCGTAAATCGCCTGCTTGAAATCGCCGACCGAGAATATTGTTCGCACGCGCTCAGGCTTTGCCCCTAGGCCGCTGAAAAAATCGTCGCTGAGCGAATCGATGATATCCCACTGCACCTTGTTCGTATCCTGCAACTCATCCACCAGTATGTGGTCAACTTGCCGGTCGAGCTTATACCGCACCCATTCGGCCATATGGCTCGTGCCAAGCAGCGCGGCCGTCCGGCGAATCATGTCGTCGAAATCGATAACACCGCGCTCATGCTTCGCCTGTGCATAGAAATGCGCAAACCGTTTGCCGACAAGCAACGCGCTTGCGAGACGGTCAGCATAAGCGGCGCGGGCGATCTGATCGGTGAGCGATTTGGTCCAGCTATAAAGTTCGAGCGCCAATGCCGCGTACGCATCATCGGGCGGTGTAAAGCCTTTCGACGACACCATTGGTTCACCATCGGCCTTGGACCAGCAGCCGTGCAGCGCGGGAAAATGTGTAACGCGATGCGCAACGCTCATCGCCAGCCAATCATAAAGTACTTGTGCTCGCTTGCCACCGCGACTGTCGGGATTACCTTTGCCCCACGATAGATTTCTGCTCTGCAATCGAGCGGATTGATACGCGGTCAATTTTCTCATCAGACAACTCGGTTTCGAGCATCGCATCGACCGGCCCGTCAAACGTCACTTCAGCCAAGCGCCGTGCCCACATCGAAGCGCCCTGCCCCTCGGGTATCTCGTCCATAACATCAGGTGCAGCCGCACATTTTTGCAGGAATTTGATCGCGGCATCCTCGCCCATTGCAAGGCTAAGGCTTTGCAGGTCTTTGATCAGCCGGTCATCGCGCGCTTGTTCGGCGGCGATCACCATCGACGCCAGCGCATGTCGCAACAATTCCTGCTGTTCGGGGCCTTCAATCGGTTTGAAACCGGGCACCAGCCCAGCTTCTTCCGGAAAACTTCCCAACAAAGACTGGCAGAAACTATGGATCGTCATGATCTGCAAACCGCCACCCGGCGCATCGAGCACCTTGGCAAAGAGTTCGCTGGCGCGCTGTCGCGACGCCGGACCAGACGCCGCGCCAATCGCTTCCAGATCGCGGAAGAGCGATTTGTCGTCAAGTTGCACCCAAGACGCCAATCGTTGGTTGATACGCTCGGCCATCTCTGCCGCACCCGCCTTGGTAAAGGTAATGCAAAGCAGGTTTTCTGGCTCCACGCCTTCCTCCAGCAAAAGCCGGATGACGCGTGCGGTCAGCACTTGCGTCTTGCCTGTTCCTGCTGATGCGCTGAGCCAGATATTGTCCGCGGGTTGAACAGCGTCCAACTGAGCCGGTATCAAAGGATGCAAAACGCCGGATGAGCCACTGCCACTCATGCGCCGGCGTCCTCAATTGACTGACGCCCATCCCATTCCTGCCGCCGCATCAATTGGTCGTAATCGGCGTAGTCGGTATATTCCGGATGCAGTTTGGCCGTGAAGGGCTCGCCACCCAATATCCATTTCGATAGGGCATCTTTTGCCTGCTCCGTGACGAACGCAACAAACTCATCCGCCGCCTTTTTGTTGTCACTTGGTTTGGTGCTGTTGGCGACGGCAATATGGCCGAAGCTGCCCTTATCCTTGGCGAGGCTCCAATATTCGAATCGCATCGCCTGACCGCTGACATTCTTGATGACGCCGCGCTCTGCCATGAGCCCGACCAAACCAAGCTGCAAGGCGAAGCCTGCGTTGATTTGCTTCGTTTTCGGCGACAGACCGGTCTTGTAATCGATGATGACAAGGCCGCCATCAGAGAGCGCGTCGATACGGTCGGCGCGGCCTGAAATTGGCACGCCAAGCAATTCGGTCTCGCCCTTCTCCTCAGCAATCAGCAAGCGTCGCCCGTCTTCATCACGCATCCGCTGCGTTTCTTGTGCTATCCAGCGCAAGCCATCGGCGATCCTCGGTTGCCACATTGTGCGCAATAACGGATCCAGCGAGCCGTCGTTGAGCAATGCCTCAGCGCGGGCAGCGAGCATGTCTGGCATGCAATCGTCTTCTTGGAACCAGTGCTGCAAAATCTCGTGAACCAGCGTCCCGCGCCATGCGTGGCTTGGCTCGGCGTCTACCGAACTCGAGCGCTTTCAAACGCAATATCCGTTTGGCGTAGAAGGAATATGGGTCCGATTTGAGCTGGTCGAAATCGGTGATCGAAAGGTTAACCCGGCGCTGTACCGGTACTGGCATTGGCTTCGGCCTCTCGGCGAATTTCAGCTTTTCGGTCGGCGCATCGAGAGCTGCGGCAAGTTGCGGCGTTGCCAAATCTGCCTGTAACTGCTCACCCAGTAATGCCTTGATCCGCAAGAGGAAACGCGATGCTACGGTCGGCCCGCTCCGGTCCCTCTTGGCACGGGTAAGCAGCACTTCATTCGCGCCCAATGCCGTTGCCAGGTCGTGCGCCGATAGCCCGATATTGCGATCCAAAGTCGCAAGGCCCAGACGCCGCCGGATCGCGGGAGCGAGCCAAGGATCGGGTTGCGCGATTTGAGGCCATGTTGTTTCGTTGAGCCCAGCGCAAATGACAATATCGGCCTGCTGCATCCGCGCCTCTAGGAGGCCGTAAATAGCTACGCGCGGGTGTCCGCCATAAGGCGGGCGGACGACAGCGCCTGACAGCAACTCGGTCAAAATAGCGGGGGTGGCTTGGGCGTCGGTTGCCGGCAGAACCGAAAGGTTGCACGCGGCAATCTCTTCCCACAATCGCGCAAGTTCGCGTCCTGCGGCGCCTTTCCAGATATGGCCACCCGTCAGGATGTTAGCAGTATCTTTGATTGCTTCGAGCCTCTGCGGGAGTTTGGCGGCGCTGGTACTTTCCAGCTCCGCAAGAATGCGGGAGAAATTAGACCACCAAAGCACTAGTGCGTCGTCAACCGCCTCTTCGTTGGCCAAAACCTGCGAAATAGCTTTCAGTCCGATGCCTTTAGCAGGACCGCGCAAAAGCAGATCGAGCGACCTTGCTTCGTTCAGCCATGCCAACCGCCCCTCGCCTGCGTTCACCAACGGATGTTTGGCAATTTCGAGCACGTCAGTGGCGGAAAACCGGTTCGCTATCGCTTCGGTCAATGCCAGAATTAACGTGCCTTCGGGTGTTTGCAGCAACGGCCTGCCGGCGCTGTCATCGACTGCGATACCCCAACGCCGCAACTGAGCCGAAACCCGCACGGCAAGCTCGCGGTCGGGCGTGATGACAGCTACCCGTTTGCCTACATTTTCGAGCGCGCCGCGTACGCGCACCGCAATTGCCTTTGCCTCTGCGGCGCTGTCATCCGCCTCAACCAGCTGCACATTGGGCAGTTTTTTTCGCGCTGCAGGCAGATCACGCCACGCTGCGCTTTGTTCGGGTAGGCAGAAGATGTCGCTTATCACGGAATTGTGGTTGGCGAATGCGGGATAAAAAGGCGTGACTTCATCCCTTGCAATCCCCATCCGGTCGAGCAGCAACTTCAGGTGGAATTGCGGATGAACTTCAGCATTGCGCTTTGGCCTCGCTTCCGTTTCGTCGTTTGGCGCAGGCAGCAGCGCATCCCATTCCCGCGCAGTCATGTCCAAGTCAACTCCGGGCAAGATTACAGTCCCGCCGGGAATGCGGGTAATCCGGCGAAGCAGACGGGCAACTGCAGGAGCAGCAGTGGTTATTCCCGCTGCGATGACCGGAATTGGTGGCGGGGTGTCGCGCAGCCGTTGTTCGAACCGGTCAAGCAATATATTCCGGCGTTCTGCCGGACCCAATAGTTCGCGCCGGGCAAGCTCCAGTCGATACGCCGGGAGGATGTCGCGGATCTGCCCCAGCGACCGCTGCCAGTGCCCCGCCAAATCGGGCTCGACATCGAGTTCGACGAGACGCTCTAGGGCAATCTGCTCGATCTCCAATTCATCGATCATTTCAGCCAGCTTACGCGCCAGCCGCAACGCCTCTGCGGCCGAGACCGCTTGGTCTTTCGGCCGGTGTTGAACGATGAGTTCGGCAAGCAGGACGATCCGACTAGCCGGATTGATCGCGGGGAAAATTGCGTCCTCCGGAGTCAGCGGATCGAGCAACGGTCCAAGTGCTTCATCCAGTGCAAGGTCGCCGATCGCCACCATGCGCGGCAACAACAGGCCGGGAGCAGCTTGCCGGACAAAAGCGCTCGTCATTGCCTTTATCGCCCGGTTGTTTGGTAACAGTAGAAGGAGATTGCTAACCGCTAGCGGTTCGTCGACACCGCCGTCCAAGACGTGATTTACAGTAGCGTCGCAAAAATCAGTCCCTAGGGGTACGCTGTAGATGTGCGACCGGCTGCTCAGCGGCTTAGTCCGGCATGTTCGGACAATTTTTGCTCGGTAGCCGCAATAGCGGCGGGATAGCCGACGTCGAACCAAAGCCCTTTATGTTCAAGCCCGAAACAGCGGCCTTCCGATATTGCCCGGTCCCAGAAAATATTGGTTGAAAATACATCGGACGGAGGATCGACGATCATCCGTTTGGACAGCATCTGGATTCCGGTCCACACAAAGGCACCGTTGCTGTCCGGCTTGCGACGCGAAAGCCGACCGTCGGTGCCCATGTCGAAGTCACCGCGCCCTTGCGTGTTGTTGGCGGCGTCATAGCGTACGAGCAGCATAAGCACGTCCATTATCTCATCGTCCCATATGCGCATCAGGCGAGTGAACGCATTCTCGCCTTCATCGGTCCACCAATTGTCGGCGTTGACGCACAGAAATGGGTCGCCCGTAATCATTGGCAGTGCCCGGACCAGCCCGCCACCCGTGTCGAGCAGCAGGTCGCGCTCGTCGGAAATAGTGACTTTAAAATCGGCAGCATTGGCGGTCATATGCTCTTTCACCTGCACTGCGCGGTAATGGGCATTAATGACTATGTTACCGACATCCGCATCGCGCAGATGGTCAAGCACATGGTCGAGCAAGGCAGTACCCGCCACTTCTATCAGAGGCTTGGGACGGTCGGCGGTCAACGGCATCATGCGCGTGCCTTTGCCCGCTGCCATGATCATCGCGGTGTCGACATGGTTGGTCATGCCGAACCACCATTGGGTGACATTGCACGAACTTCAGGCGGAATATTCTGATCAAACCAAGCTTTTAAATCGCCAAGCCCCGGATGCGACAAATCGCGCTCTAACAGGCCCCACATACGCGGGAGAAATTCGAGATAACGTTCTTTGCCGTCGCGCTTCCAAAGCCGGGTGAATATGCCGATGATCTTGGTGTTCCGTTGCGCACCAAGCAAGGCGTAATGCAGCCCGAAATCATCATCCGGTTTTGCGCTATTTCGATAATAATCGAGCATCGCCGCTTCCAGTTCCGGCGAAACATCGCGCCGAGCGTCCTGCAAAAGCGAAACAAGGTCATAGGCAGGATGACCAACCAAGGCGTCCTGAAAATCTATGATCCCTTGGTCGCCATCCTTCAGCAGCATGATATTTTCTGCATGATAATCCCGCAATACGGTAACCGTTTGATGGTTAGCGACAGGTTCCAGTGCTTCCTTCCACACTATGTCAAAAGTCGGCTGATTTATGTGCAACTGCATTGCAGGCATGTACCATTGCGTAAGCAATTGCACTTCGCGCAGATAGGCAGCCTCATCATAGGGCGGCAAATTTGCGCATCCGACCCGCGACAATCCTATGATTGTATCGATCGCCTGACGGTAAACCTTGGCCTCATCAGCAGGAACCGCATCGAGATGTTCGCGCATCCGGTCGTCACCGAAATCTTCTATGAGCACCATTCCGCGATCCAAATCCTTGGCAAAAATGGCCGGAGCGCGAAAGCCGTTGCCACTCAGATATTCTGCGACATCGATAAAAGGGCGCGGATCTTCATGAGGTGGAGGGGCGTCCATCAATATGGCTTTTTGGCCTTGAGTAGACTGCACCCTGAAATAACGCCGGAACGAGGCATCGCCCGCAACGGGGCTTACCACAGCATCCGCCCAACCATGGTTATCCAGGAAAATATCGAGCCCTTCGGGCGGGCGCATATTGGTTGCAGGCGTCATTTTATTCCGTTTTCATAACTATCGTACGGCTGCCGTCCGGTTGTGGTTCGATACGAAGATGATGGCTTGGTACTGCATAATTATCGCCGGCTCGCCCGGCCCATTCGACCAGAGTGATCCGGCCATCGCGTTCTTCCGCCAGCCCCAGTTCGTCCAGTTCGGCAACATCGTTCAATCGATACAAATCGGCATGCACAACGGCAATCAATACTTCTGGCGGATCATATTGGTGCACAATGGCATAAGACGGACTGCCGACTTCGCCTGCAAATCCAAGCCCCCGCAATATTCCCGAACACAGCACCGTTTTGCCCGCCCCCAGCGGTCCATCGATTGCCACCCAATCCCCGACTCGCAATGTCGCCGCAAGCGTTTCGCCATATGCGCGCATTTCGGCTTCTGAAGTTATGATCATGCAGGAGGTAAGGTCATGATGATTGTAGTGCCTTCGCCGGTTTTCGATTCGACGACAAGACTTCCATTGTGCAATTCAACCAATTGCTTGGCCAAGGGCAAGCCAAGCCCTTGCAGCACGCCTTCGTTTCTGTCGCTGCCGTTAGAGCCAATTCCCGGACCATTATCGGAAACGACAATTTCAAGGGAGCCATCATTATCATGGGCGAAGAGCAGCACTTCGCCCCCCGTCCGGTGGTAGCGGATGGCATTGTCGAGGATTTGGCCAACGGCCTGCCCTATCCTTTTCGGATCGAGCGAGAACAGCTTGGGAGCCTTATCGATTTGCGTATCCAACGAAACGCCGCTTTCTTCTGCAAATGGCGCTGTGGATTGGACCAACCCGTTCAAGAGAGCGTGCACGTCGGTATCTTCGCGCGCAATCGGTAAAGCGCCTGCTTCGCTCTGGCTGTAATCAAGCACGGTGTTTATCTGTTCGGATAAACGGTCAGCCGATGTCAGTATAGCCTCGACATATTCCTTGCCCTGTGCACTCAATTCACCTGCGACGCCCGCCTTCAGCAAATCGGCAAAACCGCTAATCGAAGTCAAAGGCGTCCTGAATTCATAACTCATATTCGCCAGAAATTTAGCTTTGATGCCGTCAGCTTCAAGCAGTGCCGCATTTCGGTCGCGCAAGGCCTGTTCCATCTTAAGGCTGTCCGACATATCTAGCATCGTGAAAAGTGCGTTGCCATCCGGTAGCGGTATCGTTGCAATCTGGAACATTCGTCCGTCGGCGAAACTGGCTTTACTGCGCCGCTGTTCTCGGTTGGCTGTGGTCATCCGGACCAGCTCGCCGATAATCGATATCTGGGAAGGTTTTTTCAGATGTTGCGCCAGCATCGGTAGCAATTCATCGAGCCGTGGATGCTTGATGAGCACATCTTCGGTCAGCCCCCAAGTCTCCGCAAACAAACGGTTCCAGATGCTAATCCGCCCATCAGCCGCAAACACCGCAATTGCCTCGAACAAATTGTCGAACGTCGCAGTTCGTACCCGCAGCAAAATGTCGCGTGCGCTCGCAAGCTGCGCCTGTTCGGTGCGGTCTTCGAAGATCAGCAGCAGTCCGCCATCCGGAACGGGCTGCGCCAGCACCCGCAAGTGGGTGCCGTCGGGCAAAAGCCAATTTTCTTCGCTCGGCTCGGCCGTCCTGAACCAATTTTCGCGCTCCGAACGCCAAGCCGGAAAGTCTCTTACCTCGGGCAGTTTGCCATTTTCGCGCATCCGGTCGAGCACCCGGGCAAATTCGGGCTTGTCTGCTAGCCACTGGTCACGAAACGCAAAAAGCCTTTGGAACGGCTGGTTGGCGAAGCTCAACGAATGATCGGCGTCGAATTGCACCACACCAGCTGACATCATATTCAGCAGGTCGCGCTGTGCATCGGACATTTCGCGGATCTCGGTGCGCGCTTCGGCCAGTTCGTGGATATCGATGGCCAATCCTGCAACCCCTGACTCCCCCAACGGAATGTCGAACACCCGAAGTTGGCGCCTGTGTCCATTCAGGGTGGTCGACACCACACGCTCTGCCTTTTCGCCGCTGGACTGCACTTCGCTCGCAAACTCTGCCGCAGTTTTTCCGCCCTCGGCCTCCAACAGTTCAATGCCGTCTTCGGCAACCTGTAAACCATCCGTCGCCCCCACCGCCTCGACATAGGCGCGGTTGACGAAATTCAGTTTAAGGTCGGGGCTACGATGCCACATCGGCAATGGCGCCGCCTCTATTAAACCTGCCAACGCCGCAAAGGCTGAGCGCGCTTCGTCGGACTCATGCGTGCGCTGTTCGAGTTCGCGAAGGCTTTCGGTCGAATCGAAAAACCACAGAAGCGCAGCACCATTGGGGTAAATAACCGCGTCGGCAATACTGCCAATAACGAGAAGCCTGCGTTCGGACCCCTCGATCGCCAACGGCAAGGCAAAGTCCTTACCTGTTCGTTGCGTTTCACGCACCTTTGCTTCGAGATTAGCGAGATCAATACTGCTGAGGCCAGCATCGCCATGGCCACCCAAATCCGTAAGCGAGGCAGCCGATGTTGATAGTCCCATCAGTCTGGAGAAACGATCCGCCGCCTCAATCCGGCCATCGCCTTTGACCACCACAGGAAAAGCTGGTGCAGTTTCCAATAGCCTTGCCAGCCGCGATGTCTGGCGCAGCGTCTTCAGCGATTGGCGACGCAGCGACAGACCAATCCAGATCGCCACCGTAGCCCCAACCAGCCACAGCGCCATCAGTATGCCGATTAGTGCAGTTGGCAGGCTATCGCCCGTCATGCAGATGCTGTCCTTTGCAAAATCACACACCTGCTAATGCCCAAAAGGCCGCAACGCGCAACGAAAAAAGCCCGCCACGTTTCCGTGAGCGGGCTTTCGTAATTCAGGCTAAGCGCCAATCAATAGCGATAATGATCGGGCTTGAACGGGCCTTCGGGCGATACGCCGATGTAACCAGCCTGTTTTTCCGACAATTTGCTGAGCTTCACGCCGAGCTTTTCGAGGTGCAACATCGCAACCTTCTCGTCGAGATGCTTTGGCAAAACATAGACTTCGTTCTTGTAATTTTCGCTTTTGGTCCAAAGCTCAATTTGCGCGAGCGTCTGGTTGGTGAACGATGCCGACATCACGAACGACGGGTGGCCGGTGGCGCAACCCAAATTCACCAAACGACCCTTGGCCAGCACGATGATCTGCTTACCGTCTGGGAATTCAACGAGGTCAGTGCCGGGTTTTACTTCGGTCCACTTGTAGTTGGAAAGCGCCGCAATCTGGATTTCGCTGTCGAAATGGCCGATGTTGCACACGATGCTCATCGGCTTCATCGCTTTCATATGCTCGGCAGTGATCACGTCGGCATTGCCGGTCGCGGTGCAGAAGATATCAGCACGTTGCACGGCTTCTTCCATCGTTACAACTTCAAAACCTTCCATGGCGGCCTGAAGCGCGCAGATGGGATCAACTTCGGTGACCATGACGCGCGCGCCACCGTTGCGAAGCGATTGTGCCGAGCCTTTGCCGACATCGCCGAAACCGGCAACGCAGGCGACCTTGCCAGCCAGCATTACGTCTGTCGCGCGGCGGATTGCGTCGACCAGCGATTCCTTGCAGCCATAGAGATTGTCGAATTTCGACTTGGTCACGCTGTCATTGACGTTGATTGCGGGGAAAGGTAGCTCGCCCTTTTTTGCGATCTCATACAGACGATGAACGCCGGTGGTGGTTTCTTCGGAAACGCCTTTCAGGTTCTTGACGGTTTCGGTCAGGTAACCGGGCTTCTTCGCGATGAATGCCTTTAGTGCGCGCTGGAATTCGACTTCTTCCTCGTTTTCGGGTTCGGCAAAGGTCTCGCCGCGTTCGAGCTTCGCGCCCCAAAGCGCAAACATCGTCGCGTCGCCGCCGTCATCGAGGATGATATTGGCGGTGATGTCGTCACCCCAATCGAAGATGCGACCGACATAATCCCAATAATCGGCAAGGCTCTCGCCCTTGATTGCGAAAACGGGGATGTCCTTGGCGGCAATTGCTGCCGCAGCATGGTCTTGGGTGGAGAAGATATTACACGTCGCCCAGCGTACATCGGCACCCAATGCGGTCAGCGTTTCGATGAGAACCGCGGTCTGGATCGTCATGTGAAGCGATCCGACAATGCGCGCACCCTTCAGCGGCTGCGATGCCCCGAACTCGCTGCGCAACGCCATGAGGCCGGGCATTTCGGTTTCGGCAATGTTGATTTCTTTACGGCCATAATCGGCCTCATTAATATCGGCGATGACATAGTCGTTGAAAGCCACGGGCTTGGTCTCCGGATGGGGTGGTTATGCGCCCGCCCTTAGCCGTGGCCTTCAACGAAATCAAATATAAAGATTGCTTTATATGTTTATTTGCGGCCAGCGATTCGAGTGGCGCATGTCGGCCCCGACCATGACTGGCCAGTGACGGCGAAGTCAGCCGCTGCTGCCATGGTCACGACGCCATGCGGCTCGGAAGCAAGTTTGCTTGCCAGCGCCTTGAGTTCGCTGCAACCCATGGCTTTGTGGCCGTTACCATAACTGTTGGCGTAGCCGATAGACATCCGATCAAGCGCGTTCAACGCGCCGCCCGCGCCATAAGTTGCGGCGAGATGCGATTTCAGGACGTTATTCTGCGACCCGATCAGAGCATTATGTTTGGTCACGAAACGATTATACTGTGGCAGAAAGTTATCTGCTGTGTTCCGGCACCGTAACGCTGTTACCATCAACATAGTGTTCAGATGCTTGATTTTTGCTGCGTCTTGCGCGGCATTCGTCCAACAAGCCTGTGCAGGCTGCACGGACATGGCAGTAAGCACTGCGACGAGCGCAGCTTTCCTCAATATATTGGTCATTTCCCCAACCCCTTTACGTGTTCAACAAGGGGATGATTGACGATCCTGATTACCCAAGCGGTAACAGGCGGGGTAAACTCGAATAAACCATCTATCCGGCTGAAATCGGCTCAGGTTTAATTTGCTGAAAGTTGGAACTTTTCGTCAACTCAGCCTTAGGCCTAGTTCGCTCGAAACATTCGCCCCCTTAACTCGGCACGGTCACTTCCGGATTAGGCAAATCCCACTCCCCCGAAAGGACTATCTCATGAGTATTTCTGTTGGCGACAAAATCCCCGACGTCAAACTGGTCAAGGCCACCGCCGATGGCCCGCAGCCCGTTCAGTCCAGCGACTATTTCGCCGGCCGTCGTGTGGCTTTGTTCTCAGTCCCCGGTGCGTTCACGCCCACTTGTTCGGCAAAGCACCTGCCTGGATTTGTAGAAAAGGCTGATGATCTGGCAGCAAAAGGCATCGACGAAATTGCATGCACTGCGGTCAACGACGCTTTCGTGCTCGGTGCCTGGAACAAGGCAGGCGGTTCGGATGCGATCACGATGCTGGCCGATGGCAATGGCGAATTTGCCTCGGCCCTTGGCCTTGAAATGGACGGTACCGCGTTCGGCATGGGCAAGCGCGGCCAGCGCTTCTCGCTCGTCGTCAACGACGGCGTTGTCGAGCAGGTCAATGTCGAAGCACCTGGCGATTTCAAAGTCAGTTCCGCCGAACATATGTTGGGCCAACTCTAGGCGTCACCATAAAGTCATGCCGTCAAGGCATGGACAGAAGGGAGGGGTGGCCCTCCCTTTTTTGTTGCAAAAATCAGCGAATTCGTCGAAGCGCCTTTATGCCTAACACCCAATCCCAAGCCATAATCGACCAGCTGATCGCCGAATATGCTGCATCGGTAAAACGCCTGCAGGCGGCACTCTCACGTTACCTGAACGACGGCACCGCGCCAACCATCGACGAGCGCGCCAATCACGATTTCTGCTATCCCCAACTCGCGATCAAATATTATGGCAAGGAGCGCGAAGCCGTAAACAACTTGTCATTCGGCAAGCTCGAAAAGGCTGGTACCTACTGCACGACGCTGACCAAGCCCGAACTTTTCGCGGATTATCTTCGCGACCAGCTCGACCTGTTGACCGAGCAATATGAGGTCGAAATCACCGTCGGCCGGAGCGATCAGGAAATCCCCTTCCCTTATGTGCTCGACGGCTCGCCCGATCTCGAACTCGGTACCGTCAGCCCGAACGAACTGGCGCGCTATTTTCCCACGACAGAACTTGCGCTGATTGGCGACGAGATTGCTGACGGCCTGTTGCGTCCGGCGGGTGCCGAGAGCTCACCGCTTGCGCTGTTCGACGGCCTTCGCACCGATTTCTCTCTGGCCCGGCTCCGCCATTATACCGGTGCACCTGCCGAGCATGTCCAGCATCATATCCTCTTCACCAATTACAATCGCTATGTCGATGAGTTCGTCAGCTGGGCCTGCGCTCAAGTCGGCAATGGCCACTATACGGCTTTGTCGGGCGCGGGCGGCCTTTATATCGACCAACCCACCGATAACGCAGCGCAACTCGTAGCCGACAGCACCTGGCGGCGACACCAGATGCCCGCTTATCATTTGATGGCACCCGGCGGCAAAGGCATCTCGCTCGTCAACATCGGCGTCGGCCCTTCGAACGCCAAGAATATCTGCGACCATCTGGCGGTGTTGCGCCCCGAGGCATGGCTGATGATCGGTCACTGCGGCGGCCTTCGCGAAACGCAGCGGATCGGCGATTATGTCCTCGCCCACGCTTATTTGCGCGACGATCATATTCTCGATGACGTATTGCCACCCGAAATTCCCATCCCGCCCATCGCCGAAGTGCAGCAGGCTCTTGCCGCCGCCGCCGAACGGGTATCGGGCACCAGCGGTGCCGATCTCAAACGCCGGATGCGCACAGGCACTGTGGTCACCACCGACGACCGCAACTGGGAATTGCGTTATTCGGCCTCGGCGCTGCGTTTCTCGCAAAGCCGCGCGATCGCCATCGATATGGAATCGGCAACGATTGCCGCCCAAGGATATCGATTCCGCGTTCCTTACGGCACATTGCTTTGCGTTTCGGACAAGCCGCTCCACGGCGAAATCAAATTGCCCGGGCAAGCCAACCGCTTTTACGAAGAAGCCATCGCGGCCCACTTGCAAATCGGTATCCAGACCTGCGAATTGCTGCGCGACGCGGGCAACAGCCTGCACAGCCGCAAGCTTCGCGCCTTTAACGAGCCACCGTTCCGTTAGGGCTTGCGATGGAACGAATACGCCAGTCGGTGATTTAGCATAATTGGATAGATGGAAGGGACTGAGAAAATGGCAACATCAAAAAAACCGCAAGGGGCATTTGACAAGGCGAAGGAAAAGCTGAGCGGATTTGTCGACAGCATTGTAGACGGGGCCAAGTCGGCAGCGAACTCTGCGTCCGCAACCGCCAAAGCTGCCGCCGAAACCGCGACCGATGCAGGATCGAAAGCGGTTAAGGCCATCAAAGACAATCCGCGCACGTCGGCTGCTGTCGCCGGGGCTGTGGTAGCAGCCACCACTGCGGCGGTTGCAGGAACGAAAATCTATAACAGCAAGACGGCCGCCAAAAAGCCGGCGGCCAAGAAGACGCCTGCGAAACCGGCGGCTGCAAAGACAGCTTCGACGGCGACCAAAACCACCCCGGCGAAAAAGCCCGCTGCGAGAAAGCCTGTGGCCAAAAAACCTGCTGCAAAGAAGCCAGCAGCAACCGCCTAATCGGTTGGCCAAGAGAAATCACGGCCCGGTCATATCGACCGGGCCATTTGCAATTCTACCATCCCTTTTTCTGGCCTTTGTTCTGCACCTTGAGCCATTTCATCAGTGGCGCGAAATATTCGATCATCGCCTTGCCTGACATTTCGCGCGTGCCGGTAAAGGCCTCGAGCGCATCGGGCCACGGCTTGGAAGCACCGAGTTCGAGCATCGCGTTCAAATTCTTGCCGACTTCCTTGTTGCCGTAGAAAGAGCAGCGGTGGAGCGGGCCCTTCCAGCCAGCGGTATCGCACGCCGCTTTGTAGAATTGGAACTGCAATATGCGAGCGAGAAAATAGCGCGTGTAAGGCGTGTTGCCCGGAACATGATATTTACCGCCCGGATCGAAGGCGTTAGCTGGCCGTTCGACGGGCGGCGTTATGCCCTGATATTGCTTGCGAAGCGCGGTCCATGCGGTGTTGTAATCGGCCGGCTTGATCGAACCGTCGAACACACCCCAGCGCCATTTATCGACAAGCAGACCGAATGGCAGGAACGCAACCTTGTCCATCGCCTGACGCAGTAATAAGCCGTTATCCTTATCGGCGCTCGGCACCTTCGACGCGTCGAGCAGTCCGATCTGCACGAGATAATCGGGCGTGATCGACAATGCCACCGCATCACCGATGGCTTCATGGAAACCATCATTTGCACCGTTCAGATGCAGGTAGCTTTGCTTGTTATAAGCGCGCTGGTAATAATTATGCCCAAGCTCGTGATGCACAGTCACGAAATCATTGGTATTGATCTTGATGCACATCTTGATGCGCAGATCGTCCTTGTTGTCGATATCCCAAGCCGATGCGTGGCAGACGACTTCGCGGTCGCGTGGTTTCAGGAATTGCGAGCGTTCGTAGAAACTGGCGGGCAGCGGATCGAAACCAAGCGACGAGAAAAATCCTTCTCCGATTTTGACCATACCCATTTCATCGACTTTTTTCGCCGTCAGGAGTTCACCGATGTCGTAGCCGATATCTCCCGAACCCGGAGGAGCGACGATGTCATAGATGTCACCCCATTCCTGCGCCCACATATTGCCAAGCAGGTCTGCACGGATCGGGCCGGTCTTCGCTTGCACCGCGTCACCATATTTCTTGTTGAGCTGGTTCCGCGTGTAGGTGTGAAGCTCGTCATAGAGCGGCTTCACTTCGAGCCACAATTTGTCGGTCAGCTTGGCGAAATCATCGGCTGGCATGTCATAGTTCGAGCGCCACAATGCGCCGAGATCGGCAAAGCCAAGCTCCTTCGCGCCTTGGTTGCCGAGGTCGGCCATGCGGACATAATCGTCCTTCATCGGCGCGCCGACCTGATCATGCCAGCTTGTCCACATTTCCTTCAATTCTTCGGGGTTGCGGTTGGTGCCCATCGCCGCTTCGATGTCCGAACCGTTGATCGGCTGGCCCTGCAAGGTGCCCTTGCCCTTGCCGTACGCCGAGTTCAGTTTGGTCGCGATTTCAGACAGTTCCTTGGCCGCGCCCTCCGTTGTTGGCGCTGGCAAAACAAGCCCGCCGCGCAAGATATCGAGCTTGCGCCTGGCTTCGGATGAAAGCCCGGCGACATTCTGGTACTTCGCCGCTTCAATTGCATATTGGACCGACTTTTCGGTGCCTATTTCACCATATTTTGCTGCCAGCGCGTCGGTATCATCGGTGATGTAGGTCGCGTTGATCCACGACACCTGAGCGCCCTCAATCGAGAAATCGAACAGGTCTTTTTCGGCTTTGGCTAGAAATGCTTCTGCGTCGGCTACGGTCGGGGTGGTTGCGGCCGGGGCGGTCGCGTCCTGTGCGACTGCGACGGACGGTACTGACAATGTGGCAATCGCCAATGCGGCGACCGATACGAACGTTTTCATGCGAGTGCTCCTCAGCGAATTATATGACGCATTGGTGTAACTTTGATGCGCTGGCGTCAAGCTGAACGGCGAGTCATTCGTCGAATGAGCAAGGCCGTCAGTAGCCCGAAAAAGCTGGTGAGGAACGCAATGGTCTTGATTGGCTGTGCGGTTGCAGCGATTCCCGCGAGCAGGTCGCTGCCGTTGAACGACATCGCCTGGATGAACTGGCAAATCGTCTCGACATAATCCGCGACGCCGACAATGATTGCAGCGGCAACGACGACCCATCCCAACCTTCGCAACGCTGGCCGGTTGCTCTGGGCAAACAGGCGCCCGCCACAATAGGCACCGAATGAATATGTCGCGATATAAACAAGGTCGATCGCGATGCCGATCCTTGCCCGCCCCATAACTCCGGTCGCCTGCCACGCCAACTGGATGGCATCAACTCTCGCCGCTGTCCCTGCCGACTGGTGGTCGCGGATTCCCCAGGGCGACACATCGGTCACGAACCATGGATTCATCGCGATCATCGCCGCAAGGATCAGCAATCCGCCAAGCCAGAAGCGCCAGAAATTACGTTCTAATTTGCTTTCCGCCTGCATCGCTCTCTCCCAAAAGCATATTCGCCGCCGCCGCCTGTTCGCGGTTGATGCGGTAGATTACATGAAGCACCGGCGGCACGCCGTTGATTGCCTCGGGCACATATTCGCCGTCGAGCACCGCGCCGAGTTTTTCGACCGCACGGCGCGAACGTAGATTGGTCGCGCCGATATTGAAGCGGATGCTGTCGAAAAAGCGGAACGCATGGCTCAGCATCAACGCCTTCATCTCGCCGTTATACGCGCCCCCCCAATAATCGCGCGCGAGGAAGCTCCAGCCGATTTCGATCTCGTTTCGCTCTGGCATGAAGTTGGCATAGCGGCTGCCGCCGATGATGCTTCCAGTGGCGCGATCAACAACGGCCAATGCGCCGCGAGACTTCATTGCCCCTGCAAAATACTCGCGGAACACTGGCTCCTTGTAACGATCCCAAGCCGGATGCACTTTCCAAAGCAAAGGGTCGGACGCGACCGCAAACATCGCCTCCCAATCATCCTCAGTCAGTGGGCGGAGCAGCAACTTTTCGCCGACCAATGTCGGTTGCAGATCGGCACTCACCATGACGGCCCGGTCAGCGCTTCGACCAGCGCCCGCCCCAGTTCGGGCTTTACCACCGCGCTCATATGATTGCCGGGAACAGTAAACAATTTGCCCTGTGGTAGCACCTCGGCCAATGCCGCCGCAGACCCATTGTCTTGATCGTCTGCGCCGCAGATGACTGCCACAGGCAATTCAAACCCGCGCAACTGCTCTTCGCTGGTATCGACAAAGCTATCGAGAATGCAGCGCAGCGCCACCGGATCGCCTCCGGTTGTTTTCAGAAACGCCTCCGCCATCCACTCGGGCGATCCCTTTTCGTGGGTACCCAGATTGTCGAGGATATGGCGGAAATGATTGCCGCGCTTGTCGGTGCTGGTCAGCCCATGCAACCCCATGCCCGATATAATCGCGCGTCGCGGTGAGCACCCGCGCGCCAGCATTCGAGCCACTGTCCGCCCGCCAAGCGAATAACCGCCAAGATCGAAATCGGTCAGACCAAGATACGCGATCAAGTCAAACTGGTCGTCGGTCAGTATGTCTTTGGGGTACAACGCCGGATCATGCGGCTTGTCGCTCAGCCCATGCGCGCGCAGGTCGGGCATGATAACTCGGTAGCCTGCGTCGGCCAAAGCGGCGGCATGGCCGTATTTGATCCAGTTGGTATCGGCCTCGCTGAAAAAGCCGTGGATCAGGATGAGCGGGCGGCCCTCCCCCGTCTGGCGCCATGCAAGTTGAACGCCATCGCTCGCGGTAAAATGATGCGTGGCAATCATCCGCGTTTCTCCAGGCCTTTTTGCTTCATCCGCCAGACGGCCAATTCGATCCGGTCCTGCCCAAAAAAGGGTTCGCCGTCGAACACCAGAGTCGGCACGCCCCAATGCCCCGATTCCTCAAGCGCGGCTTGGTTCGCGCTAATTTCGGCGTCGAGAGCCTCGGCCTCCCTTACGGCTTCGACATCCAGTTCGGCCAAATCCAACCCGGCCCGTTCCGCTGCACCGGTTAGATGCTCCCCCTCATGCCAATTCTCCGCCCCGCCCCAGATCAACCGCGACACCTCATCGCAAAAGGCAAGGCTATTCCCCCGCCGCGCCGCCGCCTGCCCGAGCCGCGTAAGGCGGCGGATATAGGGCTGATCAGCCGCAATCTTGCGCGTGGCGATATCCTGCACAATCGGATCGGGGCGCGGCGGGCCCATCGGAATGTCATGAAATTGCGCCAACCGCACAACATCGCGGAAGGTGTAGCGCAGCCAATTAGGATGGCTGCGCTCAAAGAAATCGGGATCGCGGATCGCAAGCGGATAGACCGGACGCAGGTTGACCGTAAGGTCATATTCCTCGGCCAGCGCGCGGTAGCGGCGTGTCGCGAGATAGCTATAGGGACTGCGGAACGACCAGAAGATATCTGCGGTCAGGGTCATACAGACTTCTCCCACCGGAGCGACATGCAAGACAAGCCCGCATCGATGCGACCGATTTGCTCGACGTCGAGCGCTATCGTCCGCACACCCAAGGCCTCGATAATCTCTCGGCTTTTCGGAAAATGCGCGCCGACCAACGCAGTATCGCGGATACGTAGCTTGTTAGCGGCCTTCTCTTCACCCGCAGGCACAGGCACGACGCGCAAGCCGGAAAAGGCCAAGCAATCCGCCATCTGCGGCAACGCAAAAATGGTTTCCTCGTCGATCAAACTGCATCCGGTTTTGAAGTGCAGCACACCGCGCGGCGTCTCCGCAATCTCGGCCCTGCGGTCCAGTTGCGCCAGCAGCCCGATCAATTCTTCCGCACCTTCGCGGTTCGTGCGGCCCGACAACCCGACCAACACCCGATCGCGCAACACAAGGACATCGCCCCCATCGGCAAAGCCAGGGCCGTCCATCCGCAGCACTTGTCCGAAATGCCTTTCCAGCACGGGCGCAATCAGCGCGCATTCGCCAGCCCGGCTTTGCGCCGCCATATTGAGGACAATCGCACCCTCGCCAAAAACCAGCGCCGGGTCTTCGACGAAGATCGAGTCTGGATATTGCTCTTCGGGCGGCAAAATCTCGACATTTAGCCCCAGACCGCGTAGCGTTTCAACATAAGCAGCATGTTCGGCCAGCAATGCCGCATAATCAGGATTGGGCCCTGCACCATCGCGCAGGCCCGATATCACCGAATATCCAGGAGTGCGAACGATGGCGTCGGTATAGTCGAACAACCCGCCTCACCCCTTCTTCAAATGCCGCCGCCCCAGCAATTCGGCGATCTGCACCGCATTGAGCGCAGCACCTTTGCGCAAATTATCCGACACGCACCAGAAGGCAAGGCCGTTGTCCACGGTCGGGTCTTCGCGCACGCGGCTGACATAAGTGGCGTCGTCGCCTGCGGCTTCGATGGGCGTCGTATAGCCGCCATCCTCACGCTTATCGACCAGCATGATGCCTGGTGCCTCACGCAAGATGGTCTTGGCCTTGGCCGCCGACATTTCGCGCTCATATTCGATGTTCACTGCCTCGCTATGGCCGACGAACACCGGCACGCGCACGCAGGTGGCGGTTAGCTTGATCTTGGGATCGAGGATTTTCTTGACCTCGACCATCATCTTCCACTCTTCCTTCGTGTAGCCGTCCTCAAGGAAGCTATCGATGTGCGGAATGACGTTAAAGGCGATCTGCTTGGTGAATTTCTTCGCCTCGGCACTGTCGCCGACGAAGATGTTGCGGCTCTGCTCGAACAGTTCGTCCATGCCTTCCTTGCCCGCGCCCGACACCGACTGGTAGGTCGAGACGACCACCCGAGTGATCTTGGCATAATCATGCAGCGGCTTGAGCGCGACAACCAGCTGCGCCGTCGAGCAATTGGGGTTCGCGATGATGTTTTTGCGCTTGTAACCGTCGATGGCATCAGGGTTCACTTCAGGCACGATCAACGGTATGTCTGGGTCCATCCGGTGCAGAGAGCTGTTATCGATGACTACGCAGCCTGCCGCAGCCGCGATGGGCGCAAATTTCCTGGTCGCTTCCGAGCCGATGGCAAAAATCGCCATGTCCCAACCAGCCCAGTCGAAATTCTCGATATTTTGGACCTTCAGCATCTTGCCGGTATCACCATATTCGATTTCGATGCCTTGGCTGCGCGAGGACGCCAGCACCGCAACTTCGTCGGCGGGAAATTCACGCTCGGCCAGGATATTGACAACTTCACGCCCGACATTGCCCGTCGCGCCTGCAACTACGATACGATAACCCATCTTATATTCCCTCAACTTGTATTCGGATTGGACAAAGAAAAAGGCCGGGCTCTTTATGGGAGCCCGGCCTTCTCGTGTTCTGTTAGAAACGCAGCGCGGCTCCTGCCTTATTCGGCAGCCTCGGTGGTCTTAATAGGGCGCGGGTCGCGGCGTTCGGCAATACGTGCCTTCTTGCCGGTCAGACCGCGCAAATAATAGAGTTTCGCACGACGTACGACGCCCTTGCGGACGACTTCGATGCTTTCGATGTTCGGGCTGTACAGTGGGAATACGCGCTCGACGCCTTCGCCGAACGACATTTTGCGAACGGTGAAGTTGGAGCCCATGCCCTTGTTCGAACGCGCGATGCACACGCCTTCGTAATTCTGGATACGCGTGCGTTCACCTTCGATGACCTTCACGCCTACCTTGACGGTGTCACCGGCACGGAATGCGGGGATTTTCTTGTTTTCCGACAAAGCCGCAATGGCTTCGGCTTCGAGTGTCTGGATGAGGTTCATGCCCCATTTAATCCTTATTCTTCGGTCGCGCATCAGAGGCAGACTGAACCCGAGCGTCTTTGTAACGCTCCCAAAGGTCCGGCCTGCGTAACCGTGTGTCGATTTCGGCCTGTGACTTTCGCCACGCCGCAATCTTCGCATGATCCCCCGATCGCAACACTTCAGGGATCATACGCCCTTCCCAATCATTGGGCCGGGTATAGTGCGGATATTCGAGCAATCCTTGTTCGAAGGACTCCTCAACACCACTTGAATCCGCGCCCATTACGCCGGGAAGCAGCCGAATGCAAGCGTCTAACAGCATCAAAGCGCCAATTTCTCCGCCCGACAGGATGATGTCGCCCATCGAAACCTGATCAATTTCGGGATGGGCGTCGAACAGGCGTTCGTCGAAGCCCTCGAAACGCCCGCAGAGGATGGTGACGCCTGGGCCCGAGGCGAGTTCGCGGATGCGGGATTGAGTGATGGGCGTGCCACGTGGCGTCATGGCGAGGACAGGAGCCTCGGGATGTGCTGCAATGGCATGTTCAACCGCCGCCGAAAGTATATCCGCCCGCAACACCATCCCTGCCCCGCCGCCAGCAGGTGTATCGTCAACCGTGCGGTGCTTATCGGTGGCAAAGTCGCGGATATTGATGGGCGAACAGGCCCATTTCCCCTCCTCCAAAGCGCGGCCAGCAAGCGATACACCGAGCGGGCCGGGAAACATTTTAGGATAGAGGGTAAGGATTTGGGTAGCGAAATTCACAGTTTTGACGACTGAACCACGCGCAAACGCCATGCCTGAATGGTAGCGGGAGTCGTGGGCGCGAGCAGAATTTGCCCTTCCAACTGTCCGCGTTGGCAGGTCCAGCGATATGTGGCGGACATCGAGGTATCTGCCTTAAGCGAATCGACCGTCGCGCATTCGCCGATTTGCGCCTTGAATTTGGCGATCTCCTTCGCCCAATTTTCCGCTGAACGGTCCATCAAGAAGTTCAAAGCCAATTTGCCATTCAGAGGCCCAAGATTTCCCGCCGCATACGCCTTCTGCGCTGCCTCGTGCATTGCCGACAGCGGCGCCGAAACCGGCACCTCGCGTTTTTTCAGCAATCCCGCCTTGTGCATCGCCACCGCGCTGTCCCAAGCTGGCCCGCTCGGCCCGGCATAGGTGCGGTTGGCCATTGCGAATACGCCGACGCCAAATTCGGGCATCAGCATGATGTGGCTGCCATAGCCCGGATATCCGCCGCCATGCGCCATCGTGAGGCCTAGGTCGCAGTCTTGTGCGACGCGCCAGCCCATTGCGTAAGCAGCAGCCTGTTTGCAGGCGGTCGCGCCGCTTGCCCCCGTTCGGGTCGCGAGCGTGACAAAATTCAGCCCCTGCGCCATTTCGCGCACGGTGGCACGTCTTGACAGGGCCGTTGTCGGCACCGTCACGCGGCGGCCATGCAGACAGCAGGAACGCCACCCATTTGGCATAATCATTGGCGCTGACCTGCAGCCCGCCCATCGCATTGAACGCGCCGTCCTTCATCGTCGGTTCTTCAGCCCAGGCGTCATTTTCCCATCGATAGCCGATCGCGCGGCGTTCCTTTGGCGCATCGGTGACTTCAAACCCGCTAGCGGTCATGCCCAGCGGCTTCAGCAGCGTCTTTTCGACATAGCGACGGTAGGGCATGCCGGATACATTGGTCACGATCCGGCCGAGCAGCGCGTAACCCAAATTGGAATATTCATGCGCCATTTGCGGGGTGCGGCTGAACGGCACGCCTGCCTTAATCATCTTGGTGAACTCGGCTTCAGGCAGGACCTGTTGCCGGTCGCCCCATGGATCATCGGTTACAAAGCCGCCGACATGCTGGAGCAAATCGCGCACGCGGATGCGAGGCGAATCCGCCGTCGGATATCTCCAACCCTCCATTTCGGGGACATGCTTCTCGGCAAGATCGTCGAGCAACAATTTGCCATCATCGCGCAATTTCAGGATAGACAGCGCGGTAAAGGCCTTGGTCATCGAGGCTATACGGAACAGCGTGTCGGGCGTCACCGCGCGTTTTTCCGCCAGATTCTGAACACCGGCGCCTTTTACATAGGCGAGCTTGCCATCCTTGATAACGCCATAAACCAGGCCTGGGACATGCGCATCTGCTTGGAATTTGGCGAACAGCGCATCGATTTCGGGGGCGAGTTGTTCAAGCGACTGCGCTGGAGCGGCGGTCGTCTGCGCCACTGCCGGAGCAGCAGTACTTAGCAACAATCCTGCCAGAAATACCGAATTTAGCCGCATAACGCCTCCTGATTGCAAGGCTACAGCGCTAGCATCAGTCTCAATCGGCGGCAATGAATTCCGCAGCGATAACGATCTGCTCGCCCCATTCGGGAACGGCTTCGAGCGTCATCGGGACCATGAATTTCTTGCCGTCAGGTTTTTGAATTTCCAGGACATCGCTCGCGCCGAAATTTTCGACGGCGACGCATTTGCCAAGGTCGGTGCCGTCGGTCGAAACGCACGGCAGGCCTAGCAGGTCGCTGTAATAATATTCTCCGTCGCCCAGCTCGGGTAAAGCTTCGCGGGGGACAGTGAGGACCGTGCTACGGAGCTTTTCCGCTGCATTACGATCATTGATTTCGGCAAAACGAGCGATTGCACCGTCTTTGGTCGGGCGCAGCGATTTTACCGTCAGTGCGCCGTCATTGAAACTTTTGTGCCGTTTCAAGCTGTCGATATTTTCTGCAAACAGCTTGAGACGGACTTCCCCCGTCACACCATGCGCGCCGGAAACGGCGGCAAGCGTGACGGTGTTGTCAGCCAAGGCTTAGCCCTCGGCCTTTTCTTGCGAAGCTTCGTCGGCTGCAGGCGCAGCTTCTTCAGCAGGCGCTTCTTCGGCAGCGGCTTCAACCGGAGCAGCTTCTTCAGCGGCCGGTGCCTCTTCGGCAACTGCTTCTTCAGGTGCAGCTTCTTCAGGTGCAGCTTCGGGCGCAGCTTCTTCAGCAGCAGCTTCAACCGGCGCTGCTTCTTCAACCGCTACTTCTTCAACAACTTCGGGCTCTGGCTCAGGTGCCGGAGCGGCTGCCGCTGCGGCAGCAGCTTCTTCGGCTTCAGCGGCCTTGGTTGCCTTGTCTTCAGCGCGATCCTTGGCTTTCTGGCCGGGTTCGCCCTTGTTCGGGTTGCTCTTGACCTTGCGTTCCTTGACGCCAGCAATGTCGAGGAAACGGGCAACACGGTCCGAAGGCTGTGCGCCTGCGGCCAACCAATGCTTCGCGCGCTCTGCGTCGAGGATCATGCGCTCTGCGCTGTCCTTTGGAAGCTGCGGGTTGTAGCTGCCGATACGTTCGATGAACTTGCCGTCACGCGGTGCGCGGGCGTCGGCTACGACGATTTTGTAATAAGGACGCTTTTTCGAACCGCCCCGTGACAAACGCATGGATAATGCCATAAAACTAACTCACCTTTCTGAACTATTTTAAATTAAATGTAATACTTATTTCTTTTTTCTAAGAAGCCGTGCGAGATCCGGCGGCATTCCGCCACCGCCGCCCATTCCGGGCAAGCCGCCCATTCCAGGGGGCATTGCGCCCGGGGGCAGCCCGTGCATACCTTCCATCGCGCCGCCCAGATCTGCTCCGCCTTTGCCGCCGCCAAACATCGCGGCCAAGCCCTTAAGCCCGCCCATTTTGCGGATGCGCTTCATGGCATTGGCCATTTCCTGATGCATCTTGATCAACTTGTTGACGTCCTGAACCGTCATCCCGGAGCCTTTGGCTATGCGGATTTTGCGTTTTGCGTTCAGCAATTCCGGCTTGGCGCGCTCTTTTGGCGTCATGGAACCAATGATCGCATCCATATGCACCAGCAATTTGTCATTCATGCCGCTGGCGTCCATTGCCGCCTTGGCCTTTTTCATGCCGGGCATCATGCCCGCAAGCGCGCCGAGCCCGCCCATCTTGTTCATCTGGCGGAATTGCGTGCGTAGGTCGTCCATGTCGAACTGACCCTTGGCCATTTTGGCCGCAAGCTTGTCCGCATCTTCTTTCTCGACCATTTCGGACGCGCGCTCGACGAGTCCAACGACATCGCCCATGCCAAGGATCCGTCCTGCAACCCGGCTTGGGTTAAAGGCCTCGATTGCGTCCAGTTTTTCACCGACACCGGCAAATTTGATCGGCTTGCCGGTTATGGCGCGCATCGACAAAGCCGCACCGCCGCGCGCATCGCCGTCCATGCGGGTCAGCACGATACCGGTCAGGTCGACACGCTCGCCGAAGCTCTTGGCGACATTGACGGCGTCCTGGCCGGTGAGCGAGTCAACCACCAGCAGGATTTCCTGCGGCATCGCGACCTTCGCGACGGCCGCCATTTCGTCCATCAACTGCTGATCGACGTTTAGACGACCCGCAGTATCGAGGATAAGAACGTCAAAGCCCTGCAATTTCGCCGCCTGCAACGCGCGCTTGGCGATATCGACTGGCTGCTGCCCTTGCATGATAGGCAGCGTCGCGACTTCGGTCTGCGTCCCCAGTGTCGCCAACTGCTCCTGCGCCGCCGGACGGTTGACGTCGAGCGACGCCATCAGGACTTTCTTGCCCTGCTTCAACTTCAGTAATTTGGCGATTTTGGCGGTGGTCGTGGTTTTACCCGAACCTTGCAGGCCGACCATCATGATGATCGCAGGCGGCGCGACTGCCAGATCAAGGTCGCTCTGCTCCGCGCCGAGCATCTCAACGAGCGCGTCGTTGACGATCTTGACGACCTGCTGCCCCGGCGTGACCGATTTCAGGACCTGCGCGCCGACGGCGGTTTCCGTAACCTTATCGACAAACTCGCGCACCACCGGCAGGGCAACGTCAGCCTCAAGCAAAGCCACGCGTACTTCGCGCATTGCCTCGCGGACATCGGCTTCGTTCAACGCACCGCGACCGCGCAGGCGATCAAACACCCCTCCTAACCGGTCGCTTAGCTTGTCAAACATGCGTATTCCCTAGCAACACGCCCCGCCTAGGGCATAAACGAACAAAAAGCCGGTGAGCGAAACTTCGCCGACCAGCTTGGAAATGAATGATTTCCAATAAATTAAGCCCGGGCACTTACCCGTTGATGAGGCCGTTAGCGCCAAATGCGCTTAAACGCAAGCCTCTTACGCGCTTGCCACCTTCGTAAAGTGCGTCTGCGGTCAAGATTAATGAAATATTGACCCTTTTCGGTGCATTGCAGATTGTAAGCGAGAAGGCCTGAATAGCAATGGACCAAGCAATGACAGAAGCCGAAATGCGAGGGCAGTTGCAGACGCAAACTGGCCAGCGCGGCAAGAACATATTCTACACCGTTGTCATGTTCGCGGCCATTGCAATGTTCGTGGCCATTGGCGGTCAGGTTGGTGCGCAAACCGTTCGCAATTTCATTGGCGATAGCCAAGGCGCAGACGAGGCAATGGTCTCAGCCCTCCTCCTGAATATTGCTCTCATCCTCCTCATCTGGCGACGCACCAGCGCGTTGAGCGACGAAATCGATGTCTATCGTCAGGCCGAGGTCCGTGCGCAGCATCTCGCTATGACTGATCCACTGACCAACCTGTTCAACCGCCGCGCGATTAAAGAAAAAACAGCGGAATTGAGCGCCCGGGCATCGCGTCGCGGCAAGTCTATTGCCTTCATGATGATCGATCTGGACGGTTTCAAGAAAATCAATGACCTTTACGGCCACGACAGCGGCGATCAGTTGCTGCGTGAGGTTGCAGACCGGATGCGCGAAGTCGTTCCTCCGAGCAGCGTGATCTCGCGACTTGGAGGCGACGAGTTCGGTATTTGCGTGGTTTTCGAACCCGAGTATCCGGAGTCGGTTGATCGCATTGCTGAAGATCTGGTCGATGCTTTGGCACGACCGGTCACCATCGCCGACGCCGAACAGACCGTGACTGCCTCAATCGGCATAAGCCGGCCAGAGCTCGATTGTGATTCCATCGACATGCTGATCCGCCGCGCCGATATCGCGCTTTACGCAGCCAAGAAAAACGGACGTAACGGCTATAGCTGGTTCGAAAACGGCATGGAAGTCGAGTTGCGTTCGCGCAATTCGCTCGAAGGCGATATTCGCGCCGCCATCCCGAACGATGAATTTGTGCCCTATTTCGAACAGCAGATCGATCTAAACACCGGCGAACTCGTCGGTTTTGAGATGCTGGCGCGCTGGGTATCGCCGGTTCGTGGTCTCATTCCACCAGACGACTTCATCTCCGTAGCTGAAGAAACCGGAATGATCGGCGACTTGTCGATGAGCATCATCCGCAAGGCGATGATCGAAGCGAAGGACTGGGATCCGAAACTGACGATCTCGGTCAATATATCGCCGGTCCAGTTGAAAGACCCTTGGTTGGCGCAGAAAATCGTCAAGCTGCTGGTCGAGACCGGCTTTCCTGCCAGCCGTCTCGAAGTAGAAATCACCGAAAGCTCGCTGTTCAAAAATCTTAGCCTCGCGCAATCAATCGTCGGCAGCCTCAAGAATCAGGGCATCCAGATAGCGCTCGACGATTTCGGCACGGGTTACAGCTCGCTCGCGCATCTCCGCGCGCTTCCGTTCGACCGGATCAAGATCGACCGCAGCTTTGTCTCCTCGATGCTCGACAATGCAGAAAGCGCAGCAATTGTCAGCGCTATTGCTGGCCTCGGTGCCAGCCTTGACGTACCGATAACCGCCGAAGGGATCGAGGACGACAAGATCATCGGCAAGCTCCGTGCGCTCGGTTGTACCAAGGGCCAGGGCTGGTATTTCGGCCAGCCAATGAATATCGATCAGGCGCGCGCGCTTTTGGCACAAAAGGATATGCTGCCGCACCGTCGTCGCAATGCCGAACTGCGCGATGACGTGGCATTGGAAGAACTCGAGCGTAAAGCATCCTGACAGCGGCAGTCCGCTGCATGAATTGTGGACTTGACGGCTGACTATCCCTAAATCGCCCGCCATGACGCGCGGCGAATTCCATAAAATGCACGGGCTGGGCAATGATTTTATCATCATCGATGCCCGCGACGCCGCTGTCGATATGCCCCCTGCCCGCGCGAAGGCTTTGGCCGACCGGAAAAGCGGGATCGGCTGCGACCAACTCATCGTTCTTGAACCATCGGACATCGCTGATGTCCGGATGCGGATTTTCAATCATGACGGCGGCGAGGTTGAATCGTGCGGCAATGCAACACGCTGCGTCGTTGCGCTTCTGGGCCACAGCCTCAAAATCGAAACCGCTGGCGGACTAATCGACGGCGAATTTGGCGAAGCCAGCGTCACTTTGCAGATGCCTCCGCCGCGTTTCGAATGGCAGGACATTCCGCTCGCTTTTGCGATGGACAGCGCCGCGATGCCTATGGCGTGGGGCGAGCTGGCTGGCCCAATGGCGGTCAATGTAGGCAATCCGCACGCGATCTTTTTCGTCGATGACATCGCCGCCGTCGATCTTGAACAGCTCGGGCCAGAAATCGAACATGATGCAGCGTTCCCGGAGCGTGTGAACGTCAATGTCGCTTCGGTAAGCGGGAACGTCATCCATCTGCGCGTATGGGAACGCGGCGTAGGCGAAACCCGAGCCTGTGGTACCGGTGCCTGCGCAACTGCCGTCGCTGCAATCAGGCTGGGCAAAGTGACATCGCCGGTTGAGGTCCGCCAGGCAGGCGGCGCGCTCGTAATCGGCTGGCACCCAGACGCACCCATTACGATGACGGGTGGCACGACCTATGTGTTTAATGGCGAAATTGACTGGAACGATTTCGGATGAGCCAGATCGAAGTCATCAGCATGGGCTGTCGCCTCAATCTGGCCGAAAGCAACGCGCTCGCCGAACAATTGGCGGACCACGATGATATCGTAATCGTCAATAGCTGCGCCGTGACCAACGAGGCCGTCCGCCAAACGCGGCAGGCTATTCGGCAAGCGCATAAAAGGCGACCCGATGCCCGGATTATGGTCACAGGTTGCGCTGCGCAGATCGAGCCTGAAACTTTCCGGAATATGCCCGAAGTGTCGGCGATTTTCGGCAATGCCGAAAAACAGGATAATGGCTTGCTGCATGAGATCGCCCGGCGACCCGACCGCCCGGTTGTGGTTTCGGATATTATGACATTGCAGCAGACCGCTCCGCATCTGGTGACCGCTTATTCGGGCAAAACCCGCGCTTTTGTCGAAGTCCAGAATGGCTGCGACCATCGCTGCACTTTTTGTATTATTCCTTATGGCCGAGGCAACAGTCGATCGGTTCCCGCCGGTAGCGTGGTCGAGCATATCAGAGTGCTGGTCGACAAAGGCTTTAAGGAAGTCGTGCTAACGGGTGTAGACGTAACAAGTTACGGTAGTGACCTGCCGGGCAAAGACAATCTCGGGTTGTTGGTCGAGCGAATATTGAAATTCGTGCCCGAACTTGAACGCTTACGTTTGTCTTCCATCGACGGCGTCGAAATCGATGACCGGCTGTTCGACATCATCACAAGCGATGTCCGTCTCATGCCTCATATCCACCTGTCGTTGCAGGCAGGGGACAATATGATCCTGAAGCGGATGAAACGGCGACATGACCGGGAATTGGCCATCGACCTTGTCGCTCGAATGAAAGCACGGCGGCCCGAAATTGCGATTGGCGCGGATATCATTGCAGGATTCCCGACCGAAGACGATGCGATGTTCGAAAACAGCGTGGATATCGTCCTGCAATGCCAGATCGTGCATGGCCACATATTCCCTTATTCGCCCAAGCAAGGCACGCCCGCCGCCCGAATGCGGCAAGTTGCTGCCCAGACCATTAAGGCGCGCGCGAAGGCCTTGCGCGATGCCGTGACCGCCGAACGCACTGCATGGCTTCAGTCCCTCATTGGTTCGACGCAGAAAATTGCCGTTGAAAAGGGCGGCAGCGCTGGCCATGCGGAAAATTTCGCCTATGTGAAGCTCGACAGCCTAATGCCGGAAGGCAGCATCGTTTCGGCGCAGGTCATGCAAATAAAGGATGGGGCATTGCACGCAGAGGTCATCGCATGAACGAAAAGGCGGGTTGGACCGACCGGCTGTTCGGCGGCCTCATGAAAACTTCGAGCAAGCTGACCGACAACATCACCGGATTGGTCACCAAGGCAAAGCTCGAACTTGCCGATCTAGACGAAATTGAGGATGCGTTGATTGCTTCGGATCTAGGCCCGGCAATGGCCGCGCAAATCCGCGAGAAGATTGCTGCTGGCCGTTTTGACAAGGGCATCGACGCTGAAGGCATCCGCCAGATCGTCGAGGATGAGATTGCCGCCGTGTTGGCCCCTGTTGCCGAACCACTGGATATCGACGCATTTCCGCGTCCGCAGGTGATCCTTGTCATCGGCGTCAACGGGTCGGGCAAGACCACCACGATTGCAAAACTGGCGCATCTGTTCCTCGAACAGGATTATGGCGTCATGCTGGCGGCGGGGGATACCTTTCGCGCTGCGGCCATCGGGCAGTTAAAGATTTGGGCCGATAGGCTTGGCATTTCGGTTGTCACCGGCCCCGAGGGCGGCGATGCGGCTGGCGTGGTGTTTGACGCCGTCAAGCGGGCGACTGCCGAGGGCATCGACGTTCTGATTGTCGACACTGCGGGGCGCCTGCAGAACAAGCGTGAATTGATGGATGAACTTGCCAAAATCAGGCGGGTATTGGGGCGGCTTAACCCACAAGCGCCGCATGACGTCGTGCTGGTGCTCGATGCCACCACCGGCCAGAATGCGTTGTCGCAAATCGAGATATTCAAGGAAGTGGCCGATGTTACCGGATTGGTCATGACAAAACTGGACGGTAGCGCGCGGGGCGGCATATTGGTCGCGGCGGCCAAGCAGTTCGGCCTGCCCATCCACGCGATTGGCGTTGGCGAGACCATCGACGATTTGCGCCCCTTTAACGCACAAGACGTGGCGCGTGCGATAAGTGGGGGAACGCAATGACCACGGCCACCGAAACGAAGAAGCCGTCTGGGTTGCTCAACTTCGCGCTCGATTTCGGGCCGCTGTTGATTTTCTTTGTCGGCTCTCGGATCGGAAGCTCCAGATCCGATCCGGTGCAAGGACCGCTTGTCGGCACCGGTGCGTTTATGATCGCCATCATCGTCGCGATGATCGTCGCCAAATGGAAGCTTGGCCGAATATCTCCGATGATGAAGATGGCATCGATATTTGTCATCGGTTTTGGCGCGCTAACACTGTATTTTCGCGACTTTGCCTTTATCCAGCATAAGGCAACTGCGGTGTACTTACTGTTTGCCGCGATCATCCTGATCGGCTGGCTACGCTCCAAGCCAGCGCTCAAATATCTGCTGGAGCAAGCCTATGACGGTCTTACCGAGGCCGGCTGGCTCAAACTGTCGCTCAACTGGGGTTTGTTTTTCCTCGTGTTGGCAGCGCTCAACGAAATCATCATCCCGCTGCTGACCAGCGACCAATATATCACCGTCAAGACCTTCGCCCTGCCCGCGCTGACATTCTTGTTTGCGCTCGCGAACATTCCGATGCTGCTGCGTAACGGGTTGAACCTTGGTGACGAAGCAAAGAAGCCTGACTTGTAATGAAACGCTCGCTTGGCTAGGTTGCCTGCAAGCCGACGATTCAATATAGGGGAAGCATAATGGCGAAGTTTTTTGGGAATTTGCATTACGTTCTGGTGGCGGGCTTCGTGCTCGCGCTTGCGATGATGTTCGGGGTCGATGCCGATGGCGTAACCGCGCAGTCGGTCACGCGCTGGTTGCACACTTTTGTTGGGATCGTCTGGATCGGTCTGCTCTATTATTTCAACTTCGTTCAAATCCCGACCATGCCGAAAATTCCAGCAGAGCTGAAACCGGGCGTTTCAAAGCACATCGCACCAGCAGCTTTGTTTTTCTTCCGCTGGGGCGCGGCGGCAACCGTATTGTTCGGGCTTATCATCGCCGTCCAAGCCGGATACGCCCATCAGGCGTTCCTGCTACAGGATCCGTTCAAACTGATCGGCGTGGGCATGTGGCTGGCTTTGATTATGGCATTCAACGTCTGGTTCATCATCTGGCCGAACCAGAAAAAAGCGCTTGGCCTTGTCGAAGCCGATGACGCAGCCAAGGCAAAGGCGGCAACGACAGCAATGATGACGTCACGTCTGAATACGCTGCTGTCGATCCCGATGCTCTATTGCATGGTCAGCGCCAACGGCGGCTGACTTGCAGCAGTGGTTTAGGGTTAAGAGGGCGGCTTCGGTCGCCCTTTTATTAGCCCAACAAATCATGCTTCTTGAGCGTATGCCGTAATTGGTCATAGCTTAGATTCAGCGCCTTGGCGGTCTGACGCTGGTTGTAGCGACTTCTTGCAAGTGCTTGTTCCAGAACAGCTCTTTCATATTTCTCGGTCGCTTCGCGGAAATCGCTCACCTCCACGACTTGACTTAGGTCGGTCGAAAAACGGGCCTCGTTTCCGCTGTCGCCGTCCACGGTCGCATGGGTCGGCGCGGAGGTAGCGATGCCATTGCGCCACGGGCTCTCGAACGGATCGAACTGGATATAATCGACCGGCTGGTTTGGATCCGCCCACCGGTAAACCGCACGTTCAACGACATTCCGCAATTCGCGCACATTGCCTGGCCACAGGTGGTTTTCCATCCCGCGCGAGGCGACTTCGCCAAAACCCGGCCAGCCTTCCCAGCCCAGCTCCGCCGCCATCCGACGACCGAAATATTCGGACAGCACTTCGACATCGCCTTCACGCACGCGCAGCGGCGGCAGCGTAATCACCTCAAAGCACAGCCGGTCGAGAAGGTCGGCGCGAAACCTCCCGGCATCGACCATATTGGGTAAATGCTCGTTGGTCGCGGCCACGATCCGGACATCGACACGAACCGGGCGCGACGAACCGATGCGCGTAACCTCGCCATATTCGACCGCGCGCAGCAGTCGCTCCTGCGCGCCCATGCTGAGCGTGCCCAACTCATCAAGAAACAAAGTTCCGCCGTCGGCTTCCTCGAACCGTCCTTCGCGCGCTCTTGTTGCCCCGGTAAAAGCGCCTGCTTCGTGCCCGAACAATTCGGCTTCGATCAGCGTCTCGGGCAAAGCCGCACAGTTCATCGTCACCAGCGGCCCGTCCCAACGCGAACTCAGACGGTGAAGGCGCTCGGCGATCAATTCCTTGCCCGTGCCGCGTTCGCCGACCACCAGTACCGGCCGGTTGAGCGGCGCGGCGCGGCTGGCGCGCTCGACTGCGTCGAGAAACGCTGACGACTGTCCGATAAATTGATGGCTCTCCCTATCCATTTTCAAACATTGGCATGTTTCACCACCTGTTGGCAATATTTACTAGCGGATATGGCGCAATGAGATAAAGAAATGGCTAATTTCCGCGAATAGCCGAAATTGGCACGCTCCCTGCAATGATATTTGCAAGCCGGCAACACGCCAGCAAATCGAACAAAGGGAAGACCAAAATGCGCACCGAGAACAAAGCACAGGAAAACGAAAGCCGCCTTGGCGTCGCAATCGCACTGTCGATGGCGATGATCTTCACAAGCTACGCGATCTCGGTGTTCAACCATAAGGAAGACTCGCAAGCCAATGCTTACTCCCAATCCCAACGGTTCGCCGTCGTCAGCTACATTGCCTGACTTCGCGCACCCGCGACCGGGGCGCCCCAGCTCCCCCCTTGCCCCGGTCGCCCCCATATTAGAAGAAGCACGTAGAAGTACACAGAATCGGAGTTACCCAATGGGCATTTTCTCTCGCACCCGCGATATCATCGCCGCCAACGTCACCGACTTGCTCGACAAGTCGCAAGACCCGGCGAAGATGATCCGCATGATCATCCTCGAAATGGAGGAAACTCTGGTCGAAGTCCGCGCCTCTGCCGCACGCACAATTGCGGACCAGAAGGAACTGCGCCGTCATATCGACAAGCTGAATACGCTTGAAAATGACTGGACCGACAAGGCGCAGCTCGCGTTGTCGAAGGACCGCGAAGATCTGGCCAAGGCTGCCCTGCTCGAAAAGCGCAAGGCAACTGACATGCGCGAACAGCTAACTGCCGAAATCGACGTACTGAACGATGCACTAAAGGCGTCCGAGCAGGACATTCACAAGCTGCAGAAGAAGCTCGCCGATGCGCGCAGCCGCCAGAACGCGCTTGATGACCCGCCTCGAAAGCGCGGAGAACCAGGTCAAGCTGCGTACGATGTATAATGGTGACAAGGTCCGCGAGGCATTCTCACGCTTCGATGTCCTCGAACGCCGCGTCGATGAAGCACAGGGTTATGCCGATGCGCTGAAGATCGGCAGCGACGCGCCGCGCACGCTTGGTGACGAAATCGCTGCGCTGGAAAGCTTCGACGTCGTCGATGCCGAGTTGGAGGCGATGAAGCAAGCCATGAAACAAGACGCGAAGAAGGAGGGCTGACCCCATGGAAGACGCAGCAATTGCCCTTGTTGTCATTCCGACCATTTTCGTCGGCCTGCCCTGGCTCATCCTGCATTATGTGACCCGCTGGAAAACAGCCGCGACGCTGACCAATGATGACGAGCGGATGCTGGGCGACATGAACGACCTCGCCCGACGCCTTGAAGACCGCCTCGATACCGTCGAGCGGCTGGTGGCGGCGGACAATCCCGACTGGCACCCGCGTCGGATCGATCATGAAACAGAGGATTATGCCCCAGAAAATATCCGCCGGCTGGAAAGGAACCGCTGAAATGTCAGGGACTCACACCAAATTCTATCTCGACAAGCAGAATGGCAAATGGAAGGGCGTCTGCGCGGGGATAGCGGATTATACCGGGGTCAATGTCCTCTGGGTGCGCTTGGGCGCGGTGATGCTGACCTTGATGGGCGGCTTCCCCTGGACGCTGATCGCCTACTGGATCACGGCCTGGATGGCGGACAAGAAACCGATCCATTTGTACACCGACGACCGCGCAGAGCAGAAATTCTGGCAAGGCGTGCGCCAGTCGCCAGCCCGTACCACTCGCGACATCCGCTCGCGCTTCCGTGAAATCGATAGCCGACTGGCCGATATCGAAACCTATTATGTCAGCAACAACAAACAGCTTGCCGACGAAATCGAAAGCCTGCGCTGAAGCCGCGATAGGGAGGTATCATACGTCATGTTCACATTGATAATATTGGGTTTGATCGGCTGGTTCGCTTATCGCCACTTCGCTAACAAAAAGCGCGAAGCCGACCGCCGCAACTGGAGCGTTGATTTCCGTAATCAGGATATCCGTCCCATAACGCGCCGGCTGCCTTGGAAGGAACTGTAATGAATTTCGCAGGACCATCATTCATTGTCGCGATTGTGCTTATCTGCACCGCAGGATGGATATTCAACAACTGGATCCGGGCACGTCACGGCTATCCGCTTGAAAATGAATGGGGCGGACAGACCGCAAAAGTCGACGCCGATGCTGACCGCAAAATCATGCTGTTGAGCAACGAGAACGAAACACTGAATGGCAAGGTCGGTCATCTGGAAGAACGCATCGCCGTGCTCGAACGGATCGTCACAGACAAGGCAGGTCGCCTGTCCGAAGAAATCGAAAGACTGCGCTGAAGCGCATTGGGAGAAAGAATATGGATCCGACGTTGATTGAAGGCCTGATGAAGCTGGCGATGCCGGTTACCCTGATTACGGTCGTTGGCGTGGCAGGATGGGTCATAACTACCTGGATGCGGATCAAGAACGGCTATCCGCTCGACGGCGCTTGGGGTCAGGCGGTTTACCCGAAGAACGACCAGGAAGCGGTCGAGCGCGTTAAGCTGCTCAGCCAGGAAAATGCGCAACTTCGCGCGGAGCTTGGATCGATCAAGGATCGTCTCGCCAATGTCGAAAGAATTGTCGTTGACGATAGTCATCGCCTGACTTCGGAAATCGAAGCCCTCCGCGGGCCGTCGAACTAAGGATCGAGATATGTTCAACGAGATATGGATACTCATCCCGCTGGCACCGTTCATTCTTGGCGGCTTTGCGATCTGGTCAAGGCACAAGCAAAAAGAACTGGAGCTGATGTCGCAGGCAAATACCGAAAAGGCTGCCCAATATGCGGCCCAGAACCAGCGGCTCGAACAGCGGGTGCAGGTGCTTGAGCGGATCATCACCGACAAAAGTAGCAGCCTGTCCGACGCAATTGAAGATTTACGCGACAAGCCGCTAAACTGATTTTTATCCGAGGAGGAAGTATATGGGTCCCTTTGAAATGGTCGTGGCGATCATCCTGATCATCACCATCGGCAAGATCATCTCGGCCAAACAAAAAGCCAAGCATGGCATCATCGAGGATGAGGACATGCTGGGCAACAAGACGCAGCGTCTGATTGGCAATAATGACACGCAAGGGATGCAGGACGAGATCAAGGCGCTCAAGGACCGCATCCAAGTGCTCGAACGGATCGCGACCGACAACAACAGCGCGAATGATCTCAATCGCCAGATAGAGGAATTGCGAGGCCGCTAACGGCCCCGCTGAACGAAAGGACGGAACCATGATACAGGATCCCAATTTCTACATTATCACAGGCGCCTTTGCGGTGCTCTGCGTCGGCATCGTCTCGTCGCTCAGCTTGCGTGGCTGGCGGGACTGGATTGCCTTGAAGCACGCCGAACTCGACATGGCTCGTCAGGGTTCGGACGCGCCGGTGCCGTCGGCAACCTCGCGGATCGAAGTCGCAGACCTGAAAGAACGCGTGAAAAAACTCGAAGCGATCGCGGCGGGGATTGATATCTGAACCCCGCCGCCATAAGCGCGTGATCAATATGACCGCGCTTGCCCAAATCCATGAAGAATATGATTTTCTCGATTCGGATGACCGCTATCGCCTGCTAATTGATCTGGGCAAGGAATTGCCGCCAATGCCCGATGCGCTGAAAACCGACGCGACGCTGGTGCGTGGGTGTTCCGCCAGCGTTTGGGTCTATCCCGTGGTCAACGATGGACAGCTAACTTTCCTCGCCGACAGCAACGCTGCAATTACCAAAGGCATCATCGCTTTAGTGCTGAAAACGGTTGAAGGTAAAGGCGCAGCGGATATCCTCGACACCGATATCGAGGGCTGCGCTCGCTCCGTTCGACCTCAAGAACCAGCTCAGTTCGAACCGCACGCAAGGCATTCCCAACATGATCGCTTTAATCCGCGAAACCGCCGCGCGTTACGCGGATTAACCCTTCCACTCGCGCCGTTCTTCGGCCACTCGCAAAACGTCATAAGCCGCCTGCCCCGCTTGAAACGCCTTCGCAGCATCCTTGTCGCCGGGGTTCACGTCGGGGTGGGTTTCCTTGGCGATTTTGCGCCAGGCTTTTTTCGCGTCGTCGAATGTCGAATCGCTTTCAAGGCCCAATATGTCGAGTGCGTGCATTTCGTCGCGGCTGCGGCTGCCGTCGCCCGATCCGGCCCAGCCATAATGCGCGGCTTCCTTAAAGCCCGAGGCGTCGCGCCGCTCGTTGGCTTCGCGTTGCTCGGCCTCTTCCTTGGTCAGGCCTTCGAAATAGTCCCAGCCCCGATTATATTCGCCTGCATGTTCTTCGCAGAACATCCAACGGTCGGGATTGTTGGGCGATTTGGGCGCTGGGCAGTTGCCAGCCTTGTTGCAGCCATAGCGGTCGCACAGCCGCACCTGCTGGGCCTCGCTACTGCTGCCATAGCCGCGCCAGCGAGGAAATCCCCAATCATTTTTACCTGTAAAGCGAACCATGCCGCCGACTTAGCGACGGCACGGACATTTTGCTAGGGCCGTAAACGCAAATTATGCGCCGGACATTGCTCCCGTCATCATCGCGCTGCCAAAGAACGTCGTGAACAGCAACCCGACGATGATACCCGACACGACGAGCGACAGGACGATGTAAATCAACACGATAACAACCGTGAAACCTGCAACCTTTTCCTGCGGCACGCCAAGGACAGGTTTGAGACCCAGATAGATCAAATAAACCACATAAGCGATGGCAGCGAGCGAGATCAGTCCGCCTAGTATCGGTATCCAGCTAAGCAGACCGGCCACCCAGGTAGGCGTCGAGGCATAAGTCATTAGCTTAGTAGACTGCACCATGTCCGATTTGCCGTTGAAGCTCGGCGACACAGCGTTGACGATCATCGACATGAGGTAAAGCGTGATAAGCGACAAAACATAACCGATCACCGCCATCCCGGCGACCGCGCTAAAGCCCATTGCCATTGCACCGCCGCCCATGCCGCCCATTCCAGCCGCAGACATACCAAGCGCACCTGTGAAGATCACGGCGCCAATCAACGGAATTGCCGCGAGTATCATTGCGTAGCCGGTGAACAATCCGCCTACCGTGGCCGGCTCTCCAGCAATTACATTCCACTCATCCGATGGCTTCATCAGTATGTTTTTCGCACGATCGACAATAGACATTGTCTTTCCCCCTCTTGAAAATGGTGCCTTGGCGCGACAGACACCATAAACGGGGGCATTTGTAAATGTTGACGTGCCGGTAAAGCGGTAAAGTGCCAGAGGGTCTGTAAGCCGGGTTTTGTCCTCCGCCTTCGCTAAAGCTTCGGCGGATGTGCGACCATTCATCTAGGCGGCGCATTGCTGCGCCGCTCATGCAACCAACCCGGGCGACTGGCAGGAGGATGCCATATGCCGCCCCTATTCGGTTTTGCTCCCGGTGGGGTTTGCCATGCCGTTGCTGTTACCAGCAACGCGGTGCGCTCTTACCGCACCGTTTCGACCTTACTGCACCGAAGCGCAGTGGTATGATTTCTGTGGCACTTTCCCTTGAGTTGCCTCAGCCGGGCATTATCCGGCACCGTTCCTCGCTGGAGCCCGGACTTTCCTCCCCGACACAGTTACCCGTGAAGCAGCGGTCGCCCGACCCTCTGGTGCCGGTCAGATAGCAGGTCCGCTCTCATACTCCAAGAGTAAGCTCAACAGAATTGCGCGGCATTCGCCGTCGATGACACCGTCGATATTTTCCTGACGGAAACGGCGCTGGAAAGCGACGACCGCACCCGCGCCCATCGGCGATGCCATAGCCATAACGTTCGAGCGCGAGCAAAAACGCCGCATCGGGCCATTCCGGATCAATCAGTTTTTCTTTCGGACGGGGCACTGCAAGTCCAAGCTTTGCCAGCCGCTCCCAATCGAACAACTCACCCGGATCTTCCTTCCGGGCAGGCGCGATATCGCTGTGACCGACAACATTGCGCGGTTCGATGCTGTAGGTCCGGACCAATTCCGCCACCAACCGCGTAACCGAATCCATCTGCGCTTCGGGAAAGGGTCGATAGCCGAACTCGTGGCCGGGATTGACGATTTCGATCCCGATGCTCGCGCTGTTATTATCGGTGATGCCGCGCCAATACGAAAGTCCCGCATGCTGTGCGCGCTGTTCTTCGCGCACCATGTGCACGACTTGCCCGTCTTCATCGACGACATAATGCGCGGAAACCTTGGAGGCGGGATTGGCGAGCCATTCGATTGCTGCGGCGCCAGATGGCATGCCGGTATAATGCAGAACCAGCATAGATATCGGCAACGTGCGTTCACCGAAATTGGGCGAAGGGGTCCAGATCATCGTCATCGCCGTTGCATAGGGCTATCCGCATGATACCGCAATATCAGCCGGTTCGGCGATATTCCAGTGGCTGGATCGCCGCTTTTGCCGAAGCAGGCTGGTAAAAGCCGCGAAATTCCTGGCTCGCCTTAAATCGCTGAGTCTGGCCGATCACTGTTTCTGCGGCACCCAGCATCAATATGCCATCGTCCGCCAGCAATGGCGCAATGCCGTCGAGCACTTGGCCGCGCTTGTCGTCACTCAGGTACATCAGCATGTTCCGGCACAATATAACGTCAAACGTTCCGAAATGGCGCGCACTGTTCAGCATATTATGCTCGGCAAAGGTTACCATCTTGCGCAGATTATCCTTGGCGATCCATTCTTCGCCTTGCTGTCCGAAATAGCGCAACATCTGCATCACCGGCAGACCGCGCTGGATTTCGAATTGCGAATAGCGCCCTGCCCGCGCCTGCTGGAGTGCCGAGCCCGACACGTCGGTCGCGTAAATCTGCACATTCCAGCCCCGCCATTTCTCGGCATTCTCGCTGATCGACATCGCCAGCGAATATGGCTCCTGCCCGGTTGAACAGGCCGCCGACCATATCCGCAACTTTTTTGACGCCATGCGATGTTCGCGCAAGCTGTCGAATACCGGCCCGGTCAGAAGGGCAAAGTTGGCCTGATCCCGGAAAAAACAGGTTTCGTTGTTCACCATTGCCTCCACGCAGGCGCTTGTCAGCCGGGGGTCGGCATCGATTTCAATGAGCGCGATCAGGGTATCGAGATCGGGAATGGAGTTTTGCCGCATCAACGGCTTTAGTGCCATGTCGATCCGCCAGTGGCGGTTTGGGAGCAGCGTTTGCCCAGTATGTTTTTCCAGCAGCGCCGACAGCGCCCGATAGGCCTTTCCTTGCGACTCGCTCATGCTGCTTTCGCCAAACGACCGAGCAGTTCGGTCATTTGCACCGGTGCCAGGATTGCGGTGGCGAAACCCGCGCGCGCAGCCGCGCCGGGCATTCCCCACACCACCGATGACTCCATGTCCTGAACAAGTACCGAACCGCCCGCGTCGGCAACGCACCGTGCACCGCTCGCGCCGTCATTGCCCATCCCGCTCAGTATGATACCCATGCTGCCAGCGCCGTAAACCTTGGCCAGCGATTCAAACATCGCGTCGACCGACGGACAATATCGGCTGCTGGAATAATGCGCCAGATGTTCGAGCACGACGCCTTTCCGGTCACGGCGGCAGACAAGGTGCGCATCGCCGGGCGCGATATATATATGGCCGTTTTTGACCGTCTCGCCGGGTTCTGCAACTTTGACCGTACGTGCTGTCAGTCCGTCCAGTTGCCGCGCGAAAAAGCTCATAAAGGCTTCCGGCAAATGCTGGGTGATGAAAACGGGACAATCCAGCGCGGGGTCCAGATTGCGCACAATCTCGTAAATCGGCGGGATTCCGCCCGTCGAAGAGCCTATCGCTATGCACGATGGCCGAACAATCTGTTGATATTCAACCGCAAGTTTGGCGGCATAGGCGGCGTCATTCCGGCCTCGACCTGAACGGCCCAGGCGGACCACCTTATCAATCAGTATCTCGGAAAAGCGTCCCGAAAAGCCAGAACGCCCCGGCTTCGCAAGCGTATCGCAGGCACCGAGCGAAAGCGCCTGGATGGCTGCAGGCCCATTTTCTTCGGCAAATGCGGACACGACCAGGATGCGAGCGCCATTTGCTTTGGCTTGAATATCGGGCAATGCTTCGAGCCCGGACCGCTTGGGCATTTCGATGTCGAGCAGAATGATATCGACGTCCTTGTCGTCAAGATGCGCCAACGCTGCGTCGCTGTCTTCAGCTTCGCACACGACTTCGATCTCGTCATTCTTGCCGAGAACCCTGGCGAAAATCGAACGCGCCACGATACTATCATCGACCAACATCACCCGAATGGGCGAGCGCACCATTTCCGGCTTGGAACCGAGCGAGGACTGGATGGCCGTCAACGCCAGTGCGCCTTAAATACAGCCGACGATTTGGAGCTTGGCCTCCAGCGTTTCCCTATCAAACGGCTTCATGACATATTCGTCGGCACCCGCATCGATGGCCGCCTGGATATGCGCAATCCCGTTTTCCGTGGTGCAGAAAATGACTTTGGCTGATGGCGAAGCGATGGCAGAACGATAGGCGCGGAGAAAATCCATCCCGCTCATAATCGGCATGTTCCAGTCGAGCAATATGACATCGGGCGAATTGTCATTGCAGTAATCGAGCGCTTCCTTGCCGTCGGCTGCTTCTGACACATCGAACTGCATGGTTTCAAGGATATGGCGGGCAACCTTGCGGATCACCTTGCTATCGTCGACAATCAAACAGGATTTCATCTGCTACCCGCCTTTATTTCTGGTCCTTTTTGAAGTTTAGCTTGCGGGCGTTATCGACACGTTAATTTGGCATGGCTTTGGAAATATAATCCCGCGCTACGCAGCCATTGCCTGTTCGCCTGCAACAAGCTTTGCCGGATCCAGGATCATGACCAAGTCGTCACCGACCGATGCGGTTTCAGAAATAATCGACTTCCATTGATCCGCCGGGCTGATCGCAGGCTGGATGTCGTCCGCTGATATCGACACGACATCTTCGACGCGATCAACTGCCAGCCCGAAATGATGACCACCGATTTCGGCAACAACGGCAAGGCAACCCTTCTGCAAAACTCGACGCTCGCCAGTCACGATATACTGGCTATCGATCAGCGTCAGCACACGACTGCGCAGCGCGAACAGACCGGCAATGCTCGGGTCGGATTGAGGCACCGGAATGATGTCGGGAACATGGACGATCGATTCGACACGCTCACTTTCAATGGCGACCCGGCAACCGTCTATATGGGCGATGAGATATAAGGCAGTCATGTTATGCCACTCCCGACAATTTGTCTTCGATGGCCGATATCAGCCCAATCCGGTCGTAGCGGTAAATGCTTGAGCGCGTGTCGGCGGTCGAATGGCTGGTATCGCGCAGGGTTAGTATGCGTGCGTCTCCGGATGGCATCGCTTGCTCGCTGTCGCCCCTGTTCAAGACCACAGATGCCGTTTCCCGGTCTGCCGCTTCGAAGCTCACATTATATCCGGACGCGACAAGTAATGGTGCCAATATCCGTTGTTCCCAAACCGAATCGTCATCGCACTGGACGTAGCAAAGCGGTCGCGTGTCCGAACTCCTGGCGCTGCCGCCAGCTTCGAAATATCTAAAAACATTCACAAGCTCGACAGTTTCGCCAAATGCCGAGACCACGCCTTCGAAAATTTCCGGGCATGCGCTTGGTGCGATTTCTCCATCGAGCGTGAAGATGTCGACGACATCATCAACCGCCAGATATTTTGCATCGCTGCCGTCCGTGAGGCGCAGAAGCTTTACCATGCCGTGCTCGGGCACCTCGTCAAGTTCGCAGACGTCGAACAACCGCTCGCCGATTGACGCACGCATGCGCCCACCGACAAATTTGATTTGGGCGGCGTCAATATCTTCCATCCGGTCGATAACGCTGAGACGTATGGCGCGTTTGATACCGTCCTTTGAAACGAACAACAGCGCAGAGGGCCGCTTGGCCTGACGACTGTCTTCGACATTGGCATTCGTCGTGGAATGGTTTTCCTTTTGCTCAATGCCCATCGCCTGACCCAAACCACTAGCATCAAGCAGCAGCATTGGTCGGCCATTGTCGGGCAAAGTCGTGCCAGCAAAAAGCCCGGTCGCCATCACAATGGGCGCGCCGGGCTTCACAACCAGTTCCTCATTGTCGATGACATTGGCGACATCCAGCACATATATTGTGCCGACCGCTGGACGAACGACGATCAACGTTCTGCTCACATGGCCTTGCTCGTCTTCTTCGATGCCGAGTAAACTTTCCAGCTTGGCATAAGGATGTCGCTCGCCTCGAATGAGCGCGACATGCGTTCCGCCCAGCTCCTCAATTTTCACGTTGCGGTTCGACGATGACAGTATTTCGACAACCGAATTGCGCGAAATACCGAAAATCTGCTCGCCGGCCCGCACCGAAAGGCCGGCAATAATCGACAAAGTCAGCGGCAGCCGAAGGGTCATTTTCAAACCTTGGCCTTCGTAGTTTTCAAGATCGACGGTGCCGCCGATCGCCTGAAGGTTGCTTTTGACAACGTCCATGCCGACACCGCGACCGGAGATGGAACTTACTTTCTCGGCCGTCGACAGGCCCGGAATGAAAATGGTGTTGAGTTGGGCTTTTTCGCTCATCTTCTGCCAGTCGGCAGCGGTGACGATCTTTGCAGCGATTGCGCGCGTCGCAAGCTTGTCCAGATTGATGCCGCAACCGTCATCAATGATTTCGATCAGTATCTGGTTACCCGACTGTCGCGCAATAATTCGTATCTGCCCGACCGGGTCCTTGCCGACCGCGCGGCGTTCTTCCGCAGTTTCGATGCCGTGGTCGGCTGCGTTGCGCAGAATATGGGTCAGCGGGTCGCGCAACGCCTCGACCATCTCGCGGTCGACCTCGACCTCGCTCCCGTCGATGCGCAATTCGATTTCCTTGCCAAGCTCGATTGAAATGTCACGCAGCAAGCGCGGTAAGGACGAAAATAGCCGGTCGATATTCTGCATCCGCATCATGCCCACCGCATCGCGCATTTCCGCAACCGATGCCGAAAGTCGGGAGAAACTGTGTTCGAGTTCGCTGTTGCTCTGGGTCTTTCGCAACTGGCGCGAAACCTCGTTGCGCGCCAGCACCATATCCGACACACCGCTCATCAACTTGTCGAGCAGGCCCAGCGAGACGCGGACCGTACGCGCCTTGGTGCGGATACCCGCTTCATCGATCTCGGGATCGAACGCTTCCGCCTCAGGCGCATCAATTCTCTGCTTGGGCAGGAACGCCAGCATATTATCGATAAGCTCGTCATCATTGTCATAGACGGCTTGCCCGGTTTCCAGCGCGTCGGTCAAAGCGGCGATGCGGTCGACAACTGCCAGCACCGCAGAAACAAGCCCCGTCGAAGCGCTAACTTGACCGTCGCGCGCGCCGCTCAATATGTCTTCCGCTGCATGGCTGAGACGCATTAGGCGCGGCAAATCGAGAAAGCCGCAGCTGCCCTTTACCGTGTGAACGAAACGAAAAACGCTGTCGAGCAGCGCCCTGTCCTGCGGCGTCTGCTCCCATTGGACCAGCTGACCGGCCAAGGTTTCGAGATTATCGCGCGTTTCGGCGATAAAATCGTCTAGCAATTCGTCCATATTTCCGGTCCCGATGTTCGAGACCACGGCTTTGCCGACATATGGTTAAAATGCAGTTTACATTCGGATGCGCAAACCGCAGCTTAGTTGCGGATCAAAGCCCCGATAACCAGATGCTCGGGGTCGGGTTCGGCCAACTGCACCAGGCCGCCGCCACGCACCGCCAGATTGCGCGCCATCCACGCCGCCGCCGTGCGCGAGTCCACCATGGACGCATCCAGATTGCCTGCCAGCGTCGTGCGAATGGCCTCGTCCATGACGATTTTCGGACCGTTTGCACGAATTACAATCTCATGTTCGCCTTCGCGGCTTTCTGCGCCCACGAAAAGGGTGCCGCCACGAACGAGCGCGTCATTTGCGAGCAACACCAGATTGAGCAGTATCTTGATTGCACGCTTTGGCATGAAGACCGCTGGCACCGCCCATTCCAGCGTTGTGCGACCACTTGACGTCACCAATGGTTCGATAACCGCCTTTGCCTCGTTGGGATCGACCTCGCTGCCAAAGCCGCCCGCCGCGCCGAACGCCAGTCGGAAAAATTTCAGCTTGTCTGCCGCCGACTTGGCACTTTCGGCGAGCAAATCCATGCACCGTTTGCGCATCTCGGGATCATGCTCGTCGGCCAGCAGTTCAAGCCCATTGTTCATTGCGCCAACCGGGCTCAAAAGGTCATGGCACAGCCGTGAACACAGCAAGCTGGCAAGATCGACTTCGGACTCGGTCATTATCTATTACATTCCCATATTTCTGCGATTGCTGCGCTAATGGACTTAGCCGCCGCCGGATTCAACCCTACACAGGCCCCGATGCCGTGAAAGTGACGCCTTTCGTCGTATCATCGGCAAGGGGCAGCCACGACGTAATTTCGCCATTCGCAATGATGAGCCAGTAGCGCCCATCGGACGAAGCTGAAGCTGCGTCATCGGATGATGGCTCGGCACGGCCATTGGGATGTGAATGGAAATAGCCTATTATTGTCGGACCACCCTGTCGTCCCTGCTTTTCCGCTGCGATCAGCGCCGCCGGATCAATCTCAAAGCTGCGATGCGGGTCAGCCGCGACATTCGCGGTTCGCTCGACGCGCTCGACCTCACAGTCGCGGCCCAGCAAAAGGCCGCAGCATTCATTTTTGCCAGCCTCTTTAGCCCAATCGAGCAATAGTTGCCGCTGCTGCCTTGATAGTTTCAAACCCATCACCCACATCTAGATAATGGCGGGGGAAAACACCATGATAAGCGGCATACTCGGCGAAGGGCGTCTCGATTCCGCGCTTTCGACGGCGATTCCGCAGTTATCCCGCGCACGCATTCAGGCGCTGATCGCGGAAAACGCGCTCATAATCGACGGTGCCGCCGTCACCGATGCCGCGAGCAAACGCCACACTGGAAAGCCATTCGAACTCGCCATCCCTGCTCCGCGTCCGGACAAGGCCGAGGCGCAGGATATCGCGCTCGACATCCTGTTCGAGGACGAACATTTGATTATTGTCGATAAGCCCGCAGGGCTGGTCGTGCACCCCGCCGCGGGCCATGCCGATGGCACATTGGTAAACGCCCTGCTCCACCATTGTCACGGCAAATTATCGGGGATCGGCGGCGTCCAGCGGCCAGGTATTGTGCACCGCATTGACAAGGACACATCCGGTTTGCTGGTCGTTGCCAAAAGCGATGCGGCACATGAGGGCCTCGCCAAGTTGTTCGCATCGCATGACATCGAACGGCGCTATTTCGCGATTGTGAGCGGCGTCCCTACTCCGCCTGCTGGCACTGTCCGCACGCAGATCGGGCGTTCGACCGTCAATCGCAAAAAAATGGCTGTTTTGCCTGAGAACAAAGGCAAACATGCCGTTACGCACTATCGCACAGTGGAAAGTTTCGCAAAAACCGCTTTGGTCGAATGCAAGCTCGAGACCGGCCGTACGCACCAAGTTCGGGTGCACATGGCGCATATCGGACATCCCCTGATAGGCGATGCCACTTATTCTAATCGACAAAACCCTTACAGAATTGGACCAAATCAGTCCAAATTCGAAAGACAGGCATTGCACGCCGCGTCGCTGGGGTTTATTCATCCTGTATCTGGCGAAACCTTAAGGTTCGAAAGCAGTTTACCAGAAGATATGCAGCTTCTGTTAAGTCAGCTTAGGGCATAAGGATCGTCAGGAACCGCTTGTCCATCGGGTGCTTGAAGAGGCCCGGTGGAGAGCACAAAGAAAGAGGAAAACATGTCTGATAGAAAGAGTGTTCCGGCTACTATTCCTGCCCTTGGGGGGGATGCCAGCCTTAATCGCTATTTGAGCGAGATCCGTAAATTCCCCGTACTCAAGCCCGAGCAGGAATATATGCTCGCCAAGCGCTTTCAGGAGCATGGCGACACCAAAGCCGCCGAGCAATTGGTGACCTCGCACCTTCGTCTCGTATCGAAAATCGCAATGGGATATCGCGGCTATGGCTTGCCGGTTTCCGAGCTGATTTCCGAAGGCAATATCGGGCTGATGCAGGGCGTGAAGAAATTCGATCCCGACCGTGGCTTCCGCCTCGCGACCTACGCGATGTGGTGGATCCGCGCGTCGATGCAGGAATTCATCCTGCGGAGCTGGAGCCTTGTCAAGATCGGCACCACGGCGGCGCAGAAGAAGCTGTTCTTTAACCTTCGCCGTATGAAGAATAACCTGCAAGCCTTTGAAGATGGTGAACTAAACCATGTTGCGGTGACGAAGATCGCAACCGACTTGGGCGTGTCGGAAGAAGAAGTTCACAATATGAACCGCCGCATGTCGATGGGCGGCGATAGCTCGCTGAACGTCGCGATGCGCGAAGACGGCGAGGGCCAGTGGCAGGATTGGCTGGTGGATGATACCCCGTTGCAGGACGAACGCGTTGCCGAAGCGCAGGAAGGCGACATGCGCCATGCGATGCTTTCGGAAGCGCTTGATAGCCTGAACGAACGCGAGAAACATATCCTGACCGAGCGCCGCCTGATCGACGAGCCGAAGACGCTCGAAGAGTTGAGCCAGGTATACAGCGTTAGCCGCGAACGCGTGCGTCAGATCGAAGTGCGTGCGTTCGAAAAATTGCAAAAGGCTATGTTGCGGATTGCCGGTGACAAGAGGCTGCTGCTCGCCAACTAATGGCAGTTGTAAAAATGGATGACGGGCGGATGACGCTGCGCTAGCTGTTGGGAATGACCGAACAGAAGCGCTCGCCAATCGCCCGTTTCCTAGGCTTTACGTTCAAGTGGCTGTTTTATTTTGTGCTCGGCAGCATCGTTCTGACAGCCGTGTATGCCATCGTTCCGGTGCCGACCACGATGACTATGCTGTTTGACCATAATGGCGCGACGCGCGACTGGACTCGGTTATCGAATATCTCGCCCAACCTCGTTCGTGCGGTCATCGCGGCGGAAGACGGCAAGTTCTGCAGCCATGATGGTTTCGACCGGGAAGCGATTGAAAAAGCATTAGAACGCAACAAAAGCGGCGGGCGGATGCGCGGCGGTTCGACGATCAGCCAGCAGACCGCAAAGAATGTGTTCCTGTGGCAAGGCAGCGGCTGGACCCGCTATATCCGCAAGGTTCCCGAATTCTGGCTCACATTCCTGATCGAGAACATCTGGGGCAAGCGGCGGATTATGGAGGTCTACCTCAATGTGGCGGAAACCGGCATTGGCACCTATGGCGCAGAAGCCGGAGCGCAGCGTTATTACAAGAAATCTGCCAAGAACCTGACCCGCAATGAAGCAGCCCGCCTGGCGGCGATCCTGCCACTGCCGAAAAAGCGCGCGGTCCACGGCGCAGGCGGCTTTACCCGGCGCTATGGCAACAGCATCGCCGCCCGTATCGGCGTCGTGCAGCGCGACGGACTCGATAGCTGCATCTACAAATAAAAAGGGCGGAGCCGAAGCCCCGCCCTTTAATTAACTTACCCGTATTTATCAGAAGTCATAGCTGACACCGACCTTGATGCGCCACACCGACGACGATGTGTTGATGAAGTTGTCGGCATCAAAATCGCGTACGCCTTCAGCATTCAGATTGTTGGCGGTAAAGCTCGAAATTACGTAACGGCCCTGCGGATCGATTGCGCTGACCGTCGCAATATCCTGACGTCCCGCAAAATCGCGGCGACGTTGGATATTCCAGCCAAAATCAAGCATATTCAGGAAATTGTCGAAGCTGGCGAAAAGCTTCAACTTATCCTCACGTCCAAAAAGTCGACCTGGTCCAGGAATTTCCTGCGAGAAGGAAAGATCGAGATCATAATACCAGTCGTTCGAGCATGTGTTACGCTCGACGGTTTGTCCCAGAAATTTGCGTACGCATTTCAGCGAGTTGCCGAAATCCGAAAGCCCCTGTACCGCTGCCATGTTCGACGAAGGCGAGACATTTGGATCGGTCACCCCGGTTGGCAGGTAAACCAGCGCATTTTCGGTGCCCGAGACACTATCACCGAAGATGCTGCCCCCGCTGAAGGTTAAGCTGTAGGGGCGGCCCGAGCGCGCCACAAACGTAAAACCAAACTGCGTGTCAAAATCGCCAAAGAACTGCTCCTTAAAGCTTGTGTTCAAGGTGAAGTTGTGACGGCTGTTGTAAAAACCGCGCGACGCCGCGGGGTTTTGTCTGTCCGAGGCAGCCGACAAGTCATAGTTCGAACCAGCGGTCGAACTGTACATATTACGACGATCCTGGCTGTCGGAGAACGAGTAGCCCACGTTGAAGAAGGTCGAACCGCCTTCGGTAAAGATGCCGCCATCGAAATTCTTCGACAGGATAAACGAAGCCGTATGGCTGCGGAAGCTACCTGCATTGGTCAACATCAGTTCATCGTCGCGACCTGTGGCAAAGCAGGGCGCGTTCACGCCGCTGTAAATTGGCGTTGGCGTGATGTCGGTCAAGCGTGCAGTACAACCTACCGCGCTGGGGTCGATCGAGCGATAGATCGGACGTCCATCGATGGTAAAACCGCCAACACCTAATGCGCCGCCGCCCACGCCTGCTGCTACCGCAGGAACAGCGGCCAAATCAACAATCGTGAACGGGTTGCGATACTTCGAATAAATATAATCGAGCGTCAGATCCCAGCCACTGAAGAAGCCGGTTTCGGCAAAATTCAGCTGCGAAGAGAAACCGGCATTGAAGCGGACCACAGTGGGCTGCTTCAGGTCAGGATCAATTGACTGCGTATCGCCAAGACCGCGTGCAGCTTCATTGCTGCCCGCCGTGCGGATACACGCTGGAACGCCAGTAAAGGTGCCGCCGGTGACGACATCAACTGGCGTCGTTACAGGCAATGGGCAGCCCACTGATCGGGTCGTGCCTTCGCCAACAGTGCTACCATCATTCTGGAACGCGTTACCAAACCACACGAGCGGATCGCCGCCCGAGAAGATGCCCGCACCGACGCGGAATTGCGCGCGGGAGAAAACGGCGAAATCATTCAGGTCATAAGTGAATGCTATGCGCGGCAATACGGTTACGCCAAGTTTGCTGAAACCGTTACCATTGCTAAAGCCATAGCGATTGATGAACAGCGGGTTCGCCTCTGGTGCGCCGCCATCATACCATTCGGCACGCACACCCGCCACCATTCCGAGCTGATCGGTAACCTGCCAGTCATCCTGCGCAAAAATCGAATAGATGCTACGGTTGAACCGTGCTGCCGCGTCCGTCACGTCACCGGTTGCCGAGAAATTCCCGGCAGCACCAGCAGCAAGCCCACCGGCCAATTGCGCAGCGGTAGGGTTGGTATTTGTTCCTGTCGAAAGCAATCCAGCTTCCAGATCGGCAGCGTTGCGGAAGAACAGCGTGCCAGTCGCATTCTGCACAAAAAGGTTGAACAGGCTAGCGCGGTTAACTTCACCACCGAATTTGATGGTGTGATCACCAGCTTCGAGTTTACCAACTGCGCGATACTGTTCGATGGTAGTCTGCAAATCGTTTGCCGAACGGGAGAAGCCCGGCCCAGCCGACACACGACCAAAGGTACCATTAGAGTTGGCGATACCCACCACGATCGCCGGAATTGGGCTATCCGACTGCGCTTCGCCGCCGCCTACAGGATCCTGCAAATCCTGAACTTCCGAACGCGAATAGCGGAACTCGGTCGAAAACACGTCGCTCCACTGCGAATAGAGACGCCCCGAGTAATAGTTCGATTCCGTGCCGCTTAGATAGAATGTGTTCAGTCCAGTAACGCGCGGGTTTGTTACGTTCGTGCTGAAATCGTCTGTCCGTGTGGTCGATTCCTCGAGCCGCTGATATGTAGCTTCCAAGCGGTGGTTGTCGTTTATTTGCCAGTCTGCACGGGCAAAATAGCGTTTATTCGTGAATGGGCGGCTCGTCACCAAGTCCCCTGTTTCGATCTTGTAGACGCGAGACAGGATTTCACTGATGCGGTTGAATTCAGCCACAGGAACACCTGCGAGGCTGTTTGGGTAGCCAGCGCCTGCCGGACCGTCATCCTGCGACTGGCCAGCCTTCTGGTTTTCATAGGCACCAAAAATGAAGAGCTTATCTTTGATGACCGGGCCACCGAGATAGACGCCCCATCGCTTGTCAGGCTGGATTGGCGCAACATTGCGGCTTAAACCCGAGAATTCATCGAACACGTCGTCGGCGCGCAAATCATTGTTCGACAGCTCGTAAAAAGCGCCGAATTTATAGTCATTGGTACCTGATTTGGTGACCACGTTGATAGCACAACCAGTGAACTGTCCGTAGTCCACGTCAAACGGCGCAAACTGCACCTGCGTTTCACGGATTGCGTCGTACGGCAAAGGCGTGGAGCTGCGCGACGAAAAACCAGTGTCATTCAGACCATAGACGTCGCCTTGGCTAATGCCATCGACGGTGAACGCATTGCCACGGTCGTTGCCGCCAAGGCAGGAAATACGGTCCTGACCCGAGCCGGTGTCATCGCGGTCGAGGCTGACACGTGGATCGATACGGATGATGTCACGCACGTCGCGGTTAAAGGTGGGAGCGTTTTCCAGAATTTCGGCTGTGAAGCTTTGACCCGGACCAACCGCAAGCTGCGTCACCCGAACGCGGGTTCCGGTCACGACGATTTCGCCGCTGCCGGAAGTCAATGTAAACGCCAGACTGGTATTGCCCTGAAGGCTTGTTTCCAGATTTTCGATTGACTGGCCTTCAAAACCATCGGCACTAACAGTTACCGTATATGGACCGCCGGTAGTCAGGCCCGTAGCATTGAACGAACCGGTCGAGCCAGTCGAGATGGTGCGTGTGTTGCCCGTGCGCGTGTCAGTGACTTCAACGGTCGCACCGATCACAGGTGCGCCGGTATCGTCGACAACAGTTCCTTCGATGCCGGAGGTAATCTGTTGGGCCGAAGCAGGCGTCGCAACAACGGTCGCAATCGACAGCGCAGCAGCGCTAGCGGCTAAATAATAACGGATTTGCATGATGAAAGACCCCTTAAATGTCCAACGACCCACCTCAAATCTTCGCGTCCGTTGTTCGAATCGCGGTGGCGGGAGTGATCGTAGCGCCCCCTTGAAGCTGGAAAATGTCAGTTAAATGACAGCCGGGCCCCAAATCAGCAGTGATTCGGCCTTAGCGTTGTGGCGCATACAGGCAAAGTGCTGCGCTGCAGCAACTTGTGCACATCGCTGTGATTCGCGCTTTTTTTGGAAGCTGTTGCAGCGTTGCAACAGTGTTTTCAACAACGTCCGCGTTTACGCAGCGTCTTCCTTCTCGACCTTCGCCGATTTGGCATAGACCAGCACTGGCGTCTTGCGGCCCTCAACGACATCCTTGTCGATTACAACCTCGTCCACACCTTCAAAGGTCGGCAGGTCGAACATCGTGTCGAGCAGTATAGCCTCAAGGATAGAACGTAGCCCGCGCGCGCCGGTTTTGCGTTCAATAGCCTTCTTGGCAATGGCTTCCAGCGCATCCTCGGTGAAGCTAAGGCCCGCATCTTCCATTTCAAAAAGCTTGCGATACTGCTTAACCAAAGCGTTTTTGGGTTCTGACAAGATTTTAACCAAGGCCGCAATATCCAGATCTTCGAGCGTTGCTGTGACCGGCAAACGACCGACAAACTCTGGGATAAGGCCGTATTTGAGCAAATCTTCGGGCTCGATCTGCTTCAGAACCTCGCCGGTGCGTCGCTCATCAGGGTCGGCGACGTGCGCGCCAAAGCCCATCGACTTGCCTTCGAGCCGGTTCGAAATGATCTTTTCAAGCCCGGAAAAAGCGCCGCCGCAAATGAACAGGATGTTCGTCGTATCGACCTGCAGAAATTCCTGCTGCGGATGCTTTCGTCCGCCTTGTGGAGGTACCGAGGCGGTAGTGCCTTCCATCAGCTTCAAAAGCGCCTGCTGGACGCCCTCGCCGCTCACGTCGCGCGTGATCGACGGGTTTTCGGCCTTGCGGCTGATCTTGTCGATTTCGTCGATGTAGACAATACCGCGCTGCGCTTTTTCGACATTATAATCAGATGCCTGCAACAGCTTCAGGATGATGTTTTCGACGTCTTCGCCGACATAGCCAGCTTCGGTCAACGTCGTCGCATCGGCCATCGTGAACGGCACGTCGAAGGTCTTGGCCAGCGTCTGCGCAAGCAAGGTCTTGCCGCAACCGGTTGGACCGACGAGCAGGATGTTCGATTTGGCAAGCTCGACATCCGCGCCTTTCGCGCCGTGGTTGAGCCGTTTGTAATGGTTATGCACCGCGACCGAGAGCACCCGCTTCGCCTGCGGCTGACCGATAACATAATCGTCGAGTACGTCGCAGATTTCCTGCGGGGTCGGGACTTCGCCTTCCTTGCGTCCGGTCAGCGCGCCCTTGGTTTCCTCGCGGATGATGTCGTTGCAGAGCTCGACACACTCGTCGCAGATGAACACCGTCGGTCCGGCAATCAGCTTGCGAACCTCATGCTGCGATTTGCCGCAGAAGGAGCAATATAATGTGCTCTTGGTATCGGATCCGCTTAACTTCGTCATAAATCGTCCTGCTTCCGCGCCATTACGGCGTGGCCTGTCATTGAACCGTCATCCTAAAGATGCGGTCCGTTTTGGCAATAGCCCAAAAAAGCCTGTGCCATGTTAGTAAAACTGGTGGATGAAAACCTAACGGCTCAGGCGCTTTCCGCTTCGGCATTGGCCGGACGCTTGTCAAAAACCTCGTCCACAATACCGAATGCCTTGGCTTCGTCGGCCTCAAGAAAGGTATCGCGGTCCATTGCCTTCTCGATATCCTTCAACGGCCTGCCTGTATATTTGACATAAAGATCGTTCAACCGCTTGCGGATACGCAGTATTTCGTTCGCCTGGATCTGGATATCCGACGCCATTCCGCGCGCGCCGCCCGAGGGTTGATGCACCATGATACGGCTGTTGGTCAGCGCAACGCGCATCCCGGGTTCACCTGCGGCAAGCAGAAAGCTGCCCATCGACGCGGCTTGGCCGATGCAGACCGTGCCAACCTTCGGGCGAATATACTGCATGGTATCGTGGATCGCCATGCCCGCGGTCACGACGCCGCCCGGCGAGTTGATGTACATCCAGATATCTTTTTTAGGATTGTCCGATTCCAGAAACAGCAACTGCGCGGTAATGATCGAAGCCATCCCGTCTTCGACCTCACCCGTCACAAAAATGATACGTTCGCGCAGTAGCCTCGAGAAAATATCCCAGCTCCGCTCTCCGCGGTTCGATTGCTCGATAACGACGGGGACAAGGGCTTGAACCGGATCGAATGGAACGTGCATGAAATACCTCTGATATGTTATGTTTTTGCGTTGGTGCCTACATCGGCGCGACCTGACAAAGTTTCAAGCAGGAAAAAGGTTAAGGTCTCGTTTGGCAAGCCGATTTTAAATTCGACAAAATCGATTAGTGTGTCTCGTTTCATTGCTTTGACCGATTTGGCCGCAAGTGCCATTCCTGTAACATCGACTCACACCCCATAAGAAGAGGAATGAATAATGGCAGATGCAGATCCCGGCGAAGGATGCCCCATGCGTAGCGGCGGCGAAGTAAAAATTCGCTCGTTGCTCGGACGGCAGAACAAGGATTGGTGGCCCGACGCGCTGCCCGTCGACATGCTCCACCAGCACGGCGTTTCGCCCGACCCGATGGGCGAAGATTTCGACTATGCCGAAGCCTTCAAAAAGCTCGATTATGCGGCGCTGAAAGCCGACCTTGCCGCCTTGTTGACCGACAGCAAGTCGTGGTGGCCTGCTGACTATGGCCATTATGGGCCTTTCATGATCCGCATGGCGTGGCACGCGGCAGGGACGTATCGTGTTACCGACGGCCGCGGCGGCTCGTCCAGTGGACAGCAGCGGTTCGAGCCGCTCAACAGCTGGCCCGATAACGGCAACCTCGACAAGGCACGCCGCCTGCTTTGGCCTGTCAAGCAGAAGTACGGCCAATCAATCAGTTGGGCCGACCTGTTCATCCTTGCCGGCAATGTGGCAATCGAGAGCATGGGCGGACCGGTGTTCGGCTTTGGCGGCGGACGCAAGGATGTCTATCAGTCCGAAGGCGACACCTTCTGGGGTGCCGAGGAAATCTGGGTAGACCAAGGTGCGAAGACTCGCATCATCCCTGAAGAAGATATGGAAGAGCTCGAAGGCCCGCTTGCAGCGATCCAGATGGGCCTGATCTACGTCAATCCCGAAGGCCCCGGGGGCAACCCTGACGCATTACAATCGGCACGTGACATGCGCGCGACCTTTAGTCGCATGGCGATGAATTCGGAAGAGACGGTTGCGCTAACTGCCGGCGGCCATGCCTTTGGCAAGACACACGGAGCCAAGCCCGCCGAAACGTTCAGCAAGGCACCTGCGGGCGAAGCAATCCACCAGCAAGGCTTCGGCTGGCTGACCGATAGCGAAGAAATCGGCAAAGGCCACATCACGACCTCGGGCATCGAGGGCGCTTGGACGCCAAACCCGACGCAATGGGGCGGCGACTATTTCCGCCTGCTGTTCAAGTACGACTATGAGCTGACCGAAAGCCCGGCGGGTGCAAAGATGTGGACGCCGGTCAATCCGGAGCCGGAAGACATGGCCCCCGACGCGCGTGACCCGGGCAAGCGCGTTCCGACGATCATGACCACGGCGGATATGGCGCTTAAAATGGACCCCGAGTTCCGCGAAATCTCGCTGCGCTTCCGCGACGATCAGGCTGCGCTAGACGATGCCTTCGCCCGCGCATGGTTCAAACTATGCCACCGCGATATGGGTCCGAAAAGCCTGTATCTTGGACCTGAAGTACCGGAAGAGACGCTGATCTGGCAGGACCCGGTACCTGCTGGCACCACCCCTTCGGGTGGTGATGTGGCGGCGTTCAAATCGGCAGTGTTGTCGAGCGGCCTGACCGTTTCGCAGCTCGTCAAAACGGCCTGGGCCTCGGCTTCAACCTATCGCAAGTCCGACAAGCGCGGCGGCGCGAACGGTGCACGCATCGCGCTTGCGCCGCAGAAGGACTGGGATGTCAACGAACCCGCCGAACTGGCCAAGGTTCTCGCGAAGCTTAACGAACTGCGTGGATCGATGTCGCTGGCCGACGCGATCGTGCTAGCAGGTTCGGCAGCGGTCGAGCAGGCGGCAAAAGACGGCGGCTTTGATGTTGCTGTGCCCTTTACCGGCGGACGTGGTGACGCGACGCAGGATTGGACCGACGTTGAAAGTTTCCACTGGATGGAGCCGCAGGCCGATGGTTTCCGCAACTATCTCAAAACGCGTCAGCCAGTGAAGACCGAGGAATTGTTGCTCGACAGGGCATCATTGCTCGGCCTGTCAGGACCGGAGATGACGGTGCTCGTAGGCGGCCTACGCGTGCTCGGTGTCAACCACAAAGACAAGCCCGAGGGCGCGTTCACCAATCGCAAGGGTGTGCTGACGAATGACTTTTTCGTCAACCTGTTCGACAATGAAACCTTCTGGGATCTGGTCGACGCGGCGAGCGACGAGGAATTCATCGGCTATACCCGCGGCGGTCGCACCGAAAAGTGGCGCGCGACCCGCACCGACCTGATCTTCGGCTCGAACAGCCAGCTGCGCGCAACTGCCGAGGTTTATGCCGAAAATGGCCATGAAGAAAAGTTCGTGCGCGACTTCGTCAAGGCCTGGGTCAAGGTGATGAATGCTGACCGGTTCGACTTGGTCTAAGTCAGCCTCGCTCAAACAAGAAAGGCCCCGGAAATTCCGGGGCCTTTTCTTTTGTCCGTAACGGACGGTTATTTCTTCGCAGCAGGCTTTTTGGCTGGAGCCTTCTTGGCCGCTGGCTTGACCTCGGACTCTGATGCATCCTTCTTGGCAGCGGCCTTCTTTGCGGCAGGCTTGGCTTCCTTGGCTGGAGCTTCGTCCCCCTCGGCTTCGCTCGGGACAGGCTTTGCTGCCGCCTTTTTGGCAGGTGCCTTCTTCTTCGCCGCTGGCTTTGCATCGGGCTCAGCCTCTATCGCCGCTTCCAGCACTTCCTTGGTCACAGCCTTGTCGGTCACAGTCGCCTTTTCGAAAAGGAAGTCGACGACCTTGTCTTCAAACGTCGGCGCGCGAAGCTGGGCTGCTGCCATTGGGTTTTCCTGCAAATATTGCACGAAACGCTGACGGTCCTCTGGGCGATATTGCTGGGCGGCTTGCTGCACCAGCATGTTCATTTCCTGCTGGCTGACTTCAACGCCATTTGCCTGACCAATCTCGGAAAGCAACAGGCCCAAACGCACGCGGCGGACGGCGATGTCGCGATATTCTTCGCGCTCGGCTTCCATTTCCTTCTTGGCGGCTTCGGGATCGTCTTCACGAGCCGCTTCTTGCTCAAGTTGCGCCCAAATCTGTTCGAACTCGGCTTCGACCATTGATGGCGGAACGTCGAAGTCATGGTCAGCGGCAAGCTGATCGAGCAACTGGCGCTTCATGTAGGTGCGGGTCAGGCCGTTATGTTCCTGTTCGACCTGAACCTTCATCAGCTCACGCAACTTGTCGATGCCTTCAAGACCGAACATCTTGGCAAGATTGTCGTCGGCTTTCGCTTCGACGGGTTTGCGGACTTCATTGACAACGATATCGAACGTCGCGGCCTTGCCTTTAAGGTTTTCAGCGTTGTAATCTTCAGGGAAGGTCACGTTGATGAGCTTCTCGTCATTGGCTTTCACACCGACCAACTGGTCTTCGAAACCGGGGATCAACTGGCCCGAGCCAAGCTCGACGGCCATGCCTTCACCCTTGCCGCCGTCGAACGGCACGCCGTCAACTTTGCCTTCGAAATCAATGACGACGCTGTCGCCCATCTTGGCTGCATATTTCTTGTCGGCCGCTTCAAAGCTCTTTTGCCCCGCAGCAAGCTTCAGGATCGATTCGTCGACCTGTGCGTCGCTGACGTCGACGGTCAGGCGCTCAAGCGTGATACCGTCAATCGCAGGCGCTGCAATCGCGGGCAGGATTTCGAGATGGAAATCGACCACGGCATCCTTGCCGGGCGCATAGTCGTTATCCAAATGCACGTGCGGCTGCGTTGCAGGACGAAGCCTGTTATCGGCAATCGCCTTCTGCACGCCATCCTGGATCGAGCTGTTCAGCGCGTCCTGAAGCAGCGAATCCTTGTGCATTTTCTTGACCAGATTGGCCGGAACCTTGCCGGGACGGAAACCGGGCATCCGCACTTGCGGCGCGATTTTCTTCACCTCGGCATCGATGCGCGATTCGACGTCTTTCGCGGTAATCGTCATCCGATATGCGCGCTTCAGGCCTTCATTCTGTGTCTCGACGGTTTGCATAATATCTTCTCTATCTGGCAGGCGGAGCAGTTGGCCTCACCTTAAACTGTTAAATGGCTTTGCAGGTTCAACGACAGCCGGCATTATAGCCTATTTCGTGGTGCGGGCGAAGGGACTCGAACCCCCACACCTTGCGATGCCAGAACCTAAATCTGGTGCGTCTACCAATTCCGCCACGCCCGCTTACGAAAAGCTGCCGTTTCACAAACGACGGGAGCCTCTAGCGTTAAAGCCAAGGCGCGGCAAGGGGGAAGCGGCAGAGCATACCGGCGATTATATCCGCCGACTGTCCAGGCGTCACCTTGCGCCGAGTTTGGCACTCAGATGAGCCGCTTTTGACGCTCTATTTCTTTAGCGCCGCTGCGGCTTTAGCTTTCTCCGCCCGCTTCCTTGCCGCCTCAACACGTTCGGGCGGGTTCATCTTGGCCAACGCCGCCATCGCTTCCTCACGTGTCATCGGCGGCCTGTTTTCAAGCGGTGGAAGGCTCGCAGCACGGTTGATCAGGTTCATGCATGAATTATCGAACCGATGATCGGGTACCAATATCGCGGTCGTAACCGGCATTGCGCTCAATTCTTTTGGCAATGCCGGCGTCGATGAGGCAGGTTTTACGAACAGCGCTTCGCTCATGACGATGTTCATCATCGTACCAAATTCGACCAAATCCGGCGACAGTTTCGCATCCTTCAATTCGGGCGCCGCTGCCTCGCCATTTTCGCGCGCGGCGAGCAACGTTCCGATGTCGGTCACTTCACCCTGCTTGACGTCAAACGCGTAACTGCCAAGCGAAAGGCATGTGGAGCCGACATTGCCAATGATCCAGCGACCGGGATAAAAGCCCACCAGATACACGCCCGTCCCGTCGACATCGCCGAAGCTGCGCCCGACGTTCACCGCGACAGCACCGGTGCGCCAGAAATCGGGCGGTACGTCGTCAGGCGTCTTGAAATCGAAAAAGGCGTTTGTCGCCGGGTCGATTTGCGAAAATCCCACGCTGACCGACGGGTTTTTGCCCACAGGCTTGGGCCCGAGCCGCAGCAGAACATAGCCAAGCCGCGGATCGAGCTTTATCTTGCCGGGTTTTAGCGTGTCGAGCTTGATCTTCTGCACCTTGGCAACTTTGGGTGCTGCGGCTTTTGCTTCCGGCAGCGGCAACACGGAAGTGGCCAACGAGAGTGCGACGGCGAATTTAACGAGACGGCTCATTTCGACAACCTCTCTCCGGTTGGTTTGGGGCCGCTGGCAAAAGCGACCATTCGTTCGACCACATCGATATCGACCAGTGCGTCGTCATTGAGCACGATGTCGCCCTCATCAACGACGGTCTTCCACATATCTTCGGCAACGAGATAACGGTCATAACCGACCATCCCCATGCATTTGCGCATTGCTGCGTTGCGCATGCGAAAACGGTCGATTTCGGCCATCCGGCCATTGATCATCGCGCCGATCAGTCCGCCATTGCTTGGCATCCGGTCGCGCATCGACAAAATCGGGCGCGCCTGACCAATGCAATAAACGAGATCGCCGCGTGCCTGGTCCGGGGCTACCCCATCCTTGTGGAAAAGGAAGAATTTGGCTGGGTCTCCGGGGATTTCACTCTCCCCGGCAGCGGCGGGCGCCTGCTTACTGTCCGCAGCCATAACGGACGTTGCCGTAAGCGACAGCACAGCAACCGCCATGGCTCCTGATAGCCTCAACTTCATGAAATCCCCCCTAAATTTGCCCCTGAGGAAGATTTGCAAAGCTTTGCCGTTTAGGCAAGTAACTTTTTGAGAAGATCGTTGATCACCTGCGGGTTGGCCTTGCCCTGCATCGCCTTCATCGTTTGTCCGACGAAGAAGCCGAACAGCTTGTCCTTGCCGCCGCGATATTCGGCGACCTTGTCTTCGTTGGCGGCCATGATCTTGGCGATTTCGGCTTCGATGGCGCCGGTGTCGCTGGTTTGTTTGAGGCCTTTTTCCTCGACAATGGCGGCGGCCCCATCATGCCTGCCGCGGTTTCGAGCATGATTTCGAAGACCTGCTTGGCGATGCTACCGGAAATCGTGCCATCGGCGACAAGGCCGAGCAATTCGGCGGCTTGCTTGGGATTGACCGGGCTTTCATCGAGCGTCTTGCCGAGCTTGTTGAGCGCGCCGAACAGTTCGGACATCAGCCAGTTCGAACCCTGCTTGGCGTCCACGCCTTCGGCCAGCAAATCCTCGAACCAGAACGCGGTTTCGGCTTCTGCGGTCAGGACGGCGGCGTTGTACGCGGTGAGGCCCATCGCTTCGTAGCGTGCGCGCTTGGCATCGGGGAGTTCGGGTAAGCGACGCGCGGCATTCCTCGATAAACGCGTCGTCGAGTTCCACGGGCAGCAAATCGGGGTCGGGGAAATAGCGGTAATCATGCGCGTCTTCTTTCGAGCGCATCGACCGCGTTTCCATCTTGTTTGGGTCGAACAGCCGCGTTTCCTGAACCACCGCGCCGCCGCTTTCGATCAGGTCAACCTGACGCTGCGCCTCATATTCAATCGCCTGCATCATGAAGCGGATCGAGTTCACATTCTTGGTTTCGGTGCGCGTGCCCAGTTCACCGCCCGGCTTGCGGACCGAGACGTTGACGTCGGCGCGCATCGAGCCTTGCTCCATATTGCCGTCGCACGAACCGACATAGCGCAGGATCGAGCGCAGTTTCTTGACATAGGCCCCCGCCTCTTGCGGGCTGCGCATGTCGGGACGCGAGACGATTTCCATCAGCGCCACGCCCGAACGGTTGAGGTCGACAAAGGACATCGTCGGATGCTGGTCGTGCATCAGCTTGCCCGCGTCCTGTTCGACATGGATTCGCTCGATGCCGATTTTCTTGACCGCGCTGTCGGGGTCTTTTTCGTTGAGCGTCACCTCGATTTCGCCCTCGCCGACAATCGGGTGGTACAGCTGCGAAATCTGGTAGCCCTGCGGCAAATCGGCGTAGAAATAATTCTTCCGGTCAAACCGCGACCAGCGATTGATCTGCGCATTGATCGCCATGCCGGTGCGCACGGCCTGCCGCAGACATTCGCGGTTCGGCACAGGCAGCATCCCCGGCATCGCGGCATCGACGAGGCTGACATGGCTGTTCGGCTCGGCCCCAAAGCCGGTCGACGAGCCGGAAAACAGCTTGGACTCACTGGTCACCTGCGCATGAACCTCAAGGCCAATCACGACCTCCCATTCGCCGGTGTTTCCCTGGATGCGGTATGTTGATTTAGTCATGATTTATCGTCCATCCCTGTAAAGAAACGGAACTTTAAATTGGATCCGGCTCATCGTAGAATTTTCATTGTTCTTCTCACTACCAACGTTGGCACCCACAGCAGAAAATTCCAGTTTAAGACCACCTTTTGCTCCGCCAGACGACTTTGCGGTAATAGCCACGTCAAAAGTCACTTCATTCGGGTGTTCAAAATTTGACGCGCCGGTATGTCTTTTTGATGGCAATTGCGTATATGCCTGTGCTTCAGCAACAGCTTCAAACACTGCTCTAAGCGTAGTTGTAACAAATGTTTTAAGTTCATCGCCATTTGCCTCGGGCGAACTCTCAACAGTCTTACCGCTCATATCACCACCACTCTCCGGCTTCCGCCGTAAATCCTGAACGCTGTTCGATGGCGAGGCCAGCGTTGAGCACCGCCTGTTCGTCGAGCGCTTTGCCTATGATTTGCAGGCCAAGCGGGAGACCGTCCTTGCTGAGGCCGCCCGGGACCGACATTGCGGGCAGGCCAGCCAACGATGCTGGCACCGCGAAGACGTCGTTGAGATACATCGACAGCGGGTCGCTGCGTTTTCTCGCCAAGGCCGAATGCGGCGCTTGGGGCGGTGGGCGCGAGGATGAGGTCGCACTGGCCCCAAGCATGTCTCGAAATCGCGGGCGATCAACGCGCGGACCTTCTGCGCCTGCGTGTAATAAGCGTCGTAGAAACCCGGCGCTCAGCACATAGGTGCCGATCATGATGCGGCGGCGGACTTCTTCGCCGAAACCGGCGGCGCGGGTCGCGGCATACATGTCTTGCAGGCCAGCGCCCTCGGGCAAGTCGCGCAAGCCGAAGCGCACGCCGTCATAGCGCGCGAGGTTCGACGAGGCTTCGGCGGGTGCGATGATGTAATAAGCGGGCAGCGCATATTTGGTGTGCGGCAGACTGATATCGACGATTTCCGCGCCTGCATCCTTCAGCCAGGCGATGCCATTGTCCCACATACTTGGCGATATCTTCGTCGATGCCGTCGAGGCGGTATTCCTTGGGGATACCGATGCGCTTGCCCTTGAGGTCGCTGTTCAGGCCAGCCTCCCATTCGGGCACGGGCAGGTCGAGCGAGGTCGAATCCTTGGGGTCAAACCCCGCCATCGCCTCAAGCATGATCGCACAGTCGCGCACATCGCGCGCCATCGGCCCCGCCTGATCGAGCGAAGACGCAAACGCCACCACGCCCCAGCGCGAGCAGCGGCCATAAGTCGGCTTGATCCCGCTGATGCCGACGAACGCCGCAGGCTGGCGGATCGAACCGCCGGTATCGGTGCCGGTCGCAGCCGGACACAAACGCGCCGCAATCGCCGACGCCGAACCGCCCGAAGAACCGCCGGGCGCCAGCGCCGCGTTGTCGCCGCTCACTCGCGTCGCCAAGGCGAAATGACATTGCCGAAATAGCTGGTCTCGTTCGACGAGCCCATCGCGAACTGGTCCATATTGAGCTTGCCGAGCATCCCTGCCCCAGCCTTCCACAGGTTCGCGGACACGGTCGATTCATAGGTCGGCACAAAGCCTTCGAGGATATGGCTGGCCGCGGTGGTCTGCACGCCTTCGGTGCAGAACAGGTCCTTCATGCCAATCGGCACTCCAGCCATCTTGCCAAGCGGCTTGCCAGCGGCGCGGTCGGCGTCGACGGCTTGCGCTGCTTCAATCGCCTTCTCCGGGGTTTCGACGATAAAGGCGTTCAGCGCCTTGGCTTTGGCAACGTTAGCATTGAAGGCGGTGGCAACTTCTACGGCGGTGAAATCACCGGAGGCCACGCCTTCGCGAATTGCGGCAACGCCGAGTTTGGTCAGTTCGGTCATTTCACCACTCCGTCACCCTGAACTCGTTTCAGGGTCCATTTATCCGTTCTGGCTCCGGCCGTGCTGCACGATAGACCCTGAAACAAGTTCAGGGTGACGGCAGTGTAGGAAGTAAGGTGGCGTTCCATTATTCAATCACCTTGGGCACGCCGAAAAAGCTGCCTTCGCGGGCGGGCGCATTGGCCAGCACCTTGTCACGTACATCGCCATCAGTGACGACATCGTCACGCAGGCGCAGCTTGTTGGGGATGACAGCGGTCATCGGTTCGACGCCGGTGCAATCGACCTCGCCCAATTGTTCGACCCATTCGAGGATGCCGTTCAGCTCCCCGACCATCTTCTCGGCCTCTGCATCGCTGATCGCAATGCGGCGAAAGCCGCGCGATTTTGTTCACGGTATCTTTATCTACAGACATGAAGGAGCCGCTAGCATCCACCCTGCCCAGCTTCAACGGAAAAGCTGTGCTTGTCAGGTCGCATTCAAAAATCCGGTGCTATTTCGAACAAATCGGCTAATTGGCCGTTAAATATACCGAACGGATTTCAAGTGGCTCGCAAGTTTCTCTATTTCTTCGCCGGACTGGTCGTGCTCGTGATCGCGGGTGGTTTTGCCTTTAGCATTTACCAGGACGAGCTGACCGATTTCGCCATCGGCCAGCTCGAGCCGACGGTAAAGTTCGAAAAGCAGGAAGCATTAGCCACCAACATCTACGACCGGCCCGAAATGTGGTTCTCGCATAACGGCCAGAGAAACAACAACCCCACATTATGGCAGCCGGTAGGAGCGCCTGAAACAGATGTACCCGGATCGGCTGCCATTTTCTTCGTTCACCCGACCTCGTTTATGGCGCGCACGCATTGGAATGCGCCATTGGATGATCAGGAGTTGCAAGACCGTGCGCGCCTGTTCCTGCGCGGGCTCGCAACACCGTTCGCTTCCGCTGGCGAAGTCTGGGCACCGCGCTATCGGCAGGCGGGCATCTACGCGTTTCTGACTACCGAGCCGGATGGCGCGGCGGCGCTCAATGATGCCTATCAGGATGTCCTCTTGGCCTTCGATCATTTCGTCAAAAATGTGCAGAAAGACCGACCGATCATCCTGGCAGGACACAGCCAGGGTGCATTGCATCTGACGCATCTGATGAAAGATCGCATTGCAGGTAAGCCAATCGCCAAGCGCGTTGTTGCCGCCTATGTTGTGGGCTGGCCCGTGTCTGTCACCACTGACATTCCGGTAATGGGCTTGCCCGTGTGCAATTCGCCCGACCAGACAGGATGCGTGATGGGCTGGGAAAGCTATGCCGAGCCTGCACGCTACGGTAAAATTCTTGAACTTTATAACGCCACCACGGGCTTTGACGGCACCTCACGCAAGGACACGCCGATTTTGTGCACCAACCCGCTTAACGGCGGCAGCGCGCCCGAAGCCTTGGCAACGGCAAATCTTGGCACCCTCAAACCATCGGGCGACATGAGCAGCGGTGAATTGATCGCCGAAACCGTCCCTGCCCGCTGCGACGACAAGGGCTTCCTGTTGATTGGCGAGCCAGTCGATATGGGACCATATGTGCTGCCTGGTAATAATTACCATGTCTATGACATCCCGCTTTTTTGGGCGAACGTCCGCGCCGACGCCCTTTGGCGCACACAGAAATTTCTGGAAAAATGATCTTTGAGGCTGCTCTGGATTTCCGCGACGCCTTGGCCGACGGCGGCGTGCTGATCGGTCTTGATGTCGGCAGCAAAACCATTGGCACCGCATTTTGCGACGCGGGCTGGACATACGCTTCTCCCGCCGACTTAATCAAACGCAGCAAATTCACCAAGGATAAGGCAGCATTGGTCGCGGCCATCGCCACCCGTGCAACCAAAGGCATAGTCATTGGCCTGCCGCTCAACATGGACGGCAGCGAAAGTCCGCGAAGCCAATCGAGCCGCGCCTTCGCCCGCAACATCGAAGATTTGGGCCTGCCGATATTGCTGCGTGACGAACGCTGGTCGACCCAAGCCATCGAACGCGAGATGATCGCCGCCGACATGAGCCGCGCCAAGCGCGCCGAAAAAATCGATAGCGGCGCAGCGGCGTTTATCCTGCAGGGCGCGATTGATGCGTTGACGACATAGTACCCCCTCTCTCCTTCAGGGGAGAGGAGCGAGACTTGCGAACTTGTTCGCTAGTCGCAGCGGAGAGGGGTTCTGGTCTCTCGACCGCGACTGCCCCTCTCCAACTACGCATAATCGCCCTTCGACAAGCTCAGAACTGCTAAGGCTTCGTATCCTCTCCCCTGAAGGGGAGAGGGATTTTGCACGGCTTGCCACTCCCTCCCTTTCCCTCTAAGGGCATCGCTTTAATGACATGGACACAGCCTTTTGCAGCCGACAGCTTTCCAAGCGGGTCGGATGCCTTTCCGCATAAGCATTTGCTTGGTATCGCCGGACTCCAGAAATGGGAAATCCTCTACATCCTGAAAGAAGCGCAGCAATGGGTGGCGCTTAACCGGTCGGGTGCCGCAAAGCATGATGACCGGTTGGCAGGTTTAACCATTATCAACGCCTTTTTTGAAAATTCGACGCGGACCTTGCTGTCGTTCGAAATCGCCGGAAAGCGGCTCGGTGGCGATATCGTCAACATGCACGCCGCGCAGTCGAGCGTCAAAAAGGGCGAAACGTTGATCGACACCGCGATGACGCTGAACGCGATGCGCGCCGATGCGATTGTTATCCGGCATGGCAGCTCGGGCGCGGTGCAGTTGATATCCAGCAAGGTCGATTGCCCGGTTCTGAACGCAGGCGATGGCAGCCATGAGCATCCGACGCAGGCGCTGCTCGATGCGCTAACGATCATGCGGCGCAAGGGTAAGGTCGAGGGGCAAACCGTCGTCATTTGCGGCGATGTTCTTCACAGCCGTGTTGCCCGGTCGAACCTGTTTTGCTTGAAATCCTTAGGTGCAGAGGTTCGCGTCGTCGCGCCCCCTGCCCTGATGCCCAGCGGCATCGAAGCGTTTGGTGCTAAGCCGTATAGCAATTTTGACGCCGCGCTCGACGGCGCTGACGTCGTGATGATGCTGCGCCTGCAAAGCGAGCGGATGCAGGGCGATTTCATCCCCTCCCCGCGCGAATATTTCCATCTGTATGGCCTCGACGAGAGGCGGCTGGCACTGGCCAAACCCGATGCGCTTGTTATGCACCCCGGTCCGATGAACCGCGGCGTCGAGATCGCGAGCAACATCGCCGACCATGTCGAACGCTCCGCTATTACCGAGCAAGTCGAGATGGGCGTCGCGGTCCGAATGGCCTGCCTCGATATTTTGACGCGGCGGGCGCGCGGCGTGGAGGGCTGGGCATGAGCGGCATCAACATTACCGGCGGTCACGTTATATTACCCGGCAATGGTGAGGCCGAAGTGCTGCATTTGCATATCGAGGACGGCAAGATTTGTTCTGTCGGCAAAGCTGCACCATTGGCAGAACAGATCGACGCGAGCGGGCTGATTGTCGCGCCTGGCATCATCGATTTGGGCGTGTTCAAAACCGACAAGCCCGCTTTCCGGTTCGGTGGAATCACCCGTGCTGCGCTGATGCCCGACCAGTCACCCGTCCACGATGATCCGGCTACGGTTCGATATGCAGCACTAAAGGGCAAACCCGATTTCTGGGTCCACCCGCTCGCCGCCGCCACGCGCGATCTGGCGGGGCTGCACATGGCCGAGATTGCTTTGATGAAGGAAGCTGGTGCGGTTGGCGTCGCCACTGGTCGGGAATGGATTGCCGACAGCGGCATCATGCTGCGGATCATGCGCTATTGCGCGGCGCTCAACCTGCCGATGATCGTACACAGCGAAGATGCAGGCCTCGCTGGCAACGCAGTTGCGACCGAAGGAGAGACCGCGACGCTGCTTGGCCTGTCGAGCGCATCTCCGATGACCGAGGCGCTTGCAATCGCTCGTGACCTGATGCTTGCAGAAGAGAGTGGCGCTCATGTCCATTTCAGGCAAGTGACCACAGCACGCGGCTTGGACATGATCCGGGCAGGCAAAACCAGAGGACTTCGGATCAGCTGCGGTATTACACCTGCGCATTTGTTCCTGTCGGACAATGCTGTTTCGGATTTCCGCACCTTTTCAAAGCTTTCACCGCCTCTGCGGTGCGAAAATGACCGTCAGGCATGCATCGCGGCCGTCGCCGATGGCACGATCGACGTCATTGCTTCTGGCCATGACCCACGCGGCCCCGAAGACAAACGCCTGCCATTCACCGAAGCCGAACCCGGCATGGCAGGCGCGGAAACCCTGCTCGCATTATGCTACAACCTGGTACGCGAAGGTAGTATATCCACAGCGCGGCTGTTCGAATTGCTGGCAGCTAATCCCGCTAAGATATTGGGATTAAAGGCAGGATCAATTACCGAAGGCTATGAAGCCGACCTCATTTTGATCGACCCTGATGCGCCATGGCAAGTCGACGGTGACAAAATGGCGGCCTTGGCCGGGAACACGCCGTTCGACAAGCTACCCGTACAAGGCCGGGTTCGCCAAATAATGAAGGGCGGCAAGCTGCTTTAGCTCCCCGCCCTCCGCGTATATTTCATCTACTTCTCAGCGCGATGCGATCCGGCGACCCTGCTTGCTGGCCATCCGCACTGGCGCACCACCCGAAGCACTGCGGACAAAACATACACCACCCTGCGACTTGATCTGCGAGCACGCGGCATTAGCCGCCGCTGCATTGCCGAAGCCGGCGGCGCTCAAGCGAACGAATTTGCGCCCATTGACGGTAACCGTCGTTTTGGCGGGCTGAAAATCACCGAGCATGCCATGACGCTTGCTTAGCTTTGCCCATGCATCATTCGCGACAGCGGCATTGTTGAACGCCCCGAGCTGAACAACATGCGAACTGCCCGATGCGTAAGGCTTTGAAGCTGAAACGTCAGCCATCGCCAATTTCACGGGAGCAGCCGATGCGGCCTTCGCCGGACCTTCCGACGCTTTGATGAGCGGCGCTTCGAACACGGGCGCGACAGGCGAGGCTTCAGCGATTTTCACTTCGCTATCAACAGCGGCAAAACCGGCGCTGTCGGCTATTGGGGCAGGACCGACCGCAGCCAATTCCGCAACAGGTGCAGCGGCAACGATGTCAGCAGGAGCGGCTGGAATATCAGCCTGCGCCAGTTGGACGGGTGCGACCGAATTCAATGCAAGTCGAACCGGCTGGCCGGTATCAGCGAGATTCGGGCGGACCTTCAACAGGCCCGCAACGCGCAGCGTATAGGCTTCTGGACGTGCAAATTGTGCCCATTCGGCAATACGGTCATTGACTTGTGTCTGCGCCATATCCTGCGACGCCATGACTCGTGCATCGCGCCAGCGGCCATCGAGCGCATAGGCCAATGCCAAGTTCTGGCGAGTGCGCGATGTCGCGTTATCGGTGCGGATCGCATCGGTAAGGATGGCAACTGCATCGCCCGAACGTCCGGCGAGCGCCAGCGTCAACGCATAGTCGCTAACCGGGAGGATCGAACGGTTGGCTTCAACCAGGGAAATTGCCAAATCGACATTACCCTGCGCGATACGGGCAAGCGAGAGACTAATCACGGTGCGCGGATCGACCTGGCCAAGTTCCATAACATCCATCAACGTGCGCTCGGCGGCCACAAAGCGGCCCTGCGACATGTATATGCGAGCGAGCAGCGCGCGATAATCACGGTTCTGCAGGTCGGCCTCGACCGCAAGCTCTGCAAAAGTCAGCGCACGTTCGCTCTTGCCCTTGGCCACTGCCGCCTCGGCTTTCTTGGCCCAGCCGTAAGCCTTCTCCGGCCCCGCCTTCTTTGCCGAAACCTTGTTCGTGCTGCTGAAACCGGCGGTCGACATAACGACCGACGGCACGGCGACAAACGCGGTCGACAGAGCGAGCTTCACGACAAAATTGCTATTCATGGCATCACCTCAAAAAAGCTCTCAAAAACTTGGATTAATGTTTCTTGGTCGGAATATGCGTGGTCATGTGGCCGATCTCTGGCATCGATTCGAGAAACGCATCGAGCGCGTCAGTCACCAGATTTTGCGCGGATTGATGGCGGATCGCACAGGCCAGTCGCAGCTTCAGATGCCGTTCGCCGTCAAGACGCAGCGTGAACGCCGCCTTGCCCTTATGTCCCGGTTTCGCTCGTGCCTTTGAACGTGGCGCGTCGGTATTGCGGCTGCGGTCGATGGGACGAACCGGCGGTTCAGGAGTCATCGTCACGACAGTCATCGTGTCGGCAACCGAAGGTTCTTCATCTGCGAAACTGTCAAAGCCGACTTCGGCTTCCTGCTCGACATCATATTCCTCGGCAATTCGCTCTTGCTGATGCTTCACATCAGGCACGGCCGCCGCGAGCGGGTTTGCGCCGTGGAAGCTGTGGTCGTAATCCATCGGCGTCGTGGGATCAGGATCGACATCGTAACCCATGTCATTCCAGCCGAGATCATCATGTGCAAATGCCGCGTTTCCGTTGGTTCCAAGCATTGCTGCCGGACGGCGCATGGCTGGACGTGCCAAACCCTTGCGGGCCAGCAAAACACCGGAAAGCGATGCGATTGGTTTTGGTTCGCTCATTTTATTTGCCCCCTCCAATGTTTAGCCTACGACCCGGCGACCGAAGCCGCCCATCGGTCGGGCAGCGGCAACCGCTTGCGGATTGTGCGCGGCGGCAGGAGCACTGAAAACGGTTCGGCGGAAATTCTTTTCGAGACGATCCGAAATATAGGCCCATAGCTGGATAACTTCCTGCGCAGACCGGCTGTTCGCGTCGATTTCCATTACGGTGCGACCATCGATCATCGAGGATGCAAAATCGGTGCGGTGGTGGAGCGTGATCGGGGCAACGGTGCCATGCTGCGACAAAGCAACCGCCGCTTCGGAGGTAATCTTGGCTTTTGGCGTGGCTGCGTTGACCACAAAGATCAGCGGCTTGCCTGCACGTTCGCAAAGGTCGACGGTTGCGCCAACTGCACGCAAATCGTGCGGGCTGGGGCGGGTCGGGACGACGATCAGTTCGGAGACCGAAATCACGCTCTGGATTGCCATGGTGATTGCAGGCGGCGTGTCGATCACGGCTAGTTTAAAGCCCTGTTGACGTAAAACGGCTAAGTCTGAAGCCAAACGAGCCACGGTCGTCTGGGCAAAGGCGGGTAGTTCCGCTTCACGCTCGTTCCACCAGTCGGCGAGCGAACCTTGCGGATCGATGTCGATAAGAACTACAGGTCCAGCGCCAGCAAGCTGTGCCTGGACCGCGAGATGGCCGGAAAGCGTCGTTTTGCCCGACCCGCCTTTTTGTGATGCTAATGCGAGAACCCTCACATCAATCCCCTTTGCAAATGTTTCAAGGGCCGATGTGACAGAACAGGGCTAAAAATCCGTTAACGCTGCGCTGGATTTCAGTGCCCTCTCTCGGGCCGCAACGCGGAAAAGCTTAAGACGCAAACCCGCATCTCCGCTTGGAATTTGTGCCTACCTGCTGGTTAAGCTATTAAGCCTGAACATTTACCAAATTTCAGTTTATCACATGCTATGCGCGAGATAACGCACATATTGGAGTTATGAGATGACAATCGGGTCGCACCTTCGGAAATCAATGTTGGCCGCATTGGCGCTTTCAATCGCGGCAAGCCCTGCTCGTCGCGGACGTCAAGGCGGGCGTTGATGCGTGGGGCCGGGGCGAATATGAAGCGGCGATCAAGCAATGGCGCGATCCCGCGATCAAAGGCGATGCCGACGCGCAGTTCAATATGGGCCAAGCCTACAAAATGGGGCGCGGCGTCAAAACCGACCTGAATGTCGCACTCGATTGGTATCGCAAGGCTGCTGCGCAAGGGCATTTGCAGGCCGCCGACAGCTACGGCCATTTGCTTCACTATCAGGGCAAGATTCCAGAGTCGCTGCCATATCTGCAAAGTTCTTCGGATCGCGGCGACCCGCGCGCGCAGTATTTACTGGCAACCGAGTTGTTCAATGGCGGGCACATCGCCAAAGATTGGGTGCGCGCTTATGCATTGATGACGCGGGCTTCGTCGGCGGGCATGGCCCCTGCCTCACGCAGCCTGGCGCAGATGGATCAATATATCCCGCTCGAACAGCGACAAGCAGCGACAGTGTTGGCGGGCGAACTCGAACAACGCGCCAGTCGTGCCCGCGCCGCGCAGGTCGCCGGTTTCCCGATCAACACTACCCCCCCGCCCAAATCAGCCAAGCCGGTCGCGGTGCCGCCTTCGAACATCCCACCGGGTTTTCCTTCAAATATTCCGGTATCGGGTAGTCCTGTGCCAAAGCCTGCTCCAGTTAAGCCGACCGTAGTCAAGCCGGCGCCTGGTAAACAGGTGGCTCCCGTCAAAGTCGCTGCCACTGATGGCGCGTGGCGTATCCAGCTGGGCGCATTCGGCGAAGAAGCTAATGCGACCAAACTCTGGTCTTCGCTGGAGGGCCGAATTACCGGGCTGGCTTCACTCCAACCATATCTTAAAGCCACGGGCAATGTGACACGTCTGCAGGCCGGGCCATTTGCGAGCAAGGCTGCGGCTGAAGCGATGTGCGTCAAGGTCAAGGCAACTGGGCAGGCCTGCCTCGCCGTTCCGCGCTAACCGCACAGCCGTTCGATCTCTCGACCCAGCGTGCCTCGTGCGGCATCGTCGCCGGGCTGAATTATGAAATAATGCGTACCCGAAAAGCTGGCGCGCGGGGTGCAATAAGAGTCGCATCCTGCATCCACAGCGCCAGGAAAGCGCAATTCGATGCCGTCATAGCGCGCCTCAAAGGTGCAATTGCCATCGCCTGACAGCGTAATTTTCACCTTCTCGCCGTCTATGGTCGCGGTTCCTGTTGCCTCGCATTTGCTATCAGGACCGGAAACCGACAGAAATCCGATATTAAACTGCTTGCTGCCGTTGCCGACAGAGCAAAACTTGTCAGTACCGAGCTCGCTGCGCATTTCGAACCGTCCGGCGAATTTGATTTCGTCGGGGTTCGGCATGATCCCAGCCTCAATCGCTGCTTTGTCTAGCCGCGATCCAACATCATTGTCGCCGCCCAGCACCGACGGGGTGTTGTCACCACAGCCTGCGAGCAGCGCACAACAAAAGAGAACAACCGAGCGTATCAAACGCGTTCCAGCCCTTCCGACGTCACCTGCCGGTAAAAGCAACTGCGTTCGCCGGTATGGCAGGTTGGTCCGTCCGGTCGCGCAGTAATCCAGATTGCATCCTGGTCGCAGTCGATGCGCATATCGATGATATGGAGAAAATGCCCACTGCTTTCGCCCTTTTGCCAGAGCCGCTGACGACTGCGCGAGAAAAACACGGCCGTGGCCGTTTGTCGGCTCTTTGCCAAAGCCTCGGCATTCATATGGCCGACCATCAGCACCGTGCCATCGGCAACATCTGTGACAACTGCCGTTATCAGCCCGTTGGCGTCATATTTAGGATCGAGGATCGGCCCCGTTTCGCGTTCATCGGTCATAAGACAAGGCCTAACCGATGCGGAAATGCCCCGCCAACAAAATCTTTGTGACATTGATGCGACTCAATTGAAGACAATCCCAGCTACCATGCCTATATGCCAGCCAGCGACGCGCAGCGGGATTCGACAAATGCTGACCACCGACCCATTCGATGACGATAAATTACGCGAAGAATGCGGGATATTTGGTGTCTGCGACATCGATGGTGCGTCGGCGATGGTGGCATTGGGCCTGCATGCCCTGCAGCACCGCGGACAGGAAGCCGCAGGCGTTACCAGCTTTGACGGGCATGATTTCCACACGCACCGCGCGATGGGCCATGTCGCGGGCAATTTTGATCGCGAAGAGATCATAGGCGGCTTGATAGGTCGCAGCGCGATCGGTCATGTCCGATATTCGACCACTGGCGAAACTTCGCTGCGTAATGTGCAGCCGCTTTACGCCGACCTTTCCACAGGTGGCTTCGCGGTGGCGCACAATGGCAATATCTCGAACGCAATGACGGTGCGCAGGGACCTGGTGCGGCGTGGTTCGATCTTCCAGTCGACCTCGGATACCGAAGTCATTATCCATTTGGTCGCGACTTCGGGTTACCGTACTTTACTCGACCGGCTGATCGATGCCTTGAAGCGTGTCGAGGGTGCCTATTCGCTTTTATGCCTTACCACCGAAGGCATGATCGCTTGCCGCGACCCATTGGGTATTCGCCCGTTGGTAATGGGAAAGCTGGGCGATTCGATTATTTTCGCATCGGAAACCGTTGCGCTCGACATTGTAGGCGCAGAATATCTTCGCTCGGTCGAGCCGGGCGAACTGATCGTGGTACGCAATGGCGAGGTAACGTCGCACAAGCCTTTCATTCCCGTCTCGCAACGTCCCTGCATTTTCGAGCATGTCTATTTCTCGCGCCCCGATTCGATCGTCGAAGGCATCAGCGTCTATTCGGTGCGCAAGGCCATCGGTGCGGAACTCGCCCGCGAAAATGGTGTCGATGTCGATTATGTCATTCCTGTCCCAGACAGCGGCACGCCTGCGGCAATCGGTTATGCAGAAGCCGCAAAAATTCCGTTCGAGTTGGGCATCATCCGGTCGCATTATGTCGGACGTACCTTCATCCAGCCTGGTGACGGCGTCCGTCATCTGGGTGTTAAGCTGAAGCATAATGCCAACAAGAACCTTGTCGCAGGCAAAAAAATTGTACTGATTGATGATTCGATCGTGCGTGGCACAACCAGCCTCAAAATCGTGCAAATGATGCGGGAAGCCGGGGCTGCCGAAGTCCATATGCGGATAGCCAGCCCGCCGACGATGAATAGCTGCTTCTACGGTGTCGATACCCCAGAGCGCTCCAAATTACTCGCCAGCCGGATGGATGTCGAAGAAATGCGCGCTTTCATTCAGGCCGACAGCCTTGCTTTCCTGTCCATTGATGGCCTGTATCGCGCGCTCGGCGAAGATCAGCGCAACAACGGCAAGCCGCAATATTGCGATGCCTGTTTCACCGGCGATTATCCGACCAGCCTGACCGACCATGAAGAGCAGGAAGCGGGTGACCTCATCATGCTCGGGACACGGAAATCGGCCTGACGTGACCAAATTGTTCGAAGGCAAGATTGCGCTGGTCACTGGCGCGAGTCGCGGCATCGGCGCTGCAACAGCACAGGCGTTGGCAGCCCAAGGCGCGCACGTCATCATCACCGCGCGGACAATTAAGGATCTGGAAGCCGCTGAAGATGCAATTTTTGCAGCTGGCGGTTCGGCGACGATCGCGCCGCTCGATTTGACCGACGGCGACAGCATCGCGCGGCTCGCTGCAGCGGTTACCGAGCGGTGGGGCAAGCTCGACATGTTGGTCCTGAACGCTGCAATGCTGGGAACACTCGCGCCGGTGCCCGCAATCGACGGCGCTGAATTCGCGCGGTTGTTCACGTTGAATGTGACGGCGCAGCAAGTGCTGATTGCATCGTTCGATGCGCTTTTACGAAAAAGCGAAACAGGCCGCCTGATCGCAATGACCTCCTCTGTCGGAGCAGCACCACGCGCCTTCTGGGGAGCCTATGGCGCGTCCAAGGCAGCATTGGAAAATCTGGTGCAAAGCTACGGCGAGGAAGTCAAAAACCTCTCACGCCGTTCGCGTAGCGATTGTCGATCCCGGGCAGAACCCGCACCAAAATGCGCGCTGCTGCTTATCCTGGCGAAGACCCGAAATCGGTTAAAGAGCCGTCTGTAGTTGCAGATGCGATTTGCGCTCTGCTCGGTGATGAATTTGAAACAGGGTACCGGCTGGTCTTAGAGGGCTAAGCCTTTGCCACCTTGTACGCCTCCAATGCCCGCTCCCGGGCTGCCTTATGCCCGATTATCTTGCGTGGATAGTTATTGGGACGGACGCCATGCTCTTCGGGGTCATGAATATTCGGCTCCTGCAAATCAGCCAATTCCGGCACCCATTCACGAATGTACCGCGCTGCATCGAACTTTTCCGACTGCGACAATGGTGCCATGATCCGCACGAACATATTGCTGTCCACCCCGGTCCCTGCTGTCCACTGCCAGTTCACCGCGTTCGACCCGTAATCGGCATCGACCAGCGTATCCCAGAACCATTGTTCGCCCTCGCGCCAGTCAATGAGAAGATGTTTGATGAGGAAAGACGCCGCAATCATCCGCACGCGATTGTGCATCCAACCAGTCGTCCAAAGCTGCCGCATTCCCGCATCGACAATTGGGTAGCCAGTCTTGCCCTTCGTCCACGCAACAAAATCAGCCTCCACGGCCGGATCGGAAATATCGCGCCACGGCAGCCTGTCAAACGCCTCACGCGCGTTCTTGCCGCCATATTCGGGAAACTGGCAGATAACATTCTGCGCATAATCGCGCCATACTAGTTCCTTCAGGAACACGTCGACCGAGCCGCCTGCCTTCAAGGTCGCGTGCCAGCAGGCTGCAGGTGAAATCTCGCCGAAATGGAGGTGCGGCGACAAGAACGAGGTGCCGTCGACCGAAGGCAGGTTGCGCTTCTCGTCGTAGAACTTTGCTTTGTCAGTAAATTGCGTCCAGCCGCTCTTTCGCCCCTGCCTCTCCCGGCGTCCACATATCCTTCATGCCGCCCGCCCAATCGGGTTTGGTCGGGAGCAGCTTCCAGTCCGCTAGCTTCTCACTCTCCGGCCATTTGTCCGGCGTGGCAATTTTTGTCGGCGCGGGCAGCAGCTGATGCGGCGGCATATGCTGCCACAGCGCGCGCATGAAAGGTGTGTAGATTTTATACTGCCCGCCGCTGCCCGTGGTCACGCTTCCCGGGGGCATAAGGTAATTGCCGTCATGGCAGATCAATTCGCACCGCTCAGGCAATGCCTTCGCCACCGCTTTTTCGGCATTGCGCCACCACGGTTCGTAGTGACGGATGCAATGAATGGCGGAAGCCCCGGCTTCTTCGGCAAGCGCGGCAAGAACCTCGTCGGACTTACCAGCCCGCAGGATCAGCCGCGAACCCGCCTTACGCAAATCGGCATCAAGCGATTTCAAGCTATGATTCAACCACCAACGCGAAGCTCCACCCATCTTGCGATGCTTCGGCGTCTCGTCGTCGAGGACAAAGACGGGAATGACCGCTGCGCCGCTTTCAACGGCTGCAGCAAGTGCTGGCTGATCGGCAAGACGCAGATCGCGACGGACCCAGATAATTTTAGTCATACCTCTCCCTTAGAGACGGGCGCCGCTTGAGAGTGAGACAGGGTCATGGCTTTGTCGCAGGTGCGGAAATGGGAATGCGCACCAAAAAGCGATCGCCGATGCGTGGGTCCATGAAGCGCTGATCGCGGATGATAATTTCTGTTTCCGTCTGCTCCAGAACTGGCATGCGCGACCAAAACAGATAGGCTGCGGTATCGCTGCCGTTCTCGGCTACGACACGCAATGCCATCGTACGGTTCGCTACTCCCTGCCCCATATTGTGCTGACGAACTGCACCCCACAAGCCAGCGCCCACGCCTAAGTTGTAATAACCCGAACCGTAATCCTGCCCATCGCGCCAGACGATGTCCCTCTGCCAAAAGGCAATCGGAACGGGATTGGCGACGACAACCGGTTCAGGCATCGGCGCTGTTCGGTCGTACCGCGCAATGACCAAGTTACGCGCACTAGATTCGGCTTTGCCGGTAATCATCCCATTGGCAACGATATAACTGCATAAAGCAAGGAAGCCCCAAATTGCAGGTCGTCGCCAATTCGGACCCCCACGTTTTTCACGGCGACGCGACATCGAAACACTGACAATCAACGCCGTCCAAATCCAGACGTCGATGATGAAGATGGTGTCGCCGTAGAACCATTGCGACGAAAACGGCTCAAGCAACCGAATGCCATAGCTGTTGAACCAGTCGAACAGCGGATGGCTTAGACAACCGATATAGGCCAAGGCGAGCAGCCAGCCTTTGTGGATCGGCAACCATTTATCAGGCTGCTTGCCCCGCTGCGTTTGCCAGGCGTCGAACCACAGCATGATACCCCATAGCACCAACGGCAACACCACCATCGCAATCGGTCCGTGCGTAATCCCGCGCCTAATCGCCAGATGCTGGTGCCCGCCGAGCAAAGTCGCCACAGCATCGATATCGGGAATATTCGCCGCAATGATCAGGGTCGGCATCGCCAGCCCCGTCTGACGTTTCAATCCCATCTGCCCGATGAGCGCGCCGACGAGGCTATGTGTAAGATTATCCATGCCGCTTTGCTGGCCGAGCGAATTCTGTTTTGCAATACGGCGTTATCGCAGGCCGCGATTAAATCTCTGGATGCCCCTCGGCCACGGTCCAAGTCTGGCCCTTTGCCAGCAACTTGCTCAAATCAGCAACCTTACCTTCGCTTACTGCCCTGTTCTGCTCGACCACCGCGTCATTAAACGTCGGGCGGGGGTCGTCATACAGCACGCCCAACGCCATCGGAAACTCGCCGAAGCGCATTTCGACCAGCATATGCGCGATCGAACGGTTGGTGACATTGTGCACGATGACTCCTTCCGCCTGCCAGTCGCCATCCGCAACATCGACAACTTTAAGTTCCAGCGCCTCGACATCAAGCGCGATACCCTTCAGTCCCTTGGCAAATAGCATCGGTTCGCCGTCCCTCAGCCAAAGCTGCTGGTCCTCTGCGCCCTTGGGTGCGGCAAAGTCCTCGAACACGTCTTTATTGTAAACGATACAGTTCTGGAAAATCTCGATAAATGCTGCACCACGATGCGCGTGGGCGGCTTTCAGGACTTCGGGCAAATTCTTCGAAACATCAAACCCGCGCGCCACAAACCTTGCGCCCGAACCCAAGGCAAAAGCGCAAGGCGTCGCGGGCCGATCAACGGAGCCATAAGGTGTCGATGGGCTGTTCGTGCCGATGCGCGAGGTGGGCGAATATTGGCCCTTGGTCAGACCATAAATCTCGTTGTTGAACAGCATTATCTGGCAATCGAGATTGCGGCGCAGCAAGTGCATCGTGTGGTTGCCGCCAATTGACAGCGCGTCGCCATCGCCAGTGATAATCCAGACATCAAGGTCGGGATTGGCCAGCTTCACCCCTGTCGCCACTGCAGGGGCACGGCCGTGGATAGTGTGGAAGCCATAGGTTTCCATATAATATGGAAAGCGCGACGAGCAGCCAATGCCGCTGATAAACACTGTGTTTTCAGGCGTTCCGCCGATTTCAGGCATGGTGCGTTGCACAGCCTTCAATATCGCATAGTCGCCGCAACCTGGGCACCAGCGGACTTCCTGATCGGTTTCCCAATCCTTGGGGCTGGTCGTTTTGATGGGGGTCATGTCGTTCATGATAAAGCACTCTCGATGACGGCTTCAATTTCGGCGATGGTGAAGGGCTGACCCGACACCTTGTTTATCGGCTTCGCGTCAACGAGAAACTGGTCGCGCAGCAATGTCTTCAACTGACCCGTGTTCATTTCCGGAACGATGATACGGTCGAAGCTCTTCAACAGCTCGTTCATATTCTTCGGCATCGGCCAGATATGGCGGATGTGGACATGCGCAACATCGATGCCCTGCGCCCGCTGGCGGCGGACAGCCTGGCGGATCGGCCCGTAGGTCGAACCCCAGCCGACGACGGCGAGTTTCGCGCCCGAACCACCCTGTTCGACCAACTGATCGGGGATGCTGTCGGCAACGCCCATCACTTTGGCCGAGCGGATGTCGGTCATCGCCTGATGGTTCGCTGGGCTGTAATTGATGTGGCCGGTATCGACTTCCTTTTCAATCCCGCCGATGCGGTGGAGCAATCCGGGCGTGCCGGGCTTGACCCAAGGCCGCTTCAATTTGTGGTCGCGCGAATAGGGCTTGAAACCGCCCTCTGGAACGCTTTCAAGAAACTCGACCGGGAACGGCTTGTATTCCGACAGGTCGGGCACTTTCCAAGGCTCGGCAGCGTTGGCGATATAGCCGTCGGTCAGCAACATCACCGGTGTCATATATTCAACCGCAATCCGCACCGCCTCAATCGCACAATCGAACGCATCGACCGGCGAGCGCACCGCGATCACAGGCATCGGCGCATCGCCATTGCGGCCATAAACGGCTTGGTATAGGTCAGACTGCTCGGTCTTGGTCGGAAGGCCAGTTGAAGGTCCACCGCGCTGGCTATTCACAATGATCAGCGGCAGTTCGGTCATAATCGCAAGGCCCATTGCCTCGCCCTTGAGCGCGATGCCGGGACCGGAGGAACTGGTCACGCCAAGCTGGCCTGCGTAAGACGCGCCAATGGCCGATGCGATGGCAGCGATTTCATCCTCAGCCTGAAACGTGGTAATGCCGAATTCTTTCAGTCGGCTGAGGTGATGCAAAATCGCCGACGCAGGTGTAATCGGATAACCGCCGAAAAACATTTTCAGCCCCGCCAGTTGTGCACCCGCGACCAGACCATAGGAAATCGATTCCGCACCCGTAACCGTGCGATAAACCCCCGCCTCAACCTCAGCCGCATCGACATGATATTGTTTCAGCGGACCGGAAAGTTCGGCCGTCTCGCCATAAGCATGGCCGGCATTCAGCGCAGCGATATTAGCATCGGCCAGAACCTGATTTTTGGCGAACTTGGCATTCAGCCAGTCGATTATGGGTTGCCGGTCGCGGTCAAACATCCAGAGCGCAAGGCCCAGCGTCCACATATTTTTGCAACGCAGCGCGTCCTTGTTGCCCATGCCGAACGGCTTGACCGCTTCCAGCGTCAGCGCGCTGATGTCGAACGCCAGCACCTGCCACTTGGCAAGACTGCCATCCTCGAACGGATTGGCCGCAATATTTCGCCTTGTCCAGATTGCGCTGGTTGAACTCGCCGGTGTCAGCAATAATCAGCCCGCCTTCGCGCAAGGGCATCGACGTTGGTCTTCAGCGCCGCCGGGTTCATCGCCACCAGCACATCAGGCTGATCGCCCGCGGTATCGATTGCTTGCGAACCAAAATTGATCTGGAATGCCGAAACACCGAACAGCGTCCCTATCGGCGCGCGGATTTCCGCCGGAAAATCGGGGAAAGTCGCAAAGTCATTACCCGCGAGCGCCGATGACAAGGTGAATTGCCCACCGGTCAACTGCATCCCGTCGCCGCTGTCGCCTGCAAAGCGAATGACAACAGCCTCGCTGTGGGCCGGCGCGGCTGCGCCTCCCGTTTCGTTTTTGAATGCCGTTGCCATTGTTCCAGCCCGTCTTGAAATGTCGTTTTTATTGCGCGAACTCTAGGCCCATCCGCTCGGCACTGCAATTTAGAAAATCTGTAGGCGGCCCATGCGGGCATTGTTGCAATATGCGGATATGCCAGCCATATCTCTGCCGCGAGAGTTCAGGAGGAATAGCATGACCGACCCTTATGTCCGCCCCGATGTGGCGATGTTTCTAGCTTTCCTGAACAATGCGCCGGGACCGAAACTGCACGAGGTGAGCGCTCCCGAAGCCCGGATGGTGCAGAATGCGATGCGTGACATGGCCGATGCACCAGTGGGGGAACTTGCGGTCATCCGTGATCTGGAAATTCCAGGACCTGCGGTGACGATTGCCGCGCGGCTTTACGACAAACGTGACAATCGCGGCTCAGGTCCGGTAATGGTTTTCTTCCACGGTGGTGGCTTTGTCATCGGCAATATCTACACCTACGAACCTTTTTGCGCGGAAATAGCCCGTTTGCTCGACCTGCCCGTCATCTCGGTCGAATATCGTCTTGGCCCTGAATGCCCCTTCCCCGCGGCCTTCGAAGATTGTGAGGCTGCGGCTCGCTGGGTCGCAAGCGCCCCGGAAGCGCTGGGCCTTGACGTGACCGGTATAATTCTTTCGGGCGACAGTGCTGGCGGAAATCTTACGATCTCTACCAGCATGGCCTTGCGCGATAGCCTCGCCGACGTTTCCGTGATCGCGCAAATGCCGATCTATCCCGTGGTCACGCTCAACCCCGACTGGCCCAGCATGACCGATTTTGCCGACGGCTATTTGCTGACCGCCGAGTTGATCCAGTGGTTTGGTGACGGTCACGCCGCAACCGGAGAGGATTATCGCACGCATCCGCTCGATTTTGATCAATCCGGGATGCCGCCAACGGTGCTCACCACCGCCAGCCTCGACCCGCTTCGCGATCAGGGCCTCGCCTATTTCCAAAAGCTGAAGGCCGCAGGCGTCCGTGCGGAGCATATCAGCGCCGAAGGGAATATCCATGGCCATATCAATGTTCGAAAAGGCATCCCGTCCAGCCAGCAGGATGTCGAAAATTACGTAACCGCATTGAAATCGATTCTTGCCGAGGTCATGGCTGAGGCATGAGCAAGAAACCCGCCGACCTTCCCTACCGCCCCTGTGCGGGGATTATGCTTGCTAATATGGCTGGCCAGATTTTCGTCGGTCGCCGTATCGACAGCCCCGAAAACGACGCATGGCAAATGCCGCAGGGCGGGATCGACAAGGGCGAGGACGCGCGCGAGGCGGCCTTACGCGAGCTACACGAAGAAACGGGTGTGTCGTCAGACCTGGTCGATGTGCTTGCGCAAAGCCGCGAAGAACATTTCTACGACCTTCCTCCCGATCTGATGGGTAAAATCTGGGGGGGCAAATATCGCGGGCAACGCCAGTGGTGGTTTCTGATGCGGTTCAAGGGCAGCGATAGCGACATAGATATCGATACCGACCACCGCGAATTCTTGCACTGGCAGTGGGTCGCGCCCGACCGCGTACCGCAATTGATCGTGCCATTCAAAAAGCGGTTGTACGAAAATATCGTGGCAGAATTTGCTAATTTGGTTTGAGGTAAAGAAAACCCGCTAAACGTCGAGATTACTAACGCGTTTCAATTCCGACCGCAGTCGCTCCTCATCGAATGCATGTTGCGCAAACTTGCCGCCGCGCTCCACCCAGAACAGGAATAAATGCGCGGACCACCGGTTGGGGTTGGGTTGCATCCGGCCGTGACGCAGGTCCATCCCGCGATACAGGACGGCATCGCCGGGCTGCATTTCGACTGCCGAATAGGGTTCATCGCCGAAATCATCGAAACAAGGCCCCTCCGCCTTTACGGGTATGGAACCAACCTCGAGCGGCCACGGCACGTCATCGCTGTAGGCCAGCGTCAGCGAAACGCTGTGCTCGCACGACGGGCGGTCCGAATGGACCCGGCAAATGTCATCCTTGTGATAGATGCGGAAATAGTCGTAGCTCGGCAAGACGTCCGCGCCAGTAAGCTCGCTGATGATAGGAGTCATGCCCCACAGGAATGTGGTGAGCGGCCGGTAGAAATGGCCGGAGATGTCGATCGTATGCTGCTTTGAAAGCGGGTGTGTTTTGGCAAAGGTCTCAAACGATTTGCCCGCAGCCCTAAGGTCCATCTGCACCTGCTTGAACAGGGTTGCAGCAACCTCTGGGGGCACAAGGCCCCTGATCGTTGCATAGCCGTCTTTGCTATAGTCGCCTTCGATTCGCATGCGATTTTCTATCCCAGTTATGGATATTCACAAGCCCCGGACGGGACCTTTACGCTCCGTTCGCCGCACTCAATATCGCCCGCACACTGGCAGTCGCGACGTCCCGGCTGATGCCGACACCGAACATGATTGGCCCTTCCCCAACACGGCATTCGACATAGGCAGCGGCGCGGGCGTCGGTGCCGTGGCCGATAGCGTGTTCGCTGTAGTCGATGATGTCGAGCGGCCCGCCGAGCGCGGACTCCAGCGCGTTGGCGAGGCTTGAGATGAGGCCGTTGCCGCGTCCGCTAACCGATTGCTCGACTCCGTCGATACGGATTTTGCCTACGAAGATGCGCTCGTCCTGTGCCTTTTGACTCTGGCTTTCCTGGAAGTCGATCAGGCGAAAACGGCCTTCGCCTTTGAGGTGATAGCGTTTCTCGAACGCCTCCCAGATGTCGGCGCTGGTGAGTTCCCGGCCTGTGCTATCGCTGAGTTCCTGGACGGTGCTTGAGAAGTTCGCCTGCATCCGTTTGGGCAGTTTCAGGCCTTGGTCTTGCTCGATAACCCACGCGACGCCGCCCTTGCCGCTTTGCGAATTGACGCGGATGACCGCCTCATAACTGCGTCCCAAATCCGCGGGGTCGATCGGCAGATAGGGCACCCGCCAGATTTCGTCGTTCTGCACCTCGTTCGCAGCAAAGCCCTTCTTGATCGCGTCCTGATGGCTACCCGAAAACGCGGTGAAGACCAGTTCGCCCGCATAGGGATGCCGCGGATGGACGGGGAGCTGGTTGCAATATTCGACAGTCTGGATGACCTCGTCGATGTTGCTGAAATCGAGGCCGGGATAAAGCCCTTGCGTATACATATTGAGCGCCAGCGTGACGAGATCGACATTGCCGGTGCGCTCGCCATTGCCGAACAGGCAGCCTTCGATGCGATCCGCGCCTGCGAGCAAGCCAAGTTCAGCCGCCGCGATGCCGCTACCGCGGTCATTGTGCGGGTGGAGCGATATTACGACGCTATCGCGCGCGCTGATGTGGCGGCACATCCATTCAATCTGGTCGGCATAGACGTTAGGCATCGCCGCCTCGATAGTGGCGGGCAGATTAAGGATGAGCGGTTTTGCCGGAGTTGGCTTCAGAACGTCCATCACCGCCTCGCACACCTCAAGGCTGAATTCGAGTTCAGCGGTGGAGAAAGTTTCTGGGCTATATTCAAAATGCCAGTCGGTTTGCGGGAAACGCGCGGCCTGTTCGGCAAGGATGCTTGCACCCTCTACAGCAATGGCCTTCACGCCCGGCTTGTCGAGCTTGAACACGATATCGCGCCAAGCAGGCGACACAGCATTATAAAGGTGGACGATTGCACGCGGCGCACCGGCCATACTCTCGAAAGTTTTTTCGATAAGGTCGCGGCGTGATTGCGTGAGGCTCTGGATCGTCACGTCATCGGGGACACGCCCGCTGTCGACGAGGTTACGAATAAAATCAAAATCGGTAGCGCCCGAGCTGGGGAAGCCGACCTCGATTTCCTTGATGCCGACCTTGATTAGCAGGTCGATAAAGCGGTTCTTTTTCTCCGCGCCCATCGGGTCGATCAGCGCTTGGTTGCCGTCACGCAAGTCGGTTGAAAGCCAGCGTGGCGGAATATTGATTGTTCTCGTCGGCCAAGCCCTGTCGGGCAAATCAACTTGTGGAAACGGCCGGTATTTGCGGCTGGGGTCGGTCAACATCATGATCAGGTACAACTTCGCTTTGGTTAGCGCATTGCTGCGCTGTGGCGTTTCTATCGATGGCAGTAAACCCTTAGGCGGGATAGCTCGACAAATGCCAAGCGAGTGTACACGCCTAAGGGCGTGTAAGTCGTAGAAGGTGCAAAGAAGCGTACGGATCCGACATTATGTTGCGTCGTTAGCGTTAAAAGCCGACATTAGTCCAGCGCAAAATGTGTCTTATCGGTAACATTGGAATTTGAAATAGATTGTACGCGCCGATGTTGCTACAGATCGGCCTAGCGACATGGCCGATCTGTAGCTGGCATAAGCCACAGTCAGTGAGGGCCGGGTGACCGCGTGTTCATGACGCGGCGACGTATCCAGCTATTCAACCTATCCCCACATTTGGGTCGAATAACTTCGCGCGACTGTCCGGAACATCGAGGTTCCCGTTGTGGGTTCCACAACCGATGACTGTGCCAGAATCATAAAAATAACAAATGCAACTGCTTGTATACGATGCGTTCGTATACTGCTCCAAAAGGGACCATTCGACAAAAGCCCAAAACGCAGAATTCTTTTATACCTATTCTGTCAGTGGTGTTGTGAGACCTTGTATGAATTCCGTTCACGCAAACGACGCTTCGACTCTCAGATTTGCGCTTTGCTCACCTCATAAGCATCGCAGGCCGTTTCGAGCTTCCCGTAATTGCGCCGGTAACCGTTCACTGTACTTCGCAGTGTGCAAAACAGCTGTTCCATGCCACCGTAGAGACCTTGATAGCCACGATTATAGAACTTACCGAACTCCATATTTTGGACGCCAGCGCTCTTTGCAGCCCTAGCTAGGAGCTTGTTTTGTTCGACCACCTGATTGCGCAGGTAGAGTGGCTTCTGGTTCTCGGTAAGTGTGCCAAAGTCCACGCCGTCGCGGTCTGCAATTTCTTGGCGGCGGGTTTGAATAGCAAAGTAGGTCTGAGCGAAAGCGACTGGCTTTTTGCGAGCATCCGCGTTTTGAGCGACGAGGTAAGCGCCGTAGCGACTAAACACGATGTCATCGACTTCTCGGTTTGCGCCTTTGCCGACAACGATCATCTTCCCGGCGTCGGCAAAATGATCCTCAACCGGATGTCCGGCCTGTTGGCAGGAAGACTTGGCCTTAACTATCACGGCTAAGAAATTGTCCCACTTCGTATAGCTCAAGAGGGCTTGCAGGTCACGGGCATACCAGCATTTATCGCCCCGTCCATTATCGTGACCGGCATCCTCAAACTGGTCTATCGAGGCATCCCGTTCAGTAGCTGGTAACGCCAGGCCATTCACTGAATAATAGCGAGGATCGAAACCCTCTGATTTGAGCATCTGAAAGCTTTTCGAAAAATGGCCGTGTCCGAAGACACTTACTGGCAATAGATGGTGCAACTGGAATTCTGATCGAGCCGCCACACCTGCCGTTTTCATTCCATGAGTCTATTTTCAATAAGTTAAAAGTCGACATCAATAGAATTGATCTCACAAAAACCGTCAATAATCTTGTTTATTTTCAGAATTTTGCGGCGGAAAATGACATGGCCATATTCGACGACAGCAGGCCAATTACTGATCATGATCTGACACTTCGGATCGAAGGAAGCAATTGCCTCGCTGAGCTGGTTTACCTACAATACTATGACAAAGGAAGTAAAACGGACCACGTTATAGTTCACTTAACCCTGCTTAAAAATGATGAGCCGTTTGAAGTTGTAACTGCCGAGCAACTTACTCGTTCAGCCCAAATTGACATAGCGGTCACGACATAATGCTTTGACCTACCGCTGATCTGTTCGTCCATTTACCGCCATGTCATGTACGATCCGGACTACATGATTCATCGCCTCGTTGACCGGCATACCTTCGCGCTCAAAAAGCAATTCCTGCCCTACCAGCCACTCAAGCCCTTTGGTCCGGATACTCTCATCGGTCGAGGTGTCGAATGCTATGCTGACGAGGCAAGGAAACGCCGCGCCGCTATCATATTGGCGGACAGTTTCGGCATAATACGAGAATCCCGAAACAACCGATGCAGGCTGCCAAAATGCGGCTTTTGCACCCAACTCCGTGCCCAAAGATTCGCCCAACAGCAGTAATGTTTTAATGACCGCAGGGACGTGTTGTCCCGATGCAACCGCCGCGCCCAGTCTCAACGAAATAGCGGAACGCGTAACACCTAAGTCCGTATCGCAAAATATCTCGTGGTCCGCAGATGGTTTTTGCTGAGCGTCGACCGAATAGTCGAAAGCCACCCCACGATAGACCATGGTACCACTTCCAGCGTCAGCATTGCTGCCATCGCCAAAAAAAATGCCAAGCTCGGCGAATGGCGCTGACTTGAATGACTCGCGCAAGTTTGGCTCGTCGGCGTCGAACAAAAGAATAAGAGGCGCCATTACTATATCCACATCAGGTTCTTTTTTTGTTCCTATGTTCGCCAACGGATTTTATCAACTTTGTTTTTGAAATTGACTCCATTTTGGAGGCAATTCCAATCAGATTTCCACCTGACTGCCCAGTTCCACAACCCGATTGCTCGGCAATTTGAAAAATTCCATCGCATTTGCCGCGTTACGAAGCATCCACGCAAAAGTCTTTTCGCGCCATATGGCCATTCCTGGAATCTTCGATGCGATCAATGTTTGCCGCGACAGGAAGAAACTGGTGTGCATCATGTCGAATTTTGGTCCGCAAAGATCGACCTGATCAAGCGTTTTCGGTACGTCCGTTTCCTCGAGAAATCCAAAGCGCATTTTTACGCGATAAAAACCCTCGCCCAAATCCTTGCAGGCAATCCGGTCGGCCTCTTCAACATAAGGCACATCCTCAATTTGAACCGTCAGGATGATCACGCGCTCATGTAAAATCCGGTTGTGCTTTATGTTATGCAGCAATGCAGAGGGTACCCCGCTCGCCGCCGAAGCCATGAAAATCGCAGTGCCCGGAACGCGCGTTGCACTATTTGCTGCGGATTTGATGAAAATCTCCATCGGCATCGTGCTTTCGGCCATTCGCTCGCGCATCAAAGCGCGTCCGCGAGACCATGTCGTCAGTAACGTAAAAATGACCAACCCGATGAGCAGCGGAAAATAGCCCCCATCAGGTACCTTGAGAAGATTTGCCCCGAGATAGGCCATGTCGACAATGATAAAGATCGCAAGAATCGGCAGCGATTTCCATTTCGGCCATTTCCACAGCTGGAACAGCACCACTGCCAGCAAACAGGTATCGATGAACATCGCACCGGTCACCGCGATGCCATAGGCGGCCGCGAGGTTGCTCGACGAGCGGAAGAACAGCACGAGCGCGATGACCATGATCATCAGCGCCCAGTTAATCACCGGGATATAAATCTGCCCTGCCGCCTTTTCGCTAGTGTGCAGAATGGCAAGGCGCGGAATGAAGCCCAACTGAATAGCCTGCTGCGTTAGCGAAAACGCACCCGAAATCACCGCTTGGCTGGCAATGATTGTCGCCAGCAGGGCGATGATGACAACGGGCAGCCGCACTATGTCCGGGATCATCAGGAAAAACGGGTCCTTGATCGTCTGCGCTGCTGTGACGGTATCCATCGACAGGATCATCGCCCCCTGCCCCATGTAATTGATCATCAGGCACGGCAGTACAAACCATAGCCAGCCGCGAATGATGGGCTTGCGACCGAAATGGCCCATATCGGCGTAAAGCGCCTCTGCGCCGGTGACCGCCAGCACCACCGAACCCATCGCGATGAATGCCCGGAAACCATCGACGTAAAAGAAGTTGATCGCATTCCAAGGGTTAAGCGTGGCCAGAATGATCTCCGGCATTTTGGTCAAATGGATGAAACCGAGCGACGCCAATGTCGCAAAATAGACGAGCATGACCGGCCCGAACAACGCCCCTACCTTGGCGGTACCGCGCGACTGAATCGCGAAGAGGCCTATCAAGATTGCAATAGCTATCGGTAAAATCCACGCCTTGAAGCCGGGGTGGACGTAACTTAGCCCCTCGGTCGCAGACAACACCGACATTGCCGGGGTAATCATCGAATCGCCGTAGAACAAAGCCGTTGCGAACACCCCGAGCATCACAATCGGTGCAGTCCAACTTGCGCCCTCTGTCTGGCGGTTGATCAAAGCCAGCAGCGCAAGGCTGCCACCTTCGCCCTTGTTGTCGGCCTTCATGATGGTCATCGCATATTTGAAGGTCACGACGATCATCATCGACCAGAACACGAGGCTCAACACGCCCATGATATGCAGTGGGTCCGGCTCGATGGGGTGGTGCCCGGCAAAAGTTTCACGGAATGCGTAAATCGGACTCGTCCCGATGTCGCCAAAGACAACGCCGATGGCGCCTATCGCGAGTTTGGCCGCCGAGCCTTGCGGCGCATGGCCGTGACCATGCCCCTCTTGATCGGGATTATGTCCGAAATCATCTGCTTGCGACGCGACCATTCAATCCCCCGGCCATGATAGCTGCCCGCCGGACATTTTGGTCTGGCGGGCGGCGGGCGATACCATGCTGCACATGGCTTCACAACAAAGCAATGACGCTGCAAATCCAGTTGGTTTAGCGATGATTTTCAATTGCTTGGTTGAGCCTGTGCGGCGTTCGCATCGACCTGCGCCTTTAAGGCCTTTGCGCCTGCCAGTTGCGACTCAAGCCGTGGCTTCCATTTGGCGTTCGGCGTTGCCAGCGACAGCGCCTTTTCCCAGAAAAGTATGGCACTGTCGATATTGCCAGCAAAAAGCCGCGACAGACCCGCAAAATAATAAGGCGCGGGGTAGTTTGGACGGATTGCCCTTGCCTTGTCGAATGCAAGTTGCGCTGGGGGCGACATTTCACCGTTGCTTGCGAGCATGAGTTGCAGACCCAGCGCGGACCATAAATCAGGGTCTTCTGGATTTTGCTTCAAACCGGCCTGAATATAGCTTGCCGACAATTTGTAATCGCCTTGTTTGGCAAAGGCATCCGCCGTCACCAGCCAGCGTTTCGCGCCGCCAAAACTCTGGTCCATATCGGCGCGCATTGCGATCAGTTGGACTGCGGCATCTTCTTTCGCGGCGAGTGGTTTGGCAGGGGACGACTGCACCGATGGACGTCCCTGCAAGGCGTAGCCGGTCATGCCAAGCAAGACGGCAGCCGCCGCGATTTGCCAATAACCTTTTTGCAGGCGGCCAAGCAGGACCAACGCGGCAAGGCTGACCGCTGCCAACACGCCCAAAGCAATCCAGCCGCTCATGCCCGCCTCCGGAACATGCCGCGCGCCAGCCAAATCGCGATAACCAGCAACACCAAAGGCGCCGCCCATAGCAAAAGGCCAGCGCCTTTCATCTCAGGCTCGAAACTGACCCATTCACCATAGCGACCGATCATCCACTGGCGGATTTTGTCGGGACTTTCGCCATCAGCAATCTGTTGACGGACCTCTGCGCGCATCGTCGCGGCCATCGGCGCGTCGCTGTCGGCAATGGACTGGCCTTGGCACTGGATACAGCGCAAACCGTGCATTAGCTCGGTGGCAACAGCCTCCTGCTTAGGGTCGGCAAGTTGCTGGTTGGCGAGTTCGGGTATCGGACCCGTCCCTTGCGCGAATACGGGGGTGGCAAAGAAAAGCAGCATAAGAAGCGTCAGTCTCATTTTGCCTCACGCAATTTTTCGAGAAGCATCGACACATGTTCGGCGCGGATGTCGCCGATATGCTGATAGGTTATCGTGCCATCGCCGCTAATCACATAGGTTTCGGGAACGCCGGACGATCCGAGCATCAGTTGAACTGCCATTTCATTATCAGCACCGATCCGGCGAAACGGATTGCCGAACTCTGCAAGGAAGGCGGCAACATCCTCCGGTCTGTCGCGGATCGCAATGGCGTCGATTTCCGCGCCTGCGTTTTTCAACGTCTCCAGATGCGGTGCTTCGGCCTTGCAGGGAATGCACCAGCTTGCAAAGATGTTCAGCAGCCGAGGCTTGCCGTCGGCGAGGTCGCTGCTGGCCAAACCCTGAACGCCGGCTGCGGCCGGGGCAAGCGCGAATTCGGGAATCTTCTGCCCGACCATCGCCGAATGAATCTGGTCATCCTTCGGCACAGCCAGGCCGTAAATTGCCAGACCGCCGATGAACGCGACAATCGCTGATGGTATCCAGAGTAGCCAAGATCGGGTCATTCCGCCGCCCACTTGTTCTTGGCCGGTTTCTTCGGGCGTCGCAGCATCCTTCCGAGCAATGAGATCAACCCGCCCAACGCCACCAAAGCTCCGCCATACCAGATGAACGGCACGAACGGTTTCCACCAAAGCCTAACCTGCCATTTGTCAGTGCTTTCATCGGGTTGCGCGATGACGGCATATAACTGGCCGTTCCAGCGGGTCAGCAGGGCCGCCTCGCTGGTTTGCATTTCGGGTTCGAAAAACTGCCGTGATTGCGGCCGCATCACAAAGGTTTTTCCATTGGCCTTCGCAAGCATTTTTCCCTCTATACCGACCCAATTGTCGCCAATGGCGGGGTTCACGTCGTCGAGCGTCACGTTCCAGTCGGCCACCTTGGCGCTTTGCCCTGGAGCCAATGCCGTGAGCGTTTCGCGCGAGAAACCTGATTCCGATGCCATGCCGAAAACGCTCACCGCCAGCCCGAAATGGGCGATCACCATTCCATAAATCGGCAAAGGCGTGCGCAACAACTTGCGGCCTTTCAATGGCGCAAACGACGCGACCGCCAGTGCCAATGCCAATGCGATGCCTAAGGTCGGGAACAGCCCGGCACCGGGAGCAAATTGCCAAATGGCCACGCCTGTCCACAATATGATCGCGTAAAAGCCGACCAGCCAATATTTGTGCCGCGCAATCTCGTCGCGGCGCCACCGCAGCATCGGACCCAGCAGCAACGCCAGCATTAACAGAAGTCCGATTGGCACTGTTGCCTTGTTGAAATAAGGCGGACCCACTGAAATCTTGTTGCCCATCGCTTCGGCAGCCAGCGGGTAAAGCGTCCCGATCAGCACAATGCCGAGGATGACGCTTAGAAAGACATTATTAGCAACAATCGCACCTTCGCGACTGATCAGTTGGAATGGTTCACCTTGCCGGACGGTGCCGATACGAAGCGCAAACAGCACAAACGCTGCGCCGGTATAGACCAGCATAAGCGTCAGGATAAACGCCCCACGCTCTGGATCGACAGCAAAGCTGTGCACGCTTGTCAGAATGCCTGAGCGAACTAGGAATGTGCCTGCCATCGACATCGCAAATGCGACGAGCGCCAGCATGATCGTCCATGCACGCAGCGCGTTGCGGGTCGCCAATACGCTGACCGAATGCAGTAAAGCGGTTGCGGCTAGCCAAGGCATCAACGAAGCGTTTTCAACAGGGTCCCAGAACCACCAGCCGCCCCAGCCAAGCTCGTAATAGGCCCAGTAGCTGCCTGCGGTGATGCCCAGCGTGAGGAAAATCCATGCCGCCAATACCCAAGGCCGCATCGCGCGGGCAAAGGCTGGACCAACCTGCAGTGTCAGCAATGCACCGACGGCAAAGGAGAATGCGACCGAGAGCCCGACATAACCGATGTAAAGCGTCGGCGGATGAAATGCCAAACCCACATCCTGCAACAGCGGGTTCAGCCCTGCACCTTGCGCGGGCGCTGGCACCAATCGCTCGAACGGGTTTGACGAGAATAACAGGAACGCGAAAAAGCCTAGCGAGACAATCGCCTGCACCGCCAATGTCGCGCCTAAAGTCTTTGCATCGATACGCTTTTCAATCAGCGCGATTGCCGCCCCCGAAAGCGCCATCACCGTTACCCACAGCAGCATTGAGCCTTCATGATTGCCCCACGTTCCAGCAATTTTGAAGATCGCGGGCTTGTCGATATGACTGTTGCTGGCCACGAGCAGGACAGAGAGGTCGGTAATCCAAAACAGCCAGACCAGCGCGCTAAACGAAAATACGCACAGCGCGCCCTGCACAATTGCGGCGGGGCGGATGAGGCTGGACAGCTTGCCATCGCCTACCAGTGACAGCCCACCCGCAAGCTGCAAGAGCGCCATCGCGGCGGCCAGCCACAGGGCAGCCAGTCCAGCTTCGGCCATCATTGGGTGAGTGTGTCCTTGGTCTTCTCAGCGGCCTTCATATCGATGTCGGCCAGCTCCTTGGGTACATAATTTTCATCATGCTTGGCGAGAAGATTGTCAGCGACAAATACGCCATCTGCACGCAACCGACCATCGGCAACGACGCCGGAGCCTTCGACAAACAAGTCAGGTGTGATGCCGCGATAAGCGACTTGCTGGCTACCTTCGCCGTCCTGAACAGTGAACGAGATGGAAACCCCGTCGGCCTCGCGAATGATCGACCCTTTTTGCACCATGCCTCCAAGGCGAATCGCCTTGCCCGGCTCGACCTGCGCTTTGGCAAGCGTTGTAGGCGTGTAGAAATAGGACGCTTCTTCACGCAATGCGGCAGCAGCGATGAAGCCCGCGCCGATGAGCGCAACTAAGGCAACAAGCGCAAGAATGAGCCGTTGGTGCTTGGGCTTCACAATTGTAGCCTTAAATCTTCGGCCAGCGCCTCGGAACGGCGCATCGAAAGGTAACTTCCAATGATGAGCCAAATCATCCCCACTGCAGTCACCGCAAAAGCGGCAAAGATGAACGTGTTATGCGTCATCAGTCCTCAGCCATCCGGCGCATCCGCGCCTCGATCCGCATTTCGGCGAGCGCCGCGCGCATCCGCATCAGCACCAACGCCCCGAACAGAAGACTGAAACCGGCGACGCTCACAAACAACGGAATGAGATAGGCATCATCGATTGACGAGCCACCAAGCGTGATGCTCGCCTTCTGGTGCTGGCTTTCCCACCAGACCACCGAGCGGTTGATTATGGGGATGTTGACCGCGCCAATAACGCCGAAAACAGCGGCAACGCGGCTGGTATCGCCCTTTTCGCTCGAGGCATTGGCAAGCGCGATATAGCCCAGATACAGGAAAAATAGCACGAGCATCGACGTCAGCCGCCCGTCCCACACCCACCAAGTCCCCCATGTAGGGCGGCCCCAAATCGAACCTGTGGCAAGGCAGATTGCGGCGAAGGTCGCACCGGGAACGGCTATCGCTCGCGCCGCTATCCCTGCGAGCGGGTGCCGCCAGACCAATTGCACAATGCTGGCAATCGCAATTCCCATCCAGCCGCCCATGCCGAGCCAGGCACTAGGGACATGAACGAAGATGATTTTGACCGTATCGCCCATTAGCCGTTCGGTCGGCGTGAAAAACAGTCCCAAGACGCATGCGCCGAGCGCCAGCAATAGCCCCGGCCAGAACAAGGCTGGGGTCAGCGGTTTTGCAAGTCGCAGAAAACGGGCAGGATTGGCGAAACGGTGCATGGTTTGGCAAGCCTCTAGCACCGCCTGCGGCCCGCGCCAATGCTTTCGGGGTCAGCGGCCTATAAGCTTTTGCGCCATATTGTCGGCAACTTGCGCTGGTGTCGTGCCACTCGAGTCGCTTTCTTGCCAAATCGCGGCAAGCCTGCCCGGGATAGCGTCGATGCGGCGGTTGATTTCATCGTCGTTTGCGGCGTCGATATGGCGCAATACGTTGATGATGCCACCGGCGTTTATGACATAATCAGGCGCATAGAGAATGCCTCGATCCGCCAGCATCTGACCCTCAGGCCCGGTTGCCAGCTGGTTATTCGCGCCGCCTGCGACCGCTTTGACCTTGAGTCCAGCGACGCTCGATTGCGTCAGTATTGCCCCTAAGGCGCATGGGCTGAAGATATCCGCCTCGACGTCCATAATCGCATCGGCTGCAACTGCCTCGCCGCCCAGTTCGGCAGCGAGTTCGCCAGCGCGTTTTACATCGACATCGGTCAATGTCAGCTTCGCACCCTTTTCCGCCAGATAGCGGGCCAGCCCGCCGCCGACGCTGCCAACACCCTGGATGGCAACATGTACACCGCTCAGGTCATCGGTACCAAGCGCATGTTTTGCCGCCGCCTGCACACCGAGGAACACACCGCGCGCGGTGTAAGGGCCGGGATCGCCACCTAGCCCCGGCAAACCAGCGACGTGGCCGGTCACCTTTGACAACGACACCATATCCGCCTCTGACATGCCGACGTCTTGCGCGGTGATATATTTGCCGCCCAGCGAATCGACCGCGCGTGCAAAGGCGTCGAGCATGTCCTGCGGCTTGGCGCGTGCCGGATTGGCGAGTATTACGGCCTTGCCGCCGCCTGCGGGCAAATCGGCCATCGCATTCTTGTAGCTCATGCCGCGCGACAGCCGCAACGCGTCGGTGATGGCGGCCTGGCTGTCGGCATAATGCCAGAAGCGCGTTCCGCCCGCCGCAGGCCCGCGATGCGTAGAGTGCACGGCGATGACCGCCTTCAACCCGCTCTTGCGATCCTCGAAGACATGCACCGCTTCATGTGCATCGAAATCGGGCAGGTCCCATATTGCGGGCATGTGACGGTCCTCCAAACTCACGGAATCAAATTACGGATGTGCGTAATAATATTACGCAACACAATTGTCATCTGGTTTATTGAAGGAAATGGGGCGACCGACGGGACTTGAACCCGCAACTTCCGGCATCACAAGCCGGTGCTCTAACCAATTGAACTACGATCGCCATAGCGCCACTCAGGCAGGCGCGATCCTTAATATTTTAGCGCGCCGGGCGTCAACCCGGCTCCGCCAAATCATTATTTCTTGAGGCTAAGGCCACCAAAACGCTTATTGAACTGGGCGACGCGGCCACCTGTGTCAAGCATCGAGCCACGGCCACCGGTCCATGCCGGGTGCGATGTTGGATCAATGTCTAGCGCCAACGTGTCGCCTTCCTTGCCCCATGTGGAGCGCGTTTCGAAGACAGTGCCATCGGTCATCTGCACCTTGATCATGTGATAATCGGGATGAATATCGGCTTTCATGTGGTAATCCTTTGTTCAGCCGCCGGTTTCCGACCGGTGGCCCTAATATTCGGAAGCGCCGCCCTTAGCGGGGGCCTGACGCGAAGGCAAGTAGCAATCAGGCGGGCGGATCGGCGATCATCGCCATGAATTCGGCCTCGGTCGCGACTTGGTCGCCCATCATTGCGCGACCGGCAAATTTGCAAACGCGCGGGCGTTTCTGGAGGAACTCGACTTCGAGATGGAGCAAGCAGCCCGGTTCGACTGGAGCGCGGAATTTCGCGTTGTCGATCGACATGAAATAAACCAGCTTGCCAGAGCCAATCAGGCCAAAGCTCTCCATCGCGAGCACCCCAGCAGCCTGCGCAAGCGCCTCTACGATCATCACGCCGGGCATGATCGGGCGGCCGGGGAAATGACCCTGGAAAAAGCCTTCGTTCATCGTGACAGCCTTGACCGCGCGAATCCGCTCGTCAACCACGAGTTCTTCGACGCGATCAACGAGTAGCATGGGGTACCGGTGTGGCAACACCGCCATCACACGCCGGACGTCGTAGTTTGTAAAGTCGCCCCCCGACATCGAAATTACCGGCTATCAGGTTGCTGCGCCGGAGCTGGAGCCGCTGGGCGCGGCGCGCCTGGCTGCGGTGATTGTGCTGCGGCTGCCTGTGCTGCCTGCATTTGGGCGGCGTTGTTAAACAGCTGCTGTATCGATTGATACAGTGCAGCACCCTGACGCGAAGGGCGCCAGTCAGCAGGCGGTGTGATGGCGACCGACGGTACAGCCTTGTCGAGTTCGGCGGTGATAGCCGTGGTCACATCGACAGCGTCGGGTGCCCAGACGAACGCTTCCGGGGTCAAGATAACACTGATCTTCTTGGCGGTAATGACGGCCTGTTGCGCAGCCTCATACCGCTTGGCAATTTCCTCAACCGAATAAAGCTGCGCGCGGACGATTGGATCCTGAAGCGCATTAATCTCTTTCTGCTTGGTGTCGATCTGCGCGAGCAAGGGATTCTTCGCCTTGACCGCCGCGTCTACTTCGGCCTGATCCAGGTTCTTGTCCTTGTTGGTATCAAGCTGCGCATTGAGATTGTTGATCTCGGTGCGCTTCGTCTGCATTTGTTGCGCGACGGAGGCATATTGCGTGCCGATCTGCTGATAAGCGGTACCAAGCGCCTTCGAACGGGCGATGGCAACTGACGTATCGGCAGTGGCGATGCCTGCAACCTGTGCGCTGGCGGGCATGGCGATGGCTGCTGCCGACAATAAAGCGGCCACAGCGATGGGCTTGAGAATTTTCATTAGAATTGCGTTCCTACGTTGAATGTAAATAATTTGGTGTCGTCGCCTGGCTCTTTTAGCAGGGCGCGGGCTATATCAATCCTGAACGGACCGAAAGGCGAGTTCCAGTTGACGCCAAAACCGACCGAAAGGCGGGGTTTCCAGCTGTCGCCGAAGAAGCGTTCTTCGAACCGCAGCGCTTGAACACGCGCTGAGCCGTCCGCATTTGTTGCGGTTGTCGATGTCTGGATCGCACCAGCGGTATCAACAAAATAGTAAAGCGGATTGCCTTGGGTGCCATCTGCCAGCACTTCGCGCTGCGAGACCGTTTGCAGGATTGGCGCTGGTAACATCGAATACCGAACCGACATCGACGAAGATTGACGGACGTAGGCCAAGCTCCTTCGCGCCGCTGCCCAATGGAATCTGCAACTCAGCGCGTCCGAGATAATAGAACCGGCCGCCAATGGCGTCGTCCTGAATTTCGTTACGGCCAAGCTGCGGGGTATTGACTGCAACGCCGTTCACGACTTCACCAGTGAAGAACACACGCTGCACGCGCGGGCCGACGCCGCGAATATCGAAGCCGCGCATCTGCGGTTCGCCAAGATAGAAACGGTCGGTCAGACGGACATCGTCGATGCCGAGCGCCGCCGAACCGCGATCTTCGAGCGGATGAATATAGCCACCTTCGATTGACAGACCGAGCACGAAATTGCCAAACGGTTTCCAATATTTATCCGCGTTGATGCGCGTCTTGATATATTTGACGCTACCGCCAAGCCCGGCGAAATCCTGGCTGATCCCCGCACTCTGGCCGCGCGTCGGACGCACGCGGTTATCGCGGTCATCATAGAGCAAAGTGTAGCCGAGCGACGACGTCAGGCGGTTACCGATTGCGTCGCACAGGAAGCGACCAGCGATGATAGGGTCGCATGACGCCGGAAGCGGGCCTGCCCCGTCGGGGTCGGTAAAAAACTGATTGCGATCAAGCGAGATATCATCCTGGCTCAGGCCATAGCGCGCCTGGAAATAGATAAATTCGTTGATCGGCACCCCGGTACGCAACTGGAAGCCGGTCGTTGCCTGCTCATAGGTCGTGTTGCGCTGGTTATTGAAAAAGTTGAAGCTGTTCAAATCGCGGCGGAATATGTCGCCTGACACCGCAATCGAGCGGTCGAAAAGATACGGCTCGGTAAAGCCGATTTCCGCCGATTTCGAATAAGACGAATAGGAAATATTCGTCCGCAGCTCCTGCCCCAGCCCGCGGAAGTTGCGCTGTTTGATCGAGCCTTGGAAAATGAAGTTCTCGATTGACGAGAAACCGGCGGACAGCGAAAGTTCGCCTGTTGCCTTTTCCTCGACATTGGTGGTCAGGATGATGCGGTCCGGCGCACTGCCCTGCTCCTGCTCGACTTCCAGATCTTCCTGGAAATAGCCCAGCGATTTGATGCGCTCCGCCGTACGCTTAACCTGGATGCTGTTAAAGGCATCGCCTTCATTCAAGCGGAATTCGCGGCGAACCACTTTGTCCTGCGTCAGCGTATTTCCGTTGATGTCGATGCGCTCGACAAACACGCGCTGGCTTTCGGCAACCTGGAAGGTGATGCTCATCGTGAGCGATTCTTTGTCCCGGTTGAAGTCGGGACTGACGTCGGCAAACGCATAGCCGAACAGGCCGGCGGTTTCGGACAGGCTTTCGACCGTATCCTCGACCATCTTCGCGTCATACCAATCGTCTTTTTTCATCCGAAGCGTTGCAGTGAGCTTTTCGGAATCAAAATCGCGAATCTGGCTCTCGACCTTCACATCGCCAAATTTGTAGCGTTCGCCTTCTTCCACTACATAGGTGATGATGAAGTCCTGCTTGTCGGGCGTAAGTTCGGCAACAGCGGAAACCACACGGAAGTCGGCATAGCCTTGCGTCAGATAGAATTGGCGCAATTTCTGCTGGTCGAACGCCAGACGATCAGGATCGTAGCTGGTCCCGGACGAGAAGAAGCGATAGAAACGCGCTTGCTTCGTCACCATCTCGCCGCGAAGTTGACCGTCGCCGAATTTCTCGTTGCCGATGATGTTGATCTGCTGGACCTTCGATTTAGGTCCTTCGGTAATTTCAAAGACGATATCGACGCGGTTCTGGTCAAGCTGGACGAGCTTCGGCTCGATCGTCGCGGCAAAGCGGCCCTGGCGTTTGTAGAGTTCAACGATACGCGCGACGTCTGCGCGGACTTTCGAACGCGAATAAATCTGGCGCGGGGCAAGCTTGATTTCAGGCTCGATCTTGTCGTTCTTCAGCCGCTTGTTGCCTTCAAGGATGATGCGGTTGACGACGGGGTTTTCGCGAACCTCGATGACTACCGCACCGGCGTTGTTGCGGATCGCGACGTCAGCGAACAATTCGGTAGCGTACAGGTCCTTCAGCGCCTGATCGGCAGCGACCTGGCTCCATGCCGTCCCGACACGCAGGCGGATGTAAGAGCGCACAGTGTCGGCTTCGAGACGCTGCGTGCCGACGACAGTGATCGACTGGATCTGGTCTCCTTGAGGTGCGGCGGCCACTGGTAAGGTAGGCGCTACGGGCGGCGGCGCAACCTGGGCCAACGCGGGCGACACCGCACCAACGCCAGCCAAAGCCGTCGAACCCATCAAATATATGCCAAAGGTCTTGAAGTTCATTGTCATCCGATCCGATGTCCGGCCCCCACCGGGTATTTGGCATGAAGCCGCTAAAATGTTGAAAGCGTCCCTGCCCGATGCTGCGCCCGCAATCAAGCCTGTCTTACCCTCTATCCACTGCCAAATAGGCCGAATGAAGCGAGGTCGTTGAATGTCACCATGATCATGAACCCTACTAGCATCGCAAACCCCGCCCGGAATGCCCATTCCTGCACTTGCGGCGTGGCCGGACGTCGCCGGACAGCCTCGATCGCATAGAGCATGAGATGGCCTCCATCGAGCATCGGAATTGGCAGGAGGTTGATGAACCCCAAGTTAATCGAGATCAGCGCAGCGAGACTGATGAATGTCAGGATACCAAGGCTCATCGCCTCGCCTGATACCTTGGCGATTTTAAGTGGTCCGCCCAGTTCCGACAATGGACGCCGCCCTGAAATTATCTGCCCGAGACCGATCATCTGCTGACGAAGGATGTTGCCGGTATGAACACGTTGCGGCCCAAGGTGCTTCCAGCAAGCCGATTTCGCGAATTTCAACGTTGTTCGCGCCGATGCCTAAACGCCCGATACGGTATTTGTTGCCGAAGCGATCAATCTCTTCAAACGTTCCGACAGTAGCTTCCTTGACCAGCCGGTCGCCGTTGCGGTCGATTTCGATCACCGCCTCGTCGCCAGGGATCATAATGACTTCGTTCGCCATCTCGTCGAAAGTTTCGATCGATCGGCCATTGAAGGTCAGTATGCGGTCACCTTCCTGAATTCCGGCTATTGCCGCGGAACTGCCCGGTTGCACAACATCGACAACGGGTGGCGTTACTGATTTGCCCGAACGCGAGCAGGAAACCCATCGCAATCAGGATGGCGAGGATGAAGTTGACCGCTGGTCCGGCAAACACGATCAGTGCGCGTTGCCATAAGGTTTTCGATTGAAAGGTTTGGTTGCGCTCTTTCTCGGGCAGCGCTTTCCACGCTTCGTCAGACTGGCTGGCTGGGTTCATGTCGCCTGCGAACTGCACGAAACCGCCTAGCGGCAATGCACCCACGCGCCACAATGTCCCGCGCTTGTCCACTCGCCCAAAAATTTGTGGGCCGAATCCGATGGAGAATTTCTCAGCCTTCACCCCGAACCAGCGCCCGACGAAATAGTGGCCGAGCTCATGGACGACAACCAACGTGCCGATGAGCGCGAGAAACGCGAGAATGGTTACCACGATGTGGGGCGATTCAACTGCTGGCATATGCGACCTTTTTTAGTTGGGCGGAGGCATAGGCGCGCGCGGCTGCATCGATGCTGAACAAATCGTCGAGATGGGAAGGCATTTTATTCGGCGCATAGCCCGCCAGCGTGTGCTCGACCAGCGCGGCGATTTCGAGGAAACCTATGTCGCCGCGCAAAAACGCTGCAACTGCGACCTCGTTAGCTGCGCTGAGGATCGCGGGCTTTGCTCCGCCCTCGTTTACGGCGGAGCGCGCGAGACGAAGCGCAGGAAAGCGGACAGGATCAGGCTGTTCAAAGGTCAATTGGCCGATGGCGGCAAGATCGAGTGGCTTGCAGTTGGTGGCAATCCGCTCAGGCCATGCCAGCGCACTCGCAATCGGGATACGCATATCGGGCGAACCCAGTTGGGCCAGAGTCGAACAATCGGCATATTCGACCATCGAATGAATGACCGATTGCGGATGGACGAGGATATCAAGCCGGTCCAGTCCAACGGGGAAAAGGTGAAAGGCCTCAATCAGTTCGAGGCCTTTGTTCATCATCGTCGCCGAATCGACGCTGATTTTGGCGCCCATGTCCCAATTGGGATGGGCAACGGCTTGCGCCGGGGTAACAGTGCGCATCTGGCCCAGCGACCATTCACGGAACGGGCCGCCGCTTGCGGTCAATGTAATTTTACGCACCTGTTCAAGCTTTGCGCCGTTCAGGCACTGAAAAATGGCGTTATGTTCGCTATCGACGGGCAGTAACGTCGCGCCCGAGCGCTGAACCGCCGCCATCATCAAATCACCGGCCGAAACCAGCGCCTCCTTATTGGCGAGCGCCACCGTCCTGCCCTGCTCAATCGCCGCCATCGTTGGTGGCAAACCAGCACAGCCAACAATCGCCGCCATCGTCCAGTCGGCTTCGCGTTTGGCAGCCTCAATCAAAGCACCCGCCCCAGCTGCGGCCTCGGTCCGTTTGCCCGCCAGCGCTTCCTTAAGCGCCTGATAGGATTCTTCTTCGGCAACGACAGCCAGATCAGCATCAAACTCCAGCGCTAATTCAGCGAGTTTCGTCGCATTGCGGTTAGCGGTCAGCGCGACCACTCGATAGGCATCCCGATGCTGGCGGACGAGATCGAGCGTGGAAAGACCCACCGACCCCGTCGCTCCGAAAATGGAAATCGAGCGGATCATAAAACTATCATTTGGCCTAAGCTGATTGCGCCCACGACGAAAGCCACCGCGATTAGCCCATCGACGCGGTCAAACAAGCCGCCATGCCCGGGGATCAGCTTCCCTAAGTCTTTGACACCCGCGCGGCGCTTCATCCAACTTTCAAAAAAGTCGCCTACCTGCGCGGTAACTGCCAGCGCCGCACCTGCCAGAAACGTAAGAAACGGAGAATACACAAAGGTATAATCCAGTTGAAAAACATTCTGTGCGGCGAGCATAAGAACGCCGGCACCGACCATACCCCCGACAAGGCCCGACCAGGTTTTTGACGGGCTTATCTGCGGCGCAATTTTGGGGCCGCCTATAGCTCTTCCCGCAAAATAAGCGCCGACGTCGGTGCCTATTACGCCCGCAATAAGAACGACGGTCACGATTTTACCAAAAAACGGCGCACTGAAGAGAAGCAATGTGAAGCACGCAAGTCCCACATATACCAGACCGCCCAGCAACCATAATATTTGGGAAATACGGCCCTCGGCAAAGCCGAGCGCTAGCTTTGAATATTCCCAATACACCCCCAAACCGACCAATATCACCAGCGCCATAAAGGCATAGCCGCCGAACCAGACGGCGGCGACGGCAATGCTCATCATGATGACGCCCGAGATCGTGCGAATTCCAAGATCGGACCTCGGCTTGGGCGACGGCGCAGATGCTTCGCTCATCGACCACCAAAGCGACGTTGGCGGCCGGCAAACTCGTCAAGTGCACGCGCCAGTTCTTGTTTGCCAAAATCGGGCCAAAGCGTTTCGGTAAACCAGAATTCGGCATAGGCCGCCTGCCACAACATGAAGTTCGATAGCCGTTGCTCGCCTGAGGTGCGGATAAGCAGGTCGAGCGGAGGCATGTCGGCCGTGTCGAGATTGGCCTCGATAGCCTCCGCAGTAATCGGCCCTTGCGCTGCAGCAGCCTGGGCGGCGCGAACCAATTCATCTTGCGAGCCATAATTCAGCGCTACCGCCAACGTGGTTCGCGTATTATGAGCAGTGCGGGCGAGTGCTTCTTCGAGCATTTCGACAATATCAGGCGCCAGCGCCCTGTAGTTACCAATAATTTTCAAGCGCACATCATTGGCTGAAAATTCATCGATGTCCGATTTTATGAACGAGCGCATCAGCCCCATCAGGTCGCTGATTTCGTCCTCGGGCCGCTTCCAGTTTTCGCTGGAAAAGGCATATAGGCTAAGCGCCTCCAGCCCCAGTTCGCCCGCCGCACGGACAATATTGCGCACCGCCTCTACGCCCTTTTTATGCCCCATCGCGCGAGGCAACATGCGTTTTTTTGCCCAGCGGCCATTGCCGTCCATGATGATGGCGACATGGCGCGGCATTTTGCCGGTCCCTGCCTCGATTCTGGCAGCAATCGTGGCCGCAGCCGCGCTCACTGGCTCAGGATTTCCTTTTCCTTGTTCGCCGCGGCGTCATCGACCGCCTTGATCATCTCGTCGGTCATTTTCTGCACTTCGGTTTCGAGCCGCTTGCGTTCGTCCTCGCTGATTTCCTTTTTGTTTTCATCGGTTTTCAGCCCGTCATTGGCATCGCGGCGGACGTTGCGAATCGCGATTTTGGCCTTTTCGGCATATTGCCCGGCGAGTTTTGCCAGTTCCTTGCGGCGTTCCTCGGTCAAATCAGGAATCGGCAAGCGCAGCATCTGGCCGTCGGTGATTGGGTTGAGACCCAGTCCTGCCGAACGGATCGCTTTTTCAACCGGCGTCACGTTGGAGCGGTCCCATACCTGAACCGACAACATCCGAGGTTCAGGTGCGCTCACTGTTGCCACCTGATTAAGCGGCATGTTCGAGCCGTAGACTTCGACTACCACCGGATCGAGCAACGTCACATTGGCCCGACCCGTGCGTAACCCGCCCAGATCGCTCTTGAACGATTCCACAGCGCCTTTCATGCGGCGCTCGACATCTGCCTTGTCATATTGCGGCATGGCTCAATTCCCTTCGCTGGTTACCACGGTAGAGATGCCGCTTCCGTCGAGCACCTTCAAGATATTGCCCCGCTCGCGGATCGAAAACACTACGATGGGGATGTTGTTGTCGCGGCACAAAGCCACGGCGCTTGCGTCCATAACCTTCAGATTGTCCGAGAGGACACGGTCGTAAGACAGTGTTTCATAACGAGTTGCGGTCGATACCTTCTTTGGATCGGCATCATAGACGCCATCAACCGAGGTACCTTTGAACAAAGCATCGCACTTCATTTCGGCGGCACGCAAGGCTGCGCCGGAATCGGTGGTGAAATAGGGAGCGCCCACGCCTGCCGCGAAGATGACAATCCGGCCTTTTTCGAGATGCCGCTCGGCTCGGCGGCGGATGACCGGTTCGCAAACCTTGTCCATTTCGATCGCCGACTGCACCCGCGTCGGCACGCCCAACTGCTCAAGCGCATTCTGCATCGCCAGCGCATTCATTACGGTCGCGAGCATGCCCATATAATCGGCTTGTGCACGGTCCATGCCTTTCGCAGCGCCCGCCATGCCGCGAAAGATGTTGCCGCCGCCGATGACGAGGCAGAGCTGCAGGCCGGTATCCTGGGCCGCCTTCACTTCTTCGGCGACACGGGCGACGGTTTCGGGGTCGATGCCAAAGGACTGTCGCCCATGAACACTTCGCCCGACAATTTCAGCAGGATGCGGCGATAGCCGTTTGCGCTCATGCTATTCCTCAATCCCCGATACGATAATGGCGCACAGCTATAGAGTGCGCATCGCGCCATATCGCCAAGGCCTTATCCCGCGCGTCAACGGGAACGGCCAATAGTGTTTTAAGTCGCCGACCGCAGCAGCCACTTCGGCGGCAAAGTCGGAAACTTCCTTCTCGATGCCTTCGCCAAGCTGGAAGCGGACATAATCCCTCAGCACGATGGCCGAACCGGCAGCTTTACCGGCCTGTGCAACAACGTCGGCGATAGGCGTTTTGCCGTCCATGACGAACAACTGGCTGAGTAGCGCATTTTCCTTGGCGAATTTCTTCACCGCGCCTTCGACCATCTTTTCGACAATGTCGGCAGGCTTGCCGCTTTCTGATGCCTTTTCGCGCGCAATGCCGCGTTCACGCTCAAGTGTGTCGGCGTCAAGGCCGCTTTCGTCGAGCGATAGCGGGAAAGCCGCCGCGATGTGCATGGCAAGCTGTTTGCCAAGGCCGTCGAGCGTCGCCGCATCGGCTTCGCTTTCAAGCGCAACAAGCACGCCGATGCCGCCCATACCAGGGGCTGCAGCATTATGGACATAGGAAACAACGCGGCCGGTATCGACCGACAGCGACGCGGCGCGGCGAATGACCTGATTTTCGCCTATGGTCGCGATATTTTCGGTCAGCTTTTCCTGAACCGTGCCACCGCCAGGATAGCTTGCCGCAAGAATAGCGTCGGCATCGTTCGCACTCAAACCAAGAGCAACATCGGTGACCGAACGGACGAAATCCTGGAACTGTTCGTTCTTCGCAACGAAGTCGGTCTGGCTGTTGACTTCGACAGCGGTGCCCTTGGTGCCTTCGACAGCGACGCCGACAAGGCCTTCAGCTGCAGTACGGCTCGATTTCTTTGCGGCGGTGGCAAGTCCTTTGGCGCGCAGCAAATCGACCGCAGCGTTCAGATCGCCATTGGTTTCTTCAAGCGCCTTTTTGGCGTCCATCATTCCCGCGCCGGAAAGCTCGCGCAATTCCTTAACGAGTGAGGCTGTAATTACAGACATTGTTTGTCCTTTCGAATGACTGGGGCGGTCTATCTAGCCACCATTTTTGTCATTCCCGCGAAAGCGGGAATCCATGGTCTGATTTGTCGTTTTAAGCCGAGATTTCAGACCATGGACCCCCGATCAAGTCGGGGGTGACACAGTTTGGATTAGGCTTGAGCTTCAGGCGCTTCCGCGGCAGGTGTTTCGTCTGCGGCAGCTTCGGCGACGGGAGCTTCCTCAGCAACCGGCGCTGCTTCTGCACCAACAGCTTCTTCCATCGTCGCTGGCGCGTCTTCTGCCACCGGAGCAGCTTCGGTCAAAGCAGGCTCGGCTGCTGGCTCAACTTCGGCACCAAGGTCAACGCCCTTGGCAACCTTGGCCGAAACATTGCCCTTGCTCGATGCGGTCGCAATGGCTTCGCAATAGAGGCGAATGGCGCGCGCTGCGTCGTCATTGGCCGGAACCGGGAACGCGATACCGTCAGGCGACACGTTCGAATCGAGGATTGCGATAACCGGAATGCCAAGAACATTGGCTTCCTTGATCGCAAGTTCTTCCTTGTTGGCGTCGATCACGAACATCACATCAGGAATGCCGCCCATGTCGCGGATACCGCCAAGGCTCATCTCGAGTTTGTCGCGCTCGCGGGTCATCTGAAGAATTTCCTTCTTCGTGAAACCGTGCGTGTCGCCCGAAAGCTGCTCTTCAAGCGTTTTCAGCTTGCGGATCGAATTTGAAATCGTCTTCCAGTTGGTGAGCATCCCGCCCAACCAGCGGTGGTTGACGAAATGCTGACCCGAAGCGCGTGCTGCGTCAGCGATTGGACCCTGTGCCTGGCGCTTTGTGCCGACGAACAGGACCTTGCCGCCCGACGCGACGGTCGAAGCAACAAAATCGAGCGCACGTGCAAACAAAGGCACGGACTGCGACAGGTCAAGAATGTGGATGCCGTTGCGCGCGCCGAAGATATACGGCTTCATACGCGGGTTCCAACGGTGGGTTTGGTGGCCGAAATGGGCCCCAGCTTCAAGCAATTGCTGCATGGTAACGACAGGTGCCGCCATGGTACTTCTCCTTCCGGTTGAGCCTCTGGGAAACAAGAACGTCATGCATTGCCTGAAAGACAGCAATCCGCACCGGTATGTGCGTTTCCCATGTGGAATGAGCGCGCCGTTAGAGTGGCATCGGGGATTCGTCAACCCATTTCGAGAATGAGATTGGCGAGAGAGATTAGCCCGCTAGATCCATTAATCCGCCCGATGTAGCAGCAACCTGCAAGAAAGCCGGTTTGCTTTTCGGGCCTTCGCCGACCATGATCATCGGATAGTTGCCTTTTGGCAGCGCTTCAAGCGGCAGACCTGCCGCTGCAAGCACATAAGGCGAAACGCGGTGGCGGGTGCAGAGGCCACCCGCCCCATCGCTGACCAATGGCGTTTCGAACTCAACCGCGATTAGTGCGCCTTCGACGCGGGTAACGGTACAAACCGCGAGCTGGCCACCGCCAAGGTCCAGAACCAACCCGGTGGCTTCGGGTACACCCAACAATCCATCGATCAGCGCGCCGGTCTTTGACATATTGCGCATCAGCGCGTCGTAGCGGTGGTCGTCGTGGATTACACCAACACGGCGGAACATCGAGCGGCGTTCCTGACGGTGCGTTTGCGGGCCGTCGGGTTCGATCCGGAATTCGCCGGATTTCATACGCTCCACCGCGATTTCCTGCGTCAGCGCTTTCGAATAGATCCAGCCCTGGATGAAGCGCGCGCCTTTCGACTTCGACGACTTCGAGCTGGTCGAAGGCCTCGACGCCCTCTACCGTCGTTTCCATGCCAAGCGCGTCGGAAAGGCCGATGATAGCCGCGATGATTTTCGCGCTGTTATGGTCCTTTTGCGTGCAGCTATCGACGAAAGTGCGGTCGACCTTGATCTTGTCGAACGGTGCCGAGCGCAAATAGCTAAGCGAGGAATAGCCGGTGCCGAAATCATCGAGTGCCAAACGGACGCCAAGTTCTTTCAACGCGCGGAAAATATCGTCGATGGTGTCACCATCGCCCATGAACACGCTCTCGGTGAGTTCAAGTTCGAGCCGGTCTGCCTCGAGCCCCGACCCGTCGAGCGCGTCGGTGACGATGGAGATAAGGTCGGAATGCGCGAACTGCGCAGCAGAAACGTTCACCGCAACTCGCACCGATTTCGGCCACGCCATCGCATCCTGGCAGGCTTTGTTCAGCGCCCACGCGCCGAGTTGATTGATGAGGTCGGAATCCTCGGCAATCGGTATGAACACATCGGGGCTGATCGTGCCGCGTTCGGGATGTTCCCAGCGGATAAGCGCCTCGAATGTGACGACCATATTGTCTTCGGTGCGCACAACTGGCTGGTAATGCAGTTCGAGCAAATCGTTCGCGAGTGCCTCGCGCAGGCCTTCTTCGAGGATGCGGCGCTCTTCGGCTTCGTCTTTCAGGTCGGCGGAATAAAAACGGAACTGCCCTCGCCCGCCATTTTTCGCGGCGTACAGTGCAAGGTCGGCATTGTGGATGACGTCATGCTTGTCGATGCCATCATAGGGCGCGATGGCGATGCCGATCGAAGTGCCGATCGTCGCGCGCTTGTCATCAATGTTGTAGGGTTGCGAGACGATCTGGATGATCTTGCTAGCAAGCTCGCCCAGTTTGCCGCGATCGTCGAGATCGGGCAGGATGATCTGGAATTCATCGCCGCCCAACCGCCCGATTTCGCCGCGGCTGCCCACCACGCGCTCAAGCCGCCTTGCGACCTGTTGGAGCAGGTCATCGCCTGCCGGGTGACCCAAAGTATCGTTGACATGCTTGAACCGGTCGAGATCGAGCATCACCAACGTGCAACTGCGCTTTGCAGATTTATAAGCGGCGAGGATACCTTCAAGCCGTTTGTCCATCCGGTGACGGTTGGCAAGACCGGTTAACGAGTCGAATTCGGCAAGCCGCGAGTCCACCAGCTTGCGCTCATATTCGACCGTGATGTCCTTCGCGCTGCCGCGATATCCCTGGAAATTGCCGGATTTGTCGAACTTGGGATGTCCCGAAATCGACCACCAAGTTTGCCGCCCGCCATCCTGCGCCGGACGAAGGGCAAAGCGGACCGTCTGGTCGACGATCTTGTTATGCGCCGCCAGCTGGAAATTGAGCGGACGGTCCGACCGTTCACCGGGATTTTCCGCATCGGTTTCAAACAATTTGATCAGCGGCTGCGCCAGCAAATGCTCGATCGGGTGATCAAGCTTTTCGGCCGCATTTTCCGAAATGTAGATCAGTCGCGCTTCGGCATCGGTGGCCCAAAGCCAACCAATTCCAGCCTGTTCGAAATCGTCAAGCACTTCGAGCCGCCGAGCGGCGTCCTCGGGCGTGATGACGGCGACCGAGCCATAGCCAGCATGATCGGCGTTAGACATGCCGGGGAAATTCTTGAACAGGCGCGTGACAGCCACCGTCGTTACTGCGCGCCGAGGGATAGAATGGGCAAAATCCGGTCCATGGGAAACAGACGCTAAAACATTTTGGTTACGATAAAGATAACGATGAAAGTGCGCGAAACTTCGTCGGGGGAGATGCGGTGATTAACAGCAGGTTCACCGCCGTCAGCTAACCCGGCGTAACAAATGACGGAGAAGCGGGATGGCCATCTACAAATTTCTTTTCGTTGCAGGCCTGCTTTTTGCAACCCCCGAGGCCTTCGCTCAAGATGATGAAATCCCTGCGCCGTCCGAAATACCAGAGCGCATTTCCTTCCTTGTTGCATTTGGCGAAGAGAAGTGCCGCGAGGCAGTTGGTGACGAGATCGTCGTTTGCGCCAATGTACCCGAGGACGAGCGTTATAGAATTCCGCTGGCGCTGCGCAAAAAGGAAACGGTGATCACCGACCGGTCATGGTCGTCAGCAGTCGAGACGCTCAATTCGTTCGCGCGTGATCTGCGACCCAATAGTTGTTCGGTCAACGGTTCCGGCGGGTTTACCGGCTGCACGCAAAAGCTTCTTCAGACATGGTTCGCCGAACGGCGTGGGAAGCTTCGCGCGAATTGAACTTTTTGAGCACTGGATAGTTATCCACAGGTAATCCCCAGGCATCTCAACGGAATTTCCCGAAAGAGAAACCGCTTGACAGATAAGAACATATAGTGAACATAACCCGCAAGTTGTTCATATTCGAGTCAACAAACCCCCACTAATGCGTCAATTGGGGGACAGAAAGGACCAGTGCCATGACCCTCATCGCCTCCCTGCTTTTCGCAATTGCCCTTGCCGCATCGATTGGTGTGATTGCCTTGACGGTGTCGGGCGCGATGCCGCGCATTACCCAAGTGATAGAAATGGAATTCGCGCCTGCGGTGCAGACTGAGCGGCGGATTTTTTTCGGCGAAGTGAAGGGGTGCCGGTCGGCCGAAGTCATTGCCTTTCCGCGTACAGCTAAGGCTGAACCGCAGTTTCGACTTGCCGCATAAAGTCGCTTGCTTGTTAGATTTATGAAAAGCGCCTACTGGCGCTTTTTTGTTGGGTGCAAGGTAAAGCCCAAAAGAAAAGGGCGGGTGCTTTCGCCCCGCCCTTCCCGTATCACTACGATACCAATATCAGTTGACGGCGTCTTTCAGCGCCTTGCCAGCCTTGAATTTAGGCTGGGTCGAAGCCTTGATCGTCATTGGTTCGCCGGTGCGCGGGTTGCGTCCGGTCGAAGCCTTGCGCTTCGCAACGCCAAAGGTGCCGAAACCGACCAGACGAACTTCGCCGCCGGACTTCAATGCGCCGGTGATCGCGTCAAACGTTGCTTCAACTGCCTTGGCTGCATCTGCCTTGGTTAGGCCGCTTGCATCGGCAACTGCGCTTACGAGATCTTGCTTGTTCATATTGGGAACCCCCCTCTCAAAAGAAATTAGTGAGACTCATTTATGACTTAATTGAGTCGCGGCTTGGGCCGGTGGCGGGATAATGATGAGAAAGAGCGCGCTGTCAAAGGAAATATTGGCGTAAAACCGTCATTTTCTGTGAAAAACACGACGTGTTGCGGTCAATTCAGATAATCAACCGCAACATCGCCCGTCAATGCGTGACAGCGGTCGGTTTTTCGCCGCCAATCGAAGGTGGCAATGCCGCCGCAAGTTCGTCGGCCTCGGTCCATTCGATGGGGGTTAGAGGCGAGATCAGCGCGCGGGCGAGCACTTGATCGACATGGCTGACGGGAATGATTTCGAGACCATCTTTGATGTTCGCCGGAATTTCGACGAGGTCCTTTTCATTCTCCTGCGGGATAAGCACGGTCTTGATGCCCCCGCGAAGCGCGGCCAGCAGTTTTTCCTTGAGCCCACCAATCGGCAAAACTCGTCCACGCAGGGTAACTTCGCCGGTCATCGCGACGTCGCGGTGGACGGCAATGCCGGTCAGCGTCGATACTATCGTCGTGACCATACCCACGCCCGCCGAAGGGCCGTCCTTCGGCACCGCGCCTTCAGGTAAGTGGATATGTACATCCTTACGCGCAAATAGGCTGGGCTTTATGCCATAGCTTGGCGCGCGCGCTTTGACGTAGCTCAAGGCCGCCTGGATCGACTCGCCCATCACTTCACCCAATTTGCCGGTCGTCTTGATCTGACCCTTGCCGGGCACAGTAACTGCCTCAATCGTCAGCAATTCGCCGCCGACTTCAGTCCAAGCAAGCCCGGTGACAGCACCGATCTGGTTTTCTTCCTCGCCGATACCGTGGCGATATTTGCGAACGCCCGAGAATTCCGCGAGATTATCTGGCGTAATCTCGATTTTCTCGGCCTTGCCCTCAAGAATTCGACGCAAGGCTTTACGCGCGAGCTTGGCAATTTCGCGTTCCAGCGTCCGCACACCGGCTTCACGCGTATAATAACGGATGAGATCGCGCAGTGCTTCTTCCGAAACAGTGAATTCTTCGGCCTTCAATCCGTGCGCTTCTACCTGCTTTTCGAACAAATGCCGCTTGGCGATTTCGAGTTTTTCGTCCTCGGTATAACCTTCGAGCCGGATGATCTCCATGCGGTCCAACAACGCCTGCGGCAGGTTCATGCTGTTGGCGGTCGTCACGAACATCACATCCGACAGGTCGAGGTCGATTTCGAGATAATGGTCGTTAAACTTGTTGTTCTGTTCCGGGTCGAGCACCTCGAGCAAGGCGGAGGCTGGATCACCGCGGAAATCCTGACCCAATTTGTCGATTTCGTCCAAAAGGAACAACGGGTTCATCGTCCCGGCCTTCTTCAGATTCGCGGCAACCTTGCCTGGCATCGAGCCGATATAAGTACGGCGATGGCCGCGAATTTCGGCTTCGTCACGCACACCGCCCAGCGATTGACGGATGAACTCGCGCCCAGTCGCCTTGGCAATTGATTTACCGAGCGATGTCTTGCCCACACCGGGAGGACCGACGAGGCAAAGAATTGGCCCCTTCAGCTTATTGGTGCGCGCCTGCACGGCGAGATATTCAACGATCCGGTCCTTGACCTTTTCAAGCGCGAAATGATCTTCATCGAGTACCGACTGCGCCTTGGCGATATCGCGCTTCAACTTCGACTTCTTGCCCCAGGGAATACCAAGCAAAGTATCGAGATAGTTGCGTACAACGGTCGCTTCTGCCGACATCGGCGCCATGCCGCGCAGCTTTTTCAGCTCGGCATTCGCCTTTGCCTTGGCTTCCTTCGACAGCTTTGTCGTGTCGATCTTGGTCTGCAATTCGGCAACTTCGTCGCCGCTTTCGCCGTCGTCGTTGCCAAGCTCGCGCTGGATCGCCTTCATCTGCTCGTTGAGATAATATTCGCGCTGCGTTTTCTCCATCTGCCGCTTCACCCGGCCACGGATTTTCTTTTCGACCTGCAATACGCCAAGCTCGCCTTCCATAAAAGCAAAGGCCATTTCAAGACGGCGCAGCGGATTCGAATTCGACGAGCAGCGATTGCTTGTCCGAAACCTTAAGCTGGATATTGGCCGCAACCGCGTCGGCCAAAGCCGCAGGGGTCTCGATTTCACTGAGCTGTACCGCAGTTTCCGCAGGCATTTTCTTGTTGAGCTTCGAATAATTTTCGAATTGTTCGGATACCGAACGCATCAAGGCGGTTGCTTCGGGCCCTTCGGCGACCTGCTCCTCGATCATGCGAATACCGGCTTCGACATAATCGCTACCGCGCTCGACCAAGTCGCGCAATTCGGCGCGCTGCTTGCCCTCGACGAGCACGCGCACGGTGCCATCAGGCAGTTTCAGCAACTGCATGATCGTCGCAGTGACGCCGATGTCGTACAGATCGTCTTTGTCGGGATCGTCCTCGGCAGGATCGAGCTGCGCAACGAGGAAAATTTCCTTGTCCGCTGCCATCGCCTTTTCAAGCGCGACAACCGATTTATCACGTCCAACGAAAAGCGGCACAATCATGCCGGGAAAAACAACGATATCGCGCAACGGCAATAAGGGAAGGTTCAGTTCCATATTCACTCCAGTCGGCGGTCCCTCAAGCGGCAACCAGCCTTGTTGGATTGCAATATGTGCGGCTTTGCGGCGGATTCAATGAATTTGCGCTGAATTAGCGTGATTAGTTGGGGAAAAGCCGCTCAAAACGGCAGTTTGAACCCGGCTGGCAATGGCAGTCCGCTCGACATTTTGCTCATTTCGGCGTTGCTCGCGGCATCAGCTTTTTCGCGAGCATCGTTGAAAGCCGCAGTTATCAAATCTTCGAGCATCGTCTTGTCCGCAGGTACAATCAGGCTGTCGTCGATCGCAACGCCCAATATCCGGCCCTTTGCTGTCGCGCGCACCTTGACGAGGCCGCCTCCGGACACGCCCTCAACCTGTATCGTGTCAAGCGTCGCCTGCGCCGTTTCCATCTGTTGCTGAATATTCTGCGCCGCTTCCTGCGCGGCCTTGATCATGTCTTCCATGCTCTTCATGCACGTTTACTCCTGGGGGTTTCATCTTCATCGCTGTCTAGCAGCTCGGCCTCCGGAAAAGCAGCAAAGGCCGCCTTTACCAATGGGGATTCCATGACTGCGCGGCGGTCAGCTTCGGCGGCGGCGCGCTCTTTTTCGAGCAGGCTCGGCTGCGCTTCGCCTTCGCGCTCTTCTAAGTCCCAGCGCGTGCCCGTCACCTTCGCGAGACGCATCGCGCAATTCGGCAACAAAGCCCGGCGCGACTGGCCCTGCCAACTGGTAAGCGAGCAAAGGAGGCGCATATTCGACAAGCCGCACGACATCGCGCATCGTCATTTCAAGGCTGACATAGCCATCGCGCGCAAGTCGTTCGAGCAACGCGTCGAAATTGGCGGGCATCAATGTCTGCACCGTCGCCGATGGCGGGATATCGAGCGCCGTCGGGGCGGAGGCTGGCGGCGCGTGGAAATTGCCTTCGGCCAGTATTTTTGCGAGCTCGCCGGGATCGGGCAAAGTGGTCGCGTGGATTACCCGCAGAAGCGCCATATCGGAAGCATCGAGCGGGACCGTCGCACGCGCAACCTCTTCCTGCCCCTTTAGCATTAATTGCCACAGCCGATGTAAAGTCGGGAAGGACAGACGGTCGGCCTGCTCCTCGACCAGCGCCATCGCCTCGGTATCAAGCGCGCCATCACGCGGCGCGCCGACCTTGGCGAGCGTCAGCCGGTGGACTTCCGAAAGCAGTCCGGCAAACATCGCCAGCGGTTCGACGCCAAGCACATATTGGTTCTTCGCCTCCGCCAGCATCGCCTGCGCATCGCCTGCGAGAATCAACGCGAACAGTCGGCGTATTGCACCACGATCCGAAAGGCCCAGCATGTCGCGCACCTGCGCTGCGGTGACTTTGTCGTCGCCTTCCATATCGGCATGGGATATTGCCTGATCGAGTATCGACTGGCCGTCCCGTGCCGACCCTTCAGCAGCCTGCGCGATGAGCGCGAGAGCTTCGACTTCTGCTTCGACGCCCTCTTTGGTGCAAATCATTTTGAAGTTTTCAACGAGCAGCTCGGGCGTGATGCGTTTGAGGTCAAACCGTTGACACCGCGACAGTACGGTGATCGGCACCTTGTTGACTTCGGTCGTCGCGAACAGGAATTTCACATGCCCGGGCGGCTCTTCCAGCGTCTTCAGCAACGCATTAAACGCGTTCTTGGACAGCATGTGAACTTCGTCGATGATGTATATTTTATAACGTGCTGATACCGCTGAATAGCGAACCGCCTCGATTATCTCGCGCACATCATCGACGCCGGTATGGCTGGCGGCATCCATTTCGATTACGTCGATATGGCGACCTTCGGCAATAGCCACACAAGGCTCACACACGCCGCACGGATCAATGGTGGGTCCGCCCTGCCCGTCCGGACCGATACAATTCAGCGCCTTGGCAATCAGTCGCGCGGTCGAGGTCTTGCCGACCCCGCGCACGCCGGTCATCAGGAACGCATGCGCAAGCCGGTCGCGCTTGATCGCGTTGCCCAGCGTCTGGACCATTGCGTCCTGCCCGATCAGCTCGGCAAAAGTCTGCGGCCGGTATTTGCGCGCCAGAACGCGATAAGCCGCGCCGCCCGCTGCGGCGGGCTTGGGTTGTGCAGGCATATCCAGCCCCAGACCCAACGCATCTTCGGGCATATCCGGGTCGCGCTCGGCAAAATCGGGATTATTGGAATCGGACATCGGCATCACGTTAGGACGCTGCCTTAAGAATGTCGAAGGCTTAGTCTAGAGATATCTGTGAAATAGGAGCCGAATGACCCGCAGCGAATTCGTTGTGGCTGCTTCCGTCAGGATCTGACCAGGTTGGCGAGTGCCACGTCCATCCAACTCCCGCCGCGCATATGGCTGCGGACCGACCAAAATGCAAGAGTGGCGACAAAAGATGGTAAACGGCAATTTGACCTTGGCCACAAACGGCTCGTTCACCCTGATCGCTTATGCGCGATTATTCACAGTGGGAGACGCGACGATGACCATCTCGCAAGCAACGGGCAACAGCTTTCTTCGTTATGAAGACGCGGCACAGGAAGACCGCAGCGCGCCGCGTGTAAAGCTCAAGATTCCAGCGCAGATGCGGCCATCGGGATCGCCTGCTTTTTCTGTGATTGTGCGCGACCTGTCGCTTTCGGGCGTCGCATGCGAGGCGTTGACCGGAATGTCGGCAGGTACACGTGTCTGGTTGACGCTGCCGGGTCTTTCCGCGCTGCAAGCCAAAATCGTCTGGAACGACGGCACTATGGTAGGCTGCGAGTTCGACACATTGTTGAACGTCGCCGTGATGGAGAATGTCCTCGCAAGGTTCCCGGCACAAGCCTAGGCGTTGCGCAAGTACCAGTCGTAATCGATGCTCGGCACTTGACCGAAATAGCGGTCTTGCTCAACTCGTTTGACGATAGTGAACATATCAACCAAGCGCTCGCCCAGATATTCGCGCATGAGAGCCGAGTCGTGGAAACGGTCGACCGCAGCGAACCAGTTCGATGGCGGCTTGTCATCGCCTGACCCGTCGCGGTCGTAACCATTGCCCACGACCGCCGGTCCGGGATCGATCTGGTTGACGATGCCGTGGTGAATGCCTGCCAATACCCCCGCAACCGCCAGATAGGGATTGGCATCAGCCCCGCAGGCGCGGTGTTCGACATGGCGGCTTGACGGCGGTCCAGCCGGAATTCGGAAACTGACGGTGCGGTTATTGACGCCCCATGTCGGCGCGACGGGCGCATAGCTGTTCGCCTTGAACCGGCGGTAGCTGTTGGCGTGCGGTGCGAACAGGGCAAAGCAATCGCCGACGCTCCCGATCATCCCGCCAATGGCATGGCGCAACATCGGCGTGCCTTCCGGATCGTCGCTGGCGAACAGGTTTTTGCCATCCGCGTCATTCATCGAGACGTGAATGTGCATTCCGCTGCCCGCCTGTTGGGCGAACGGTTTTGCCATGAACGTCGCCTCAAGTCCGTGCGCTTGCGCCACCGCCTTCACCACGCGTTTATACATGATCGCGTCGTCGCAGGCGCGCAGCACATCGGGCTTATAGCGCAGGGTTAGTTCGCATTGGCCCGGCGCGAATTCGGAAATCGCGGATTCAAGCGGTAGGCCCTGAATGTCACAGGCCTCATAAAGCTCATCGAAAAACGGACGGAAATCATCGAGTTCGCGTAAGCCGTAAACCTCGACCATCTGCGGCGCAGTCCCGCTATATTCGGGCCGTGCCGGTCGGATCGAGCCATCACGAGCGCGCTTCGGGTCCAGCAGGTAGAATTCCAGCTCCACCGCCAATGCAGGCGTCAGGCCCATCTCGGCAAAGCGGTCCACCACCAGCCCCAGCACATGACGCGGATCAAGGTCGTGCGGCTGGCCGTCGAGCTCGTAGAAATCGACCATGAACTGCGCGGCATTATCGCCCGCCCACGGCGTTTTGACGAGCGTTCCGGGGATTGGCTTCATCGAGCGGTCAGCGTCGCCATCCTCCCAGACCAAACCGGTTTCGACGGTGTCTTGGCCGGTGATATCGACCACTGCGATTGAACCGGGGAAAAATCGCCCGATTTCGTAAACCGACAACACCTCATGCGCGCGCAGCCTTTTGCCACGCGGGACACCGCCCATATCGGTATAGATCATTTCGATGAAATCGACGTCAGGATTGGCGGCGAAGAACGCCTCGGCCTCGCTTTTTGGGGCAATGATGGCGGAGGATTTCGATCTGCGGATAGTCATTCGTTTCTCTCAACTTCGTCATTCCCGCGAAGGCGGGAATCCATCACCTGTTCTCGATTATCACCACAAACTGCTTTGGTAAAAGGAAAGCTCAGGTGATGGACCCCCGCCTTCGCGGGGGTGACGAAGGAGAAGAGTTAGGGGTCACTTAGTTCGATGGCTGCATTTTCCAACGCAACGATCAGCCGATCAACCTGTTCGCCTTTCGTTACCGGACTGAGCAGCATCATATTGTGAAACGGTGCGAGCAATATACCGCGATTGGTCAGATATAGGTGGATTGCACCTTCCAGCTCATGATCCATCGCCGCCCGTGCTTCGCTGCCGTTGCGCGGCGGCGCGGCTGAGCAGACGAATTCCACGCGCGCGCCGACTTGGGCTACGTGCCAGTTGAGGCCATGTGCGGTGATAACCGCGTTCAAGCCATCGACCAATCGTTCAGCCATGGCCAGCATTTGGGCATAGGCATCGCGCGTAATCACCTGCCCCAGCATCGTGTGCATCGCCGTGATCGCCAGTGCGTTGGCGGACAAGGTCGTGCCAATGCCGCTATGGCCGGGTGACCGCAAGCGGTTGAGCGCCTTCATCTTATCGGCGACTTCGGTGCTAAAGCCATAAACTGCGCAAGGCACTCCGCCGCCAATGGATTTGCCGACAACCATGATGTCAGGTTTGGGTCCATGCGTGTTACTGTGCCCTCCATAGCCTGAAGAAATCGTGTGCGTTTCATCGAACACAAGCAAAGTACCTGTTTCGCTGCACAGCCGCCGCAGCTTCTCCAGATATCCCGGCGCATCGCGGACCATGCCGATATTGGTCATCACCGGTTCGGCGAGCACGCAGGCGATATCGCCGGTGCGTAAAGCCGCCGCTAACGCCTCAACATCGTTGAATTCGATGGCAACGGTCGTTGGCAGCAAGTCCTGCACCTGCCCGATCAGGCTGGGCCGATTGACTGCCACGCCATCGCACAGATCGACAAACACGTCATCAACTGCGCCGTGATAACAACCATTGAATATCAATATTTTATCACGCTTTGTTAAGCCACGACACCAGCGTATCATTGCGCGATTGGCTTCGCTGGCTGTCGTCGTGACCTGCCAGTGCGGGAGGCCGAACATCGTGGCCAGCATATTGCCGAGTTCTGCACCCTTTGCGGTTGGCAGCATGTAGCTCAGCCCCTGCCCCGCCTGTTCGGCCAGTGCCTTAGCCAATGTTGGCGGCGAATGGCCGAACATGCTGGCGGTGTCGCCAAGGCAGAAATCGTCGAAAACCTGACCGTCGATGCTCGCGAGCGTCGCATCCTTGGCGCTCTCCGCGACAATCGGAAATGGACTGGGCCAGTCAAGCATCCAGTGGAACGGCACGCCTTGGAACCAGCTATTCGAGCGCTCGGCCTGCGCCTTTGATTTAGGATTGGCGGCAATAAAGCGCGCAATCTCGCGTTCGCGCATTGCTTCAATTGCAGCCCTGTCGATCACAACCGGTCCCGCATCGCGTAATAGAGCATGCCGGCCACATGGAGTGGCCAACGCAGCAGCGTTCCACCCGGAAATGGCTTGGAAGGAAGATTCGCGAGCATTTGATATGTCTCGCTGTGCCCCGCCATCGCATCAGCAATTGCCTCGCCTGCCAATGTGGTCATCAGCGCCCCATGCCCGGAAAAGCCGTGAGCAAACCAAACTCGACCACCATCAGTGCGACCAATATGCGGCAGACGATTTATGCTAACTCCGACTGGCCCACCCCAACGATAGTCTATTTTAACATTGGCCAGTTGCGGAAATACTTGAAGCATGTGTTTTCGCACAAATTCATCAATATTTGTCGGCTTTGTTGGCAAATATTTTTCACCACCCCCAAAAATCAGCCTATTGTCAGCAGATAACCGAAAATAATTGAGAACAAACCGCGTATCAGCGATCGCCATACCTGAAGGTATGAGGTCGTTGGCGCGTGATTCTCCAAGTGGCTTTGTAGCAATGTTGTAATTGAGTATCGGCATCGCGTACCCGCCTATCCGCCGACTTAAACTGGACATCCGCGTGTCCACTGCAAGCATGGCGTTTTTCGCAAAAACGTTGCCGCCTTCGACGCACGCTTGAACATGGTCCCCTCGTTCAGCAAACCCCACCACATTCTTGTCGCAGTAAATCTTTACGCCAGCGCGCGTTGCGGCTTGAGCCAAACCTATTGCATAATTGAGCGGATGAAAATGCCCACCACGCCGGTCCACCAAGCCTCCGTGGTAAAGATCGCTCGCTACCAACCGACGGCCAGCGTTCGGTTCGATAAGCTCGACATCATGGTAGCCCATCTCATTGGACAGGCACTCACCTTCAGCCGCTAGGTCGCGAAAATGATCGTCGTTCCAAGCCATAGTTGCGTGGCCAGTCCTAAGATCACAGTTGATGCCATGCTCCGAGATGCGTCCAACGACACGTTCTTGAGCCTGAAGGGTAAGGTCAAATATAGCCTTTGCGCGTTCTCGTCCCAACTTGGCAATTAGTGTGCGCGCATCCCATCTAAGGCCCGGAATTAATTGTCCGCCATTGCGTCCCGATGCACCAAAACCTGGAAAATAGTGCTCAAGAACAATTACCTTCATGCCGTTTTCGGCAGCTCTGAGCGCTGTCGCCAAGCCTGTATAACCTGCGCCAATCACCACCAAATCGGCATTATGATTGTTCCAAAGTTTTCGAGTTTTTGGAAGCTGATTGGCAGTAGCTTTGTAGTAGCTTTGCTCAAAGAGGCGGTCTGAAGTTAGGGGCAGCACTGCCTAAACCCTCAGCAGCAAATGCTCGCGTTCCCAGCTCGACACCACCGATTGGTAATTGAACAGCTCATAATCCTTCACCGCGTAGAATATCTCGAAGAAATCCTCTCCGAGCAAGTTGCGCACCGGGCGGCATGCGCTGAAGCGGTCGAGCGCCGCCTCCAATGTGCGCGGCAAAGTGCGTGCGCGGTTGTAGGCGCTGCCGGTGATCGCCTTGGCCGGAACCATCCGCTCGACCATGCCGATATAGCCGCAGACCAAAGACGCTGCCATCGCCAGATAGGGGTTCGAATCCGCGCCCGGCAGGCGATTTTCGACACGGCGGTTGGCCTTGTCGGATATCGGCACGCGGAAACCGCAAGACCGGTTATCCTCGCCCCATTGAACATTGATCGGCGCGGCGCTGTCGGGACGCATCCGGCGGAAACTGTTTACATTGGGTGCCCACAGCGGCGAGATTTGCGGCATGAACTTGACCAGCCCCGCAATATAGCTGCGGAACAGTGCGCTGTCCTTGCCATTGGCGTTGGAAAACAGGTTCTTGCCCGTCTCGGCATCGACCACCGACTGGTGAATGTGCATTGCGCTGCCCGGCTGGCCCGCCATCGGGTTCGCCATGAAGGTCGCATAAACCCCATGCTGTTTCGCCACCGCGCGCACTGCGCGTTTGAACAGGAATACCTGGTCGGCCAGCTTTAGCGGGTCGCCGTGGATGAAGTTCACCTCCAGCTGCGCCGCGCCCATTTCGTGAATCATCGTGTCGATATCGAGACCCATCAGCTCGCAATCGTCATAGATATGATCGATGATATCCTCATATTCGTTCATCGCCTCAAGCCCGTAAGGCTGGCTCGCGGTTTCCGCGCGTCCGCTCGATCCGGTCGGCGGTTGCAAGGGAAAATCGGGATCGACGTTCTGGCTGACGAGGTAAAATTCGACTTCGGGCGCGATGATGGGCTTCCAGCCTTTTGCGGCATAGAGCCCGAGAACTTTTTTCAGGATACTGCGCGGGGCCAGCTCGACCTCGGTCCCGTCGCTGTTATAGGCATCGGCAATCACAAAAGCCGTGGGCGATTTGAACCCCGGTGCGACGCAGATCGTGTCAGGATCGGCGATCAGGATTTTGTCCGGATCCTTGTCCCAGATATCCTCGATATCCTCCGGATAATGCCCGTCGATGGTGCAGATAAATACGCTGCCGGGAATACGTAGCGACTTGTCGCGCACCGATGAAAGAAATTTTTTGGCGGGCAAAACTTTGCCCCGTTGCACGCCATTTATGTCAGGGACAATGCACTCAACCTCGTCGATTTTATACTCAGCTATCCAGTTGGTGAGGTTTATGCTCATGACAAGCAATGTGCGCAGACCGGCTTGAAAAGGTCAAGCCAGCCCGCGCACATCCGGTTTTCGTCAAATTCTGGTTTTAGAAGTCGTAGCTGAGCGTAAAGACTACTCCGGCTGCGCTGTCCTTGAATGCGAATGTCGAACGCCGGTTGGTGTCGACATAGGCCGCACCTAAAGTGAAGCCCTTCGTCGAAGCAGCCACACCGAGCGACCAGTCAACTTTGTCATTGCCGAACGCGCCATCTTCATAACCAACCGAGCCCTTGAGGGTAAGCGGTGTGTTCGGAATAGCAAAGGCGGCGTTGGTTGCGACATAGATATTGTCGCTATTGCCGGTGTTATCCTGGCTTGGAACATAGCTGAGTTGACCGCCAATGGTTGCAGGTCCGACTGTGGTGCCGAGCTTGCCGGTGAATTCCACATAGTTGAAGCCCGACACGCCAGGATATACATAATAAGTAGCGCCGATGTCATAGGTCACCGCGTCGCCGCCTGCAAAGCCAGCATAAAGATCGACTTCTACGTCGTCGCCAGCATTTTCAGCGAGGTTCGAACCCCATACGCCGACATAAAATCCCAACTCATGCTTTACTGTCAAATAGGGCTGAACGGCAAAATCCTTGTCGGAAAGCGTAACGCCGCGGAAACGATAGTCCGATACAAGCGCGATGCCGCCAGCGAGCGTGATCGGGCCGGAAGCTTCTTCTTCGGCTGCTTCGTCCTGCGCGAATGCTGGCGCAGAAACAGCCAAGGCGCTCATGGCGACGCTGACTGCTGCCAGTTTGAAAATTGATTTACGCATGTTGTTATCCTTCTTGGTTCAATAGGGTTGGCCGCGTGCGCGCGATGCCCATGCCAGCCTAATGCTGTTCTATTCCCGTCGAACATATGTGCCCGCGTCCTGACTGCAAAATTGTCAATCGGCGCGTTTATTGTGCAGGTGCACACAAAACATTATTGCGGTGCGCAATCAAGCAATTTTGTGACAGCTCTGTTGACCTTTTTGGACAATGTGACAATTCCGTCACAGTCTTGCGCAAGATACGAATATCGGGCCATAAGGCGAAATGTTCGAAAACGACGCGCTCGCTGCCGCAGCGGGGTTGGCCACGATGGAGCTCTACAACGACGAGGGCCTATTTGAAAATGCAGGGGAGTTAGGGGCTTACTGGGCTGATGCCGCCCATGGCCTCCGCGGCAAGAGCCATGTCATCGACGTCCGCAATATCGGACTGATCGCAGGGATCGAACTCGAACCGCGCTCGGGCTCCCCCACCAAGCGCGCCACCGAGCTCTTCCACGCCTGTTTCGACAACGGCCTCCTCGTGCGCGCCACTGGAGATATCATTGCGTTCAGCCCGCCATTGATATTGGAGACGAAGATCGGAGAGTTATTGGAGGGGATTGGGTAGACAATGAGCGCCGCTAAACGCCATCATTGGTGGCCCGAATGCCACTCGAAGCTTTGGGTGGCTCAAAATGGCCTGATAACAATGATCAATAAGGAAGGGGTGGCTGTCCCGGTTACTCCCGAAAATGCAGGCATTATCAAGCACCACAACTCTGTTCGACTACCCGATGGATCGGTAGATATATCGCTGGAAACTTATTTCGCAGACGAAATTGAGGGTCCAGTTGCGCCAATTTTGTCCCGGCTGGCAACCGAGCGGTTTAGAAGCGCCGCGTGGGACCGGCACATCGATCACAACTTCGCTAAACGAGAAGCTTTTGGCATTCGTCAGGACGGTTTTCTGCCAATAAGAAAGGGTTATTCCGTTTCGTTGCCGCCAAAAGACAAGCTTGCTGCGGCAAGATATTTTGCCTCCCTTCTGGTCCGGGTACCGAGCTATAAAGATGAACTAAAATCCACCCAAATGGTGGCGGGAATTCAGAAAATTTTGGGTTTATCCGAAGAAGATGCAAAGATTGAAACGGATATTTTGCATGTTGAGATCGTGCATCGACATCTGGAGGATTACGCTACACGCCTACTACAATGCGCATGGGTCCTGATTGAATCCGAAAAACAAGAAATCATCTTCGGTGACACTCCTGTTGTGCCGTCTGCACTTGGCTGGGGCGAAGCTGAAGCGATCTGCCCGGTATCACCTAACCGGTGCTTGATGCTCGTTAGGGGCTACAAACCGCCGATTGAAGATGCCATCCTGATTGTACAGTCGCTGCCTCGGAGCATTCGAGCATTAAATTGCACTCTACTTCAAAACGCAAATCGATTCATCTTCTGCCGCTCGCCGTTCCCTCTCGATTTCGTACGTACCCATTTAGGGACCCGACAAGCCAGAATTAAACCGATTTTCAGTTCTGAGAAAGGTACTCGGATTGATGGTCCGATGCTGGGGGAGTGATTTGATTGGTCACCATATATTCAATGGGCTTGAACGACCCATTGTTGGATTGCAGCGCCGAGCATGCCGTCAGGCCAATAATTAGATCCATCTCCGCACGAAAAACAATGCGTTCGCCCGCCCGGCTCAGTGGCGGCTGGACGGATATTTCGCCGCTTTTGCCATCGATGGCGACGTGCATGAAGCAATTGAACGCGACGGGAATGTCATCGGATTCTATTCCGAAGGGCTTCAATGCGTCGGCAAGATTGCCGAAGCAGCCCTGATGCGGATGTTCGTCTCCGTAGATGATACGGAAGGTATCCTTTGAACAGGGCGTTAGCAGAAAGTCATGCCGCCCGACATCATCCTGCACAATGGTCAGCATGATATTACTGCGGTTGGAATAGAGCGGGTCGCCAGTGGTCAGGAACAGTCGCGAAGCATAGTCAAGCGTGCGCCCCGACGAAATCACCTCGCGGTGATCGTTCTGTGCGTATGCAACGAGATCGGCCACCTGCTCGCCACAAGGATCGATCACGGTCAGCAAATCCCCCTTATTTAATGTAAACGCCACGCCGGAGCGCGGCGCGATTTCATGCTGCTTCATCGCGTGTCTCGGCGTTCCTCGAAAACGGGCAAACCCATCCTTCCTCGACCGCACGACCACTATACTGGCGGGCAGCCGACTTCTCACCATGTTGGGCAAGCATCGGGTTGATGTCGCCTGCGAGCTGCTCGTCGCGCTTCAATATCGTGGCGCGCAAGCCATCATACCGGCCCTCGGCACGAAGGCGTTCAAACTGATCATGGAGGTTGAACACCATAACGGGATGGTCAAAGCGACGCGCCGGGCGACTCGCGTTAGGATGCAGACCCACTACGAAAAAAGCCTCGCCGCCGAAACTCACCGCAAAATGCGGATCGTCGGGGTCGGTACTGATACGCGGATCGACGGGTTGCCCCAGCCACTCATCTTTATCGCTCAACGACTGAAGCCGGTCCCAGACCGCGCGCTCGAACCGCCGCTCGGTTAGCAACTCGGACCGGCGGAAAATGACGACTAGCGTTTGAAACAATTCCGGATGCTCGCGGTAATGCCGGGCGAGCGCCGTGATTTGCGGTAATATCCGCAAATCATCCCACGCCGAACAGATGTCGTCCGCGATTACAAAATGCATCTGCGCTTTATTCAGCGCCGATTTAGCACCAACACAGGGGAATTCAGGGCTTTTTACAAGGTCTTCAAATTTTTCGATTATGGCAGAATCCTGTGCCACATCCATCATCAACATGATGAGAATCTCCGTTGGCAGGCTTTACCTGCAAGTAATTTTGGTGTGAAAATAACAGTTAGAAAAGAATGGCTACGACGATCACCAACAGAATCAGTCCACCAACGCTTATGCCTATTGTTCTACCCATGACTTTGCTCCTTTGATTGGAAGGAAGAACGGCAAAGGTGACGCGAAGTTCCGCAAATTGTGGAGATTAAGCAAGCAGCCGTGGAGGCACAGTGCGGTTCACGACCTCGCGCAACGCAAACGCGGTCTCGATGCGCGCCACTCTTGGCAGCCTCGCGATTTCCTGACGGTGAATGATTTCATAATCCTCAATCGATGCCGCTCGCACCACCAGCAGATAGTCGTTGCGCCCCGACATCAAATGGCAGCGGATGATCGAAGGGCTGTCCGCCATTGCCGCTTCGAACGCCGCCATGGCTTCCTCGCTCTGGCTGTCGAGCGTGATCGTCACCATCACCGTCGCGCCAAAGCCCAATTTGCGCAGGTTCACGTCAGCGCGGTAGCCGCGCAGGATCCCGGCGTCCTCCAGCGCTTTTTGCCGCCGCGCCGCCGCGCTTGGCGAAAGACCGGCCGCCTCGCCCAATTCCTGCTGCGTCGCGCGGCCATTGGCTACCAACGCGCGGAGTAATTTGCGGTCGGTGCGGTCAAGTTGCATAAATTCAGCGCCTTTATCGAATTTCACGCGCAATATATGCGCCAATGCCTCGTGCATGTCGAATCTTTGCGAACTATCCGAACAAAGGCAGTGCTATTCCCGCGAAATACAAACTCACAGGAGAAGAGATATGCGCATCGGCGTCCCAAGCGAAATCAAGGTCCACGAATACCGTGTCGGCCTCACCCCCGGCGCGGTGCGCGAATATGTCGCGCGCGGGCATCAGGTTGTGGTGCAATCGGGCGCGGGTGCTGGCATCATGTCGGGCGACGACGCCTACCGCGCCGCCGGTGCCGAAATCGCGCAAACCGCCGCCGAAATCTTCGCCGGTTGCGATATGATCGTGAAGGTCAAGGAACCCCAGCCGAGCGAATGGCCGCAACTCCGCCCCGGCCAGTTGCTCTTCACCTATCTCCACCTCGCCCCCGATCCCGAACAGGCCAAAGGCCTGATCGCCAGCGGCTGTACGGCGATTGCCTATGAAACCGTGACCGATGACAAGGGCACCCTGCCCCTGCTCGCCCCCATGAGCGAAGTCGCTGGCCGCCTCGCCATCGAAGCTGCTGGCGAAGCCATGCGCCGCAGCGAAGGCGGTGCTGGCATCCTGCTCGGGCGGCGTCCCGGGCGTTCCGGCTGGCCGTGTCTGCGTCATCGGCGGCGGCGTTGTCGGTACCCATGCTGCGCGCATGGCGGTTGGGTTAGGCGCTGAGGTCACCATCGTTGATCGCTCGATCCCTCGCCTGCGCCAGCTCGACGAGATGTTCAACGGCCGCGTCCGCACACGCTATTCGACGCTCGAAACCATCGACCATGAAATCAGCATCGCCGATGCCGTCATCGGCGCAGTCCTGATCCCCGGTGCTAGCGCGCCAAAGCTCGTCACCCGCGCGATGCTCAAGCATATGAAGCCGGGATCGGTGCTGGTGGACGTCGCCATCGACCAGGGCGGCTGCTTCGAAACCAGCCACGCAACCACCCATGCCGAGCCGACTTATGTGGTGGACGGCATCATCCATTACTGCGTGGCAAATATGCCCGGCGCGGTGCCGCAGACGAGTGCGGCAGCGCTCAACAACGCGACCTTGCCCTACGGGCTGGCGCTGGCAGATCAAGGGCTGGACGCCATCCGCCGCGACAGGGGCTTGCTCAACGGACTCAACGTCCATCAGGGCAAGGTCACGAGTGAAGCCGTCGCCGAAAGCCTTGGCATGGAGTGGATCGAGCCTTTGAAGGCTCTTGCGGCCTAGCCTTGGCGACCAACCAATGCTAACCGCCTCTCATGGGAAAAGAGGGGCGGATAACGGCGCATCAGATCGCGGCGATGCTGGGGGTTTCACAGCCAACGGTGTCGCGCGCGCTTCGCGGTGACAAAAAGGTCAACGAGGACACCCGCGCGCGCATTGTCGCGCTGGCGAACGAGCTCAATTACACAGTCGATCACAACGCGATGCGGCTGCGCACGCAGCAGACCTTTTCGATCGCGCTCGTCATCCTCTGCCGCCGCGGCGAGAACAAGGCGAATATCAACCCCTTCTATCTTTCGCTTCTCGGTTGCATCGCGGCGTCGGCTTCGGAGCGCGGCTACAATCTCATCATTTCCTTCCAGGATTCTCCCTCCAATTTCTTCGCCAATTATACCGGCAGCCGTCAGGCTGACGGCTTGATTGTCATCGGCAGCGGGCAGAATGTCGAAGGCTGGCAGTTCTTCGGTGATTATGCGAAGCATCAAACGCCGATGATCTGCTGGGGCGCAAGTATGCAGGATCTGGTCTCGATCAAAAGCGACAATGTACAAGGGACACGGCTGGCGCTCGACCATTTGTTGGCGCAGGGATGCTCTCGCATCGGCTATATCGGACCGTTGAACAGCGAACAGCCGCAATTCCGCGACCGAATTGACACCTATATGGCGGTGACACGCGAGAAGGGATTGCCGGTGATCTGCCCGCCGCTGCCCGAAAATGCCGTGCGCGAGGAACAGGGTTATGAGGCTGTGGCCGGGCTGGTCCGCAACGGCATCGAATTTGACGGACTGTTCTGCGCTAACGACTTTATCGCGCTCGGTGCCATGCGCGCGCTCGAAGAACAAAGTATCGCCGTCGGTAAAGACGTTTGCGTCATTGGTTTCGACGGCATCGCCACCGGCGCCTACGCCCAACCGCCCCTGACGACAATCGAGCAAGATTATGTTCGTGCTGGCGAAATGCTGGTCGAGGCCCTGATAGCAGTGTTGAAAGGGCAAGAACCCGATACCGTTCCGGTTCCGGTAAGGCTTCTGGTGCGGGGAAGCGCGTAATTGGTGGCACGGCTCTGCCGAACTGATAGATTAAATACTTGAATTACATGCTTTTTGTCTGATCTAAATTTCGGCTCCCCCACATTTACCCCCACACCATGGGTGTGTTCGAATAAACTATGGTTCGATTAATCAAAAGGTTTTTCGGGCTGATCTTTGGACAAGCTTTTGTGATTCGAACTGCCTGTCTTGATGCAACCGCCCTCCATCGTCAGCTCAACAAATTTAAGATGGAGCGTCAAGACTGCCCATGCTGGCAGTTTGATTTGCGTAACCTTTTTACTTTTTAAAGACTTCCAAGAACCGACCCCCGCGAGTCCTATCTAACAATCACGCTAAGTTGCGCCCAAACCAAAGCACCCGCCCCACAATATAAACCGACTGGCGGTCAAGGTCGCTCCACGTCGGGTACATAGGATTGTCGCTCGTCAGTGAAATGTGATCATTGCGAAAATGAGCTGCAATGCGTTTAATATGAAGTGTTTCACCCATCCGCACGACATGGATCCCATCTCGTGGCTTAGCTTCAATAACTGCAAAGTCGACCAGAACTAGATCGCCATCGAGTAATGTCGGGGTCATTGAGTCACCAGTCACACGTATGAGTGATAATCTAGCAGGATCGCTTGACGTTAATTTGTGCAACCAACTACGATCAAATCCGATGCACCCCATTACCGCTTCCGTTTCCTGAAAGGAACCAGCTCCGGCGGAAGCATATAGGTCATAGATCGCGATTTGAATCAGACCCTTGGCCTTGCCTTGGTGCGCTGGCGCACCGAGCAACGTCTCATCTATGCCAAAATACCGAGCGATGACGCCGCGGTCGATTTCGTTCAAAACGCGCGGTGTACCGCGCTTAATGAACTGCTGAATATACGCGGAGTTGCGACCGATCAGCTTTGAGATGGACGAATAATCGTCATGACTTCTGGCGATTAGGCCGTCCAATACGACGCGAGGGCTATCGGCGATGCAACAGGATATCTCCTTAGAAAAGAGGATTAATCCTATTTTTGAGGTGCTAGGGAAAACAATCAAGAAAGAGCAATCGTCTTAATGAAAAGCATCCGATTTGGAGCAAACGAAAATCAAGCACATGCTTTGGCCAGCGACGAACGAGCGTGACTTTCGTCTTCGTTATATCGCGTAATTTGTGACAGCTTAAAAGGGTGTGGCGAATAACGATGTTAAAAGATGAGCTCTTGAGTTATTCCGATCGTTCTTACACGGGGGCACCTATTGGACGTACGGCTGAAAAAACTGACCGAGCGTGAAAAGGAGGCATTACGCCTTCTTTTAAGAGGCTTTGACGTCAAATCCTGCGCTCGCGAACTGGGCGTCGTCTTCCAATACTATCACCGAACGGCTTCGCAGCGCCCGTACAAAATTGGGTGTAACCAGCAGCCGTGAAGCCGCCCGCATTTTAATAAAAGCAGAAAATGCTGACCCCATTTTATATGGGGACATGTTTTCTGCGGTTGAGACCGCAAGCGTTAACCTGCCATTTTCCTCCTTGCCTGATCAGCAGGCCGAAGTGAAAAGTTTGGCAACGGACAGCAGGGTCAGGGAGGCACCATTAGCCTTCCAATTGCAGCCTGAATTATTCGTCCCAATGCCAACCCTTCCGCTCCGTCAACCGGGAGACTTGCGGAATAGCCTTTCAAAAAAACAACGTGTTTATGCAATATTCGATCTGACAGTTAAACTGTCGACGGTCATCGCGCTAATCAGCGTCTTGGCCTTAGCTTTAAACATGTTACTAGGCACCCGTTAGTTTCCTAAACTGCAACAGCTTTCCCGGCATTTTGGGGGCAAGGAGACTAATATGTTACATGAGCGCATCGAAGCCGTTCGTCCAATCGCGCAGAAGATTGCCGATGCCGAACAATCTTTCAACCATTCACTGCAACTGATCGGTGAATTGCTGACCGACATCCCACGCACACGTCAACAGTTCGCAGGTCGAGTGCCGCTCACAACAGGCGTAGCGGCTTCCGAGCGTCTCGCAGCCGCTGCCGTTTCGGCAACCAACGCCTATAAGGAAGTTGTCGAAGCACACAGCCATTTGGCCGCTGACCGAAATAACCTTGGATTGCGGACCGTGAATTTTGGTGACCTTACCGGGTGTCCTGATGCCGCCGGTAAGGAAGATAATGACGCTCCTTACCTGAGCGTCGTCAAAGCGGCTTAAATGCTATAAGCTCGGCCTGAGTTCAAAAGGCCAAACTTATGCCACTTGCTGTTTTTCTGACAATCTTGTGTGCCGCCTGCATTTTCGCGTTGTGGAAAGGTGGCACACCAGAACGGCTTGTTGCTGCGATATTCTTAAGTGGCGCGGCCTGGTCCATGACGTTCAGGTCTCCTTATCAATCGCCGTTTGGCGTGATTAACATAGGGGTCTGGAGCGCCGACATCGCAATGTTGCTAGCCCTGACAGCTGTAGCTTTGAACGCGGAAAGATACTGGACAATATGGATAGCGAGCTTTCAATGGGTTCAAGTCGTTTCGCATCTGCCGGAATTACTGATACCGGAATTGCTTCCGCGAGTACATCTGGTGATCATATCACTATGGGTTTACCCAATGTTGCTCATTTTGGCGATTGGAACCTGGAGGCATGTAAAGCGGATAAAAGTGTTTGGGACCGACAGGTCTTGGAGCGACTTCTCTCAACCGCTGGGCTAACCAAACCTGAGCTGGGTGCAGCCGAGTTGATCGAGCGATACGGCAACCTGTTTCTCGTATTGCAGGCCGCCGAGCAAAAGAAAATCAAGGGTACACTGGGGAAACTGCTGCTGCTCATTTTTGATACACACAAAGCCATTCTCGATCATCAGCTCAAAGCAAAACCGATTTTGGCGAACAGCAAGGCGGTTGTCGAATATTTGACCGCTACGATGGCCCATCTTGTGTTTGAACAGGTCAGGATCCTTTTTTTAGGAAGCACCAATAAATTGATCGCGGATCGCGTTGTGTCAATCGGCACTGTTGACGAAGCGCCCATCTACCCCAGAGAAATTGTGAAAATTGCATTGGAAGTTGGCGCAACGGGGCTGATTATTGCCCACAACCACCCATCCGGTGACCCTAGCCCCAGTCGTGCCGATATCGAGAACACGAAACGGCTGATGGATGCTTGTCGAGGCGTCCAGTTAGCCGTGCACGACCATATTGTCGTTGCCGCCGAGGGGTGGATGAGTATGCGCGCAAGTGGACTAATATAGATATTCGTTGGGGGCAAAATGTACAGATTGAATGAATTTCGCGACACGCTCGGAGGGCTAGAGAACATCGTTGGGCGGGATATTATCCGGAACAACGGATTGGCTATAATATTGTGCCTTGTTACCGTGGCAAATGCAGGCGAAGACATTGACCTCGCTTCATTAGCGGAAAAAACAGATATTCAGCCCACCTCGCTTGATCGCTACATCGCGATACTGAAAGACGCAGGGGTGATCGAGTTGGAGCGCAAGGCGGCCGCAGAATGGGGTGCAATCGGCATCAGTTTGACGCAACGTACGCGCCACCAATTTAACGAATTGCTCAGGGTAAGCTGAAGTCAAAACAGAAATATTATCGGCCCTAGATATCGATATAGGTTTAACAACGATTAACGGGTATCTCTCCTAATGACGACTGTCTATTCAGGTTGATCGTCATGGCGCGGTACACCACGCTCGGTTCCAAGAGTGGCATGCGCCGCAAGTATCGCAGCATCGATATGGATGCCAAATTTGTGCTCGCGATGAACATCTGCTTCATGCAACATATCCTCCAGCACGGCGATCCAGCGCTGCCATGTCTCGTCAGAAATTGTCATGGCGATATGTAACCCTCCCAGATTCCCGCTAATCGCTCGAGCATTCTGTGCTCGACATCCGTGCGCCTCATACTATAATTTTTTGCGAAATCAACGTTCAAGGTTGTAACACTTATGTAAGTAGTATTAGCCATTCCGCTCAGATCATTCTCTAATTTAGGCATTCTGAAGCTGTCGTGAATGCCGGATCCTTCGGAATCTTTTATACGGCGCGGGGTATTTTTGCTGGATCTATGCTCATTCGTGGCAGTGCTGCAAGATATCATATTGTCCACATTCTAATCATTCAGAATCCGGAACGATGTTGACGGTGCACCGGACGGGTTTGCCAGCATCGTTTGCTTTCTTGATACAGCTGGGAATGATTTGGCGGTTTGTCTGCGCCATTTTCGCTGCCTGCACAACGGCACTTCATGCCTGGGGATCGTCTGCACGCATAAGTCTGGTGCCTGCCTCCCACCCGGATGGTTCGTCGAGCATTCCCGATGCCATCGCTTCTGGCCAGTGCCAGCTTTCCGGAACGGCACGGGCGATAGTTCCGGGAAGGAAAGACCATAGCAGGATGCCGCCGAGCACTCCGCCTCCGACCGCCTGAAACACCGTGCGGCGCTGGTCCGCACTATTGCGGGCGTGGGATGTGACACCGCGCATATCCTGCGTCGCTTGCCGAAGCTCATTATATGCGTTGTTTATCCGCGTTTGATCGCCGCGCCGCGCCGCCTCTGCTGCGGCTTCGATCCGCCTGCCAAAGCTATCGGGAGTCACCTGCATGGCCGGGTGTTCCTCAATGCAATCAAGATTCTCCACCATCTCTTCGAGCCGCTTTGTCATGTCCGTCAGGGTAGCGCCATAGTCAGGAATAACGATGTCCGCCCGCTCGGCGGCAAGATGCTGGACCGCGCGCCGCATGAGGGCCAGTTCGCCTTCAAGCCGCGCGAACGCTTCGGCGGCAGGATCGCTTTCGACCTTGGCGAGCCTAGGTTTGGCCTTGCGCTTTGGCCTGGGCTTGGGCTTGGCCTCCGCTTCGGCCTCCTCCTCAATGTCCAGCGTCACTTCTTCGGTATCGGCATTGTCCATTTCACTTCTCCTAGAGGCTCATTCCAATCGAGCGGGTCCGCTCGAACGACACAGACGCGGCAAGGTCGCGGGACAAGTCGCGCCCGATAGAGGCCACCGCCCGATGCGTTAGTCGTGCTCTTCGTCCGATGGTCTTGACGTTGGCTTTGGCAAGGATCGCGAAGCCGTCTGCGATCAAATCGACCGTGTAGTGGGTCTGGCCCTCGGCTTGGTAGCTCGACTGGCCGATGCGCCCGGTGATGCGGACAAGATCGCCGATGTCGGCTTTGGCGAGCCGGTCGCGCAATTTGCCGAACAGGGTGACGCGGTGCCAGTGCGGATCGGACTTCCATGTCGTCGCCTTCGCGGCGGTTGTAGTTGGTGGCAACCGAGATGTGGGTGACGTTTTTGGCGGCGTCGATCCTGCCGAGCCGTCCGATGATGTGAAATTCGACGATGTTCTGCATGTGTCTTTCTCCTGATCGTGTCAGGCGAAATGTCCTGACGGACATGACAGGGCCGCGCGCCGCCTGCGCGCCAGCCAAAAAACGGAGGCTCCATTCATGGAAACCGTAGGCGTAACACGCCGGTTTTTTGCTTGCGCGTATGAAGGCGGCGCAAGCGGCCAGTTTCCGTCAATCAAGGACAGAGGCTGATACGCGGTCTGGGGAGCATGGTTGCAGAATTCTGAATTCACGTCATCGTCGGGACTGATGGCCGATGCTCGTCAGACGCGGCTATACCATGTCGCTTTGCCGCTGCCGTGCTGGACAAGGTGGCTGGCCGATACCAGCATCTGCAAATGCTTCTTCACCGTGTTGCGGTTTGCGCCGGTCACATCGACAACCTGGCCGTTGGTGATCCGCCCATGCGCTTTCGCCAGTTCGAGAATCTGCACGCGAGAGTTCGGGCAACCGCTCGACCATCAACCGCTCGCGCGCGATCTTCGCCTCAAGGCGCGTCTTTTGCTGCCGGAGCGACTGGAGGAAATAGATGATCCACGGCTCCCAAGCGGGCGCGTCGCTGCGGATCGTCCCCTGCGTCCGGCGCAGCCCCAGATAATAGCCTTCCTTGCTCGCCTCGATCACGCTTTCGAGCGAGGAATACGGCACATAGGCATAGCCGCTGCGCAGCAACAGCAAGGTGGTCAGCACCCGCGACAAGCGGCCATTGCCATCCTGAAACGGATGGATTTCGAGAAAGACGACGATGAAGATCGCGGTGACAAGCAGCGGGTGAAGCTGCTTCTGATCCAGCGTCTCATTCACCCATGCGACCAGCTCCGCCATCAATCGCGGCGTGTCGAACGGCGTCGCCGTCTCGAACACGACGCCGATTTCTTTGCCCTCGGCATCGAAGGCGCTGACATGATTGGTGTTGGTTTTGTAGCTGCCGCGATGCCGCGCATCCTTGCTGCTGTGAACCAGCAGGTCGCGGTGCAATTGCTTGATATGGTTCTCGGTCGGCGCAATCGCGTCGAACGAGGCGAAGATGGTTTCCATGACTTCGGCGTAGCCCGCCACTTCCTGCTCGTCGCGGGTGGCAAAGTGACGGACTTCGATGTTGGACAACAGCCGCTCAACATCACTGTCCGACAGCTTGCTCCCCTCAATCCGCGTCGAAGAGCCGATGCTTTCAATCGTCGCCACGCGCCGCAAGGCCGACAGGCGATCAGGCGCAAGCGTCCCCAACGCGCGCCATGCGCCTTTGAACTCGTCGATCTCGGCGATCAGCGAGAGCATTTGCGGGGTGATCACCAGCGAGGCGGTATTGATGGGCATATCCATATTCATACCCATAAATATCCATAAATGCAACCATATCCGCAAATCGACCCATAAATATCCATAGCTTCGCGCTCGTGCGGTGGCCAAAGCCGCCGCGCTGGTCGGCCGAATGAACGGCCTTGGCCCGTCCAAACTAGCCGCGAAATCGGACAAGCTCTCTCAAAACATCTCCAACTGATCCCGCATCGGGTCCCAGAAGCCGATATCGAGCGGCTTCTGTGCGCGGCGCGGCTGCATCGGCAGCTGCGCCTGCCAGTTCAACCGCTCGCCAAGGCTGACGGGCTTGACGCCGGGCATGATGATCTGGGCCGGATCGGCACCTTCAAGGCGCACAGCAACTTTGCGCTTGGCCATGGCTCCGCCCTCCCTCAATATTCGCTGGCAAGCATGATGGTGAGCACCCGGCGCGTCACCGCCGGATTGGCCGGGTCTTCGCTGCCAAAGCGCAAGTCGCGGTCATAGGCATCGATCTTCCAGAAGACGGTCTCAACCGGCTTGGCCGGTCGCGTGGTCGTCCAGCGCCCATCGCAATCCTGATAGATCGCGCCAAAGTCGCGCTCGCCATAAGGATCATTGTCAGGCGTGAACGCATCAAACGTCTCGACCAATTCGCGCACCCGCGATTGATCCGCCACAGGCAACGCCCGAAAGCCCTCGGTCGCCACTGCAACGCAGGCCAGCCCCATCGCCTGCCGCGCCCGGTCATTCAGACGAGCAATCTGCGCGGCGCGTTCGCGGCCCTCAACCGCAACGCCGCTCATTGCACCGCCTCCGGCGCGTTCCTCGCAGATGTGACGCAACAGCCCGAAATCTTCGCGCTCGCCCAAACGGTCGGCAAGCCGCTTCACGCACTCGAAGCGCAAGCCATTCTCATTCGCCACGCTCGCGCAAATAATCCTCGCGCGTTTCGGCTCCACAGGCCCGATATTGCAACAGCACATCATCCATGATCCCAACTCCTTTCCGGCAAAGCCGCATTCGACATGCGACATGCGGCCTGCCTTCCGGCGAGGATGGGAGGGGGAGGGAAAACCGGAATCGATGCCCTGGCGCGGGCCAGCGGGCACAGCCCGCCACACGGGGGTGTCTATTTCCGGTTTCGGGAACGAGAGGGCAAAGCCCTTGGTGTTCCAGCCCACACAGGAACAGAGGCGATCAGCCGACCATAACCGCAACGCGGCCAACAACGGCACCCTCGCAGCGGCGTGACGCAGACGGGCGGTGTGGCGGCAAGCGAAGCGGGGACAAGGCTGTTGTCCCAAAGGGGCAGCGCCGCCAGTCCCCAGCGAAAGCGCGCCCGTCGCCCGACCGGCAAGGAAAGAGGCGAGCGTGCCATGCGGGTCAGCCAAAGAACACCGCGCCCTCAGGAGCGCAAAGCGCGGAAAAGAGCGCGACCTCAACCCCTCCCGCTCATCATCCCACGCTCCTGATCGTCACCCGAATGGGCCGGGACGACAGGCCCGGTGCGCGCAAGCGGATAGAGCAGGTTGCCCGAAGGGTAGCCAGAAAGCGTCGTCTACTCCCCTTTCAAAATAAGTCAGGTTCCGCTAACTTTCTGGACATTCGGCTAACGCGGTGAAAGTTCCGAAACCTGCCATTCATTCAGCCCGAGATGGACGAATGCTTCTTGAGCTATGCGCGCAATGCAATGCTTCAGTTCAACTCAAGGTGCCGCATGCTGAAAGTGATGTCGTCTGTCACCGGAAATCAAAGCAGATCGAGTAGCATTTTTCCAAGGATTCCGGCTACGGACGCTTCTGCGGACATC